>SEHB01000008.1 GCA_004143945.1 Lysobacteraceae bacterium
ACCGGCGTGTTCAACTACGGCTACATCCACCTGACCACGTCGTCCCCGGACGGCTACCCGGCGCAGGTGCTGGAGTACGCCTACAACAGCGCGGGCAACGCGATCACGATCCCGTAATCACCCGCAACTGCGACACCTTCAAGGCCTCCCTTCGGGGAGGCCTTTTTTTTGCTGGAGCCGGAAGACGGAAGGCGCAGAGGGCTCGCCTGGGTCAATCAAGCAAAGATTGAAACACGGAGGACACCGAGCACACGGAGGAACCGAGCGGAACTGAAGCGAGGCAAAGGACGAATCCGCGCCAGTTTGCGTCGGGCCCGGCCGGCGATGCACCGGACATCAGGCAGGGCAGTGCACGCCCTGTGTCTGCAAGCACGCCAACGCCTTTCTCTGTGTGCTCCGTGGTGAACGCTTCGAAGCCTGCCCCCTCCCGCGTGACGCAAGCGTTCGCGATCGTGCGCACTGCTGCACGCCGGTCCTCAGCTTTCGTCGAGCGCCGTGTCGTCTTCGTCGGGTTCCTTCCGTTCGGCTTTTTCGATCTTGCGCTGCGCTTCCTCGCTGCTGTCGGCGACCGACGGCAGCGCGGTCGGGTTCGCGAGGAGCAGGGCGGGGTCGATGCGCTGGCCGAGCCAGCGCAGTCCGAGGTGGAGGTGGGGCCCGGTAGCGCGGCCGGTGCTGCCGATCTTGCCGAGCGTCTGTCCGCGCTTGACGGTATCTCCATCGGCCACCGTGATCTCGTCGAGGTGGAAGTTCATGCTGACGAGGCCGCCGCCGTGGTCGACATAGACCGACTTGCCCGCGAAGAAATGGTCGCCGGTCAGCGAGACGGTGCCGTCCGCGACCGCCTTGACCGCGTTGCCGGCTCCGACCGGGTAATCGCGACCACTGTGCAGGCTGGAATGCTGCGAATCGAACACGCGCGTGCTGCCGAAGTCGTCCTCGCTGGCCGGGAGATTCGCGGCCGGCTGCGCCAACGGCAAGGAAAACTGCGGCGGGCCGTCGCTGCCGTCGAGCACCGCAGAAATCTTCTTGCGCTCGTCGGCAGCGCGCGCCTTGTCCTCGTCGGTGAGCGCCAGGTAGCGCTGCAAAGATTCGGGCAATTCCATCTCGACTTCAGGAAACCGTGCGTCCTGGACACGCAGCGTGCCGAGATGCTGTCGCCCGTCCTGGTCCCACAGCGCGATCTCATGCGTGCCGGGCTTGGTGCGGATGTCGACCGGGTAGTAGCAGACCGCATCGACTGCGGCATAGCGCTTGCCGTGGATGCCGCACTCCTTTGCGGCGAGGCCGGCCCAGCGGGCAACACCACCTTGCGGGGCGGTGACGATGCTTGCTGCGATCGCGCTCCCGGAACCCGCCAGCAGCAACAGCGCCAAGCCGCGAACTTCAAACCTGCGACAGACGTTTCCGCCCATGACCGTCACCTCCTATGAATGACCACGGCCAGCCTGCTCTGCACCGACCGAACACGAGCCTTCCGCCGGCCGGGCGAGTAGGGTGCCGTACAGGTTGTTGGCCAGAACGCCCAAGGCGCGATCAGCTGGCAGGCAAGGCCTGCTTGTTCGCTCCCCAGTTCGAACTCGTCGAGATCGCGGATGACCCGATCGATGCCGTTGTCGGTACACGACGAGGGCGGTCGCGGCGTTCGACCGGGCGGCGATCGCGCTCACGTTGTCGTTGCGCGAGACGTGCACCGGCTGACTCCGCACCGTGGCTGTGCGCAGCCGCGGGCCCGTCAGGTCCCGGCCTCGATCCGCTCGACGCGCTGCAACCCGCGTGGCAACAGGCTGCCGCGCGTCGCGCGGTTGCCGCCGTATTCGACCAGGTCGGCCCACTTCAGCGTGAGCTTGCGCTGGCCCGCGTAGAGGGTGACTTCGCCCTTGCCTTCGCCGACCACCGCGACGCCGGCGACACGCTCGCCCGAGGAGAGCTTGGCCTTGGGGATCTCGATCAGCTTGTTGCCCTTGCCGCCCTTGTCGAGCTCGGGCAGTTCCGCGACCGAGAACATCAGGAGATGCCCTGCGTTGGTGACGACGACGATGCGGTCGCGCGCGCTGTCGGCGACCGGTGCCGGCGCGAGCACGCGCGCGTCCTCGTCGATGTTGAGCACCTGCTTGCCGGCCTTCTTGTTCGCGAGCAGGGTTTCGAACTTCGTGACGAAGCCGTAGCCGTAATCGGATGCGAGCACGAGTTTCGTCGACGGGTCCGCGATCGCGACCGCATCGAAGCGTGCACCCGCGGGCAGCGTGAAGCGCCCGGTCAGCGGTTCGCCGTTGCCGCGCGCGGACGGCAGCGTGTGAGCGGGCGTCGAGTAGCTGCGCCCGGTCGAGTCGATGAACGCGGCCTGCTGTGTCGTGCGTCCCTTCGCGCTCGCGAGGTAGGTGTCGCCCTCGCGGTAGCCGAGTTCGGCCGCATCGACGTCATGCCCCTTCGCCGCGCGAGCCCAGCCCTTGGTCGACAGCACCACGGTGACGGGTTCGCTCGCGACCAGCGCGGTTTCGTCGAGCGCCTGCGAGACGGCACGCTCGACCAGCGGCGAGCGGCGCTCGTCGCCGTGGCGCCTGGCGTCTTCGCGCAGCTCGTCCTTGATCAGC
Organism: Lysobacteraceae bacterium; assembly: GCA_004143945.1. Classification (GTDB taxonomy): domain Bacteria; phylum Pseudomonadota; class Gammaproteobacteria; order Xanthomonadales; family Rhodanobacteraceae; genus Dokdonella_A. Next base: position 2,592 of record SEHB01000008.1, read on the forward strand.
GTCTTGAGCTTGGCCGGCGATTTCAGCACGACATTGATGCGCGCGCGCTCTTCCTCGAGCTGGTCGCGCTCGGCATTGATCTTCATCTCCTCGAGCCGCGCGAGCTGGCGCAGGCGCGTTTCGAGGATATAGTCGGCCTGTTCGTCGCTAAGACCGAAGCGCGCGATCAACACCGGCCGCGGCTCGTCCTCGCTGCGCACGATCCGAATGACCTCGTCGAGGTTCAGGAACGCGATGCGCAGGCCCTCGAGCAGGTGCAGGCGTCGCTCGACCTTGCCGAGGCGAAACTCGAGGCGACGCGTCACCGTGGCCTGCCGGAAGCGCAGCCATTCGGACAGGATCTGGCGCAGGTTCTTGACCTGCGGCTTGCCGTCCAGCCCGATCAGGTTGAGGTTGATGCGGTAGCTCTTCTCGAGGTCGGTGGTCGCGTTGAGGTGCTGCATCATCTCGTCGAGGTCGATGCGGTTCGAGCGCGGGATCAGCACGATGCGGATCGGGTTCTCGTGGTCCGATTCGTCGCGGATGTCCTCGATCATCGGCAGCTTCTTCGCGCGCATCTGGTTCGCGATCTGCTCGACGATCTTCGACGGGGAGACCTGGTAGGGGAGGGCGGTCACGACGACGTTGCCATCCTCGCGGCGCCAGACCGCGCGGCAGCGCACCGAGCCGTTTCCGGTCGCGTACATCGCGGTGAGCTCGGCGGCCGGCGTGATGATCTCCGCGGCTGTCGGAAAGTCCGGCCCCTTCACGTGCTCGCAGAGCTCGGCGATGCTCGTGGACGGTTCATCGAGCAGCCGGATGCAGGCGCTCGCGACTTCACGCAGGTTGTGCGGCGGGATGTCGGTGGCCATGCCGACCGCGATGCCGGTGGACCCGTTGAGCAGCACGTGCGGCACGCGTGCGGGCAGCCATGACGGCTCCTGCAGCGTGCCGTCGAAGTTCGGCACCCAGTCGACAGTGCCCTGGCCGAGTTCGGCCAGCAGCAGTTCCGCCATCGGCGTCAGGCGCGATTCGGTATAGCGCATCGCGGCGAACGACTTCGGGTCTTCCTGCGAGCCGAAGTTGCCCTGGCCGTCGACGAGCGGGTACCGGTACGAGAACGGCTGGGCCATCAGCACCATCGCCTCGTAGCAGGCGCTGTCGCCGTGCGGATGGAACTTGCCGATCACGTCGCCGACGGTGCGCGCGGACTTCTTCGGCTTGGACGTCGCATCGAGGCCGAGCTCGCTCATCGCGTACACGATGCGCCGCTGCACCGGCTTCAGGCCGTCGCCGACGAACGGCAGCGCGCGGTCGAGCACGACGTACATCGAGTAGTCGAGGTACGCGCGCTCCGCGTAGTCCTTGAGTGGAATCTGTTCGTGGCTGGCTTGCAGGCTCATCGCGTCGTCCGGAATCGTGGCGCCGCGAATCCGGCGCAGCCGCCGATTGTGCCGCAATGCCCGGGGGCGAGGTAGGCATGCCGGGGGCGCAACGTCCCTCTGCAGAAGCGGCGCTGCCCCGACCACGGACCCGTGGCAAAGCGGAACGAACGGCGCGCGTGCGACTTGACGGTCGTGACCGGGGCCACTCCCGGGGCGCGATCGGCACGATTGCCGGAGGCGCGAGCCGCCCGGCGTTGTGGGAGGGACTTCAGTCCCGATCGATCGTGCGAACGCTCGGGGCCGAAGCCCCTTCCACTCAGCGTGGCGCGCGATAGCCGCCCGGTACGCCGCCGGGCGACAGCACCAGTTGCCAGACGTGGTCGCGCCGCGCGCGGAACACCGCGGCGGAGGCCGAGAGGTAGAAGCGCCACATGCGCCGGAAGCGCTCGCCATAGGCGGATTCGAGGCGCGGCCAGGCCGCGTCGAAGTTGTCGCGCCACGCGATCAGCGTGCGGTCGTAGTCGGCGCCGAAGTTGTGCCAGTCCTCGACCACGAACAAGCCTTCGGCCGACTGCGCGATCTGCTCGGCCGAAGGCACCATCGAGTTCGGGAAGATGTACTTCGCGATCCACGGGTCGGTGTGGTTCGACGACACGTTCGAGCCGATCGAGTGCAGCAGGAACAGACCGTCGCCGGCCGTCACGCGGCGTGCGAGCTCGAAATAGGTGCGGTAGTTCTTGAGGCCGACGTGTTCGAACATGCCGATCGAGAACACGCGGTCGAAGCGACCGTCCACCTCGCGGTAGTCCTGCACGCGGATCTCGACCGGCAGTCCGGCGCACAGTTCGCGTGCGTAGGCGGCCTGTTCGTGCGACACGGTGACACCGACGCCCTCGATGCCGTGGCGCTGCGCGGCGAGCTTGAGCGCCTCGCCCCAGCCGCATCCGATGTCGAGCACGCGCATGCCCGGTTGCAGGTCGAGCTTGCGGAACACGAGGCCGAGCTTGGCCTCCTGCGCGGCGTCGAGGTCGCGCGCCTGGTCCCAGTACGCGCAGCTGTAGACGAGGCGCGCACCGAGCATCGCGCGGAACAGATCGTTGCCGAGGTCGTAGTGGCGTTCGCCGATCTCGTAGGCGCGACGACCATGCTGCAGGTTGACGAGGCGCGACTTGAGGAACAGCCAGGCATCCTCGATGCCGCCGACGCGCTCGTCGAGGCGCGCGTCGATGAGCCTGTAAAGGAAATCGTCGAGCGCGTCGCTGTCCCACCAGCCCTCCATGTAGGCCTCGCCGAGACCGAGCGATCCGTGCGCGAGGATGCGTGCAGGCAGCCGATCGTCGTGCACCCGGATGTCGTGTGGCGCGTTGCCGTCGACGCGCACGCCGGCGAGCGCGAGCAGTTCCTCGACGCGGGTTCGCGAACGTGCCTTGCGCATGGGGCACCGGGAGCGGCTTCGCCGCGCGCATTGTGCGAAGCGCGACCCCTCCAGGCAATGCCGATCCACGTCCGCGCCGGATGCAGATCGTGGTGTAGCATGCCGGGCCGCCCCGGGCCACCCCTGATGAACGCCGTCCTGCACCCCCGCCGCCGAACGCTCGCGCCGCTGCTCGCCGCGCTCGCGATGTTCGGGCCGTTCTCGATCGACACCATCTTCCCGGCCTTCCCGGCGATCGGTGCCGAGCTGCGCGCGGACCCGGTCGCGATGCAGCAGACGATCAGCGCCTACCTGCTCGCCTATGCGTTGATGTCGCTGTTCCACGGCCCGTTCTCGGACGCCCTCGGTCGGCGCCGCGTGATCCTGGCCGGCGTGTTCGTGTTCGCGCTGGCGTCGATCGGTTGCGCGCTCGCCGGTTCGATCGAGGCGCTGCTCGCGTTCCGCGCACTCCAGGGCATGTCGGCCGGCGCCGGACTCATCGTCGGCCGCGCGATCATCCGCGACTGCTTCGACGGCGTCGAAGCGCAGAAGCTGATGTCCACCGTCTCGATGATCTTCGGGCTCGCGCCGGCGATCGCTCCGATCGTCGGTGGCTGGGTCGTGACCTTCAGCCGCTGGCCGATGATCTTCTGGCTGCTGGCCGGCTTCGCGCTGCTGCTGTGCATCGCCTGCGCCGCGTGGCTGCCCGAGACCCACGCGCCCGCGCGCCGCACGTCGCTGTCGCCCGGGGGACTCGCGCGCACCTGGCGCATGATCCTCGTCGACCGCGCGTTCTTCCCGCTCGCGCTCGCCGGTTCGCTGAACTTCAACGCGCTGTGGGTCTACATCTCCTCGGCCCCTGCGTTCGTGCTGGACCTGCTGCGCCTCGACGAGGCCAGCTTCGCGTGGCTGTTCGTGCCGGCGATCGCGGGCATGATGATCGGTGCGTTCCTGTCGGGGCGCCTCGCCGGTCGCCTCAGCGCGACCGCGACCGTGCGCCTCGGCTACGCGATCATGCTTGTCGCATCGGGCCTCAATCTCGTCGTGGCGCTCGCGCTGGCGGAGCCGCGCGTGCCGTGGTCGGTGCTGCCGATCGGCCTGCACGCCATCGGCATCGGCATCAACTTCCCGACCCTGACGCTGTTGCTGCTCGACCGCTTCCCGCACCACCGTGGCGCGGTGTCGTCGCTGCAGGCATTCGTCAGCCTCGTCATCAGCGCGGCGATCGCCGGCGTGTTGTCGCCGCTGCTGTCGCACAGTGCGCCCGGCCTCGCGCTGGGTGCGCTCGCATCGACCGCGATCGGGTTCGGCGCCTGGCGCCTGTACCGGCGCATCGAGCGCGGCGAGCAGGCTGCGGCGGCCGGCGCCTGATCGCATGCATGCGCCAGCCGCCCGAAACACGGATACTCCGTGTTTCGGACATCGGAGGCATCCATGAAGCGCGTGACCGGCATCGGTGGAATCTTCTTCAAGGCGGCCGACCCGAAGGGGCTCGCCGCGTGGTATCGCGACCACCTCGGCCTCGACGTCACCGACTGGGGTGGCGCGGTGTTCCACTGGGGCGGCGCCGACAGTGCGCCGGGCACGACGATCTGGAGCCCGTTCGCCGCGGACACGCAGTACATGGCGCCAGGCAGCGCGAGCTTCATGGTGAATTTCCGCGTGGCCGATCTCGACGCCCTGCTGGCTGCATTGCGCAGCGAGGGCTGCAACGTGGTCGACAAGGTCGAGCGTTCGGAATACGGCGCGTTCGGCTGGGTCATCGATCCCGAAGGCAACAAGATCGAACTCTGGCAGCCGCCCGAAGGGCGCTGACACGCGCGCGCGAGGTCGCAGCGCTATTCCACGCGCCTGTGCGGATCGTCGCGGTCGCGTTCATAGCGATGTGCAAGCGTGAATGCGGGCAGCCACGCCTCTCGCCGCACCGTCCAGAGTTCGTAGCTCGGTTGCAGCTGGTCGATCGCATCGAGCGATCCGAGGTTGACGCCGATTTCATCGCCGCTCGGCGCGAACACCGGCGAACCGCAGCGTGGGCAGAAGTGCCGGCCCGCGTACTCGCGCGTCTCGCCTTCGATCGCGACCGCGTCGGCCGGGAAGATCGCGGACGCGTGGAACAGCGCGCCATGGTGCTTGCGGCAGTCGAGGCAGTGGCACAGGCCGACTCGGTACGGACGACCCGTCGCCACGATTCGCACGCTGCCGCAGAGGCAGCCGCCCGTGAAACGTTCCATCGACGCCTCCTCCGCGATTCCGAGCATGCCCAGGTCCGCAGCGCAAGGCCCAGTGCGCTGCGCGCGACGCTCAGGCCTGGCCGCTGGCCGTGCCGCCGCTCGAGGGTCCGAGCAGGCCACGCAACACCGCATACACCTCGTCCTTGCCGCCGGTCACGTTGATCTGCGACTCGCGCGGGAAATCGGTGCCGATGTTCACCGAGTAACCCAGGCCGAGGTCGTTGCCGTCCTCGTCGATGCGCGCGAAGGTCTCGGGCTTGCTGATGAATGCGACGCGGTTCGCGTCGATGAAACGGCCGTCGGGGAGCTTGATCCAGCGTTGCATGGCGTTGGTCCGGGAATGGGGAATGGGGAATAGGGAATGGGACGGAAGGAATCGTCGCGCGCCGGTGGCGGCGTGGAATTTGCGCAAGGCCATCGGCTTCTGGCTTCGACCATTCCCGATTCCCTGCTTCACCGCCACCCGCAACGCTTGCCCTCGTTCTGTTGCTTGAGCCAGGCGTGCAGCGGCGCGAAGTAGTCGATGATCGCGCTCGCGTCCATCTCTTCCTTGCCGGTGAGTTCCTTCAGCGTCTGCTGCCACGGCTGTTCGGCACCGTGGCCGAGCATCTTCCAGAATTTCGCGCCGGCCTGCTTGTTGCCGTAGATCGAACACTGCGCGAGCGGTCCCATGTGCCCCGCCGCCTCGCACAGCGCGCGCTGCATCTGGAACTGCAGGATGTGGGCGAGGAAATAGCGCATGTACGGCACGTTGGTCGGAACGTGGTTCTTCGCGCCGGGATCGAAGTCGCCTGCGGCCGCGGCGACCGGCGAAGACAGGCCCTGATACTTGCGACGCAGCTCCCACCAGCCTTCGTTGTAGCGTTCCGGCGGGATCGAGCCGTCGAACACGCCCCAGCGCCATTTGTCGATCAGCAGGCCGAACGGCAGGAATGCGACCTTCTCCAGCGCGAGCTTCATCTGCGCGTTCAGCATCGCCTTCTCGTCCGCACCCGCGCTGCCGGCGAGTCCGATCTGAGCGAGGTAAGCCGGCGTGAGGTTCAGGCGCACGGTGTCGCCGATCGCCTCGTGGAAGCCGTCGTTCGCACCGCCCTGGAAGATCGGCTCGAGGTTGTTGTACGCGAGGTAGTAATAGATGTGCCCGAGCTCGTGGTAGATCGTGTACTGGTCTTCCTCGGTCGGCCGGATGCACATCTTGATGCGCACGTCGGTGGTGCCGATGTCCATCGGCCACGCGCTCGCGTGGCACAGCGCATCGCGGTCGCGCGGGCGCAGGAACATCGACTTCTGCCAGAACGATTCGGGCAGCGCGGGCATCCCGAGCGAGGTGTAGAAATCCTCCGCGCGCTTCACCATCGCGCGCGCGGTCGCGAGTTCGGCTTCGCGCTCGATCGCAGCGGCTTCCACCGGCGAGGGGGTGCCCTTGAACGCCTTGCGCGCATCGGCCAGCGCGGCTGCCTGCTGCGCTTCGAGGCGCGCATCGACGTCCAGGTTGCCCGCTCCCGGATACGGCTGCAGCAACGGGTACAGCGCCGACCAGTCCTGCGCCCACATGTTGCCGGTGATGTGTGCCGGTATCGTCCCATCGTCGGGCATGCGCTCGCCGTACTTCGTCGCAAGGCGATGGCGCGCGTAGCACTGCAGGTCGTCGTAGAGCGGCTCGACCTGCGACCACAGCCGGTCGGTCTCGCGCGCGAACGCATCGGCCGGCATGTCGTAGGCCGACCGCCACATCGTGCCCGCGTCGGCGTGCCCGAGGTCGCGCGCGCCTTCGTTGAGCAGCGCGGCGAAGCGGCGGTAGTCCTCGAGCATGCCACGGCCGACGCGGTGCCAGCCGGCCCAGGCGTCCAGCGCATGGTCCCAGTCGCGATCGTCCGCGAGCACCTTCGACAGCTGGTCGAGGTTGCGGCAGCTGTCCGCGTCGGCCGGATCCTTGCAGTACTTGCCGGCACCGTACGCCGCGGTCAGTTTCGATGCGAGCGTCGTCATCTCGGTCAGGTGCGCGGGATCCTTCGGCGCCGGCATCGCGGTCTGCTGCTTCAGCAATTCCAGTGCGCGCCGGTCGCGCGGATCGATCCCGTCGACGTCGCCGAATGCGCGCGCCTGCTCGACCTGTCCCGCCAGCCACTTGAGCCAGCCCTCGTTCGCGCGCGCGGTGAGCATCTGCGTATCGTCGGTGATGTAGGTCTGCGCGACCCACTCGGCTGCGCTCGGCGCGAGGTACTCGGCCTTGAAGCCGCTGTTCATGCGCTCGACGAACGCATGCGCGGCGCCCGCGTCGCGGGTGGCCGCCTCTTCTGCAATCGCCGTGGGCGAGGCCAGGGCGACGGCGAGCGTGGCCAACGGGAACACGACAAGGCGGGTGGCGGTGCGGCGCATGGAAGACTCCTCGCAAGGCAGATCGGCAGGCTAGTCGGCGAGCGCTTGTCGCGCAAGCACGTGCCACTGCAGGGCGTCGGTCCGCCACGACTCGCCGCGTTCGGGCTTCGCTCCGGCGTGCGCGGCACACCGCGGATGCGCGCGAACCGGCAAGCTCGGGCACATCCCGACGACGCCGTGCGTTGCCGGAAGCGCGGACGTGCGTACGGGATGGCTACGCGGCGGCGTTGCACAACTTGCCCGCAGGCGTGCGACGAAAGTACGATGTCCTTCGTCATTCCATCCGTCCGGTCAGTGGTGGGGCATGAACGCGGTCTTCAGTGTGAGACAGGATTCGCAGCGCTACCTGCAGGTCGGCGATCACGTGGTCGACACCGACACGTTGCGCGTGCTGACGCGGCCGGAGGGCACGCGCCTGACCCCGAAGGCGGCCGCGGTGCTGCTGCAGCTCGCGCGCAGCAGTGGCCGCACGCTGAGCCGCGACGACCTGCTCGACGAGGTCTGGAAGGGCACGTGCCCGACGCCCGACGTGCTGACGCAGGCGGTCAAGGACCTGCGCAGGGCGCTCGGCGAGGATCTCAACTCGCCGCGGTACGTCGAAACCCTGCCGCGCCTCGGCTACCGCCTCGTGGCCGAGGTGCGCTTCTTCGACGAGGATCCGAACGCGCGTGCGCCGGCCGTGCCCGCGCTGCAGCACGGTGCAGCGGCGCCCCGGTCGCGTGCGGTGCGTTCCGCGAAGTGGCTGGCGGTCGCGGCCGCGATCGGCCTGGTAGCGGTCGCGGCGGTCGCGACGACGCGCGGGCGGACGCTGCCGTCGCCTGCGGTCGCAGCGGACCTTCCGCGCTGGAGCGTCGCCGAGCGCCGGTCGCTGACCTCCGACCCGGGGCCGGAACTGCTGCCGCGCATTTCTCCCGACGGCCTGCGCATCGCCTACTCGATCGGCGAGGACGCGCCGTCCGGAAGCCGCATCGTCGTGCGCGGCATCGAGCCGTCGCGCACGAGCCTGCTCGGCGGGGAGGCCGGCGAGGACTGCCATCCGGTGTGGTCGCCGGACGGGTCCGCGATCGCCTACATGCACCATGCGCGCGGGCAGTGCACGATCCTGCTCGAATCGTCGTTCGGCGGGCACGCGCGCGAGGTGGCCGCGTGCGCGGAAAACACGCTCGACTACTTCTCGTGGTCGCCCGACGCGCGCAACCTGCTGATGACCTCGCCGATGGCCGCGAATGCGCGCACCGTGACGTCCGTGCCGCTCGACGGCAGCCCGCCACGCGTCCTGCGCTACACGCGCGCCGCAAGCGACATCGATCTCGATGCGCGCCATTCGCCCGACGGCAGCCTCATCGCATTCCGGCGCGGGACGAACCCCTACAGCGACCTGCACGTGATGCCGGCCGAAGGCGGCGACGTCAGGCGCGTCACGCGGCTCGCGAGCCGCATCCGCGGCTTCGACTGGCTGCCGGGTGGCGACGCGATCGTGTTTTCCTCGGGGCACGCGGGTGCGCAGGGACTGTATGTCGTGTCGCTCGAGGACGGTCGCGTCGAATCGCTCGACGTGTACCCGGCGGAATTCCCGAGCGCGGCGCGCGCGACCGATGCGGTGGTCTACGAGATCCCGCGCCTGCGCACGCAGCTCGCGCGCGTGCCGCTGGATCCTGCCGACGGCGATCCGCTCGCGCTGGTCCCCTCGACCGGCAACGACGGCGCGCCGATGATGTCGCCCGTGGACGACCGCATCGCGTTCGTTTCCGACCGCAGCGGCTCGCAGCAGCTCTGGTTGCACGATCCGGCGACTGGCGAGACGCATGCATTGACCGACGCGGACGAGCCGAACCTGCGCTATCCGGTCTGGCGCCGCGATGGTGCGCGCCTCCTGATCACCGCACGCGGCGAGGGCTGGGGCCACCTGATCGAGATCGATCTCGCGACGCGCAAGCGCACCGTGCTCACCTCGGGTGAAGAGGACGTGCGCTACGGCGTCTACGCGACCACTCCGGGTCGCTACATGGCCGTGATCAATGCGGACGACGGCGCGCGCGAGCTGGTGGAATTCGCGAGCGAGCAGGGCCGGGCAGTCGAGCGCAAGGTCATCGCGCGCGGAGTCGGCCGGCACGAGCTCGATCTCGTCGAAGGTTCGATCTGGTTCACGCGGATCAATCAGCCCGGCCTGTTCCGGATCGATCCGGCGACCGGCGCCGAACAGCTCGTCACGAGCGCGATCACGCCTGCGAACATCGATGGCTGGCTGGTGTCGGGCGGGCAGCTCTACTACATCGTGACGCATGCGATCGGACGCGGCGCGATCCACCGCTTCGATCCGGCCACCGAAACCGACGTCGTGCTGACGCAGTTGCCGGTCGCCGTAGCCGACCTCAATTTCAGCATCACGCGCGACCATCGCCACCTCGTGGTCGTGCGCGCGGCCGCGGTCGATACCGACATCGGTGCGCTGCGCCTGCAGCGCGCGAGCGGAACGCACGCCACCACGCGCGGCTGACACGCGACCGACCCGCAGCGCTTGCACGGCTGCGTGTGCGATGCCGTCCACGATGGCTCCCGGACCGCGGCTGTTGCGGGAGGGACTTCAGTCCCGAACTCTGCACGCGTCCCTCGGGGCTGAAGCCCCGCCCACCACGGATCGGGGTTTTTTCGGGCAGGGACGTCAGTCCCGAGCCCTTCGCTTCCTCCATCGGGGCTGAAGCCCCTCCCACGACGGACCGCGGCTGTCGTGGGAGGGACTTCAGTCCCGAGCTCTCCGCTTGTGCCGTCTGGAATGAAGTCCCTCCCACGGCATCTCCGCGAACGGCTGCCTGCGCATTCGCAGCGGCGCCCACGCTGCGCCGAGTCGTGCCGAACCCGCGTTGTTCGGAACTCCTTCGTCGATCCGAAGCGCACCCACGGTGAAATCTAGCCCGATCTTCCTGATTCGCTGCACACCCGGACGACAGGATCGGCACACCATCAGCCGCGAGGGTGCAACATGCGTGTGGAAAGCGAACGATTGCAGAATGGCGGTCGCCTCGAATGGGGCGCCGCGGGTCACGACGGGATGCGGGTCGTGCTGGGAGGCGGGCGCGGCTGCGTGCTGCACGGCGAGCGCCAGCCCTCGGTCGTCGTGGTGCCGCTGCGCGGCCGCGTGCAGGTCGCCGACGGGGATGCGATGCGCCTCCTCGCGACCGGCGAGGTGCTGGTCGCCGAAGCGGGCCAGCCGCTGCAGGTGATCGGTCGCGGTTCGGCGTTGTGGCTCGCGTTGCGCATTCCGGCGCGTGCATGGCAGTCGATCGCCGGCGGCATCGAAATCGGCGTCGGTATCGAGCCCGCGTTGTTGCCGGCCGTGCATGAGGCCGACCGCACGATGCGCCGCGCCGCGATGCGCCTGCTGCGCGAGGCGGCCGCGGAAGACGAAGCGGGCACGCTCGCCGCGGCGGCCGCGTTCGCCAGCCTGCTCGGCGACCTGCAATCGGCGTTCCAGCCGCTGATCGCGCGTTGCCCCGGTCGCACGCATGCGCAGCGACGCAACGTATTCCTGCGCCTGCTGCGCGTGCGCAATTACATGGCGGCGAGCTGCCACCTCGACCTCGGCATCGACGACTTCGCGCGCATGGCGAGCTACTCGCCCTGCCATTTCATCCGCGCGTTCAACACGGTGTTCGGCGACACGCCGCACGCGGTGCTGGTCGAGCAGCGCCTGACGCGCGCACGCAGGCTCGTGCACGAAAGCTCGATGGCGATCACCGAAATCGCGCGCGCGAGCGGGTTCGAGAACCGCTGCGCGTTCTCGCGCTCGTTCAAGCGCCGCTTCGGCGTCACCGCGACGTCATTGCGCGATCGCGACCGCGCCGCCGCCTGAAGCGCTTTTCTCGATTTCTGCATCCCTCCCTGCAAGAACTCGTCAAGGCAGGGCTTTCACGTTTTCCTAATGTTCGTGGGGAGTCCGCGGCCAGCCCTGGCCGACGGATGACCATCCTGAAACCAGGGAGAAATACATGCGACACACGCTGCTCCGAGAATCCATAGTCGAGGCATTGGCCGCCTCGGCCGCCGCCGCCCGCGCCACCAGGGGCGTCGCGCCGGCTGCCGCGCTCGCGGCATTCGGCCTGTTCGCCGCACCCGCGGTGGCACAGGACGAAGCGTCCAGCCAGCAACTCGAAACGATCACGGTGACGGGTTCGAACATCCGTCGCGTCGACATCGAAACGTCCAACCCCGTCGTCACCATCGATCGCGCCGCGATCGAGAAGACCGGCAAGCTGACCCTCGGCGACCTCGTGCAGTCCTTGCCCGCGGTGACCGGTCCGAACACCAATCCGCAGGTCAACAACTCCGGCGGCACCGGCTTCACGAGCATCGGCCTGCGCGGCCTCGGTTCGCCGCGCACGCTGGTGCTGATCAACGGCCACCGCTACCTCAGCGGCGATCCGAACGCGATCCCGGCCAACATGGTCGAGCGCATCGAAGTGCTGACTTCGGGTGCGTCGGCCGTATACGGCTCGGATGCGATCGCGGGCGTCGTGAACTTCATCCTGCGCAGCGACGCGACATCTACGATTGCACGTACATTTCGCGCAACGAAGGCGCGAGCGGCATGAACGTCGCGACCGACTACCACTGCTACCAGGCCGAGAACGACGCGTACAACTACGCGACGGTCAACCTCGTGCTGACCCCGCAGGAACGCACCGGCCTGTTCCTCAACGGCAACTACAAGCTCACCGACAACGTCGAGGCCTACCTGTCGATCCTGAGCAACAAGACCTCTTCCGCGTTCCAGCTCGCGCCCGCCGTGTACGGCGCGGTGTACGGCGCCACCGTTTCGAGGGACAGCTACTACAACCCGTTCGGCGTCGATTTCGGACCCGCGGTCGGCGACGATTTCCGCGCGCGCCTGGAGACGCTCGGCAACCGCCGCGCAGCAGCCGGCATCGTCAACAACCAGGTCTCGACCGGTTTCAAGGGATCGTTCGACGTCTGGAACGACTACCAGTGGAACTGGGACATCGGGTTCGACTACGGCCACGTGCACAACTCGACCGTGACCTCCGGCCTGCCGGGTCTGACCGTGCTGAACCAGGCGACCGGCCCGTCGTTCTTCGACGAGGAGACCGGCACCGTGCGCTGCGGCACGCCGGACGCACCGATCGAAGGCTGCACGCCGTTCAATCCGTTCAACCTGCAGGACCCGAACAGCATCGCGGTGCTGCGCGCATCCGCACGCCCGGGCGTCAACAGTGCGTTCACGATCGAACGCGTCAAGCGCGCCGACATCAACGGCGGCCTGTTCGAGCTGCCGGGCGGCACCGCCCAGCTCGCGCTCGGCATCAGCAAGCGCGACCAGTACACGCACTCCAACGTGGACACCGGCCTCGCGATCGACTTCCTCGGCAACTGCACGCTCGGCAGCCAGTGCGCCTCGGCGCTTCAGGGCGGCTACGACGTCAAGGAAGCCTATGCCGAGCTGTTCCTGCCGATCGTCAAGGACCTGCCGTTCCTGCACGCGTTGAACATCACGCTCGGCGACCGCTACTCGAAGTTCAGCTCGTTCGGCAGCACCAACAACACCAAGATCGCGATCGAATGGCGTCCGATCGAGGACCTGCTGTTGCGTGGCACGGTGGCCGAAGTGTTCCGTGCGCCGACCATCGGCAACATCTTCGGTGGCGCCGCGAGCAACGCGCCGCGCATCACGCGCGATCCCTGCGACTACTCGGGAACCGGCACCAATCCGAACGCTGGCAATCCCGCCTGCGTCGGCGTGCCGACCACCGGGCCGTTCCAGAACGAAGCCGTGCAGAGCGCGTCGCAGCTCAACGCGATCGTGTCCGGTTCGGCCTTCGCGAACTTCCCGATCGGCCCCGAGTACGGCAAGTCGTTCGACTTCGGCGTGGTATACGACCCGAACTGGCTCGAGGGCCTGTCGGTCAGCGCGGACGTGTGGCGCCTCTACCTCAACGAGAACATCGTCGCGGGCATCGGCGCGCAGACCGTGATCGACCTCTGCTACGCGGGCCAGTCCGAGTACTGCCCGCTGATCCGCCGCTACACCAGCGGATCGTCGCAGGGCCAGATCCAGACGATCATCGAGCCGACCGGCAACATCGGCCGCATCGATGTCGGCGGCGTCGACTTCGCGATGAACTATCGCCTGCCGGAGTTCGCGTTCGGCCGCTTCAACGTCGGCATCAACGCGACCTACATGTCGAAGTACGACCTGCAGACCGCGCCGGGCATCGACGCGAATGTCACCTACCACTACGCCGGCCACTTCATGAACTACGGATCGTCGCAGGCGGCTTCGTGCCCGGGTGCGAGCGGCGGCGTCTGCCTGTTCCCGCGCTGGCGCGCGCAGTCCAGCGTCGGCTGGCAGATGGGTCCGTTCGACGCGACGTGGAACATGCGCTACATCGGCGGCTTCCGCATGGGTTCGCCGTCGCCGTCGCAGGACACCCATCCGTGGGGCACGGGTCGACCCGACCTCGACCTGCAGTATCGTGACTACGGCTCGACGACGTACCACGACATCCAGTTCGGCTACAACCTCGAGGCGATCAACACGCGCTTCGACGTCGGCGTGAACAACCTCGGCGACAAGCAGCCGCCGATGCTGTACGCGAACAACACGCTGAACGCGAACACCGATCCGTCGAACTTCGACCTCGTCGGCCGCTACTTCTGGGGCCGCGTGACGGTCAAGTTCTAGGACCGCGTGCAAGTGTGACCCGACGGCCGCGCGGTTCGCCCGCGCGGCCGTCTTCTTTTCTTCGCTCGGTCGCTGCGGGAGTTCGACACGCAGGACACGGAGGACGCGAAGAGAGGTCTGTAAAGGCTGCCTCCGTCTTCTCCGTCTGCTGCGTGTTTCAGGCTTCTTCCTGGTGTGCCGGCTCAACTGGCGATTCCAGCGCGTGCAGGAACGCGTTGCGCCAGGCGGAGATGTCGTGGCGCGAGATGTGGTCGAACATCGCGCGCCAGCGCTGTCGTCGCTCGTCGAGCGGCATCGCGAGCGCGCTCGCGAACGACTCGACCATGTCGTCGATGTCCTGCGGATTGACGATCAACGCGCCGTCGAGCTCGGCCGCGGAACCTGCGAACTTCGACAGCACGAGCACGCCCGGGTCGTCTTCGGGTTGCGCCGCGATGTACTCCTTCGCGACGAGGTTCATGCCGTCGCGCAACGGCGTGACCACGCCGATGTCGGCCGCGCGGTAGAACCCCGCGAGCGTGGCGTGGTTGAAGCTGCGGTTGACGTAGCGGACCGGCACCCAGTCGGGCTCCGCATGGCGTCCGTTGGTCGCGCCCGCGATGCGCTCGAGCCGCGAGCGCAGTTCACGGTACTCGGGCACGTCCTCGCGCGAAGGTGGCGCGATCTGCAGGAACGAGATGCGCGAGCGCCATTCGGCATGCTGCGAGAAGAAATGCGCGTACGCCTGGAAGCGCTGAGGCAGTCCCTTCGAATAGTCGAGGCGGTCCACCCCGATCGCGAGCTTGCGCCCTTCGAGGCTGCGCACGAGGCGCTGGGTCGCGGTGCTGCTGGCCGCCTTGCGGGACTGCGAGGCCACCAATGCGGTGTCGATGCCGATCGGGAACGCCTGGATGCGCAGGCGGCGACCGTCCGGCATCGCGACGCCGCCATCCGCGTCGACGCGTGCACCGAGCTGTTCGCGGAAGTAGTCCAGCAGAGCGTCGCGATCCTGGCGCGTCTGCACGCCGACCAGGTCGTACGCGGCGAGCGTGCCGAACAGCGCCTCGTGGTGCGGCAGTTCCGCCATCAGCGCGGGAGGCGGCACCGGAACGTGCAGGAAGAAGCCGATGCGCGCGGAGACGCCGCGCCGCCGCAGTTCGGCACCGAGCGGCACCAGGTGGTAGTCGTGCACCCAGACGGTGTCCGATTCGCGCAGCTCGCGCGCGAGGTGCTCGGCGAACAGTCGGTTCACCTCGAGGTAGCCCGCATGGTCGGCACGCTTGAATTCCATCAGCGCCGAGCGATAGTGCAGCAGCGGCCACAGCGCGCGATTGGCGAAGCCGAGGTAATAGCGCTCGTACTCCGCCCGGGTCAGGTCGAGGAGCGCGTACTCGACCGCACCGGCACGATCGCGCTGCAGCTCGCGCTCACGCTCGCCCACGAGGCGCCCGCTCCAGCCGAACCAGAGCCCGCCGCATTCCGAGAGCGCGGCCTGCATCGCCGAAGCGAGCCCGCCCGCGCGTGCCTCGCGCGGCTTCGCGACGCGGTTGGAGACCACCACGAGCCGGTTCACAGCACGCTTTCCCAACTGCGTGACAGACGCATCGCCGCGTTGATCAGGCCGACCAGCGAATAGGTCTGCGGGAAGTTGCCCCAGAGCTCGCCGGTACCGGGATGCACGTCCTCCGACATCAATCCAAGTGGATTGCGCCGCGCGAGCAACTGCTCGAACAGCTCGCGTGCTTCCTCGACGCGCCCGATCGCGGCGAGCGCGTCGACGTACCAGAAGCTGCAGATCGTGAAGCTCGTCTCCGGCATTCCGAAATCGTCGGGCACGACGTAGCGCAACAGGTGATGGCCGCGGCGCAGGCCACGACCGACCGCCTCGACGGTGGCGATGAAGCGCGGATCGTCGGCCGCGACGAAGCCGAGGTCGGCGAGCAGCAGCAGGCTCGCGTCGAGGCCGCCGCCGTCGAATGCGTCGACGAAATGCCCGTGCTCGGCATCCACCGCGCGCGCGAGGATCAGCTCGCGCACGTCGCGCGCGCGCGCTTCCCACAGCGATTCGCGCTGCGCGAGCCCGAGGTGGCGCGCGATGCGCGCGAGCCGGTCGCAGGCCGCCCACGACATCACGGCCGAGTAGGTGTGCACGTTGGCGCGACCGCGGAACTCCCACAGGCCGGCGTCCGGGCTCGCATGGAGGCGCCACGCCGATTCACCGGCCTGTTCGAGGCGCGTGAATGCCGCGGCGTCGCCGCGCGAGTCGAGACGCTGGTCGAAGAACAGCTGCACCGCGGCGAGCACGATGCTGCCGTACACGTCGTTCTGGCGCTGGCGCCAGGCGTCGTTGCCGATGCGCACCGGACCCATCCCGCGATACCCCGCGAGATGTTCGGCCTCGCGTTCATGCAGTTCGCGCTCGAAGTGGATCCCGTAGACCGGTCCGAGGTCGCCGTCCGCGCCCGCCGCGAGGTTGAACAGGTAGCGCAGGTATTCCTCCATGCTGCGCGTCGCGCCGAGCCGGTTCAGCGCGCGCACGACGAATGCCGCGTCGCGCAACCAGCAATAGCGATAGTCCCAGTTGCGCACGGTTCCGGGCGCTTCCGGCACCGAGGTCGTCATCGCCGCGATGATCGCGCCGGTGCCTTCGTACTGGCAGAGCTTGAGCGTGATCGCAGCGCGGATCACGGCTTCCTGCCACTCGGCCGGGATCGACAGGAAGCGCACCCAGTCGCGCCAGTAGGTGCGCGTCGACTCGAATGCGGACTGCGTGTACCTGGCCGGCGCGTCCATCAGCGTCTCGTCCGGCCCCAGCACCACGTGCACTTCGTGGTCGAGCAGGAACGGCAGCTCGTCGCGCAGCATCGGCAGCGGTGCGTCAGTGGTCGCGCGCAGCACGATGTCGCCGAGCAGGTAGCGCACGTGGTTCGAGCCGACCGTGCGCTCGGGCCGACGCTCCCCGTAGCCAGACAGTGGCCGCAGGCGCAGGCGGATGCGCGGCGCGCCGGCGACCGGACGGATGCTGCGCAGCAGGCTCATCGGATGGAAGATGCGCCCGTGCTGCTTGTAGCGCGGCGCGAAATCGCGGATCTCGATCGCGCTGCCGTCGGACGACTCCAGGCGCGTGAGCAACACCGCGCTGTGCCCGAGGTAGCGTTGCTGCGCGCGTACTTCACCCTCGAGTTCGACGTCGAACCAGCCCTCGTCGCCGATGCGCGGCGACAGCAGCGAGCAGAACACCGGGTCGCCGTCGAAGGCGGGAAGGCAGCACCAGACGATGCGGCCGCGCGGATCGACGAGCGCGCCGATGCTGCCGTTGCCGATCACGCCGAGGTCGAGCGTGGCCGCGTGCCGCGGCTGCCGGTCGGTGCTCATGCATCGACTCCGGCGGGCGCAGACAGCAAGGCTGCCAGCCACGCGAGCACCGCGGCGGGATCGGCCAGCGCCCAGTCGGCGCGGGTCGGCCGGCGGCTGCCGACCACGATCGCCTTGCCGCCGAGCGATTGCGCGACGTCGAACGCATGCTCATCGGTGTGGTCGTCGCCGAGCATCCACGGCGTGCGCCGCGCGAACGGCGGTGCGCGCATCAGCCGCGCGACTGCGTCGCCCTTGTCGATCCCGGCCGGCTTGAGTTCGATCACGTGGTCTCCGTGTTGCAGCGTGAAGCGCGCGCCCGCGCGCCACGCAAGCTCGTCGGCGACGCGCCGTACCGCCGCCTCCGCGTCGGGCGCATTGCGAAAATGCAGCGCGAGCGCATTCGGCTTGGATTCGACGAGCACGCCGGGCATCGCGGCCGTGCATGCATGCGCCTGCGCGAGCAGGTCGGCCACCACCGCCTCGTCATGGGCGTACAGGCCCGGCGTGCCATCGGCTTCGCGCCACTGCGCCCCATGCAGGCCTGCGGCCGCGCCCGGCGGGAGGCCGAGAAGGCGGTCCACCTGCCCGAGCGGGCGACCGCTCACCGGCGCGAGCGCGCCGTCGAGGCGACGCCAGAGCGCTCCGAGCAACGCGGGCAGGGCTGGGTCGACGCGCACCGCGTCGGGGTGCGGCGCGAAATCGAGCAACGTGCCGTCGACATCGAGGAACAGCGCGACCTGCGCGGGATCCGGCACCGGTGGCGCGCGGAGCGCGGGCAAACCGGTGGTGGCGTGCGGCGGCAGTGTCATCGTGCGTTCGCGCCGTGCGGTGCGCGGGTTTCCTCGTGGTCAAAGCGGCAGTGTGGACATCCGAGGATGTATCGCGGCTGACGCCTGCGGGCTCGTGGACATCGCGCGCGTCACGCGCCGGCCGCTGGCAGCAGTCCGCGCGCCGCGAGCCACGCACGGGCGTCCTCCGCGTCATGTTCGAACCACGCGCGCGTCGAACCGAGGCGGAACGTGTAACCCCAGGCGTCCATGTCGCGCATCAGGCGCGCGCGCCCGACACCGGCGAGGCGGTCGGCGAGCAGGATCTGCAGGTAGCAGGTGGCGTCTTCCTCGTGCTGCGAGTCGGACGCATCGGTATGGATCGATGCACGACGGTCCGCCGGCGCGACGATCAGGTGGCAGGCCTCGTGCAACAGCGAATGCACGGGCGTGTCGCTGCGCGCGTGCACGCGGTGGCCAATCACGCCGGCCTCGGGAGCGCCCCAGTAGCTGCCCGGAATCGCCTCGCCCGGCGCGACCTCGACGAGCTCGAGTCCGTGCCGCGCGAGCAGCGCGCGCGCATCCGCGAAGCCGGTCTCCGCGAGCGTCAGGACCTCGCCGAGACCATCCGCGGCCACGCGCGCGTCGGCGGCGCCTGCAGGCACCGCCGGATCAGTCCGCGCGACCGGCCGCCGCCGCGTCGACCGACGGCTTGTCCGGCAGGGCGACCGACAGCTCGAGCACTTCGCTGTCGCCTTCGCGTTCGACATGGATGTCGATCGCATCCGGATCGACATTGACGTACTTGCGGATCACTTCGAGCAGTTCGCGCCGCAGCAGTGGCAGGTAGTCGGGGCGCCCGCTGGCCGCGCGCTCCTGCTGCACGATGATGCGCAGCCGTTCGGCCGCGACCGAGGCGGTGTTGCGTGGTCGCGCGCGCAGGAAATCGAACAGTCCCATGGTCAGCTCCCGAAAATGCGGGCGAGGAAGCCCTTCTTCTGCGCGTCGACGAAGCGCATCGGGCGCTCTTCTCCGCACAGCCGCGCGACGGCATCGGCATAGGCCTGGCCGGCGTCGGACGCCTCGTCGAGGATCACCGGCACGCCCGCGTTGGACGCAGTCAGTACGCCGGGGGATTCGGGAATCACGCCGATCACCTCGATGCCGAGGATGTCCTTGACGTCGGCGATGCCCATCATGTCGCCATTGGCGACGCGCTCCGGGTTGTAGCGCGTGAGCAGCAGGTGCTGCTCGACGCCCGCGTTGCCCTGTTCGGCGCGCCGCGTCTTGCTCGCGAGCAGCCCGAGGATGCGATCGGAATCGCGCACGCTCGACACTTCCGGATTGACCACGACGACCGCGCGGTCGGCGAAGTACATCGCGAGCGCGGCGCCCTTCTCGATGCCGGCGGGAGAGTCGCAGATCACGTAGTCGAAACCGTCCTCGGCGAGCTCGTTGAGCACGCGCTCGACGCCTTCCTTGCTCAGCGCGTCCTTGTCGCGCGTCTGCGAGGCCGCCAGCACGTACAGCGTGTCGATGCGCTTGTCCTTGATCAGCGCCTGCTTGAGCGTGCACTCGCCCTGGATCACGTTGACGAAGTCGTACACGACGCGCCGCTCGCACCCCATGATGAGGTCGAGGTTGCGCAGGCCGACATCGAAATCGATGACCGCGACCTTCTTGCCGCGCCGCGCCAGCCCCACCGCGAGCGAGGCACTCGAGGTCGTCTTGCCGACGCCGCCCTTGCCGGAAGTGACGACGATGATCTCAGTCAATGGTGTATCTCCCGGTTCGTGATTCGTGAATGGTGATTGGTGATTGGCAGTTCGGGAAAGGGTGACCTCTTCGTCGTTCGCGGTACGCGCATCGGCGAATCACCCATCACCCATCACAGCTTCTGGAGCACCAACCTGTCGCCTTCCAGCCACGCCTGCACCGACTGGCCGCGCAGGTCCTTCGGGATGTCCTCGAACACGCGGTACTGACCCGCGATCGAGACGAGTTCCGCATGGAACTCGCGGCAGTAGATGCGCGCGCTTTCGTCGCCCTGCGCACCGGCCAGCGCGCGACCGCGCAGCGCGCCGTAGGCATGGATCGATCCGTCGGCGATGACTTCGGCACCGTTGCCGACGAGCGCGGTCAGCACGAGGTCGCGGCCACGCGCGTACACCTGCTGGCCCGAACGCACCGGCTTGTCGTGCAGCATGCCTGCGGCGCTCGACGCCTGCGCGGGCGCAGGCTCGGCGCGTGCGGCGGGCGGCGCGGATTCGCTCCTCGACGCGGGCAACGCATTGGCGGGTTCCTCCGCTGCACGCTCGTAGGCGGCGCGGAACTTCGCGATGACCGGCACGCCGAGTTCGATCGCGATGCGCTCGTTTTCGCTGGTGCCGTAGGAGAGGCCGACCGGCAGCATGCCCGAGGAGCGGATGCGCTCGAGCAGGTCACGCACGACGTCGAGCGGAGGCAGCGACGGCAGATGGCTGAGGTCGAGCACGACCGGTGCGCGCAGGAACAGCTTCTGCGCACTCGCGACCTTCTCGCGCAGTTCGCCGAGCAGGCCGTCAGGATCGAGCCGCTTGAGCTTGAGGTTGGCGATGCCGACCTGGCCGAACTTGATCTCCGCGACCGGCTCGAGCGTGCCGGCGACGGTCGTGCCGGTGGCCGCGCTCATGCGCCGCCGGCGGCGCGCGCGCCGCGGGGTTCGATCGCGCGCGAGCGCTCGTCGAGCCAGGGCAGGTCGGGGAGTCGGCCGGTCGGACCCTGCAGGTAGGTCTCGCGCACGTAGGGGTAGCTGCACAACGTCTTGGCCAGCAGCGCGACGCGTCGATCGACCGCGGGCATCACCTGTTGCCCGACTTCCTGGAAACCCCAGGTGCCGTGGAACAGCAGCGAGACGTCGTCGCGCGGTTCGAGGAACACCTCGCAGGCCAGTTGCGGCACGCGCGTTTCGGCGTAGCTCGTCACGTCGGCGTACAGCACGCGGCCGAGTCCGAGGCCGCGATACGGCTTCGCCACGACGATGCGGTCGATGTAGACGAATTGCGCGTAGTGCTCGCGGAACCACTGGTAATTCGGGCTTGCGTAGTCGGCATCCTCGCGCAACGCGATGAGGAACGCGGCGACGTGGCCGTCGACCTCGGCCAGCCGGAAATAGCTGGCCTGTTCGTACAGCATGCGCAGTCCGGCGGCATCCAGCGGCAGGATCGTGGAACCGGCGGCGTTGTTGAGTGCGAGCACCGAGTCGAGGTCGTGCGGTTGCACGTCGCGGATGCTCAAGGTCATGTCTTGCTCCATGGGGACACGGTCGGGACAGGCGAAGCCGGCGCTGCCCGCGGCTGCCGGGATTATCGCATGCGACCGCTGCGCGGTCATGGCGCGCTGCGGGCCCTCGCGTTAGCGATTCGTTAGGCCCCGCCGACGGCCGCGTCCGGGCGCGACTCCTGAGAGCGGGCGGCTCACGCCGCTTGACGATGACTGCGGGGAGGCTCATCGCCGCGTGCGCCCGACGACTTCCGGGCGGCTCATCGCCGCGTGCGCCTCGATGACTTCCGGGCGGCTCGTCGCCGCGTGCGCCTCGATGACTTCCGGCCGGCTCGTCGCCGCGTGCGCCTCGATGACTTCCGGCCGGCTCATCGCCGCGTGCGCCTCGATGACTTCCGGCCGGCTCATCGCCGCGTGCGCCCCAATGACTTCCGGGCGGCTCATCGCCGCCCGGGTCGGCCTATGATGCAGGCCATGCCGTGGCCGCACTTCGACCATATCCAGTTGCTCCGCTACGCCGGGCTGTTCCAGTACGCCAGCGTCGGCACGCCGTTCCTGCGCTACCCGGCCCTGGTCGAGGACCTCGCGCAGAAGCAGCTGCCGACCGCCTACGTGCCGCTGTGGCTCGGCTGCTACATCGTGTTCGGCGTCGTCTACTGGTACCTCACGCGCGATCTCGGCGACCGGCGGCGCACGCGCCTGCGACGCGCGGTGCAGATCGGCCTGCTGGTCGTGCTCAACGTGATGGCGGTCGCGATCGGCTGGTTCAGCCAGAGCGGCATCTCGGCCTTGCTGCTCGCGGTGGTCGCGGTGGTGTTGCCGTGGCTGCTGCCTTTGCGCGTCGGAATTGCGTGGATGGTGTTGCAGAACTTCTCGCTGGTGCCGGTGTTCGCGAGCATCCGCGAGCCGGTGTTCAGCCTCGCCGACGCGTTCCTGCAGTCGAGCCTCTACCTCGGCTTCATCGTGCTCGCGTTCGTCACCGCGCTGGTGACCAAGCAGCAGGTCGAGGCGCGCGAGGAGCAGCGGCGCCTCAACTCCGAATTGCGCGCGACGCGCACGCTGCTGGCCGAGTCGAGCCGCCTGGCCGAGCGCATGCGGATCTCGCGCGAGCTGCACGACCTGATCGGCCATCACCTGACCGCGCTCAGCCTCAACCTGGAGGTCGCAAGCCACCTCGTGCAGGGGCAGGCGAAGGAACACGTGTGCCAGGCGCAGTCGGTGGCCAAGCTGCTGCTCGGCGACGTGCGCGAAGTGGTCAGCCAGCTGCGCGAGGGCGACAGCATCGACCTCACGCATGCGCTGCGCAACCTGACCGAAGGCGTGCCGGGGCTCGCGATCCACCTCGAGCTGCCGCCGCGCTTCAGCGTCGAGGATCCGCGCCGCGCGCAGGTGCTGCTGCGCTGCGCGCAGGAAATCATCACCAATACCGTGCGCCACGCGGGTGCACGCAACCTCTGGCTGCGCTTCGAGCGCACCGCGGATCGCCAGATGGTGATTCGCGCGCAGGACGACGGCCAGGGCGCGCCGGAGTTCCGCCAGGGCAACGGGCTGTCGGGCATGCGCGAGCGCCTCGCGCAGTTCGGTGGCCGACTCGAAATCGCCACCGGGCGTGGCCGCGGCTTCGCGCTCGACGCCTTGCTGCCGCTGGAGGGAACGCAATGATCCAGGTATGCCTCGTCGACGACCAGACCCTTGTGCGCCAGGGCATCCGCTCGCTGCTCGAGCTGTCCGACTCGATCCGCGTGATCGCCGAGGCCGGCGACGGCGCGCAGGCGGTCGAGACGATCCCCGAGGTCAAGCCCGACGTCGTCCTGCTGGACATGCGCATGCCCGGAATGTCCGGCCTGGACGTGCTGAATGCGCTGTCGGCGCGCAACGCGCTGCCGCCGACGATCATCCTGACCACGTTCGACGATGACCAGCTGGTGCTGGCCGGACTCAAGGCCGGCGCGCGGGGGTACCTGCTCAAGGACGTCTCGCTCGACCAGCTGGTCGGCGCGGTGCGCACGGTCGCCGACGGGGGTTCGCTGGTCGCACCGATGGTGACCCAGCGCCTGCTGTCGGGCCTCGAGCGCATGCACAACGAGTTCACGAGCCTCGACCGCCCCGATCCGCTGACCGAACGCGAAACCGAGATCCTGCGCCTGATGGCCGGCGGCTACAGCAACAAGGAGATCGCCAATTCGCTCGGCGTGGCCGAGGGGACGGTGAAGAATCATGTCTCCAACATCCTGTCCAAGCTCGGCGTGCGCGACCGCACGCGCGCAGTGCTGAAGGCGTTCGAGCTCGGCATCGTCTGATCGTCGCGAAGCGTCGGATCGGCGCTGCGGGAGCGCCGGGCATCGGGGCAGGCATGGCGCACAGGCCCCGGAGTCCAGTACCATCGCCCCCTTGTCCCGCCATCGCGGGGCCGCGCGCGTGCGCATGGGGATCGGCTGCAAGCCGGCGACCGCCACGGTCGTGGGCCTGGCCGAACGCAGAGCTCTGGAGAACCCTCGGATGATTCGTATTGTCGAAATTCTGATCGCCCTGCTGATCGTCGTCGTGCTGGCGGTCGTCGTCGGTCTCGTGCTGCCGAGCCACGGGCATGTCGAGCGCACCGTGGAGGTCTCCAGTCCGCTGCGCCAGGTCTACGATTCGGTCAATACGTTCCGCCGCTATCCGCAATGGTCGGGACTGCGCAATTTCGACCCGAACGTGCAGATGCGCCTGTCGGGCCCGGAAGAAGGCCCGGGCGCGAAGGTCGCGTGGACCAGCACCTCGAAGAAGATCGGCGACGGCAGCCTGCAGATCGCCTCCGCCGAGCAGGACAGCAAGGTCACGATCAAGGTCGACAACGACTGGGCCGGCGAGAACAAGACCTACACGGTCTCGCTGCTGCCGCAGGCCAATGGCAAGACCATCAAGATCAACGTCGCCTACGACGTCGACTACGGCATGAACCTGCTCTGGCGCTACGCCGGCATGTACATCAACGGTGATCCCGCGGCGCTGCTCCAGGGCAGCCTCAACAATCTCTCGGCGATGCTCGCGGGCTTCCCGAACACCGATTACAAGGACCAGGACATCCGCGTCGTCGAAGTCGTCGCCAAGCCGATGCTCGTGGTCGAAACGCGCGCGCCGCGCACGCTCGACGACGTCTCGATCGCGACCGAGGCCGCGCTCAACGAGATCCACGCGACGATGACCAAGATCGGCCTCGAGGCCGCGGGTCCGATCACGACGATCACGACGAACTGGGGCGAGGAAGAGTACGACTTCGCGGTCGCGGTGCCGGTCAACGCCACCTCGTTCACGCTGGACGGCCAGACCTACACGATCGAGACGCCGGTGGCGAAGTCGGTGCTCGACGACACCGCCGACGAGGAAGAAGGTGAACCCGCGCCGCTGACGACGGGCCAGAAGGACGACAGCGGCATGCTCGTCGTCGAAGGCAACGTGCGCGCTGCGGTGTGGTACGGCGGTCGCGCGCTCTACACCGAATACACCGGCAGCCCGGCGGCGCTCCCGCTGCTGCGCCTCAACCAGAAGGCGTACGCGGAAACGCACGGCTACAAGTACAGCGAGTACGCGCTTGGCCGGTTCTGGGACGAGATGGTCTCTCCGCCCGACGTGCTCGAGGGCGAGCAGACGTTCCGCGTCTACCTGCCGATCCAGCAGTAGGCGACGCGCATCGCGCAACGACGACGGGGCGGCTTCGGCCGCCCCGTTTCGTTGCGGGCCCCTGAGTGCCGGGCAATCACGCGATCGGCGCGTAGCTGACCTCGAGGATCACGTAGCCGGCTCGCCTGGCCGGAAGGTCAGCCTCGAAGCCGTCGTCGGCGCGGCGTTTCAGTGCGGCGCGTGCGAGTGGGGAGTCGATGCTGATCCAGCCGCGAGCGGCATCGGTTTCGTCGGGGCCGACGATGCGGTAGACGTGCTCGTCGCCGGCGTCGTCCTCGACGCGCAACCATGCGCCGAAGTAGACCGCGCCCGGATCGGTCGGGCGCGTATCGACCACGCGCAGCTGTTCGAGTCGGGAGCCGAGGTAGCGCACGCGCCGGTCGATCTCGCCGAGCTGCTTCTTGCGGTAGGTGTACTCGGCGTTCTCCGAGCGGTCACCCTCGGCCGCGGCAGCCGCGAGCGCGCGAACCACCTCCGGACGCCGCACGCGCCAGAGCTCGTCGAGCTCCTGCTTGAGGCGCTGGTGCCCGTCCGGCGTGATTATCGCGGTCGAGGCAGCGGATGGCGGTCGCCAGCGGCCCATGCACTCCTCCAGTGTCAGCGCCGCGCGGCGCAAGCCGCGATGGTAGGACGCGAGCGCGCGGGGTGGAACCGCAACCACGCACCCGCGGACCTCGCGCTCCGTGCTCAGCCTCCGGTTCGCGCCGCTGCCGCGAGCTGGCCGAGACGGCGTCGGTACTCGCCGATCTCGGGCGCCATCGGATGATCCCGATGGTCGCGCAGCAGCTGGTCGAGCAACACGCGCGCGGTCGCGTCCTTGCCCATGCGCTCGGCCATCAGGCGGGCCGCGAGCAGGCCGTTGCGCGGGACGTCGCGATGCTTCGGATGCCGGCGGTGGAACATCGCGACGAGCGCCAGCGCGACCTGCGTCGCGCCCGCCTCGCCCGCCTTCTCGGCCACGCGCGCGACGTCGTCGGGCGAGGTCGGCTCGAACGCGGGATCGAGTGCGAGACATGCGCGCGCGATCTCGACGACGCGGCGATCGTTGCCTTGCGCGAGCATCAGTCCGATCCACTCGCGCCCATGGCGCAGGCATTCCTCGCGCCGGTCGAGCTGGACCAGCAGGCGGTGGTATTGCGCGTGCACCGCCTCGCCCGCGTCACTCGCGCGCACGCGCCGCCCGAGCAGGTCGCACGCGGCTGCCGGCTGGCCACCGCGTGCGAGCGTGGCAGCCTGCTCGAGCAGGCCCTGGTCGGCGCTGCCTGCGTCCGGCGCCGCGGGCAGCACGCGTTCGTCGGGCTCGAATCCGAGTTCGTCGTGGAATTCGTTGAGCAGGCGACCCATCAGGTGGAAGTTCGCGAGCACCACGCCATGCACGAGGAACATGAAGGCGACGAGCACCAGCGCGGGTGGCAGGCCCGGCACCGAAAGCGCCTGCACCTGCGGCGCCGCGAGGTTGAACGCGAACTGCAGCGCGGCGGCAACGAAGTAGGGCGGGCCGATGCGCCGCGCGACGACGATCCACGCGCGCGGATCGAGTGCGCGTGGCAGGTTCTCGTCGAGCACGAGCGTGATCACCGCGGCTGGCAGCGCCAGTGCGAGCAGCATCGCGACGATGCCGCCCGCGATCGCGCCGAATGCGACGAACGCGATCACGTTGAGCGCGAACGCGATCACCTGCAGCCACAGGTGCGCCCAGCCGAGGCTGTCCTCGATGTGCAGCGAAGGACGCGGCGCGCGCGTACGACCATGCGCGCGCAGGCGCAGGCATTCGAATGCGTACTTGAAGAGTGCTGCCCAGGCCAGCAGGCCGACCACGAATCCGAGCGGCAGCCAGGTCGCGAGATGCGCGAGTGCCAGCGCCGCGAGCACGGCCAGCGCGGTCGGCTGCAGCACGAAGCGCAGGCTGTCGCGCAGGCGCTCCCCCGGTGAAACCGCGTACGCATCGATCCCCATGCGGCACTCCGCGACGCCCTTCCTCGGGGCGACCCATTGCAGCCGCATCGCGGATCGAAAACCACGAGGAAATCGTCAGTCCCGCACATCCGGCGAGGGTCGCCTGGATGCCCATCGCCGAAAGGCGCCTCGGCGACGTGCGCGCGCAAGGACCGACGCGAAGCGCGAAGCGGACAGATTGAAACACGAGCACACCGAGCACACGCAGAGAGCAAGCCACATCTAAAAATGCGCTTCCCGGTGCGCTCCGTGTGCTCCGTGTCGGAATCTAGCGCTCTTTGCTCCTCTCCGCGTGCTTCGTGTTGCGGTCTTTCCTGCTCCGAATGACCGCGCTTTCAATCCCGCGCGCGCGGCGGTGCCGCCATCAACGGCGCATCGTGCCGAACACGCCGCGCAGGATCGAGCGGCCGACCTGGCCACCGATGTTGCGCATCGCGGATTTCGCGAATGCCTCGAGCATGCCCTGTCGGCGACCGGTGCCGAACACCATATCCTTCGCGGCGCCGGTCCAGCCGGACTCGTCCTTTCCCGGCGCGGGCGTGCGCGCGGACTTCTGGTTCGGTGGCGTGGCCTGCGCCGCCGGCGATTCTTCGGCTCGCCGCGCGAGCAGTTCGAATGCCGACTCCCGGTCGATCGCGGTGTCGTATTTCGCGCCGACCGGCGAACGCGCGCGCACGGTCGCGCGCTCGGCCGCGTCGATCGTGCCGATGCGGCACCCTGGCGAAGAAACGAGCACGCGCTCGACCGGCAAGGGGATGCCCTTGTCCTGCAGCGTCGAGACCAGCGCTTCGCCGACCGCGAGTTGCGTGATCGCCTCGACCACGTCGACCTTCGGATTCGGTGCGAAGGTTTCGGCCGCGGCCTTCACGGCCTTCTGGTCGCGCGGCGTGAACGCGCGCAGCGCATGCTGGATGCGGTTGCCGAGCTGGCCGAGCACGTCGTCGGGCACGTCGTCGGGTTGCTGCGAGCAGAAATAGACGCCGACGCCCTTCGAGCGGATCAGGCGCACGACCTGTTCGACGCGCTGGCGCAGCGCGGGCGGCGCCTCGTCGAACAGCAGGTGCGCTTCGTCGAAGAAGAACACGAGCTTGGGTCGATCGAGGTCGCCGACTTCGGGCAGCGTTTCGAACAGTTCCGAGAGCATCCACAGCAGGAACGTCGTGTAGAGCTTCGGTTTCAGGATCAGCTGGTCCGCCGCGAGGATGTTGACGACGCCGCGACCGGACATGTCCTGGCGCATGAAGTCCGCGAGGTCGAGCGCGGGTTCGCCGAAGAACGCGTCGCCTCCGGCCTGTTCGAGCGACAGCAGCGCACGCTGCACGGCCGCGAGCGAGGGTTTCGAGATCAGGCCGTACTTGCTCGAGATCGCCTTGGCGTTCTCCGCCGCCCAGTTCAGCAGCGCGCGCAGGTCCTTGAGGTCGAGCAGCAGCAGGCCCTCGTCGTCGGCGGCCTTGAACACGACTTCGAGCACGCCGGACTGCGTGTCGTTGAGTTCCATCAGTCGCGCGAGCAGGTTCGGACCCATCTCGGAAATCGTCGTGCGCACGGGGTGACCCGACTGCCCGTAGATGTCCCAGAACACCACCGGATTCGCGTTCGGCGCCCAGTCGATGCCGAGCCTGTCGATGCGCGCCTTGAGCTTGTCGCTCATCGCGCCGGCCTGCGACAGCCCGGCGAGGTCACCCTTGACGTCGGCGAGGAAGGTCGGCACGCCGAGCCGCGAGAACCCTTCGGCGAGCAGCATCAGCGACACCGACTTGCCGGTGCCGGTCGCGCCCGCGACCATGCCATGGCGATTGGCGTACTTGGGCAGCAGCCAGACTTCGGCGTCGCCCTTGCCGACGAATATCCTGTCCAAGGTGCACTCCTCGATGCGCGGCAGCGGCGCCGGCGACGCCCGATTGTAGCGACGATGCCGCCGCGGTTGCCGCCCGCGCCCGCGGCCGGTACCGTTCGAGGCTTCCGTTTGCAGAAGACTTCCGCCGATGCCGTTGCTTTCGAGATCGTTCGCGTTGCTTGCCGCTGCCCTCGTGGCCGCTTGCGCCGCCACACCCGCGCGCGAGGGCGCACCCCGCACGGCGAGCGGCGACGCCGAGGCGGCCGCGCTGTACACGCGGCTCGAAGCCGACAGCCGGCGCTACGCCGCGGGCATCGAGTTGCTGCGGGCCGGCGACACCGCGAAGGCGCAGGCCGACATCAGGTCCGCGCTCGACGACCTGCGCGATGCGGCGACGCGCTGCGCCGAGATCGCGGCCTGCGACCAGCAGCGCTTCGTCGCCGCGTTCGACGCCTTGCTGCGCCAGGGCGTCGGCGGAGCGGGCGACCTGGCGGAAGGCGAGGCCGGTGCAGGAACGCCGGAGGCGACCGCGGGCGCGGGCGAAACTTCGCCGGTGATCGCGCGGCTGCCGCAGCTCGGTCGTTCGGTCGCGTTGCTGAAGGGGCGCGAGCTCGGCGACATCATCGCGCTCAACGGGCCGGTCAAGGCCGCGCTCGAGGAATGGCTCACGCAATACCGGCCGAACCTGCTGCTCGCGTACGAAAATTACCAGTACATGCGCCACCTGATGGTTCCCGAATACGAGCGGGCGGGGCTGCCCGAGGCCTTGCTGTTCGGCATGCTCGCGAAGGAATCGGGGGGCAAGGTGCACGCGGTCTCGCGCTCGGGCGCGTCGGGGCCGTTGCAGTTCATGTACGCGACCGGGTTGCGCTTCGGATTGCGGCCCGTCGACGGATTCGACCAGCGCTTCGACCCGCAGCTGTCCGCGCGCGCGAACGCGGCCTACATCAACGAGCAGCTCGCGATCTTCAACAACAACCTCGAGCTCGTGATCGGCGCCTACAACGGCGGCGAAGGCGCGATGCGCCGGCGCGTCGCGCGCGTCGGCGGCGAGGCGAGCTTCTGGGATCCGAAGATCTACTACGACCTCTCGCAGGAAACGCGCGAGTACGTGCCGATGGTGCTTGCCGCGGCCTGGCTGTTCCTGCATCCGGAACGCTACAACCTCACCTGGCCGGCGCCTGCGGTCGCACCTGGCAGCATCACGCTGAAACGGCCCGCATCGATCGCCGAGCTCACGATCTGCCTCGGCCAGGATGGCCATCCGGATGGCTGGTTCCGCACCCTGCGCAACCTCAATGCACACCTCGATCCGCAACAGACGGTCGCGGCCGGTACGCAGCTCGCGGTGCCGAAGCAGCTCGAAGCAGTCTATGCGCGCGACTGCGCGGCGGGGCGCTGGGCCGAACTCGCGGCAGAGCTTCATGCGGCGATCGTGCCGTCGCCGCCGCCCGCGGCGCTCGCGCGCGCGAAGCCGTCGGGCGGCCGCTCGTACACGGTGCGCAAGGGCGATACGGTCGCGGCGATCTCGCGCAAGACCGGTTGCGGCAGCATTCGCGAGATCGCGAGCGCGAACAACCTGCGCGCGCCGGGCTACGCGTTGCGGATAGGTCAGGTATTGAAGTTGCCGGCCTGCGGGCGCTGAGCGCGCCGGCGCCGATTCGCCGTGGGACAACCGGGCCGCAGGGGGTCGGCCCGGCCCGTCCTCAGGCGGCTTCGGCCTCGCCGATCATCCAGGTGCTGAGGTCGTTGCTCGGGATCGCTTCCTTGAGCGAACGCAGCGAGCGCATGACCTGGCGGTGCAGCTCGCGCTGCTCGCCGAACGGCGAATCCTTGGTTTCGTGGTAGGCGACGGTCAGCCACAGCGCGACGCCGCGCAGGCGCACCTGCATGTTGTCCGAGCGCAGGCGCTCGAGGCCGATCTCGGTGCCGCTGCCCCACGGCCGGTACTTCTCGTCCGGCGGGGTCGCGTAAAGATGCGGGAACTCGCTCTTCGATGCGTTCGCGAACTCGCGCAGCGCGATGGCGGCGAGCTGGCGGCGCGCGGTCGGAGCGAGGTCCTCGAGGGCCTTGTTGATTTCGCGGAACTGCTTGCGCAGCTGTACTGCGCGACTCAATGCGATCAAGCGGGTTACGAATTGCATGGTCTTGCCCCCTGTTTCTATCCGCGGCTCGCGTGCCGCGGAACCTGTGACGGTTGCGATTCTAGGCAAGCCGCGCCGCCACGAACGTCCAGTGCGTCACAAGTTGCCGAATCGCGTCACATTGTGACCCCGCTGCCCCGCGAATGCAAAGGCGCCGGGCCTCGGGAGCTCAGGCCGAAAGCCTGCCGACCGCCTCGCCCATGCGGACGGGCTGCTCGGGCCGCAGCGAAGGATCGAAGCGCCCGGCCTCGGGCAACAGCACGATCACCGTGGAACCCATGTTGAAGCGCGCCATCTCGGCGCCGCGGTCAAGGTGGAGGCCACGCGCGTCCGCGCGCCGCCGCGTGATCGCGTCCGCATAGGGCGGCACCGCGACGCCGCCCCAGGTGGTCTCGATGCCCGACACGAGGATCGCGCCGACCATGACCACCACGAACGGGCCGTGCTCGCCGCTGAAGTGGCAGACCAGCCGTTCATTGCGCGCGAACAACCGCGGGATCGCCGCGACCGCGAACGGCGCCACGCTGAAGATCCGCCCCGGCACGTGCACGGTCTCGACGAGATCGCCTGCGAGCG
Organism: Lysobacteraceae bacterium; assembly: GCA_004143945.1. Lineage (GTDB taxonomy): Bacteria > Pseudomonadota > Gammaproteobacteria > Xanthomonadales > Rhodanobacteraceae > Dokdonella_A. The sequence goes on from SEHB01000008.1 coordinate 34,217, forward strand.
GCATGTGCACGCGGTGGTAGTCGCGCGGGGACAGGTACACGGTCAGGAACGAGCCGTTCGCGTAGGGCGCGGCCGCGGCTTCGTCGGCGAGCAACTCGGCCACGCTGAAAGCCTGGCCCTTGGCCTGCACGATGCGACCAGCGCGGATCGCTCCCGCCTGGCTGACCTTGCCATCGGCCGGGCACGAAACCACGTCGGCGCCCGCGGCCAGCGGGCGCGCGCCGGCTTTCAGAGCACGCGTGAAGAACGCGTTGAAGTGCGGAAAGGCCGCGACGTCCGCGGTCTCGGCTTCGGAAAGGTCGACGTCGTAGGCCTGCGTGATGCGCGCGATCAGGAAGTCCTTCCATGGCGCGAAGCGCCAGCGCGTCGCCCACATCACGATGCGCGACAGCAGGCGATGCGGCAGCAGGTACTGCAGCAGGACGGCCGGGCGCATCATCGGGTGCCCGCCAGCGCGGCGAGGTCGGCCGCGATCGGAGCGGCTTCGAACGGCGGCCGGAACAGGCCGGCCTGGCGACCGTCGGGATCGATGATCACGGCCGAGGCGCTGTGGTCGACGCTGTAGTTGCCGTCGGTGGATGCTCCGCGGGTATAGAGCAGCCCCAGCGCGCGCGTCAGGCGAGTGAGTTCGGCGTCGCTGCCGGTCGCCGCGACGAATTCGGGATTGAAGTAGCTGACGTACGCGTGCAGCAACTCGGGCGTGTCGCGTTGCGGGTCCACCGAGATGAAGTCGAATCGCACGCGCGCGCGCGTCGCGGGATCGAGCTGGTTCCACGCCTGCTTGAACGTCGCGAGCGTGGTCGGGCAGATGTCCGGGCAGTGCGTGAAACCGAAGAACGCGACCGTCCAGTGTCCCTTCCAGTCGGCCAGCGTCAGCGGCGTGCCGTCGCTGCGCGAGAGGCTGAATTCGGGCAGCGAACGTGGAGCCGGGTAGGCCACCGCGGCGCGGAATTCGGGCAGCGCGGTGCGATCGGCGCTGCGCGTGCCGAGCCAGAGTCCGAACGCGGCGGCCACCGCAGCGACGACGATCAGGACCGTCGCGGACGCGCGGCCATGCGGGATGGATGGAGTCATCCGCCGATTGTACGCTGCGGCGCACCTTATACTGTATGGCCTTCCAGCCCGGGTGCCTGCGGTGACCAGCGAACTCGCGACGATCGTCGATTTCATCCGCTACGGCGCGAGCCGCTTCGGCGCGGCCGGCCTCTGCTTCGGCCACAGCTACGACAACGCGATCGACGAGGCCACGCATCTGGTGCTGCATGCGCTGCACCTGCCGCACGATCTCTCGCCCGCGTACGGCCAGGCGCGACTCACGACCGACGAGCGGCAACGCGTGCTGGAACTGGTCGAGCGGCGCATCGCAGAGCACCGCCCGGTCGCTTACCTCACCGGCGAGGCGTGGTTCGCGGGCCTCACGTTCAAGTCCGATCCGCGTGCGCTGGTGCCGCGCTCTCCGATCGCGGAGCTGATCCTCGGCGGGTTCTCGCCGTGGCTCGACGAGCGCGAAGTCACGCGCGCGCTCGACCTCTGCACGGGCTCGGGTTGCATCGGCATCGCGATGGCCGTGCACAACCCGGACTGGCAGGTCGACCTCGCCGACATCAGCGACGATGCGCTCTCGCTCGCGCGAGTGAACATCGCCTACCAGGACGTCGGCGAACGCGTTCAGGCGATCCATTCGGACCTGTTCTCGGCGCTCGAGGGCGAGGTCTATGACCTCATCGTGAGCAATCCGCCATACGTGACGGAACAGGAGTTCGCGGACCTGCCGCCCGAGTACGGGCACGAACCCGCCCTCGGGCTGACAGCAGGGCATGATGGACTCGACTTCGCGCTGCGCATCCTGCGCGACGCGGCTGCGCATCTTTCCGCGGATGGCGTGCTGATCGTCGAAGTCGGCGAGAGCGAGCGCGCACTCGTGCGGATGCTGCCCGACGTGCCGTTCAACTGGATCGAGTTCGACGTGGGCCAGATGGGCGTGTTCCTGCTCGATCGCCGCGACCTGCTCGAACACGCGGACGCGATCCGCGAAGCGGTCGCCGCTCGCGCATAACCGCGCGGGTGTCGGCCCGGCGCGGTTGCCCGCGCACGCCGCGGGCTCCGTGCATCTCCGCGGCGAAGCGGTGTGCACCCCCGATCCAGATCACGAATCCCGGCTCTCCCCCATGTCCAACGCGTTCGGAAAACTGCTCACCGTCACGACCTTCGGCGAAAGCCATGGGCCCGCGATCGGTTGCGTCGTCGACGGGTGTCCGCCGGGCCTCGCGCTCGCGTCGGGGGATTTCCGCTGCGATCTCGATCGCCGTGCGACCGGGCGCAGCCGCTGGACATCACAGCGTCGCGAGGACGACGAGGTCGAGATCCTGTCGGGCGTGTACGAGGGCCGCACGACCGGCACGCCGATCGCGCTGCTCGTGCGCAACACCGATGCGCGTTCGAAGGACTACGGCGACCTGCTCGACACGTTCCGCCCCGGGCACGCCGACTACACCTACTGGCACAAGTACGGCATCCGCGACCCGCGCGGCGGTGGCCGTTCCTCCGCGCGCGAGACCACGATGCGCGTCGCGGCCGCGGTGATCGCGAAGAAGTGGCTGGCCGAGCGCCATGGCGTGCGCGTGCGCGGCCATCTCGCGCAGATCGGCGACCTCGTGCCGAGCGCGGCGTCGCTCGCGCCGGTCGACTGGGCCGTGGTCGAATCCAATCCGTTCTTCTGGCCCGACGCGGCGATGCTCGTCGAGCTCGAGGCCTTCGTCACCGCCTTGCGCAAGTCCGGCGATTCGGTCGGTGCGCGCGTCGACGTCGTCGCCGACAACGTGCCGCCCGGTTGGGGCGAACCTGTCTACGGCAAGCTCGACGGCGAACTCGCGGCCGCGCTGATGTCGATCAATGCGGTCAAGGGCGTCGAGATCGGCGCGGGTTTCGCCGCGATCACGCAGAGGGGCAGCCAGCACCGCGACGAGCTCACGCCGCAGGGATTCGCGTCCAACCATGCGGGCGGCATCCTCGGCGGGATCTCGAGCGGCCAGCCGGTGCGCGCGTCGATCGCGCTGAAGCCGACCTCGAGCATCCTCGTGCCCGGTCGCAGCGTGGACCTCGCGGGCGCGCCGGTCGAGGTCGTGACCAAGGGGCGGCATGATCCCTGCGTCGGCATCCGCGCGACGCCGATCGCCGAAGCAATGGTCGCGCTCGTGCTGATGGACCAGGCCCTGCGCCACCGCGCCCAGTGCGGCGACGTCGGCGAGGTCACGCCGCGCATTCCCTGTGCCTGACCGCCCGCTTGCCACTCTCGTCCCCCATTGATTCGGAATGCCATGCGCACCCACAACATCGCAATCGCCGGCGCGACCGGCGCCGTCGGCGAAGCATTGCTCGCGATCCTCGAGCAGCGCGACTTTCCGGTCGGTGATGTCGTTCCACTCGCGAGCCGGCGTTCCGCCGGCGGCAAGGTCAGGTTCCGCGATCGCGAACTCACGGTGCGTGACCTCGCCGCGTTCGACTTCGACGGCATCGACATCGCGTTCTTCTCGGCCGGCGGCGCGGTTTCGCGCGAACACGCGCCGCGCGCGGCCGCGGCGGGAGCCGTCGTCATCGACAACACCTCCGAGTTCCGCTACCAGGACGACGTGCCGCTGGTGGTCAGCGAAGTGAATCCGCATGCGATCGCGTTGCACGCGAAGCGGCGGATCATCGCGAACCCGAACTGTTCGACGATGCAGATGCTGGTCGCGCTCGCGCCGATCCACCGCGAGGCCGGTATCGAGCGCATCAACGTCGCGACCTACCAGTCCGTATCGGGCGCGGGCCGTTCCGGAATCGACGAACTCGGTCGCCAGACTGCAGCCCTGCTGAACTTCCAGGACGTGCAGCCGAAGAAGTTCCCGGTGCAGATCGCGTTCAACCTGATCCCGCAGATCGACGAGTTCGAGGACAACGGCTACACGCGCGAAGAAATGAAGATGGTGTGGGAGACGCGCAAGATCCTCGAGGATGCGTCGATCCAGGTGAACCCGACCGCAGTGCGCGTGCCGGTGTTCCACGGGCATGCCGAAGCGGTGCACGTGGAGACGCGCGAGAAGATCGGCGCGGCGCGCGCGCGCGAACTGCTCGCCGCGGCGCCCGGCGTCATCGTCGTCGACGAGCGCATGCGCGGAGGCTATCCGACGCCGGTGTCGCATGCGGCCGGCAACGACGAGGTCTACGTCGGCCGCATCCGCGAAGACATCTCGCATCCGCGCGGGCTCGACCTGTGGATCGTCGCCGACAACATCCGCAAGGGTGCGGCGCTGAATGCGGTACAGCTCGCGGAGCTGCTCGTGAAAAGCCATCTGTGAGCGAGGCCGCTGTTTGCGAAATCGTATGTATGATCTATAGTTACGATTGTGTTATAAGCCCGTTTCGAGATCGACCGAAACGGCACCTACGCCTCGGGGGGCATGCCTAGATGAAACGACCTTTGCAACTGCCGCTCGCCATCGCGCTCGCGTTGGGCGGCACGAACGCACTGGCGCTGGGCCTCGGCCCCGTCCAGGTCAAATCCAAGCTCAATCAACCGCTTGATGCGGAGATCCCGGTGATCCAGGGGACCGCGGGCGAGGCCGAAGGCCTGCTCGTGAACCTCGCGACAGCGGAAGATTTCGAGCGCATCGGCATCAGCCGTTCGCGCCTCAACGTGCCGCTCGAATTCAGCGTCGTGCAGGGCAAGAGTGGTCCGGTGATCAAGGTCACGAGCCAGGATCCCGTGCGCGATGCCTACCTCGATTTCCTGATCGAGGCGAACTGGCCGAAGGGGCGGTTGCTGCGCGAATACACCGTGCTGCTCGATCCTCCGGTGACCGCGCCCGCGCGCCGCACGGCGGCTGCGCCCGCGACCTCCAGCGCGCCGAGCGCGAGCACGCAGCCGCTGCGTGAATCGCGGCCAGCGCCGACGCCGAAGGCGCCGATCGCCGCCACGCCTGCTCGACCGGTCGCCAAGCCCGCTCCGGCGCCGGCCGCGGCGCCTGCCGCACCCGCGCGGATCGCGGATGGCCAATATGGCCCGGTCGAAGCCGGAGAGACGCTGTCGGCGATCGCGCGCGCGGCGCGCCCGGATGCCGGCGTCAACGTGAACCAGATGATGCTCGCCCTGCTCAAGGCGAATCCCGACGCGTTCTACAAGGACAATGTCAACGCGCTCAAGCGGGGTGCGATCCTGCGCATCCCGAGCGAAAGCGAGATCGCCGCCACCGGTTCGGCGCGCGAGGCCGCGGCGGAGATCCAGGGGCAGATCGAGGACTGGCGCGGCGGCCGCGCGAGCCCCACCCGCGTCGCCGACGCCGGCGCGCGCCCGGTCGAACCGCGGGCGGTCGCGAGCACGACTTCACCGCGTCGCGAGCCGGAGCGCAGCGCCGACGACGAACGCCTCGAGCTGGTGCCGCCGAAGGCCGGCGAGGGCCAGCTCGCGATGGCCGACCAGCCCGGCAGCGGCGCGTCCGGCGCAGCGGTCAGCAATGCACTCAAGGCCGAACTCGCACGCACGAAGGAAGCGCTCGCGACGCGCGACCAGGAAACCGGCGAACTCAAGTCGCGCGTGCGCGAGCTCGAGGACATCGGCAGCAAGAACGATCGCCTGATCAGCCTCAAGGATTCGGAAATCGCCGACCTGCAGCGCCGGCTGCGCGAACTGCAGGCGCAGGAGAAATCCGCTGCCGCGGCGACTTCGACTGCGACGGCGCCCGTGGCGCCGGCAGCGACGACCGCGCCGGTACCCGCGCCGGAGGTCGAGGCGCCGATCGTCGCGACGGCCGAACCGGCTGCACCGACCACCACGGTCACGGCGACTCCGTCCGTCGATGAACAGGCGAAGCTCGACAAGAAGGACATCTGGGGCGACACCGCACCCGAGTCCGCGACGCCGTCTTCTGCCGTCGCTTCGGTGACGGAACCCGCAGCGCCGGCCGACTCGCCTGCCGCGTCGACGACGCCGGGTGCGACACCTGCGGCCAGCGAAGGGACGACCGCCCCGCCGGCCGCCGCGGAGCAGCCGCCTGCGCCGAGCGGAGCGGCCGAAGTCACGCCGCTGGCGACCACCCCGCCCGCAGCCACGACCCCACCCGCGCCAGCGCGCACTCGACCCGTCACGCCGGCGCCTGCGCCCGTCGCGGCGCCGTGGTACGACGCACCCTGGGTCAAGCCCGCGGCGATCGGTGCCGGCGTGCTGCTGCTTGCTGGCGGCCTGCTCGGCCTTCGCCGTCGCAAGCCCGTTCCTGCCGCGCGCGGTTCGATCGCCGACTCGTTCGGTACTTCGCCGCTCGGCGCAGGCGGCGCCGGTGCGATGGCGGCCGAAGCCGACAGCCTTCGCGAGCAGCTGCGCGATGATCCGGCGAACCTCGGCCTGCACCTCGAGCTGCTCAGCGTCTTCTACGCCGAGCGTGACGTCGCGGCATTCGAGGAAGCGGCGGCCGACATGCATCTGCAGGTCGCCGACTCGAACGCGCCCGAATGGCTCGAGGCACAGGCGATGGGCCAGGAGCTCGCGCCGCACAATCCGCTGTTCGCGTACGAGTCGGAGTACGTGCCCGAACACGCGGTCACCGAGGAACTTCCCGCGCACGATCCGTACGCGCCGATCGCCGACTACGATGCGCCGCCCCCGGCGCGCGACGAGTACGCCTTCGGCGACCTCGAGCCGGCGGACGACGTGTTCGACGTCCAGGCTCCGCCGCCGGCAGCGACCTCCACTGCCGACACTTTCACGTTCGAGGATCTTCCGCCGCTCGAGGTGCCGATGGACGAAAAGATCGAAGCCACCCCGATGGTTCCCGACGAAGTGCCGGTCGACGAGGGCTTCTTCACCGGCGAAGACGCGATCGGCACCAAGCTCGACCTCGCCAAGGCCTACATGGACATGGGCGATCCCGACGGCGCCCGCTCGATGCTCGACGAGGTCATCGCCGAAGGCAACGAAGCCCAGCGCGCGGAAGCGCACCGGTTGATCGGCGAGTTGCGCTGAGAGCCGCGAATAGGGAATAGGAAAAGCCGCACCGGATCATTCCGGATCGGGAAGGGGATTGGAAACCGCGCAGCTTCTCGCTGCGCGGTTTTCTCTTTTCTGGGCCGTGCTACGCCGGGGCCGCGCGGCCGCAATCTTCCGTTCCCCGGTACCATTCCCCATTCCCCACTCCTCATTTCCCGCCCCAATGCGCTACGCCCTGGGCATCGAGTACGACGGCACCGACTTCTTCGGCTGGCAGCGGCTCTCGCATGGGCGCAGCGTGCAGGGCGAGGTCGAAGCGGCGTTGTCGTTCGTCGCGGCGCACCCGGTCGAAGTGACGTGCGCGGGGCGCACGGATGCGGGCGTGCATGCACGTTGCCAGGTCGTGCATTTCGATTCCGACGCACGGCGCAGCGAACGCGCATGGGCGCTCGGCACCAATTCGCGCCTGCCGCGTGACGTCGCGGTGCTGTGGGCGCGCGAGGTGCCCGACGCGTTCCACGCGCGTTTCGGCGCCCGCGCGCGACGCTACCGCTACACGATCCTCAACCGCCCGGTGCGCGCGGCGCTGGCGGCGCGCTTCGTGACCTGGGAACGCGTGCCGCTCGACGCCGCGCGCATGCAAGCGGCGGCGCAGTCGCTCGTCGGCGAGCACGACTTCAGCGCATTCCGTACGGTGCAATGCCAGGCGAAGTCGCCGATGCGCAACCTGCACGAGATCCGCGTCGCGCGCGAAGGCGACGAGGTCGCTATAGAAGTCGAGGCGAATGCGTTCCTGCACCACATGGTGCGCAACATCGTCGGGTCGCTGCTGCCGGTGGGGCGCGGCGAGCGCGATCCCGACTGGATCGCGGCGCTGCTCGCGGGCCGCGACCGCAGCGTGGCCGGTCCGACCGCACCCGCCTCGGGCCTGTGCTTCATCGCGCCGCGCTATCCCCGCGACTGGCCGCTGCCGGACGACCTCCTGCGATGAGCGTGCGCATCAAGTTCTGCGGCATCACGCGCATCGACGATGCACGCGCCGCGGTCGAGCTCGGTGTCGACGCGCTCGGCTTCGTGTTCACGCGGCGCAGCCGGCGCTTCGTCGACATCGCGCAGGCGCTCGCGCTGCGCGAAGCGCTGCCGCCGTTCACGAGCGTGGTCGCGTTGTTCATGGACGACGAGCCGGCCTGGATCGAACAGGTCGTGGCGCGGGTGCAGCCAGACCTGCTGCAATTCCACGGCGGCGAGTCGGCACAGCTCGCAGGGAGTTTCGCGCGCCCGTACCTCAAGGCGATCGCGATGCGGGGTGGCGATGCGCAGGCCGTCGCATCCGCGCACGCGGGCGCCGCGGGCTTCCTGCTCGACGGCCATGCGCCCGGCGACGCGGGCGGGTCAGGGCAATCGTTCGACTGGGCGCGCGCCCCGCGACTCGCGCGTCCGGTGATCCTCGCGGGCGGGCTCGATGCGGGCAACGTGGCGCAGGCGATCGCAGTCGTGCGACCCTATGCGGTCGACGTGTCGAGCGGCATCGAAACGTCGCCCGGCATCAAGGACGCCGCGGAGATGCGCGCGTTCGTCGAAGCGGTCCGCGCCGCCCGTGCATGAACGCGCGCGCGGCACCGCTGCGCATCCCGATCCGTCCCACCCGTACACCAGGACACGACGTGACCCCACCCACCGCGATCGAGGACTTCCACGCCTGGCCCGACGCGCACGGCCGCTTCGGTGCATTCGGCGGATCCTACGTCGCCGAGACACTGGTCGCGCCGCTCGGCGAGCTGGCGCGCGCGTATGACACGCTGCGCACGGATCCGGCCTTCATCGCCGAGTTCGAACGCGACCTCGCGCACTACGTCGGGCGGCCGTCGCCGATCTATCACGCCGAACGCCTGTCGCGGATGGTCGGGGGCGCGCAGATCCTGCTCAAGCGCGAAGACCTCAACCACACCGGCGCGCACAAGATCAACAACACGATCGGCCAGGCGCTGGTCGCGCGCCACATGGGCAAGCGGCGCGTCATCGCCGAAACCGGCGCCGGTCAGCACGGCGTCGCGACCGCGACGGTGTGCGCGCGATTCGGCCTCGACTGCGTCGTCTACATGGGCGCGACCGACATCGAGCGCCAGAAGATCAACGTCTACCGGATGAAGCTGCTCGGCGCCCAGGTGGTGCCGGTCACCTCGGGTTCGCGCACGCTCAAGGACGCGTTGAACGAGGCGATGCGCGACTGGGTGACCCACGTCGCCGACACGTTCTACATCATCGGCACGGTCGCAGGCCCGCATCCGTATCCGCGCATGGTGCGCGACTTCAACGCGGTGGTCGGGCGCGAGGCGCGCGCGCAGATGCTCGCGCAGTACGGCCGCTTGCCGAGCGTGCTGACCGCCTGCGTCGGCGGTGGATCGAACGCGATCGGCCTGTTCCATGCGTTCCTGCAGGACCGCGACGTGCGCATCGTCGGCGCGGAAGCCGCCGGCGAGGGCATCGCGAGCGGGCGCCACGCGGCTTCGCTCTCGGCTGGTCGTCCCGGCGTGCTGCACGGCAACCGGACCTACCTGCTCTGCGACGACGACGGCCAGGTCATCGAGACCCACTCGGTGTCGGCGGGTCTCGACTACCCGGGTGTCGGGCCCGAGCACGCGTTCCTCAAGGATGCGGGCCGCGCGAGTTATGTCGGCGTGACCGACGAGGAAGCGCTCGCTGCGTTCCACCAGCTCGCGCGCAGCGAAGGCATCCTCGCGGCGCTCGAATCGAGCCATGCGATCGCGCAGGCGATCAAGCTCGCGCGCGAGCTGCCGGTCGATGCGCTCGTGCTCTGCAACCTCTCCGGACGCGGCGACAAGGACGTGCACACGATCGCCGCGCGCGAGGGGATCGCGCTGTGAAGGCCGGTCGACGACGCATCGATGATCGTTTCGCCGATCTCGTGGCCAAGGGTCGCACCGGCCTGATTCCGTTCATCACTGCGGGCGATCCGCTGCCCGGGGCGATGGTCGCGCTGATGGACGCGCTGGTCGACTCGGGCGCCGACCTGATCGAACTCGGCGTGCCGTTCTCGGATCCGATGGCGGACGGGCCGGTGATCCAGCATGCGAGCGAGCGAGCGCTCGCCAGGGGTGTCGGGTTGCGGCAGGTGCTCGACTGGGTGCGCGAGTTCCGCGTTCGCGACGACGACACGCCAGTCGTGCTGATGGGCTACATGAATCCCGTCGAGGTGCACGGCGCCGCGCGCTTCGGGGAGGACGCGGTCGCGGCCGGCGTCGATGGCGTGCTGCTCGTGGATTGCCCGATCGAGGAATGGCAGGCCGCCGAACCGTTGCGAGCCGCGGGCCTCGACCAGGTGTTGCTCGCCGCACCGACGACGGTCGAGCCGCGACTGTCCGCCGTCTGCGCCGCGACCCGAGGTTTCCTATACTACGTGTCCTTCGCCGGCATCACCGGCGCGGACGGGCTCAGCCCGGAGAGCGTGCGCGAGCGCGTGGCGCAGGTACGCGAACGCAGCGCGGTGCCGATCGCGGTCGGATTCGGCGTGCGCGACGCGGGCTCGGCGGCGGCGATCGGCGCGTTCGCGGACGCGGTCGTGATCGGCAGTGCACTCGTCGAGCGGCTCGCTGGCGCGGCGACCGAAACCGACCTGTGCCATCGCGCACGCGATTTCATCGCCCCGATCCGCGCCGCGCTCGACTGCCGCCGCTAGGAAACCGCGGAAGACAACCTCAAGAGCCATCGACACGGAGCACACCGAGCACACCGAGGAGGAATCAGGCCAGGATGCGATGGCGTCAGTGCTTCCTTCCGTGTGCCCGGTGTGCTCCGTGTCGACATCTTTGGATCCCGGTCGAAGAGTCGAGCGGGCAATACGGGACACGCCATGAACTGGTTGCAGAAACTCGTTGGTCCACGCGCGCGCACGGCGCCCACGGCGAAAGGCAAGGTGCCCGAGGGCCTGTGGGAGAAGTGCGATGGCTGCGGCGCGGTGCTGTACAAGCCCGAGCTCGACGCCGCGCTCATGGTGTGCCCGAAGTGCGCGCACCACCACCCGATCCGCGCGCGTCATCGCCTGAACACGTTCTTCGACGAGGGCAGCGCGCAGGAACTGTTCGCGAACCTCGAGCCGACCGATCCGCTGAAGTTCCGCGACTCCAAGAAGTACCGGGACCGCATCGTCGCCGCGCAGAAGCAGACCGGCGAGAAGGATGCGATGGTCGCGATGCGCGGTCTGCTGAAGGGCAACCCGCTCGTCGCGTGCGCCTTCGACTTCGCCTACATGGGCGGCTCGATGGGGTCGGTGGTCGGCGAGAAGTTCACGCGCGGCGCCGAACTCGCGCTCGAGCAGCGCATGCCGCTGGTGTGCTGGTCCGCGACCGGTGGCGCGCGCATGCAGGAAGGCCTGTTTTCGCTGATGCAGATGGCCAAGACCTCCGCCGCGATCGCGCGCCTGCGCGAAGCGGGCGTGCCCTTCGTGTCGGTGCTGACGCACCCGACCACGGGCGGCGTGTCGGCCAGCCTCGGCATGCTCGGCGACATCAACATCGGCGAGCCGAAGGCGCTGATCGGCTTCGCCGGCCCGCGCGTGATCGAGCAGACCGTGCGCGAGACCCTGCCCGAAGGCTTCCAGCGCTCCGAGTTCCTGCTCGAGCATGGCGCGATCGACATGATCGTCGACCGCCGCGAGATGCGCGACAGGCTCGCGTCCCTTCTCGCGTTGCTGATGAAGCAGCCGAAGGCGGCCTGAGCCGCGCAATCCGCGCTTGCGCTCGCACCCGTCGCGGTCGCCGAAAGCTACGCCAGGGACTTGACCACGAAGCATCTGAAGAACTATGGACAACGGCAGGATCCCAACGCGGTCACGCCGAGCCCGCTGATCCATGCACATCGAGCGTCTCGTGTCGGGAGTCCTTCTTGCTCCGTGGGCTCGGTGTGCTCCGTGTTTCAGTCTTTCGGCCCCTGGTGCCCGCCGTAGTGCCGGCAGGGCGTCAGCGTGCTGCGATGTCCTGGCTGCAGACGAATCGGATCGCGTCGAGCCGCGGGGCGGCCGTGGAAAGCGCGTGGCCGATGTCTTCGAGCTCGGTCGAGATCGCATCGATCTCTTCGCCGTGCACCGCCGGATTCACTTTCGCGAGCGCGACCAGTCGCGCGCGCTCGGCTTCGAGCTCGCGCCGGGCCGCATCGAGGGCGGCGCCGGTCTCGGTCGCGGCGAGGCGGCGTGCCTCGGTTTCGCAGGCAGCGAGCATCGGCGGCACCAGCTTGGCCAGCAATGGCCGGAAGCGTGCCGCATCGGCGGGCTGCTCCTTCGCACGCGCGATGCTCGCCGCGTGCGGCTGGTAGTCGCTGCGCAGGTTGAGGCGCGTGTCGACCACCACGCGCAGCGGCAGCGGCGGCAGGAAGCGGCCGACGTCGAGTCGGCGGTCGGCGACGCATTCGAGCACGAACACGCATTCGAGCACGGCCGTGCGCGGCGGCAGCGCCGCGTCGACGAGCACCGCCGCATTGCCCTGTTCGCTTTCGATCAACAGGTCGAGTGCGCCGGTCACGAGCGGATGGTCGAGCCGCAGCAGCGGCAACTCCTCGCGCGCGAGCGCGATCGCGCGGTCGAAGGTGGCCTGTTGCGGGCCGTCCTTGAGGCCGGGGAAGCCGTCGGTGCTGAGGTATTCCGGGTCGAGCACGACCGTGCGCGCCCCGGTCTCCTCGTTGTCGATGCCGAATTGCTCGAACAGGCCGAGGATGAATGCATCGGCCGATTCGTCGGCGTCCTGTGCGCTCAGCGCTTCGCCGAGGTCCAGGTCGCGCGCCTCGCGCTCGCTCGCGAGCTCGAGCAGGCGGTCGCGACCCGACTGCACCAGCGCGGTCAGCTCGCGATGCGTCGCAGCGGTTTCCCCGACCAGCGCATCGATCTCGACGTCGGGATCCTCCCCCGCGTGCGCGTGGCGCTCGGCTTCAGCCAGCAGGCGCGCTCCGTAGCGGCGCACGATTTCACGCCCGTCCGCCGGGCTGCTGCGCAATGCGTCCAGCCCCTCGTCGTACCAGCGCAGCAGCGCGTGCTGGGCGGTGCCTTCGAACGCCGCCGCGTGGATCTCGATCGGGTGGCGCTGGCCGATGCGATCGAGGCGGCCGATGCGCTGCTCGAGCAGGTCCGGGTCGTGCGGAAGGTCCCACAGCACGAGGTGGTGCGCGAACTGGAAGTTGCGGCCTTCCGAGCCGATTTCCGAACAGAGCAGGATGCGCGCACCGTCGGTTTCCGCGAAGTAGGCCGCGTTGCGGTCGCGCTGCAGGATGCTCATGCCTTCGTGGAAGCGCGCGACCTTCGCGCTGCAGCGCGTGCGCAGCGCTTCCTCGAGCGCGACGACCTTCGCCTGCGTACGGCAGATCAGCAGCAGCTTGGCCGGCGCGAGCGCGTCTATCAGCGCGAGCAGCCAGGGCAGGCGTGGATCCGCCGCGTAGTCGATCTCGCCTTCGAGCGCGCGCAGCTGCGCATCGGCATGGAACTCGGCGAGCAATCGCTGGCGCTGCGCGTCGTCGAGTGCGCTGCGATCGAGTCGCTGGATGCGCGCGATGCGCTGCGGGAAGCCGCCGATGCGCGCCCGACGATTGCGGAACATCACGCGGCCGGTGCCGTGGCGGTCGATCAGCGCGTCCAGCAGCAGTGGCGCGAACGCGTCGCGGTCATCGTCGTAGCGCGCGAGCAGGCCCGCGAGTTCCGCGTCGGCCGCGAATCGCTCGTCGAGCAGCCGGCGCCCGGGCTCGCCGAGCGGCGCCGCTTCGAGCAACGTCGCGGCGACCAGCGACAGCGAGGCGTAACCGTCCGCTTCGGCGATGTAGGCGTCGAGATCGGTATAACGCGCGGGATCGAGCAGGCGCAATCGCGCGAAGTGCCCGCTGCGGCCTAGCTGTTGCGGCGTCGCGGTGAGGAGGATCAGCCCGGGCGCGCGCAGCGCGAGTGCTTCGACCAGTTGGTAGGAGCGGCTCGAGCCGGTTGGCGTCCATTCGAGGTGATGCGCCTCGTCGACGACGACGAGGTCCCAACCCGCATCCTGCACCTGCGCGGCGCGTTTCGGATCGCCCGCGAGCCAGTCGACGTCGGCGATCACGCACTGCTCGTCTTCGAACGGGTTGCGCGCGCCGTCGCCGACTTCGATCGCCTCGCAGCGCTCCTCGTCGTAGAGCGCGAACGGCAAGTTGAATCGGCGCAGGAGTTCGACGAACCACTGCGCGGTCAGGCTCGCGGGCGCGAGCACCAGCACGCGAGCGATGCGGCCACTCGCGAGCAGGCGCGCGAGCACCATGCCGGCCTCGATCGTCTTTCCGAGTCCCACCTCGTCGGCGAGCAATGCGCGCGGCGGGCGGCGCTGCGCGACCACCGCCGCGACGCGCAACTGGTGCGGGATCAAGTCGATGCGCGCGGACGCGAGGCCCCAGGCCGGCGAGCGCATCGCGGCTGCACGCCGCGACAGCGCCTCGCGGCGGAAATCGAAACGATCCGGTCCATCGATGCGCGCCGACAGCAGGCGTTCGTCCGCGCGCGAAATCGGCTGGGTGTCGTCGAGTTCGGCTTCGGGCAACGTCGTGCCGCCGCCGTGGTAGGCGAGCATGCCGTCCAGGGTGCTCACGCGTTCGATCACGAAGCTGCGCTTCTGGCCCGACACCTTCTGGCCGACGCGGAACTCCGCGCGCGTGAGTGGCGCCGCGTGCATCGCGTACTGGCGCAGCACCCCGGCCGTTGCGAACAGCACCTGCACGGTCCGGCCTTCGAGGCGCACGACCGTGCCGAGGCCGAGTTCGGGTTCGGCATTCGAGATCCAGCGTTGTCCAGGTACGAAGGCCATGGCGGTCGCGGCGAAGGGGAACGCGATTATCGCGGCCGTGGCCGGGCAATCATAGTCTCGCGACCCGGCCGGCGCTGCACCCTGCTGCGACGCGCAAGCGCGGATGGTGGGCACCGGGCCGGCCTGGCGTCGCGACCAGCCCGCGCGTGGACGCTTCCTGCGGTGTTGCAGCAGGAAATGCGATAGGCGCGTGCGATCGATGCGATCGAGCGGAATGACTGGCGCAGGCTGACCGTGCGGCGTAGCGTCGCGGAGCGTCTTCGCGACGCCAACCGCCAATGCCCGTCACCCATGTGAGGAGGCAACGCCATGCATCACGTCCGATCCAACCGTCCCGCGCTGCGCGCGATCCTGGTCGCTTGCACGTTCGGCGTCGTCGGTATCTCCGGCTTCGTCGGCATCCAGGCGAGCCAGGCCCGGCAGCCACCGCCGTCGAGCTATTCGCCGGTCGTCGAAGAGCCCTTCGCCACCGTCATGCAACGCAAGAAGTCGGCCAAGGCCGGCATCGCGCAACGCCAGGCCGAGTTGCTGCGCGCGCGCTACGACATGGCCAATCGCGCTGCGCCCGGCATCACGATGAGCGGCGGCAAGGCGGTGCAGGAGGGCGTGCGCGTCAAACTCGCGGCGGGCATGGATTGGGATGCGCTCGCCGCGATGGGCCCGGACGAGATCCGTGCGAAGCGTGCATGGCCGGCCGGCTTCCTGCCGCTTCCGCATCCGGACCACGCCGAAGGCGGCATGGTGTTCCCGCGCTTCCACATCGACGAGATCAAGCGCCAGGAGCAGCGCGACCTGACCCGCTTCGATCTCGATTTCGACCTGCCGGACCATTTCCTGCCCGAATTCCCGGCGCCGATCTTCCTGACCACGCGCCCCGACCTTGGCGACGTGTCGCAAGGCAAGCTCGTCACGATCGAGAATTACTACGACCTCTTCAACGGCATCCTCAATCCGAAGCAGCTCGAAGGGCTGCGCCTGCTGGTGACGCCGTTCCCGCAGCAGCAGTTCAACCAGACCGCCGACCGGCGCACGGAACGGCCGAGCCGGGGCGTCGTCTGCTTCGATTGCCATGCCAACGGGCACACGAATGCATCGACCCACCTCGTCGGCGACATCCGGCCGCAGCAGTTCCGCCACCGCATCGACACGCCGACACTGCGGGGCGTCAACGTGCAGCGACTGTTCGGTTCGCAGCGTGCACTCAAGACGGTCGAGGACTTCACCGAGTTCGAGCAACGCGCGGCGTACTTCGATGGCGATCCGGTGATCGCGACGAAGAAGGGCGTCAACGTGCTCGAGCGCGGCAGCCAGGTGCATTTCATGGCCGAATTCGAGGCCCTGCTGGACTTCCCGCCCGCGCCCAAGCTCAACGTGTTCGGAAAGCTCGACCCCGCGCGCTCGAGCGAATCGGAACTGCGTGGCCAGGACGTGTTCTTCGGCAAGGGCACCTGCTCGACCTGCCACGTGCCGCCGTACTACACCGACAACCTCATGCACAACCTGAAGACCGAGCGCTTCTTCGAACCGCAGATGGTCAACGGGCGCATGGCCAGCGCGGATGGACCGATCAAGACGTTCCCGCTGCGCGGGATCAAGGATTCGCCGCCGTACCTGCATGACGACCGCCTGCTCACGCTCGAGGACACGGTCGAGTTCTTCAACCTCGTGCTGGAGACCAAGCTCAGCGCGGAAGAGAAGAAGGATCTCGTTGCGTTCATGCGCGCGCTGTGATGGCGGAGCGTCCGCAGCGGTCAGGGCCGCGACCGGAGAAGCACGAAACCGGATTGAACGGCGGGCGTGCACAGAACGGTCGCGGCTTCGCACCGCATGCAGTCATCGCGATCGTCCACCTGCAGGAGCGGCGCAGCGGTGAGACGCACGACGCGGCGACCCTGCACAGGACGGTCCTGGCTGCGCCGCTCCTACAGGGCTGGAACGTCGAAGCCGTCGGCGAAGATCACGTCGTCGACCTGGGGCGTCGCGTAGGCGACGAACACGCCCGTGCCCCATTCCTGCGCGGGATCGCCTTCAGGATGCAGCGCCGCGACGAACGCGATATCGCCCGCGTTGTTGATCGTCGGCGAACCACTGAAGATCGGCCAGCCGCTCGGATCATCGACGTGCTGGCCGATCTGCCCCGGGCCCTGATCGGTGGAGACGACATCGCCCTTGCCGACCACGCGCACGAGGGTGGTGCCGTCGCCGGCGAACACGGCCTGGCCATTCGCATCCTGGCCGCGGAACACGACGAGGCCGTCGTTGTTGATGTCGGGCGCGAAGGCGTCGATCGCGCGCACCGGCCCTGCCGCATCCACGCGCGCGATCTCGATCGCCTCGACCGTGTCGCCGACCGGCGTGAACCGGTAGATCGCGCGCACGTTGCCGGCGGCGAGGCTCAGGCCGACCGCGATCGCGCCGTGGTCGTTGAGACCGAGGCCGTTGTCGAAGCGCGAGAACGGCGAGGTCGCGTCGGTCGCCGCGTCGGCGACCAGCAGGCGGCTGTCGTCGAACCCGTCGAACAGGCGGATCTCGTTGTGGTTGAAGTCGCTGGTGCTGACCTTCGATGCCATCTGTCGCGCGTTGTTGGTGTCGGGCGAGTACAGGTAGGCATACGGACTGCCGGCACCATAGCCGGTGTCGTAGGCGATGAGCTCGGCCGGCGCGGCCGCGACCGCGCGCACGAACGCATACGGACCGTTGAAACCGCCGCGCAGGCCGATGGTGCCGTCGTCGGCGATGCGCGGATTCGCGATCGACGCTGGCGACAGCGGCAGCAGCGACACGACGTCGGAGCCGCCCGCGAGCGGATCGTAATTGCGCAGCACGTACGGTGCGCCGTCGTTGCTGGTGTAGTAGGCGACCTGGCCCGAGGCATTGATCGACGGCCTGTCGGAGATGATCATCGTCGCCTTCGGGTCGTCGCCGGGATCGTGGATCGCGACGAAGCCGCCCTCTGCATGCCCGCCGACCCAGAGGCCTGCGCCGATGTCGGAGAGGTCACCGTCGATCGGCACCACGCCAGCCGTGAACGCGACCTGCCGGTCATCGCTGACGACGGCGCTGATGCTGTTGAACGACGTGCCCGGCGGGA
The DNA here is from genome assembly GCA_004143945.1 of Lysobacteraceae bacterium. GTDB lineage: Bacteria > Pseudomonadota > Gammaproteobacteria > Xanthomonadales > Rhodanobacteraceae > Dokdonella_A. The sequence continues at coordinate 52,089 of SEHB01000008.1, forward strand.
CGTTCCAGCCATTGTCGTTGACGATCAGGTTGCTGCGCGCCTGCAGCTCGACCGTGTCGTAGCCCGGAGTCCCGGCAACGGCCACCGTCGTGGACGAAGCCGCGATCGCGGCGGCGAGCAGGGAGCGTGCGGGAAATCCGGTCATGGCATGCCTCGTGTCGGTCGGTGGACTCCACCCGATTCCCGACCTTACACAAGATATGCGCGGCAATTCGTTAAATGCGGCATGCACGGCATCAGCGCGTCGTGCGCGAAACACGGAGCACGCGAGGCGCGCAATGCGAGGCGCGTTCGCCGACGTGTCGGCGCGTGCACGAACGCGGGGCCGCCGCGCAGGCGGCCCCGAGCTGGGATGTCACCAGATCTTCACGCGCTTGTCGTCCCCGCGCACCATCGCGTCGCCGGCCTTGCAATCGAATGCACCCGCGAACGCCGGCAGGTTCGACGCTGCACCCACCGCGCGGTAGTTCGCGGGCGAATGCGGGTCGGAGTTGAGCTGCACCTCGAGGCGCTCCGGCCGCGTGCTGCCACGCCAGATCCGCGCGAGGTTGAGGAAGAAGCGCTGATCCGGCGTGAAGCCGTCGATCTTCGCGGCCTTCGAAGGATCCTTCGCGATCGCCATGTGCAACGCATCGAGTGCGATCGCGGTGCCGCCGAGGTCGGCGATGTTCTCGCCGAGCGTCAGGCGGCCGTTGATGCGCTTGCCCGGCAGCGGCTCGTAGCTTTCATACTGCTCGACGAGCTTGGCCGCGCGCGCCTCGAACTTTTCGCGATCGGCCTTCGACCACCAGTTCGTGTTGTTGCCTTGCGCGTCGAACTGGCTGCCTTCGTCGTCGTAACCGTGGATCGCTTCGTGGCCGATCACCGCGCCGATGCCGCCGTAGTTGAGCGCGTCGTCGGCCTTCGCATCGAAGAAGGGTGGCTGCAGGATCGCGGCCGGGAAGTTGATCGTGTTGTCCGTGGGGTTGTAGTACGCATTGACCGTCTGCGGCGTCATGCCCCATTCGCTGCGATCCGTCGGCTTGCCGATCTTCGCCATTTCATAGGCGTGGTCATGGCGCCTCGACGCGATCACGTTCGCGTAGTAGTCGTCCGGCTTGATCGAGAGCCCCGTCCAGTCGCGCCAGCGATCGGGATAGCCGATCTTGGGCAGGAACGTCGACCACTTCTCGAGTGCCTTCGCGCGGGTCTCCTCGCCCATCCAGTCGAGCTTCTCGATGCGCGCCTTGAGCGCCGCGCTGACGTTGTCCACGAGTTCCTGCGCGCGCCGACGCGACTCCGGCGGGAACGCCTCGGCCACGTACAGCTCGCCGAGCGCCATGCCCATCGTGTCGTTGACGGACTCGAGCACGCGCTTCCAGCGCGGCTCCTGCTCCTTCTGGCCGTTCAGCGTCTTCTTGTAGAACTCGAAGTTCTCGCGCGCGAATGCCTGGGACAGGTACGGCGACGCCGAATCGAGCGCGTGGAAGCGCAGGTACGAGCGCCATTGCTCGACCGGCACGTCCGCGAGCATGCGGTTGAACTCGGCGAAGAACTTCGGCTGCGAGAGCGAGAAGCCGCCCTTGATGTCGATGCGCTGCGCGGCGAAGAACTTCGTCCACGAGAAATTCGGCGTGGCCTGGTCCGCTTCGGCGAGCGTCGTGAAGTGGTACTGGTTCTCCGGCGTGCGCAGTTCGACCGGCTTGAACGACGCCTTCGCGAGGCGTGTCTCGAATGCAAGCACATGATCGGCCGCGGCCTTGGCATCGGCCGGCGTCGCGCCCGCGAGCGTGAGCACCTTCGCGACGTGCGCGCGATACGCGTCGCGCTTGGCCGCGTGTTCGGCCAGTTCGTAGTACTCGGGCGTCGGCAGGCCGAGGCCGTCCTGGAACGCGTACGCGATCTGCATCTTCGAATTCTTGAAGTCCGCGGCCGGGAACAGCCCGAACACGCGGCCCTGGCCCTGCGCGAACGCTGCGGTCAGGTAGGCCGCCACGTCCGCGCCCGAACGCAACGCGTCGATGCGCGCGAGTTCGGGCCGGATCGGCGCGAGGCCGGCCTTTTCGATCGCCTGTTCGTCCATGCCCGAACGGTAGTACCAGCCGATCTTCTGCTCGATCGAGCCCGCCTTCGCGGTGTCGGCGGTGCGCGTCGCCTTGTCGACGATCGCGTGCTGGGTCACGAGGCTGTGCTCGCGCAGCACGTCGAACGCGCCCCAGCGCGTGCGGTCGGCCGGGATCGGATTGCCCGCGACCCATTTCGAATTGACGAATCCGTCGAAGTCCGCGCAGGGCAATATCGCGGGATCGAGCTCACGCACGTCGAAGGAGGGTGCTGCGGCGTGCGCCGCGCCGGACAGGCAGGCCGAGATCGCGAGGGCGAGGAAGCGCTTCGAGGGAAGGGGCATGCGGGGGTCTCCAGGTTTCGGGTCGTGGGCGAGCGCGGGGTACGCGGCACGGAGGGAGGCCGCGCGCGAGCGCGCAGGCCGGCGCGCGGACCCTAGCGGTGCGGCGGCGGTTCGGCCAAGTGTCGAAGGTCATTGCGCTTGGCGCGGAGGCCGCCTGCGCCGATCGCGACGCACGGCGACACCAATCGCCACGATCCGCTCGCCTGCGGCGCACGGCGGCCGTATGCTCGCGGGGCGACCACCCCGGAGGTGCCTCCGATGAACGCCTGGCAGTGCCGTCTCTCCGCCGCGATCCTCGCGGGTGCATCTGCATGCGCCACCGTGCGTGCGACCGCGGCGCCAGCGCCGGTCGAGTCGTTCGATCGGGTCCATCCGTCCGCCTACGACGACATGCTGCGCGACGCGCGACTCGCATACGGCAAGGAGGACTACGCACGCGCGTTTCCGCTGTTCGAGCGGCTCGCGTGCGCGGGCGACAAGTCGAGTCAGTCGGCGCTCGGCCGCATGTACCTGCTCGGGCAGGGCACGACGCAGGACCACCTCACCGGCTACGCCTGGCTCAAGCTCGCGGCGGAGGAGATCTTCCCGGGCTACCAGCGCATCGTGAAGCAACTCGAATCCGCGATGGATGCATCGCAGCTCGCGATCGCGCGCGAGGGCGCGTCGAAGCTCGCCGATCTCTACGACATCGGTGCGACGCGCATCAGCTGCCGAAAGAATGCGTCGCGCAAGGGCCACATCGTCGACGAACTCGTCTGCACGCCCTACCGCGACGGCAGCCATTACCTCCTGCGCCGGTGCGAGGGCCCCGCGCCCGCGTCCTAGGCACGCGCCGCGCTCATCGTGCGCGTACCCGCGCAAGTGCGTCCGCATCGAGGCGCACGACCGGATATGCCCCGACCTCCTGCGCCGCGTACCAGTCGGAGCGTTCGTAGAACCACGCGAGCCGTTGCGAGGGAGAAGCCGCGAATGCCGCGTCTTCGGCGAGCTTCGCCTCGAAGGCGGCCTGCAGCGAGGGATCGCGCTCGAGCAGGGTGCGCGCGAGCTGTTCGGCAACGCGTGCGTCGGCATACTCCTTCTGTTCGAACAGTGCATCGAGGAACCCCCAGCGCAACAGCGAGTCGGACGCGCGCGGCTCGAGCAGGTTCACCGCGACGTTCGCTCCGGGCTGGTCGAGCGCGACGAGCACCGCGCCTGCCGCGAACGCGAGCTCCGCGCGCTCCATGCGCAGCCCGAACTCGCGCAGCAGGTGGCGGCCCTCGTACGAGGGACCACTCCATTGCGGCGCATCGAGGCGGTAACGGTCCACATGCAGGCGCAGCGGCCGGTCGATGCGTTCGAGGCGCAGATGGTGCTCGCGCAGCTTGTCCGCGATCTGCGGCCAGCCGGCCGGCACGAGGTAGGCGGCCGGCACGTCGACCTGCTCGCTCGCGACGAGTTCGCGGAAGAACGGAATGCGCTCGCGTCTCGGGCGTTGGTCGTTGTAGCGCGTCCACAGGTCGCCCGACACCTCGCTCGGCGTGTGCGAGGACGCATAGCCGGCGAGTTCGAACGGAACCGATTGCTTGGAGGTCTCGAAGGCGACCGCGAGCCGGGCTCCGGCAGCACGCGCGACGATCCCGGCGTCGGCTCGATCGACCGCCTTGCGCAGCGCTGCGCCATCGCGACCGACTTCGGCCAGCGTCGCGACCACGAAGTCTCGCGTCGCGCGCACGCGCGTCGCGTACGGCTTGAGCATGTGCGTTTCGACCAGCACCGCAGCGCGGTTGCGCAGGGCGACGTAGCCGGTCGAATAGCGCGGCCCCGAGCCGAAGTTGCCGATGCCCTTGCGGATGTCGCGGTGGTCGACGAGGTCGAGATAGGGTGCGGCGAGGTGGCCGCGCTTTTCGTACGCCGGCAGGATGTGCCTTTCCAGCGCGTTCTTCTGCCAGCGCTTCACGCCGTCGTCGAGTGGCCCCCATTCCTCCAGGTACCAGGTCAGGTCGTACTGGTAGTCGGCGCCGTTGGTGGTGTGGATGTCGAGGAACAGGTCCGGTCGCCAGGCATCGAACAACGCGAGCCAGTCGCGCATTTCGGGCGCGTCGGCCTTCATGTAATCGCGGTTGAGGTTGAGGTTCTGCGCGGTCGCGCGGTAACCCATCTCGCGCGGGCCATGCTGGTTGATGCGGTTGTGCGGATTCGAGCGCTCGTGGCCGTCGACGTTGAAGATCGGCAGCCAGACCAGGATCGCGCGATCGAGCAGCGCGGCGCGGTCGCCGACCGCGAGGTCGCGAAGCAGCATGAGCCCGGCATCCTTGCCCTCGATCTCGCCCGCGTGGATGCCGGCCTGCACCATCACGATCGGCTTGCCGGAGTCACGCGCCGCCGCAGGCGTGAACTCGCCGTTCGATGCCGCGACGACGAGCATGAGGTCGCGTCCCTCGGGCGAGACGCCGAAACGCCCCAGATGCAGCCGGCCGGGCGCGGCGCCCGCGAGCCGCTGCAGGTATGCCCGCGTTTCCGCGTAGGACGGCGTCGTTTCGAAACGCGCGGCTTCGGCCGGCGTGGTCCAGTCGGCGGCGAAGCAGGCTTGCGTGGCGAGCAGCGACACGCCCGCCGCGAACAGGCGCGCGAGGCGCGGAGACGGGTGTTGCATGCGGGCGGCCTTCGATGGGATCGCGCGATGGTACGACAACGCCGCGGCGACCCGCGCGCGCGGCGCCCGCGTGGGCCGCCCGCGCTCGCTAGTCGAATCCGTTGTCGAACACGATCGGGCGCAACTCCACCGCGATCGCGCGTCGCGCACCGACGATGTCGGCGAAGCCGCCACCGACCGCGTGGCAGGGTCCGGTCGCATCGAGTGCGGCGATCACGGGATATTCGTAACCCTCCAACCCCGGCTGCGGCGTCCAGCTGCTGCCATCGAAGTACAGCGTCGGGTTGCCGAGTGCGAGCAGGCTGTCGGTGCCGAACGCGATCATCGGCCCTCCGCCGCCTTCGGTGGTCGCGAGCGACCAGGCGAGGCCATCGTGACGGAGGATCATCGGCCCGTAGCCGGCGCCCGCGGTGAACCAGCTTCCCGCGGCGAACACGTCTCCTGCGCCGAGCGCGAGCACCGCGCCGAAGCCCATGCTGTCGCCCGGCGCGGGCGCGTCGGCGAGCTGCCACGCCTCGCCGTTCCAGTGGATCAGGTACGGAATGCCCGACATGTCGCCGTCGCTGCCGTGGCCGACCGCCCAGATGTCGTCGCTCGCATTGCCGTCGATCGCGGCCAGTGACCAGCCCGGGGTGCCCGGAAGGGGGAACGGTGTCTCGACGATCGAGAGGCTCGAGCCGTCCCAGTGCATCGCGAGCGCGGGCCATCCCTGCGGCGTGATCCAGGAACCGACGAACCAGACGTCGTCGCTCGCGAACGCCTTGATCGCGGCGATTTCCGCGCCGCTGCCGCCACTGGTGACCGGCGCGTCGACCTGCTGCCATGCGTGGCCGTCCCAATGCGCGAGGAACAACTGCCCGCCGACGAAGCCTTCCTGGTTCACGCCGCGCCGCCAGCCGCCGGCCCACGCATCGTCGGGCGCGACGCCGTCGATCGCGTTGAACCAGACCTGCGCGCACGACGCGTTCGGCGCGCACGGTTCGGGACTCGGCGTCGACACCAGCGTCCAGGCGCCGTCGCCGACGCGATGCCAGGCTGCCGACAGCTGCTCGCTGTTGCCGATCGTGCCGCGTTCGTAGCCACCGACGAGCCAGCTCTCCGCGGAACCGAAACTCCGGCTCGCGTTGACCCAGGTGCCGGTCGCCCCCTGCGGGAGCGGCAATTGCCGGCTGTGCCATTCGCCGCAACCGGCGACGGTGTTCGAGGGCGGTTCGCCCGGCGCATCGCCATGCAGCGCGAACGCGAAGTCGAACTCGCTTGGTCCGAACAGGTCTTCGTGCTGTTGCCAGTCGCCGCCGGCGAAGTTGTCGCGCACCTGCACCGGACTGCCGAAGCGGCTCGCGTGGTTGGAGGACCACAGCGGCCACGACGCCGGTTCGGCGAATTCGAGCTGTACCGAGAGGAAGTAGCTGCCGTCCGCGGCGAACGGCTGCGGGAACAGCACGTCGATGGTTTCGTCGTGCCCGGTCTGGTTGAGGTCGTGCACGAAACCAGGATCACCCGCATCGAGGCGGAACGCGTACAGCTCGGTCCCGGGCGTGCCGGCAGCGGTCTTCTCGTAGATCCGCACGCGCACGCCGGTCGAGAACACGCCGGCGCACTGCCAACAGTCGTGGCCGTAGACGATCGCGCGCCGAACGAGGCCCGTGACCTCGAAGTCGTCGGCGAGTTCGACATCGGTCGGCGCGGCGCCGGTGACGACGACGCTCGGGCGCGTGATCGACCAGGTGTCGATGTCGTTGAGCCACAGGCGCTGGTCGGCATGGGTGTCGCCGACGATCGCGGCGAGCAGGAAAAGGGCGAAGCTCGAGGGTTTCATGCGGCGTGTCCCGGAACGGATGCGCGCACGCTGCGCTCGCGCGCGCGCGGTGGCAAGCGTCGCTTGGGTGTTTTCCCGCGGATTCCCCGCTGGTTGTTCAGGATCGCGGCGCAGGCGCTTCGCGCACGAGGCGGAAGCCGACTTCGACGAATCCCGTGGTCGCGCCGGCGCTGCCTTCGCGTGAACCGTTGGCGCTGCCATCGTCATCGCGCCATGAGGTGCCGCGGTAGCGATGCTCGCCGCACGCCGGCTGCGCGCGTCCGGGTCGTGCACAGACATCGATCCACTCGCTGACGTTGCCGGCGATGTCGTGGACGCCCGGCAGGGTCGCCGCATGCAGGCCGACCGGCGCGGTGTACTCGTACCCATCGTTGCAACCAGCGCCGGAGCGCGCGCCGATGTTCGCGCTGCCGCAGGCCGTGCCTGCCCCGGCCGCGCGCGCCGCCGCGCTCCATTCATCGGCATTCGGAAGGCGCCAGCTCGCTCCGGTGCGCGCGCCGAGCCACTGCGCATAGGCATTCGCGTCGTCCCAGCTCACGCACACCGCCGGATGCGCGTCGCCCTGCTCGAAACCCGGATCGCGCCAGTCCGCCTTGCGCGCGCGCACGAATGACAGCAGCGCGTTGCCTGCGCGGCAACGCGCGGCCGGCCGGCCCGTCGCTTCGGCGAAGCGGCGCCATTCACCGCGCGTGACTTCGTTGACCATGATGCCGAACGCATGGCCGTCAGCGGCGGTCAGCGCCACCACGCGCGGTCCATTCGCGGCGGGCTCCGGACGCGGCGCGGCGAGCGGCGGATCGGCGCGCCGGCGAGCCGCCTTCGCGGGGTCGGGTGCGTGCGCGCCCGCGAGTTGCGCGAGCGTCGCATCGACACCGGCGAGCACGCTGGCGCGCACGCGGGCAGGGTGGGTCGCGCGTTCAGCCTCGACCGCGGCGCGCAAGGTGGAAACGAACGCATCCGACAACGGGCCCGGTGCGAATTTCGCCGTGCGCGCGAGCGCGTGCCACTCCTGCACCGCGGCGCGAGCGGCCTCGTCGTCGTTGCGGTCGATCGCGATCGTCGCGCGTTGCGCGAGCAGGCCGAGCACCTGTTCGAGGCCGCGCACCGCGTCGGGTTGCACCGGCTCGATCGCGAGGATCGCGAGGTATTCGTCGGCCGCGCTGTCGCCGGCAGGCATCGCGAGCTGGTCGCGTGCGATCAGTTCGGTTGCGCGCTGCAGGCGTGCGAGGCGCGCCTGCGCGAGCGGGTCGGCGGTGTCTGCGGGCGCCGTGCCGTCCGCGGTCACTGCCGCGGGTGCAGGCGGGGGCGCGGAGGCAGGCGCGGGAACCGCATCGACGAATGCATTCGCAGGCACCGGTGCCGAGGCCGTGCGATCCGGCGCAGGCATCAGGGACAGCAGCAGCACGAGCAGCGCCAACAGCGCCGCGCCGAGCAGCAGCGCGCGCGTGCGGCGCGGAATCGCGAGCACGCCCTGCAGCAGCATGCGCCATTTGCGCGAGGCGCTGCTGCGCGCGGGTGCGCGCAGGCGCCGTTCGATCACATCGATCGCCGCGATCAGTTCTTCCGCGCTCTGGAAGCGCAGGTCGGGTTGCTTGGCGAGCGCCTTGTCGATCAGTGGTTGCCACAGCCGCCGCGTCATCGGCAGGCGCGGCACCGGCTTCTCCACGTGCGCGAGCGCGACCGCGAGCGCGTCGGGTCCGGTGAAGGGCAGCTCGCCGGTCAGCAGTTCATAGCAGACCACGCCGAGGCTGTAGAGGTCCGACCGACCATCGAGCGGCTGGCCGCGTGCCTGCTCCGGGCTCATGTAGCCCGAAGAGCCGACCGTCGCGCCTTCGCGCGTCATGCGCGGATGGCGCGTGCCGCCGAGCGCGATGCCGAAGTCGGTGAGCAGCGGCCGGTCGAGCGAGTCGAACAGCACGTTCTCGGGTTTGACGTCGCGATGCACGATGCCGTGGTCATGCGCGCACGCGAGCGCTTCGGCGAGCGCGCGCACGATCGCGAGCACGCCTTCGGGGTCGTCGCGCAGGTTGCGCGAAGCGAGGTCGCCGCCGGGCAGGTACGGCATCGTGTAGTAGATCTGGCCGTTCGAGGTGCGCCCGACGTCGAAGATGCCGACGATGTGCGGATGCACGAGCTGCGCGATCACGCGCGCCTCGTTCTCGAATCGGTGCACGAGTTCCTCGTCCGCGCGTTCGCCCGCGAGCACCTTGATCGCGACCGGCCGCGACAGCGATTCCTGCAGCGCGAGCCAGACCGTCGCCATCCCGCCCGAGCCCAGGCGCCTGAGGATGCGGTAGCCGGGGACCTGGAAGGGGAGCTTCAGTTGCGTCATGGCGGCCAACGGGCGACAGCGCGACAATTCTAGCCCGGGGGCGCTGGCCGGTACGTGACGCGCGCACCCCCGAACCGGGAGCAGCCGATGGATCCGACCGACGAGGGCGAGCCGCTGGCGGGCGCGCGGGAGCGCAGGCCGCGCATCGTCGCGCTGATGGGGTTGCCGGGTGCCGGCAAGAGCATGGTCGCGCGCATGCTCGAGCGCGAGTTCGACCTGCGCGTGGTGTCGCGCGATGCGATCCGCGCGGCGATGTTCCCGCGCTGCGACCACAGCTTCGCGGAAAAGCAGGCCGCGTTGCACGGCGTCATGCTCGCGGTCGAGATCAACGGCCTGCTGGGTGCGTCGAGCGTGATCGACGGCGTCACGTTCTCTCGCTTGGAGGATCGCCGCCGCGTGCTCGAGCTCGCGCGCAGGCATGCGTTCGACCTGTTCATGCTGATGCTCGATTGCCCGGTGGACGTCGCGCGCGATCGCGTCCGGGTCGATCGCGAGCAGCGCGCGCATCCAGCCGCCGACCGTACCTGCGATCTCGTCGACGCGGTCGCGGCACGCTTCGCGCCGCCGCCCGCCGATGCACTGCGCGTTGACGCGAGCCTGCCGCCCGAGGACGTGATCCGGCTAGCGCGCGAGGCCTTCACTGCTGCGATCGCCTCGCGACCGGATGCGATCGGACCGTGACGCCGCGGGGTCGGCACAAGCCGTGCGTGCGCTTGCGCCGGTGCCGCTGGAGCGCCCCCTGCGCGAGATCGCGCCCATGCAGATTGCGGCGCGCAACCCGTCTCACGCCCGGACCGTCCGCGGGGTGGGCGCCTGCAGGCAGCCTCGTTCACATGCGCCTGCAGGAGCGCACCCTGGGCGCGACCTCGCCCCGCCCCTGATGCCTTGGCATCAGCGCAGCCGCGCACCCTTGAAATAGAGCACGCGCACGTCGAGGCCGCGCGGGCTGCGACCGATGTAGGTGAAGCGCGGGTTCCACCATTGCGCCGCGCGCCCGCGCTCGCGGAAACGCGTGTTCTCGAGTTCGAGCAGCACGCCGATGCACGGGAAGTCGTGCGCGCGCGCATGCGCCTCGAGCAGGTGGCACGAATGCTTGAGCAACTGCATCACGAGCGGCGTCGAACGCCAGCGCGTGCCGATGAAGGTGCGCCAGTAGTACATCGGTTGCCCGAGTTGCGGCGGCGTCATCGCATGCGCGGTGCACACGCCGGCGACGCTGCCATCGGGCGCGAGCGCATGCGCGACCAGTTGCGGCAGGCGCTGCTGCACCTGCGCGTGCTGGTCGAACGCGCCTTCGGCGAGCCAGAACGCCGACACCGCGGCGGCGGCTTCCGGACTCGCGCCGGGCCAGTCGTCGACGATGCGGAACGCCGTGCCGGCATCGCTCATGCGCCGCTCCCGGAATAGTCCGCCGATGTCGCCCCATCGGGCACCGCCTGCGCCGCAGGCTGCGGCGAGTAGCCGACTTCGCGCAGCGCTTCGTCGGGCAATGCATACGACGTCGCGAGGTGTTCGCCTTCGTGGATGATCTCCGGAAACAGCGTGCCCTTGAGTGCCTGCACCGCGAAGATTTCCTGCACGCCGCCGGTGAACTTCAGCAGTCCGATCGTGTTGCCGGTACCGATGTGGACGGCCCACACCCCGCTCTGGCGGTCGCGGTTGTCCTCGGTGATCTCGATGTCGGTGAATGCGTTGGTTTCGCGCAGCTGCGACAGTCCGATGAACGCGACGGGCCCGATGAAGTCGAGGCCGCGTGCGAAGCCGGGCACGTTCGCGACGTCGGTCTTCGCGCCGTTCTTCGGGTCGATCGTCACGAGCTTGCCGCGGCCCGACTCGAGCACCCACAGCCGCTCGTCGTACCAGCGCGGGGAATGCGGCATCGAGAGTCCGCGCGCGATGACGCGATCGTTGGCCATGTCGATCAGCAGGCCGCCATCGCGCTTGTTCGCGCGCCAGCCCTGCGGCGTATTGGTTTCGCCGAGTGCGGTCAGGTAGCGCGGACGGCCGTCGCGCATGCCGAGGCCATTGAGGTGGCAGCGGTCCTCCGGCGCATAGTGGCTCACGAACTTCGGTCGCCAACGCGGCACGAAGCTCGACTTCGTGTCGAGCGTGCACAGGCACGAGAACAGCGTGTTGACGAACCAGAGTTCGCCATGCCGGTCCCACGCCATCTCGTGGATGTCGATCGCGCCGGTGACGTGCGCGCGGCGCGCGAGGAACACCGCATCATGGCGCGGCGGATCCTGCAACCGCTTCGCGACCGCGGGCATGTTGCGGAACTCCGCGATCTCCATGTAGGCGCCGAGCGCGATCCGTTCGCCGTCGGCGGCCATGCCCATCGGCCGGTTGAAACTGCGGAAATGCGTGTTGATGCTCGCGCCGTCCGGCCGCAGGATCACGAGCTTGCCGGCCTGGTAGGTGCTGACGACGAGGCAGCCGCCGAGCTGGCGCAGCAGGTCCGGGAAGTTGGTCGTGTGGACGCTGCCGAGGACTTCCTGCACCCTGGCGGCGGCGTCCGCCGGCGCAGCCTGCGCTTCGGCGGCTCCCTCCGCGGCACTTTCATCGGGCGGATTCGAATTCATCGAGGCTTCCGTTGCGTGTGTGGCAGGCGACCCGGTTCGCATCATAGTGCGGCGCGGTCGCATGCTGCGATCCCGCACCCGCCGCGCAGCGCCGCCGCGCGATGGGTGCGATCGAATCTTCCACCGATCGCGCCCGCAGCCCCCGCTTCCGGGGGCTGGGGCGTTCAGGCCGGATGGCGTCAGTCGTAGCCGTCGATGAACAGTGCGTCGGATTCGAACGCCCCGATGTCGACGTTGGCCCCCACCATCCGCGGTGAGCCCGGGCCGCGCTGGTCGTACTCCCCGCCGCCGGTCCCCGCGTTGAATGCGAGGCTCCCCGTCAACAAGGCCATCGTCGGCGTGGGTCCGCCATTGCTGCCGAGCGGGCCCAGGTGCGGATCGATCGCCAGCAGCGTATCTGCCGGCAGCGCAGGTTCGCTGACCCCGACGAGATTGTGCGAGCCGATGATCGCCGGCGGATTCGACCCGCCCGACGACGCGATGTCGGAAGGAAAGTGCGTGCTTCCGTCGAAGAGCGAATTGCCCGACACGATGCTGCTCGTCAATTCGATCGTGGTGCCGTACTTCGCCGACAGGCCGCCGCCGTACTTGGTGTCGGTCGTGTTCGCCTCGACGTTGCCGGTGATCGTGCTGTTGATGACCCGCGCATTGCCGCCGAGATACACGGCGCCGCCGAAGGACGAGGCGGCGCCGTAGTTGTCGGTGATCGTGCTGGTGTCGATCAGGAGGTCGCCGGTCGCCGTCGCGCCCGTCAGTACGAGGCCCCCCACGTGGTCCGCGCTGTTGCCCTGGACGGTCGAACGCGTGACGCTCGCGTCGCCGCCGACGAACGCGGCGCCGCCGAAAGCGCCGGCGCCGTCTGTGTAAGCGGAGTTGTTGCGGAAGATGCTGTACTTGGCGACCGTATCGGCGGGTGTATAGAGACCGCCTCCTGCGGCAAATCCCGTGGCCGAACTTGCCGAGCTGCCGCTGATCGTGCTCGCGATGAGCGCGGCGCCTCCGCGCGCGTAGACGGCGCCGCCGAGCGCATCGCCGCTGCCGTTCGCGCGCGCGGTGCAGTACTTCGCGCCTGCGTCGATCATCGCCACGGTTCCCTGCGAGTAGACGCAGGCGCCGGGCGCGGGGTCGGAACCATTGGAGTACTTGGCGCCTGCGGTGACGGTCAGGCCGCTGAGCGTCAGTTGGCCGTCGCCGACGTGCACGATGACCGGCGTCGTGTTCGCGCCACTGACGGTGAGTGCATCGCGTCCCGGTCCGTTGAACGTGAGGTTGGCCGCCCCCGTGGCGAGTGCCCCCGTGGTCAGGGTGATCGAGCTGCAGGCCAGCGACGTCATGTCGATCGAGTCACCGTCCGCGGCGGCGGTCACCGCGTCGCGCAGGCTGCCCGCGCCGCCGTCGTTGCAGTTCGTGACCAGATGCGTGGTGGCGCCCTGCGGGTGCGGCCCAGGTGGTGGATGCAGCCGTTTCCACTCCTCGGCGCGCGCATTCACGCGCGGCGCAAGGGCGAAGCTCCTGGGTGCAGGTGCGCCCGCCGTCCAGCCCAGGGTGCCCGGCGACGGTGCCGCGATGCCCGTTCCGGCGGCAAGCGCCAGCGCGAGACTCGACGAAAGCAAGGTCTGCCGTACGCGACGGCGTTTGATCGATGCGTCGGTTTTCATTCCGGCCTCCCGGTCGTGATCAATGCGAAATCCGCCGTTGAACTGCGTGTGGTATCCATGCTTCCGCCGATTCCCCGTTTCGGGGCCGCCAGCGCCGGCACGTTACCGTGCAAGCGGCGACGGCGCCCTGCGTCCATCATCATGGGTGAGCTCCTCCTTCGAATGTGCCATTGCGGCCCCGATAGCCGGCGTCGGGTTGCGCGCGTGCCGCCACCGAACATACGGAAGAATGCGCGGATACCGACATGGCGCGTTGCATGGTCCGGGCGTCCGGCCCGCGCCGATTGTGGAGCATCGCGCGCGTCGGGTCTGCGGCAGGCTGTCACGGATGCAATGCGAACCCGTTGGCAGCGGTTCCGCCAATCGCATCCCGTTTGAAGCGCGCTGGATCGCCGGCGGGAGAGGGGGCATCCGCGCGCTTGGGCGCGTGGCCGCGTGCGCTCAGGCGCCGCGCTTGCGACGCACGTAGAGCTGCTTGCGCACGCGCGCGATGACCTCGCCCGAGGCGGTCGCGACCGTGGTCTCGCACCAGCGCAGATGCTTCGCGCCGCCTTCGGTCGCGGTGCGGATCTCGTCGAGCATCGCGTCGTCGACATGGAACCGGGCGTAGACGTCTTCGCGTCCCGGCGCGACGAACTCGATCGAGGCGGCCTGGTCCCAGACGATGTAGTCCTCGCCGAGGCAGCGCAGCGTCAGCAGCATCCAGAACGGGTCCGTCATCGCGAACAGGCTGCCGCCGAAATGCGTGCCGACATAGTTGCGATTGAACCAGCGTCGGCGCAGCACGACGCGCGCGTCGCGCCAGTCGTCGCCGATCTCGAGCACGCGCACGCCGGCGAAGCGCAACGGCGGATACCAGTCCAGCAGGCGGCGCACGGTGCGCGCCGAGGGTGCGCGCATCGCGCGGCTCAGAACAGCAGCGAGGACATGCGACGCCGGTAGGTTCCGACCAGGTCCTCGTCGTCGATGACGCTGAAGGCGGCGATCAGGCGCTTCTTCGCGCGGCCGTCGTCCCAGTCGCGGTCGGCCGCGAGCACCTGCAGGAACTGCTCGAGCGCCTGGTCGGTCGCACCTGCGATCAGCAGGCGCACGCCGAGCAGGTCGCGCGCGGCGTGGTCGGACGCATCGCGCGCGAGCCGCGCGCGCAGCTCCGCCTCCGGCGGCGCGTCCTTGAGCGAGCGCGCGAAGTCGAGCTGGCCGCGCAGGCGTCGCGCGCGGTCGTCGGAGGCCAGGTTGGCCGGCAGCGCGTCGAGTTCGGCCTCGGCCGCGGCCGCATTGCCGACCTGCATCTGCGCGATCGCGAGGTCGAGTTTGAGTTCGGCGCGATCCGGCGTCGCGGCCATCTCCTGCTGGATGCGCGCAATCGCCTGTTCGGGCGTTTCCTGCACGAGCGGCGTGGCGGGCGCGGGCTCGGCCGCCTCGCGGGGTTGCACGTGGCGCTGCAGGAATTCGCGGATCGCGCCTTCGGGCAGCGCTCCGGTGAATGCGTCGACGAGCTGGCCCTCGCGCACGAGCACGACGGTCGGGATGCTGCGAACGCCGAACGAGGCCGCGAGCGCCTGTTCCTTGTCGCAATCGATCTTCGCGAGGCGCACCGCGCCGTTGAACGCGTCGACGACCTTCTCGAGCAGTGGGCCCAGCGTCTTGCACGGGCCGCACCAGGTCGCCCACAGGTCGACCAGCACCGGCTGCTCGAACGAGGCATTGATGACCTCGCTTTCGAAGTTCGCCTCGGTGGCGTCGAACACGTGCGGGGAGGGTGCGGCAGCGGACATGGCGAATTCCTTCGATGGACAGCAGCAGATTGTGCCAGTCCCGGGAGAACGCAAGGCAAATGCGCGCCCGACCGCCCCGGAGCGTCACGCCCGCTTCGTTGCGCGGCGTGGCGGGAACCTCGCGCTTTGCGCGTGACAGGAGGGACAGGACCGAGAACCGAGGAGAGTGGACGTGCCGCACGCACTGGCGGGTTTCATCATGGCGCTGGCGGGAGCGAGCGCCGGCGTGGCGTCCGCAGGGGCCGGGGACGCATCGACGCCGCGCGGCGGCCTGGTCCCGGGCGAGCCGGTCCGGACCTGGTCGTTCCGGGAAGTGCGGGGCGACGCGCTCGAGGAAGTCGAGCTCGCGTCGGACACGCGATCCGGCCTCGGTCCGCGCGTCGACGCCGTCCTCAAGATCCGCGACGACGATCCCGCTCCACCGTCGCCGAGCATGCTCGATGCGAGCTTCGGTGGCGATGGCAAGGCCACGTTCCGCGCATTCGGCGGCGACCGTTTCGCGATGGCGTTGCAGCCCGACGGCAAGATCATGATGGTCGGACACCTCCTGCCACCGCGACCCGATTCGCGGTCATGCGGCTCGAGGCCGATGGCGATGTCGACGCGGCATTCGGGGAGCAGGGCCTCGTGACCACCGCGCTGAGCGACAGCGGCGACATCGCGCTCGCGGTGGCGCTGCAGGGTGACGGCGGCATCGTCGTCGCGGGCGCGAGCTCGAGGCAGGTCACTCCGGACTTCACCGCCACGCGCTATTTCGCGGACGGCACCCTCGTCGAGGCCTTTGGTAGCAACGGCGTGCTCGAGGTCGATTTCTCCGGATTCGGGGACGCGGCCGAGAGCGTCGCGATCCAGCACGACGGTCGCATCGTGCTCGGCGGCCTCGCACGCGATGACGTCGAAGGCTTCGGCGCTGCGCGGCTCTGGCCGGGCCGCGACCGCCTGTTCGACGACGGATTCGAACCATGAATGTCCGCGCATGGCCGCGCCGGACGCAGGTCCCTCAACACCATCAGGAAGTGGACATGAAGAACAGCCGTCACGGTTTCATCCTCGCGAGCCTTCTCGCCTGTGCCCCGGTCTTCGCTGCCGACGTCGTCACGGTGGACGCCGGATTGGTCGGGCGCTATTCGTCGATCGAGATCGGCCCGGACGGATTGCCCTCGATCGCGTACCACAACGGCGGAAGCGGCACCCTCGAGTTCGCGCGTTGCGAGGACGCCGGTTGCGCCAGTGCAGTCCGCGACACGATCGACGATGCCGGAGGCGCCGCAAGCGGTGAATACCTGTCGCTGGGTTTCTCGGCCAACGGCCATCCGCTGGTGGCGTTCTACGACACCGACGACGACGACCTCGCGATCGCGCGCTGCGCGAACGCCGATTGCTCGGGCGAGGAGATCCTGCGCACGCTGGACGCGTCGATCGAAGACACCGGCCGCGAAGCGTCGATGGTGCTGGATGCATCCGGACGCCCGCTCGTCGCGTACGTCAACACCACCGATCATTCGTTGCAGCTGGCCCGTTGCGACACGCCATCGTGCGTGACCGCCAGCGTGACCGAAGTGGACGCGAATTCTGGCAACTCGCGCGGAACGGGTGCGCAGCTCGTGCTCGGAGACGACGGATTCCCGGTCATCGCCTACCTCGATACGAGCGCCGACTCGGTGCGCCTGGCGCGATGCCTCGATGAAGCCTGTACCAGCGCCTTGCTGGCCCTCGTCGAGCCGCAGGTTCCGACCACCGTCGGGGGAGACCCGGCGATCGCGATCGCCGCAGACGGCAATCCGATCATCAGCTATTTCGACGAGGACGACCTCGCGCTGAAGGTCGCGCATTGCAACGACCCGGCCTGCGCCGGCCCGAAGACGATCAGTCTCATCGACGACCGGCCGAATGGCGACGCCGGTCGCTATTGCGCGATCGCGATCAGGCCGGACGGTACGCCCGTGATCAGCTACCAGCGGAGAGCGCTCGGCGGCGCGGGCGGATCCGCGTTGCGGGTGGCCGAGTGTTCGACCACGGATTGCAGCGGCGACGTGCGCGTGGTCGTCGTCGACGAACGCGCCGGGGAAATCACCGGCGTCGACACCGATATCGCGATCGGCAGCGACGGCGGCGCCGTGATCAGCTACTACGATGTCGACGAACAGAGCCTCAAGGTCGCCAAGTGCAGCCTCCAGGGTTGCGACGGGCCCGGCGATCGCGTGTTTGCGGACGGCTTCGACTAGCGACCCGGCAGGGACTGGATCGGCTTACCCGCAGGGCTTGACTCGGCCTCGGATCAATGTAATGTGTACATTACATTTAGTCCGCTGGAGATGACGTCATGCACGCAAGTCGCGGCGTATTCACAGGGTTGGTGGTGGTCGCTTCGGTAGCGCTCTGGCTGCTGCTGGCCGGACCCGCGAAAGTGCTCGGCATCGACACCGGCAACGCCGGCATCGTGTTGCTGCTGGCGGTCGCGTGGGTGTCGCTGTACGCGATCAGCCGCATGCCCGACGGAGGCATCGGCCACGCGGTCTCGCCGGGCGAATGGCGCGCGTGGCTCGCGTTCGGTTTCACCGCGGCGATCGCCGCGTATGCGGTCGCGCACGCAGGGGTGTTCCAGGGCCCGCCGCTGTCGCGCAACCCGGACGCCGGGCGCGTCGGTCGCAACATCGCGATGCTCGCGATCGCGTGGATGGTCCTGTCGCGCCTGCTCGGCGCGCGTTGGCGCGCGAAGGTCGAGGCGGACGAGCGCGACCGCGCGATCGAGTCACGCGCGGCCTCGTGCGCGAGCACCAGCCTCGGCGTCTACGTGATCGGCCTCGCCGTGATGCTCGGGTTCACTTCCGCGGAGAAGCTCGCATGGGCGCCGCCTCCGATGATCGCGCACCTGCTCGTCATCGGCCTGATACTCTCCTGCATGATCGCGTACGGCGTCACCGCTGTCGCCTACTGGCGCGACCGGCGCTGATCGATGGTCGGTACAGCGATCCGCAACGACATCCGGCGCCTGCGCTTCGAGCATGGCGAGATGACGCAACAGGCGCTCGCCGACGCCTGCGGCATCACGCGCCAGACCGTGATCGCGCTCGAGGCGGGCAGGTACGCACCGTCGCTCGAACTGGCGTTCCGGATTGCGCATGCGTTCGGCGTCGGCGTCGAAGACGTGTTCCAGCGCGACGCGTAGTTGATCCGCGGATGCCGCCGCGTCGTGACACGCCCGCGAGCCGCGTACCGCGGCGGATGCATCAGCCGTATCGCAGCTTGAGCACGAGGATCGTCGCCGCGAGCACGAACGTCACGGCATTGGAGACGATCATCGGCCACGACCCGAGCACGATGCCGTAGCCGAACCAGAACGCGATGCCGAGCGTGAACACCGCGTACATCACGAGCGAGATCCCGCGCGTCTCGCGGCTTCGGATCGCCTTGAGTGCCTGCGGCACGAACGCGATCGTGGTCAGCGTCGCGGCGACCGCGCCGAGCCAGTGGTCGCTCATTCGCCGACCGGGTGGCCGCCGTCGCGGAACACGACGCCTCCCTTCATGACGAAGCGCACCCGCCGCAGCGCAGCGATGTCCTGCAGCGGATCGCCGTCGACCGCGACGATGTCGGCGAGCTTGCCGGCCTCGAGGCTGCCGATGTCCTTCGACCTGCGCAGCAGCTCCGCCGCATGCGTGGTGGCCGCCTGCAATGCGTAGGTGGCGGGTATGCCTGCCTCGACCATGTACCCGAACTCCTTCGCGTTGTCTCCGTGCGGGTAGACGCCCGCGTCCGTGCCGAACGCGAGGCGCACGCCGGCCTTGTACGCGCGCCCCGCGGTCTGCTGGATCAGCGGCCCGACCTGCTTCGCCTTCTCGGCGATCCGCGCAGGGTAGTAGCCGGGCGTATTCGCCTTTTCCTCGACGAAGCGGCCCGCGATGATCGTCGGCACGTACCAGGTGCCGCGCTGCTTCATCAGGCGCATGCCTGCCTCGTCCATGAAGGTGCCGTGCTCGATCGAGTCGACGCCCGCGCGCACGGCGCGCCGGATCGCCTCGGCGCCGTGCGCGTGCGCGGCGACGCTGAAGCCGTAGTCGTGCGCGGCCGCGATCACCGCGGCGATCTCGGCATCGGTCATCTGCGCATTGTCGACGCTCGCGCTCTCGTCGAGCACGCCGCCGGACGGCATGATCTTGAGCAGGTCGACGTGGTCCTTGTAGTGCTGGCGGACCGCCTTCCACGCATCGTCCTCGCCATTGATGATGCCGACCTCGGGGCCGGGGTCGCCGGCCAGATCCTTGCGATAGCCATCGCTGCCGTCGGCGTGACCGCCGGTCGATCCGATCGCGGTGCCCGCGGTGTAGATGCGGGGTCCCTCCACCACGCCCGCGTTGATCGCATCACGCAGCGCGACCGACTCTCCGACGTTGTCGCCGAGATTGCGCACCGTCGTGAACCCGGCCTGCAGCGTGCGGCGCGCGTAGACGGTGGAGCGGATCGCGTAATCGGCGACGTTCCAGCGAAACTGGTCGGTGAATCCGGTCGGGCTGGTCTCGCCGGTCAGGTGCACGTGCGTGTCGATGAGGCCGGGCAGGCACGTTGCATCGCCGAGATCCACCACGCGCGCGCCCGGCACCTGCACCGCGGCGCCATCGATCCTGCGGATCCGATCGCCTTCGACCACGATCGTCGAGGCCCCGAGCAACTCGCCGGCCACGCTGTCGAACAGGCGGCCGCACTGCAACACGGTGGTTTCGGGGGCAGCCGTGGAGGCGGTAGCTGCGACCGCACCGAATGCGAACGCAACGGCAGTGGGCACGAGCGGCATCGGCGATCTCCTGTCGGAAAAGCGCGATCTTACGGGAAGCCGTGGCGGGCGCAGGCGCAGGCAGGCGGCTGGCGAGCGATGTTGCACTGCGTTAGGCTCGCTCTCCCATCCGATCCACGGAAGCGCGCTGCGCGACGCCACCCATGCAGGAATCCCACGAACCGCAGGCGCTCGAAGCCGCCGCGCACGCCTACTGGAACCGGACGCGCGCGTTCGAGGTCGACGAGGCCTCGCCGAAGCCGAAGTTCTTCTGCCTGTCCATGCTGCCGTACCCCTCGGGTGCGCTGCACATGGGGCATGTGCGCAACTACACGATCGGCGACGTGATCAGCCGCTTCCAGCGCATGCAGGGCAGGAATGTCCTGCAGCCGATGGGCTGGGACGCCTTCGGGCTGCCGGCCGAGAACGCGGCGATCAAGAACCACACCGCGCCCGCGAAGTGGACCTACGCGAACATCGAGCACATGCGCGCGCAGCTGCAGTCGATGGGCTACGCGATCGACTGGTCGCGCGAATTCGCCACCTGCCGCCCGGAGTACTACGTGCACGAGCAGCGCATGTTCGTGCGCCTGTTCGGGAAGGGACTCGCGTATCGCAAGCAGTCGGTCGTGAACTGGGACCCGGTCGACCAGACCGTGCTCGCGAACGAGCAGGTCATCGACGGACGCGGCTGGCGCACCGGCGCGATCGTCGAGAAGCGCGAAATCCCGCAGTGGTTCCTCAAGATCACCGACTACGCGCAGGAACTGCTCGACGGACTCGATCGCCTGCCGGGCTGGCCCGACGCGGTCAAGACGATGCAGCGCAACTGGATCGGCCGTTCGGAAGGCCTCGAGATCGCGTTCGCGGTCGAGGGCGAATCCGTGCCGTTGACCGTGTTCACGACGCGTCCGGACACGCTGATGGGCGTGACCTACCTCGCGATCGCCGCCGAACATCCGCTCGCGCAGAAGGCGGCCGCCACGCGTCCGCTGGTCGCCGCGTTCATCGAGGAATGCCGCCATGGTGGCACTGCGCAGGCCGAGATCGAAACCGCCGAGAAGAAGGGCATCGACACCGGCCTCAGCGCGATCCATCCGGTCACGGGCGAGCGCATCCCGGTGTGGATCGCGAATTTCGTGCTGATGGGTTACGGGACCGGCGCGGTGATGGCCGTGCCCGCGCACGACCAGCGCGACTGGGAGTTCGCGACGCGCTACGACCTGTTCATCAAGATGGTCATCGTCAGCGACGCGGTCCGCGACGCGATCGCCGAACTCGGCCGCGATGCGGCGCGCAATCCCGACCCGATGTCGGCCGCGCTCGGCGAGAGCCGCGCGATCGATCCGTACGAGCCGACCGCGGCGCTCGGCATCCTCGAGCAGTTCGAGCGCGACATCGTCGAGAAGGGTGCCTACACCGAATACGGCACGCTCGTGAACTCGGGCGAATACGACGGCCTCGACTTCCGCGGCGCGTTCGATGCACTCGCCGCGCGCTTCGAGCGCGACCGCAGCGGAGCGCGTCGCGTGAACTGGCGCCTGCGTGACTGGGGCGTCTCGCGCCAGCGCTACTGGGGCTGTCCGATCCCGATCATCTATTGCGCGGCCTGCGGCGCGGTGCCGGTGCCCGAAGACCAGTTGCCGGTGCTGCTGCCCGAGGACGTCGCGTTCACCGGCGTGAAGTCGCCGATCAAGGCCGATCCGGACTGGCGCAGGACGAACTGCCCGCAGTGCGGCGGCCCGGCCGAGCGCGAGACCGACACCTTCGATACCTTCATGGAATCGAGCTGGTACTACGCACGCTACACCTCGCCCGGCGCGACCGACATGGTCGACGCGCGCGCGAACCATTGGCTGCCGGTCGACCAGTACATCGGCGGCATCGAGCACGCGATCCTGCACCTGCTGTACTTCCGCTTCTTCCACAAGCTGATGCGCGACGCGGGGCTCGTCGCGAGCGACGAGCCGGCGACCAACCTGCTGTGCCAGGGCATGGTGATCGCGGACACGTTCTACCGCGAGTCGGCGACCGGCAATCGCGAATGGTTCAACCCCGCCGACGTGGAAGTGCGCCGCGACGAGAAGGGTCGCGGCATCGGCGCGGTCCTGAAGGCCGATGGCCAGCCGGTCGAGATCGGCGGCACCGAGAAGATGTCGAAGTCCAAGAACAACGGCGTCGACCCGCAGACGATGGTGGCGCGGTACGGTGCCGACACCGTGCGGCTGTTCTCGATGTTCGCGGCGCCGCCCGAGCAGTCGCTGGAATGGAACGAGGCCGGCGTCGAGGGCATGGCGCGTTTCCTGCGGCGTTTCTGGCGCGAGGTCACCACGCATGCGTCGGGACCGGACCACGAAGTGGTCGATCCCGCGCGCCTCGACGCAGGCCAGAAGGCGCTGCGCCGCCAGGTGCACGAGACGATCCAGAAGGTGTCCGACGACCTCGGTCGGCGCTACGCGTTCAATACCGCGATCGCGGCGCTGATGGAACTGCTGAATGCGGTCGGCCGCTTCGACGATCGCAGCGAGCAGGGTCGCGCGGTGCGCCACGAGGCACTCGAGACGATGGTGCTGCTGCTGAACCCGGTCACGCCGCATGCGTGCCACGCGCTCTGGCAGGTGCTCGGCCACGCCGAGACGCTCGTCGATGACGTGCCGTGGCCGAAGGTCGATGCGGCCGCGCTCGAGCGCGACGCGCTCAAGCTCGCGGTGCAGGTCAACGGCAAGCTGCGCGCGACGATCGAGGTTCCGGTCGGTGCGGATCGCGAGCAGGTCGAGCGCCAGGCGCTGTCGGAACCGAAGGTCGCCGAGTTCATCGGCGCCCAGGTGCCGAAGAAGATCATCGTCGTGCCCGGCAAGATCGTGAACGTCGTGCTCTGAGCCCATGCGTCGTCCGCGCGGGGGCGCCGGACGGCGCGGTGCCGTTGCGCGGCACCTTGGCGACCGCGGTGTCGCATGCGCGCGCTGCGGCGTGACGGTTGGTCGCTGCGGCCGACGCGATCTCGCAGCCGGATTGATTACACTTCGCCGATGCCCCAGGTCCCGATCCTCTACTGCAACCGCGAATCCGGCCACAGCTACAAGGTCGCGCTCGCTCTGCGACTGATGGCGGTGCCGTTCGAGCAGCGGGCGGTCGACCTCAACCTGCCACGCGCCGAACGCGACGCGGATTTCCGTGCGGCCTCGCTGTTCGGCGAGGTGCCGGCGCTGGTCGACGAGGACGGGCTCGCGGTCTGCCAGTCGAACGTGATCCTCGATCATCTTGCGCGCCGCTACGGCAAGCTCGACGGGCGCACGCCGGCCGAGCGCACGCGCGTGCGCGAATGGCTCGCATGGGAGGCGAACCGGCTCGCGATGAGCTTCCCGCACCTGCGGTTCTCGCGGCGCTTCACGCCGGCCGGCAGCGCACTCGAGGCCTGGTGGACCGCGCGCATGCAGGCCGACTTCGATCGCCTCGACCAGCACCTGCGAACGCATGCGTTCATGCTCGGCGAACGCGTGACGATCGCCGATGCGAGTTGCTGCGGCTACCTGTTCTGGCTCGACCAGGGCGAAGTGGATCCTGCGCCTTGGCCCGCGATTACGGCCTGGCTCGACCGCATCCGCTCGCTGCCGGGGTGGAAGGCCCCGTATGATCTGCTGGTCGAGACGCCCCCGATCGCGAGCGGAACCCGCACATGACCTTGCACCGATTCCTCCCTGTCCTCGCCCTTGCCGCGCTGGTCGCAGGCTGCGGCTTCCACCCGCGTCGCGAAGCGAGCCTGCCGGCTTCGATGCAACGGCTGCATATCGAGATCGGCGATCGCGCGGGCGCGCTCGCGCGCGATCTCGCGGCCGCGATCGAGCGCTCCGGCGCGGAGGTGGTGCCGACGCCGGGTCCCGGCATCGCGGTCATGAAGGTCCCGGCCAATCGCGTGACCTCCGACGTGCTGTCGGTCGGTGGCAACGCGCGCGCGACCGAATACACGCTGCGCCACCATGTCGAGTTCGAGGTGCGCGACGACGCCGGCGCCGTGCTGATGCCGATCCAGGTGATCGAACTCACGCGCGAGTTCACGTTCGACGCGAGCCAGGCGCTCGGCGTCGCGTCCGAAACCGACCTGCTGACGAAGGAACTCGAACGCGACATGGTGCAGGCGATCATGCGCAGGCTCGAGGCGATCGGCGGCACGCAGCCGTAGCGCGCGATGGCGACCGGTCTGCCGGCCTTCCGCAAGCAGCTCGCCGCACCGGGGCTCGCGCCCGCGTGGCTGCTTGCGGGCGCCGAGCACCTGCTCGTGATCGAAGCCGCGGATGCACTGCGCGCGCGTGCGCGCGAACTCGGTTACGACGAGCGCATCGTGTTCGACGTCGATGCGCATTTCGACTGGAACCAGCTCGCCGACGCGAGCCGTTCGATGTCGTTGTTCGCGAGTCGCAAGCTGATCGACCTGCGCCTGCCGACGGGCCGTCCCGGCAAGGACGGCAGCGCGGCGCTGGTCGCGTGGTGCGAGTCGCCGCCGCCGGACACCGTACTGCTGGTCACCGCGAATGACTGGAGCCGCAAGCACGAGGGCGCGTGGTCGAATGCGATCGAACGTGCAGGCTCCGTCGTCGTGCTGTGGCCGATGAAACCGGAGGACCTGCCGGTCTGGATCGGCGCGCGCATGGCCAGCCGCGGGCTCGAGGCGACGCCGGACGCGATCGCGCTGCTCGCCGCGCGCGTCGAGGGCAACCTGCTCGCCGCGGCGCAGGAAGTGGACAAGCTCGCGTTGCTGCATGCAGGCGAGCGGCTCGATGCCGAGGCGCTCGAAGCCAGCGTCGCCGACGACGCACGCTACGACGTGTTCCGCCTCACCGACTCGGCGCTCGGCGGCGATGCCGCGCGCGCGTTGCACATCGTCTCCGGCCTGCGTGCGGAAGGCGAGGAACTGATCCCGATGCTCGGCTGGCTGCTGCTGCAGCTGCGCATGCTCGCGCGGATCGCATCCGCGCCGAACCCGGATGCGGCCCTGCGCAGCGAACGCATCTGGCCCGCGGGGCGCGAATCGTTGATCCGGCGTGCGCTCAAGGGCGGGGACCGTGCGCACTGGGAACGCTGCGTGCAGCAGGCCGGATGCATCGACCGCATCGTGAAGGGACGCGCGGACGGCGACGCCTGGCGCGAACTCGAGCGGCTGATCGCGGCGATCTCGGCGCCGCGGCGCGCCGCGGCGCTGATCGCATGACGCGCGCGCGTCTCGATCGATGGGCGGCGGCGAAGGCGCGGCAATGAGCCGGCCGCTCGCGATCTTCGGCGGCACCTTCGACCCGATCCACAATGCGCATCTGCGCGTCGCGTGGGAGGCCGCCGAGGCGCTCGACGCCGACGTGCGCCTGCTGCCCGCGAGCGTTCCGCCGCATCGCGACCAGCCGCGTGCGAGCGCACGCCAGCGTGCCGCACTCGTGCGCGCTGCGCTGGTCGGGCAGGAGAGGCTGGTGCTCGATACGCGCGAACTGCAGCGCGAGGGTCCGTCCTACACGATCGACACGCTGCTCGAACTGCGCGAGGAAATCGGCGCAGCGCGCGCACTCGTGCTGCTGGTCGGCGCGGATGCATTCGCGGGGTTGCCCGAATGGCACCGCTGGCGCGAACTGTTCGATCTCGCGCACGTCGGGGTGCTGACGCGCCCTGGACATGACGTCGTCGCCCTGCCGACCGAACTGCGCACGAAGATCGCCTCGCGCCGTTGCCGCGACGCGACCGCGATCCGCGAGTCGCCGTGCGGGCGCGTGCTGCAGATCGAAGTGACGCCGCTCGAGATCTCGGCCAGCCAGGTCCGCGCACTGCTCGCCGCCGGTCGCGACCCGCGCTGGCTCGTTCCCGACGCGCTGTTCGGCAGCGAATCGCTGCTCGCTCCCTACCGCGCGCAGCCCGCGTCGTAGGAGCGCATCCTGTGGGCGATGCGCGGCAATGTGGGTGCCCACGCGCAATCGATTTCCTGCGCGGATCGCCCACAGGGTGGGCTCCTGCGGCGCGGATTCGCAGGAGCGGGCACCCGTGCACGCTCGCCTGATGGCGGAAGGCCGGGGCAAGCGTGTCGGATTGCCCCGGCGGTCCCGATGGCTTGCAAGGCTACAGTGCGCAGCCCTCGGGTATCGGTCCGACACGCGACAGCGCGAGTTCGCCGGTCGTGCCTGCCTGTGCGCCACTCGTGAAGGTGTAGCTCATCGTCGCTGCGCCGCAGCTCTGGAACTCGATGTCGGCGGTGCCGACCTGCGCAGTCGTCGTGTCGGCACCCTGGTCGAACACGCCGCCCGTGCTGTCGAAGATCCCGACGTCGTCGAGGCGCGTGAAGCCGGGCGTCAGCGCGGCCTGCAGCGTGTACCAGTGCTGTCCCGGCGGACCTGCGTTCGGTGCCGCGTCGCCGAGGAAGGTGTACCACGCGGCGAAGAACACGTTCTGGACCGTGTTCGCGTCGAACACGAAACCCTGGCCGCTGTTGCCCGCGTCCGCCCACGCGCCGGAGAGCAGGTGGCGGCCCGTCGCGCCGTTGCCGCCTTCGGGCGTGCAACTGATGTTCGCGAGCAGGCGCGACAGTTCGATCGTGCCGCTGCGGCCGTCATCGAAGTCGTACTGCAGCGTGCCCGCATTGCAGTTCTCGATGTGCAGCACGGCTTCGCCGACCGTGCGGGTGTCGGTGGCCTGGCTGCTGTCGAACGCGCCGCCCTGCGTGAGGTAGATCGGCATCGACGCGGTGTCGTCGTCGTCGGTCACCGTGCCCTGGATCGTGTACCAGCGCTGGCCTCCCGGCGCGGTCACGTCGAACGTGAACCAGCCTCCGAACAGCAGGCCCAGGCCCTCGCCGTAGGCGTCCGGAAACAGCTCCATCACGAAGCCCTGGCTGTCCGTCGTCGTGTCGGCCCATGAGCCGCTGATGCCGTGCTGGTCGAGGTTGAATGCCGCGGCCTGCGAACTTTCCACGACGATGGTGCCGCGCATGCCCATGCCCGCGTGCGCCTGGCAGACGTAACCGAAGCTGCCGGCCGCATCGAACGTGACGGTCGAGGACCACAGCTCGCCGCTCGGCGCGCCATTGCCGCCGTCGGCGTCGCATCCGCGCGCGCACCGGAACGATCCGTCATCGGCGTACACGTTGTGCACGCCGCCCTTGTTCACGAACGTGACCGTGTCGCCGATTGCGATCGTGAGCTGCGCCGGGCTGAAACTCATCACGGGATACTCGTATTCCCCGCCGCCGGTGGTGCCACCGACCTCGACGCGATGATCCGCTGCCCACGCCCCCGCCGCCAACGGCAGGAGCAGGAGGGCAGGCCATGTGCTGACTGCATTCGTTCGCATGTTCGTCTCCGGTCGGCTTGTCGCGTACGCCGCATGCGACGGGCGCGACGCGGGCCGGTGGCGGCGCGCGCCTGCATGCATCGACGTACTCGTGACATGGGTGCCGCCAGCGTGCGCGAAGGTTGCGCGCGGCGAGCACCGATCGACTTTCCGTTCGCGCTGAGCGCAGCACCCGCAGGGTGCGAAGTCGAAGCGCCGGTGTGCGCCTTCGCTGAGGACTGGCCCTTCGACTCCGGCCGTCGGCCTTCGCTCAGGGCGAACGGAGGCGGGAGGGGCCCTTCGCGACGAGCGCAGCGCTGCGTGCCAATTTTCCGTCCGCGCCGAGCGCTGCACCCGCAAATGCGAAGTCAGAAGCGCCGCGCGTCGGCGGCGCGGGAGGGAAGCCGCTACGGGTTCAGCGGCTTGGCTTGCCCGGCGGACGCCGACGCGGACGATCGAGGCCTGCGCGATCGCCGCCGACACGGTCTGCACCACCGCGATCATCGCGACCAGGGCGACCGCCACCGCGATCGAACGACGGTGGCTTGCCGCTCTTGCGCGGCTTGCCGCCCTCGTGGGCTTCGCTGCCGCGCGTGATGCGCAACTGCTGGCCCGAGACCCAGACCTTCTTGAGGTGCCGGAAGATCTCGGCCGGCATGCCTTCGGGCAGGTCGACGAGGCTGTGGTCGTCGCGGATGTCGACGCGGCCGATGTGCTTGCTGTCGAGGCCCGCCTCGTTCGCGATCGCGCCGACGATGTTGCCGGGCTTCACGCCGTGCGCGCTGCCGACTTCGACGCGGAAGGTTTCGAACCCCGCATCGGGCTGGTGCGGACCCTCGTCGCGGCGCGGACGACGCTCGCGCTCCTCGGCGTGGTGCGAGCGCGGCGGGCGCGTTTCGGTGCGTGCGGCCGGGTGTTCGTGGCCGCGCGCATCGCGCCGCTCGTCGTCGTGGCGCATGCCCGCAGCGGGATGCTGCGACTGCGTCGGCGAGTCGACGGGTCCAGGCGCGTGTCGGGCGGGCGGCATCCCGGCCGGCCGCTCGTCACGCATCGGGCGCTGGAACGCGGGCTTCTCGCGCGCGGGACGCTCGAAGCGCGCGTCGCGCGGAGCACGCGCCGCATCCGCCGGGCGCACGAACCGTTCGGGTGCCTGCAGCAGCAGGGGCTGCTCGCCCTGCACCAGCTTCGCGAGCGCGGCCGCGATCTCGACCGCCGGCGCGTTGCTCTCGCGTTCGAACTGTTCGACCAGCTGGCGGAACGGACCGAGGTCGTCGGCCGCGAGCGCGTCCGCGATGCGCTGCTTGAACTTCGTGATGCGCTGGTCGTTGACCGCCTCGACGCTCGGCAACTGCATCTCGGCGATCGGCTGGCGCGTCGCGCGCTCGATCGCCTGCAGCATGCGCTTCTCGCGCGGCGCGACGAACAGGATCGCCTCGCCGCTGCGACCGGCGCGGCCGGTGCGCCCGATCCGGTGCACGTAGGCCTCGGTGTCGGTCGGGATGTCGTAGTTCAGCACGTGGCTGATGCGCTCGACGTCGAGTCCGCGCGCGGCGACGTCGGTCGCGACGAGGATGTCGAGCTTGCCGTCGCGCAACTGCTGGATCAGGCGTTCGCGCTGCGCCTGTTGCACGTCGCCGTTGATCGCGGCCGCGCCGAACCCGCGTGCCTGCAGCTTCTGCGCGAGCTCCTCGGTCGCGGACTTGGTCCGCGCGAACACGATCATCGCCTCGAACGGCTCGGCCTCGAGGATGCGCGTCAGCGCATCGAGCTTCTGCATCCCGCTCACGTACCAGTAGCGCTGCCGGATGTTCGCCGCGGTGGTGGTCTTGGTGCGGATCGCGATCTCGACCGGGTCGCGCAGGTAGGTCTGCGCGATGCGCTTGATCTGGCTCGGCATCGTCGCGGAGAACAACGCGATCTGGCGCGATGCCGGCGTCTTCTTGAGCACCGCCTCGACATCGTCGATGAAACCCATGCGCAGCATCTCGTCCGCTTCGTCGAGCACCAGCGTGGAGAGCTGCGAGAGGTCGAGCGATCCGCGATCGAGATGGTCGATCACGCGACCCGGCGTGCCGACGACGACGTGCACGCCGCGCTTGAGCCCGCCGAGCTGCGGGCCGTAGCTCTGTCCGCCGTAGATCGGCAGCACGTGGAAGCCCGGCAGCTTGACGGCGTAGCGCTGGAACGCTTCGGCGACCTGAATCGCGAGTTCTCGCGTCGGCGCGAGCACGAGCGCCTGCGGCTTGGTCCGGGAAAGGTCGAGGCGCGACAGCACCGGCAGCGCGAACGCCGCGGTCTTGCCGGTGCCGGTCTGCGCCTGGCCGAGCACGTCGCGGCCCGCGAGCAGCGGCGGGATCGTCGCGGCCTGGATCGGCGAGGGTGTTTCGTAGCCGACATCGGCGAGTGCGAGCAGCAACGGTTCGGCCAACCCGAGTTGGCTGAACGGGAGGGATTCGGGTGCAACGTCTGACGGAGGCATGCGCGGGAGGCGGCGATGCCGCGGAAGGAGGGCTGCCCAGTCTAACAGGCGCCCGCCGACGCGACGCCGGACTGACGTGGCCCGCGTGAGTGCGTCCTGCCGTTCGTAGGGCCATCAGCCGGGATTTTCCCGGCGAGCCCTTGATCCGAGGTGGCCATGCGTCGTTCCCCCGTGCGTGCACGATGGCTGCTGGCGCTCGCGCTCTGCGCGGCGGCGCTCGACGCGCAGTCCGGCGGCGGCTTTGCGATCCGGCGCAGTACGGTCGATGCAGGCGGTGGTCCGTCTGCATCCGGCGCTTACGCCGTGACGGGCACGGTGGGCCAGCCGGACGCGCACTACAGCGAGGGCGGCGCGTACGCCGTCAGGGGCGGGTTCTGGGGCGCCGGCGGGAATCTCCCGTCCGACGCGATCTTCGCGGACGGTTTCGAATGAGGAGCGATCGCATGCAACGCCTGGCCTGGATGGTCCTGCTGGCACTCGCCGTGACGATCGCCGCGCCCGCGGCACGCGCGGGCTCGTCGTTCACCTACCAGGGCGAACTGACGAACAACCAGGTTCCCGCAAACGGGGACTTCGATTTCCGCTTCATCCTGTACACGTCCGACGTCGGCGGTTCGCAGGTCGGGCCACTGGTCGTGATTCCGGGTGTCGAGGTTGCGCAAGGCGTGTTCACCGTGCCGCTGGACTTCGGGTCCGTGTTCGGCACGTTCGACGCATGGCTCGAGATTTCGGTCAAGCCGGCCGGCGGGCCCACCTACACCGTGCTGTCGCCGCGCCAGCCGGTGACGCCCGCACCGAAGGCGATGGCGCTGAGCCTCCCGTACATGGACACCGTGCAGCTCACGTCGCAGTACGCGCTGAGCATCGACAACGACGGCGGACCCGCCGCGCACTTTGGAACGTCGGGCGACCAGAACTGGAGCGCGGTCGAAGTGTCCTCGAGTGGAATCGGTGGCGGATTGCGCAGCATCGTGCAGTCTCAGAGCGAGGGCACCGCCGTGTCGGGTACCACCTATGGGTCCGAGCGCGGTGCGGGAAGTTTCGAAATCTACAACCCCGCCAACGAGCGCTCGGCCCTGTTCGTGCGGACAAATGGCGACGGGATGGCGTTGCAGGTCGAGGTGAACACCGTGGATTCCACCGCGACCTCGCTCTATGCGCGGACGTCCAGTACCGATCCGCAGGCACTCGCCGGCTTCTTCGAAGGCCCGGTCGCGATGCGCTGCCAGGCGCCGAACTGCCCGGTCACGCACGCGCTGCGCGTGTACGGCAACACGCAGGTCGTCGGCACGCTGTCCAAGTCGGCCGGATCGTTCCGCATCGACCATCCGCTCGATCCCGAGAACAAGACCCTGTCGCACTCGTTCGTCGAGTCGCCGGACATGAAGAACCTCTACGACGGCGTGGTCACGCTCGACGCGTCCGGCTCGGCGCGCATCGAGATGCCGGCCTGGTTCGAGGCACTCAACATGGCGTTCCGCTACCAGCTCACAGCGATCGGCGCACCGTCGCCGGGCCTGTACGTGAGCGAGGAAATCGCGGGCAACCGCTTCGCGATCGCGGGCGGCGCGCCGGGCGCGCGCGTGTCCTGGCAGGTGACCGGCAGTCGTCACGATGCCTATGCGAAGGCGTTCCCGATCCCGGTGGAAGAAGACAAGGCCGGCGACGAGCGCGGACGCTACCTGGTGCCCGAGGCCTACGGCCAGCCGGCGGAACGGGCGATCGGCTGGCGCGAGCAGCCCGCGATCCAGCCGACCGAAGTGGCGCCGTCCTCGCGCTGAGATCGCGGACGGACGCATGCCGCGCAGCCCGTGCTGCAGGCGGCCGAGGCCTGCGTCCGCGCCGCGCCGCGCGCCGCGCGTCCGGATGCGCGAACGCCGGTGAACCGCCTGGCGCTGCTCAGCCTCCCCCGTCGAAACCGTCGGCGAACACGATGTCCGATCCCCACGGCAGCGTGAAGGAACCGCTCGCCGACGTGCTGCCCGCGAACGCGCTGTCGACCGCGCGCACGGTCCAGGCATACGCGCCGTCCGGAAGCTGCGCGATGCTCCAGCTCGTCGCGGTCGCGACGCTGCCCGGTTGCGGCAGGCGTTCGGGCAGCGTGAGCGGCACGCCGTCGCGCCAGAGCTCGAGATCGTAGGTGAGCTGCGCGGGCGGCGTGTGGTCGTCGCCGGCGCCGCTCCAGCCCATCGTCACGACGTCGCCGACGAGTTCGGCATGCAGGCCGGTCGGCGCCGCGGGCGCCGCGTTGATCGCCGGCGTGGTGTTGCGGAACAGATGCACCTGGGCTTCGACGAGGCCGTTGCCGCCCGGCACGTAGAAACCGCCCGCGACGAGGTAATCGAGGTCGCCGTCGCCATCGAGGTCGAACCAGTTGAACGCGCCGCCGCGACCGAGCGAACCGATCGGCGCCGGCAACTGCACGCCGAGCGACGTGAAGGCGCCGCCGTCGTTGCCGTAGATCTCGGACTTGCCGACGATTTCCGCATTGCCGACATACGAGCCGGTCAGCAGCAGGTCGACGTCGCCATCGGAATCGTAGTCGGCCCAGGTGGCGGCGTTGAAGTCGAGCCAGTCGGCGTCCGGTGCCTGCACCAGCGTCTCGGGCACGTAGCTGCCGCCATCGTTGCGGTAGATGCGCAGCACCGTCTTGTAGGTGTCGTCGGTGTCGAGGATGTTGCCCGCGACGAGGATGTCCGAATCGCCATCGGCATCGGGATCCCCGATGTCGGCGAGGCCATGCTCGATGCGGATCCCGAGCGGGTCGACCGGCGTGAAGGTGCCGGCATCGTTGTCATACAGCTTGACGCCGCCGGTCTTCATCAGCGGATCGACATTCGCGACGAACAGATCGAGGTCGCCGTCGGCGTCGTCGTCGATCCATGCGCTTTGCGCGTTGGTGGTCGGGTCGAGCGCGATCGCGCTGTCCGCGAACAGCCAGCCACCTGCACCGTCACTGCCGTCGTTGCGCACGAGCACGGTGCGGAACTCGAATGCGGCTTCGTCGTAGACCGAAGGCAGCAGCAGGTCGGGATCGCCATCGTTGTCGTAGTCGGCCCAGGTCGCCGAGCGCAGGTCGTAGGTGTCCTCGTAACCGGAATCCTCCCAGTAGGACGGCAGCGGCGTGTCGGTCCCGACGAGCGTGCCCGCGTCGTTGCGGTAGAGCACGGCCGCGCCTTCCGAAGCAACCAGCAGGTCGTGGTCGCCATCGCGGTCGTAGTCGGCCCAGGACAGGTCGGTCGCTCCCGCGAACACGCCGCCGAGCGGAACTTCCACCGGCGTGAACGACCACCGCCCGCCCGCGCCTTCGCCCTCGTTGAGCAACAGCAGCAGCGTGTCGGTCACGCTCTCGTTGTAGACGACGTAGAAGCCCATGACCGCGAGGTCGAGGTCGCCGTCGCCATCGACGTCGGCCGGCGCGATCGAGTTGATCCAGAAGTCGTCGGTATCGGGCGTGACGAACCACGGCCCTTCGGTCGGCGTCACCTCCTCGAACACCGGTTGCGCGGCGGCCGGCACGGCCAGCGCCGCGAGCAGCGCGAACAGCATCGCATTCGTCTTCATGGCAGTCTTCCCGCGGGCATCGCCCGGCATGCGTGCCGGCCATCGTGCCGGCCCCCGTATTGGCTACCTCGCGCGGGTGCCGGGCAAGTGCGGCGTGGGGGAAACCGCCCAGTCCGCTTCAGTCGGCGGCAAGCTTCACGCGTGCGTGGACGAGCGCGAGGTGCGGCGACCGCGCCGTGGGCGGCGTTCAGTCCGCCGCCGCGGCGGCCGGCGCTATACTGCCGGCGCGCCATTCCGGCGTCTTCCGATCCAGAGGTCGTTTCCACTTGGCTACGACGCAGAAGCGCGCTCCCGCGCGCAAGTCCGCAATGCCCAAGGCCGCCAAGGCCCCCGCCCGTGCGGCGAGCACCGCGGGCAAGCCCGCGTCGAAGGCGACGACCGCGGCGAAACGGCCGCCATCCCGCGCAGTCGTCAAGAAGGCGGCGCCGATGAAAAAGGCCGCCGCGGCAAAGAAGGCGGCTCCGGCGAAGAAGGTGGTCCAGCGCAGCGGCAAGGCCGTCGCGAAGGCCGGACCCGCGAAATCGCCACGCGCCGCGCGTCCGAAAGTCGCGAAGGTGCTCGATGCAGCCGCGCGCCTGCACCAGCTCGTGCGCAACGCGCTCGAAGACCTCAAGGCGAAGGACATCAGCGAGATCGACGTGCGCGGCAAGAGCGGCGTGACCGACCTGCTCGTGATCGCGAGTGGCACCTCGTCGCGCCACGTGAAATCGATCGCCGACGAGGTCGTGAAGAAGGCCAAGCAGGCCGGCATGCCGCCGATCGGCGTCGAAGGCCAGCGCGAAGCCGAATGGGTGCTGGTCGACCTCGGCGACGTGATCGTGCACGTGATGCTGCCGCGCACGCGCGAGTTCTACGGCCTCGAACGCCTCTGGACCGTCGGCGACAGCGAACCGGAAATGCTCGCGGGCTGAGGCTCCAGCGTCGCGGCGTGGCCGTTCGCCTGCGCAGCGGCCGCAGCCCAATCATCTGTGGCGCAGCGGGACTGGGTCGAAGACCGCAAGGGGGCCGCTCCTGATCGTGCTCTTGATCCTGACGCTTCGACGCGCCCGCGCATGAAGACACGCCTGATCTCCGTCGGCGAACGCATGCCCGCCTGGGTGGCCGACGGCTTCGCCGAGTACGTGAAGCGCCTCTCGCGGGAACTGCCCCTCGACCTCGTCGAAATCCCGCTCGGCGCACGCGGCAAGGGCCGCGATCCCGCGCGCGCGATCGCCGAAGAAGGCAGCGCGGTGCTCGCCGCGATCCCGAAGGACAGCCACGTCGTCGCACTCGACGGCCATGGCAAGCCCTGGTCCAGCGAGCAGCTCGCCGAAGAACTCGCGCGCTGGCGCATGCAGGGCCGCGATCTCGCGATCCTCGTCGGTGGTCCCGACGGTCACTCGCCCGATGTCCTCGCGCGCGCCGGCCAGCGCTGGTCGCTCGGTCCGCTGACCTTGCCGCACATGCTCGTGCGACTCGTCGTCGCCGAGCAGCTCTATCGCGCGGTCTCGATCAATGCGGGGCATCCCTACCATCGCGCGTGATGGCGCCTGCGCGCAGGCGTGCACCTGCTGCAGGTCGAAGGCGACATGTCGATCTCGTGCACGGACGATCGTCGGTCCGATATCCACCCCGGAGCCCGCCCATGTCCCGCATGCTGTTCGCCAGCCTCCCCGTGACCGACCTCAAGGCCTCGATCGCGTTCTACGAGGGGCTCGGATTCACCAACAACGCGCAGTTCACCGACGAGACCGCGACCTGCATGGTCTGGAGCGAGTCGGTGTTCGTGATGGTGCTGACGCACGAGAAGTGGCGCAGCTTCACGACGCGCCCGATTCCGCCGCCGACCTCGAGCGAGCTGATGCTTGCGCTGACGTTCGACAGCCGCGCGGAGGTGGACGCATTCCACGATGCCGCGGTGCGAGGCGGCGGCACGCCCGACGTGAACCCGATCGGCGACTACGGTTTCATGTACAGCCGCTCGACGACCGACCTCGACGGCCACCTCTGGGAAGCGGTCTGGATGGACATGGAAGCGATGGCCGCGCAGCAGCCGCCCGCAGCGGCGTAGCCGCGTGCGCGCAGCCCGCTCGCGGCGCGCGAGGCGATTCCGCGCGCCGCGAATGGGTCACGGCGTGCCGTCGAATCCGTCGATGAAGACCACGTCGACGACCTCGGGTTCGAGGCGGATCACGTACGACTGCATCGCGGAGGGACCGAACGCCCAGCCGACCAGCGTATTGCCGTCGGCCGAGATGCCCGTGAGGCCGCCGCTCATGTCCCAGCCCGCGGGGATCTCGATCGCGTGCTCGGCGAGGAAGTCGGAGAGCTTCACGCTGCCGATGCCCTTGCGCCAGACCATCGGCGCGCGCGGCGGCACGTCGAAGAAGCCGGTGCTGCCGACCACGATATTGCCGTCGGCGCTGACGCCGAACGCGAACGGCATGCCGGGCACGAGCTGCACGCCTTCGCCGGCGCTCCAGCGCCAGGCGCCCGATTCCTCCGGCGAAATGTAGTAGCTCGAGCCGACCACGAACGCTCCGTCGGCACTGATGGCGCTCGCTTCGCCGACCGCGATGCCGTTGGCGTCCTGCACGTCCATCGGCACGCCGTCGATCCAGATCACGGCGGTGCGACCCCCGTCGTCCTGGTCGTTCCAGCCCGCGATGACGCGCCCATCCGCGCTGATCGCGTTCGCGCGCGAGTAGTTCGCGGGGCGGTTGACCGGCAGCGCGGTCATGCCCGCTGCGGCGGTCCACTGGTAGGCGATCGCGTCGCCCGCGAAGTCGTCCTCGAACGAGAGGCCGACCACGGTGTTGCCGTCGGATACGCCGTAGCCGGTCGCGTTGGTGTGCAGGGTTTGCGTCAGCAGCACCGGGTCGGCGCTGACCGGCGCGTAGGCGCCGAGGTCGCGCCCACCCTCGATCGTACCGCCATCCTCGGGGACGGATCCCGCGATCGTGCCCGCGTCGTTGATGCCCTGCGCGGAGTTGAGTGCGGTGAGCAGGTCTTCCGCGCCGGTCGCCGCGGTCCAGCGGAACGCCGCGGTGTAGGGGATCGAGCCGACCGCGTACTCGCCGTTCGGCGAAACGCCCGTCAGCTGCACGTTCGGCGTCTCGATCGGGATGAACAGCCCCGCGGCCTCGGCGGACGCGAGCGGGAACAGCGTGGAAACGGCAACGCAGAGCATCAGGCGACGCATGGAAAACCCCCGGCAGCAAGACGATGGACACCCGTGGCCGCAGCGACGGCGCGCAGGTGCCGCAAGCGTGGTGCATCGGCCGCGCGCGCGGGCTCGCGCAGCGATCGCGGCGCATTCGCGCTGCATTCGCGCGCGCTGCAGGTGATTGATCCGCAAGGGCATGTGCCGGAGTGATCGAAATGGTATGCGCGTGCGTCGCGGACAGGCACGCGCGCCTGCAGGCGCGCCTCGAATGGGGCGCAGGCAGACGCTCGGCGACCCGCGGATTCGAATCTGTCGTCGAAGATCGCATCGCCGCACGAAGCATCTCGCCGCGGTTGCGCAGGTTCAGTCGCGGGCGAGCAGCAGCAGCGGATCGAGCCGCGTGTCGAACCAGTTGAGGCCCCAGTGCAGGTGCGGGCCGCTCGCGCGCCCGGTCTTGCCGACCGCGCCGATGACCTCGCCCTGTTCGACGCGATCGCCGGCCTTCACGTCGATGCGCAAGAGGTGCAGGAAGTTCGAGCTGACGCCGTGCCCGTGGTCGATCAGCAGCGTGCCACCGGTGAGGTAGAGGTCGGCGTCGACGAAGGTGACGATGCCGCCGGCCGGCGCCTTGACCGGCGTGCCTTCGGGGGCCGCGATGTCCATGCCCGAATGCGGCGACTTCGGTACGTCGTGGCCGTCGACGACATACACGCGCTGGTTGCCGAAGCGGCCGCTGATGCGCCCCTGCAGCGGCCACGTGAAGCGCGCGAGGAAGTCGCTGCGCGCGTCGTCGCGCGCGCGCGCGGCCACCACCCGTGCCTGTTCGCGCCTGATCCGCTCCGCGACCTCCGGCGGAGGCTCGACCGTCTTCGGCGGCACGCCGACGACGCGTTCGGTCGGCCACTCGCGCGCGACCACCTCGATCGCGATGCGCTCGGGCGTGCCGTCGGCATGCCGCACGTCGACCTCGGCCGGGCCACGCGCGTCGCGGCCGATGCCGAACACGACCTCGCCGCGTGCGGTGACGCGCAGGTCGCGGCCGCCGAACGTCACGCGACTGCCGGGTTCGACATGCGCGACGACGAGGCTGCCCTGCGGCACCGCGCGCGGCCAGGCGGGGACCGATGGCGCGGGTGCGGCGATCGCGGATGCGGCAAGCAGGAGTGCAGCGGCGAGGACGGGCGCGAGGCGCGGGCGCCGCGTCGTCATCGCGCGAACTCGAGCCGCTGGCCGCGCACGCCGTCGTCGATCGTGCCGTCGCGGTAAGCGAGCTCGCCGTTGACGAACGTGGCCGCGATCGTCGATCGGAACGTGTAGCCGTCGAACGGCGTCCAGCCGCATTTCGACAGCACCTCGGATGCGCGCGCAACGTGCGGCGTGTGCGGATCGACGAGCACGAGGTCGGCGTGGTAACCCTCGCGCAGGAATCCGCGCTCGCGCACGTCGAACAGCGTCGCCGGCGCGTGCATGGCGGCCTCGACCACGCGCTCCAGCCGCAACTCGCCGTCGAACACGCGTTCGAGCGCGCACTGCAGCGCGTACTGCACGAGCGGCAGGCCCGAGGGCGCGCGCGTGTACGGCTGCGCCTTCTCCTCGGCGAGGTGCGGGGCGTGGTCGGTCGCGAGCACGTCGAGGCGGCCTTCGGCGAGCGCGCGCGTGATCGCGACGCGATCGGCCTCGGTCTTGATCGCGGGATTGCACTTGATCAGGTGGCCGAGGCGTTCGTAGTCGGCATCGTTGAAGTGCAGGAAATGCACGCAGGTCTCGGCCGTGATGCGCTTGCCCGCGAGCGGGCCCGGTTCGAACAGCTCGCATTCGTCGGCGGTGGAGACGTGCAGCACGTGCAGGCGCGTGCCATGGCGCCGCGCGAGCGAAATCGCGAGCTGCGTCGACTTGATGCAGGCTTCGCGCGAGCGGATCAGCGGGTGCTGCGCTGCCGGGATGTCGTCGCCCCAGCGCGCACGCGCGGCCTCCTCGGCGGCGAGGATCATCGGCGTGTCTTCGCAGTGCGTGATGATCGGCACCGGCGTGTCGCGGAAGATCGCATCGAGCGTCGCCGGATCGTCGACCAGCATGTTGCCGGTCGACGCGCCCATGAACACCTTGATGCCGGGCGCCGCCTTCGGGTCGAGCGTGCGGATCGCCTCGAGGTTGTCGTTCGTCGCGCCGAGGTAGAACGCGTAATTGACGCGCGACACTTCCGCGGCGCGCGCGTACTTCGCCTCGAGCGCGGCATGATCGGTCGCGGGCGGCTTCGTGTTCGGCATCTCCATGAAGCTCGTGATGCCGCCCGCGAGGCAGGCGCGCGATTCGCTCTCGATGTCGGCCTTGTGCGTGAGGCCGGGTTCGCGGAAGTGCACCTGGTCGTCGATCATGCCGGGCAGCAGCCACAGCCCGGAGGCGTCGAACTCGCGTTCGCCATCGCGCGCCTGCAGTGCTTCGCCGATCTCGACGATGCGGCCATCGCGGACGCGCAGGTCCGCGCTGCGGCGCCGTCCCTCGTTGACGAGTTCGGCGTGCGTGATCAGCCAGTCAGTCATCGGCGTCTTCTTCGGAGTGGGGGTGGCAGCGTTGCGGACGCAGGCTGAATTGGAACGGTACCGGATCGAGTCCGCCCGCGCACAGCGGCTGGCAACGCAGGATGCGCCAGAACCCGAGCCAGCTCCCGCGCGCGCCGCCGAACCGCGCGATCGCGATGCGCGCATACTCCGAGCAGCTCGGATGGAAACGGCAGCGGTTGCCCAGCAACGGGCTCAGCATGCGCTGGTAACAATGGATCAGGAAGATCAGCGGACTGGCCATCGTGCGGTCGCGGCGACCGCGTGCAAGCGCGCGCCACGACGAGGCTTTTCGGCGGTTGCCGGGGTTCGGGACTTAGGCTATAACACGCGACCGCCGCGTCACAAGATGGATTTCGGAATGGCGAAGAGCAAACCGGTTGCAGCCACTCGCGCGAAGGCGTCGAAGGCGCCAGCGCGCCCCGCCGCAGTCAGCGCGCGCAAGGCGACGTCGAAATCCGCTGCGTCGGCGAAGCCGGCGAAGAAGCCGGTCGCGCCGAAGAAGGCCGCGGCGAAGGCCACGCGTCCTGCACCCGTGAAGAAGGCCGCGCCTGCGAAGAAGCCGGCCGCGAAGCCCGTGCCTGCGAAGAAGGCCGTGCCGGTGAAGAAGCCGGCACCGGCGAAGAAGGCGGCGCCCGCGAAGGCCGCAGCCGCGAAGAAGCCGGCGCCCGTGAAGGCGGCGCCGCAGAAGACACCGGCGCCGAGCGCGGCGCCATCGGCAAGAAGTGCACCATCAGTCGGGAATTCAGTGACCACGAGCAAGCCGCAAACCACCGCCAGGGCCGAGAAATCGTCCCGGACGCCCCCCGCGATCGAAGCGGGCGTGACGATGCAGGATGGCCGCTACGCGCTGCCGCCGACCGTCACGATCGACCTGCCCGACGGCTACAAGCCGTTGGCGAAAGAGGAGTACATGAGCCCGCGCCAGCTCCAGTACTTCCGCAACAAGCTGTCCGGCTGGCGCGCCGACCTCGTCGAGGAAAGTCGCCAGACGATCGAGAGCCTGCGCGACGAAGTGCGTGACGTCGGCGACGAAGCCGAGCGTGCCACGCGCGAGACCGAGAACTCGCTCGAGCTGCGCACGCGCGACCGCTACCGCAAGCTCATCGCGAAGATCGACAAGGCGCTCAAGCGCATCGAGGAAGGCCGCTACGGCTTCTGCGAGGAAACCGACGAGGAGATCGGCATCGATCGCCTCGAAGCACGCCCGATCGCGACGCTGAGCCTCGACGCCCAGGAACGCTGGGAACATCGCCAGAAGCAGATGGGCGATTGAGGCAGGGAATAGGGAATGGGGATCAGGGAATCGAAGAAGCGGGCGGCACGCGGCACGCGCGTATCACCCCTGCGCCGGGGCCACGACGCGCCCGCTTTTCGACCATTCCCGATTCCCCATTCCCCGTTCCCATGAGCGCGAAGCGCTACTTCGGCACCGACGGCATTCGCGGCCGTGTCGGCGAGTGGCCGATCACGGCCGAGTTCATGTTGCGCCTCGGGCGTGCGGTGGGCAGCGTGCTCGCGGCGCG
Organism: Lysobacteraceae bacterium; assembly: GCA_004143945.1. Lineage (GTDB taxonomy): Bacteria > Pseudomonadota > Gammaproteobacteria > Xanthomonadales > Rhodanobacteraceae > Dokdonella_A. The sequence goes on from SEHB01000008.1 coordinate 92,618, forward strand.
CGGCGGGCCGGTGAACGTCGTGATCGGCAAGGACACGCGCGTGTCCGGCTACATGTTCGAATCCGCGCTCGAAGCCGGACTCGTCGCGGCGGGGGCGGGCGTGAGCCTGCTGGGACCCATGCCCACGCCTGCGGTGGCCTACCTCACGCGCTCGCTGCGCGCGAGCGCGGGCATCGTGATCAGCGCATCGCACAATCCGCACCAGGACAACGGCGTCAAGTTCTTCTCGGCCGATGGCGAGAAGCTCGACGACGCGCTCGAACTCGCGTTCGAAGCCGAACTCGAGGCGCCGTTCACGACGGTCGCCTCGGAGCAGATCGGCAAGGTCGTGCGCGTGCGCGACGCCGCCGCGCGCTACGCCGAGTTCTGCAAGTCGACGGTGCCGGCCACGCTCGACCTGCGTGGCCTCACGCTGGTGCTCGACTGCGCGCATGGCGCGACCTACCAGATCGCGCCGTCGGTGTTCGCCGAACTCGGCGCGCGCGTCAGCGCGATCGGCAACCAGCCGGACGGCCTCAACATCAACCGTGACGTCGGGTCGACGCATCCGCAGGCGCTCGCGCGCGCGGTGGTCGAGGCGCGCGCAGATCTCGGCATCGCGTTCGACGGCGACGGCGACCGCGTGCAGATGGTCGATCGCGACGGTGCGCTCGTCGACGGCGACCAGATCCTCTACCTGCTCGCGAGCGATTGGCACGCGAGCGGTCGCCTGCGCGGTCCGCTGGTCGGCACGCTGATGAGCAACTTCGGCCTCGAGCGCGCGATGGGGGAGCTCGGCGTCCCGTTCCAGCGCGCCAATGTCGGCGACCGCTACGTGCTGCAGCAGCTCAAGCAGGCGGCCGGCGTTCTCGGCGGCGAAACGTCGGGCCACATCCTGACGCTCGATCGCGCGAGCACCGGCGACGCGATCGTCAGCGCGCTGCAGGTGCTCGACGTGCTCGTGCGCAGCGGGCGCCCGCTCGACGAAGCGGTCGCGGGCATGCGCAAGGTCGCGCAGACCACGGTCAACGTGCGCGTCGAGGGACGCGCCGCCGACCTCGTGGCCGATCCCGACGTGCAGCGCGTGCTGCAGGACGTGCGCGGCGAACTCGAAGGGCAGGGACGCGTCGTCCTGCGCCCGTCGGGCACCGAGCCGCTCGTGCGCGTGACGATCGAGGCCGGCGACGAGGCGCTGGTGGCGAAGCTCGCGGCGCGCCTTGCGGACGCCGTAAGATCGGTCGCCTCCCGAGCGGACGCCTGAGCCATGAGCACGCGCATCCCGACCCTCGACATCCGCCGCTACGACGATCCGGCCAGCGCCGGCGATCGCGACGGGTTCGTCGCCGAACTCGGCGCGGCCTATCGCGAATGGGGATTTGCGGGGATCCGCGGGCACGGCATCCCGTCGTCGCTGATCGACGCGGCCTACGAAGCGTTTCGCGCGTTCTTCGCATTGCCCGACGAGGTCAAGCGCAGGTATCACGTCGCCGGTGGCGGGGGCGCGCGCGGCTACACGCCATTCGGGATCGAGACCGCGAAGGATTCGCGCTATCCGGACCTCAAGGAGTTCTGGCACATCGGGCGCGAGATCCCGCGCGATTCACGCCATGCGGGCGTGATGCCGCCGAACATCTGGCCGTCCGAAGTGCCCTCGTTCCGCGAGCATGGCTACGGCCTGTACCAGGCGCTCGACGGGCTCGGTTCGCGCGTGCTCGCCGCGCTCGCCCTGCACATCGGCCTGCCCGGGGACTGGTTCGCCGACAAGACCGATTCCGGCAATTCGATCCTGCGACCGATCCACTACCCGCCGATCACCACGCCCGACGTGCCGAACGTGCGCGCGGGCGCGCACGAGGACATCAACCTGATCACCTTGCTGGTCGGCGCGAGTGCGCAGGGCCTGGAAGTGAAATCGCGCAAGGGCGAGTGGGTGCCGTTTACGGCCGACGCCGACACCATCGTCGTCAACATCGGCGACATGCTGCAACGCCTGACCAACCACGTGTATCCGTCGACGACGCACCGCGTCGTGAATCCGCCCGGCGACGATGCGCGCAAGCCGCGCTATTCGGTGCCGTTCTTCCTGCATCCCAATCCCGATTTCCTCATCGACGTGCTGCCCTCCTGCATCGATGCAGGCCATCTGAACCGCTATCCGCAAGCGATCACCGCGCACGACTACCTGCTCGAGCGCCTGCGCGAGATCAAGCTGGCCTGAGCGCGGGATGCGCGGCGCGCGCCGCCGCGGCTTCGCCACGCGCAGCGCGAGCGCGCAACACGGGACGACCTTGCCGCCTTTGCCGCCCGACATGACGCCTGCCTTGACCACGCATCGGCGCGCGACCGCGGTTGCCGCCGTCCTGATCGCGCTGGTCATCGCGGCCGCGTACTGGCCGGGCCTCGCAGGCGACTGGGGCCGCGACGATTACTTCCAGCTCGCATTCGCGCGCCTGCTCGATTCTCCGTGGCCGCTGTTCGTGCGCGACCACTTCCCGGTGCCGGGGTCGGTGTTCCGTCCACTCGGCGTCGCGTCGATGTGGCTCGGCGCCGCGCTGTTCGGCAGCGACTACACCGCGCATGCAGCGTCCGACCTCGCGCTGCACGTCGCGGTCGCGCTCGCATTGCTCGCCTGGCTCGTGCGATCGGGACTCGCGGTCGTGCCGGCGGCGCTCGCGAGCCTGCTGTTCGGACTGCATCCGCTCGCGATCGGCACCGCGCTCTGGTGGTCGGCGCGCTTCGACCTGCTCGCGACGCTGTTCGGCCTGCTCGCGCTGTGGGCGGCGACCCGCCATCGCGAATGCCCGCGCACGCTCATGCTCGCGTGCACGGTGGCCGCGTCGCTCGCGGCGCTGCTCTCGAAGGAGACCGGCGTCGCGGTGGTCGCTGCGGTCATCGTGCTGTGGTCGCAGCGCACAGCGTCCGTGCGCGCGTGGCGCGCGACGGGCGTTCGCGGCGTCGCATGGCTGATCGCGTGCGTCCTCGCGTGGTTCGCGTGGCGCGCGGCCGTGCTCGGCACGGCAACGACGGGACTCACCGGTTCCACCGCGCTCGCGACGACGTTCGTGCACGGAACACTCGAAGGGCTCCGCAACGCGGCCGGCTTCTTCTCCTACTGGCCCCGGCTTGCGCTGCCGACGCGCCTCGCCTCGCTCGCGGGCGTTCTCGTGCTCGCCTTCGCCATCTTGATGCGCGTGCGCGCGGGCGGCCCTGCGCGACGCGACACCGGCTGGATCGCGTGCGCGTCCTGCCTCGTGCTGGTGCCGATGCTGCTGCAGGCGCCGGTCGCCGCGCTGAACGCGGCGCCGCTGTCGGCGTCGGAGTCCGCGGTGCAGTCGGCGATGCAGTCGCGCCTGTACTACCTCGGCCTGGTCGGCCTCGCCGCCCTCGGCGGCGCCTTGCTCGACTGGATCTGGCGCGCGCGGGCGAACCATGCACGCGTGCTCGCGCTCGGCGCGGCGGTGCCGCTGCTCGCGGCCTGGGCGGTCGCATCGCACGTGCAGGCCGATTCGTTCGCGCGCAGGAGCGTGGAGATCGCGCGCGTCGCGCACGCGGCGAGCGAGCGTGTCGCGGCGCTCGACCTGCGCTCGGAACATTGCCACGTGATCGTGCACGGTCTCGGCCAGCCGCCCGAGTGGGGCGGCTACGTGTCGGTCGATTCGGTGCTGAAGGCGCTCGCGCCAGAACCGGGGCGCATCGCGCATTGCTGGTTCCATGGCGGGCAGCCCACCTGGTTCCATCTGCTCGCCGCACCCGTCGACGATCGTGATGCGAAACCCTTCGAGCCGCTCACGCTCGATGGCGTGCGGCTGCCATGGCGCGAAGTCGGCGGCGTCGTGATCGCCTATCTCGACGCGCGCCAGCCGATCGACGATGCCATGCTGCAACAGATGCGCGTGCTGCGCCTCGACGATGCGCGCGTCGTGGAGCCGGCGCCGACGCCCGTCGCGGGCGATGCGCCAGCGCCTGCGCGTGGCGAGGTGCCGCGACGCTGAGCCGCGGGCGGTCGCGTCTGCGGCGGTTGTCCACCCGCGCGGGCGCGGCTATCCTTGCGCGCCTTTTCGAACGAACGGGATCGCGATGCGTCGCCCGCTGGTCGCAGGAAACTGGAAGATGCACGGTTCACGCGCGATCGCGCGCGAGCTCGTCGCGGGCGTGGCCGCGGGCCTGCCGTCCGGCGTCGACGTGGTCGTGCTGCCTCCGTTTCCGTATCTCGATGCGCTGGCCGGCGCGCACGCGGCGGCGCCGCTCGCATTCGGCGCGCAGGACCTCAGCGAGCACGCGCAAGGCGCATACACGGGCGAGGTCTCGGGCGCGATGCTCAAGGACATCGGCTGCGGCTACGTGCTGGTCGGCCATTCCGAGCGGCGCCAGTACCACGGCGAATCCGATGCGCAGGTCGCGGCGAAGTTCGTCGCGGCGCAGGCCGCCGGGCTGGTGCCGATCCTGTGCATCGGCGAAACGCTGGCCGAACGCGAGGACGGCGCGACCGAGAGCGTGATCGCGCGCCAACTCGGCGTGGTGATCGAGCGCGCGGGCGTCGCTGCGTTCGCGAGCGCGGTGGTGGCGTATGAACCGGTCTGGGCGATCGGAACCGGCCGCACCGCGTCGCCGGAACAGGCGCAGGACGTGCACGCGTTCATGCGTGGCATATTCGCGGGACGGGATGCTACAATCGCCAGCTCGCTGCGGCTGTTGTACGGCGGCAGCGTCAAACCCGCCAACGCGGCCGAACTGTTCGGCCGGCCCGACGTGGATGGCGGATTGATCGGTGGCGCATCGCTGGTGGCCGGGGATTTCCTCGCCATCTGTGCAGCCGCCGGAACCTGAAGAGTCAACCATGCTGTCCATTGTCGCCAACGTCTTCTACATCCTGATCGCGATCGCCATGGTGGTCCTGATCCTGCTTCAGCGCGGTGCAGGCGCGAATGCGGGTTCGGGCTTCGGTGGCGGCGCGTCGGCGACCGTCTTCGGTGCGCGCGGCTCGGCCAATTTCCTGTCGCGCAGCACGGCGGTCCTCGCTGGTTTGTTCTTCCTGCTCAGCCTCGGCATGGGCATGTTCCTGTCTCGACCTGGCGTCAGCACGGCGCCGGTCGACGACCTTGGCGTGATGTCCGGCGTTGCGGTTCCGGCCGCGGCTCCTGCATCGGTGGACGGGGTTCCGCAGCCAGCGGCGTCGGCGGATACGCCGGCACCGGCGGTCGCGCCCGCAGCCGATCCGGCCGCACCGGCGACGAACGCGGCCGATCAGCCTGCCGCGCAGTCGACCGCGCCGGAGGCGGCGACCGGGTCGACGGAAGAGGGGAAGGACGGAAAGTAAGCTGTGCCCAGGTGGCGGAATTGGTAGACGCACTACCTTGAGGTGGTAGCGGGGAAACCCGTGGAGGTTCGAGTCCTCTCTTGGGCACCATTCGATTCGGCGGAACGCCCCGGGCAACGTGCCCGGGGCCGGACGCAGGATCGTTCTTTACCGTCGTCGCGCCGGCTGCGCCGCCGCGACCGCTGATGCGCCTTCGGCGCGGAGGTGTCTGTGCTGGCCGAGTATTTCCCGGTCCTGCTGTTCATCGTGGTCTCCGCCGTGGTCGGGATCGGCTTGATGGTGGCCGGCAACCTGCTCGGACCGCGCCGACCGACGCCCGAAAAGTCCTCGCCCTACGAATGCGGATTCGAAGCGTTCGAGGACACGCGCATGCGCTTCGACGTGCGCTACTACCTGATCGCGATCCTGTTCATCATCTTCGACCTGGAAATCGCGTTCGTCTTCCCGTGGGCGACGGTGTTCGACTCGCTCGGACTGCTCGGGCTGGTCGAGATGGGCCTCTTCCTCGGCATGCTCGTGCTCGGCTTCGTCTACATCTGGAAGAAGGGCGCGCTGGAATGGGAATGACGAGCGCCCACGCCGGTTCGCGGCCGTTCGATCCTGCCACCTGCACGGGAATCGCAGCATGAGCCTGGTCACCCGCATCGCCGACACGATGCACAACCCGGCGCCGGTCAACGTCGTCGACGACATCCTGCGGCCCGGCGACGACAACCCGCTGATGCAGCGCGGCTTCGCGACCGCCAGCCTCGACAGCCTCGTCAACTGGGCGCGCACCGGGTCGATGTGGCCGATGACGTTCGGCCTCGCCTGCTGCGCGGTCGAGATGATGCACGCGGGCATGTCGCGCCTGGACCTCGATCGTTACGGCGTGATCTTCCGCCCGAGCCCGCGCCAGTCCGACGTGATGATCGTCGCGGGCACGCTCGTCAACAAGATGGCGCCGGCGCTGCGCAAGGTCTACGACCAGATGCCCGATCCGAAGTGGGTCATCTCGATGGGCTCGTGCGCGAACGGGGGTGGCTACTACCACTATTCGTACGCGGTTGTGCGCGGCTGCGATCGCATCGTGCCGGTCGACATCTACGTGCCGGGCTGCCCGCCGACGGCGGAAGCCCTGATCCACGGGATCCTGCAGCTGCAGAAGAAGATCCGCCGCACCAACACGATCGCGCGCTGAGTACGACGATGACGCACGGCGCCGCTCCATTGCTTTCCCTCGTCCGCGCCAGCGCCCGGACCCGGCGCGTTCGCGTGCGACCGGCGCTGGATGCCGGCAATCGCCGGAATGACCGATTCCCGGAGACGATCGCAGAATGAGCGCCCACGGCACGTTCGCGCAGTTGCTCGAAGCCAGGCTCGGCCAGAAGCTCGCGCGCTTCCACGATTCCCTCGGCGAGTCGACGATCGAGGTGTTGCCGGAGAACTGGCTCGCGGTCGCGGCGATCCTGCGCGACGACCCTGACTTGCGCTTCGAGCAGCTGATGGACCTCTGCGGCGTCGACTACCTGTCCTGGGGCGACAGCGAATGGGACACCACCGACGTGTCGTCGGAGGGTTTCTCGCGCGGCGTCGAGGGCGCCGGCCCGGGGCGTTTCAGCTGGGCCGGCCGCCCGCGCAACGTCGACAAGCCGCATCGCTTCGCGGTTGCCGTGCACCTGCTCTCGGTCACCCACAACCGGCGCCTGCGCGTGCGCGCCTGGTGCAGCGACGACGATCTGCCGATCCTGCCGTCGCTGATCGGGACCTGGCCGGTCGCGGACTGGTTCGAGCGCGAGGCGTTCGACCTCTACGGCATCGTGTTCGAAGGCCATCCGGACCTGCGCAGGATCCTCACCGACTACGGCTTCGTCGGCCATCCGTTCCGCAAGGACTTCCCGCTGATCGGCAACGTGGAGGTGCGCTACGACCCCGACAAGAAGCGCGTCGTGTACGAACCCGTCACCTCGGTCGAGCCACGCGTGCTGGTCCCGCGCACGATCCGCGACGACTCGCGCTACGAACAGGCCGAGGCCGAAGCGGCGTCGGAGCGCAAGGCATGAGCATCCAGGCAGAAGCTTCTGGCACGGGGTCCATGGAGCACACGCAGACGAACATGGATTGCAACAGTCCTTCCTCCGCGTGCCCGGTGTGCCCGGTGTTCCAATCCTTGACGCTGTAGTCCGGATCCCTACGCCATGCAGGAAATCAAGAACTACACGATGAACTTCGGTCCGCAGCATCCGGCCGCGCACGGCGTGCTGCGCCTGGTGCTGGAGATGGACGGCGAGACCGTGATGCGCGCCGATCCGCACATCGGCCTGCTGCATCGCGCGACCGAGAAGCTCGCGGAGTCCAAGCCGTTCAACCAGTCGATCGGCTACATGGACCGGCTCGACTACGTCTCGATGATGTGCAACGAGCACGCTTACGTGCGCGCGATCGAGAACCTGCTCGGCATCGAGGTACCGGAACGCGCGCAGTGGATCCGCACGATGTTCGACGAGATCACGCGCATCCTGAACCACCTGATGTGGATCGGCTCGAACGCGCTCGACCTCGGTGCGATGGCGGTCATCCTGTATGCGTTCCGCGAGCGCGAGGAACTCATGGACTGCTACGAGGCGGTCTCCGGTGCGCGCATGCACGCGACCTACTACCGCCCGGGAGGCGTCTACCGCGACCTGCCGGAGAAGATGCCGCGCTACAACGAGTCGAAGTGGCACAAGGGCAAGGACCTCGAGCGCCTGAACGACTGGCGTGGCGGTTCGATGCTCGATTTCCTCGAGGCATTCTGCGGCGATTTTCCGCACCGCATCGACGAGTACGAGGAGCTGCTGACCGGGAACCGGATCTGGAAGCAGCGCACGGTCGACATCGGCATCGTGCCGCCGGAGAAGGCGCTCGCCTGGGGCATGTCCGGCCCGATGCTGCGTGGCTCGGGCGTCGAATGGGACCTGCGCAAGAAGCAGCCCTACGCGAAGTACGCCGAAGTCGACTTCGACATCCCGGTCGGCGTCAAGGGCGATTGCTACGACCGCTATCTGGTGCGCGTCGAGGAAATGCGCCAGTCCAACCGCATCATCCAGCAGTGCGTCGCCTGGCTGCGCGCGAATCCGGGTCCGGTGATGCTGCGCAACTACAAGGTCGCGCCGCCTTCGCGTGTCGAGATGAAGGACGACATGGAAGCGCTGATCCACCACTTCAAGCTGTTCACGGAAGGCTACACCGTGCCTGCCGGCGAGACCTACGCGGCGGTCGAGGCGCCGAAGGGCGAGTTCGGCATCTACCTCGTCTCCGACGGCGCGAACAAGCCGTTCCGCCTGAAGTGCCGCGCGCCGAGCTTCGTGCACCTGTCGTCGATGGACTCGATCGTGCGCGGCCACATGCTGCCCGACGTCGTCGCGATGATCGGCACCTACGACGTCGTCTTCGGCGAGGTGGACCGGTGAGCACGGGAATGGGGAATGGGGAATCGGGAATGGTCCGGATTGCCCACTCTCGGGTTTCCCCGCACGCATCGGTGCGGCGTGCGCGCGCACGTGCGATGGGTGGCTGCTTTTCCCGATTCCCGATTCCCCATTCCCCATTCCCGGCTTCAAGTCCATGAAAGCAACAGGCACCTACGAAGCAGTCCGCGACGTGGACCCGATGACGGCGCTCACGGATCCGACGCGCCACCACATCGACCATTGGGTCGCGAAGTTCCCGCCGGATCGCAAGCGCTCGGCGCTGATCCAGGGGCTGTGGGCGGCGCAGGAGCAGAACGGCGGACACCTGACCGACGAGCTGATCACCGCGGTGACCCGCTACCTCGGCCTGCCGCAGGTGTGGGGCTACGAGGTCGCGACGTTCTACTCGATGTTCGAGACGCACCCCGTCGGTCGCCACAATGTCGCGATCTGCACCAACATCTCGTGCTGGCTCAATGGCGCCGAGGACATCGTGCGCCACTGCGAGCAGAAGTACGGGATCAAGCTCGGCGAGACCAGCGCGGACGGCCGCATCTACCTCAAGAAGGAAGAGGAATGCCTGGCTGCCTGCTGCGGCGCGCCGATGATGGTCGTCAACGGCCATTACCACGAGAAGCTCGACATCACGCGGGTCGACCACATCCTCGACGCCCTGGAATAGCGGCTCTCCTTGAACGGTGCGGCCATGGACGGCCGCAATTTGATCCTCGCGATCACGAGGATCGCAAAGGTACAGGCAATGGCATACGGCGCACCCCCACAGGCACACCAGGTCGTCTACACCACGCTGCACAACGAGCAGCCGTGGACGCTCGACAATTACCTGAAGGCCGACGGCTGGAAGGCGTGGAAGAAGATCCTCGCCGAGAAGCCCGACCCCGCCTCGATCATCGAGGAGGTCAAGAAGTCGGGCCTGCGCGGGCGTGGCGGCGCGGGCTTCCCGACCGGGCTCAAGTGGTCGTTCATGCCCAAGGGCACGATGCAGAAGTACATCCTCTGCAATTCGGACGAATCCGAGCCGGGCACCTGCAAGGACCGTGACATCCTGCGCTTCAATCCGCACGCGGTGCTCGAAGGCCTCGCGATCGCGTGCTACGCGACCGGTTCCACCGTCGCCTACAACTACATGCGCGGCGAGTTCCACCACGAGCCGTTCGAGCACATCGAGCAGGCGCTGCGCGATGCGTATGCTGCCGGCCTGCTCGGCACCAACATCCAGGGCAGCGGCATCGACGTCGACATCCACAACGCGCTCGGCGCGGGTGCCTACATCTGCGGCGAGGAAACCGCGCTGATGGAGTCGCTCGAGGGCAAGAAGGGGCAGCCGCGCTTCAAGCCGCCGTTCCCGGCCAATTTCGGCCTCTACGGCAGGCCCACCACGATCAACAACACCGAGACCTACGCCTCGGTGCCCGCGATCCTCAACAAGGGCGCGGAATGGTTCCTCGACCAGGGCAAGCCGAACAACGGCGGCCCGAAGATCTTCTCGGTCTCCGGCCACGTCAATCGCCCCGGCAACTACGAGGTCCGACTCGGCACGCCATTCGCCGAACTGCTCGAAATGGCCGGTGGCGTCCGCAACGGCCACAGGCTCAAGGCGGTGATCCCCGGTGGATCCTCGATGCCGGTGCTGCCCGCCGAGACCATGCTCGGGCTCACGATGGATTACGACGCGATCCAGAAGGCCGGTTCGGGCCTCGGTTCCGGCGCCGTCATCGTCATGGATGAGACCACCTGCATGGTGCGCGCATGCCAGCGCATCGCGCGCTTCTACTACGCCGAATCCTGCGGCCAGTGCACGCCGTGCCGCGAAGGCACCGGCTGGATGTATCGCATGCTCACGCGCATCGTCGAAGGCAACGCCGAGCTCGCCGACCTCGAGATCCTGCGCCAGGCGGCGGGCCAGATCGAAGGCCACACGATCTGCGCGTTCGGCGAGGCGGCCGCGTGGCCCGTGCAGGGCTTCCTGCGCCACTACTGGAACGAATTCGAATACTTCATCACGAACCGGCGTTCGATGGTGGACGCACGCGTGGAGGTGGCGGCATGAGCGCGCAACCCGCGGCTCCCGGCGTGCCGTCGGACCACGTCACGATCGAACTCGACGGCCGCTCGATGGTCGTGCCGAAGAATTCGATGATCATCCAGGCGGCCGACACGGCCGGCATCGCGATCCCGCGCTTCTGCTACCACGAGAAGCTGCCGATCGCCGCGAACTGCCGCATGTGCATGGTCGAGGTCGAGATGGGCGGTCGGCCGATGGCGAAGCCGCAGCCGGCTTGCGCGACGCCGGTCGCCGACGGCATGAAGATCCAGACGCAGTCGGCCAAGGCGCTGTCCGCACAGCGCAACGTGATGGAGTTCCTGCTGATCAACCACCCGCTCGATTGCCCGATCTGCGACCAGGGCGGCGAGTGCGAGCTGCAGGACCTGTCGATGGGCTATGGCCGCTCGGTCAGCCGCTTCGTCGAGCGCAAGCGCACGATCCCGGACGAGGACCTCGGTCCGCTGGTCGCGACCGAGATGACGCGCTGCATCCAGTGCACGCGATGCGTGCGCGTGATGGCGGAAGTCGCGGGCACCTACGAGCTCGGCGGCATGGAGCGCGGCGAGCGCCTGCAGATCGGCACCTACGTCGGCAAACCGCTGATGAGCGAGCTGTCCGGCAACGTGATCGACGTGTGCCCGGTCGGCGCGCTGACCAACAAGCCGTTCCGCTTCCGCGCGCGCGCCTGGGAACTGATCGCGCGCGAATCGATCGGCTACCACGATGCGCTCGGCTCGAACCTGTGGCTGCACGTGCGCCGCGGCGAAGTGCTGCGCGCCGTGCCGCGCGACAACGAAGCGATCAACGAATGCTGGCTGTCCGATCGCGACCGCTACAGCCATGAAGGCCTGTACGCCGACGATCGCGCGCGCCGGCCGATGATCCGCAAGGGCAGCGAGCTGGTCGAAGTCGACTGGAACGAGGCGCTCGCATTCGTCGCGGATGGCCTGCGTCGCGCCGGTGGCGACATCGGCGCGCTGGTCGCGCCGCTCGCTTCGAACGAGGAAGGCTTCCTGCTCGCGCAGTTGCTGCGCGGCCTCGGCAGCGACCACATCGACCACCGCTTGCGCGTGCAGGACTTCTCCGACCAGCCGGCCGCGCCGATGTTCCAGATGCCGGTGGCCGAAGTCGAGCGCGCGGACCTGATCGTGCTCGTGGGCTGCAATCCGCGCCACGAAATGCCGTTGCTGCACCAGCGCATCCGCAAGGCATGGAAGGCCGGCGCGCAGGTGCACGTGATCAATCCGCTCGATTTCGACCTCGCGTTCGAGCCCGCCAGCAGGACGATCGTGCCGCCGGGTGCGCTCGCGGCGACCGTGCTCGCGCTCGCGAAGGCCGCGAACGACCTCGGCCACCTACCGCAGTCGGCGTCGCTCGCGCGCGCGATCGCGGGCCGCGACGCAGGCAGTGCCGCGCGCTCGCTCGTCGACGCGCTCGCAGCCGCGGGGAACGCCGTACTGGTCCTCGGCGAGACCGCGGTCAACGCGCGCGACGCGTCGAGCCTGCGCGCGGCCGCGCGATTCGTCGCGCTTGCGACCGGTTCGGCGTGCAACGAGATCCCGTCCGGCGCGAATGCGATCGGGCTCGCGCGCGCGGGTGCACTGCCGCGCAGGGGCGGCCGCGATGCCGCCGCGATGCTCGCCGATCCGCCCGCGGCGTTGCTGACCTGGCACGCGGGATCCCAGGACATGCATGCGCCGGCCGCCTACGACCGCGCGCGCAGCGGCGCCGCATTCCACGTCTACGCGGGTGCGTATGCGTGCAGCGGCGTGCGGCGCACCGCACATGCGGTGCTGCCGATCGGCTTGCCACCCGAAATCGAGGGCACCTACACCAATGTCGACGGCATTGAGCAGCGACTCGCGCCCGCGGCGAAGTTGCCGGGCGACGCGAAGTCGGGCTGGAAGGTGCTGCGTTCGCTGGGCGCCGCGTTGTCGCTGCCGGGATTCGAGTTCATGAGCTTCGACGAGCTGCGCGAGCTGTGCGCGCGCGCCGAGGCGGTGGACCCGCTTGCCGCGCATGGGTCGGCATCGACCGATGCGCCTGCGGCGGCCGGACCGGGTCGTTTCGACCGCATCACGACCACGGCGATCTATCGCGCGGATGCGGTGCTGCGACGCTCGCCTGCACTGCAGGCCCATCCGCTCAACCGCGCGGCCAGCGTGACGTTGAACCCCGAAGACGCGCTCGCGCTCGGGCTCGGCCACGGATCGGCGGCGCGCGTGGACGGCGTCGAACTGCCGGTGGAACTCTCGCGGCGCGTGCCGCGTGGCGCCGCCTGGATCGAAGCCGGCCATTCCGCGGCTTCGGCCCTGCCGGCGCATGGCGCCTCCCTCGAGATCGTGAAGGCGTGACGTCGACATGAGCCAGATCATTGCCGCCTACGAGTGGTTCGTCGCGACGTTCCCGACGCTGTCGATGGCGATCGGCCTGTTCCTGTTCCCGCTGCTGCCGCTGATCATCGCGGTCGCGATGTACGTGTGGTGGGAACGCAAGGTGATCGGCTGGATGCACGTGCGCATGGGGCCGAACAGCGTCGGGCCGTTCGGACTCGCGCAGACCTTCGCCGACGTGTTCAAGCTGCTCCTGAAGGAAGTGGTCTATCCGGCCAAGGCCAACCGCGGCCTGTTCCTGCTCGCGCCGCTGTGGGCGCTGCTGCCTGCGTTCGCCGCGTGGGCGGTGGTGCCGTTCGGACCGCACAAGGCGTGGTCGGACGCGAACGCGGGCCTGCTGTTCCTGCTCGCGATGACCTCGATGGGCGTGTACGGCATCATCATCGCGGGCTGGGCCTCGAACTCGCGCTACGCGATGCTCGGCGCGATGCGCTCGGCGGCGCAGGTGGTCAGCTACGAGATCGCGATGGGCTTCTCGCTGGTCGGGGTGCTGATCCTCGCGGGCAGCCTCAATCTTTCCGACATCGTTGCCGCGCAGTCCGGTTCCAAGGGCCTGCTCGACTGGTTCTGGCTGCCGCTGCTGCCGATGTTCGTGATCTATTTCGTCTCCGGCGTGGCCGAGACCAACCGTTCGCCGTTCGACGTCGCCGAAGGCGAGTCGGAGATCGTCGCGGGCTTCCACGTCGAGTATTCGGGCGCGCCGTTCGCAGTGTTCTTCCTGACCGAATACGCGAACATGATCCTCGTCTCGTTCCTGGTGCCGCTGCTGTTCCTCGGCGGCTGGCTGTCGCCGTTCCCCGCGAGCTGGAGCGTGCTCGGCGCGCCGGGCTGGTGGTGGTTCGTCGCCAAGGCGTTCTTCTTCGCAACCGCGTTCGTCTGGTTCCGCGCGACGTTCCCGCGCTATCGCTACGACCAGATCATGCGCCTCGGCTGGAAGGTCTTCATCCCGATCACGATCGCGTGGGTGTTCGTGGCCGGCTGCATGAAGTACTTCGGCTGGGTCACGGCGGGCGCCTGAGGCCATCGGAATGAAACGAATCGCGAACTATCTCGAAAGCCTGCTCCTGCTCGAACTGATCGGGGGGCTCAAGCTCACGTTCAAGTACCTGTGGAAGCCCAAGTACACGATGCGCTACCCGATGGAGCATATCCCGAAGTCGAACCGCTTCCGCGGGCTGCACGCGCTGCGCCGCTACCCGAACGGCGAGGAACGCTGCATCGCGTGCAAGCTGTGCGAGGCGGTGTGCCCGGCGCTCGCGATCACGATCGATTCGGCGCCGCGCGAGGACGGTACGCGCCGCACCACGCGCTACGACATCGACCTGTTCAAGTGCATCTTCTGCGGCTTCTGCGAAGAGAGCTGCCCGGTCGACTCGATCGTCGAGACCTCGATCCACGAATATCACTTCGAGCAGCGCGGCGAAAACGTCGTGACCAAGCTGCAGCTGCTCGCGATCGGCGATCGTTTCGAGGCGGAGATCGCCGCTGCACGCACCCAGGACGCGGCCTACCGATGATGCACACCAACCAGACATGGCAGCCGGCCCCGGCGCGCGGACGCGCCAGCCGGCACGGCGGAGCGGGGCGCGCATGACTTTCGAGCTGATCTGCTTCTACGCATTCGCGACGGTCTCCGTGCTGGCGGCGCTCGCGGTGATGGGACTTCGCAGTCCCGTGCACGCCGCGCTCTGCCTCGTGCTCACATTCTTCTCCACCGCCTGCAGCTGGCTGCTCGCCGATGCCGAGTTCCTCGCGATCGTGCTGGTGCTGGTCTACGTCGGCGCGGTGATGGTGCTGTTCCTGTTCGTCGTGATGATGCTCGACCTCGACCTCGACCCTCTGCGCGAGGGCTTCGTCCGCGCGTTGCCGCTCGGGCTCGTGGTCGCCGTGGTCATGCTGCTCGAGATGCTCGCGCTGATCGGCGTGCGCGCGATGCAGGTGCCCGCGATCGCCGATCCCGCGGTCGCGGCGGGCATGTCGAACACCGAATGGCTCGCGACCGCGCTGTTCAGCCGGTTCCTGCTGCCGTTCGAAGTCGCGGCGCTGATCCTGACCGTCGCGATCATCGCCGCGATCCCGCTGACCCTGCGCCACCGCGTCGGCGTGCGCACGCAGAATCCTGCCCGGCAGGTGCTGGTGCAGCCGCGCGATCGCATCCGCATCGTCAAGATGGCCGCGCACAAGCCCGCCGCCAAGCCCGAGGCACCCGCGCCATGATCACGCTGGCCCACTTCCTCACCCTCGGCGCGGCACTGTTCTGCATCGCGGTGGCCGGCATCTTCATCAACCGCAAGAACGTCATCACGCTGCTGATGGCGATCGAACTGATGCTGCTCGCGGTCAACACCAACTTCGTCGCGTTCTCGCGCTGGCTCGGTGATCCAGGCGGCCAGGTGTTCGTGTTCTTCATCCTGACCGTCGCAGCGGCGGAAGCCGCGATCGGCCTCGCGATCCTGGTGGTGCTGTTCCGCAACCGCGCGACGATCAACGTGACCGAAATCGATTCGATGAAGGGCTGATCGATGATGCTCTCCAAGACACTGCTGCTGGTGATCGTGCTGGCGCCGCTGTTCGGCGCGGTGGTCGCCGGCCTGTTCGGCCGTCAGGTCGGTCGCGCCGGCGCCGCCGCGGTCACGATCGCGGGCGTCGCGCTCTCGTGCGCGCTCTCGTTTTACGTGCTCTACCAGCTCGCCTGGGGCGGGGCCGGCACCTTCAACCAGAACCTCTACACCTGGTTCGAGGTGGGCGCGTTCAGCGCGAACGTCGGCTTCATGGTCGACCGCCTGACCGCGATGATGATGGTGGTCGTCACCTTCGTCTCGCTGATGGTGCACGTCTACACGATCGGCTACATGCGCGACGACGACGGCTTCCAGCGCTTCTTCAGCTACATCGCGCTGTTCACGTTCTCGATGCTGATGCTCGTGATGAGCAACAACTTCCTGCAGCTGTTCTTCGGCTGGGAAGCGGTCGGCCTGGTGTCCTACCTCCTGATCGGCTTCTGGTTCAAGCGCCCGAGCGCGATCTTCGCGAACCTCAAGGCGTTCCTCGTCAACCGCGTCGGTGACTTCGGCTTCCTGCTCGGGATCGCGGGCGTGGTGTTCTGGTACGGCTCGCTCGACTATGCGCAGGTATTCCAGAACACGCTCGGCGATGCGGCCGGCGCGCGCACCGTGGAGATCTTCGCGGGGCACCCGTGGAGCATCGCGACGATCGTCTGCATCTGCCTGTTCATCGGCGCGATGGGCAAGTCGGCGCAGGTGCCGCTGCACGTGTGGCTGCCGGATTCCATGGAAGGCCCCACCCCGATCTCGGCGCTGATCCACGCGGCGACGATGGTCACCGCGGGCATCTTCATGGTCGCGCGCATGTCCCCGCTGTTCGAGCTCAGCGAAACCGCGCTGTCGTTCGTGCTCGTGATCGGCGCGACCACCGCGCTGTTCACCGGGCTGATCGGCATCGTGCAGAACGACATCAAGCGCGTGGTCGCATACTCGACACTGTCGCAGCTCGGCTACATGACCGTCGCGCTCGGTGTGTCGGCCTACGCCGGTGGCGTCTATCACCTGATGACGCACGCGTTCTTCAAGGCGCTGCTGTTCCTCGGCGCGGGTTCGGTGATCGTCGCGATGCACCACGAGCAGGACATGCGCTACATGGGCGGTTTGCGCCGCCGCATGCCGGTCACCTGGATCACGATGTGGCTCGGTTCGCTCGCACTGGCCGGCGCGCCGGGCTTCGCGGGCTTCTTCTCGAAGGACGCGATCATCGAGGCCGTCGGCCTGTCCGATCGCTTGGGGTCGGGGTATGCGTATGTCTGCGTGCTCGCGGGCGTGTTCGTGACCGCGCTCTACAGCTTCCGGCTGCTCTACATGACGTTCCACGGCAAGGAACGCTTCGTCGTCGACGCGCCGCACGCGCACGCGCATGGCCATGACCACCATGACGACCACGGACACCACGCGCCTGGCCACCTCGCGCATGCGCCGCACGAGTCGCCGTGGGTGATCACGCTGCCGCTCGTGCTGCTCGCGATCCCGTCGGTGCTGGTCGGCTGGCCCACGATCGGCCCGATGCTGTTCGAAGGCTGGTTCGGCGGCGCGATCCGCGTGCGCGAGGCGAACGACGTGCTGGCCGAACTCGGCCATGAATTCCATGGCTCGCTCGCGATGGTCGTGCACGGCTTCACGCAGGCTCCGTTCTGGCTCGCGCTGGGCGGTTTCGCGGTCGCGACCTGGATCTGGCTGCTGAACCCCGGCATCGCCGACAAGGCGAAGTCTGCCATGCGTCCGATCTACACCGTGCTGGCGAACAAGTATTGGATCGACGAGCTTTACCAGGCGGTGTTTGCGCGCGGCGGCGTCGCGCTCGGGCGCGGCCTCTGGAAGGGCGGGGATGCCGGCCTCATCGACGGCGTCGCCGTCAACGGCTCGGCGGCGCTGGTGGCGCGCGTCTCGGCGACGGTGCGCTGGCTGCAGTCGGGTTACCTCTATCACTATGCATTCGCGATGATCCTCGGCCTGGTCGCCTTGCTCGGCGGCGTGTGGTGGTACACGCGCGCGGCCCTCTGATCGACAGGACAGAACACGACCATGCAAGTCCCGCATCTCCTGAGCGTCCTGATCTGGCTGCCGATCCTCGGCGCGGTCGCCGTGCTCGCGTTCGGCCGCGAGGCGAACTCGGCGCGCTGGCTCGCGCTCGCGACGGCGCTGGCGACCTTCCTGCTCTCGATCCCGCTGTGGACGGGCTACGACCCGACCGGTGCGGTGATGCAGTTCGCGGAATCGCTCGCATGGATCCCGGCGATCCGCTCCAACTACGCGCTCGCGGCCGACGGCATCTCGGTCGCGATGATCGTGCTGACCTCGTTCACGAGCGTGCTCGTAGTGATCGGCTCGTGGGGGCCGATCCAGCAGCGCGTCTCGCAGTACATGGCCGCGATGCTGGTGCTCGAGGGCATGCTGATCGGCGTGTTCGCGGCGACCGATGCGCTGCTGTTCTACGTGTTCTTCGAGGCGATGCTGATCCCGATGTTCATCATCATCGGCATCTGGGGTGGGCCGCGCCGCGTGTATGCGACGCTGAAGTTCTTCATCTACACCTTCCTCGGCTCGATCTTCATGCTGGTCGGCCTGATCTACCTGCACATGAAGACCGGCGAGTTCTCTCTCGCCGCGTTCTCGGCCGCGAACCTCGGGTCGCGCGAGCAGGCGTGGCTGTTCTTCGCGTTCCTGCTCGGCTTCGCGATCAAGGTGCCGATGTGGCCGGTGCACACCTGGCTGCCGGACGCGCACGTCGAGGCGCCGACCGGCGGTTCGGTGATCCTGGCCGCGATCATGCTGAAGGTCGGCGGCTACGGCTTCGTCCGCTTCTCGCTGCCGATCACGCCGGACGCGTCGCAGGAATTCGCGTGGCTCGTGATCGCGGTGTCGCTGGTCGCGATCATCTACATCGGCTATGTGGCGTTGGTGCAGGAGGACATGAAGAAGCTGATCGCGTACTCCTCGATCGCGCACATGGGCTTCGTTACCCTCGGCATCTTCATCGCGCTGGCGCTGGTGCGCGAGAACGCGAACCCGCTCGGCGCGCGCCTGGGCATCCAGGGCGCGATGGTGCAGATGGTCTCGCACGGCTTCGTGTCCGGCGCGATGTTCTCGTGCATCGGCGTCATGTACGACCGGCTGCACTCGCGCATGATCAAGGACTACGGCGGTGTCGCGAACGTGATGCCCTGGTTCGCCGCGTTCATGGTGCTGTTCGCGATGGCGAACTCCGGCCTGCCCGGCACGTCCGGCTTCGTCGGCGAGTTCATGGTCGTGCTCGCGGCATTCCAGCAGAGTCCGCTGGTCGCGCTGTTCGCGACCTTCACGCTGATCATCAGCGCCGCCTACACGCTGTGGCTGGTCAAGCGCGTCGTTTTCGGCGAAGTCGCCAATGCCGAGGTCGCGAAGATGAAGGATCTCGATGCGCGCGAATGGATCGTGCTCGGCTCGTTCGCGGCCGCGGTGATCGCATTCGGCGTGTACCCGAAGCCGTTGATCGACCTGATGGAACCTGCGGTGCTGCAGCTCGTGCAGCAAATCGGCCTGGCCAAGCTGTGAGCAGCACGACATGATCCAGTTCAATCCCGACGACCTGACCACGCTGTTGCCCGAGATCTTCCTGCTCGGCGCGACCTTCGCGATCCTGCTGGTCGACCTGTTCATCAAGCCCGATCGGCGCGACCTCACGCACTGGCTCTCGCTGGCCGCGATCGCGGTCACCGCATGGTTCGTGTGGCAGGGCGCGCCCGCCGCCGGTGCCAGCGTGCCAGCGTTCGACGGCATGTTCCTGCGCGATGGCGTCTCCACCGTGCTCAAGCTGTTCGTGCTGCTGACGACCGCGCTCGTGTTCGCCTACAGCCGCGACTACCTGCGCCAGCGCAAGCTGTTCGTCGGCGAGTTCTACCTGCTGCTGCTGTTCGCGACGCTCGGCACGATGCTGCTGGTCTCGGCGGGAAACCTCGTTACGATCTTCCTCGGCCTCGAGCTGCTGACGCTGAGTTCGTATGCGCTGGTCGCGCTGAATCGCGATTCGCCGATATCGGCCGAGGCCGCGATCAAGTACTTCGTGCTCGGCTCGCTCGCTTCGGGCATGTTGTTGTACGGCATGTCGATGATCTACGGCGCGACCGGCTCGCTCGACCTCGCGACGATCCAGTCGGCCGCGACGTCGGCGAGCCCGCATCGCACGCTGCTCGCGTTCGGGCTCGTGTTCCTCGTGATCGGCGCAACCTTCAAGCTCGGCGCGGCGCCGTTCCACATGTGGCTGCCCGACGTCTACCAGGGCGCACCGACCTCGGTCACGCTGTTCATCGGCTCGGTGTCCAAGCTCGGTGCGTTCGCACTCGCATGGCGCCTGCTCGAGGGCGCGATGGGCGGCATGAGCGAGCACTGGACGCAGATGCTCGCGCTGCTCGCGGTGGTGTCGCTCGCGGTCGGCAACCTGTTCGCGATCGCGCAGACCAACCTCAAGCGCATGCTCGCGTACTCGACGATTTCGCACGTCGGCTTCCTGCTGCTCGGCTTCGTCGGCGGCACGCCCGACGGGTACGCGGCGGCGATGTTCTACATGATCAGCTACGCGCTGATGGCGGCGGTCGCATTCGGCATGATCATGCTGCTCGCGCGAGCGGGCTTCGAAGCCGAGGAGATCGACGATTTCAAGGGCCTCAATCGCCGCAACCCGTGGTACGCCGGCGTGATGGCGGCCGCGATGTTCTCGCTCGCCGGCGTGCCGCCGCTGATCGGCTTCTTCGCCAAGCTCATGGTGCTGAAGGCCGCGATCGACGCGGGCCAATTGTGGCTCGCGATCGTCGCGATCGTGTTCGCGATCGTCGGCCTCTACTACTACCTGCGCGTGGTCAAGGTCATGTACTTCGACGCCCCCGACGACGACGCGCCGCTGGCGTTGCCGCGCGACCGCGGCTTCCGCTGGACCCTGTCCCTGAACGGCATCGCGCTTCTGGCGCTCGGACTTGCCTGGGGTCCGCTGCTCGACTGGTGCAACGAGGCGATGCGCGTCGGCAGCTCGATCGCGCCGTGAGGCATCGCCGGGCTTGCCTGCCGGCGCGCTTCCCGCTATCCTGCGCAGCTCGGTGCGGGGTGGAGCAGTCTGGCAGCTCGTCGGGCTCATAACCCGAAGGTCGCAGGTTCAAATCCTGCCCCCGCTACCAGCTTCGAGTCCAAGGGATGGGCCGCCTCTGGCGGCCTTTTTCTTGGGTCTTGAACGCTGCCGAGATCAGGCGCAGGATGCGCCGGCTGCCCGCGGGCAGTGCCGCCGATGTGGGATGCATACAACGGCGAACTACGGAATGGGCCTCGTGCCCATTTTTTGTTTGTGTTTCCAGGACATTCGGGCCGCGGGATCTGGTATTCGCGCGGCCGGCCCATACATGACGAACGACGAACTCAGCCAGCTGCTCGAGCCCGCGATCGCCGATCTCGGCCTCGAACTCGTGGGCATCGAGTTCAGCGCGAACAGCGGCAGCAGCCTGCTGCGCGTCTACATCGACGAGCCCGAGCGCGGCATCACGATCGACGACTGCGAGCGCGCGAGCCGCGAGATCTCGGCGCTGCTCGACGTGAACGATCCGGTCGCGGGTCGCTACACGCTCGAGGTGTCCTCGCCAGGACTCGAGCGGCCGCTGTTCACGCCGGCGCATTTCGAGCGCTTCCTCGGCGAGCAGGCGAAGATCAACGTGAACCTGCCGATCGACGGACGTCGCCGCTTCCAGGGCCGCATCGAAGCCGTCGACGACGAGCGCGTGACGATCGACCAGGACGGCAAGCCGGTGCAGGTCGCGCACGCGAACATCGCGAAGGCGCGGCTGGTGCCGGATTACGCGGCACTCGGACTCGCCCCCGCGAAGGCGGGCGATCCGGCGCCGGGCAAGCGCAAGCGTGGTGTTCAGTAGCGGGATCGCGGCCGCGGCAGAACATGCGCGGCGCGCGGAAGGCGTCATCACCCATGGAACGCGGCGGCCAGAGGCCGGCGCGGTCAACCGGAAGCCGGGTTCACCGGATCATCGTTCGGGCCCCCGTCGGGCGGACCGAAGGAGCATGAAATGAGCAAGGATCTGTTGCTGGTCGTCGATGCGGTGGCCAACGAAAAAGGCGTCCCGAAGGGTGTGATCTTCGAGGCGATGGAAGCCGCGCTCGCGTCGGCGGCCAAGAAGCGCTATCCCGAGCAGGATGTCGCCGTGCGCGTGTCGATCGACCGCGACAGCGGCGAGTACGAGACCTTCCGTCGCTGGGAAGTCGTCGCCGACGACGTCGTGATGGAATCGCCCGATCGCCAGCTGCGCCTTATGGACGCGGTCGACGACGTGCCCGAGATCGAAGTCGGCGCGTACATCGAGGAACCGATCGAGAACCCGGATTTCGGGCGCATCTCGGCGCAGGCCGCCAAGCAGGTCATCGTGCAGCGCGTGCGCGAGGCAGAGCGCGCGCTGGTCGTGGACGCCTACAAGGACCGCATCGGCGAATTGATCACCGGCATCGTCAAGCGCGTCGAGCGTGGCAGCGTCTACCTCGACCTCGGCGGCAACGCCGAGGCGTTCGTGCCGCGCGATCGCTGCATCCCGCGCGAGGCCGTGCGCGTCGGCGACCGCCTGCGTGGCTATCTCTACGAAGTGCGTTCTGAACTGCGCGGCCCGCAGCTGTTCGTGTCGCGCACCGCGCCCGAGCTGATGATGGAACTGTTCAAGCTCGAAGTGCCCGAAGTCGGCCAGGGCCTGGTCGAGATCAAGGCCTGCGCGCGCGATCCGGGCGACCGCGCCAAGATCGCGGTGCTCGCGCACGACCATCGCACCGATCCGATCGGCGCCTGCATCGGCATGCGCGGTTCGCGCGTGCAGGCGGTGTCGAACGAGCTCAACGGCGAGCGCATCGACATCGTGCTGTGGAACGACAACCCGGCCCAGTTCGTCATCAACGCGATGGCGCCGGCGGAAGTGCAGTCGATCATCGTCGACGAGGAAAAGCACTCGATGGACATCGCGGTGGCCGAGGACAAGCTGTCCCAGGCGATCGGTCGCGGTGGCCAGAACGTGCGCCTCGCGAGCAAGCTCTCGGGCTGGCAGCTCAACGTGATGACCGCCGACCAGGTGCGCCAGAAGAGCGAGGCCGAGCAGGCCTCGGCGCGCGACCTGTTCATCGCCAAGCTCGAGGTCGACGGCGAGATCGCGCAGATCCTCGTGCAGGAAGGCTTCTCGACCGTCGAGGAAATCGCCTACGTGCCGACCGCCGAACTGCTCGGCATCGAGGGCTTCGACGAGGACATCGTGGAGGAACTGCGTGCGCGCGCGCGTGACGCGCTGCTGACCGAAGCACTCGCGCTCGAGGAAGGCATCGACGAGCACCAGCCCGCGCAGGACCTGCTCGCGGTCGAGGGCATGGACGAGGCGCTCGCGTTCGAACTCGCCTCGCACGGCATCGCGACGCGCGAGAATCTCGCCGATCTCGCCACCGACGAGTTCATGGAACTCGGCATCGAGGGCATCGACGAGGACACGGCGGCAGGATTGATCATGGCGGCACGCGCGGCGGAAGCCGCGTAACCGCCGAACCCGCGATGCGGGACGGGTGGGTGCCGGGATCGGCGCGCCACCCGAGGTGTCGAGGCACGACGGGCGCCCTGCGGGGCGGAGCCTGATCGGCGACAACCGTACGTGCAGGACGGACCTTAGGAGTACCAAATCGATGTCGGACGTCACGATCAAGCAACTGGCCAAGGTCCTCGGCACCCCGGTCGACAAGCTGCTGTCGCAGCTCGGCGAAGCCGGCATGAAGTTTTCGGATCCCGAGCAGGTAATCAGCAGCACCGAGAAGGTGAAGCTGCTCGGATTCCTGCGCCGCACCCACGGCAAGAAGGAAGAAGCGCCGGCCGAAGCCGCTGCGTCGCCGCGCCAGATCACGTTGAAGCGCCGCACCGTCAGCGAGATCACCGTGGCCCCGGGCCAGCGTGGCGCGGCGGCCAAGACCGTCAACGTCGAAGTGCGCCAGAAGCGCACCTACGTCAAGCGCAGCGTGGTCGAGGAAGGCCAGCAGGTCGATCCCGAGCGCGAGGACGCGTTGCGCAAGCTCGGCGAATCGCAGCTCAAGCGCGAAGCCGAGGACCAGGCGCGCGCCGAAGCCGACCGTCGCCGGCAGGACGAGGACGCGAAGATGCGCGCGGCCGAGGAAGCGCGCCGCAGCGCCGCCGAAGAAGAAGCGCGCAAGCGCAGCGAGGAGAGCCGCGTCGATACCGCCGCTGCCCCCGCCGGCGCGCCCGCCGATCCCGCGGCCGCCGCAGTCAAGGAGGGCGAGCGCCCGCGCGTCGAGCGTCCGCGCGAACCCGCCGCCGAACCCGATGGCCACGGCCGCCACAAGCCGCGCCACGGCTCGCACCGCATGCGCGAGGAAGGCACCAGCGAGGAAGGCGGCGCCGCGCGCTACTTCGGCAACGAACTGCACCTATCGCGCGAAGGCGCGGCGCGCCGCACCGGTCGCAAGCGTCCGAAGACGCGTTCGGCCGAACAGTCGCGCAGCGGTCCCGCGCATGCGTTCTCGCGCCCGACCGCGCCGGTCGTGCGCGAGATCGCGGTCGGCGAGACGATCACCGTGGCCGACCTCGCAGGAAAGCTCGCGGTCAAGGGCGCCGACGTGGTCAAGGCGCTGTTCAAGATGGGAGTCATGGTGACAATCAACCAGTCGATCGACCACGATACCGCAGTGCTCGTCGCCGAGGAGCTCGGCCACAAGGTCGTCGCGGCCGAAGACACCAGCGCCGAAACCACGCTGCTCGCGCAGCAGGTCGAGGGCGATCGCGCCCCGCGTCCGCCGGTGGTCACGATCATGGGCCACGTCGACCATGGCAAGACCTCGCTGCTCGACTACATCCGCCGCACCAAGGTCGCGTCGGGCGAAGCCGGCGGCATCACGCAGCACATCGGCGCGTACCACGTCGACACGCCGAAGGGCGTCATCACGTTCCTCGACACGCCGGGCCATGCGGCGTTCTCGTCGATGCGCGCGCGTGGCGCGCAGTCGACCGACATCGTGGTGCTGGTGGTCGCCGCCGACGACGGCGTGATGCCGCAGACCGCCGAAGCGATCCAGCACGCGCGCGCCGCGAAGGTCCCGCTGATCGTCGCGATGAACAAGATGGACAAGCCGGAAGCCAATCCGGACCACGTCAAGCAGGGCCTCGTGCAGCACGAAGTCGTGCCCGAGGAATGGGGCGGCGACGTGCAGTTCGTGCCGGTGTCGGCCAAGACCGGCGAGGGCGTGGACAACCTGCTCGACGCGATCTCGGTGCAGGCCGAGGTGATGGACCTGCAGGCGGTGCCGGATGGCCGCGCGAGTGGCGCGGTGATCGAATCGAGCCTCGACAAGGGCCGCGGCCCGGTCGCGACCGTGCTGGTGCAGCAGGGCCTGCTCTCGCGCGGCGACTTCCTCGTGTGCGGCGTCGAATACGGGCGCGTGCGCGCGCTGTTCGACGAGACCGGCCAGCAGGTCGAATCGGCCGGCCCGTCGATCCCGGTGCAGGTCCTCGGGCTCTCGGGCGTGCCGCAGGCGGGCGACGATTTCGTCGTGGTCGCGGACGAGCGCCTGGCCAAGGACGTCGCGCAGCAGCGCCAC
The DNA here is from genome assembly GCA_004143945.1 of Lysobacteraceae bacterium. Classification (GTDB taxonomy): domain Bacteria; phylum Pseudomonadota; class Gammaproteobacteria; order Xanthomonadales; family Rhodanobacteraceae; genus Dokdonella_A. The sequence continues at coordinate 117,967 of SEHB01000008.1, forward strand.
CAGAAGCGCCGCGAGTCGCGCCTGGTCAAGCAGGCGGGCAACCGCATGGAAGACATCATGGCGCAGATGGGCGAGGGCCAGGGCCAGTTGACCCTGAACCTCGTGGTCAAGGCCGACGTGCAGGGTTCCGCCGAAGCACTGCGCGAATCGCTGAGCGCGATCACCACCGATGCGATCCGCGTCAACGTGATCGCGTCGGGCGTCGGCGGCATCACCGAATCCGACGCGACGCTGGCCGCGGCGTCCAAGGCCGTGATCATCGGGTTCAACGTGCGCGCGGACGCCTCCGCGCGCCGCATCATCGAGTCGAACGGGCTCGACCTGCGCTACTTCTCGATCATCTACGACGTGATCGACCAGGTGAAGCAGGTCGCCACCGGCCTGCTCGGCAACGAAGTGCGCGAGGAGATCATCGGCATCGCGCAGGTGCGCGACGTGTTCCGCAGCTCGAAGTTCGGCGCGATCGCCGGCTGCATGGTCATCGAGGGTACGGTCAAGCGCAACAAGCCGATCCGCGTGCTGCGCGACAACACGGTGATCTTCCAGGGTGAACTCGAATCGCTGCGCCGCTTCAAGGAAAACGTCGACGAAGTGCGCAACGGCACCGAATGCGGCATCGGCGTGAAGCAGTACAACGACATCAAGCCCGGCGACCAGATCGAATGCTTCGAACGCATCGAAGTCGCTCGCACGCTTTGAGCCGGGAATAGGGAATGGGGAGTCGGGAATGGTTGAAGCAGTTCCCGCCTCGTTCCCTCTCCGCGTCCCCTCCAGTTGGCGCGCGAACCCTGCTTGACCATTCCCCATTCCCCATTCCCCATTCCCGAACCCCGGCTCCACGATGCCCGCCAAATCCTTCACCCGCTCCGACCGCGTCTCCGCCGAACTCCGGCGCGAGATCGCGTTGCTCGTGCATGCGGCGGTGCGCGACCATGCGTTGCCATCGGTGAGCGTGTCCGATGTCGAGGTCACGAGGGATCTCGACAGCGCCGCGGTCTACGTGACCGCCCTGGTCGGCGACGAGGGACCTGCCGCGACCAAGGCGCTGAACGAACTCGCGAAGGAATTCCGGCGCGAGCTGTCTCGCTCGATGAAGTTGCGGCGCGTGCCCGAGCTGCGTTTCCGCTACGACGATTCGGTCGACAAGGGCGAGCGCATCGAGAACCTGCTGCGCGCGGATCGCGATCCGGGCACGCCGGACTAGGCCGCTCCCGCCCGCGCCGTTGCGTCATGACGCGGGTGGCTGCAGGTTCCGCGGATCTCACCGCCATGCGCTCGCGCAAGTCCCGAAACCCGCATCCCGGAGCCCGGCTCTCGGGCATCGTGCTGCTCGACAAACCGCGCGGCATCAGTTCGAACCAGGCGCTGCAGCAGGCGCGTCGCCTGTTCGGCGCCGACAAGGGCGGACATACCGGCAGCCTCGATCCGCTCGCGACCGGCCTGCTGCCGATCTGCCTCGGCGAGGCGACCAAGATCGCGGGCCTGCTGCTCGGATCGCGCAAGGCCTATGAAACCGAAGCCTTGCTCGGCGTCACCACGAGCACCGACGATGCCGAGGGCGAGGTGCTGCAGCGAAGGCCGGTGCCCGCGCTCGACGATGCACGCATCCGCGTGGAACTCGCCGCCCTGGTCGGCCGGATCCGCCAGGTCGCGCCGGTGTACTCGGCGATCAAGCGTGGCGGCGAGCGCCTGTACGAGCGCGTGCGGCGCGGCGAGACCGTGGAGGCGCCCGAGCGCGAGGTCGACGTGCAGCGCTTCGACCTGCTCGAAGTCGACGGCGCGCGCGTGCGCCTGCACGTCGAATGCGGCTCGGGCACCTATGTGCGCAGCCTCGTGCGCGACCTCGGGGAGCGGCTCGGCTGCGGCGCCCACGTAGTGGCACTGCGCCGGCTCTGGGTGGAGCCGTTCATGTCACCGACGATGCATACGCTCGACGAGCTCGCCGCGCGCGCGGCGCAGGGTGCGGAAGCGCTCGCCGACGTGCTGCTGCCGCTGGAGCAGGGCCTCGCGGGCCGTGCCCGGGTCGCCGTCGACGCGGCCGGCGCGCGCAAGCTGCGCCAGGGCCAGGCGCTCGAGTGCGCGGAGGCGGACGGACCCTGCGTGGCGCTCGACGAACAAGGCCGCGCGGTCGCGCTGGCCGAAATCGTGGAGGGGCGCCTGCGCGCGGTGCGCGTGTTCAGCGATCCGGATCCTGCCTGAGCCCCGGCACTGCGGGGCCGGTGCCGTTGCCCCGGACGGGGCCACGCCCGACCATTCTCCTGGCGCGAGGCCCGAATGCGTCCACCGCGGGCGGAGAAACCGGTTACAATGCGCGGCTTCCCGAGGCAACTCCCTTGACGCGGATCGCGCTCCGACAGGCCGAACCGCGCCGTACGTTCCATCAAGAGGTCATTCCCATGTCGCTTCCCGTAGAACAGACGTCCAAGATCATCGCCGACTTCGGTCGTGGCACCAACGACACCGGTTCGCCCGAAGTGCAGGTCGCGTTGCTGTCCGCGCGCATCGAGCACCTGTCCAAGCATTTCGCGCACCACGACAAGGACCACCACTCGCGCCGCGGCCTGCTGAAGATGGTCAACCAGCGCCGCAGCCTGCTGGGTTACCTCAAGAAGAAGGACGGCGAGCGCTACAAGACGCTGATCGAGCGCCTGGGCCTGCGTCGCTGAGCGCGTGCAACGGCTGCGCGAGTGCGTGCGTTCGTGATCGAAGCCGCTCGCGCACCGTCGTACTGCCTGCTCCGCGCTGCACCGAACACCACGGCGGCCCGCATGGCCGCATATTCTGAATGATGCACAAGGCGCGTCCGTCGCGGTCGCGCCTTCCAAGACAGGAACACTAACGTGGCGAAAGTAACCAAGTCGTTCCAGTACGGCAGCCATACGGTCACGCTGGAGACGGGCGAAATCGCCCGCCAGGCTTCCGGCGCTGTCGTGGTCAGCATGGGCGGTACCGTCGTGCTGGTCACCGCGGTCGCGGCCCCGAAGGCGCGCGAAGGGCAGGACTTCTTCCCGCTCACCGTCGACTACGTCGAGAAGTTCTATTCCGCCGGCCGCATCCCGGGCGGGTTCTTCAAGCGCGAAGGCCGCCCGACCGAAAAGGAAACGCTGACCTCGCGCCTGATCGATCGTCCGGTGCGTCCGCTGTTCCCGGAAGAGTTCCGCAACGAAGTGCAGGTCATCGCGCAGGTGTTGTCGCTGAACCCCGAAGTCGACGGCGACATCCCGGCGCTGATCGGCGCGTCCGCGGCGCTGAGCCTCGCGGGCATTCCGTTCAAGGGCCCGATCGGCGCGGCGCGCGTCGGTTACGCGAACGGCCAGTACCTGCTGAATCCGAGCGCGACCGAACTCAAGACCTCCGACCTCGACCTCGTCGTCGCGGGCACCGCGGGTGCGGTGCTGATGGTCGAATCCGAGGCGAAGCTGCTCAGCGAAGAGATCATGCTGGGTGCCGTGATGTTCGGACACAAGCAGTTGCAGGCGGTGGTCCGCGCGATCGCGGAACTCGCGTCCGAAGCGGCCAAGCGGTCGTGGGACTGGCAGGCACCCGCGCGCGACGCGGCGATGGTCGATGCGCTCAAGGGTGCGATCGGCAGCCGCCTGTCCGAGGCGTTCCAGGTGCGCGACAAGCTGCAGCGCCGCGACGCGATCGCGTCGATCAAGGCCGACGTGCTGGAGTCGCTCAAGGCGACCGCCGAGCAGAAGGGCTGGTTGCCGGGCGACCTCGGCAAGGAGTTCGCCGAACTCGAATACCGCACGATGCGCGACAGCGTGCTGACCACCAAGGTGCGTATCGACGGCCGCAACCTCGACGACGTGCGTCCGATCAGCGTGCGCGTCGGCGTGCTGCCGCGCACGCACGGCTCGGCGCTGTTCACGCGTGGCGAGACGCAGGCGATCGTCGTCTGCACGCTCGGCACCACGCGTGACGCGCAGATCATCGACGCGCCCGAAGGCGAGTCGAAGGATCCGTTCCTGTTCCACTACAACTTCCCGCCGTTCTCGGTCGGCGAAGCGGGCCGCTTCGGCGCGCCCAAGCGTCGCGAAATCGGCCACGGCCGCCTCGCCAAGCGCGGCGTGCAGGCGGTGAAGCCGCCGATCGAGGAATTCCCGTACGTGCTGCGCGTGGTCTCGGAGATCACCGAGTCGAACGGTTCGTCCTCGATGGCGTCGGTCTGCGGTTCCTCGCTCGCGATGATGGATGCGGGCGTTCCGCTGAAGGCGCCGGTCGCGGGCATCGCGATGGGCCTCGTGAAGGAAGACGCCAACTATGTCGTGCTGAGCGACATCCTCGGCGACGAGGATCACCTCGGCGACATGGACTTCAAGGTGGCCGGCAGTGCCGACGGCATCTCCGCGCTGCAGATGGACATCAAGATCGACGGCATCACCGAAGAGATCATGAAGGTCGCGCTCGAGCAGGCCAAGCGCGGCCGCCTGCACATCCTCGGCGAGATGAACAAGGTCATCAGCACGCCGCGCTCGGAAATGAGCGAGTACGCGCCGCGCCTGATCACGATGAAGATCCACCCGGACAAGATCCGCGAAGTGATCGGCAAGGGCGGCACCACGATCCGCTCGATCACCGAGGAAACCGGCGCGACGATCGACATCAGCGACGACGGCACCGTGATCATCGCCTCGGTCAACCGCGAAGCGGGCGACGCGGCGAAGAAGCGCATCGAGCAGATCACCTCGGACGTCGAGCCGGGCCGCATCTACGAGGGCAAGGTCGCCAAGCTGATGGACTTCGGCGCGTTCGTCACGATCATGCCGGGCAAGGACGGCCTCGTGCACGTCTCGCAGATCTCCTCCGAGCGCGTCGAGAAGGTGTCGGACAAGCTCAAGGAAGGCGACATCGTGAAGGTCAAAGTGCTCGAGGTCGACAAGCAGGGCCGCATCCGCCTGTCGATGAAGGCGGTCACCGAGGACGAAGGCGCCGCCTGAACGCGGTTGCCTGCAGCACACGAAAAGGCGGGCCTCGGGCCCGCCTTTTTTTTTCCGCCCGGGTCGGCTGCTAGAATCACGGGCCACGAACGATGGTATCGATGATGGCCGACGCGTTGCGCTACGAGGAGTTCCGCGCCCGGCTGGCGAGCGAATGCAGCGTGCGGTACGGCGACGCCGATGCGACCGGGCCGAGCCTTCCCGCGGTCCTCGCGGAAGTCGGGGAGCGCCGCGAGCAGCAGGGCTTCGAGTCGTTCGCGTTGCTGTTCCACGTCGAGAACGTCGAGGCGCCGCAGCAGGGCAGCCACGTCGTGCGCTTCGCCGACGGAACGGAGCTGGACGTGTTCCTGGTGCCGATCGCGCGCGATGGCGCGCGCCTTGTCTACGAAGCGGTCTTCAATCGCGCGACGAGCTGATCGGCGACTGACGACGTGGCGATCAGGTGCGGTTGAACACGACCTGGTAGCGCCCGGCATCCCCGAACGGCGACACCAGGGCTTCGAACGATTCGACATCGACCGCGCCGAGCGTGTAGATCGCTTCCGGCAACGACGTGCCCGCGTCGCATTCGAACACGAGCGTGAAGCTGTGCTCGCGCGCCATCGCGGGATCGCGTTGCGCCGACAGCGCGCGCGCGCGGCTGACCTTGGCCAGCGTGAGGACGGTGGTCGATCCCGAGGCGTCGGTCGCAGTGAAGCGACGGCCGACCTGCGAGGCGAACGTCGCATATCCCATTTGCGCAGCGGCCGTCGTGGCTGCCTGCGCGAGCGGCGCGCGCACGATCGCGAGCGCTGCGGTCGCCAGCGCGAACTGTTGCAGGAAGCGGCGACGAGGCTGCGACATGGTATCGTTCCGGCGGCGGGAGCGCCGAGTCTAGCAGCAAGCGAAGTCGCCGCGCAGCGGCGCCAGCGCGCGCGATTCCGCTTGTACCGTGCAACTTTGCATGACTATCATGGCGGTACTTCGTCGACGCAATGTCGGCGGCGCTCCAGGGGGATTCACCAATGGCGACGCCATACCTCGGCGAGATCCGGATGTTCGGATTCGATTTCCCGCCGCGCGGCTGGGCGGTCTGCGCGGGGCAGTTGCTCGCGATCAGCCAGAACCAGGCACTGTTTTCGCTGCTCGGCACGACCTACGGCGGCAATGGCCAGACCACGTTCGCGTTGCCTGACCTGCGCGGTCGCGCACCGATCCACGCCGGACAGGGACCGGGCCTCAGCGCGCGCGTGCTGGGTGAGTCGAGTGGCGCGGAGCAGCACACGCTGCTCGCGTCCGAACTGCCGCAGCATACGCACCTCGCTCAGGTGGCAGGCGCGCCGACGACCGGTACGCCCGCGGGCGACGTCGTGCTTGCCGCGCCGTCCGGCAGCCCGTTGTTCCGCAGCGGGACCGCACCTTCGGCCACCCTTGCGCCAGCGTCGGTCGGGTTGTCGGGCGGCACCCAGCCGCATCCGAACATGCAGCCGTACGCCGTGATGAACATCTCGATCGCCCTGCAGGGCGTTTTCCCGTCGCGCAACTGAGGGATTCGATCGTGTCGGAACCGTTTCTCGGCGAGATCCAGATGGTGGGCTTCAACTTCGCTCCGCGCGGCTGGGCATTCTGCCATGGCAGCTTGCTCAGCATCGCGCAGAACGACGCGCTCTACGCGCTGCTCGGGACCACCTACGGCGGCGACGGCCAGGTCACGTTCGCACTACCCGACCTGCGCGGCCGCATACCGATCGCCCAGGGCCAGGGGCCGGGCTTGACCAACCGCGTCGTCGGCCAGCTCGGCGGTACTGAAACCGTGACGCTGGGTGCGCAGCAGATGCCCGCTCACCAGCACCAGATGGCCGTGGCGGCGATCGGTACGCGAACGCCTGCGCCTGGCGGAAACCTGCTCGCGAGCGGGGAGGCCGACATCTATTCGCGCAACGCCGGGCCGACCGTCGGTCTCGCGGCGACCCAGCTCTCGGCGGCCGGATCCTCGTTGCCGCACGAAAACATGCAACCCGTCCTCGCGGTGAACTTCATCATCGCGCTGGAGGGGATCTTCCCTTCGCGGAACTGAGCCTCGCCATGTCCGAACCCTTCCTCGGCCAGATCTCCATCGCCGGTTTCAACTTCGCCCCGCGCGGCTGGGCGCAGTGCAACGGCCAGTTGATCCCGATCCAGCAGAACACCGCGCTGTTCGCGTTGCTCGGCACGACGTACGGCGGCAACGGCCAGAGCAACTACGCGCTGCCGGACCTGCGCGGCCGTGCGCCGATGTCACCCGGAAACGGCCCCGGCCTCACGCCGCGCACGCTCGGGGAAGCCACCGGCGTCGAACGTGTCACGCTGCTGCCGACCGAGATGCCGATGCACACGCATGCGGTGAACGCGCAGACGTCGCGAGCCGATCGTGGCAATGCAGGCGGAGCCCAACTCGCGGCGAGCGCCGACGCGATCTACTCGAACGCGCCGCCCTCCTCGGTGCTGGCGCCCACCACCGTGTTCGCGTCGGGGGGCAACCTCTCGCACAACAACATGCAGCCGTACCTGGCGCTCAACTTCATCATCGCGCTGGAAGGCATCTTCCCGGCGCGCAACTGAGGGTTGCAATGGCCGCGACACCTCACCCTGGCAGCGACTCGCCGATCGGCCTGCGCGATATCCGCGCGTCCGATCGCGGATTCCTCCGCGAGGTGTACGCGCAGACGCGCCTGGAAGAACTCGCGCCGCTCGGCTGGAGCCCGCAGCAGGTCGATGCCTTCATCGACATGCAGTTCGAGGCGCAGCAACGCGACTACTGGAGCCACTACGACACCGCGCGCTTCCAGGTCGTCACCTGCGGGGGCGTGGATGCGGGCAGGCTCTACGTCGAGCGTCGCGAAGATGAATTGCGCGTCATCGACATCGCGCTGTTGCCGCGATTCCGCGACCGCGGGATCGCGACTGCACTGTTCCACCCGCTGTTCGACGAGGCGGACGCGCAAGGGCTCGCGGTGCGCATCCACGTCGAGCTCGCGAATCGCGCACAACGACTCTATCTTCGACTCGGCTTCGCCTTCACCGGCGAATCGGGACCGGTCTATCGCTTGATGGAACGCCTGCCGCACGCACCACGCGTGCGCTCGGCGGCTTGAACAGGGGCAGCGAAACATGATCGTGACCGCCACGTTGCGGCAGCACCGGGCGCGCGCCTCGTTGGCGCTCGCGCTCGCCATGGCAGCCGCCGGCTCGGCGTCCGCCCTCGAGGTGACCCAGCCCGGCGACAGCGGCGTGGGCAGCCTGCGCGCGGTGGTCGCCGCGGGCGGCAACGTCACGTTCTCCCCGGCTCTGAACGGAGCGGTGATCCAGCTCACCAGCGGACCGATCACGGTGCCACCCGGCACCACGATCAACGGCCCGGGCGCGAACCTCGTCGGCGTGAGCGGCTCGTTGTCGTCGCGCATCTTCGACGTCGGGCCCGGACCGAGCGTCACGATCACGGGACTGCGGCTCGTCGACGGACACGCGGGAGCCGGGCAAGGCGGCGCGATCCGCAACCTCGGCTCACTCGTCGTCAACGGCCTGGCGGTGACGGGCAATCGCGCGGGCGATGCCGGTGGCGGCATTTACAACGCGGGCACGCTCGACGTGCGCGCGAGCACGTTCAGCGGGAACGCGGTCATCGATCCGACCTGCGCCGGCGGTGGCGCGATCCGCAGCGAAGGCCCGGGCTCGGTGCTGCTGGTCGCGGACTCCACGATCAGCGGCAACTCCGCCAGCGCCTGCAGCGGTGGCGGCATCAGCTTCAACGACGGGTCCGCCTCGATTCGCGCGAGCACCATCGCGAACAACAGCGCCGGGTCGAGTGGCGGCAATCTCTACAAGGGTAGCGCGGCCGCGAGCCTGCAGCTGACCGGCAGCATCGTGACCGAAGGCGCCGCGGGCGGCGGAACGCCGGCCAACGCGGACCTTCACGGTGCGCTCGGAGGCGGGCTGGCGTCCGGCGGCCACAATCTCGTGCGCCAGCGCGGCGACGCCGTCGGCTTCGCCGCGAGCGACCTCGCAGCGGGAACCGATCCGCAACTCGCGGCGCTTGCCGGCAACGGCGGTGCGACCCAGACGCACGCATTCGCGACGACGAGTCCCGCGCTCGATGCCTGGGCCACCGGCTGCGTGCAACCCGCTGACCAGCGCGGATTCGCGCGTCCGCAGGGGGACGCCTGCGACATCGGCGCGTTCGAATACCGCCAGAACCGGCTTGCCATCACTGCGGTGGGAGGTGGCAGCGTGTCCGCCGGCGCGGCGCCCGTGCCCCTGCAGGGCACGATCGCGAACTGCTCGACGGCATGCGCGGCCGAGTACGACGGCGAAGTCGCGCCGAGCGTGACGCTCGTCGCGACGCCCGGCGCGGGACGCCTGTTCAGCGGCTGGAGCGGCGACTGCACCGGCAACTCGCCGACCACCGCGGTGACGATGGACCAGGCGCGCAGCTGCACCGCGGCCTTCATGCCCGACACCGTCGTCGTGACGCCGGTCGCGGGGCCGAATGGCAGCCTCGCGCCCGCGACGCCGCAGACCGTGACGTACGGCAGCACGATCGCGTTCACGGTCACGCCGGCCGCGAACCACCACATCGCGAGCGTCACGGGTTGCGGCGGAACGCTCGCAGGCAACCTGTTCACGACGGCGCCGCTGACCGCCAACTGCACGGTCAATGCGACCTTCGCGATCGACACCCATCTCGTCACGGCGACGGCCGGCGCGAACGGCACGATTTCTCCGCTGCAGCAGACCGTCGACCACGGCCAGGTCGCGCTGCTGACGCTTGCGCCGGCTGCCAACCACCACGTGGCGAGCGTGACGGGCTGCGGCGGCACGCTCGCGGGCAACATCTACACGACGGCGCCGGTCACCGCGGACTGCGCGGTCAGCGCGACGTTCGCGATCGATACGCACGTCGTCACCGCGAGTGCCGGCGCGAACGGGAGCATCTCGCCGCCGTCGCAGAGCGTCGAGCACGGTGCCGTCGCGTCGCTGACGGTCACGCCGGCGGCCAACCACCACATCGACTCGGTCACCGGTTGCGGCGGCAGCCTCGTCGGCAACACGTACACGACGGGCCCGGTCACCGCGGACTGCAGTGTCAGCGCGACCTTCGCGATCGACAGGCATACGGTGACCGCGACCGCCGGGGCGAACGGCAGCATCGCGCCGCCGACGCAGCAGGTCGATCACGGCCAGGTCGCCACGCTGACCGTCACGCCCGATGCGAACCACCACATCGCGAGCGTGAGCGGATGCGGTGGCAGCCTTGCCGGCAACACCTACACGACGGGGCCGGTCACGTCCGACTGCGCGGTGACCGCGGCGTTCTCGATCGATACGCACACCGTGACCGGGACCGCGGGCGCGAACGGCAACATCACGCCGGCATCGCAGGAGATCGAGCACGGCGAGGTCGCGACGCTGACCGTGACGCCTGCCGCGAACCACCACATCGACACGGTGACCGGTTGCGGTGGCACGCTCGCCGGGAACACCTACACGACCGGTCCGGTCACCGCGGACTGCAGCGTCACCGCGAGCTTCGCGATCGACACCCATGCGGTCACCGCGACCGCCGGGCCGAACGGCAGCATCGCGCCCGCGACGCAGGACGTTGACCACGGCGAAGTCGCGACGCTGACGCTGACCCCGGATGCGAACTACCACGTCGACACCGTCACCGGCTGCGGCGGCACGCTCGCCGGAACGACGTACACGACCGCGCCGGTCACCGCCGCGTGCGAAGTCGTCGCGACGTTCGCGATCGACGTCCACACGGTCACCGCGACAGCGGGGCCGAACGGCAGCATCACGCCGGCGACGCAGGACGTCGACCACGGCGAAGTGGCGACGCTGACCGTGGCCGCCGCTGCCCATCATCACGTGGATTCGGTCGAAGGCTGCGGCGGCACGCTCGCCGGCGACACCTACACGACCGCACCGGTGACCGCCGATTGCGAGGTGCAGGCGAGCTTCGCGATCGATACACACGCGATCGGTGGCACCGTCACGGGCCTCTCGGGCACTGGACTGGTGCTGCGCCTCAACGGCGGCGAGAACCTGCAGGTGGCGGCCAACGGAGCGTTCCAGTTCGCGACGCCGGTGCCTTCGCAGGCCCCGTACGTCGTCACGATCGCCCAGCAGCCGTCCGCGCCTGCGCAGATCTGCAGCATCGCGAACGGCTCGGGCACGGTCGGGGACGCGGACGTCACCGACGTGCTCGTGAGTTGCGTCGATGCGTTGCCCGACCTCGCGCTCGACGTCGACAACGAACGCGAGTACGTGCGCTATGGCCGCGTCGTCGACTACGTCGTCACGCTGCACAACTCGGGCAATGGCGACAGCCGCGTGCTCACCCTCGCGGGAATCGCTTCCGCCGCGGTCGATTCCGCCTTCACCCGCTGGCACTGCTTCGGCGCGGGTGCTGGCGCGACCTGCGCGCCCTCGGGTCGCGGTCCATTGCTCGACGCGAACGTTCGCGTGCCGGCCGGACGCACGCTGACCTGGATCGTCAGCGCCCCCGTGCGCTTCTACGCGAGCCAAGGCAGCGTCGACTACTCGGTCACGGCCAGCGGCACTGCCGGCACCGCGGGCGGCTCCGACACCGATCCGCTCGTGCTGATGCGCAGCGGCTTCGATGTCGTCGGCGACGACGGTGCGCGTTCGCGCGATGAGATGGCCTGCGGCGCATCCGTACGCTCCGGATTCGACCCATCGGCGACGCACGCGCTGCCGTGGCCGGTGGCGCCGGCACGACGCGCGGTCGAACCGATCCTCGATGCGCGCGACGCGGCGGGTGCGGGCTTCCGCATCGATCGCCTTGCGGTCGACGAGCAGCCGCGCACGCGCGTGGTCGCGATCGGCGCAGGCGGCACCGAACTCGCGGGTGACTGGGCGCTGGTCGTCTCGCCGACGCTCGCGCTCGGAACCGTGCGCTCGCCCGACGCGGGCCAGGTGCTCCTCGTCGAAGGCACCGAGCCCGCGCTGGCGCAGCCGCTGCCCGACACCACCGGCGTGATGCTGCGCCCGCTGTCGAGCGATCCGGCCGACTGCGAATGAGCCGGCGGCGCGCACGCGATCGCGCGCGCGCGCCAGGGACGGGCGTCAGGAGTCGGAGTCGCTCGCGACGATCCCGAGGCGCACCACGCGCGTGAGGGTTTCGCCGTTTCGCACGAGCGTCAGCGTGACCGGGCGCCCGGCGCGTTCGCGCAGCATCGCCTGGAACGCACTGCGGCCACCGATCGCCTTGCCGTCGCACGTCACGACGATGTCGCCGCTCATCAGGTTCGCTCGCGACGCGGGCGTGCCCCCGACGATGGAGCCGAGCACGACGCCGCCTGTTCCGGAGACGATCTTGCGCTCGCCCGCACGCAGGTCGCGGAAGGTCGCGCCGAACGGCAACTGGAAGCGCACGTAGTACGCGGCGGTCCAGTCGCCGCCTGCGGAAGGCTCGTGCAGCAGCACGCGTTCGGCGCCGACGCGGCGTCCTTGCCCGATCGCCGCTTCGCGTACCGTCGCCTGGTCGCCGGGGAAGTAACCGGTGCCGATCAGGATCAGGCCCTTGTCCGAGAGCCGGCGCTGCTCGCCCGCGCGACGGCTGCCGAGTTCGACCTCCGGACTCGCGGGCGCTGGCGCCGCACGCAATTCGGCGACGCGCTCGGGCTCGCGCCCGGGCTCGACGACGTAGCGGCTGCCCGGCGCGGCAGGTTCCGTGATCGGACGATGCAGGGTCGCGCAGCCGGCGAGGGACAGCAGGCCGAGCAGGACGGGCAGGGTAGCGAGGCGGGTCATCGACATTCTCCAGGGGACCCGTCGAAGGGTACCTTGCTCGCGGCGCGCCTTGCCTGCGCGCGCCTGAACGCACGGCCGCGCCGGCATGACTTCCGGCCGATCCACTAGTATCAACTCGGTACTATGATCCACCCATGCCTACAGGCAAGTGAGCGCAAGCCATGGTCGACAGCGAGACCCACCTGCGGAAATTCCACAAGGAGCTCAGCGCCGGCATCGTGTCGCTGGTGCTGCTCGCGGTGCTCGCGAAGGCGCGCAAGCCGATGTACGGCTACCAGATCGCGCGCCAGCTCGACGAGGACGGCGAAGGCGTGCTCGCCGGCAAGCAGAGCGCTCTGTATCCGGTGTTGCGCAACCTCGATGCGGCCGGGCTGCTCGCGAGCGAAGTCGAGCCCTCGGTGGCGGGTCCACCGCGTCGCTACTACCGCATCACGCCTGTCGGGCGGCGCGTGCTGGCCGAATGGACATTCGCCTGGACCGCGACGCGCGACTTCGTCGACACCGTGCTGGAGGGTGCATGAATACGCCACGTACGATCAGGGAATACCTCGACCAGTTGCGCGCGGCGCTCGCGGGGGCGGATCCCGCGCTGGTGCAGGACGCGCTCTACGACGCGGAAGACCACCTGCGCTCGGAACTCGCGGATAACCCCGCGTGGTCGGAAGCTGAGATGCTCGCGAAGGTCGCCAACAGCTACGGCGCGCCCGACGAAGTCGCCGCGATCTACGTCGACAAGGAACTGCTCGTGCAGCAGGCGCTGCGCCCGCCGCGGCCGCAGGCGCATCGCGGCCCGCTCGGTCGCTTCTTCGGCATCGCGACCGATCCACGCGCGTACGCGGGACTTATCTACATGCTGCTGTCGCTCGCGACCGGCGTGTTCTATTTCACGGTCGCCGTCACCGGGGTTTCGCTGTCGATCGGCCTCTCGATCCTGATCATCGGCGTGGTGGTGCCGGTCCTGTTCTTCGGCATCGTGCGCGTCATCGCGCTGGTCGAGGGCCGCATCATCGAGGTGCTGCTCGGCGAGCGCATGCCGCGGCGCCCGCCCTACACCGAACGCGACCTGCCGCTGTGGGCGCGCATCAAGGCGATGTTCACCGATCCGCGCAGCTGGTCGAGCCTGCTCTACATGGTGCTGATGCTGCCGCTCGGGATCGCGTGGTTCACGATCGCGGTGACCGGCATCTCGCTCTCCGTCGCGCTGATCGCGGCGCCGGTGGCCATCGTGCTCGCGGAGTTCGGCATCATCGACGGCGGAATCAACTACGGCGGCGACTCGGTGCTGCCCGCGGTCATCGCGATCCCGCTCTCGCTGCTGGTCGCCGTCGTGCTGCCCTTCGCGGTCTTGCATGTCGCGCGAGGCGTGGGGAAGTTGCAGGCGGCCATCGCGAAGTCGCTGCTCGTGAAGTCGGCCGCATAGGTCGTCGAGCGCACGCTGCTTCGCGGACGCGACGCGACTCGCTTCGCTGCGCCTCGTTCGCATCGCCCGGTTGCTTCGACCGCATCGAGTCGCGTCCGCGTGTTCCCGAGCCAAAGCCATGCGTATTGTGGGAGGGACTTCAGCCCCGAGCTCTTCGCACGTCCCATCGGGGCTGAAGCCGCTCCCACAAGAATCCGAAGCAGTCGCCGGCTCCTGCTCTTGCGCTCGCTCCGACACTTGCTCTTGGGGGGGATGTTTCTCTTTGGTGACTTCCTCTTTCGCAATGAGAAAGTCACTCGCCGGCAGGGATGCGGGCTAAACCCGCAGGGAGGCGAGTCGGTTCACTCAAAGTACTCCAGGGAATCCGGGCGAAGATCCGCAGGCGTGCGAGTGGGTTTCGCCGGAGAGCGTGCGGCTCCGAGACCAGCCGAACGCCACTTGCAAACCACCTCAACGACGAAGCGTCCCCAACACCACATCCCGCTCGTGCATGCGCGCAAGCATCGCGACCGCCGACTCGCGCAGGCCGGGTTCGCCCGCGCGGCCGAGGTCGGCGAGCAGAGCGTCGATGCGCGCGAGCCCGCCGAGCGGCGAGTCCTGCGAAAGGCGTTCGAGCAGCAGCGCCGTGAGCGCATCGATCTCGAGGAAGCGGATCTCGTCCGAGCGATCGCGCACGAGCAGCAGGAACACCGGTTGCGGCGCGGGTTCGTCGGGACGAAAGTCCGGGCCGATGCGATGCACCGGGTAACGGTACGCGAGCACGCGAGCGAGTGGCGACACGACCGGTATGCCGGCCAGCAGGTCGCCTTCGCGCTCGCACGCGATCGTCGCGGCATCGTGTTCGTCGAGCGCGAGCGCGAGTTCGCTCCACTCGTAATGCGCAAGCTCGACCAGGTACGGCGGGTCCGCCTCGCCGCTGCGCGCGCGATGTTCGAGATGGCGGATGAATTCGCGCGCGATTTCGGTGAACAACGGCGTGTGCGAGCGGTGCTCGCGGTAGAAGTCGCGCACGCGCGCCTGCCACTGCGCCTCGTCGTGGAGGCTGCGGATGACCGGGAAGTTGGCGGCAAGCAGGTTCGAAATGTTGTTGAAGAAGAGTTCGGCGTAGACCTGCATGCGTCGCGCATCGACGCCAGGCGGCAGCGGCGCACGCGCGGGATCGCGCACGCGCGCGGCGAACGCGAGCTGCGCCTCGCGCAGGCCCGCTGCCTCAGGCCCGGCGTGCATCGTCGAGGTCGTCGGCGCGAGTCGCGTGCGGATGGCGCGCCTGGATCGCGCGGATCGTGCCGAGCTCGCCCAGCAGTTCGTCCAGCGGCGGGAAATTGAAGTCGCGTTCGAGCAGGGTCGGGCGCGGGCCGAAGTTGCGATAGGCGCGGTCGAGCAGGTCCCACACCGGGTCGATGACCGGCGCGCCGTGCGTGTCGACGAGCAGGTCCGGCGCTTCGGCGCAATGGCCGGCGACATGCATGTACGCGACGCGCTCGCCCGGAAGTGCATCGAGGAACGCGGCTGCGTCGTAACCGTGGTTGATGCTGTTGACGTGGATGTTGTTGACGTCGAGCAGCAGGTCGCAGTCGGCTTCGACCAGCACCGCGTTGATGAAGTCGATCTCGGCCATCCCCTGCGACGGCGCCGCGTAGTACGAGACATTCTCGACCGCGATGCGCTGCCCGAGTGATTCCTGCACGCGCCGGATGCGCGCCGCGACCCAGCGCACGGCTTCCTCGGTGAACGGGATCGGCATCAGGTCGTAGAGATGACCGTCGTCCGAGCAGTAGGAAAGGTGTTCGGAGTAGAGCTTGATGCCGTGCGCATCGAGCAGGCGCCGGATGCGCGCGACCAGCGTGTCGTCGAGCGGTGCGGGACCGCCGAGCGAGAGCGAGAGTCCATGGCACGCGAACGGATGCCGTTCCGTCAGCTCACGCAGCGCGCGGCCCGCCTTGCCGCCGACGCCGATCCAGTTCTCGGGCGCGATCTCGAAGAAGTCGATGCGCCCGCTCGGAGCCGGCTGCGCAAGATGATGCTGCAGCGGGCCCAGAAGGGCCCGCCGCAACCCGAGTCCCGCGCCGTGCGGCGCGCGTGGACCCGTCTCGATCATGCTCAGCGGTGGAGTCCGCCGCAGGAGCCCTCGGCGCCCTTCTTGTCGCCACCGCAGGAACCTTCGGCCCCCTTCTTGTCGCCGCCACACGAGCCCTCCGCGCCCTTGTGGTCACGCTTCATCGACGCGTGATGGGCATCCATCTCGGCCTTGTCGATGAAGCCGTCGTTGTTGCTGTCGGCCTTCTTGAAATGCTCTTCGACGTGCGTGTCCTTCATCTGCTTCATTTCGGCGAGCGAAACCTTGCCGTCCTTGTTCCCGTCCATCTTGTCGATGCCGCACTTGCCTTCGCCGCACTTGCCCTCGCCCGCGGCGGCGAGCATGTAGCCGGCCGCGAGGTCGCTGGCCTGGAACGCGGGGCTGGCCGAGGCGAGCTGGCTCATCGAGAGCGAACCGATGAAAGCCGCGCCGATCGCGACGCCGAGGGTATTGCCGATCTTGCTGGACATTCGAGTATCTCCATTGGGTGGTTGGCGGACACGACGCCCGCATCATCGCGTGTACCCCGGCTGGCGCCGGGTTTTCCGGTTGCACCTTGAGCACGACGATTGCCGTGCGCGCGCCGGGATGCTTCGTCCGGCAGCCTCCTTAGACCGGCCAACGGTAGTCGCAATTGCATCCGCGCGCGGGCCCTTCGACACCGTCCGTTCGTGGTTGGTTCAGCGTTCCGGCGATCAACCCGCTCGCCTTGCCGCATTGCTGCGCCGCAACGTGCTGCGGCACGGGACAGACCGGTGCAGCGTGCCCGAGCTTGCAAGGAAATTGTTGCGATCGGTGCGCGTATGGATCAGCGCAGCACGCGCAACCCGACCTGCGACCAGGCGCCGTCCGCGCCGAGCGCGGTGACCGTCTGTGCACCGGGTCGATCGAACGCATGTTCGAAGACGCCACTGCCGAACGTCGTGCCGGCGAGGCGACCGTTGACGAGCCAGCTGACCTCGCCGTCGGCACCGAGCGCGCGCAGCCGAAGCGTTGCGGGTTTGTCGCTGTTCGGCGCGCGCGCGATCGCGGCCTGCTCGGCGATGCCGTCGATGCGGATCGGCTGCGCGGCATCGAGTCCGTCCGCTGCGCAACCCGGCGCGAGGGGTGGCAGGCTCGCGCGACGTCGCAGTTCGCGCGGCAACCACGGATAGGCGAGCGGCGGCCAGCGCGCGATCTCGGTTTCGGCGACGGGGGGCTGCGCGCAACCGGGCGCGAGGCGACGGCCCTCCGCGTCGACACGCAGGTGCACGCGACCCGCACTCCAGTGGTTCGCATCGCGCTCCGGCAGCGTCGGCGGAACCACGCCGTCGAGCACCCAGGCCGTGTGCTTGCGGTGGCAGAGACCGGGTTGTGCCGGATCGAACGCGAGGCCGAGCGGCCAGCAGATGTCGGTTTCGCTCACGCTCGCCGGAGGTGGCGAGGGCGTTGCGGCCGCGGCATCGCGCGGCAGGCTGTCGACGACCTGGAACATCAGCGGCAATGCGGTCACGGCGCCGTATTGTCCGGGCATCGGCGTGCCGTCGGGGCGCCCGATCCAGACCGCGATCGTGTAGCCGCGCGTCGTGCCGACCGCCCAGGCATCGCGGAAGCCGTAACTCGTGCCGGTCTTCCATGCGACGCGCGGGCGCGAGCCCGGATCGAAGCTCGCCGAATAACCCGGGCGCGGATTGGCTTCGAGCATGTCGCGCACGATCCAGGCGGCGCCTTCGGACAACAGGCGGCGATCCACGGCGGGCGCGTCTTCGGCGTAGCGCACGCGGCCCGCGATGCCGCCGCGATTGAACGCCGCGAATGCACCGACGAGGTCTTCCATGCGCACGCCGGTGCCGCCGAGGATCACCGACAGGTTCGGGCGCACGCCACGTGGCAGGCGAAGTCCGAGTCCGGCGTGCGCGAGCCGCGCGGCGAAGCGGGTCGGCCCGATGCGGTCGATGAGGTCGACCGCGGGCACGTTCAACGAAAGGCGCAATGCCTCCGCCGCACCGACCGGGCCGTTGTAGGCCATGTCGAAGTTGCCGGGGCGATAACTGCCGAACGACTGCGGGGCATCGAGCAGCAGGCTTTCGGAATGGATCAGGCCGTCGTCGAGCGCGAGTCCGTACAGGAACGGTTTCAGCGTCGACCCCGGGGAACGCCACGCGCGCACCATGTCGACGTGGCCGAGCCGCGCCTCGTCGGCGATGCCGGCCGAGCCGACGTACGCGCGCGCCTGCATCGACGCGTTGTCGACCACGAGCATCGCGGCCGACGTGCGCGCGGGCAGGCGCGCGAGATAGTCGCCGACGCGCGCTTCCAGCGCACGCTGCAGGCCCGCGTCGATCGTGCTCGTGATGCGCCGTTCGCGCGGGCGCTCGGCATGCAGCCGGCGCGCGAGCAGGGCAGCTCCGAGTGGCGCCTGCATGCTGCGCGCCGCTACGGTTTCGATGCGCGCGTCGTGCACCTGCGCCTCGCTCCACTCGCAGAGCGCGGCCATGCGGTCGAGTACCTTGTCGCGCGCGACGCGCGCGCGTTGCGGATGGCGATCCGGGCGCAGGCGGCTCGGCGCCTGCGGCAACACCGCGAGCAGCGCGGCTTCGGCATGCGAAAGCCGGCGCGCAGGCTTGCCGAGCCAGGCCCAGCTCGCCGCTTCGACGCCTTCGATGGTGCCGCCGAACGGCGCGTGGTTGAGATAGAGCTCGAGGATCTCGCGCTTGGACAGGTGCGCCTCGAGCTGCAGCGCGCGCGCGACCTGGCGCAGCTTGCCCGCGGCGCTGTGCGGCGTCCCGTCGAGGATGCGCGCAACCTGCATCGTCAGCGTCGACCCGCCCGACACGAGGCGTCCGTGGCGGACCCACTGCGCACCCGCGCGCGCGAGCGCAAACGGATTCACGCCCGGATGGCGATGGAACCAGCGGTCTTCGTACGTCAACAGGGCCTGGACGTAGAGCGGCGACACGTCCTCGAGCCGCACCGGATACCGCCACACGCCATCGACGTCGGCGAACGCGCGCAGCGGCGTGCCGTCGCGCGCGAGCACGACGGTGCTGCCGTGGTCGGGGTCGGGCAGGGGCAGCGGGAACAGGCGGTCGAGGACCAAGCCGATGACGCACAGGACCAACAGGCCGAATCCCGTGCGTTTGGCGGTGCGGAGGATCCGGGAGTTGCGCTGCATGCTTCAGCCCTCCCCTTCAAGGGGAGGGTTGGGTGGGAATGGTTTCGCTCGCGCCACGAGTTGCCGCTGGATCACTTCCACGGCACCCGTGATGTGCTCGAACACCTCGTTGTTCCAGAATCGCAGCACGACGAATCCGGCGCTTTCCAGCAACCGCGTCCGTCGACTGTCCTGCTCGATCCTTTCGCCATGCTGGCTGCCGTCGACTTCGACCAGGAGCATTCGCTCCAGACACGCGAAATCGAGGATGTAGTCCGCGAATGGATGCTGGCGACGGAACTTGCAGCCCTCGGTCTGTCGGTCCCTCAGATGCCGCCACAGCGCCCGCTCGGCATCTGTCGAACGATTGCGCAGTTGTTGCGGCAGGCGCGCCGTGCGGATGCGTTTGTTGGTTTGACCTTTCATCCTGCAGGTATGGCCGCGAACACCATCCCACCCAACCCTCCCCTTGAAGGGGAGGGTTTGAGCACGAGGGATGGTTGTCAGGGGAGTGCCTTGCCCGGCTCGACAACCGTGATCGCCTGCGGCGCCGCGCTGCCGATGCCGCGCACCTCCGGCATGTACATGTCCTCGACCAGCGGCGGCGGCACCCGGAACGTGCCCGGCGACACCGCGCGCACGAGGTAGAACACGTTCGCGCGCTGGCCCTTGGCGAGGTTCAGCGCGGCCACGTAGCGGTCGTCGCGGAACTCTTCGTGGCGCACGTCGGCGGCTTGCGCGCGATCGGTGATCGCGATGCCGTCGACGACGACGTCGGCCCACTGCTTGGCGTCGGTGAGGTTGAAGTTCTCGATCTCGAGGCCGCCGGGCAGGAGGTCGACCAGCAGCGCGTCGGGCATCGCCTCGCGCGCCTCGAGGCGCAGCCCGACGATCAGGCTGTCGCCTTCCTTCAGAGGCGCGGGTTCCCATGGTTTGCCGTCGAGCGTGTAGTACTGGCGCTGGATCGCGACATGGTGGTCATCGGGCGCGGGCGCGCTGCGCGGCACGCCCGCGATCTCGGTCGAGACGTACAGCGGCAGGTCGCCCTGCGGCGTGAAGCGCACGCCCGCGCCGAGGTCGGTCGCGTCGAACTGTCGGCTCCAGAGGCGCTCGGGGCTGATCGGTGCGGCGGTCGCGCCGATCGACAGCGTCCCCGAAACGGCGGTGTCGCCCTCGCCGACGAGCGTGCGTCCGAGTCGCGCGATCGCGATCTGCTCCTGCGTGCTGAGCCAGGTCCAGCGCGCGCCATGGCGGCGCTGCTGCGCTTCGCCCTCGCGCTGGGAGGCGCCGAGCGAACGCGCGAGCTCGAACACGCGGCCATCGTAGCCGGGCTTGGCGAGTCCGTGCCGGTGCGCGAGCGTGATCATCAATGCGGTGTCGCGCAGGTCCGATCCGTAGTCGCCCAGGTACCAGGGGCGGTCCACGTCCTTCGCGAACGCTTCCGCGACCGCCTGCTCCGCACGCGGCACGTCGCCCATGAGCTTCAATGCGACGCCGAGGTGCACCAGCGGCAACGCGGTCACGGACTTGGCGCGCTCGTTGTCGTGCAGCGCACGCAGGGTGCCGAGTGGCGCGCGGTTCACGCGCGCGAGCACGTAACCCGAATACGCCTGGTCGGCGAAGCGCAGGTGGTCGCTGTGCTCGTAGCCGTAGTACGGATGCCCGCCGGAAAGCAGGTCGTCGTTGAGGCGCTTGAGTGCCTTCTGCAGCACGTCGTCGGGCACCAGGAAGCCTTCGTCGCGCGCATCGAGCAGGAACTCGACCACGTACGGGGTCAGGATCTCGCTCACGTAGCTGTCGCCGCCCCACATCGAGAAGTGGCCGGTCGGCACCTGCATCGATGCGATGCGACCGATCGCGCCATCGACGCGCGCCTTGCGTTCGGCTGCGTTCAATCCGCCGACGTGCAGCTTGTCGGCGGTCGCCTCGTCGAGCAGCAGCGCGCCGAAGCCCTTGCTCGTGGTCTGCTCGACGCAGCCGTACGGATACTTGAGCAAGCCCTGCAGTGCGCCCGCGAACGGCAGCGGCGGCAGGCTCGAGACGGTCAGCCGCGCGGTCACCGAATCGGGCAGCAGGCCTTCCATCGCGCCGGTGCCGAGCGCGATCGGATCGAGCGTGTCGAGCGAGCGCGGCGTCGAGCGCAGTACCGACGGCCAGCCGGCGCGCACGACCATCTCGAACTCGCGATCCACATGGATGTCGCCGCCGTCCGCGGTCACGCGGATGCTGCCGACGCCGTAGCCTTCGAGTGCGTCGAGCGGGAACTTCAACGTGGTCTTCGCCTGGTCGGCGAGTGTCACGCGACGCGTGGCGTCGCGCACCGCGAGCGGCTTCCCGGCGGCGACCTTCACGTCGAACGCGCGCTCGCCACCGGAGAAGTTCTGCAGGTCGAGCGTCAGCACCGATGCGTCTCCGGGCGCGAGCACGCGCGGGGTCGAGATCTCCGCGACCAGCGGCGCGCGCACGACCGTCTCCGCGTCGGCACTGCCGTAGCGGTCCTCGCCGAACGCGACCGCGGTCACGCGCACGGTGCCGTTGAAGTCGGGCATCTTCAGCACGACGGCGGCTTCGCCCTTCGCATCGAGCGCGACCGCGCCCGAGAACAGGTCGACCGTGAGCACGCGCGCGGTCGGCCGGCGCGCCTGCGGCAACGCGGCGAGCGCGAGGTCGCCGCCGTAGCGCAGGCGCGCGGTGCCACCGTCGAAGCTCTCGATCACGCGGCTGTAGAGGTCGTAGGCATCGATGCCGAGCGCGCGCTGCGCGAAGAACCAGCCGATCGGGTCGGGCCGTTCGAAGCGCGTGATGTTGAGGATGCCGACGTCGACTGCGGACACCGTGACCCAGGCCTTCTTGCCCGCGAGCGCGGGCACCTTCACGGTCACCGGCAGGTCCGTCTCGGGCTTCATCTGCTTCGGCGCATCGATCGCGACCTCGACCTTGCGATCGCCGCGCTCCATCGGCACGTGCACGACGCCGACCGCGCGCGCGGGCGTGGTCTTCTCGGCCGCCGATCCGCCGCGCAGCACGAGCGCGGTCACGTAGACGTCATGGCGCTCCCAGTCCTCGGTGACCGGGATCTCGATCGTCGTGCCAGGCCTCGCCTCGAAGTTGTGCGTGTAGAGCAGGTGGTCGGTTTCGACCAGCAGCACGCCGGACCCTGCCTGCGGTGGCGTGACCGTGAGCGTGAGCGTGTCGCCCGCGCGATAGCCGGTCTTGTCCAGCGCGAGCTTGACCTTGTCGGGGCGCGCTTCCTTGCCGCGGTTGTCGTCGTTCCAGCTCCAGCCCGCGTGGAACGGCAGGCGCGTGGTCAGGCCGGTCGCGGGATCGAGCACCTCGACGCGGTAGTTGCCCCACTCGACCGGCACGTCGAACTTCGCGACCTGGCCGGCGGCGACGTCGATCTCGCGCGTCTCGGCGTTCTCGAAGCGCTGGGTGTAGTCGAAGTGCCAGCCGCTTTCCTGGTCGAACGTCCAGTGGAAATCGCGACGTTCACGTATGAGCCGCAGCTTGAGCTTGTCGCCCGCGAGCGCATCGCCTGCGGCATTGCTGCGCACGAGTTCGAAGCCCGCGCGACCGTTCGCATCCGAACCTTCCTCGAGGTCGAACAGCGGACGCAGCCCGACGAGTTCCGCGGCCGGCCAGACCGTGCGCTTGAGCGTGCGCGTGACCGTGCGTCCACCCGATTCGTAGACGCTGCCCGAGACGATCACCGCGATCGGTGCCGTCGGTTTAGCGGCTTCGGCGATCTCGATCTCCTGCTGCAGGTGGCCTTCCTCGTCGAGCGCCTCGTCGATGACGTCCCTGGCTTCCTTCGGAAGTTCGAGCGTCGGGTCGCCAAAATGGAAATCCTGGCGCGACTCGACCGGATGCAGGTCCGGCGCGAGCGTCACGCGCGCGCTGAAGCGGTTGCCCGCCGCGGGCGCGCCGTAGAGGTAGGCGCCTTCGATCGCAAGCGCGAGCGCTTCGCCGGGCTTCAGTACCGCCTGCGTGCTCGCGAGATCGAGCTTGAGGCGCTCGGGCAGGAACTCCTCGATGCGGAAGGTCAGGCCGCGCGTGACCTCGTCGGTTTTCGGATCGGTGCGGAACTCGACCTGCCAGCGTCCTGTCGGCGCATCGGCCGGGATCTCGCGCGACCATTCGAAGTAGTTGAGCTCGCGCGGATCGAGCCGGGCTTCGGCGTAGGTGCGGCCGTCGGGCTGCTTGAGCCGCACGAACAGCGGTTGCGGGTCGATCATCTTGCCGTCGTCGTCACGCAGCAGCGCGGACAGCTGGATCGTCTCGCCCGGTCGGTAGAGGTCGCGGTCGGCCCAGGCGAACACGTCGAACCAGGTCTGCTTGCGCCCGGCGACGCCGAAATCGGACAGGTCCAGCGCGGGCTGGTTGAACGGCAGCAGCGACACGTCCTTGCCGCTGCGTGCCACCAGCACGTGCTCGGACTTCAGCGTGTAGGCGAGCTGCGCGTTGCCATTGCCGTCTGTGCTGCCGCTCGCGACCGCTTCGCCCTTCGCATCGAGCACCTGCAGCTCGACACCGGCGTGAGGCTCGCCGCTCTTGAGCGAGGCGGTGTGCACGAACAGCGTGTCGGCATAGGCGCGCGTGTGCAGGCCGATGTCGCTGACGAAGAAGTACGCGGTTTCCCAGCCGTCGTTGAAGCTCCCCGCGCGCTTCATCGTCGCGAAATAGAGGCCCGGATGCGCGAGTTCGGCGATGTTCTGGACCGGCAGGAAGTTCAGGGTGCGTTCGTTCGGTTCGCCCGCGAGCACGAACCGGTTCGCGTACACCGAGTCCGCGATCTGCGCGACGGGCTTGCCGGCGCGCGAGTACCAGCCGTAACGCGGATCCAGCTCGTAGGCTTCGCGCTTGCCGTTCTTCTGGTAGGCCGCGAAGAAATTCGCGACCTCCTCGTCGCGCACGCGCAGGAACTCGACGTCGACTTCGGGCACGTTGACCGAGACCACCGGCAACCCGCGCGTCTCGCGCGCGGGCAATACGTTGCCCTGCGAGGCGAAGCCGACCGCGGGTTCCATCGGCCCGGTGTAGACGTCCTTCGCGACTTCCTTGCCGAGCGTGCTGCCGTCGGTCGCCGCGAGCTCGCCCTTGATGCGCACGGCATAGGTCTGGTCGGCGACCATGTACGGGAAGCGCAGCGTCTTGCCGTCTTCGTCGAGCGACCAGCTGCCTTCGACCACGGCGCCCTTCGCATCCGTGACCGATACCAGCGTATCGAACGCCTGTGTGCCGACCAGGGCGCGGTTGAACTCGAGCGTCAGCGCGAGCTGGCCCTGGTAGGGCTCCGCGCGCGTGGATCCGAGGCCGAACTGCGCGGGCGCCGCGTTCGCCTCGGCCGACTCGGCCGCGATCGGCGGCTTGCCCTGCACCGGTGGCGGCTCGTCGCGGCCGCGTCCGCAGCCGGCGGCCAGCAGCACGAGCAGCAGGATCGGCATGAGCTGGGCCGCGCGGAACCCGCCGCGCGTGGGTGTACGCAGTTCCATCGAGCACTCCCCGCTTTGATGTGGCCGAAGTATATCGCCGCGATCATGGCGCGCCGCGGGCGGCTCGGGGCGGTGTCGGGGCCGGCATGGGGTCGCGGCGCGGGAAAAGATGGAAACGCGGGGAACGGCGACCGCACGGGGGAACGCAACCGCAGTCCGTGTGGGAGGGGCTTCAGCCCCGATGCTTTTCGCCACGATCGAGCCGGACTCGGCTCGATGCAGCAGTCGGCATCGAGCAGGAGGATCAAGAGCTCGGGGCTGAAGCCCCTCCCACAAGGTTCGCAGCTGCGCGGCGGGTCGAGTGCGACCGCGCCTTCTGCGTCAGCCCGGTCCCAGCCGCTCGAGGCGCGAGCTGCCGTATCGTCCCTGCGCGAGCAGCTTCTCGAGCGCGGGCAGCCAGCCCGCGAGTTCGCCGTCGAACTGCCACGGCGGATTGAGGATCGCGATGCCGCAGCCATTGAGGCGCAGCATCGAATTGTCCGGATGCAGCAGGAGTTCGGCGACGAGTGCGCCGTCGCTTCCAGCGCGGCTGCGCAGCCAGCGGTGGAACGGCAGGATCGTCGCGCGCAGCTTGATCGGATACCAGATCGCATGGATCGCGTTGGGCCAGCGCGCGAGCGAGGCGTCGAGCGCCTCCTCGATCAGCGTGAACTCGCCGGCCTGCGCCTCGTAGGGGGGGTCGACGAGCACGAGGCCGCGCTTCTGCGCCGGCGGCAGCAAGGCGCCGAGCGCTTCGTAGCCGTCGCGCTGGTGCACCGCGAAGCGGCCATCTCCGCGCAACGCCGCGCGCAGCGCGTCGGCTTCTGTCGGCTGCAGCTCGCACACGATCGCGCGGTCGTCGCCGCGCATCAGCCGCGCGGCGATCAGCGGCGACCCCGGGTACCAGGCGAGTGGACCGGGATCGGGCGTGAACGTGCGCACGAGGTCGACGTAGCGCTGCAGCGGGCCGGGCAGGTCCGCCGAAGGCAGAAGGCGCTGGATGCCGTCCTGGTGCTCGTGCGTCTGCTGTGCTTCCTCGCCGCGCAGGTCGTACAGCCCGTGCCCGGCATGCGTGTCGACGTAGCAGAACGGCGCAGGCTTGGCCTTGAGCGCTTCGAGCAAGCCGATCAGCACCGCGTGCTTGAGCACGTCGGCGAAATTGCCCGCATGGAAGGCATGGCGATAGTTCATGGCACCTCGGTCGAGCCAGCGGCGAATGGGGCGGGAATCCGGCGCGGCGCGCGGGTTTCCGGCCACGACCCGCGAGCGTATCATTGCAGGTCGTGATGATTCCCTGCGCCAGCGGCACATGGTTCGCGCGCGTTCGACGCAGCACCCGCTGGCCGATCGCGTTCGTGCTCGCGTGCGCGCTTCTGTTCGGCACCGCGGTCGCTGCAGAGGCGCCGATGCCGCACCACGTCGCCGACGTCGCGGGCAGCGCGCCCGACGCCGATTGCGCCGGCCACGACAGGCCCGCCGATGCACCCGCTGGCGTGCCGTCGGATACCGATTGTTGCGGCGTCGCCTGCGGCTGTGCGTTCGTGCATGCGATCGGCCTGCTGCCCGGTGTCGCCGCGCGCCATGCGTTCGAACCCGAGCGCCCGATCGTGCGGCCGACGCCGCCGCTGGATGCGAACGTGCAGGCCCCCCCGCTGCGGCCACCGATCGCCTGATCCAGCCGGCATGACCACCGCGGCGCGCAGCCTCCGCGCGCGCCTGCTCACCCGGGCATCACGCCCGTGCCAGTGACTGGATGTTCGACATGCACGTTTTCCGACCGGGCCGCGCCGCGCGGCCATTCCCGATGTCCCGCCGCCGCTTCGTGCAGGGTGTTGCGCTCGGCGGCCTCGCCGCCGGCCTCGGCCTCGCGCGCGCGCCCGCATTCGCGCAGGGCACGCGTGCGCGTGTGCTCGCAGGCACCTCGTTCGACCTCGAGATCGGCGCGTTGCCAGTCGACTTCACCGGCACGCCGCGCATCGCGGTCGCCGTCAACGCCCAGGTGCCGGCGCCGCTGCTGCGCTGGCGCCAGGGCGACACCGTCACGCTGCGCGTGCGCAATGCGTTCCACGAGCGCACCTCGATCCACTGGCACGGCATCATCCTGCCGGCCGACATGGATGGCGTGCCCGGCCTTTCGTTCATGGGCATCGCGCCAGGTGAGCACTACACCTATCGCTTCACCGTAAACCAGTCGGGCACCTACTGGTATCACAGCCACTCGCGTTTCCAGGAACAGCTCGGGCTGTACGGGCCGATCATCGTCGAGCCACGCGAGGGCGAGCGACATGCGGCCGACCGCGAGCACGTGCTGGTGCTCTCGGACTGGACCGACGTCGATCCCGAGCACATCTACGCGACGCTCAAGAAGCACAGCGACTACTACAACTTCAACAAGCCGACCGCGGGCGACTTCGTGCGCGACGCCGGCGCGCAGGGGCTGCGCGCCGCGCTCGCCTCGCGCGCGATGTGGAACAGCATGCGCATGAATCCGAGTGATCTCGCGGACGTGTCGGGGTACGTCTACACCTACCTCGTCAACGGCACCACGCCGGCCGCGAACTGGACCGGCGCGTTCGCGCGCGGCGAGCGCGTGCGGCTGCGCGTGATCAACGGGTCGGCGATGACGTTCTTCGACGTGCGCATCCCGGGCCTGAAACTGCGCGTCGTCGCGCACGATGGACAGGACATCGAGGCGGTCACCGTCGACGAGTTCCGGCTCGGCCCGGCCGAAACCTGCGACGTGATCGTCGAGCCCGACGACGAGCTCGCCTACACGATCTTCGCGCAGGCGATGGATCGCTCCGGTTACGCGCGCGCGACGCTCGCGCCACGTGCAGGCATGCAGGCCGAGGTGCCCGCGCTCGACGCGCCGGTGCTGCTCGCGATGGGCGACATGATGGGCGCGATGGATCACGGCGCGCATGCGGGGCACGCCGGCGTGAAGGGCATGGAAGGCGGCTGCGGCGCCGCGATGCACGGCAGTGGCGCGGCGCAGCCGAGCGGACGCGGCCATGCGCCCGCGGAGCACGGGCCGTTCGTCGACATGCGCGTCGACACGCCGCGCACGAACCTCGACGATCCCGGCGTCGGCCTGCGCGACAACGGTCGACGCGTGCTGACGTATGCGGACCTGCGCAGCCTCACCGGCCCGATCTCGCCCGAAGTCGGGCGCGAGATCGAGCTGCACCTGACCGGCCACATGGAGCGCTACGTCTGGTCGTTCGACGGCATGAAGTTTTCCGACGCCGAGCCGCTGCGCCTCGTGCACGGCGAGCACGTGCGCATCACGCTCGTCAACGACACGATGATGACGCACCCGATCCACCTGCACGGCATGTGGAGCGAGCTCGAAGCGCCCGACGGCAGCTTCCTCGCGCGCAAGCACACGGTGTCGGTGCAGCCGGCGCAGAAGCTCAGCTACCGCGTCAGCGCGGACGCACTCGGCCGCTGGGCCTACCACTGCCACCTCCTGTACCACATGGAAGCGGGGATGTTCCGCGA
This sequence comes from Lysobacteraceae bacterium, assembly GCA_004143945.1. Taxonomy (GTDB): domain Bacteria; phylum Pseudomonadota; class Gammaproteobacteria; order Xanthomonadales; family Rhodanobacteraceae; genus Dokdonella_A. The sequence continues at coordinate 146,306 of SEHB01000008.1, forward strand.
AGTGGTGGTCGCATGAACCGCGCATCCACGGCACGCATCGCGCTCGCGCTCGCCTTCGTCGCGGCGGGGTCGCAGGCGCAGGAACACGATCACGACCACGATGCTGCGCCGCGGGCGCCTGCACCCGCGCAAGCACGAGCGAATCAGCATGGGCCTGCGCAGCCGGAGCCTGCCCAGGCGCACGAGCATGCGCAGCTGGAAGGGGACGGACACCTGCGCCAGCACGATCATGCACGGGAGCAGGAACCGGCGCACGGACAGGCGCACGCGCATGCCATCGCGCCCGCGTCGCCGGCACCTGCGTCGGGTGCTGCGGAGCGACCTGCGCCCGCGCATGTCCCGCCGCCACCACCTGCACACGGGATGGGCGACATGGCCTACGACGAGATGGTCGAGGTCATGGGCATGGACGACCGCGCGCCGTTCGGCCTGTTCGCGTTCGATCGACTCGAACGTGTCGAAGGTGGCGCCACCGCATGGAGCCTGCAGGCCTCGCACGGCGGCGACGTCGACCGCTTCGTACTGCGCAGCGAGGGCGAGCATGTCGATGGCAGCGTCGAGCATGCCGATGTCGAACTGCTGTGGGGACACGCAATCGCGCCGTTCTGGGACAGTCGCGTCGGCCTGCGCCAGGACGTCGGCCGCGGACCCGACCGGACCTGGGCCGCGTTCGGCGTGCAGGGCCTCGCGCCGTACTGGTTCGAGCTGTCGGCGACCGCCTATCTCGGCACGCAGGGACGCACGGCGCTGCGCGTCGAGGCCGACTACGAGCTGCTGCTGACGCAGCGCCTCGTGCTGCAGCCGCGCGTGGAACTCAACGCCTACGGCAAGGACGATCCCGAGACCGGCACCGGGTCGGGCCTGTCCGACGCATCGATCGGATTGCGCCTGCGCTACGAGATCCGACGCGAGTTCGCGCCCTACATCGGCCTGCAGCAATCGCGCCGCTTCGGCGACAGCGCCGACTACGCGCGCGCGCACGGCGACGATGCGTCGAATCTCGCGTGGATGGCAGGCGTGCGCATCTGGTTCTAGCGCTGCCTGCGCGGCCCGCTTCGGCGCAGCGGAAACTTGTGGAAGGGGCTCAGCCCCCGCGCTTTTCGCACGAACCATCGGGACCGAAGTCCCTCCCACACGATCGCGGCTTCGGCCTTGGTGGGAGGGGCTTCAGCCCAGAGTTCTTCGCACGAACCGTCGGGACTAAAGTCTCTCCCACAAGACTCCGACTTCCAGCCGCGACCATGCTGGCCACGCTGCAGCCCCTGCTGTTGTGGGAGGGGCTTCAGCCCCGAGCTCTTCGCACGAACCATCGGGACTGAGATCCTTCCCACGAGATCGCGGCTTCGGCCCTTGTGGGAGGGGCTTCAGCCCCGAGCTCTTCGCGCGATCGCCATCAGCGTCGCCCAGTCAACGCATGCGCTCGAGCAGTTCCAGCGCCTCGTCGGGCGATTCCGTCGATGGCGCCCCGATCTGCAGCGGTTCGTAGCCCGCAGGCAGTTCGAATTGCGCGGGATCGATCGCGACGCGTTCGCGAATCTCGAGCGTCGAACTTCCCGCCACGCGCCCGTCCGCGTGGCAGACGCGGCGCAGGCTGATCGCCGGCGGCCCTTCGCGTTCCTGCTGTTGCAGTTCGGGATGCAGCTCGACGATCCCGCTGGCGAGCCCCGCGCCCACCTTGGCCATGCGCGCGAGCCGCCGCTGCGCGCGAGGCTCCAGCGCGAGCGCGTCGATCGCCGCCATGCAATCCTCGCGCAACACCGTCGTGCCTCGCATGACGCGTTCGGTCGTGCAGGCGCGACCGTCGACCTGCGTCGCACCCGCTTCGCGCTCGATCCGGGTCGTGGTCCATTCGGGTTTCGGCGCCGGTGACGCGGGCGCGTTCGCGCGGGTGGGGCGTGCCTGCAGCTGCGCACGCGCGATCGCGCTCTCGCGATCCGCCGGAGCCTGCGCGGCGGCGTCCGCAGCCATCCGCTCCGCGCAGCGCGCCGCTGCTTCGGGATAGTCCGGATCGCCGAATGCGAGCTGCGCCATCCCGGGGCAGGCCGCGACCTGCGCCGCGCGCGCCTGCGCGATCAGCGCGTCATTGTCGAGGCCGGTGACCTTGTACGCCTCGTTGCGCGCGTGCAGCAGCGTGCTGCGCGCGACATCGCTGTTGAAGTCGACCGCGTCATCGTCCGATTCCATCGTCATGTAGCTGCGCGAGTCGTGCATGACCTGGTGCATCAGCTGCTCTTCGTCGTCGATCAGCGAGGTCATCTCGATGCCATCGACGCGCATGTCGATGCGCAGGCGCAGGCCGTCGATCGCCATGCGCTCGAACTCGGTCGCGCATTCGCCTTCGTGACGGTACTCGAGCACGGTCGCCGCCTGCGCGGAGCCGCAGGTGGCCGCGATCGCAGCGCAGAGGAAGAGTCGAAGCAATCGCGTGGTCATCGTGTATTCCCGTCGAGCTTGATCGCCTTGCGCGTGCCGTCGACGCGTTGCTGCTCCTTGCCTGCATACACCTCCAGGCAGCGGTCGCGGCGGACCATCGCGCATTCGAGGTAGTCGATCACCTCGATCACCGCGGCGCGCACGACTTTCGCGGTCGCCTCGCTCTTGATCGATTCGTAGCCGAGCCCGGCGCCCGCGAAGCCCACGTCGACCGACGAAGCGGTCTTCGTCGTGCGTCCTTCGATCGTGCGTGCGTAGGCGATCTCGCCGCTGCTCGTGTCGACGACGCGCAGGTCGAGCGCGAGGTAGGCCGTGCTGGTGCTGCGCGCGCCACCGAAGCCGCCGAGGAACGCGCGCTTCGAGGTCTTCTCCACGCCTTCCTCGAACGCGGTCACCGTGCCCATCACGAGGTAGTCGGCGCCGCTGAGTTCACCGATGCGCGCGCCATCGCCGGGGCGCAGTCGGCCCGACGCGCCGAGTTCCTGTTCCTCGAGGATCGCCTGCAGCCGGCGTCGTTCGACCACCGTGAACTGCGGACGCGCGGCGAGTTCGTTGGTCAGGATGTTGGTCAGCACGCGACCGATGCCGCCCTGGAACGGCAGCGCGCCGGTTTCATCCTGCAGCTTGAGCACGCCGAGCACGGGTTTGCCGGCAGACTCGCCGGCGCTGGCGGGGCACACGATCGTGATCAGCGCGCACGCGACGACGCAGGCCCATGCGAGGCGTCGCCAGCGGCGTCGGCGCGGATTGGCGGGCCTGCGGGCGCGCGGCATGTCGGAGTCCATCGAAAGCGGTCGTTACCCGACAATACGGAGCGAGGCGCCGGAAGCCATCATGCGGCGTTGCGCGCGCATCCGCAGCGATCGGGCCTTGCATGGCGCGATCCCGCAGCGGTCCGCGGACTCTGAACGGGGCGGGCGCGCTGGACGCTGCGGCGCGCCTGCGCGCGTGCGCGTGGCCTATGATTCGTGCATGCCACCTCGCAAGCCTCCGGCGCCCTCGAGCCTCCTGTTCGCCGAATCCGGCGCTCCCAAGCCACTCGCCGAGCGCATGCGCCCGCGCTCGCTCGACGAAGTCGTGGGGCAGCCACGCCTGCTCGGCAGGGACACGCCGCTGCGGCGTGCGATCGAGGCCGGGCACGTGCACTCGATGATCCTCTGGGGTCCGCCCGGTTGCGGCAAGACCACGCTCGCGCTGCTGCTCGCGAAATATGCCGAGGCCGAGTTCCGTGCGATCTCGGCGGTGATGTCGGGCTTGCCGGATGTGCGGCGCGAGCTCGCCGAGGCCGAGGCGCGCCATGCGCACGGCGTGCGCACGCTGCTGTTCGTCGACGAGGTGCATCGTTTCAACAAGCTGCAGCAGGACGCGTTCCTGCCGCACATCGAGCGCGGCATCATCGTGTTCGTCGGCGCGACCACCGAGAACCCGTCGTTCGAACTCAACTCGGCCCTGCTCTCGCGCTGCCGCGTGCACGTGCTCGAGGCGGTGCCGGCCGACGCGATCGTCGCGGCACTGCGGCGAGCGCTCGGTGACGCCGAGCGCGGCCTCGGTGCGCAGCCGCTCGAGGTTTCCGACGAGGCGCTCGCGACGATGGCGCAGGCCGCCGACGGCGACGTGCGCCGCGCGCTGACCTTCCTCGAGATCGCGGCGGAGCTCGCGCAGGGCGGCGTCATCGACGAGGCGACCCTGCAGCAGGTCCTCGCGGACCGCACGCGCCGCTTCGACAAGGGCGGCGAGCAGTTCTACGACCAGATCTCGGCGCTGCACAAGTCGGTGCGCTCGTCCGATCCGGACGCGGCGCTCTACTGGCTCGCGCGCATGCTCGATGGCGGCTGCGATCCTCGCTACCTCGCGCGACGCATGCTGCGCATGGCGGTCGAGGACATCGGCCTCGCCGATCCGCGCGCGTGGCGCATGGCGCTCGATGCGTGGGACACGTTCGAGCGGCTCGGCAGTCCCGAAGGTGAACTCGGCCTCGCCGAACTCGCGCTGTACCTCGCGGTCGCGCCGAAGAGCAACGCGGCGTACGCGGCGTTCAACCAGGTGCGCGCGACCGTCGCCGACACCGGCACGCTCGAGGTGCCGATGCACCTGCGCAACGCGCCGACCCGGCTCATGAAGGGCCTCGGTTACGGCAAGGGTTACCAGTACGACCATGACGCGGAAGGCGGCGTCGCGCTCGACCAGCAGTGCCTGCCCGATGCGCTCGCGGATGCGAGGTTCTACACGCCGACAGAACGCGGGCTCGAAGGCCAGTTCCGCGACAAGGTCGAGTCGCGCCGCGCTGCGCGGCGCAAGCCGTAGGCTGGATGGCGGGGTTCGGCCCTGGTGGAAGGGACTCGAGCCGCGAGCTTCTCGCGCGAAAAGCTCGGGACTGAAGTCCCTCCCACAAGATCCGCGGCATGCGCGCGCCCCTTTCGTGGCACGAGGCGCCAGCGGCGCAGCGCCCGTCCCTCTCGCACCATCTCGCTGCACGCATGGCCGGCCCGCGAAGCGGGGCGCATTGCCTATAATGGAGGGCCCGCTTTCCGACCGGATCCACCATGCTCGATCCCGCCCTGCTGCGCGGCCAGCTCGCCGACACCGCCCGCCGACTCGCGACGCGCGGCTACGTGCTCGATGGCGCCGCGTTCGAATCGATCGAAGCCGAGCGCAAGCGCGTGCAGACCGAGACGCAGGAGCTGCAGAACCTGCGCAACACGCGTTCGAAGGCGATCGGACAGGCCAAGGCGAAGGGCGAGGACGTTGCCGCGCTGATGGCCGAAGTGGCCGGCATCGGCGATCGACTCAAGGCGAACGAGCAGGCGCTCGCCGCGGTGCAGGATCGCGTCTCCGCGCTCGCGCTCGGAATTCCGAACCTGCCGCACGAGTCGGTGCCCGAGGGCGCCGACGAGTCGGGCAATGTCGAACAGCATCGCCGGGGCACGCCGCGCACGTTCGACTTCGCGGTCAAGGACCACGTCGAGCTCGGTGCACGCAAGGGCTGGCTCGACGGCGACACCGGCGCGAAGCTCTCGGGTGCGCGCTTCACGGTATTGCGCGGCGAACTCGCGCGCCTGCATCGCGCGCTCGCGCAGTTCATGCTCGACCTGCACGCGGGCGAGCACGGCTACCTCGAATGCAACGTGCCGCTGCTCGTCAACGCCGATTCGATGCAGGGCACGGGCCAGTTGCCGAAGTTCGAGGAAGACCTGTTCTCGACCGACGTCGGCGAGACCCGGCGCTACCTGATCCCGACCGCGGAAGTCTCGTTGACCAACATCGTGCGCGACGCGATCGTCGAGGCCGATTCGCTGCCGCAGCGCATGGTCGCGCATTCGCCGTGCTTCCGCGCCGAAGCCGGTTCGCACGGCCGCGACACGCGCGGCATGATCCGCCAGCACCAGTTCGAGAAGGTGGAACTGGTCAGCATCACGCGCCCGAACGAGAGCTGGGACGAACACGAGCGCATGACGCGCTGCGCCGAAGTCGTGCTCGAGAAGCTCGGCATGCCGTACCGCCGCATGCTGCTGTGCACCGGCGACATGGGCTTCGCCGCCGCGAAGACCTACGACCTCGAGGTGTGGCTGCCTTCGCAGCAGGCCTATCGAGAGATCTCCTCGTGCTCGAACTGCACCGATTTCCAGGCGCGGCGCATGCAGGCGCGCTGGCGCAATCCCGAGACCGGCAAGCCCGAACTCGTGCACACGCTCAACGGCTCCGGCGTCGCGGTCGGGCGCGCGTTGATCGCGGTGATGGAGAACGGCCAGGAAGCCGACGGGTCGATCGGCATCCCCGAAGCGCTGCGCCCGTACATGGGGGGCGCCACGCGCATCACCTGAGTCTGCGTAGCGCCGGCGAACGCGGACGCCTGCGGCAGCGCCGCAGCCGTTTCCGCTAATCGCGGCATCGGGTGTTGCCGCTCGCCCTTGACTCGACCCGCGCTCCCGGCGGTTACTCGCACCACCGACGCAACGAGGTGGCGTGCATGGATCCGGTCGCGGGCGTTCCCGAAGTCGAGAGCTTCTTCCATGCCGACACCGGCACGTTCACGCACGTCGTGTACGACCGCGAGGGCGGTGCTGCCGCGATCGTCGATCCCGTGCTCGACTACGACGCGGCCGCCGCGCGCACGTCGACCACCTCGGTCGACGACGTGCTCGCGTTCGTGCGCGCGCATCGGTTGTCGGTCGAATGGATCCTAGAAACGCATGCCCACGCGGACCACCTGAGCGCGGGCGGCGTGCTGCGCGAGCGCCTCGGCGCGAGGCTCGCGATCGGGCGTGGCATCACGCGCGTGCAGGCGCACTTCGGCGCGTTGTTCGGCCTCGGTGGCGAGGTGCCTGCCGACGGCAGCCAGTTCGACCGCCTGTTCGATGACGGCGACGCGTTCCGCATCGGCGGCTGCGAGGCGCGCGTGATCGCGACGCCAGGCCACACCGTCGACGGCGTCACCTACCTGGTCGGCGACGCCGCGTTCGTCGGCGACACGCTGTTCGCACCCGACGTCGGCACCGCGCGCGCCGATTTCCCGGGCGCCGACGCGGCGCAACTGCACGCGTCGCTGCAACGCATCCTCGCGCTGCCAGCCGGAACGCGACTGTTCCTGTGCCACGACTACCCGGTGCAGGGACGTTCGCCGATCGCGCACACCTCGATCGCGGACGAGCGCGCGCGCAATCCGCATCTTGCGGGCAGCGTCGATGCGCCCGCCTACATCGCGATGCGTCGCGCGCGCGACGCGCAGCTGCCGGTGCCGCGGCTGCTGCTGCCGGCGCTGCAGGTCAACATCCGCGGCGGTCGGCTGCCTGCACCGGATGCGAACGGGATCCGCTACCTGAGGTTGCCGCTTGATGCGCTGTAGCACTGTCGAACGACTCGCGATGCGCGAAATGCCGATGGTCTTCGCGCAGTACCCGCACGCGGCGTGGAGCCGAGACCTCGCCGCGAGAATGTCCGCGCCGGGACTGGACCACCTACGGCGAGATCCTCTCGAGTCGGGCCAGGCCGCACGACGCGGCGTTTTCCTACAGACACGTCGGAAACGCCACCCGATACTGCCGTGGCGCGATCCAGGGAGCGGGTCCGCGGCGGATCAGCGGCATCGGCCGATGGTCCAATCTGGTCGGTCCGGCTGGACCGGACCGACCCGGTCGCACGCGCGCCGGAGCGCGCGCGCGACTTCCGTGGGAAGGGGGGATGACATGAAGCGCTTGGCAGGTTTGTTCGTCGCGGCGTTGCTCGTCGCGGTGGGTCCGGCTTCGGCAGCGACCATTGGCGGTCCTGCGACAGGTCTGTGGGCACGTCCCGGTGATGGCGGCCGCGGATTCAACATCGACATCCAGGGCGACACGATGATCGTGACGACGTTCGTCTACGAGAGCAATGGCGACTCGATCTGGTACTTGTCGTCTGGAAGCTACAACCATCGCACTGCGCGGTTTCAGAGCACCTATGACAGCTATTCGGATGGCCAGTGCTTCGGCTGTCCCGCCTACACGCCCGATGTCCACGTCGGTGCGGCCGGTTCGATGTCGATCCAGTTCCACGACAACCAGCATGCGACCATCAGCACGCCTTCCGGTTCGATCGAGATCGAGAAGTTCAATTACGGCTTTCCCTCGCTGACGAGCGCCCTGTATGGCGAATGGATCTTCAGCTTCAACATCGGTGGCCTGGTTGGAGGCGACTGGCTCGTTTTCAGCGAACCGTTCACGGGCGACGACGGGACCGTCTACGCAGCCGGACACAGCGATGACTCCTTCAATCGCGTGGCGCTGGGCGCGTACTTTCCAGAGGTGAGCCGGTACATCATCGTGGCCCAGCAGGCAGGTGCATTCGTTCACTCCTATGCGCTCGGCATGGATGACCATCGTGGCGGTGGCGCGGCATGGGTGCATCGCTCGAGCGAATCGATCTCCGGCGATGGCTCGCCGGCATTCGCGGCCCGCGTGCTCTACCGCAGCGAGCTGGTGGGCGCGACGGCTAACACGGCGGCAAAATCGTCCAGGTCCAGCATGGATCAGATGCAGTTCGTCGTTGCTGATGGGGGTGCGGCGGACCCCGTCCTGGACCAACGGGTCGAGAAAATGCAGGCGGCGTTGACGAAGTACGTCGAACTTCGGCACTGACCGCTGCAATCGTTCGCCCGGTGGGACGGACTTCCGCGCCGACCAACCGGGCGAACGAATCCGCCGCACGAGTCGGCCTGGTCGGTGGGAATCCGCAAATTCGCGCTCGCGCCGTGCCTCAATCCGCGAGCACCGTGTAGCCGCGGCCTTCCATGCAGCGCGCGACGATCGCGCGCTGCTCGGTGGTGCCCCAGCCTGCGCCTTCAAGTCCGCCGGTAGCAGCGCCCCAGGCCGCGAGATGGGCGACATCGTCGCCGCGCAATCCAACCGCGAGCCCGAAGATCGCGCCGATCGCGGCACCGGCAACGGCGCCGCCTGCCGCTTTTTCGGCAGCCGGCCGCTGTTCGGCCAGTTGCTGGCAGTCGAACACGTCGTCTTCGTAGTTGCCGCGGCTGACCCCGGTGTCGACCACCGGGCGGTACGCGCTGGCCGCGCAGCCTGCGCAGAGCAGCGCCAGAACGGATGCCGACAGGACGCGTGCGTTTCTCATCGATTCCCTCCCGAAACCTTGTCCACACGAAGCAGGATTCGTGCCTCGCCGAGACCTCAAACGCAGGAGGGCGCGCGACAGGGACAGGGGGGAGGGCGAACGCCGGGATGGTGCCGAAGGTGGGACTCGAACCCACACGCTTTTAAGGGCGGCGGATTTTGAGTCCGCTGCGTCTACCGATTCCGCCACTTCGGCTGGCATCCCGCGCCGGGCGCGGGGCGCGCAGTATAGGCGATGCGCGCGGAATTTGTAGGAGCGGCCGAGCCGCGACCGTCCTGTTGCATGGTCGCCGCGTGATTGGGGTTTCACGGTGTCGCTGGTCGCGCCTGCGGCGCTCCTGCAGCTGGAAACGAGTCATCCGCAGTCGCTGCAGGAACCGCGCAGCCGCGGCCGACGCGATCCTTGCAGGGGTACCGATGCGTCAATGGGTCTCGTCGAGCGCGAGCTGGCATTCATCGCGCGTGTACCAGTTGCCGTCGGAAGGCTGGAACTTGCAGCAGGCGTCGAGCGGGCGCTGGTAGATGTGCACGGACACCGCGGTCGCGTCGTCGCTGGGGTTCTGGATCGCGTGGTACTCGTGCGGCGGGATCAGGCTGCCGGCGGAGCCGGGGCCCGCGTTCATCGTGCCGCGTGGCTCGAAGCGGTAGCGGCCGTCGCGTGTCTCGACGAGTTCGAACGGCGTGATCTCGAGCGTGCCCTGCCAGACGCCTTCGACGCACCACTGGCCCGCATGGTCGTGCACGGGCGTGCCCTGGCGCGGGCCCCAGGTCATCGCGACGACGCTGTAGCCGTGGCGCTCGCTGCGATAGAGCTCGCGGCGTGCGTAATGGTCGTCCTCGCGTTCGAACACGCAGGCGGGCAACTGGACTTCGGGATTGCGGATCAGGCGGCACAACGCGTTGCGCAACGACTCGGTCGTCGCGGCAGGATCGGGCAGCGCGACGGCTGCGTCGATCGCGTCGATGAGCTGGCGCGCGCCGGGGAATTCGAGCGAAAGCATGGCGGGACCCTTCGTGCGTCCCGTCCGCAAGGCAGCCGGACGGGTGCGGTCCCGCGATTCTAACCCGTTGCCAGGAAAGCCGCGACGGCCGCGCCGAACCGCTCGATGTCGACGAGGAATGCGTCATGCCCCTGCGGGCTGTCGAGTGCGACGAATTCGACCGCCGCGCCGCCGGCCGCGAGGCCGTCGGCGATCTGCTGCTGCTGGGTCAGCGGGAACAGGATGTCGGTCTCGACGCCGATCACGAGCGCACGCTCGACGTCGATGCGGCGCAGCGCGGCGTCGACGCCGGGCCCGTGGTCGGCGAGGTCGAACCAGTCGCTCGCGCGCGAGAGGTAGAGATAGCTGTTGGGGTCGAAGCTGCGCACGAAGCGCCGCGCGTGGCCGGCGAGGTAGGACTCGACCTGGAACTCGAAGCCGAACGGATCGTCGTCGCGCTGCTCGGAGTCGAGGCGGATGCGCGCGAAACGGCCGACCCATTCCATCGCCGATCGGTAGGTGATCACGCCGAGCTTGCGCGCGATCGACATGCCGGCTTCGGGATAGCGCTCGTCGTCGTAGCGGCCGTTGTTCCAGTCCGGGTCGAGTCGGATCGCCTCGCGCTGCAGCGAACGGATCGCGATCGCGAACGGCTGCGCCTGCGGCGCGGTCGAGATGCTGATGTGCATGCGCGCGCTGTGCGCATGCTGCGCGAGGTAGGCGAGCGCGGTCATGCCGCCCATCGAATTGCCGACGAGGCACGCGAGGCGATCGATGCCGAGCCCGCGCACGAGTTCGAACGCGGCGTTGGCCGCGTCCTCGAGCGTGAGATCGGGGAAATCGAGCCGATACGGCTCGCCGGTGGCCGGGTTGGCGTCGGCCGGCCCGGTCGAACCCTTGCACGAGCCCAGCGTGTTCACGCAGATGACGAACCAGCGGTTCGTGTCGATCGGCTTGCCCGGACCGAGCATGCCTTCCCACCAGCCCGGCGATGGATCGACGTCGTTCGACGCGGCGTGCGCGCTCGGCGACAGGCCGGTCAGGATCACGATCGCATTGTCGCGCGCCGCCGACAGCGTGCCCCAGGTTTCGTAGGCCAGGCGCGCGCCGACGAGCTCGCCGCCGCGCTTCATGCGGAACGGCGAGGAGAGGTCGAACCACTGGCGGGCGTCGGACATGCGGGGCGATGGCGCGGGGCAAGAGCGGCAATGTAGCCGGCTGCAACGGCTACGCCAAGTCGATCGAACCGCATCGGGCTCTGTTAACGTACCGCGCAAGCGTCATTCCGCGCGCCCGGATGATCGAAGGGAACCGCGGTATCCGGCCATGTCCGGCTGTGCGACGTTGGGCGGCAAGGGGAAGATTGAAGCACGGTGCGCACCGAGGACACGGAGGCGCTGCCGGCCAGGCGCTCGCGAGGTTTCGCAGTGCCCAGTGCGGCCCGTGTCGCAATCGCATAGATCCAGCCAGTTTTCCAGGGGAACCCGTTGGCCAGCATCTACCAGTTGAAACCCGCTTTCCAGGGCGTGCTGCGCCCGCTCGTGCGCGCGCTCGCGCGTGCGGGCGTCACGGCGAACCAGGTCACGCTCGCGGCGGTCGCGATCGCATTCGCGGTCGGCGCCGCGCTGCTCGTGTGCGAGGGTCGCGCGATCCTGCTGCTGCTTCCGCTCGCGCTGTTCCTGCGCATGGCCCTCAATGCGATCGACGGCATGCTCGCGCGCGAACACGGCCAGGCCTCGCGGCTCGGCGCGATCCTCAACGAACTCGGCGATGTCGTCGCCGATGCCGCGATGTATCTGCCGCTCGCGCTGCGCCCGGAATTCGCGGCGATGCCGCTGGTACTCGTCGTGCTGCTCGCGGTGATCGTCGAGATGACGGGCGTGATCGGCGTGCAGGTCGGCGCGAGCCGCCGCTATGACGGGCCGTTCGGCAAGAGCGATCGTGCGTTCGCGTTCGGCGCGCTCGGACTTGCGCTCGGGCTCGGCGCGCCCGCTGGCGCGTGGCTCGATGTCATGCTCTGGCTCATGGTCGCGCTGTCCGCGGCGACGATCCTCAACCGCGCGCGCCGCGCGCTCCTCGAACTCCGCTCCGGGAACGATTCCGCATGAACCTCGACGTCTGGGTGCCACGCAACGTGCTGTGGGTGTTCGGCGCGATCGTCGCGCTGCTCGTGGTCGCGACGCTGGTCGTCGCGTGGATGCGCCGCGGCGACGGCACCGGTCGGCACGCCGAGCTCGCCGCGCGCGTTCGCTCGTGGTGGGTGCTCGTGTTCGTGTTCGCGATCGCGATCTCGTTCCGGCGCGGCATCGCGATCGGATTCTTCGCGGTGCTCTCGTTCCTCGCGCTGAAGGAATACCTGTCCCTCGTACCGACGCGCCGCGCGGATCGCCGCGTGCTGTTCTGGGTGTACCTGTGCGTGCCGCTGCAATACCTGTGGGTCTGGTACGAGTGGTACAACCTGTTCCTGATCTTCATCCCGGTGTGGGCGTTCCTGTTCGTCGCGATGCGCATGGTCATGCGCGGCGACACGAAGGATTTCCTGCGCGCCGCGGGCACGATCCACTGGGGCCTGATGACGATGGTGTTCGGCCTCAGCCACCTCGCGTTCCTGCTCGTGCTGCCGGAAGGCAAGGCGGTGCCCGCGCATGGCGCCGCGCTGCTGCTGTTCGTCGTGCTGCTGACCGAACTCAACGACGTGCTGCAGTACATCTGGGGCCGCACGCTCGGACGCCACAAGGTGCTCGAAAGCGTGAGCCCGAAGAAGACCGTCGAGGGCCTCGTCGGCGGCGTGCTCTCGACCACCGTGGTCGCGTTCCTGCTCGCGCCGGTGCTGACGCCGCTGACGCCGACCGATTCGATCGCGGTCGGCCTCATGATCGGCATCGGCGGCTTCCTCGGCGACGTCACGATCTCCGCGCTCAAGCGCGACATCGGCGTGAAGGACTCGGGCTCGCTGATCCCGGGCCACGGCGGCATCCTCGACCGCATCGACAGCCTGCTGTTCACGGCGCCGCTGTTCTTCCACTTCATGGCGTACTTTTATTTTTAGGGCTGAGGGCTGAGGGCTGAGGGCTGAAGGGAGCGCCGTCCGTGCGAATGGCCCGCCGAGAGCGCCTCCTTCCGCCTTCGGCACCTTCCCCCGCTGCGCGGGAGAAGGGAGAGCGAATGCTTGATCGGTAGCGCCTCGAAGTCGGAAGGCGCCGTGCAAGGTTCAGGAGAAGCCATGGCCTGGGTGCTGCGTTTGTTCTTTTACGGTGTGCTCGTGCGACTCGTGGTGCTGTTCGTGCTCGGCCTCAACGTGCGCCATCGCGAGCGCCTGCCGGTGAAGGGCCCGGCGATCCTGGCGGCGAACCACAACAGCCATCTCGACGCGATGGCGATGATCAGCCTGCTGCCGCTGCGGCTGCTGTCGAAGGTGCGGCCGGTCGCGGCCGCGGACTATTTCCTCAGCAACCCGTTGCTCGCGTGGTTCGCGCTGAAGGTCGTCGGCATCGTGCCGCTGAACCGGCAACGCCGCACGCCCGAGGAAGATCTGCTCGCGCCCGTCGTCGACGCACTCGATCGCGGCGAGATCCTCGTGTTCTTCCCCGAAGGCTCGCGCGGCGAACCCGAGCAGCTGGCCGAGTTCAAGAGCGGCCTCGCGCGCATCGCCGAACGGCGCCCCGACGTGCCGGTGATCCCGGTCTACACGCACGGCCTCGGCAAGGCGCTGCCGAAAGGCGAGTGGATGATCGTGCCGTTCTTCGTCGACATCTTCGTCGGTGAAACGCTCGTGTTCGATGGTGATCGCGCCGCGTACATGGAGCGTTACCGCAGCGCGATGGCCGCGCTCGCGCTCGAGGAAAAGCACGCGGACTGGAGCTGACGTGCCGGCGGCCGGGGGCCATACGCGCACTGCCGGCTGCCCCGCGCACCGCAAGCTGGACGACCGCAGGTCGGCCGGCGGTCTTCGCTTTTCGCGCCGCGCGCGGAGCTGTCGGCCGCGCCGCGTGCGTCCTGCCTGCAAGGCACCGAGATCTGCATATTCGGAGCGCGCCAGCCCGACGTGTGGGAGGGGCTTCAGCCCCGAGCTTTTCGCGCGAAAAGCTCGGGACTGAAGTCCCTCCCACAAGACTCGGGCCATCGCGCGTTGCGTGCGCGTTTCGGCGCGCGGAGCTGCCGGCCGCGCTGCGCGCGTCCAGCCTGCAAGGCACCGAGATCGGCACTTTCGCAGGGTGCCTGCCCGACTTGTGGGAGGGGCTTCAGCCCCGAGCTTTTCGCGCGAAGTGCTCGGGACTGAAGTCCCTCCCACAAGACTCGGGCCATCGCGCGTTGCGTGCGCGTATCGGCGCACGAAACTGCCGGCCGCGCTGCGCGTCCCGCCTACAAGGGCGAGATGCGCTCCTGCGGGAGGGGGTTCAGGGGCGCTTCGAAGCCGTTCGCGAAGATGGCGTCGCCCCAGGGGGTGTGCACGCGGATGCGGTAGGTTTCGAACGCGTTCCAGCCGCTCGGCGGCACGTCGCCGCCGTGGCCGTGGTTGCCGAACCAGATCGTGTCGGGTCGCGGGACTTCGGGTCCGCGTGCCAGCTGCATCACGCGGTCGCCATCGACCCAGAGTTCGACCGTCTCGTCGAGCCAGCAGTACTCGATGTCGTGCGTGATGCTGTCTGCTCCCGCGGGCTCCTGGAACACCGGCGGCGGATCCGTGTCGGCGCCGTCGCGCACGATCGCGCGGAAGCCGCCCGAGTCCTGCCACACGCGCATCGCGATGTCGGAGTTGTCGCCGATCGATCCGTTGTCGGGATGCCCTCGCGACAGCACCATCGTGCCGGTGCCGTTCGTGCCGGCCGTCAGATAGCGCGCAAGCCAGCGCACCGAGAACTCGCCGTCGGCCGGGATCGGCGACGATCGCGACCACACGTACGGGAACGCATTCGATGTCGCCGTGTTCTCGAGCACGTAGCCGCCGTCGATCGTCGGTGCGACATTGCCCGCGTTCGGTTCGTAACGCCAGCGCGCATCGAACGTCGCCGGGTCGAACTCCTCGACGAGCCGCGGCAGATGGCGCGGCCAGTCGCCACACTGCACGCGCCGTTCGCTGCGTCCGAACAGCGTGATCGCGAGCGGCTTGTCCGGCAGCAGGTCGGTCTGCGCGAAGTTGAAGTCGCCGCGGCGTCCGTCGAGTTCGCCGTAGTGCGCGAGGTCGGTGCCGACCACGGTCGCCACGCCCGTGTCGTAGGCGGGCAGCAGGGTGGCCTGCTCGACGGGCGGGGCTTCCGGATGGTCCGTGCTGAACGGGCCTGCGGTCACCTGCATGCTGATGCCGGTTGCCTCGATTCCTTCGAGCAGCATCGCCTTGGGCAGCATCGCCTCGGCGGCGTAGGCCGTGTCGGCGTCGAGGTTGAATGGACCATACAGGTCGACGACGACGCGTTCGGGCTTCGGTGCGAGGCTGAAGACCGGCGAGACCGCGGGATCGTGGTGGTTCCAGAACTGGATCGTCGCGCGCACGCGATCGAATGCCTGCGCCGTGCGCGAGTGGATGTAGAAGCGCACGCCGGTCACCGACACCTGCGGTCCCGCGCCTTCGTAGTCGAACGCGGTGCCGAGGTGTGGATAGACCGGATCGCCCGTGAGGTTCTGCGTGGCCGAGACGTGGCTGTAGATGACCGGATCGCTACCGCGCGCGACGCTGCCCGGCGCGAACGCGGTGGCGGGCACGAGTTCCGCGCTCGTGCGGATGGCCTGCGCCTCGCTCGACGCTGTGGCCGTCGGCAACATGGATGCGCTGGCCAGGAAGGCAGCCAGCGCAGCGTGTGCAAGCATGCGGGTGGTGTTCATCGCGTTCTCCTGGGAGGGTCCGTCAGTCGGTGCCGGCGTCGAAGCCGTCATCGAAGATCCGGTCGACCATTCCTTCGCCCGTGTAGCAGGCCTCGGCGACGTCGCCACGCTGCCACAGACCGCCGAGCTGACCCTGTCGCACGACGTAGTCGGTGACGTACATGTCCTGCAGCGATCCCGCGTCGGAGAACTCCTGGCGGCGGAACGCGTACGGTCGCGGCTTGTACTTGCACGACGCGACGACGCCGGGCGCGGGATCCTCGAACCCGCCGACTTCGCCGCTGATGCCGAGTCCGCTGCCCCAGCTCACGCTGTTCTGCGTCTCGTTCGTCGTGCCCATCGTGAACTCGTACGACGCGCCCACGATCGCCTGCACGCCGAGGCCGACCTGCAGTTCGAACTCGACGCCGAGGTGCGTCGACGAATCGAGGCTGTTGTAGCTGCCCTGGATCGTGCTCGTCGACTGGTCGAGGCCCCAGAACGTCTGCGCGTCGCCGCCGACCGCGATGCCGTCCCAGATGCTGTATTCGGACGCGACCGGCGGCCGCGGCCCGAACACCGGGATCTCGTCGTCCATGCCGTTGATGCAGGCCGCGCCGTCGCGCATCACGCCGGTCGCATGCGGGACCGACGCATTGGCGGCGTCGCCCGCACCGCTCCAGATCAGATCGCCGCGCAGTTCGATGTTGCGGAAGCCGTACGCGTCGGCATGCGGATCGTCGTGGATCGGGCTCCACACGCGCGCGAGCAGCGTGCCGTCACCGTTGGCCGGATCGCAGACTGCTTCCGGGAACTGGGGTGGTTCGGCATGCGTCTCGCCGAACACCTGGATCTCGGCCACGTGCAGTTCGACCGGCAAGGGGCCGGGATGCTGCAGCCGGATGTAGCGCGCGCGCAGCGGCTGGGTCGGATCGTTGCGGTCGAGCGTGTACAGGTTCCAGGTGCGGTAGAACGATTCGGTGCCGCCGGTGTCCTGCCGGAACATGCGGATGCCGGCGCCCGCGGGCACGTCATCGCCGCTGATCGGATCCTGCGATGCGTAGATGCGATAGCCCCAGAGATCCTTGACCCGACTCTCGCTCGGGAACACGCGGATCGAGCTGATGTCGTGCACTTCGCCGAGGTCGATCTGCACGTAGGGTTCGAGCACCGCCGCGCGCGATGCGATCGAACTCGTGAACAGGCCGTCGTTCGCTTCCTCGCCGGTATTGCCCGCGACGAGCGTGATGCGATTGCTGATCGTCGCGGGGCGGAACAGCGCCTGGCTCGCCCAGTCGCGCTGGATCGGCGTCCACGACGGCGGTACCTGGATCGGCCGCACCTCGTCGGTCAGCGAATTGCGGCGCTCGATGTTCGTCGCTTCGTAGGTGGTGCCGCCTTGCAACACCTCGCAGGCGCGCAGCGCGCTCTGTCCGAGCGGACCGTCCGAGGTCACGACGTCGTAGGAATAGCAGTCGGAGATGCTGGTGTCGGCGGTGACCAGCCCCTCGCCGTGCTGCGTGCCGAATCCCTGGTTGACGGTGTACGCGTTCTCGTTGCCGTGCAGCTGCCCGCGGCCGGACTGCCAGGTGTGGCCTGCGCTTCCCTTGATCGTCCACTCGGTGAGCTTGAGGCCGAGGATCGGGACATTGGTTTCCTGGGTGGCGCCGAGGTAGCCGGTGATGTCGTGCGAGGTGTAGCTGCCCGAGCGCGATTCGTAGCTCGAGCTGTGCGAGGACGACTGGCCGTAGGTCGTCGTCATGTAGACCTCCGACTGCAGGTTCCTCCAGTACGGTGGCAGGAACGTCACCGAGCGCACGAGCTGGTCGGTGACGCGGCGACAATCGAGGCCGATCGCCGCGCGCATCGAATTGCCGTCGAAGTCCGGGGCGAGCATGCCGAGATCGGTGACTGCGCTGCCGAAGGCTTGCGAGATCTTGCGGAAATCGTAGGTATTCGAGCTGCCCGCGCGGAACGTCCAGACGTGGCGGTCGAGCCGCCCGTCCAGGCTGCTCGCTGCGGTGAGGACGTCGGCAACGCCGTCGTTGTCGACATCGCCGACCGCGATGTCCACGCGCGAGGACACGCCGCCCGAGTTGCCGTACACGGCTGCCGGGTCGGCGCCGTGCCCGGCCGCCGTGGATGCGTCGATCGCGTAGACGAACGGAGGGTAGCTGCCGCCCGACGTGCCGCTGTTGACGTTGATCGTCGTCGACCAGGTCTGCGTCGCGCCGCCGACTTCCTTCACCGTGAGACTGACCGCGTGGCTGCCTGTGGTGAAACTGCGCACGGGGTTCACCTCGTGCGAGACTGAGCCTGCGATGTTCCAGGTATGGCTTTCGATGTCGCCGTGCGCGGTGCTCGTGAACTGCACGCTGCGCACGCCGGGCGCTTCGCCACCGAGCGGCGCGAGCGTCTGCCAGGCGAAACCCGCGGCGAGGCGCACCTTCGCGCCGTTGGCCCACCATGACAGGCCGCCGGTGTCCATCGGCGTGTCGATGCTGCCGTTCTCGATGCCCGCGCGCGCGACGATGATGCGGTTGCCGATCGGATCCGAGCCGCCATTGAGCGGCGCGATCGTCATTGCGTACGCGGGAGGGGGCGGCGCGTACTGGAATCCGGTCAGCGCCCAGGCGTAGATTTCATAGTAGCGGCTCGAGTCGTGGGTGCCGCCGTTGCCGAGCGCGACGCCGAGCACGTCGTTGGTCGCGACGTCGCGCGTCGTCTCGAAATGGAACAGGCGCTGGCCGATCGCGCTGAAGTATTCCCAAACGCCGATGTCGAAGTTGCGGCCGAGGATCGTCGGTGCGACCACGAGTTCGGCCGCCGCGGTATCGACGAGGTCGCCTGCAGCGACGGCGAGCGCAGGCACGGCGTCGATCGAGCGCGTCACCGGCGAGGGTGCCGGATCGGTATCCGTCGGGAACAGGCCGATCGCATCGATGAAGCGCTTGCTGCCGACGCCGCCGGCGCTGCCCGCGCGCGTGAGCACGCCAGGCCACGGCGTCTCGAATTCGACGAGGTCCATGTCCAGCGCGAGCGGGGAGGTACCGGTGCCGACCAGCACCACCTGGTCGCGTCCGTCGAGCAGGAAGTCGCCGACGGCCATGCGCGGACTCGCGGCGCTGCCGGACGGCGCTGTCCAGTTGCCCGACGGCGCGTCCGGCGCATCGAGGATCCCGCCGTCGTCGGCGCCGCGCAGGAACACGATGCGTGTGGTGCCAGCGGTCTTCCACGACAGCGCGAGTTCGTGCCGGCCATCCTGCGAACCGTCGAAGTCGCCGGCCTGGATGTCGATGCTGTCGGCGACCACGCCTTCGGCGTAGCTCCAGGCGTCGATCAGTTGCGCGGTCGGTTCGAAGCCGGAGGCGCGCGTGTAGACGCCGACGAACACGCCGTTGTCGTCGCTGAACGCGACCGCGACCTCGTCGCGCCCGTTGCCGTCGAGGTCGACGCGCGTGCCTTTCTGGAACGGCTTGTTCGGCAAGCTTCCTTGCAGCAGGCCGGCGCGGTAGACCAGCTCGATCGGTTCCGGATTGCCGCGGGTGCCGGGCCGGTACTCGTCGAAGAACTGCCCCGCCGCGCCGCCCGAGAGGTAGATCGGCTCGATGTCGCGCGCGAACGGAATGCTGAGTCCGAACGGCGTTTCCGCGCAGTCGATGTCCATCGGTGCGGGCGCGGCGGGCGTCGCCTGCGAGGCGGTCGCCGGCAGCGCGAGCATCGCCGCGAGCAGGCTGCATGCGAGGCCCGCGGCACCGCTGGTGATGTGCCGGGCGGGCCCGCGTCCGCAGCCTCGCCGCGCGTTGCGTTCCGACAGCGGAGCGCGGTGGATCGTGTCCATGGTGTTCCCCCTGGTGTGCCTGCGATCGGTTACGCGCAGGACGGCAGCGGGGAGGATCATTCTGGCGCGCGGAGTGACGCCGAGTTTCCGATCGGTCGCGCGAAGAGCTCGGGACTGAAGTCCCTCCCACCAGGCGTGACACATCCGTTCGCCGTGGCGACGGGAGTGTGCAGCCGCAGGCTGGACGACCGAAGGTGGGCCGGCGCTCTTCGCTTTTGCGGCGCGGCAAGAGCTGCCGGCCGCGCTGCGCGCGTCCAGCCTGCATGGCACCGAGATCTGCACGTTCGCAGGGCGCCAGTCCGACTTGTGGGAGGGGCTTCAGCCCCGAGCTTTTCGCACCAAAAGCTCGGGACTAAAGTCCCTCCCACAAGGTAGGCTGGACGACCGCAGTTCGGCCGGCGCTCCTCGCAGTTCGCGGCGCGGCAGGAGCAGCCGGCCGCGCTGCGCGCGTCCAGCCTGCTTGGCACCGAGATCTGCACGTTCGCAGGGCGCCAGTCCGACTTGTGGGAGGGGCTTCAGCCCCGAGCTTTTCGCACCAAAAACTCGGGACTAAAGTCCCTCCCAAAAGGTAGGCTGGACGACCGCAGGTCGGCCGGCGCTCCTCGCAGTTCGCGGCGCGGCAAGAGCAGCCGGCCGCGCTGCGCGCGTCCAGCCTAGGCTGCGCACTGCGCGCGCCCCTGTCGACACGGCGATCGGGCGCCTCTACGGCACGATGCGGTCGATCGCCAGTTTCAGCGGCTCGCGTCGCAGCACGTCGATCGGGGCCGACAACACTTCGAAGTCGCCACTCGACGGCGTCGCGTCGCCGGACTTCGAGACGCGCGCGCCGATCACGACCTGCGGGAACATCGACAGCTTCATGTCGGGCAGCATGCCCTTGCTGTCGTCGAGCGTGACGGTGAGCGGCAACTGCGATGCGCGCAAGCGTTCGATCGCGAGCGGCATCGGCGGGCCGCTCGGCGCGCGCGCGAACACGAACAGCGTGGCGTCCGGGTCGAGCTTGTCGGTGAGCTTGGGGTCCAGCGAGACCTCGACCACCAGCCGCGGCGCATCGCCGGCCGGCGTCGCCGGAACCTGGCCTGCCGCGGCAGGGGGCGTGGCCGCGGCCTGCGCGGTTGCGGTGCCGTCACGACGCGCGGTCGCATCGGCGATCTGCTGCTTCACGCTGTCGGCGACAGTGGAACCCGGTTCCAGCAATGGCAGCAGCGTGTTCCAGCGTGCGATCGCGGCGTCGTAGTTCCCGGCCTGGTAGTCGCTGATGCCGAGCAGCCAGAGCGCGCGCTGGTTGCTCGCGTCGCTGCGCAGCGCGCGTTCGAGCAGCGTGCGCGCTTCACCGACGATGCGCCGCTCCGGGTTCGTCATCGCGAGCGCCTGCGCGTACTCCACAGTCACGACCGGATGCTCGGGCGCGGCGTCATGCGCACGCTTGAGCGCCGCGAGCGCGTCGGCCTCGCGTCCGGTCGACTGGTACGCACGCGCGAGCAGGATCCAGCCCTCGATGTCGTCGGGCTTCTCCTCGAGGCGCGCCGAGAGCATCGCGATCGCCTCGCCCATGTCGGGTCCGGCTTCCCCGCCGGCGCCGGGCGCCGTGACGAGATTGGCCGGATCGAGCGCCTGCGGCGTGCCGACGAAGCGGTACAGCAGCAGCGCCGACGCGGGCAGCAGCAGCGCGATCAGCAGCACCGCGACGAAGGCCGCGCGCGAACGCGTGCGGGCATCGGGTGCAGGTGCGAGCGCGGCGCGCTTGCGCGCGTGCTCTTCGGCGTCGATGACACCCGCGGCGAGCGCCTCGTCGAGCGCGCGCGACTGCCGCATCGCGGCTGCGCTGCCCGCGGAGCGACCATGGCGCAGCAACGGGAGCAGCACGAAGGCGAGCGCGCCGGCGAGCATCGCCGCCACGCACAGGAAGAACATCGTCGTCATCACCAATCGTCCTCGACGTCGCTGGCCGGGCGCGTGCTGCGCGTGGAATCGGCGACCGCCGCGCGCGCGCGCCGACGCACCGTCATCGCAACGCCGGCGGCGCCAGCCGTCAGCACCAGCAACGGGCCGAACCACAGCAGCCAGGTGCCACCGCGCAGCGGCGGGTCATACAGCACGAAATCGCCGTAGCGTGCGGTCAGCCAGGTCTTGATCTCCTCGTCGGACTTGCCGCTGCGCATCTGTTCGAACACGTCGCGGCGCAGGTCCGCCGCGAGCGGGGCGGAGGAATCGTTGAGGCTCTCGTTCTGGCACACGAGGCAGCGCAGCTGCTTGGTCAGCGCCTGGAAGCGAAGTTCCTCGGCACGGTCGGCGAACGGAAGCGGGTCGACGCCGGCGCGCGCGGTCATCGCGCAGGCGAAGCCGAGCGCGAGCACGCATGCGAACAGCAGGTGCGCGGCCAGCCTGTGCGGCGCGTGCGCAGTGCGCGGCAACGTGGGCGATCGGCCCTGCCTCATCGCGTCGTCCCCTTCAGCGCCGCGATGCGCGGCAGCAGTTCTTCGTCGATCACGCGTGGCGTGATCGGGCTGATGTACTTGTAGCGGATCACGCCGTTCGCATCGACGAGGAAGGATTCGGGTGCGCCGGTCACGCCGAAGTCGATCGCGATGTCGCCGGGGTAGTCCGCGACCACGATGTCGTAGGGATCGCCGTACTCCGCGAGCCAGCGCTTGGCATCGTCCGGCTCGTCCTTGTAGTTGAAGCCGACCAGCTTGATGCCGAGGCGCTTGCCCTCGCGCATCAGGATCGGGTGTTCATCGCGGCAGGCGACGCACCAGCTGCCGAACACGTTGAGCAGGTAGGGCTCGCCCGCGAGGTCGGCGCTGCCGAACGTCGCTTGCGGTTCGTACAGTTTCGGCAACGCGAACGCGGGAGCCGGCTTGTCGATCAGCGGCGAGGGCACCGCACGCGGGTCGTTGTGCTGGTTCCACCAGATGCCGAATCCGAGCAGCGCGAGGATCAGCACGAAGCCGAGCAGGGGCAGCATCCGTGCATTCATGCGGGAGAGCCGGGATTGGGGATCGGGGATGCGCGACTCGGCACGCCGGGATCGGTGCGGGTCGCGGTGTCTTCCCCGATGCCCGTTCCCGGTTCCCGCATTCCGGCCTTCACGCGAAACCTGCGATCGGCCGCGGTGATGAAGCCGCCGAGCATCATGAACAGCGCGCCGAGCCAGATCCAGCGCACCAGCGGTTTCACGTAGATGCGCACGGCCCAGGCGCCGTCACTGCCGACCGGTTCACCGAGTGCGACGTAGACGTCGCGGAACAGGCCCGGCGCGATCGCGGCTTCGGTCTGCGGCTGGCGCGTGCGCGTGTAGACGCGCTTCTGCGGATGCAGCGTCGCAACTTCGGTGCCGGCACGAGAGACCACGATCGTGCCCTGGTCCGCGCTGAAGTTCGGGCCTTCGGCATGTTCGACGCCGTCGAACCGGAACTCGTACTCGCCGACCGCGACCGATTGCCCCGACGCGAAGCGCAGGTCCTTTTCGACGCTCGTCGATTCGACCACGAGCACGCCCGCGACGAACAGCGCGACGCCGAAGTGCGCGAGGATCATGCCGAGCATTTCGGGCGTGTAGCGCCGGCCGGCCGGCGCCTTGCGCCAGCGCGAAAACGCGTAGAGCAGGATGCCGAGCCCGATCCAGAGCGATGCGGCGACGCCCACGATCGCCTTCAACGGCAAACCGCGCGCGAACACCGCGGCCGGCACGGCGGCGGCGAGCGCGAGCAGCAACGCCGGACGCAGCGCGCGCAAGGTGGCGCCGAGGTCACCACGGCGCCACCGGAGGAACGGTCCGAACGGCATCAGCAGCACGACCGGGATCATCAGCAGCGTGAACATGAAACCGAAGTAGGGCGGTCCGACCGAGATGCGGCCGAGGTCGAGCGCTTCGCCGAGCAGCGGATACAGCGTGCCGAGCAGCACCATCGCCGCCGCGCACGCGAACATCAGGTTGTTCACGAGCAGCGCGGTCTCGCGCGACGCGCCCGCGAACGGCTCGCCACCGGCGACCTTGGGTGCGCGCAGTGCATACAGCAGCAGCGTGCCGCCGATCACGATCGCGAGGAACACGAGGATGAAGGTGCCGCGCTCGGGATCGGCCGCGAAAGAATGCACGCTGGTCAGGATGCCCGAACGCACGAGGAACGCGCCGAGCAGCGACAGCGAGAACGCGAAGATCGCGAGCAGCAGCGTCCACGCCTTGAACGATCCGCGCTTCTCGGTGACCGCCTGCGAATGGATCAGCGCGGTGCCGATCAGCCATGGCATGAACGAGGCGTTCTCGACCGGGTCCCAGAACCACCAGCCCCCCCAGCCGAGCTCGTAGTACGCCCACCACGAGCCGAGCGCGATGCCGAGCGTGAGGAAGCCCCAGGCGACGTTCGTCCACGGCCGCGACCAGCGCACCCAGCGCTGGTCGAGCGAACCGCCGAGCAGCGCCGCGATCGCGAACGAAAACGCGACCGAAAAACCGACATAGCCGAAATAGAGCATCGGCGGATGCACGATCAGTCCAAAATCCTGCAGCAGCGGATTGAGGTCGTGGCCGTCCGCCGGCATCGGCAGCTCGCGCGCGAACGGATTGGACGTGATCACGCAGAACAGCAGGAAGCCTGCCGAGAGGAAGCCGAGCACGCCGAGCACGCGCGCCATGAAGTCGTCGGGCAGGTTGCGGCTCAGCGCCGCGACCGCGAGCGTCCAGATGTTCAGCACGAGGATCCACAAGAGCAGCGAGCCCTCGTGCGCACCCCACACCGCCGAATAGCGGTAGTACCAGGGCAGCAGCGAGTTGGAGTGTTGCGCGACGTAGGCGACCGAGAAATCCTGGCTCACGAAGGCCCAGGTCAGCAGCGCGAACGCGAGCGCGACGAACACCGCCTGCCCGGCGACCGCGGGCCGCGCGACCGCCATCAACGCGCGGTTGCCGGTCTGCGCGCCGACCAGCGGCAGCACGCACTGCACCAGCGACAAGAGCAGGGCGAGGATCAGGGCGAATTGGCCGAGTTCGGGCAGCATGGCGTGCGCGTCTGGCGGAAAACGCCGAGTTTACGCGGTTTCGCCGGGCGACTGGCCCGGACGAGTTGCCGCAACGCTCGCGCCAGCCTGCCATGCGGCCGATGCGCTGGGTGGGAGACGCTTCAACGTGGAGTCGTTCGTGCGAAAGGCTCGGGACTGAAGTCCCTCCCACAAGGCCTTCGCAGTCATCTTGTGGGAGGGGCTTCAGCCCCGAGCTTTTTGCGCCGAGGGCTCGGAACCGAAGGCCCCACAAGGCCTGCGCCTTGCGCATGACCCTGCGACCATCACCGCGCCATCGCCTGCAACCAGTCCGCGAGCGCCTGCGCGTCTTCGTCGCTGATGTGCTCGGCGACGCCGTGCATGATGCGATCGTTGCTGGTGACCAGGTTCTTGCCGTCGCGGAAATCCTTGAGGCGTTGCGCGAGGTAGGCCGCGTGCTGGCCGCGCAGCGGCGGATACAGACGGTAGCGCGGCTCGGAGGTCGCGAGCGGATGCCCGCCCGCATCCGCGCCGTGGCAGCCCGAGCAGGGCGGTATGCCCGCGGCCACGTCGCCCTCGCGGAAGATTCGTGCGATGCGTTCGTCGGCGACCGCGTCAACCGCCGCCGGCGCCACCGGCTTCTGCGCCGCATACCACGTCGCGTAGTCGCGCAGGTCCTGGTCGCCGAGGGTCATCACCAGCGCGGTCATCGGTGATTCCGGGTCCGCTTCGCGCTGGAACTCGACGAGTTGCCAGTACAGGTACTCGACCGGCATCCCTCCGATGCTCGGGAAGATCGGCACCGGCGACACACCGTCGCGGCCATGGCAGGCGCTGCAGGCTTCGAGGCGGTCGCGCACCGCGTCCGCATTGCCGTGCACCGGTCCGGTGTCGCGCAGGTCGAGGAAACCGGGCGGCAGGGCGAACGCGACCGCGGGCATGGCCAGCAGCAGGGCTGCGATCCGGGCAAGGCAGGGGCTGCGCAGGTTCATCGCGACGTCCTCACAACGTGACCCGCAGCAGCAGGCCGACCATGTTCGCGTCGTAGCTCTCGGGGCCGCCGTCGGCATAGACGCGATGGTCGATCACGCGCACGCGATCGAAGCCGTCGTAGTGCCAGTCGCGGATGCTCGCGCGTTCGTAGTAGTCGAACAACCGCAGCGATGCGCGCTCGTGCAGCGGGAACGTGATCCCGATGTCGAACGAGTTGACGCGCCAGCTCATCGGCGGGAAACGGTCGATGCCGAGCGCGCCATCGGAGAAGTACGCGAGCGCGACCGGCGAGGCGAAGCGGTAGCTCGTGATCCCGCGCGAATACAGGCTGTTCCAGCCCGCGTCGAAGCGTACCCTGCCGAACGCGTGCCGGAACGTCGCGCCGGCGTTGTGGTTGCGCTGTTCGTCGTCGACCCACCAGCGCCCCTCGAGCGGATAGGTCGCGCCGCCGAGCGTCGGATCGTCGCCGTTCTCGAGGTCGTTGATGTTCGCGATGCCGAGGCTCGAGCGGTCGTACCCGTAGTAGACGCTCGTGCTCGTGCGCGGCGACGGCTGCCATTCCCACTGCAGCGTGAAGCCGAGCGTGTCGTAGCCCCGGCGCCCGAGCACCGCGTCGTAGTCGTTCCATTCGCCGCGCAGCGAGGCGCTCAGCGTCATGTCGGCGCGCGGCGCGAGCGTCGCCATCAGGTCGAGCTTGTTCTGGTCGCGGCTGGACACGTCGTACTTGCGCAGCGCATCGACCGTGTGCGCGAGCACGCCGCCCGGCAGCGCGATGAACCCCGGCAGCGACATCGAGAACGTGTGCTCGTACGGATCGTGGTTGTAGCGGTCGCCGTCCTGGGTCAGGTACGTGTAGTTCGCGCGGAACGTGAGCCAGTCGAGCGCACGGTTGACCCAGGTCAGCTTGAGGCTGTGCGCGTCGACTTCGCGGCGTTCGCGGTGGGTCGGTTCGAAGCGGTTGAACGTGTAGGTCGCGCCGAGCGTGTCGTGCGTGCCGAGTTTCCAGTCGGCGGCGAACGTCGCCTCGGTGGTCTCGAGGTCGAGTGCGAGGCTGCGCACGCGCGTGACGTTGGACGCATTGCCGAACGGATCCCAGAACCCGATCTCGCCGGGCACCACGCTGCCCTGCGCGCCGTTCTCGCTGACGTAGCCGTACTGGCCGGTGCGTGGATTGAACGCGAGGTAGGTGTCGCGGTAGTCCTCGCGGTTCCAGCGCACGCCACCGCGCACGGTGAGATCGCCCGACGGCTGCAGCACGATGCGCCCGTCGAACAGCGTGGTGTCGATCTGCATGTCGGCCGAGCGGCGCGAGAGCGCGTCGGGCGTGTTCCAGTCGGCGCAGTCGAACAGGAACGGGTTCTGCGGGCCGAGCGCGAGGCTGCCCTCGAGGCCGATGCCGAACACGCCCTGGCACTCGATCGGCGCGATCAGGTCGTCGTCCTGGCGCATGCGTCCACCCGACGCGGTCAGCGAGAGTTCGCCGTTGAGCGGCAGCTTGCGCGTGAAGGTCGCCTTGAGGTTGTGGTAGTCGTTGTCGGGTTCGGTCGCGAACTGGCCGATCGTAAGCGGCGCCGAGACCGCACCCGGCACGACCGGGTAGAGCGCGTACGGCGTCTCGTAGGTGAAGCGCGTGTAGGCATCGCGGTAGAACGAGCCGACGTAACCGAAATCCATGCGCCAGACCGGGCCGGCGAAGCGCAGGCCGCCGTTGAGGTTCACGGTCGAGTCGTCGATCGGCCGCAGCGTCTCGAAGATGCCGCCATTGTCCGGGAACGGGAAGTTGAAGAAGAACGTGCCGCCGAACGCGCGCGCGCCCTTGCGGTCCTCGTTGGTCGCGTTCGCGTAGAGCGTCCAGCGCGGCGTCAGGTACATGCTGAAGCCGATGCCCTGCTTCTCGCGCGTGACCGACAGCGTGCGCGTCGGCGCCGCCGCGTGCGCGGCCGCGACTTCGGCCCGCGTGCTGCCGGCCGGCACCAGCGGCGCGACCAGCGTGAGTTCGTTGCCGCCGACGCCGTTCCAGATCGACTTCGCGTCGTCGCTGAGCACGTTCGGCACGTCGCGCAGGAATGCCTGCACCTTGAAGCTGCCGGCGCGACCGAACACGGCCTGGTAGTACTCGTCGTCGTCGCTGATGCGGCTCGCGCGGACGTTCGCATAGCTGCCGTCGTCGGGTCGCTCGAGCGTGTAGTCGAGCAGGCCGAGGATCAGCCCGCTGTCCCAGTCGACGTAGCGGTTCCATTGCGCGTCGTGGTCATCGCCGCTGGTCGCGATCGCGCCGACCTCGAGCACGCCGTGGCCGATCCAGTCGCCGCGTTCGCGCGGCGGCGCAGGTTCCAGCGGGCACTGGTAGAGGTTGCCTGTCGGCGCGCGGCGCTGGCCCGGCGCGAGCCAGCTGGTGCCGCGTTCGTCGGGCGCGCTGATCGACACGCCGGCATCGGGATGCAGGCGATTCGCGCGCCAGGTATCCACGCCGACGCCGCTGTCGGCTTGGACCGGCATCGCGGCCGCGACCGCGGTCGCGAGCGGAAGCAGGCGGAGCGTACGGTGCAGGCGGCGGTCGCGCATGGTCGTCCTCCCCGGGTCATTCGTGGAAGCGCGGTCCCGACGGCGCATTCGAGCCGTGGATGTTCGCGTGGCAGGTGATGCACGCGCGCCCCATCAGGCGCTCGTCCGGATGCGGGCCGGTCGCGAGCGAGGCCGGCGTCTGCAGGTCGTTCGGATGGCGCTGGTGCGAGTGGCACTGCTGGCACAGGAACGGGATCGGCGCGACCAGCAGCGCATGCTGGTTCGAGCCATGCGGCGTGTGGCAGTTCAGGCAGTTCGTGCGCACGGGTGCGTGCTCGAACAGGAACGGCCCGCGTTTCTCGGCGTGGCACTGGTAGCAGGTCTCGTTGACGGTGTTGGTCTTCAACAGCGGCGCCGTCAACGAACCGTGCGGGTTGTGGCAGTCGACGCAGCTCATCTGGCCTTCGGGCAACGGCATGTGCGAACGGCGGTCGAACTGCATGCGCACGTCGCGATGGCACTGCGCGCAGGTGTCGTTGATCGAGCCGCGCGCGAGCGAGCCTTCGGCCGAGAACTTCGCCATCGGGTTGTGGCAGTCGCTGCACGACAGGTCGTTGCGCTGGTGCACCGAACCGCGCCAGTGGTCGCGCGGGCCGCCTTCGTGGCAGGTGAGGCAGGTGCGCGCCTGCACCTCGATCGGCGTCTGCGAGCCCTTGGTGTAGCCGATGATCAGGCCCTTGGTGGTCGGCTCCCGTGCGTGCGCCGAACCCGCGCCGTGGCAGGTTTCGCAGACCGGGATCGAGGCATCGGCCTTGTTCGCGGCATGCAGCCCGAGCGCGTGGAAGGTGTGGGTGAAATGCTCGGCCTCGAGCTGATGGCAGCCGATGCACATGCGTTCGCCGACCGGCGTCGCGCCGGGCGCGGCCGGGTTGTCGCCGACGCGCGCGAGCGCGAATCCGGGTGCGGCGATGAGGTCGCGCCGAGTCGCGGCGACGGTGTCGCCCGAGAGGTCGCTGGAAGGCAGCGAACGAGACAGATCGGCGCGGTCCTGCTGCGCGATCGCGAGCGGCGCGAACACGGCCAGCAGCCATGCGAGTGCGGCCATGCGCCGCGTGCGTGCTTCCCGGGCCTGCGCCATGCGATCTCCCCGACACTCGTGGCTCCGGAGGTCCGCATGCGGGCCGTCCGGTCGATCGGCTGCAATGTGTCGCCGCCAGTCTCCACCCGCGGCGCGCGCATGTACAGCCCACGCGCGCAACCGGGCTTGCTCGTGTGTACCGCGCGAGGCACGGCAGGTTGCGCGTGGTCACCGGATACTTGATCCGGCTTCGCATCCCGCAGGCTGGACGGCCGCAGGCCGGGCGGCGCAACCAGCAGTGCATCGTCGAAATGGCCGGCTGCATTGCGCCGGCACTGCGGGACAGCGACGTCAGGCGTGCCCGCCGACATCCGGCGTCGCGATTTCGAGCTTCTCGAGCTCCTGCGCGACCGCGTCGGGCGAGCGCGTGTAGGGCGCGAGCAGGTGGTAGAACGCAGGCACGACGAACAGCGAGAGCAGGGTCGAGAACGACACGCCGAACACGACGACGATGCCGATCGTCGCGCGGCTCGCGGAACCGGGTCCGCCCGCGACGACGAGCGGGATCGCGCCGACCACGGTCGCGATCGAGGTCATGAGGATAGGGCGAAGGCGCACGCCGGCCGATTCGATGATCGCCTCGCGCACGCTGCGTCCATGGTCGCGCAGCTGGTTCGCGAACTCGACGATGAGGATGCCATTCTTCGCCGCGAGGCCGACCAGCATCACGATGCCGATCTGGCTGAACAGGTTCAGCGTGCCGCCGGTGAGCGCGAGGCCGATCAGTGCGCCGAGCACGCCGAGCGGCACCGTGAGCATGATCACGAGCGGATGGATGAAGCTCTCGAACTGGGCCGCGAGCACGAGGTAGACCACGAGCAGCGCGAGCGCGAACGTCAGCAGCACCGCGCCCCCGGCCTTGAGGTATTCGCGCGAGAGTCCCTTCCAGTCGACCTGTGCCTGCTCGGGCAGGTCATCGGCGACGACCTGTTCGAGCCAGGTGATCGCCTCGCCTAGCTCGTAGCCGGGCACGAGTCCCGCGCTGATCGTGATCGCGCGTTGCCGGCCGAAGCGGTTGAGGCTGCCGGCTTCAGCGAGTTCGCTGATCGTGACGAGGTTCGACAGCGGCACCAGCCCGTCGCTGCCGCGCACCTGGATCGCGGCGAGGTCGGCGGGTTCGGCGCGGTTCTCGGCGCCGGCCTGCACCATCACGTCGTATTCCTGCCCATCCTGCACGAACGTGGTGACGCGGCGGCCGCCCATCATCGTCTCGAGCGCATGCCCGATGTCGGACACGCTGACGCCGAGGTCGGACGCGCGCGCGCGGTCGATCTGCACGCGCATCTGCGGCTGCGTTTCGCGATAGTCCGACTCGACCGCGTAGAGGCCCGGGTTGCCTTCCATCTTCTGCATCAGGATGTCGCGCCAGCCCGCGATCTCCGCGTAGTCGACGCCGCCGAGCACGATCTGCAGCGGCTGCCCGCGCCCGCCGACGAGCGCGCGGCCCGCGCGCGGCATCGCGCGCACGCCGGCGAGTCCTTCGAACTCGCCGCGCAGGTGCTCGACGATGTCGTCGGTGGCTACGTCGCGCTTGTCCCAGCTTTCGAGGAACACGATCACGCGGCCGGTATGCATCGAGGTCACGCCCCAGCCACCCGGCACGCGCGTGTTGTAGCGCAGGATCGGTTTCCCTTCGCCCGCGTTGGCCGCAAAGATCGCCTCGACCTGCTTCATCTGCTCGACGGTGTAGTCGAAGCCCGCGCCTTCAGGTCCCTCGACCGATACCGAAAATACGCCGCGGTCTTCCGATGGCGCGAGTTCGGACGGCACCATGCGGAACAACAGCGCGCTCGCGACGAGCGAGGCGACCATCAGCGCGCCGAACAGCCACGGACGCGCGACGTGGCGCTTCAGCAGGCGCGTGTAGCCGCGCGCGAGCGCATCGAGGCGCGCGCCGATCCAGCGGTGCAGGGCGTTGGATTTTTCCTCGCTGCGCGGGCGCACGAGGATCGAGGACATCATCGGCGTCAGCGTCAACGCGACGAACGCGGAGATCGCGACCGCGCCCGCGAGCGCGACCGAAAGCTCGCGGAACAGGCGCCCGGTGCTGCCTTCCATGAAGCCGATCGGCAGGAACACCGCGATCAGCACCGTGGTCGTCGCGATCACCGCGAACGCGACCTGGCGCGTGCCTCGGCGCGCTGCGACCAGCCGCGGCTCGCCGAGGTCGGCGCGGCGCTGGATGTTCTCGAGCACGACGATCGCGTCGTCGACGACGAGGCCGATCGACAGCACCAGCGCGAGCAGGGTCAGCAGGTTGATCGAATAGCCGAACAGGTACAGCGGCAGCAGCGCGGCGACCAGGCACACCGGCACCGTCAGCGAAGGGATCAGCGCGGCACGCAAACTGCCGAGGAACAGCCAGATCACGAACACCACGAGCAGCACCGCCTCGGCCAGCGTCGCGTAGACGCGCTCGATCGAAGCTTCGATGAACAGCGTGTCGTCGTAGGCGACGAAGATGCGGGCGCCGCCCGGCAGCGAGGGCTGGATGAGTTCGGCTTCGGCGCGTGCCGCGCGCGCGACATCGAGCGCGTTCGCGGTCGAGGTCTTGATGATGCCGAGCCCGATGTTCGGCTGGCCGTTGCTGCGGTAGTACTCGCGGCGGTCGACCGACGCGAGTTCGACCTTCGCGATGTCGCGCAGGCGCACGACGTATTCGTTGGGCGATGCCTCGCCGCGCGCGAGGTCGCGCAACTGCGAGAGGTTGCCTCCCGATCCCCGGCGGATCGGAAGCTCGGCGAAATCCGCGGGCTCGCGGTAGTCGCGCGCGAGGCGCAGCGTGAACTCGCGCGTCTGCGACTCGAGCCGGCCAGCCGGCAGCTCGACGTTTTCCTGGCGCAGCGCGCTCTCGACGTCGTTGACGGTGATGCCGCGCGCGGCCATCGCGTCGCTGTCGAGCCAGATGCGCATCGCGTAGCGCTGCGCGCCACCGACGCGCACCTGCGCGACGCCGTCCATGCTCGACAGTCGGTCGACGATGTAGCGTTCGGCGTAGTCGGTCAGTTGCAGTGCGTCCATGTTGGTGCTGCTCATGTTGAGCCAGATCACCACGTCGGAATCGCTGTTGGCCTTCTCGACCTCGGGCGGGTCGGCCTCGTCGGGCATGCGGTCGGCGACGTCGCTGATGGCGTCGCGCACGTCGTTGGCCGCGGCCTCGATGTCGCGCTCGAGCGAGAACTCGATGTTGACCGAGGAGCGGCCGTTGACGCTCGTCGATTCGATCGTCTCGATGCCCTCGATGCCCGAGAGCGTGTCCTCGAGCAGCTGCGTGACGCGCGTCTCCACCACCGCGGCCGACGCGCCCGGGTAGTTCACGTCGACCGACACGATCGGTGGATCGATCGCGGGCAGCTCGCGCAGGCTCAGGCGCGTGAATGCCATCACGCCGAGCACGATCAGCAGCAGGCTCAGCACGGTCGCGAACACCGGGCGGCGGATCGAGAGGTCGGACATGTTCATCCGCGAACCCCGCAGCCGGATTGCGCGGAGTGCGCGCGCATGCGACGCGTGCGGCCAGCGCCGTGCTCAGCCACCGGCAGAGTCCTCGTCCGCCACCGCGGCGGCGTCGCCCGTCGCGACGACCTCGACCTTCTGCCCGGGACGCAGCTTGCCGACGCCGTCGACGACGATGCGGTCGCCGGCCTCGAGGCCGGACACGACTTCGGCCTTGCCTTCGCGCCGGCCGCCGATCCGGATGTCCGCGCGTTGCGCGCTGCCGTCCTCGCCGATGCGGTAGACGAAGCTCGCGTTGCCGATCTGCACGATCGCGATCTCGGGCACCAGCAGCGCTTCGCGCTGCGGGCGCACCAGCGTCACCTGCAGCAGCATGCCCGGGCGCAGCGCATGGTCGGCGTTGACGAACTCGCCGCGCACGTTGACCGAACGCGTGCCCGGATCGATGCGGCTGTCGATGCTCGCGACCTTGCCTTCGAATGGCCGGCCCGGATACGCCACGCTGGCGGCGCCGAGCTGCTGGCCGATCGCTAGGTTGGCGTAGACCGCTTCGGGCACCGGGAAATCGACATGCACGCTGTCGATGTCGTCGAGCGTGGCGATCGGCGTGCCGGGCGTCACCAGCGTGCCCGGACTGACCTGGCGCAGGCCGAGCACGCCCGCGAACGGCGCGCGGATCACGCGGTCGCCGAGCGATGCGCGCACTTCCTCGACGCGCGCACGCGTGCTGTCGCGTAGCGCGCGCTGGGCGTCGAGCGAGGCGTGTGCGATCACGCCCTGCGCCGCGAGTTCGGACTGGCGCGTGTAGAGCCGCGCGGCTTCCTTCGCGGCCGCTTCGGCCTGCGCGAGCATCGCGGTCTGCTGGTTGCCCGTGAGGTCGACCAGCGTCGCGCCCTTCTCGACTTCGTCGCCGCTTTCGAAGTGCACCGCGCGCACGGTTTCGCTGACCTTGGCCGTGACCGTGACCGATTCACGCGCCTTGACCGTGCCGAGCGCGCGCACGGTGTCGCTCCACGGCTCGGGTTGCAGCGTGGTCGCGGTCACCGTGACCGCGCGCTCGCCACGACCGGCGGGTTCGCTGCCGCTGCAGGCACACAGCAGCACGCCGAGCAGCAGCAGGGTCGGGGTTTTCAGGGTCGGCGTGCGGGGCATCGGCGGTCGGGATTGGACGATCCTCCCGATTCTATCCCGCAGGCGCCGCGTTCCGACCCTGTCGTCCGGCACGCACGCATGTAAACGACGCTTACATCCGCGCGCTTCCTGCGCGACGACACGCGTTCAGTCGAATCCGTTCTCGAACACCGTTTCCGAAGCGAGCACGAACACCGGCGCGAGGCTGTCCGCGTTGGTGTCGTTGCCGAGCTGGCCGTACTGGTTCGATCCCCAGCACAGCACGCGCCCCGCGCTGGCGACTGCACACGAGTGATCGGATCCGACGCCGATCGCGGTCGCACCGCTCGTGAGCCCGGAGACGTTGACCGGCGTCAGGCGGTCGGAACCGGATCCGTCACCGAGCTGGCCCCAGCCGTTGCTGCCCCAGCACTTGACGCCGCCACCCGTGGTGCGCGCGCAGCTGTGCGACTGGCCCGCGGCGATCGATGCGACGCCGCTCGCGAGGCCGCTCACGTCGACCGGCACATGGCGCTCGGTCTGCGTGCCGTCGCCGAGTTCGCCGTTCTCGTTCGCGCCCCAGCACTTCGCGCCGCCGCCGCTGGTGACGGCGCAGGTGTGGAAACGGCCCGCGCTGATCGCGACGACGCCGCTCGCGAGTCCGCTCACGTCGACCGGCGCGTGTTGCGTGGATGTGCCGTTGTTGCCGAGCTGGCCGTAGTCGTTCGCACCCCAGCATTTCACGCCACCGCCGGTGGTCAGCGCGCAGGTGTGCTCGCCGCCCGCGGCGATCGCCTGCACGCCGCTCGCGAGACCGCTGACCTGCACCGGAGAGAGGCGCTGCGTGTCCGAGCCGTCGCCGAGCTGGCCGAAGCCGTTCGAGCCCCAGCATTTGACGCCACCGCCTGCGAGCGCGCAGCTGTGGATCATGCCGGTCGCGATCGCCTGCACGCTGCTGCCGAGCCCGAGCACCGGCGTCGGCAGGTCGCGGTCGGTGTCGGTGCCGTCGCCGACCTGGCCGAACCAGTTGTAGGCCCAGCAGCGCGCCGCGCCGGTGGTCGACGAGGCGCAGGTGTGGCTGCCGCCCGCACCCGCGGTCTGCGCGAGGCCGCCGAGTCCGATCACGGGCACCGCGGTCCAGCGTTCTTCCGAAGTGCCGTCACCGACTTGCGCGTAGACATTGTCGCCCCAGCACAGCATCGTGCCGCCGGTCGCGATCGCGCAGCTGTGCCCGGAGCCGCCGACCACGCGTGCGATGCCCGTGATCGGAGCGGTGACCCCGCCGGATGGAGCAGCGCCCGCGATCGCGGGCAGCACGGCGAAGCAGGCCGCGATGGCGAGCGGGCGCATCGTGGTGCGCGGGAGGGTCGTCGGCATGGTGCGTTCCTTCGTGGACCGTCAGGGCGGTGTTCCACGAGCAACGCCATCGCATGGCGTGGTGTGACACGAGCGAGGTCGGACCGACGCAGCCGTGCGCGGCGAGCCCGCTGGCGCGGCGAGACTTGCGCGTGGGGATTCAGCGCCGAGGTCCTGGCGAAGAGCTCGGGACTGAAGTCCCTCCCACAACACTCGGGTCGTCTTTCGCTGTTGGGGAGGGGCTTCAGCCCCGAGCTCGTTCGCTGTTGTGGAGAGGCTTCAGTCCGAGCTCGTTCGCTGTTGTGGGAGGGGCTTCAGCCCCGAGCTCCTTGCGAAAGATTCGCCCACACGCGCCACGATCACTTCGCGGCTTGCGTGTCCTTCGCCTTCGCGATCGCGTCGGCGACTTCCTTCGGCATGTAGGTCTCGTCGTGCTTGGCGAGTACCTCGGTCGCGACGAAGCGGCCCTCCTGCATCTCGCCGGTCGCGACGATGCTCTGCCCCTCGCGGAACAGGTCGGGAAGGATGCCGGTGAACTTCACCGGCATGTCCTTGAAGCGGTCGGTCACGACGAAGTCGACATCGAGCGAATCATGCGAACGCACGACCGATTTCTCGAGCACGACGCCCCCGAGCCGGAAGCGCGCGCCTGCGGGCGCATGGCCGGCTTCGACCTCGCTCGGTGAGTAGAGGTAGGTCATGTTCTGCTGCAGGGCGAGCGCGGTGAGGCCGGCCGCCACCGCAACGGCGGCGAGCACGAACGAGATCACGATGAGGCGGCGCTTGCGGGTCGGTGTCATGTCGTCGGGGATCCGGTGCGCGCCTCGCGGCGCTTGAGTCTTGCGCGCAGCTCGGCGAGCACGCGCCTGCGCTGGAATCGCGGCGCCAGCGCCTCGAGCGCGAGCACGAGCACGAACACCGCATAGGACGGCCATACGTAGGCGGCATAGCCACCCATGTCGAGGAACTCAGCCATGCGTGGCTCCGGGTGCGCGCGTGCCTTCGGCGAGTGCGATCGCACGCACCCAGTCCTTGCCGCCGTCGAGCTCGAGCAGGCCGATGCGCGTGCGCGCGAGTACGCTGCCGAAGAACCAGACGTGGGTCGCGAGCGCCATCAGCAGCAGCGGCCACAGCATGTCGGAGTCGATCTTCGACGGCCCGAGCAGGCGCACGGTCTGGCCCTGGTGCAGCGTGTTCCACCAGTTCACCGAGAAATGCACGATCGGGATGTTGACGATGCCGACGAGCGCGAGGAAGCCGGCCGCGCGCGCGGCCTGGCGATGGTCCTCGATCGCGTGGTAGAGGCCGATCACGCCGAGATAGAGGAACAGCAGCACGAGCTCCGAGGTCATGCGCGCATCCCAGCTCCACCAGGTGCCCCACATCGGCTTGCCCCAGAGCGAGCCGGTCACGAGCGTGATGAACGTGAACGCCGCGCCGATCGGCGCGCTCGCCATCGCGAGCACCTCGCTGAGCTTGATGCGCCAGACCAGCGCGATGAACGCGTTCGCAGCCATGAAGAAGTACGCGAACAGTCCCATCCACGCGCACGGCACGTGCACGAAGATGATGCGATACGCCTCGCCCTGCTGGTAATCGGCCGGCGCGAGCACGAGTCCGCCGTACAGCGCGATCGCACCGAGCACGAAACCGATCGCGTAGCACCACGGCACCAGCACGCCCGCGATGCGGTGGAATGTCGGAGGCGAGCCGATCCTGTGGAACCAGAGCGTCAATGCATTCATGAGAGGGAAATCCTGAGCGCCGCCGCGCAGGCCAGCGGCGCGAGCACCAGCGCGAGCACCAGCGCGGCGCCGAGCCACAGCAGCGGCGCGAGGAACGGCAGGCCCGCCTGCGCCGCGTTGCAGGCGCCCGCGCCGAAGATCAGCACCGGCACGTACAGCGGCAACACCAGCAACGCGAGCAGCATACCAGAGCGGTGCATGCCGACCGTCAGCGCGACGCAGACTGCGCCGATCAGGCTCAGCAGCGGCGTCGCGAGCAGCAGCGTCGCGGGCAACAGCCAGCGCAGGGTCGCATCGACGTGCATCAATTCGCCGAGCAGCGGCGCGACCAGGATCAGCGGCAGCGACGTCGTGAGCCAGTGCACCGCGATCTTGCACGCGAGCATCAGCGAGAGCGGGTGCGGCGACAGCACGAGCTGCTCGAGCGAACCGTCTTCATGGTCGCCGCGGAACAGCGTGTCGAGCGCGAGCAGGCCCGCGAGCAGCACCGCGACGAACACCACGCCCGCGGCGATGCGCCGCAGCTGTTCGGGCTCTGGTCCGATCGCGAGCGGGAACAGCGCGACGACGATCAGCGCGAACAGGATCGGATTCGCCGCATCGCCACGCCGGCGCCAGACCAGCGTGAGGTCACGCCGGACCAGTGCGGCGCACGCGCCGAGCGTGGATCCCGCCTTCATTGCATGGCTCCGGAAGGTTCGGCGCCTGCATTCAGGAGATTGTCGATTCCCGGTTGCCGATTCGCGGCTCCGGGCCGCAACGGGATCCTGCGCGGCGTCCCCGACGTATACGCATAGGCGCCGTGCGAGGTGATCAAGGCCGAGCCGCCGCGGTTCGCATGGTTTTCGAGCAATCGGTTGACGAGCCGGATGCCTTCGAGATCGAGGTTCGCGTACGGCTCGTCGAGCAGCCACAGTCCGACCGGCGCGAGCAGCACGCGCGCGAGCGCGACGCGCTTGCGTTGTCCGGCCGAGAGCTGCCGCACCGGGACATCGGCGTAGCCGTCGAGCCCGACGCCCGCGAGCGCGCTCGTCGGCGACAGGCCGCTGCGCACGCCGAGCAGCCCTGCCGCGAAGCGCAGGTTCTCGATCGCGGTGAGTTCACGCTTGAGGCCGGACTGGTGCGAGAGCAGCGCGACCTGCGGCGACAGACGCGCGAGCGTCAGCGGCTCGCCGCGCAGCGTGATCTCGCCCGAGGTCGGCGCGAGCAGGCCCGACAGCACGCGCAGCAGCGTCGTCTTGCCGGCGCCGTTGTCGCCTTCGATGAGCACGACTTCGCCGCCATGGAGGACGAAATCGAGCGGACCGAACACGGGCTCGTCGTTGCGCGCGAACGTGAGCGCGCGCGCTTGGAGCAGGGCGGGGCGTTCGTGGAGGTCGGAGTTCGGCATGCCGCGCGCATGCTAGCGGGATGCACGCGGCAACACCATGCGGCAGGCGCGCGCGCACGCCCGCCATGGCCGGGACGTGCTGTTCAGTCGAATGAATCGGTGAACAGCAGATCCGACTGCAGCCGCATGATCACGCCGTCGGTGTCGCCGAGGCTGTCGAGCGAGGTGCCCACGAGCACCGGGCGGCCCGCGTCGATGAGGACGTCGGCGAATCCTGTGTCGCTGCTGCCGGGGCCCGCGCTCGTCGGTGCTTCGTAGAACTGCGTCGGTACCAGCGGCCCGAACGCATCGTCGCCGGTGCCGTCGGCGTGCAGGCGCGTGACGATCCCGTACCAGCGGTCCTCGGTCGTGTCCTTGAAGCGACCGCTCAGCACGATGCTGCCGTCACTGCGCAGCGCGACGCGCGTCGCGGCGGTGCCGTAGGCGCCATTCGTACCGGTGATGTCGAGTGGCGACACGTAGTTGTGCAGGAAGCTCGCGACGCCGCCACCGACGAAGCCGGCGTCGAGCGCGAGCGTCGCGGGCGCGCCGCCGCCACCGGGCAACACGCGGATGCGGTTCACCGCTGTCTTCGTGCTCGCGACGCCCGCGAGCACGAGGGTCCAGGGATCCACCGCCGCGACGTCGGACAGGTAGTCGTAGATCGAGCCGTCACCTGCGGGGACGTCGAACGCGAACGTCGCGGCGTCCGAGTAGCCCGAGTCGACGGTGAATCCGGGCGCGACGATGCGCGCACCGAAATCGGTATCGTTGGCCGCGATCAGCGAACTGCCCGCGACCACGTAGTGGCCGTCCGCGATGCGCAGGACGCGGCTGCCGATCGCCTTCTGCCCAGCCGCGAAGCGGCCGGCCACGCGCGCATCACGCGAGCCGTCCGCGTTGAAGCGGATCATGCCCCAGCGGACGTCCGAGTCGTCCTGCGCGAACACGCTGCCGGCGACGACGATGCGGCCGTCGGGTTCGGCGATCACCGACATCGGCCGGTCGCGGTAGAACACGTCGATCGCACCCGACGTGTCGTCGAATCCGTCGCCGGTGCCACCGTCGCCCGCGAACGAGGGGTCGTCGCTGCCGTCCGCCAGGAAGCGCACGACGCCGAAATCCTCGATGCCGGCGGGTCCCGGGGTGTTTCCGACGACGATGATGCGGCCGGATCCGTCGACGGTCATGTCCGTAACCGACGAGAGGAACGCGTCCTTCAGCACGTGGCCGCTGGTGCCGAAGCCGCTCGCGAGCCGGCGCCCGCGCGCGTCGAGCTTGTACAGGCCGATTCGCGCGCCCGCGGCGCCTCCCGGCACGGAATGGCACACGATGAAGCCACCATCGCCGCTGCGCGCGACCGCCACCGCGGTCTCGTCGAGGCTGCCGAAATCGAGTCGGTCCCAGCCGGGCCCCCAGTTGCTCGTGGCCGCGAATGCGGGATCGACCTGGTCGTCCTCCGCGCGTGCATTCGCGGCGCAAGCCGACAGGACGAGCAGGGCCAACAGGGAGGGCAGCGGAAACTCGCGCAGGGACATGGGGACCTCGACAATGGATGGCGTGTGTCGAAGTACGCAGGCGCGCGATGGATCGGGACATTGGCGCGGCAGGCAGCCGCATGGCGCCTCGCGGCGTTCAGCAGGCGCCCGCTGCGGGGCCGATCGAGGACGCGAGCAGAAGGCGCGCGGCCTGCCAGTCGCGCTTGATCGTGCGTTCGTTCAGGCCCTCGAGTTCGGCGATCGCGACGAAGCTGAGGCCGCCGAAGAAGTGCAACTGCACCACGCGCGCGGCGCGCGCATCGATGCGTTCGAGTTCGGCCAGCGCGCGATCGAGCGCGAGCACCTCGACCGCTTCGGGCGGCCCATCCGGTACGCGGTCGTCGAGCGTGACGAACGCCGCACCGCCGCCGCGCTTTTCGGCGCCCGCGCGGCGCGCGTGGTCGACCAGCAGCTGGCGCATCGCGCGCGCGGCGAGCGCCATGAAATGACGCCGGCTTTCGAGCCGCAAACCGTCCGCCGCGACCAGCTTGACGAAGGTTTCGTGCACGAGCGCCGTGGTCGAGAGCGTTTCGCCACGGCCGCCGAGCTGGCGATGCGCGCAACGGCGCAGCTCCTCGTAGAGCAGCGAGAACAGTCGTCCCTGCGCCTGCTCGTCGCCGCGCCCGGCGGCATCCAGCAATTCGGTCGGGCTATCGATCATGGCGTCCCTGCGCCGCGGCGCGAGCCCGAGCATCGCCGCACGCGGCGGGCGTCGTCAATCGGCGGCATCGGCGTCGCGCGCCGCGAGGGCGGTGAGCCGTCGCATGCACTCGCGCGCGCCGGGATGGTCCGCGCCGGCGAGCCCGGCGAACGCGTCGCGCGCGGCGGCATAGCCGGCGATCGCGTCGCCTTCGTTGCCGACGTGCTGCGCCGCTTCGGCGCGCGCGAACTCGGCCTGCGCCCACAGCATGTTCCGCTGCGGCGTCGCGCGATGGCTGCGCGCGACCGCATCCGCGACCAGCGCGGGGCCGTCGGGGTCCGCGCGGTCCATGCGCGCGAGGCCGAGCGCGATGTCGAGGCCGGCGAGGTCGGCATGCGCGTCGCCGACCACCTTGCGCAGCGTCGGGCGGATGCGCTCGAGGATCTCGATCGCGCGCGCCGGTTGGCCGAATTCGCGCAGGGCGCGCGCGAAGGTGTACTCGGCCCAGAGACGTGCCTGGCTGTCGGACGATTCGTGCGCCGCGTACCAGCTGACGACGCGCTCGTACGCCTCGACCGAAGCCTGCTCGTGGCCGGCCAGCTGCAACGTGTAGGCGAGGTTGTTCAGCGCGCGCAACGCGGCCGGATTCATCTCGCCGGGCACCGACTGCGCGAGCGACAGCGAGCGGCGCAATGCCGCGGCGGATTCCTCGTAGCGCCCGAGGTCGCGCAGGACCCAGCCGCGGATGCTCTCGACGCGTGCGTCGTCCATGCGATCGCGTTGCCGCGTCGACGCATGCAGCCGCGACGCGCGTTCGAGCGAGGCGAGCGCGTCCGCGTAGCGGCCAAGCTCGGCCTGGCCCGCGCCGAGGCGGGTCTGGATGCGCGCGGCGAGCATGCGATCCTCGCTCCCTGCGAGGCCTTCGCGCGCGCGTTCGAGCAACGCAACGCCGGCGTCGAACCGGCCGAGGCCCATGTAGCTCAGCGCGATCGTCTCGTAGAGTTCGGCCTGCATGCGCGGTTCACCCGCGAGCGCAGTGGCGATCTGCGCGGCGCCGCGGTCGAGCAGTTCGTCCGCGCGCGGCATCGCGCCGCGGGCATGGGCGGGATCGGGCGCCTGGAACAGGTCGATCATGAAACGCTTGACGCGCTCGGCGGCTTCCGCGCGATCGAGCGCGATGCGCTCCTGCGCCGCCGCTGCGCGCGCCTGCCACAACGCAGCGGCGGCGCCGCCGACGACGGCGATCAGCGCGAGCGCGCTGGCCGCGACGAGCCAGCGATGGCGCGCGACGTAGCGGCGCAGGCGATAGCCGAGGCTGTCCGGGCGCGCGAGCACGGGCAGGCCGTCGCGCCATCGGCGGATGTCGTCCGCGAACGCCTCGACCGTCGCATAGCGGCGCGCAGGGTCGGCGTCGGTCGCGCGCGCCACGACGACGCCGATGTCGCCGCGCAGCGCCTTCGCGACGGACGTCCGACCGCCGGCCGTGGTCCCCTGCGTCGTCGCGCCGGACGTTCCGGCAAGCCGCGTTCCGCCGAGCAGCTCGAGCAGCAGGGCGCCGAGCTGGAAGATGTCGGTCGCGGTCGTCACCGCGAGGCCCTGCAGTTGCTCGGGCGCCGCGTAGGCGCGCGTGACGAAGCGCGCGGCCGTCGCGGTCGCGTCACCGGTGTCCGCCTCGAGCAGCCGTGCGATGCCGAAATCCAGCAGGCGCGGCGAGCCGTCCGCCGCGACCAGCACGTTCGCGGGCTTGATGTCGCGATGCACGACGAGACGATGGTGCGCATGCGCGACCGCCGCGCACAGCGCGAGCACGAGCTCGACGCGTGGCCCGATGCCGGCCTGCGCCGACCAGGTCGCGAGCGGCATCCCTTCCACGTACTCCATGACGAGGAACGGGCGACCGTCGTCGGCGATGCCGCCGTCGAGCAGGCGTGCGATGTTCGGATGGTCGAGGCGCGACAGGATCTGCCGCTCGCGCCGGAAGCGTTCGAGCACCGCGTCCGAATCCATGCCGCGCTTGATGCGCTTCAATGCGCCGCGCTGCACGTAGCCGTCGCCGTCGCGTTCGGCGAGGTACACCGTGCCCATGCCGCCGCTGCCGATCGGTGTCACCACGCGCCAGGCACCCATGCGCGCGCCGCCGGGCAGCGCATCCGCCGCCGCGGCTTCCACGAGGCGCGCCGCGAGCGCGGACGCATCCTCGTCGAGCAGGTTGGTGCGGTTGCCCGCGAGCAGTTCGCGCACGTCGTCGGCGAGCGAGGCATCACCCGCGGCGTGCCGTTCGATGAATGCGGCGCGCGCGGTTTCGTCGACGTCGAGGGCCTCGCGCAGGAGTTCGAACGCTCGTCGCCGGTGCGCGTCGGTCCCGCTTTCCGTCGCGGTCGATCGCATCGTGGCTCAGGCGAGCGGCGTCAGGCGCTCGCGCACGCGCGCGTCGGCGAGCGCGAGGTCGACCTCGGCGAGTGCGTCGCGTCCGGACGTGAGCTCGCGCAACAGGCCGTCCTGCACCGCTCCGCGCGCGAACGCCTGCGCATACGGCATGCGCGTGAACGTGACCATCGAATAGCGCGGCATGAAGCGGTCCGGATGGCGTTCGGCGAGCACGCGCCCGAGTTCGCGTCGCAGCAGGAAGCCCGCATCGGCGACCGAATCGCGCATCTCGACGTAGTTCTCGAGCGCCATCGCCGCGATCGCCTCGGCGTTCGGCCGGCGCCTGCGCTCGAACTCGGCGAAGGTCCACCCCAGGTCGTCGTCGTGGGCCACGAGCAGGTCGGCGAGTTCGACCGCGTCCTCGAAGCCGCAGTTCATGCCCTGGCCATGGAACGGCACGATCGCGTGCGCTGCGTCGCCGACGAGCAGCGCGCGGCGGTCGAGGTGCCAGCGGTCGAGGTAGAGCGTCGCGAGCACGCCGACCGGATTCGCCGCGTAGTCCTGCTCGAGTGCGGGGATCAGCGGCAGCGCATCGGCGAAATCGCGCTCGAACAATGCGCGCGCCTGCGCGGGCGTCGCGACGGTGTCGAAGCCCGGTTGTCCCCGGCTCGGCATGAACAGGGTCACGGTGAAACTGCCCTCGGCATTCGGCAGCGCGATGCACATGTAGTTGCCGCGCGGCCAGATGTGCAGCGCGTTCGGTTCGATCGCGAAGCGGACGTCGGCGGGCGCGGGGCCATCGCCCGCCGACGCGGGCGGGATCTCGAGTTCCTTGTAGCCGTGCCCGAGTTCCTCGATGCGTTCTCCGAGCGGCGAAACCGCGTCCATCGCGGCGCGCAGCGCCGAGCCCGCGCCGTCGGCGCCGATCGCGAACGCGGCTTCGTGCAGGTGCGCGGTGCCGGCGGTTTCATCCTCGAAACGCAGGCGCACGCCCTCGCCGAACTCGGCCGACGCGAGCCGGCGGTCGAAATGGAAGC
This sequence comes from Lysobacteraceae bacterium, assembly GCA_004143945.1. Taxonomy (GTDB): domain Bacteria; phylum Pseudomonadota; class Gammaproteobacteria; order Xanthomonadales; family Rhodanobacteraceae; genus Dokdonella_A. The sequence continues at coordinate 190,192 of SEHB01000008.1, forward strand.
GCGCGCCCGCGCGTTCTGCGGCATCGATCAGCGCGATGTTGAGGCGGCCGCGGCTGATCGACCAGATCACCTCGCTGTCGTCGCGCCCGTAGCGCAGCAGTTCGGTTCGGCCGTCGCGATGGTGCACCATGCGCCCGCGCATCATGACCGCGAGCCGCATCACCTCTTCGGTGAGTCCCGCGAGGCGCAGGCCGTGCAGACCGCGTTCGGCCAGCGCGAGGTTGATCGAGCGCCCGCCCGCATAGCCGGCCCTGCGCGGGTCGGGCCGGCGTTCGAACACGTCGACTTCGAAGCCGCGTTGCGCGAGCAGCGTGGCGAGCAGGGCGCCGACGAGGCCGCCGCCGACGAGCGTGATGCGAGGGTGCGGGGAGCCCATGCCTGCGTCCTGGTTTCGCGAAACATGCAAATTGCGCGATCACGCGGTGGTTTGGCAATCCCCCGCCGCCGCGGGAGGTCCCGGCGCCCCGGCGAGCGTGACGCGGCCGCGCGCGTTCGCTACGCTTCGCCGTCCATGCGCATCACGCTCGAACTGGAACCCTCCGACATCGCGCGATTCGAGGCTGCGCTCGAGCGCGCGTGCGCGGCGAGCCGATGCGCGGACGAGTCGGAGGTCATCGATGCGGCGAAGTACGCGCTCGACCACCTCTGCGCCGGCAACGTGCCGAGCTACGTGCAGCGCCGCCTGGTCGAGGTGCAACGCCTGATCCTGATGCTCGAGGACGATGCGTGGTCGCTCGCCGAGCCCGAGCGCGCGGACGTGATCGGCACGCTGGTCTACTTCAGCGATCCCGACGACCTGATCCCGGACGATGTCGAGGTGATCGGCTTGCTCGACGACGCGATCATGCTCGAACTGCTGCTGCGCCGGCTGCGCCCCGTGCGCAAGGCTTACGCCGACTTCTGCGCGTTCCGCGCCGCGCTCGATCCCGGCGCCCGCGACGCGGACGCGCGCCGCGCGCACGCGCGCGACCTCGCGCAGCTGCGCGCCGAACTCCACCAGCGCATGCGCCGCACGCGCAACCGTGCCCATACCTGATCGTCCCGCGTGCAGTGGATGGAAGCCCGGGGCCTTCGCAGGAAAGAGTGAAACACGGAGCACACGGACCACACGGAGGAAGCAGCAGGGTTCCGTCGTCGTGCTGCCGGGTGCGTGCCGGCTTGCCCGATGCGCGCGCTGCAGGCCGTATTCGGCTCTCCTTCGCGTGCTCCGTGTTTCAATCCTTGCGCGTCTGCGTGCGCGGCGCTACGAACGAGGTCGGCGCGCGACGAGCAGGAAGCTGTTGAACGGCGTGTCGCCCCAGAGCGGGCGCACGTCGACGTCGAGCCCCGCTTCGCGCAGCGGTGACTCGACTTCGGCGCGGTCCGGGAAATGCAGCGCAGGGCTGCGCATCCAGCGCGATGCGTAGAGCAGGTGCTCTTCGAGGACGGTGAGTCGGAACCGCCATCCGGGTGCGCGCAACACGTTGCGCAGGATCAGCATCGCGCCGGGCGCGACGCGCGCGGCGAGTTCGCGCAGCAGCACCTGCTGGTCCGCGCGTTCGAGGTAGTGCAGCACGTCGAGCAATGCCACATGGCCACTCGCCGCGGGCAGCCCGCGACGCGCATCGCCGGTTTCGAATGCGAGCGCGGGCGTGATCGACTGCGCGGCCTCGCGCGCGGCGTAGACCTTCGAGGCGTCGAAGTCGACGCCGAGATAGGAGCCGCGCCAGCCGCGCTCGCGCAGGTACTGGCCGAGCAACCCGAGTCCGCAGCCGACGTCGAGCAGCGGCGCGCCTTCGGCCTCGAGCAGCAAGCCCGCGGTCGCGGCGAATGCGGGATCGAAACGCAGCTTGCTGCTCGCGTAGTGGCGTTGCCCGCGCCGGCGGAAGCGCGCGCCGATGCGCCGGGCGATCGACCGTTCGTCCGTCTCGTGCATGCGGCGGCATTCCCCTGTCTGGTGACCGCCGAGCATAGCCGAACGATCCGGGCTGCCGGCTGAAGCTCAGGCCCAGGCCTGCTCGAACAGGCGCTTGAAGTTGCCGCCGAGCACTTTCGCGATGACGCGGTCGGCGTGGCCGCGCGCCGCCAGCAGCGCGGCGAGCGTCTCGAACCGGCGCGGCGTGTTGAGGTCGGGCACGAACGTATAGACGTCGGGCCGCTCCCCGGGCGCAGAGATGCCGAGCGCGCGCCGCTTCGCGATCTCCTTCGCGAACTCCGCCTTGTAGTGCGCGTCGGCATCCACCGCACCGATCGGATTGTCGGTGCCGATGCCGACGTGGTCCTCGCCGCAGACCTTGAGCGCATGCTCGACGTGGGCGATCACGTCCGAGGCCATCGGCTGGCCCGCGGTGCGCAGGTATGGCATCAGGTAGATGCCGACCACGCCGCCGCGGTCCGCGAGCCTGCGCAGCGTCGCGTCGGGCTTGTTGCGCGGAAGGTCCGCGAGCGCGGCGCAACCGGTGTGCGTGATCGCGACGACGCCGCTGCTGCGCGCGATCGCCTCGTCGGTCGTGCGCTGGCCGCAATGGCTGAGGTCGGTGAGCATGCGATGCGCGTCGAGCCGCTCGAGCAGTTCGTGCCCGAAGCGGCTGAGCCCCGCGTTGCCCGCTTCGAGGCAGCCGTCGCCGACGAGATTGCGGCGGTTGTAGGTGAGCTGGACGATGCGCACGCCGAGGCGGTGGTACTGCTCGACACGCCCGAGGTCTTCGCCGAACGCCGTGGTGTCCTGGAAGCCGTAGATGAGCGCGAGCCTGCGGCTGCGCCGGGCCGCGTCGAGGTCGGCGAAGCGCGAGAACTTCAGCAGCACCTGCGGATGCGCGGCGACCTGCGCGTCCCAGAACGCGATGCTGCGCAGCGCCTCGGCATGGTCGTTCGCGTAGCTGCCGACGCTGCCGACCGTGACATTGGCTGCATCGATGCCGGAGGCGCGCACGTCGGCGAGGTCGCGCGCGTCGAGTTCCGGGCCGGGCTTGCCGGATGCGCGCCCCGGGCCCCCGAGGCCGTCGACGACGAATGCATCGGAGTAGCCTGTCCGCGCGGGCGATGCGGCCGCGCGCGCGAGCAGTGGAGCAGTAGCCGCGAGCAGGGCGCGTGCAAGGAATCGGCGACGGGTCGACGCGAGCGGCATGCGGGGGTCTCTTGCGGCCATCGGCCCGATTGTCGCCGGATCGGCGGCCGCCGTCAGCGTTGCGTCGTCGATTCAGCTTCCGACATGACGCGCCCGCCGCAACCTGCTAATCTCGCGCGCTTTTTTCCGCATGGAGTTGCAGGTGAAGGTCGAGCAGAACAAGGTGGTGTCGTTCCACTACACGGTCACCGACGGCGGCAGCGAGCCGGTCGATTCCTCGCGCGAGCGCGGCGAACCGCTCACGATCCTGGTCGGCCACGGCAACATCATCGCGGGACTCGAGAATGCGCTGCTCGGTCGCAGCACCGGCGAACGCTTCGAAGTCAGCGTCGCCCCGGCCGATGGCTACGGGGAGTGGCGTGCGAACTTCACGCAGCGCGTGCCGAAGAAATACTTCCAGGACGCCGACAACCTGCGCCCGGGCGACAGCACCGTGCTCAACACGCGCGAAGCCGGCCCGCGCATGGTCGTCGTGCACAAGATCGGCTCGAGCGTCATCGACGTCGACCTCAACCACCCGCTCGCCGGCAAGACCCTGCAGTTCGACGTCGAGATCACCGACGTCCGCGACGCCACCCCGGAAGAAATCGCCCATCGCCATGCGCATGGGAGCGGGGGGCATGAGCACTGAAAGGCCGCGCGTTCAAAGCACCCGCTTCCCGAACACGAAGTGCTCGCGCCACCAGGGGCCGTCGAGGCTGTCGAGGCGGACGGTGCCGCCGCTGTTCGGGGCGTGCACGAAGCGGCGTTCGCCGACGTAGATGCCGACGTGGCTGACGCTGCGGTGGGCGCGGAAGAACACGAGGTCGCCTGACTGCAGCGTGTCGCCGGCGAGCTTGCGCTCGCCGAGTTCGCTCATCGCGGCCGAGCTGCGCGGGAGCGTGACGCCGGCGGCGTCGCGGAACACGTAACCGACGAGGCCGCTGCAGTCGAAGCCGCCGTCGGGCGTGTTGCCGCCGTAGCGGTACGGCGTTCCGACAAGAGACATCGCGCGGAACAGCACCGCGTTCGCTGCATCCGCGCGAGGGGTGCCGGCGACGAGTGGCGCCTGGGCGCGCCGCGGTGCGGAGCCGCAGGAAGCGAGCAGCAGCGTGGCTGCGCAAGTCAGCACGAGCGTCAGTGGGAACCGCGACGATGTCATGGCGCCAAGCTCGCCGACGCGCGTGGTGCTGTCAACGGGTCGGGCGGGTCGGTGGGCGTTCCGCACAGGGGCGCCCGGCGGTCGGATCCGGGCGATGAACGGCGCCCGGTCCGTTTCTGCGGGCGGCGTTGCGCCCGCGCGGCGTCAGCCGATGCCGCCACACAGTGTCAATTTCGGACGCGCCGTGGCTTCGACCGGCGGCGCGGCGTCCTCGGGCACGAACAGCGAGTGCAGGTCGCGCACCGCTTCTTCGAAACGGGTCAGGCGCTCGTTCGCGGCCACCGCGACCGGGTGCGGAACCGAGCCCGCGTCGAGCAGGCCGCGCACCAGCGCGCGCTGCGGCTCGCCGAAATCGGAGTCCTGCAGGGCTTCGTCGAGTGCGCAGACCAGGGCGGCGAGCCAGCCCGAGTTCGGGGCGCGCAGTGCGAGCAGCAGTTCGTTGGTCGAAACCTTCATCGGGATGTCCGCAGGTAGCCGAGGTTGCTTCGACACCGCTGCATCTTTGGTGCCAGCACGGGAGGCGCCGAGGCTCGCGAAGCGAAGGGCCGCAGCCGCGACGGCAATGGTTCCATCGGCAACAGAATGCGCAACATGAATACGCGTGGCGCGCAGGTGCGGACCATTCCGGCGCGCCGGAACGGGAACGCCGTGCGGGGCGCCGCGTTGCTCAGCGGCGCTGGAGCCAAGGCTGCATCTGTCGCAGCGAAAGACGCGCGCGTTGACCGCGCTCGCGCACGCCGACGAGGCGCCGTGCTGCACGCGCGATGGCGGATGACGGAAATACGTCGCGACTGCGCCGATCGCGGCGCGCGCGCGTCAAGGCGACACGTCGAAGCCGTCGCTGAAGATCGCGTCACTGAACTCGTACGCGCCGATGTCGACGTGCGCGTCCTGCAGGCGCGGCATGCGGCCGTAGTCGAGGGCGCCGATGCCGCCCGGCGCCGCATCGAGGCCCGCGTCGACCAACGGCGAATCGGCTGCGAGGCGAAGGTTGAACAGGCCGGGGCCGAAACCGGGTTCGACGTCGAGGTTGCCGACGCTGCCCGGACCCGGCGCGCCACCGCTGATCGAGCCGATGTCGTTGTGCAGCAGGGTGGTGGTACCGGTGGTCCCGATGTGCAGGTCGCCCGCGGGGTTGTTCCAGAGGATGTTGTTGGACAGCGTGAACGCGGAGCCGCCGAACACGCACAGGCCCGCGCAAAGCGCGCCCGGCACGTTCGTGCTGTTGGCGATGACCGTGTTGTTGACGATCCACGCATCGCCGATGCCCGCGTTCACGACAAGGCCCGCACCTTCCGGCGCGCTGTTGCCGACCACGATGTTGTTGCGCAGCCGGACCACGCTGTCGGCAGTACTGACCGCGATGCGCGCTGCGCCGCCCTGATGGGTGTCTTCGTTGCCCGCGAACAGGTTGCGCTCGATCAGCACGTCACGCGACGCGGTCTCGACCGCGAGCGCGCCGCCCGCGGTCGCCGCGTCGTTCCAGCCGCCCGAGAACACGAGGTCGGTGATCTCGAGGTCGCCGGTCGCGTCGGAGGTCACCTGCAGCACGCGATGGCTGCCGCCGCCGTCAAGCGTGGTCGCGGTGCCCGCGCGCGTGCTGCAGCCGGCCGCCCATCCGCCCGACAGGCGCAGCGCGAACGCTTCGTGCGTCGAATGCACGAGTGCCGCGGGCAGCGCGTAGTGGCCCGCGACGATGCGGATGTCGTCGTCTTCGCCGTTCGCCTCGGCCGCGTCGAGTGCCGCGGCGATGCCGGCGGCGGAGTCGACGCAGGTCGTGGCCGCATGGGCGAGCGGTGCTGCAAGGCAGGCAGCGAGCAGGGTGCAGGACAGGCGTGTCATCGCGTTGCTCCGTTTGTGGACCTGAAACGCACCGCCGCGCCCGATCGAACACGAGCGGCGCGCGGCCGTACAATCGGCGTTCATGACGAATCGACGATCCGACGTGCTGGTAGTCGGCGGGGGCGTGGTGGGCCTGGCCTGCGCGCTTTACCTGTTGCGGGCCGGCCGTGGCGTGACCGTGCTCGAGCAGGGCACGCCCGGCTGCGCGAGCTCGCACGGCAACTGCGGCACGCTCACGCCGAGCCATTCCGCGCCGCTGGCCGCGCCCGGCACGATCGCAATGGCCCTGCGCTGGCTGTTCAAGCCCGCCGCGCCGTTGCGCATACGGCCGCGACCCGATCCGATGCTGCTGCAGTGGCTGCTCGCGTTCGCGCGCCGCTGCAACCTGCGCGACTACCTCGCGACGACGCGCGTGAAGGCGCCGCTGCTGCTGTATTCGCGTGCATTGATCGAGGAGCTCGTGCAAGTCGAGGGCCTCGCGTGCGAGTTCGAAACCGGGGGAACGCTCAATGTCTATCGTGACGAACGCAACTTCGAGCACTCGCGGGCCATGTATGCGCGCCTCGCGGAGTTCGGCGTCGATGTCGATGTGCTCGACGGACGCGCCACGCTCGCGCTCGAACCCGCTCTGAAACCCGGCGTCGTCGGCGGCCTGTTCCATCCTCACGACGCCTCGCTGCGCCCGGACCGCTTCGTGGCCGAACTCGCGCGCGTCGTGCGCGAGACGGGCGGGCGCATCGAGGAAGGCGTGCGCGTCGAAGGCTTCGTGCGCGACGGCAGCCGCATCACCGAAGTCGCGACCTCGCAAGGTCCACATGCGGGGCGCGAGATCGTGCTCGCGACCGGCGCATGGTCGCCGGGCTTCGCGCGCGAGCTCGGCCTGCGCATGCCGATCCAGCCCGGCAAGGGCTATTCGATCACCTACACGCGCCCCGCGCTGTGCCCGCGCATCCCGCTGACGCTGAAGGAGCCGGCCGTCTGCGTGACCGCGTGGTCGTCGGGTTTCCGACTCGGCAGCACGATGGAATTCGCGGGCTACGACACGACGCTCAACCGCACGCGTCTCGATGCGCTGCGCCGCGGCGCAGCCGAATTCCTGCACGAGCCCGAAGGCCCCGAACTCGTCGAGGAATGGTACGGCTGGCGCCCGATGACGCCCGACGACCTGCCGATCCTCGGCCGCGCTCCGCGCATCGACAACCTCGTGCTCGCGACCGGACACGGCATGCTCGGCGTGACGATGTCGGCCGCGACCGGGCAACTCGTCGCCGACCTCGTTTGCGACCGCGCGCCCGTGCTCGACCTCGCGCCGTTCGATCCGGCGCGCTTCTCATGACCCTTCCGACCAGCGAGGTCCCTTCATGATCCGATCGCACGGCGCGCGCGCCCTCGCATTCCTTCTCGTCGCGCTCGGCGCCGGCGGCCTCGCAGCGGAGGAACCCAAGGGTGGTACGGTCGAATTCCAGTGGGGCGTCGCGATTCCGATGCGCGACGGCGTGCGCCTCAATGCGACGCTGTACAAGCCGCGCGACCAGGCTGCGGCGCTGCCCTGCGTGTTCACGCTGACGCCCTACATCTCGCAGGGTTACCACGACCGCGGCATGTACTTCGCCGCGAACGGCTACGTGTTCCTGACCGTCGACGTGCGCGGGCGCGGCAATTCGGAAGGACGCTTCACGCCACTGCTGCAGGAGGCGAAGGACGGCCACGACATCGTCGAGTGGCTCGCGAAGCAGTCGTACTGCAACGGCAAGGTCACGATGTGGGGCGGTTCCTACGCGGGCTACAACCAGTGGGCGACCGCGAAGGAATTCCCGCCGCATCTCGCGACGATCGTGCCGGTCGCCTCGCCCCGGCCCGGCACCGATTTTCCGAAACAGCACAACATGTTCTACCCGTATTCGATCCAGTGGCTCACGCTGGTCGGCGGCCGCGCGAGCCAGCAGCAGATCTTCGGCGACTCGGCGTTCTGGAGCGCGCAGGTGCGACGCTGGTACGAGGCCGGCGCGCCGTTCGCCGAACTCGACCGCTGGGTCGGCATGCCCTCGGCGACGTTCCGGCAATGGGTCGCGCATCCGGTGCAGGATGCGTACTGGGACAGCTTCAGCCCGAGCGACCGCGAGATGGCGAAGATCGACCTGCCGATCCTTTCGATCACGGGGCACTACGACGGCGACCAGCCCGGCGCGCTCGCCTACTACGACGGCCACGTGCGCAACGCGGGCGACGCAGCGAAGGCGCGCCACTACCTCGTGATCGGCCCGTGGGACCACGCCGGCACGCGCACGCCGAAGGCCGAGGTCGGCGGCCTCGTGTTCGGCCAGGCGTCGCTGCTCGACATGAACGCGCTGCACAAGGCGTGGTACGACTGGACCCTCAAGGGTGGCGAGAAGCCGGCATTCCTCAAGGACCGCGTCGCGTGGTACGTCACCGGCGAAGAGGCATGGCGCTACGCGCCGTCGCTCGATGCGGTGACCGCGCGGCGCGACGCGTGGTACCTCGATTCGGTCGCGTCGCGCGCGAACGACGTGTTCGCGTCGGGCGACCTCAGGCGTGACCGCGCAGGTGAAGGTGCGCCGGACCGGTACGTGAGCGACCCGCGCGACCTGCGCTCCGCCGAATGGGAACCGGTGGACAACGATGCGGGCCTCGTCGACCAGCGTGGTGCGCTAAATGCCGCGGGCAAGGCGCTGTTCTACCACACGCCGCCGATGGCCGAGGACACCGACATCGCGGGCCGGTTCCGCCTCACCGCGTGGCTCTCGATCGACCAGCCGGACACCGACATCTCCGTGGTCGTGCACGAAGTCCTGCCCGACGGTCGTGTCGTCTACCTCGCGAGCGACGCGATCCGCGCGCGCTACCGCAACGGCCCGCGCAAGGCCGAGCCGGTCGAACCCGGTGCGGTCGAACGCTACGTGTTCGATGATTTCGCGTTCAATTCGCGCCGTATCGGCAAGGGCAGCCGCCTGCGCCTCATGATCGGACCGGTCAACTCGATGTATGCGGAGAAGAACTGGAACGCGGGCGGCGTCGTCGCGGAAGAGTCGATCAAGGACGCACGCACGGTGACCGTCACGCTCCATCATGATGCCGAGCGGCCGAGCGAACTGTCGGTGCCGATCGCCGCACGTTCATCGGTTGCGCCGTGACGACGCCGGCCGCGCGCGACCTCGTCGTCATCGGTGCGGGCTCCGGTGGCATCGCGACCGCGGTGCGCGCGGCGCTGCATGGCGCGCGCGTGACGTTGTTCGACCCGGGCGCGCTCGGTGGCACCTGCGTCAACGTCGGCTGCGTGCCGAAGAAGGCGATGTGGATCGCGGCCGAGCTCGCGGGCGCGCAGGCGATCGCGAGCGAACTCGGACTCTGCGCGGCGCCGAAGCCGTTCGACTGGGCCGCGTTCGTCGAGCGCCGCGAGGCCTACATCCGCAACATCCATGCGAGCTACGAGCGACGCTTCGCCGAAGTCGGCGTCGAATGGATCACCGAACGCGCGCACCTGGCCGCGCCCGATCGCGTCGAAGCCGGCGGTCGCGCCTATGCGGCGCGCCACGTGCTGGTGGCGACCGGCTCGCGTCCGTCGCGACCGCCGCTGCCGGGTTCGGGACTGGGGATCGACTCCGATGGCTTCTTCGAACTGCGCGCCGCGCCCGCGCGCGTCGCGATCGTCGGCGGCGGCTACATCGGCGTCGAACTCGCGGGCGTGCTGCACGGGCTCGGCTCAGAGGTCAGCCTGTTCGTGCGCGGCAATCGCGTGCTCGGCGACTTCGATGCCGAGACCACCTCGGAACTGACCGCGTCGATGGCCGCGCATGGCATCGCGATGCGGCTGCGCACGAACATCGTGGGCGCGACGCGCGATGCTGCGGGATACCGCGTGCGGCTCGAGGGCGGCGCCGACGCCGGGCCGTTCGACGAGCTGATCTGGGCGACCGGTCGCCATCCCGCGAGCTCGGGTTTCGGCCTCGAAGGAGCCGGCGTCGCGCTCGACGGCAAGCGCCGCGTCATCGTCGACGCCTGGCAGGACACCAACGTGCCCGGCCTGCACGCCGTCGGCGACGTGACGCCGGCACCTGCGCTGACGCCGGTCGCGGTCGCCGCCGGGCGTCGGCTCGCCGATCGCCTGTTCGGCGGGATGCCCGATGCGCGACTCGATGCGGAGCAGGTGCCGACCGTCGTGTTCTCGCATCCGCCGATCGCGTCGATCGGGCTCGGCGAGGAAGAAGCGCGGCGCCGGCACGGCGATGCGGTGCACGTCTACCGCACCCGCTTTCGTCCGATGCGCAACGCGCTCGCGGGGCGCGAGGACCGCACGCTGATGAAACTCGTCTGCGTCGGCGAGGACCAGCGCGTGATCGGCATCCACCTGTTCGGACGCGAGGTCGACGAGATCCTGCAGGGCTTCGCGGTCGCGATGAAGGCGGGCGCGTGCAAGCGCGACTTCGACGACACGCTCGCGATCCACCCGACCAGCGCGGAGGAACTCGTGCTCATGAAGGAACCCGGCATCGCCTTCGTCGGCGCGGCGGACTGACGCGCAACCGGTTCACAGCGCGGATCGCCCACAGGGTGGGCTCCTACGCGCCGTGGATCTCGACCGCGAGCGAGAACGTGCGTTGCTCGCCCGGCCGCATCGCGCCGACGCCGACGAGCTTGCGGTCGATCTCCTCGCCGCGTTCGTTTCGGATCGACAGCACCATCGAGTATTCCCACGACTCGGCGTCAGCGGGTCGCGCGACCGTGCCTTCGACGCGCAACGCGGTGCTCGCGGGACCGCGCTTCGCGTTCCCGTCGAAGCGCAGGTGATGCTTGCAGGATGGACACACGGCCGAGTTCGCGAGGATCGTCGCCTTGCAGTGCGGGCAGACGCGCGTGACCCCGGCGAAACCCGACCGCGTCGTGCTCATGCGCTTGCGCTCTCCGTGCGTCGCTCGGTCTTCGCGGCGGCCTTGTCTTCCCAGCCGAACTCGACCTGCCCGCGCATGCGCGAGCCCGCGGCGACGGTCAGCGAGCCGGCCTTGAGGTCGCCGACGAGCACGCCGCCCTGCTGCAGTTCGACCTGGGAGGCGGCCTCGATGTTGCCTTCGAGCTCGCCCGCGAGCGTGACCTTCTTCGCGCGCACGCCGCCGTTCAACTTCGCGTCGCGCTCGATCGTGAGGTCGCCCTGCACGTTGACGTCGCCCTTGAACCGGCCCGCGATGCGCACGTGGCCGGAACCCTCGATCTTGCCTTCGATCGTGATGTCCGACGCGATCAGGGATTCCTTGGCGTCGGCGCGCTCGGCCGCGCGATAGGACGGCTGCGGTGGTGCCGGCGTCGCGTAATCGGTGATCGGCGGAGCCTCCCTGGCCGGCTGCGGATGCACGGGTTCCGCCGCGAACGCCTGTGCGTCCTTCTTCGAGGAGGAGGATTGATTGAATATGGCCATCGTCACGCACTCCGCTTCAGGGGACCCCGAGCGTAGTCCCCGAGTACATGCTGAACCTGCGAAGCAGCGCACGCTTTGCGCGTTAACATTTTGATCGATAACGAAATGTTTGCAAGCGCCCGTCGGTCGCAAGACTTGTGGGAGGGGCTTCAGCCCCGAGCTCTTCGCGCGGTCGATCGGGACTGAAGTCCCTCCCACAAGAGCCCGACGCCCGTGGGTTGTGGGAGGGGCTTCAGCCCCGAGCTCTTCGCGCGACGCGGCGCGTGTCGATCGGGTCGATGATGCCGTCGTCCCAGAGCCGCGCGGTCGCGTAGTAGGGATGGCCCTGGTGTTCGTACTGCTCGCGGATCGGCGCCTTGAATGCGTCTTCCTCTTCCTTCGACCAGGTCTTGCCGGCGGCTTCGAGCCCGTCGCGGCGCACGGTCGCGAGCACGCTCGCGGCCTGTTCGCCGCCCATCACGCTGATGCGCGCGTTCGGCCACATCCAGAGGAAGCGCGGCTGGTAGCCGCGGCCGCACATCGCGTAGTTGCCCGCGCCGAAGCTGCCGCCGATCACGACCGTGAACTTGGGCACGTGCGAGCAGGCGACTGCGGTCACCATCTTCGCGCCGTCCTTCGCGATGCCGGCCTGCTCGTACTTGCGACCGACCATGAAGCCCGTGATGTTCTGCAGGAACACCAGCGGCACGTTGCGCTGATTGCACAACTCGATGAAGTGCGCGCCCTTGAGCGCGCTTTCCGCGAACAGGATGCCGTTGTTCGCGACGATGCCGACCGGGTAGCCGTGGATGCGCGCGAACCCCGTCACGAGCGTCTTGCCGTAGCGCGCCTTGAACTCCTGCAGCTCGGAGCCGTCGACGATGCGTGCGATCACTTCGCGGATGTCGAACGGGATGCGCGTGTCGCGCGGCACGCAGCCGTAGAGTTCTTCCGCCGCGTACAGCGGCTCGCGCGGCTCGGCCAGCGCGAGCGACATCTGCTTGCTGCGGTTGAGGTGCGCGACGATCGAGCGCGCGATGTCGAGCGCGTGCGCATCGTTCTCGGCGAAATGGTCGGCGACGCCCGAGATCGAGGTGTGCACCTCGGCGCCGCCGAGCGTCTCGGCATCGACGACTTCGCCGGTCGCGGCCTTCACGAGCGGCGGGCCCCCGAGGAAGATCGTGCCCTGTTCGCGCACGATGATCGTCTCGTCGCTCATCGCGGGCACGTAGGCGCCGCCCGCGGTGCACGAGCCCATCACGACCGCGACCTGCGGGATGCCGAGCGCGCTCATGCGCGCCTGGTTGTAGAAGATGCGACCGAAGTGTTCCTTGTCGGGGAACACCTCGTCCTGCAGCGGCAGGAACGCGCCGCCGGAGTCGACGAGATAGACGCAGGGCAGGCGGTTCTCGAGCGCGACTTCCTGCGCGCGCAGATGTTTCTTCACCGTCATCGGGAAGTAGGTGCCGCCCTTGACGGTCGCGTCGTTCGCGATCACGAGCACTTCGGTGCCGTGCACCCGACCGATGCCGGTGATCAGTCCCGCGCAGGGTGCGGCACCGTCGTACAGCCCGTGCGCGGCGAGCGGCGACAGTTCGAGGAACGGCGAGCCCGGATCGAGCAGTGCGCGGATGCGCTCGCGCGGCAGCAGCTTGCCGCGTTCGGTGTGCTTCGCACGCGCCTTGTCGCCTCCGCCGAGCGCGGCCTTCGCCATCTCGCCGCGCAGGGCCTCGACGGCGGCGCGCAGCTGCGCCGCGTTGGCCTGGAAGTCCGGGGAGCGGGCGTCGAGTTGCGATCGGATGGCGGGCATGGGCATTCAGGCGGGGAGGGAATCACCGCATGAAAGCACAGCGCGCGCAGTGGGGCCAGCGTGTGGCGCCGTGCAACGCGTGCGAAGAGCTCGGGGCTAAAGCCCCTCCCACAACAGCATGGCCGCCGCAACAGCATGGCCACCCGACCAGCGTGCCAGCGCTTTCGATGCTGTCAGTCGCTGTCTTGTGGGAGGGACTTCAGTTCCGATTGCGCGTGCGAGGAGCTCGGGGCTAAAGCCCCTCCCACAACAGCATGGCCACCGCAACAGCATGGCCGCCGCGACAGCATGGCCACCTGACCAGCGTGCCAGCGCTTTGGATGCTGTCAGTCGGTGTCTTGTGGGAGGGACTTCAGTCCCGATCGATCGAGCGAGGTGCTCGGGGCTGAAGCCCTTCCACGAGGCCCGCGCCTTGCGCTGCATCGGGAGGCCGGAAATGCAAACGGCCGCGCAAGGCGGCCGTCTGCTCGATGCGTTGCGCGTATCGCGCGCGGCGTCGGTTACTCCTTGACCGCTTCCTTCGCGGCGTCCTTCGCCTCGCGCGCGGTATCGGCGACGTCATGCCCGACTTCCTTCGCGCCTTCCTTGACTTCATTGCCGGCGGCCTTGGTCGCGTCCCACGCTTCCTTGGCGGCGTCCTTCGTCGCGTCGACGGCCTGGTCGGCCTTGGCCTTCGCAGTATCGGCGGCTTCGGCCGACGCCGCGGCCGCTTCGTTCGCCTGCTGCGAGATCGCGTCGCCGGTGTTCTGCGCGGCCTGCTGCGCGGCGTCGGACGCCTTGCGCGCCGCTTCGGCGGTCGCATCGGCGGCCTTCTGCGCCGCAGCCTGCGCATCCGCGGCCGCCTGCTTGGTGGCTTCGGCAGCCTTGTCGGCCGCTTCCTGCGCCGACTGCTGCGACCTGTCGCTGCAGGCAACCAGACCGGTGGCGAGCGTGATGCCGAGTGCGAACTGCATCAAAGTGGTCTTGTTCATCGCATCCCTCTCCCATGATGGTGAAGTACCTGCGGACGAGGGCCCGCAGCCGGTCAAGCATACTGCAGACGCGTTACATCAGCTCAATCGCGAGCGCGGTCGCCTCGCCGCCGCCGATGCAGAGGCTGGCGACGCCACGCTTGCCGCCGCGTGCCTTCAGCGCGTGGATCAGCGTCACCACGAGGCGCGCGCCGCTCGCGCCGATCGGATGGCCGAGCGCGGTCGCGCCGCCGTTGACATTGAGCTTGGCATGCGGGATGCCGAGCTCGCGCATCGGCGCCATCGCGACCACCGCGAACGCCTCGTTGACCTCGAACAGGTCGACGTCCTCGACGCTCCAGCCAGCCTTGGCGAGTACCTTCTGCAACGCGCCGATCGGCGCGGTCGTGAACCATTCCGGTTCCTGCGACTGGGTCGAGTGGGCGACGATGCGCGCGAGTGGCTCGAGCCCGCGCCTGGCGGCCTCGTCGGCACCGATCAGCACGGTCGCCGCGGCGCCGTCGGAAATGCTCGACGAGCTGGCCGCGGTGATCGTGCCGTTCTCTTTGCGGAACGCGGGCTTGAGCGTCGGCACCTTGGACGGGTCGGACTTGCCGGGCTGCTCGTCGGTCGCGTACTCGACCTCGCCCTTGCGCGTGGCGACCTTGACCGGGACGATCTCGTCGGCGAACGCGCCCGACGCGATCGCGGCCTGCGCGCGCTTGACCGACTCGATCGCGTACGCGTCCTGCTCCTCGCGCGTGAACGCGTACTTGTCGGCGCAGCTTTCGGCGAACACGCCCATCGCCTTGCCGTCGTAGGGGTTGGTCAGGCCGTCCCAAGCCATGTGGTCGACCGCCTCGAATGCGCCGTAGCGATTGCCGGTGCGCGAGTTCGGGATCATGTGCGGCGCGTTCGACATCGACTCCATGCCGCCGGCGACGACGACCGCGGCGGAACCCGCCTTGATCAGGTCGTGCCCGAGCATGATCGCCTTCATGCCCGATCCGCACACCTTGTTGATCGTGGTGCAGCCGGTGCCGTTCGGAAGTCCGGCTGCGAGCGCGGCCTGCCGCGCGGGCGCCTGGCCGAGGTTGGCCGGCAACACGCAACCCATGATCACTTCGGACACGTCGGCGCCGTCGACGCCCGATTGTTCGAGCGCGGCACGGATCGCGGTGGCGCCGAGCGTCGGCGTCGGCACGCCGGTGAACTGGCCGAGGAAGGAACCGATCGCGGTGCGCTTGGCACCGACGATGACGACATCGGACATGGAAACCTCCACGAAATGGGGCGGGCGCCGTGCTGGCACAGGACGGCAGGTACGACGGTCATTATGCGCCGGGCTGTTGCGATGCGGCAAACGGCGCCGCCCTGCGCAGACGCGACCTCCCCGCGTCGGCGATCGCATCGCGGCACGCGCACGCCTTGCCGCATCGGCGCGAGCGGGATAGTGTCCGGGCGGTGACGCGCGGGGGGATCGGGATGGGGCGGATCGCAGGCTGGCTGCTCGCGCTGCTGTGTGCGGTCGGCGCGCAGCGCGCGGATGCGGCGCCGGCGCCATCGGGCGTCGAGTACACGCGTTTCCGCACGTTGAGCACGCGCGACGGCCTGCCGCAGGTTAGCGCGCGCGCGATCACGCAGGACGCCGCGGGCTTCCTCTGGATCGGCACGCAAGACGGACTCGCACGCTTCGACGGCTACGAGTTCAAGGTGCATCGGCATGATCGCAACGACCCGTGGTCGTTGTCGGACAGCCATGTCTCGGCGCTCGTCGCGAACGGCGACGGCAGCCTCTGGATCGCGACGCTCGCCGGGGGCCTCAACCGTTACGACGCGGATCTCGATCGCTTCACGTCGTGGCGTGCCGATTCCGCGCGCAGCGATGCGCTCGCGTCGGACAACGTCGGCGCGTTGCTGCGTACGCGCAGCGGACGGCTCTGGATCGCGAGTGCGGCCGGGCGCCTGCAGTGGTTCCAGCCCGCGGATTCGACCTTCCACGACTCGGGCCTCGGCGAGCGGCCGGCCTTGCGCACCGTGCGTCGCATGCTGGAACTGCCCGACGGCCGGCTGCTGCTCGGCACCGTGGATGGACTCTGGCAGTTCGATCCGGCCACGCTGCGTTTCGAGGAAGTCCGCGTCGATCCGGAACTGCCGCTCGACGTCTACGCGCTCGCGCTGGGTCCCGACCAGGACTGGTGGATCGGTACCTCCGGCAACGGGCTGTACCGGCTGCGCGCCGACGGAACGTTCGTCGCGCACTACCAGGCCGGCAATGACAGCCTGCACGACGATGCGGTGCGCGGACTGCTGTTCGATCGAGCGGGCGCGTTGTGGATCGCGGGTGACGCGCGCGGTCTCGCGCGCATGGATACCGCCTCGGGCGCGTTCGAGCCGTTCCGCCACGATCCCGCGCGCGACGACGGCATCGCCTCGAACCGCCTGTGGACGCTGTTCGAGGATCGCGACGGCTTGCTGGTGGTCGGTTCGTGGACCAACGGCTTCAGCGTGCACGATCCGCGCACGCGTGCGTTCGGGCGCGTGCGCAACGTGCCCGGCGATCCGCGCACGCTGCCGACGCGCACGGTGCCCGGATTGCTCGCGAACGCGGACGGCACGCTCTGGGTCGGCCTCGGCGACGGTGGCGGGCTCGTGCGCATCGATCCCGCGCGCGGCGTGCTCGAGCGCCACGCACACGATCCGCTGCGCAGCGACAGCCTCGGGCACGACTACGTGCGCAACCTCATGCGCTCGCGCGACGGCAGCCTGTGGATCGCGACGAGCGGCGGCGGACTCGACCGCATGCTGCCCGATGGCAGCCGGTTCGAACACTTCCGCCATCAGCCGGGTGATCCGCAAAGCCTCGCATCCGACACGCTGGTCGGCGCGTTCGAGGACAGCGAGGGCACGCTCTGGGTGTACACGCTCGATCGCGGCGTCGATGAACGATGCGCGGGCTGCACGGGTTTTCGCCACCATCGCCACGACCCGGCCGATCCGTCCAGCATCGGCGACAACTCGGTCAGCCAGGTCATGGAGACGCGCACGGGCGAGCTGTGGATGGGCACGCGCGGCGGGTTGCAGCGCTACGATCGCGCGAGCGGACGTTTCGAGCGCTTCGTCGCGCGCGCGAACGATCCGGATTCGCTGTCGAGCAATTCGATCTCGACCCTGCTCGAGGACAGCCGCGGCGAACTCTGGGTCGGCACCCAGGGCGGCGGCATCAACCGGCGCATCGTGCAGGCGGATGGCAGCGCGCGCTTCCAGGTCATCGACGTGCGCGCGGGCCTCGCGGCCAACGCGATCGGAGCGCTGCACGAGGACGCGCACGGCCATGTCTGGGCCAGCACGACAGCCGGCATCAGCCGCATCGATCGCGATGGCGCGATCCTCAACTTCGGCGCGCAGGACGGCACCCAGGAAGGTGGTTACTGGCTCAATTCCGTCGCGCGCCTGCCCGATGGCCGTGTCGCATTCGGCGGCCTCGACGGCTTCACGCTGTTCGATCCGGGCGCGGTCACCGCACCCCCGACGCCGCAGCCGCTGGTGACCGGGCTGCTGCTGCGCAACGTCCCGGTGCTGCCCGCGTGGCGCGACCCGGCCTCGCCGCTCGCGCGCAGCCTGCTGCGCGCGCGTTCGGTCACGCTCGCGCACGACCAGGACAACGTGACGTTCGAATTCAGCGCGCTCGCGTTCGCCGATCCCGCGTCGGTCCTGTACGCGTACCGGCTCGACCCGCACGACACGCGCTGGATCGAAACGCCCTCGACGCGCCGCCTCGCGACCTACACCGACCTCGCGCCGGGCCGGTACGCGCTGTCGGTGCGCGCGCGACGCGCGGGCGGCGAGTGGAGTGCGCCCGCGCTCGTCGACATCGACGTGCAGACCGCGCCGTGGGCATCACCGGCCGCGCGCGCGATGTACGCACTCGCGCTGCTCGCGCTCGCATTGCTGGTGGGCCTGCGGCTGCGCGCGAACCTGCGCGAGCGGCGCGCACACCAGGAGGCGATCCGGCTCAGCGAGGAGCGCCTCAAGCTGGCGCTCTGGGGCAGCGGCAGCGAACTCTGGGACGCGGACATCGCGACCGGCAGCGTGCACCGCGAAAACCAGCTCGACCATCTCGAGGTCACCCACCTGGCAGGCGATTACAGCGTGGCCGACCTGCGCCGCAGCGTGCATCCGGACGACCTGCCGCGCTTCGAGCGCTCGATGCGCGACCACCTGCGCGGCAACGCCTCGTCGTTCGAGGCGAGTTACCGCACGCTCGACCGCAACGGGCAGTGGGCCTGGCTGCTCACGCGCGGGCGCGTCGTGCAGCGCGACGAGGGCGGGCGCGCGTTGCGCATGACGGGCACCACCTCCGACATCACCGCGCTGAACCATGCGCTCGCCGCGCTGCGCGTGCTCAACGAGCAGCTCGAGTCGCGCGTCGAGCAGCGCACGGCCGCGCTGCAGAATGCGAACGTCGAGCTGCGCACGACGCTCGAGCGCCTGACGCAGGCGCAGCGTCAGCTGTTCGAATCGGAGAAGCTCGCCTCGCTCGGCGGCATGGTCGCGGGCATCGCGCACGAGATCAACACGCCGCTCGGGATCGGCGTGACCGCGGCTTCGCACCTGCGCGAGGAGGCGCAGCGGTTGCTCGCGCTGGTCCAACGCGGTGAAGTGCCGGACGAAGTGGTCGAGGCGTTCGCGTCGACCGCGTCGGAGAGTTCCGACCTGATCCTGCGCAACCTGCAGCGCGCCGACCGGCTCGTGCGCAGCTTCAAGCGCATCGCGGTCGACCAGTCGACCGAAGATCGCCGCGTGGTCGACCTCGGCGCGAGCCTCGACGAGATCCTGACCACGCTCGGTCCGTCGCTGCGCAAGATGCCGCACCGGATCGAAATCGACTGCCCGCCGGGGATCGTCGTCGAGACCGCGCCCGGAGCGCTGTACCAGGTCATCACGAATCTCGTGATGAATTCGCTCGTGCACGGCTTCGCGCCCGGCGTCGCGGGCAGCATCGTGTTGCGCGTGCGGCGCGGGGACGGCGAGATCCTGCTCGAGTACGCCGACAACGGCCGCGGCATGGACGACGCGGTGCGCGCACGCATCTACGAGCCGTTCTACACGACGCAACGCGGGCAAGGCGGTTCGGGACTGGGCATGCACATCGTCTACACGCTGGTGACCCAGGTGCTCGGCGGCAGCATCGAATGCGAAAGCACGCCGGGGCAGGGCACGCGGTTCCACATCCGGTTTCCGGAGCGGTTGCCGAGTGCGCAGGCGTAGCCCGATGGCTCGGCAGAGAGCTCGGGGCTGAAGCCCCTCCCACAAGGCTCGCGCACTCGCGCCCATCTTGTGGGAGGGACTTCAGTCCCGATGGATCATGCGAAGAGCTCGGGACTGAAGCCCTTCCCACAAGGCTCGCGCACTCGCGCCCATCTTGTGGGAGGGACTTCAGTCCCGATCGAACAGGCGAAAAGCTCGGGGCTGAAGCCCCTCCCACAAGACTCGCAGCCTTGGCGCCCATCTTGTGGGAGGGACTTCAGTCCCGATGGATCGGGCGAAGAGCTCGGGGCTGAAGCCCCTCCCACAAGACTCGCAGCCTTGGCGCCCATCTTGTGGGAGGGACTTCAGTCCCGATCGATCATGCGAAGAGCACGGGGCTGAAGCCACTCCCACAAGGCTCGCGCACTCGCGCCCATCGTGTGGGAGGGACTTCGGTCCCGATCGAACAGGCGAGGAGCTCGGGGCTGAAGCCTCTCCCACAAGGCTCGCGCACTCGCGCCTATCTTGTGGGAGGGACTTCAGTCCCGATCGAACAAGCGAAGAGCTCGGGGCTGCAGCCCCTCCCATAAGGCTCGCGCACTCGCGCCTATCTTGTGGGAGGGACTTCGGTCCCGATGGATCGGGCGAAGAGCTCGGGGCTGAAGCCCTTCCCACAAGGCTCGCGCACTTGCGCCTATCTTGTGGGAGGGACTTCAGTCCCGATCGAACAGGCGAGGAGCTCGGGGCTGAAGCCCCTTCCACCAGGCTCGCGCACTTGCGCCTATCTTGTGGGAGGGACTTCAGTGCCGATCGAACAGGCGAGGAGCTCGGGGCTGAAGCCCCTCCCACAAGGCGCGCGCACTCGCGCCCATCGTGTGGGAGGGACTTCCGCCCCGATGGAGCGCGCGCGGTGCTGTATCAGTCGAGGTTTTCCTACACCCGGCGTGCCCGTTGCGCGCTGGTGCTGCGGCGACGACCACCGCGATGATTTCGCCATGGCGATTCGAACACGCGGACAAGAGGGCAGCGCGCGCTTGCGCCGCGGCAGATACAGTGCTGACGGGCAGGTCTATCTGGTCACGTTCACGACCATCGGGCGGACCCGCCTATTCGATCACTGGGCGCTCGGCAGTGCGGCAGTACGGACATTGATGCGTCCCGAGCTGTGGCGCGATTCGCGCCTGACGTGCTGGGTCTTGATGCCGGATCATTGGCACGGCCTGTTGCAGCTCGGGGCATCGGAATCCCTGGGCACAGTCGTGGGACGTCTCAAGGCACGTACGGCTCTTGCGGTGAATGCCGAGCGCGCATGCGACGGATCGGTCTGGGCCGAGGGGTTTCATGACCATGCACTTCGCAGCGAAGAAGACGTGCTCGCGTGTGCGCGCTACATCGTGCGCAATCCGGTTCGCGCGGGCCTGGTCCGTCGAGTCGCTGATTATCCATTCTGGGATGCGATCTGGATCGATGGGGAGAATCGAGGTTGATGCGCGCTGCACCTCGCGCACCTCAATCGCGATGGAGCTGGCAAAGCGCTCGGGGCTGAAGCCCCTCCCACGAGGCTCGCGCACGTGCGCCGATCTTGTGGGTGGGACTTCAGTCCCGATGGATCGGGCGAAAAGCTCGGGGCTGAAGCCCCTCCCACAAGGCTCGCGCACGTGCGCCGATCTTGTGGGAGGGACTTCAGTCCCGATGGATCGGGCGAAGAGCTCGGGGCTGAAGCCCCTCCCACAAGACTCCGATCGATCATGTGAAGAGCTCGGGGCTGAAGCCCCTCCCACGAGGCTCGCGGACTTGCGCCTATCTTGTGGGAGTGACTTCAGTCCCGATGGATCGGGCGAAGAGCTCGGGGCTGAAGCCCCTCCCACAAGGCTCGCGCACGTGCGCCGATCTTGTGGGAGGGACTTCAGTCCCGATGGATCGGGCGAAGAGCTCGGGGCTGAAGCCCCTCCCACAAGACTCCGGACTTGCGCCGAATCTTGTGGGAGGGACTTCAGTCCCGATGGGTCAGGCTAAAAGCTCGGGGCTAAGGCCCTTCCCACATGGGATGGTCGGCGCAGCGGCAGTTGATCGGTATCAATCAGGCAGCTCTTCCCGCAACCGCATCGCGTCGTCCCAGCGCTCGATCAGCAGGTCGACGATCGCGGGGTCGAACTTGCGGCCGCGCTGCGACAGCATGAAGCTGCGGATTTCCGCTTCGGGCCAGGGCTCCTTGTAGCAGCGCCGGCTGCCGAGTGCGTCGAACACGTCCGCGACCATCGTGATGCGCCCGCTGACCGGGATCGACTCGGCCGCGAGGCCGCGCGGATAGCCGCTGCCATCCCAGTTCTCGTGGTGGCTCGCCGCGATCTCGGCCGCGAGCTTGATCACCGGGCGCTCCGAATTGCCGAGCAGGCGTGCGCCGATCTCCGCGTGCGTGCGCATCACCGCCATCTCCTCCTCGGTGTGCGCGCCGGGCTTGGCGAGGATCGTGTCGGGAATGCCGATCTTGCCGATGTCGTGCAGCGGCGCGGCGCTGCGCAGCATTTCGCTGTAGCCGCGATCGAGGCCCAGCGCATGCCCGAGCATCTCCGCGAGCAGGCCGACGCGGTGAACGTGGTTGGCGGTTTCCTGCGAGCGCGTTTCCGCCGCGCCGGCGAGCAGGTAGACCATCTCGAGCTGCGAGGACAGCAGCTCGCCGCTCAACTGCAGGTTCTCGAGTGCAGTCGCTGCATTCGTGCAGAACAGTTCGACCAGCTTGCGGTCGAGCGCGGACAGCCGGCATCCGTCGCCGATGAACACGAGACGCTCGTTGCGGCGCGTATCCCGGAACTTCAGCACGCAATGGTTCGGCGCGAACACGTTCTGCCGCTCGCGCAGCGCCGTGCGCATGGCCTGGAGGACCGGTTCGCGCAGCACCTCGGTTGCGTCCAGCCCCACCGAATCGGCATACACGCCGCTCGCGGCGACGATGCGCAGCGCGCCGTCCGCGCCTGCGTCGTCCTTCACCACGCATTGCAGCATCCCGCGCTCGGGCATCAGCAGGTCGCCAAGGCTCGCGAGCATCGAAGCCCCGAAATCCTGCGGGCCGTGCCCCGCGAATACCTGCGCGGATGCGCGCAGCACGCCCTCGAGCCCGAGCCGGTGCGCCTCGATCGTGCGCATGTCGCGGTATGCGCGCAACGCCGCGTACATCGTCGTCGCGAGGCGCGCGGCCGTGAGCTCGGTCTTTTCCTTGTAATCGTTGATGTCGTAGGCCGCGATCACCTCGTGCTCGGGCGCCTGGCCGGCCTGGCCGGTGCGCAGCACGATCCGCACGAACGGATTGGCGAGTTCCTCGCGCACGTCGCGCACGAGTTCGAGCCCGGCCTGTTCGGATTCCATGACGACATCGAGCAGCAGCACCGCGATGTCCGGGTGCCGGCGCAGCAGGCTGCGCGCCTCGGCCGCGCTGTGCGCGCTCAGGAAGTCGAGCCGTATGCCCTCGAAGCGGAAACCGCCGAGCACCAGGCGCGTGACCGCGTGGACTTCGGGCTCATCGTCGACGATGAGCACCTTCCACGGCAGTTCTTCACCGCGTTCCGCGCCCGCATCGTGGAGATGGCCGTCCAATCGATCCATCCGGGTTCCCCTTGCGCCCGAGTGTACTCCGGTTGCGGGGAAGTGGAATGCCGTCGCGAGTGCCGAACTTGCGGGGAGGCCGCGCGCGCCTGTGGCGCGCTGCATCGCTTGGGAGGTGGCGGGGAACGATTCAAACACGGAGCACACGGAGCGCACCGTGAAAAAGCATGCGGTTTGCCTTGGTCGGTCGCGATGCGTCGTGCGCGCCAGGATTCTGTTGCGGGCGCAACGGGTTCGAGTGCCGGCAGTCAGGCCGGCGGTGCAGCGGGCACGTTCCCGGAAAGCGTGCCCATGCTTTCTCCGCGTGCTCCGTGGTTCAGGCCTGGCTTCTGGCGCGCACCCGACGTGCAGCGTGCTGCAGGTCTTTTCGCGCGTCAGGACTTGCCGTGGAACAGCTCGCGGCCGATCAGCATGCGGCGGATCTCGTTGGTGCCGGCACCGATCTCGTAGAGCTTGGCGTCGCGCAGGATGCGGCCGGCCGGGTACTCGTTGATGTAGCCGTTGCCGCCGAGCGCCTGGATCGCCTCGAGCGCGACCTGCACCGCCGACTGCGATGCGTGCAGCAGGCATGAGGCCGGGTCGATGCGCGACTTGATGCCCGCGTCGTAGTTCTGCGCGACGAGGTAGGCATAGGCGCGCGAGGACTGCAGCGCAGTGTACATGTCGGCGATCTTGCCCTGCATGAGCCCGAACGTGCCGATCGGCGCGTTGAACTGCTTGCGCTCGCGCACGTAGGGCAGGGCGGCGTCGACGGCGGCCTGCATCAGGCCGATCGGTCCGCCCGAGAGCACGAGGCGCTCGGTGTCGAGGCCGCTCATGAGCACGCGCACGCCTTCGTTGACCTCGCCAACGCGGTTCGCATCGGGGATCTCGCAGTCGTCGAACACGAGTTCGCAGGTGTTGGAGCCGCGCATGCCGAGCTTGTCGAGCTTCTGCGCGGTCGAAAAGCCCTTCATGCCCTTCTCGACGAGGAACGCGGTCATGCAGCGCGAACCCGCGGGGCGATGCGCGGTGCGCATGTAGACCAGCAGCACGTCCGCATCGGGGCCGTTGGTGATCCACATCTTCGAGCCGTTCGCGACCCAGGTGTCGCCGCGCAGTTCCGCGCGGCAGGTCATCGAACCGACCACGTCCGAGCCCGCACCGGGTTCGCTCATCGCGAGCGCGCCGACGTACTCGCCGCTGCACAGCTTCGGCAGGTACTTCTGCTTCTGTGCCTCGTTCGCGTTGTGGAAGATGTTGTTGACGCAGAGATTCGAGTGCGCGCCGTATGAAAGCCCGACCGAACCCGAGGCGCGCGAGATCTCCTCCATCGCGACCACGTGCGCGAGGTAGCCGAGCTCCGACCCGCCGTACTCGCCCGACACCGTGAGCCCGAGCAGCCCCATTTCGCCGAACTTGCGCCAGAGATCGGCCGGGAACGCGTTGTCCCGGTCGATCAGGTCGGCGCGCGGCGCGATCTCCTTCTCGGCGAACGCGCGCACGCTTTCGCGCAGGAGGTCGAGGTCTTCGCCGAGCGGGAAAGGTTTCATGGGCGAGATCCGGGAATGGGGAATGGAGAATGGGGAATGGTAAAGGCAAATGGACCGTCGTGGCCCGCGGAACCTGCAGGGCTCCAGGCTCTTGCCCTTTCTACTCCCTATTCCCTATTCCCTATTCCCCACCATCACTGCCCGCGCATGCGCCCGAGGAAGCGCGGCCCGTTGTTGCCCATCGTCGGCAGCTTGATCTTGCCGATCGCGCTGATGCGCTCCTCGGCCATGCGGTCCGCCGCCTTGTAGGTCGGGATCTGGTCGCGGTCGGCGATCTGGAAGATGCGCGAGAGGTTGTAGTAGATCGTGCGCATCATGCGCATCGCGCGTTCGCGGTTGTAGCCGTCGATCTCGAGCGAGACGTTCATCACGCCGCCCGCGTTGACCGCGTAGTCGGGCGCGTACAGCACGCCGCGGCGCGCGAGTTCGTCGCCGATCGCGTCGGTCGCGAGCTGGTTGTTCGCGGCGCCGCAGATGACCTTCGCCTTGATGCGGTCGATCGTCGCCTCGTTGAGCGTGCCGCCGAGCGCGCAGGGGCTGTAGACGTCCGCGTCGACGTCGTAGATCTCCTCGAGGCCGACCGCGGTGCAGCCGTGCTCGTCGACCGCCTTCTGCACGAGCTCCTTGTTGATGTCGGTGACGAACACCTTCGCGCCCTGCTCGCGCAGCAGCTTGATGAACTCCATGCCGACGTGGCCGGCACCCTGCACCGCGAAGCTGTACTTGCCGATGTCCTCGTTGCCGAACTTGTGGTTCAGCGCGGCCATCAGGCCCTGCAGCGTGCCGAATGCGGTGAACGGCGAGGGATCGCCCGAGCCGCCATGCACCTGGTGCACGCCGGTCACGAATTCGGTCTCGCGGAACACCCACTCCATGTCGTTGACGTCGATGCCGACGTCCTCGGCCGTGATGTAGCGGCCGTTGAGCGAGTTGACGAAGCGGCCGAACGCGCGGAACAGCGCTTCGGACTTGTCCTTGGACGGGTCGCCGATGATCACCGCCTTGCCGCCGCCGAGGTTGAGGCCGGCCACCGCGTTCTTGTAGGTCATGCCGCGCGACAGGCGCAGCACGTCGTTGAGCGCTTCCGCCTCGCTCTTGTACGGCCACATGCGCAGGCCGCCGAGCGCCGGGCCGAGCACGCTGTTGTGAACCGCGATGATGGCCTTCAGGCCCGCGTCCTTGTTGTGGCAGAACACGACCTGCTCGTGACCGGTGTTGGCGACGGTTTCGAAAATCATGGCGACTCCTGACGCGAAAAAGCCCACCCGCGGCGGCCGCGCAATGCGAACCGGGTCGGAATGGGCGCAAGGGGTTGAACGGCTTGTGGAAACCGGCACTGCACGCGGCGGGCCGGCGGAACGCGGCGCGTAGTGTAGACCCGACGCGCAGGCGGGGACAGTGGCATGCCCGCCCGTCGCAGGGTGCAAAAATACGAACGATCGTGCTATTGTAGCGCCATGTCGATCCAGCCAACCACGTCCAAGGGCGCCGCGACGCGCGAGCTGATCGTGGACCGCGCCTACGCGATCGCATGCCGCGACGGACTCGAAGGCCTGTCGATCGGCGACCTCGCGCACGCGGTCGGCATGTCCAAGAGCGGCGTGTTCGCGCATTTCGGTTCGCGCGAAGGCCTGCAGCTCGCGGTGCTCGAGAGCGCCGCCACGCGCTTCGGCGAAGCGGTGCTGATCCCCGCGGTGCGTGCGCGGCGCGGACTCGCGCGCGTGCGGGCGATGGGGCAGGGCTGGTTCGACTGGGTCCGCGACAATCGCCAGGGCTGCCTGATCCACGGTGCCATCGGCGAATTCGATGCGCGCCCGGGCCCGTTGCACGATGCAGTCGTCGCGCTGATGCAGCGCTGGCGCGATGCGACCTCGCGCGCGATCAACATGGCGGTCGAGATCGGCGATCTGCGTAGCGACACCGATGCCGCGCAGATGTCGTTCGAGATCTTCGGCATCGCACTCGCGTTGCACACCGATATCCGGCTGTTCGAACCCGAGACCGCGCGCGTGCACGCCGATCGTGCACTCGAGCGACTGCTCGCCTCCCAATCCCCCTGACGCTTCCCGAGGTTGCCATGGCCACCACCGCTGTCCCGAGGAATAGCACGATCGTTCGAAACCATCGGCTGCTCGCGCTGCGCGCGCGCTTCGCGCTCGGCAGCTGGCTGCACCCGCGCGCGACGCTGCATCGCGCGTACGAACTGTTCTGCACGCCGCTCGCGAGTTCACGCGAGCGCGCGGTCGCCGCGGAAGACCAAGGCGCGCGCATGAGCGACTTTGCGTACGGCAGCGAGCGGCTCGCGCTCTACACCTGGGGCGATCCGTCACGCGAACCGTACGTCCTGTTCGCACACGGCTGGTCGAGTCACGCGCTGCGTTTCGTTCCGTGGATCGCGGCGTTGCGCGCGAGCGGCCATGCGGTCGTCGCGTTCGACCAGGTCGGCCATGGCCGCAGCAGCGGGCGGCGATCGAATCTTCCGGACTTCGCGCACGCGCTCGCCGCGGTCGCGCACCGGCATGGCGAGGCGGCCGCGATCATCGGCCACTCGCTCGGTGGCGCGGCGACGATGCTCGCGCTCTCGCAGGGCGTGGCCGCACGGCGCGCGATCCTCGTCGCGCCCGCAGCCGACCCGCATGCGGCGGCCTCGCGCTTCGCGCGCTTCGTCGGCCTCGCCGAACATCTCGGCGCGCGCCTGTTCGAGGAATACGAAGCCGCCCATCCGGTGCGTGCCGACGCGTTGCAGGCGCACCTGCATGCGCCGCACATCGCGCGACCCGCGCTGATCGTGCACGACCTCGGCGACCGCGAAGTGCCGTGGGCCGAAGGCGAGCGCTACGCGCGCCACTGGCACGGCGCGCGCCTGCTGACGACCACGGGACTTGGCCACCACCGCATCCTCGATGCGCCCGAGGTCATCGATTCGGCGCTGCGCTTCCTGCAGGGCGAGACCGTCGGTGATCGCGTGGTGAGTTCGCCGAATCTGCCGTACGGGTTTGCGTGAAACCACGCAGGGAACCCGGAGAAAAGCGCCGGCCGACCTTCGGTCGTCCAGCCTACGGAGCCTTGTAGGCTGGACGCGCGCAGCGCGGCCGGCGCCTTTTCTCTGCGCGCCGATCGACCTCGGTTCGTTCCGCGGGGTCGCGCGAAAAGCTCGGGGCTGAAGCCCCTCCGACAAGGCTCGCGCACTCGCGCCCATCTTGTGGGAGGGACTCCAGTCCCGATCGAACAGGCGAAGAGCTCGGGGCTGAAGCCCCTCCCACAGGACTCGCGGACTGTCGCCGATCTTGTGGGAGGGACTTCAGTCCCGATCGAACAGGCGAGGAACTTGGCGCTGACGCCCCTGCCCACGACAGCGCGCCTCGCCCCAAGGCATCCCGCGCGCCTGCCGCGTAGAATGGGCGATCTGACTCCCGCACGCCGGATACGCCATGAGTTCACCCGCCCCGCACGTCGCCGCCGAAGCCATCACCGAACGCGCGCCACTGCGCTTCGTCACGGCTGCGAGCCTGTTCGACGGCCACGACGCCGCGATCAACATCATGCGCCGCCTGATCCAGGCACAGGGCGCCGAGGTCATCCACCTCGGCCACAACCGCTCGGTCGAGGACGTCGTGCGCGCCGCGCTGCAGGAAGACGCCGACGCGATCGCGCTGTCGTCCTACCAGGGCGGCCACGTCGAGTACTTCAAGTACATGGTCGACATGCTGAAGGAGCGCGGGGCCGGCCACATCCGCGTGTTCGGCGGCGGCGGCGGCACGATCACGCCCGAGGAAATCCGCGAACTCGAAGCCTACGGCGTCGAGCGCATCTACCATCCCAACGACGGCATGCACCTCGGCCTCGTCGCGATGATCGAGGACGTGGTCAAGCGTGCGCGCAGCGCGGCGGATGCGAGGACCGAAGGCCAGGCGTCCGCACTCGCCTCACCGCCGGCGCAAGTCGAGATCGACGACGAGATTGCGGTCGGCCATGCGCTCACGGTGATCGAGGAAGGCCGCCACGACGAGCACCAGCTCGAGCGACTGCGCAAGGAATGGCAGCTCGCGGGTGGCCGCACGCCGGTCATCGGCATCACCGGCACCGGCGGCGCCGGCAAGTCCTCGGTCGTCGACGAATTGCTGCTGCGCTTCCTGCACGCATTCCCCGAGATGCGCATCGCGGTGCTTGCGGTCGACCCGACGCGGCGTCGCTCGGGCGGCGCGCTGCTCGGCGACCGCATCCGCATGAACTCGCTGCGCAACCATCGCGTGTTCATGCGCTCGATGGCGACGCGCCGCCAGCACGTCGCGACGAACGCGATGCTCAAGGACTGTGTCGCGTTCCTCAAGGGCCAGGCCTACGACCTCGTGATCGTCGAGACCGCGGGCATCGGCCAGAGCGATTCGGAGATCGTCGACCTCGTCGATTTCCCGATGTACGTGATGACCAGCGACTACGGCGCCGCGAGCCAGCTCGAGAAGATCGACATGCTCGACTTCGCCGAACTCGTGGTGCTCAACAAGTTCGACAAGCGCGGCGCGGAAGACGCGCTGCGCGACGTGCGCAAGCAGTGGAAGCGCAACCGCGTCGCGTTCCAGACCAAGGACGAGGACATCCCGGTCTACCCGACGATTGCGAGCCAGTTCAACGACCCGGGCGTCTCGTGGATGTTCGTGAACCTGTGCCGCCTGCTGCGCGAGAAGAAGAAAGGGGGGCAGAGTCACCATTCCCCCGATGCGTCCACCAGAACCGAATTTGTCGCGGGGAAGAATGACCCTGACCCCCTTTCTTCCCCGCACTGCGATTTCGATCCGCAGATCGACACCTCGCTGAAGGAACCGCGCGCCACCGTGCTGATCCCGGGCAGCCGCGTGCGCTACCTCGCCGAGATCGCGGAGCAGGGGCGCGGCATCAACGGGGCGATCGAGCGCGAGGCCGAGGTCGCTGACCGCGCGCAGTCGCTGTGGGAGGCGCTGAAGGAAATCGACGACGCGAAGCTGCCGAAGGCGCTCGAGCTGTACGACGCCGATGACCTCATGCTGCCCTCGAACGGCCACGCGGAGTTCAACGGCCCGGATCGCCGCAGTGGCACCGATCGGCGCAAGCAGAAGTTCAACTGGGAACTGCGACGCGAGCAGGAGGAGCGCGGCGCGGGCGACCCGAACACGGCTTCGCTCGACCGCTCGCTCGTCACGCTGCGCCAGCGCTACAACGATGCGGTGCAGTCGCTGTCGTCCGACGCGCTGCGCCTGCTGCGCGAGTGGCCGCAGCGGCTGAAGTCGATCACCGACGAGTTCACCGAATACGAGGTGCGCGGCAAGGCGATCCGCGTCGAGAACTACCGCGAGTCGCTCTCGCACCAGAAGATCCCGAAGATCGCCGCGCCGACCTACAAGGGCTGGGGCGAGCTGCTGGTGTTCCTCAAGAAGGAGAACCTGCCGGGCTACTACCCCTACACCGGCGGCGTCTATCCGTACCGCCGCACCGGCGAGGACCCGATCCGCATGTTCGCGGGCGAGGGCACGCCCGAGCGCACGAACCGGCGCTTCCATTACCTGAGCCAGGGCTTGCCGGCCGCGCGCCTTTCCACTGCGTTCGACAGCGTCACGCTGTACGGCGAGGACCCCGCGCCGCGTCCGGACATCTACGGCAAGATCGGCAACTCCGGCGTCAACGTGCCGACGCTCGACGACATGAAGAAGCTGTACTCCGGCTTCGACCTCTGCGCGCCGACGACCTCGGTGTCGATGACGATCAACGGCCCCGCGCCGATGATCCTCGCGATGTTCATGAACACCGCGATCGACCAGCAGGTCGAGAAGTACCTGCGCGAGGACGAGGCGCGCTGGCGCGTCGCCGAGGCGCGCATCGCGAAGCTGTTCGAGGGCCGCGCGCGCCCGCAGTACGCGGGCGAGCTGCCGAAGGGCAACGACGGCCTCGGCCTCGGCCTGCTCGGCGTCACCGGTGACCAGGTGCTCGACGCGGAGACCTACGACAAGATCAAGGCGCACACGCTCTCGACCGTGCGCGGCACCGTGCAGGCGGACATCCTCAAGGAAGACCAGGCGCAGAACACCTGCATCTTCTCGACCGAGTTCGCGCTGCGCATGATGGGCGACATCCAGCAGTTCTTCGTCGAGCAGAAGGTCCGCAACTTCTACTCGGTGTCGATTTCGGGCTACCACATCGCCGAAGCCGGCGCGAACCCGATCTCGCAGCTCGCGTTCACGCTGAGCAACGGTTTCACGATCGTCGAGTACTACCTCGCGCGCGGCATGAAGATCGACGACTTCGCGCCGAACCTGTCGTTCTTCTTCTCCAACGGCATGGACCCCGAGTACACCGTAATCGGCCGCGTCGCGCGGCGCATCTGGGCGCGCGCGATGCGCGAGCGCTACGGCGCGAACGAGCGCAGCCAAATGATGAAGTACCACATCCAGACCTCGGGCCGCTCGCTGCACGCGCAGGAGATCCAGTTCAACGACATCCGCACCACGCTGCAGGCGCTGTACGCGCTGTTCGACAACTGCAACAGCCTGCACACCAACGCCTACGACGAGGCGATCACCACGCCGACCGAGGAAAGCGTGCGCCGCGCGGTCGCGATCCAGATGATCATCAACAAGGAACTCGGCCTCAACTTCTGCGAGAACCCGTGGCAGGGCAGCTTCATCGTCGACAAGCTCACCGACCTCGTCGAGGAAGCGGTGTACAAGGAGTTCGAGGCGATCAGCGAGCGCGGCGGCGTGCTCGGCGCGATGGACACGATGTACCAGCGCGGCAAGATCCAGGAGGAGAGCCTCTACTACGAACACAAGAAGCACGACGGCAGCCTGCCGCTGGTCGGCGTCAACACCTTCCTGCCGAAGGAGCACGGCGGCGACATCGTCACGGAGATCGAGCTGATCCGCAGCACCGAGGACGAGAAGGGCCAGCAGATCGACAATGTGCGTGCGTACCAAGCGAACCGCAATCGCTTGGCACCTGCGGGCGAGACGTCACACGAGCACCTGCCCGAAGCCGGCGAAGAGCCTCCGCTGGTTCGCGATGGGCATGGGTTGCGCTACCTGCAGGACAATGCGCGGGAGCGCCGGAATGTGTTTGCGGCGTTGATGGAGGCGGTGAAGACGCATAGCCTCGGGCAGATCAGCCATGCGCTGTACGACGTGGGAGGAGAGTATCGGCGGAATATGTAACTCCTTGATGACGCTCTTTCCCGTAGAAATGTTTCCTAGAAGGAATTAAATGAACTTCGAAATTAATTCTCAATTTGACTCACAGCGAAAGAAGGTTGATGTCGATAATTTTGACGTTACCGTTAGAGAGCTCGTGCGCATGGTTGAAGAGGGCGAAATCGACCGGGCGCCAGAGTACCAGCGAAAATTCCGATGGGATGAGGCTCGTGAATCGAAGCTCATCGAGTCGGTCCTGCTTGGTTTGCCGGTGCCGACGATATTCATGGCAACGAATAAAGATGGTACGTGGGAGCTTGTCGACGGACTACAGCGCATTTCATCATTAGTGCATTTCCTTGGTGACCCAGCAAAGTTGAAGTCAACAATATCCAAGAACGAAAGGCTTAAGCTGACCGGGCTGGAGAAGCTATCGCTTTTCAATGGAAAGACTTTTGACGATCTTCCAGAGCCGATTCGATTGCACCTGACGAAGCGCGCTTTGCGGGTGACGTCGTTGAGCGATAAATCCGACTTGGATGTGCGTTTTGATACTTTTGAGAGGTTGAATACCGGCGGGATAGCTTTGTCTCCTCAGGAAATTCGCGCTTGTGTATTTCAAGGAGCGCTCTCAGATTTCCTCGAGCGCGCTGCATCGGACAGTCGATTGCAGAAGCAAATTAAGCTTCAGGAAGGTCACAAGGAAGACGGCACGCTTGAGGAGTTTGTACTTAAGATCTTTGCTTATGCGGATCGAAGCGATTCCTTTGATGGCGCGGTAACTCGTTTTCTGAATGACTACGCGCGTGATCATCAAGCGCCAGAAAAAGTTTCAATGATGAGCTCCGAGTTTGACGTCACCATTAGAAAGTTTGCGAAAGTCAATACCGGGCCAATTCTCAAGCAGAACTACGGAGTCACTCCTCTCAATCTTGCTGAAGCTGCGTTGGCTGGTGCGCTGTTGCTTCACCGGGAGAAAAGGAAATTTCAGCCTGCGAATAATTGGCTGCGAGACAAGCATCTCTTGAAGTTTAGTACCGGTGGCACCAACACAAAGAGGATGCTTCAGGGTCGTATTGATCGAGCCAAGCAGCTCTTAGGTGGCGCCAAGCCTGAGTTGAAGTAAATGGACTTCGGTTACGGAAAATTCTCGCAAGATGCGCAGGTCATTCGCAACTCTTTAGTCCACTTGGACGCTCTCGCACTGAACTCAAGATATAGCGAGCACGTTAAGGTGAACAAAGCGCTCGTTTTAGTATGGATGTCTGCGGCAGTGGAGCGTTTTTGGAAGGCGTACCTAACGGATTTGTCCACCAGGGTCATTGCTGCGAACAGCAGGAAGCGTCGAAAGAACATTGCGTCCGCGTCTGTTTATTTCTTCGACACGCTGGGCTCATTAGGTGATGGCAAGAAGCTAAATCGTTGGCGTCGCGCCGCAGAGTTCTTTGAGAACATGACGAGTGCGGCCTCGTCTGCGCAGTCTATTCCGTATGATGGGCGTACTGTAAGACCGGAGCATGTGGAGATTGCTTGGCAGGTTTTTTGTCTCGATGGGACGCAGTTCCCGTCGCCTGTTCATAAGCAAGACCTCAATTCATTGGCGACACAAAGAAACGATGTTGCACATGGAGTTATCGATCCCAGTGTGGTTGGCGGGACATTCACAGTCGGAGATCTTCGTGTTCGTCTCGAAAGGCTAGATGACATTGCCATTCATTGTGTGCTTGCAGCCGAATCGAAATGGCCATGAATAGAGCAGAGCGAGGGTCAAAGGTGGATTCTAACCCGCTATGAGCGCGACAGCTTTTCTCGATCAAGATTCGATCTTGATGCCTTGTTATTGTGCGATGTTTGTTGAAAACTGGGTCAGGTTCACCACCTCGTTTCGATACTGTGTAATGACGGTCAGGGGGTAGGCGTCGCGCCAACTAAGTGGCCCGCGCTTCAGGCGGGCCACTTCACACGGATCTTAGCTATCTCTTTCTCATCTATTAACTGGACAGAAGCTTGTCCACAAATCGCCGATCTTGGTGCGCGTTGCGAATGTCGACGCCGGACGAAGCTCTCTCGTTCATTAAGGCATCTGAGATCTTTTTCTCTGCCTGCGCCAATCGTGTGGTAAAAGCGCTTGTGTCGTGGCAGATCGCAATAGCCCTACTAGCGTAATCCCTCTGGACCTTGTCATTCGCCAAGCTTGGCATTCGACCAAAGCTTCTTCGCACTAGTGTTCCAAGAATGAAACGGAACTTCCAAAGCGATGCTCTGACATCACCAACACATAGCTTTTCGATTTCTCGCATGATTGTGGCCGATAGCAGGTACGGCCACATTGAATGATTCTCTTGGAATAGTATCTCAGAGTGCTTCTTCAGCAGTACGCCATAGTAGTCAACCGCGTCGACAGGCTTATCGAGGATACACGTAACGAAGCTATTGGTGATGAAGGTGAGCGTTACGATATTTTTTGCGGTGTAGCCACTATCGGCATACTGCCTCTTGCGGCGTTCGTACACCAGCTTTGTGTCGGCGTCTGATTCAATGCTGGCGAAGAATCTTTCAAGTTTCTTATGGAAATCATCGAGCACGACGAATGCTTCGTCCTTGACCTCTGTGAACCGCCCCGGCTTTCGTGGAGGCTGTTTGGTTTAAGTCACGCCGTCTCCGCAACCCGCGACTCAGCGAGTTGCCGGTAGTAGTTTGCCTCGGCTTCGGCGGGCGGGATATAGCCGA
>SEHB01000019.1 GCA_004143945.1 Lysobacteraceae bacterium
CCGCCATGCGCAATCTCGTGTGCATCCTGGAATCCTTCGGCAGCCAACTCGGCGGCAATATCTACCGCGGGCGCGCGCTGGGTGGCCAGCGGGTCGACTTCAGCCATTGGCCGTCCCAAACTCGGCGAACACGTGCATCGATGGACGAATCCTGTCACTCAAGTCTATCTCGGGACGGGGCGATACCGTGGCGCCGACTCACCAGCGCGCCGACCGGCCGTGCGTCAACCTGCTGAGCGGAGGCTGCCCTCGTCCTCGAGCACCCAGCCCGGGATGCAGAACGAAACCTTGAAGCCTGCCTGCTCGAGGTGCGCAGCGACCTCTGCGCGGAGTTGATGTGGAATCGGTGGGTTGTCGGCGATGCGGATCACCGCGCCGTCGGCGACGCCCGTCGTCACGGCATCGGCGATCAGCCCTGCCAACAACCGCGGCGACGCAGGGAACGGGATCGCCGACTGATTCGCGGACTCGGGCTTTCCGTTCGTATCGATCCGAAGCAGGGCCAGCGGAGTGCTTGCGTCGGGTTCCTGGCGCAGCCTGCTGGTCAGTACCGCCGCTTCCCGCAAATTATCGGCTTCCAGCAGATGCGGCTTCAGCTCGCCAGCCGCGGCGGTCGGTGTGAACATCGGCTGGGCACCGCGTCGCGTCACGAACAGGGTCACCCGCTTGGCTGCTGTCGACGGACTAGGCATGGCGAACTCCGGCGAACTTGCTTCGGAAGAACAGCAGCGGTGCACGGTCGGTGTCGCTCGAGATCGATTGCAGCGCCAGCAGCACCAGGAAGTGATCACCGGCTTGTATGGGCTCGCTGGGTGTGGCCTCGAACCAGGCCGCGGCTTCATCGACGACGACCGCACCGGAGTCGGCAACCGAATAATCGATGTCGTCGAAGCGGCTGTCTGCTTCACCCATCGATAGCTGTTTTCCGCAGGCTGCCTGTGGTTCGGCCAGAATGCTTGCCCCGATCACCGCTGCCTTGCTGAGTACCGGCCACGTGCTGGATTCGCTGCGAATCGACACGACCACCAGCGGTGGATCGGTGGTCGGAGAGGTCAGTGTTTCGGTGGTCGTCATTTCGCTGCGCTTTCGTCGAGGGCAGGGTCACTTCGCTGCTGGTGAATCGAGTCTGTGACGTAGGCGACAACAGGTAATCGGTCGGAATACCGATCTCGATACGGATTCGCCCTCAAACTCGGTATGCGCTCCGCAATATGACCGATCCGCCGCGGCATCCAGTATCGCCATGCTTGAACGCCATGACGACGATCTTCGTCGCCACCACATCGGTCACCACCCCAAAGGATGGCGTAACGCATGAGTCCAATCGATACCGCAGTTCACACCCCGGCCAGGTCCGGCGTCATCACCCGTGTCGCCGCCGGCATGCTCCCGATTGCGAGCGCCGCGGCGGTCTGGGTCGCCTTGCTCGGCCCGGCATGGACGTATGTCCCGGCGCAGCCACAAGCCAACGTCCCGGCCGCGGAGCTGTCGTTTACCGCGCTCGCCGCCGCCGCTGCCGAAAGCACCTCCTCGGTGCAGGTGGCCTATTTCAGCTGGCTTGCGTGGGCCTTCGCGGTGGTTACGACGGCGTTGATGATTCTGCTCGCGATAACCCGACACCGCCTGATCGCCGCGCTGTCCGTGGTTGCCGGTGCGTTCCAGTTGGTGGTGACAGTATTGGCGGTCAAGGGCCCGCTGCCTTGGTCGGTGTTCTTCGAGGGGCTGCCCAACATCCGCATCGGCGCGGTGCTTGCGTTGTCAGCAATTGCCCTGCTGATCGCGGGCGGCGCGTTTGTCCTGACCGCGACCAAGCCCAGCCGCAGTCCAATTGGGAAGTAAGGGCCCGTAGTAAATCAGTCCAGTGGGGTTCGGGTGTGTCGGGTGTTGGGTGTTGGGTGTTGGGTGGAGGATGTAGTTCCAATCGCCGTGCCAGATGTCGCGAGAGATTGGGAGTTCTTTCATCTCTTTGTCGCGATCATTTGCGCGTCGGCGACCACCGGATCCTTCGCCGTGTGCGGCATGGAACCTTGCCCGCCGACGCCCCGCACGGTGACGGGCAGAACGTGGGAGGCCGAGAGCACTGGGCCGGGCTTATGCAGAACAGCCCAGTGGGCAACTTGCCCGAGAACACGTCCATGTCGTAGACGAAGCCGGCGCGGCGACCGCTCGCGTCGAGAACACCTTCCGTGATCATCGCTGCGGTGCCGTCCCAAGCCCTCCTTGCCGTGGCTGGAAAAGACCACGTGACCCGCGACCCGATCCCGGTGTCGCGACAGCAGGTGCGCGGCACCAATCAACGCGACGGTGTGCAGGTCATGCCCCCTGCATGCATGGCACCGTTGTCGATGCGAACCCCCTTGTTCGTCTGCTCTTCGAGCGGCAGAGCCTCCAGGTCGGCACGCGACATCACCGTGGCAGGCTCGGTTGGGTTCCGGCGGTCGCCGCGTACCACAGCAGTCACCGAAGACAGCGACTCGCCGATCGAGATCTCGACTGGCGCACCCTGGACACGCTGCTGGGTGCGCTGCAGGTTGAGTGCCACCTCCGGCTCGCGGTGCAGCCTGCGGCGCAGGTCGACCAGAACATCCTGCATCGCGTCGGCGTCGGCCTTGAGGCTCGTGTAGCCATCTGTCTTGGGTTGGTGGGCGCCGTCCCAAGCCATTGCGCCCAGGGAACGCGCTCAAGTGCTCGCGCGGTCAAACTCCGGAACCTGCGTCTGATGGATCAGCCAAATGCCATGGTTCAAGGTTGTGGGCTTAACCGACCCGTTCGACACCGCAAGGGCTGTCCGAACCGCCCGAGAATGCGTGCATCGGTCTTGGCTGAGCCCTCCCCGTGATTCGGTATCGACTCCGCACAATGACGGATTCGCGAGCCCTCAGTCGTCGTCATGCTTGAACCCGAGCAGCAATTCAGCGGTCGGGCTCGGTTAGAGATTTACGAAGCGAAAGAGAAACCCATGACTCGAGAACTGTCGGATACGAGAGCGGTTGCGGCGGAGCGGAAAGCTGTGTTCGCCGCTGTGGATGCGTTGCGCGACGACATGATCTCGGTGCTGTCCGACGTCATCTCGATTCCCAGCGTGAACCCGAAGTATCCCGGTCAGTCCTACGACGACGTCGTCGGCTCCGAGGGCCGGGTCAGTGACCTGCTCGGGGAGATCTATCAGGATGCCGGGGCAGAGGTCGAGAAATGGGCCGTTGAACCTGGGCGGACAAACGCGGTCGGAACCATCTCCGGCACCGGCGGTGGCAAGTCGCTGATCTTCAACGGCCACGTCGATGTTGTGCCGCCGGGCAACGCCGACCGCTGGACCTCCGGCGATCC
>SEHB01000009.1 GCA_004143945.1 Lysobacteraceae bacterium
ATCGATCCCGACCGCGCCAAGGGCATGGACACCCGGCTGATGCGCATGGTGCTCGACTCCGCCGCCGAACGCGCCGGTCGCGAACTCGCGGGGCAGCTCGACGTGCGCGCGGAAATCGAGTTCACGATCGCGGGCAGCTATGCCTCGATCGGCGAACGCGCGATCGCGGGCACGCACTATGAGGCCGCCCTCGCGGCCGCGCGCCGTGCCGGCCAGCCGCTCGCGCGACAGGGGCGCATCGCGATGCGCCTCGCGCAGAACATCGACAACCAGGGCAAGGCGCAGGAAGCCCTCGTCGAAGCGCAGAAGGTCTTCGCGACCGTCCAGGCGCTGCCGCAGGACGACAGCGACCGCCTGTTCCTCGAATCGGCGCTCGCGGGCATCGAGACCGATGCCGGCCAGCTCGACGCCTCACGC
The DNA here is from genome assembly GCA_004143945.1 of Lysobacteraceae bacterium. Taxonomy (GTDB): domain Bacteria; phylum Pseudomonadota; class Gammaproteobacteria; order Xanthomonadales; family Rhodanobacteraceae; genus Dokdonella_A. The sequence continues at coordinate 418 of SEHB01000009.1, forward strand.
GCGCGCTTCGCACGCGTGCTCGCGCGCCAGCGCGCGACGCTCGGCGACGACCATTCCGACACGCTCGATTCCCTCGAAGGCCTCGCGATCGCGAATTCGAACATGTCGCGCTTCGATGAATCGCGCGCGCTCTACATGGAGCTCATCGAACGCCGACGCCGGCTGTTCGGCGAGGACAACTCCGAGACGCTCGGGGCGCTCAACGGCCTCGCCGTGCTGGAACTCGAGCAGAAGCACTTCGCCGAGGCCGAGAAGCTGCTCGCACCGATGATGCCGTTCTATGAACGCATCTACGGCCCCGAGCACCCGAGCACCCTGCGCATCGTCAACAACCTCGGTGGCGCGATCCGCCAGCAGGGTCGCAACGAGGAGGCGCGGCCCTATTACGAACGCGCGCTCGTGCTCGCGCGCAAGCTGTTCGGGCCGAACTCGCCCGCCGGCGCGATCGCCGAGACCAACCTCGCGCTGCTGCTGCGCGACGCGGGCGAACTCGAGCAAGCCGAACGTCACGCGCGCACGGGCGCGGCCGCGGCCGACATCGCGTTCGGCACCAATCCGATGCGCGCGATCATGCATCGCGAATACGCGACCGTGCTGACGCGGCTCGGCCGATATGCCGAGGCCGAGAAGGAACTCGACCTCGCCTGGAACGTGTTCAACGCGGATCCCGCGTATGGGCCGACGCATACGCGCGCGCAGGACGTGGTGCAGGCGTACATCGAGCTTTACGCCGCCTGGGGCAAGGCGGCCAAGCAAGCCGAATGGATCGCGAGAACGGCCGGCAAGGACGCCAACCCGGGCTGAGCACCCGTGAATGCGCGCGGTCTTCGCGCACTCCAACGCCCACCAGCGCATCATCCGAAGCAATCGATGCATCGCGGGACGCCGGTCCGACGCATCGGCCGCACCGCATGTGCAGTACGCTACGGGTCCCGCTACGCCCGCGCGCAGCCTTTGCGCGCGGATCACCCCGTACCGACGTGATCGGAGGTTGCATGGTGCCGAAGAACAGGATCTGCCTCTGGTTCGACCACGAGGCGCTCGAAGCCGCGCAGTTCTATGCGGCGACGTTTCCCGACAGCGAGGTCGGCACGGTCATGCGTGCGCCGGCCGATTTTCCGTCCGGGAAGAAAGGCGACGTGCTGACCGTCGACTTCACCGTGCTCGGCATTCCGTGCATCGGCCTCAACGGAGGCAGCGCGTTCACGCAAAGCGAGGCGTTCTCGTTCCAGGTCGCGACCGAGGACCAGGCCGAGACCGACCGCTACTGGAATGCGATCGTCGGCAACGGCGGGCGCGAGAGCGCGTGCGGCTGGTGCAAGGACAAGTGGGGCGTGTCGTGGCAGGTCACGCCGCGCGTGCTAACCGAAGCGATGACCGGGGCCGACAGCGAGGCCGCCAGGCGTGCATTCGAGGCGATGATGACGATGACGAAGATCGACGTCGCGAAGATCGAGGCGGCACGCAGGGGCTGAGCCGGCGCAGCGGCGGCGCACGCGCGTTGGAGCCTGCCGCCGGGACGAATGGCATCCGGCCGATGAAGATGCAGGCGCGGGGACCATACCGACTGCCGCGTGGTCGTGGACGTGTTGCGGCGTCGCTACGGTGCAATGCACGCATCGCGCGCGCCCGTGCGTTCGGCGAGTTCCGTGCACAGATGCTCGGCTTGCGCGGCCTCCCCTGCCGCGCGCAGCAGGTGCGCCAGGCCAGCGGTCGCGCCGGGATGCAGGGGTGATTGCGCCAGCACGCGCCGGTACCAGCCCTCGGCCAGCGCCATCTCGCCACGCGCGCGCCGACGGTCGCCGATCAGCACGCCAAGTTGCGCATGCCACGGGCGTACCTGCACCGGCGTGCGTTCGTAGACGCGCATCATCGCCGCGTGGGCCTGCTCGAACCACGACAATGCCTGGTCGCCCTTGCCGGTGATCTCGTGCAGGTCGCCGATGTTGATCATCGGTCCCCATGCGTCGGGATCGAGCGCGACCGCCGTGCGGTAGGCGACGAACGCGGCATCGAACCGGCGCTGTGCGCTCGCGACGAAGCCGAGCGCCTTGTGCGTGGCAGCGGACCCTGGAGCGAGTTCCACCGCGCGTTGCGCAAGGAGCGCCGCACGTCGCAACTGTGAACGTGCCGGTTCGCGATCGAGATGGCCGTCGGCCAGCGCGTCGCCGAGTCTGTCGAAACTGCGCGACGGCTCACCCTCCGGCCAGCGCACGCTGCGCTGCACGAGTGCGTTGGCGAGCCCGGCCATCGCCAGCGGGTCGTCCGGACGCAGGCCGAGCACGCGCTGGTAGAGCTCGATCGCGGCCTCGTTGTCGCCACGCGAGAACTGGAAGTAGTAGTCGTCCGCGCGCTCGACCCACCGCGCGCCCGCATCGGGCGGCTGCGGGCGCGTGCCAGAGAGAAAGGCCCACGCCAGGCTGATGCCGACCGTCGCCGCGAGCGCAAGCACGGTCCATCGCGGGCGGGTGGAGACGCGCTGCGTGCCGCCAGCCCGGCGCGGACCCTGCCCGATGTCGCTGCTGGAATCGATCGGTTGCACGCCCGCCAGCAGGCGATAGCCGCGCTTGGCGATCGTCTCGACATAGCGCGGCGCCTTCGCATCGTCGCCGAGCGCCCGGCGCAATTTCGAAACCGTGCGCGCCAGGCTGTCTTCGCCGACCACCAGGCCCGGCCACAGCGCAGCCATGATCTCCTCGCGCGCGACCGCTCGTCCGTCTCGCGCAGCCAGGAAGGCCAGCAGGTCCATGACCTTGGGCTCCAGCCGCTGCTGGCCGTCCGAGCCGGTCAGCGTTCCGCCGGCCCGATCGGCCGCGAACTCGCCCACGCGGAACGTCGCGAGGAAATCGTCAGGAAATGAGGAGGGTCCGGTCATTGCGGGTTAGCATCGCTTCACCTGCAATGCGCGGCAACCCATTGCGGCGAGGCCTCCGATGTCGTCCCTGACCAAGACCCTGCTCGTGCTCGCCCTGTTCCTCGGGGCGCTGCCCTGCCTCGCGACCGGAACCGTCTCCCCGGCGCCCGCCGAATTGCCCGCGGCCGTGGTGCGCGCGGACCTCGATGCCTTGTATGCAGGACTCCAGGCCAGCCACTACGACCTCTACGCGCACCGCCCGCGCGAACAGTACGAGGACCTGTATCGGCGCACGCGTGCAGCGATCCGCGGGCCGCTGCCGCCGCTCGAAGTCTGGCGTCGATTCCAGCGGTTCGTCGCGTACGGGAACGTGGCGCACGCGCGCATCGACCCTCCGGCCGCAGCATGGGAGGCCTTCCGCCAACGCGGTGGAAAGGCGTTCCCGCTGTTCCTGCGTGTCGTGGGCGACACCGTGCGCGTGAGCCGCGATCTGTCCGGCGTGCCGGGCATCGCCATCGGCGACGAGGTCTCTTCGATCGACGGGGAAGCGGCGCTGCAATGGCTGCAATCGGCACGTGCACTGGTCTCGGCCGACAACGACTACCTCGCGCATGCCCAGATGGAAGTGCAGTTGCCGCTGCTGGTCTGGCTCTCTGGCGCGACCGCCGCGTCGTGGAGCCTCGTGCTGCGCAAGCCCGACGGGCGCCGGGTCGCGCTTGCCATCACCGCGCGTGACCGCGCAGGATTCGAAGCGTCCGTGGCGAATCGAGCGAGCGCGTTCGAGCTGGACGCGAACCTGCGCGAAGCGCGCGTACTCGAGGATGGCACCGCCTACTTGCGGCCGGGCCCGTTCTACGACAACCGGCCGCAGGCCACGGATCCGTGGGACACGCGTGCGTTCGTGGCATTCATCGACGAGGCGTTCGCCACCTTCATCGAACGGCGCGCGCCGCGCCTGCTGATCGACCTGCGCGACAACCCGGGTGGCGACAACTCCTTCAGCGACCGGCTGATTGCATGGTTCGCCGATCGCCCGTTCCGCTTCTGCAAGCGCTTCGACATCAAGGTCAGCGCGGCGGCGATCGCCGCGAACCGCAAGCGCGTGGATTCCGCGAGCGGAGGCGCCGATTCGATCTCGCTCAAGCTGGCGGCCGCGTACGCGGGGCGGAAACCGGGCGAGCACGTGGACTTCCCGATCCCGTGGGTGTCGCCGCGCGACGGCACGCGCTACGAAGGCGAAGTCTACGTGCTGGTCAACCGGCACTCCTACTCCAACAGCGTGCTCGTCGCCGCGACGGTGCAGGACTTCGGCTTCGGCACGATACTCGGCGAGGAAACCGCGGACCTCGCGAGCACGTACGGGGCGCTGGAGAAATTCACGCTCGCGGGCACCGGCCTCGAAGCGAGCTTCCCGAAGGCACGCATCCAGCGTCCCAATGGCGACATGGCGGCGCGCGGCGTGATACCGGACCTGGTGATCGTCATGCCCGCCGACGCAGGGAAGGACGATCGTGTCCTGCGGCAGGCGTTGGCCGCGATGGCCGCGCCGCCAAGTCGCTAACCGCGACCTGCCGCGGGAGCGCCGGGGGATGAATCTCCGCGGCAGGAACCTGGCCGACGTCCACGCTGCCACTCCGCAGCACCGCGCATGGCCGCAGGTGCCGGTGCCGGTGCCGGTGCCGGTGCGAGTGCGGGTACGGGTGCGGGTGCGGGTGCGGGTGCTGGTGCGGGTGCGGGTGCGGGTGCGGGAGCAGGTTGCGCTCAGGCCGACATCGTCGCGCAGTCGATCACGAAGCGGTATTTGACGTCGCTCTTCAGCATGCGTTCGTACGCCGCGTCGATGCCGTCGGCGCGGATGATCTCGATGTCGGCGACGATGCCGCGCTCCGCACAGAAATCGAGCATTTCCTGGGTTTCGGCGATGCCACCGATCAGCGAGCCTGCGATCGCGCGGCGCCTGAAGATCAGCGGCGCGACCATCGGGGACGGATGCGGATGCTCGGGCACGCCGACGAGCACGAGCGTGCCGTCGCGCTTGAGCAGGGTCGTGTACGCGTCGAGCGAATGGCTCGCCGCGACGGTGTCGAGGATGAGGTCGAAGCTGCCCGCGTGCTTCTTCATCTCGCCCGCATTACGCGAGACGACGACCTCGTCCGCGCCGAGGTCGAGCGCGGCCTGGCGCTTGCCCTCCGACGAGGTGAACGCGACGACCTCGGCGCCCATCGCATGCGCGAGCTTGACGCCCATGTGGCCGAGCCCGCCGATGCCGACCACGCCGACCTTGCGCCCCGGCCCCGCGTTCCAGTGGCGCAGCGGCGAATACGTCGTGATGCCCGCGCAGAGCAGCGGCGCGACCGCGGCGAGCTGCTCCTCGCGGTGGCGGATCTTCAGCACGAAGCCCTCGTCGACGACGATGCGCTGCGAATAGCCGCCGAGCGTATGGCCGGGGGCATCCGGCGTCGGGCCGTTGTAGGTGCCGACGAAGCCGTTTTCGCAGTATTGCTCGAGGCCTTCCGCGCAGGAGCCGCAGCGCTGGCAACTGCCGACGAGGCAGCCGACGCCGACGACGTCGCCGACCTGGTGCCCCGCCACGGCCTTGCCGACGGCGCTGACGCGACCGATGATTTCGTGCCCCGGCACGCACGGATACAACGTGCCGCCCCATTCCGCGCGCACGGTGTGCAGGTCCGAATGGCAGACGCCGCACCATGCGATATCGACTTGCACGTCGCGCGGCCCGGGCGCGCGGCGCTGGATGTCCATCGGCTCGAGTGGCCGGTCGGCAGACTGGGCGCCGTAGGCTTGGGTGGTCATCGCGGGCTCCTTCGGACACGGGGGAGCCCACGATAGCGCGTACGCGCGCCGCCTGCGCGCGCCTATGACGTGGGCGTTGCGCGCCGCGTGACGTAGGGCAATGCGAACAGGTACAGCCCGGTCAGCGCGAGCAGCGCGAGCGGCAGCAGCGGCACGTAGGCCATCCATGCGACCGGGTTTTCCCTTGCGAGCGCGACCGACGTCGCGACGACGCACAGCACGAACACGATCGACGTCCAGCGGTGGAACTGGCGTACCCATGCATTGGGGTTCATCGGATTCTCCTCGAGGTCGTGGCAGGCCCGTCAACGCGCTTCGTTGATGCGCACGTGGTTGCCGGCCGGATCGCGGAACGCGCAGTCGCGGATGCCGTAGGGTTGCAGCGTCGGTTCCTGGATGACCTCGGCGCCGCTCGCCTGCAGGCGGGTGAACGTCGCGTCGAGGTCGGGCGTCGCGAGGATCACCATGCCCCAGGTGCCCTTCGCCATCATTTCGCCGATGACGCGCCGTTCGTCGTCGGTGATGCCGGGATTCGATCCGGGCGGGTGCAGCACGATCGATGTATCGGGCTGGCCTGCCGGGCCGACGGTGATCCAGCGCATGCCCTGGTAGCCGACATCCTTGCGCACCTCGAAGCCGAGGGTGTCACGCCAGAACGCGAGCGCGGCATCGGCATCGTCGTGCGGGAGGAAGCTCGAGTGGATCGAAAGGTTCATCGCAATGCTCCGGGTTGGGGTGGCGGGTTCATCCTGCCTTGGGCCCGGCCTTCGGCGCTTCTCGATTCCTGACCGGTCGCGTCACCTGTCGCTCGACGCAAGGCGGCATGCCGGGCGCGCCGCCAGCCTGCGCGCGCCGGTATGCACCCGGCGCCATCCCGACCAGTTCGGTGAAGCGCGTGCTGAACGTGCCGAGCGAGGCGCAACCGACCGCGAGGCAGACCTCGGTCACGTCGAGATCGCCGCGACGCAGCAGCGCCATCGCGCGTTCGATGCGGCGCGTCATCAGGTAGCTGTAGGGGGATTCGCCGTAGGCGAGCTTGAATGCGCGGCTGAAATGGCCCGCGGACATGTGCACGCTGCGTGCGATCGCCTCGACGTCGAGCGGCTGCGCGTACTCGCGGTCGATGCGGTCGCGCGCGCGGCGCAGGCGCGCGAGGTCGCGCAGGTGGTGCGGGGGGTGCGGATCGCGGGGCACGGCGCGATCGTGCCAAGGGGAGCTCCGGCGTGTCCAGCGCGCTGCGCGCGGCCGTCGCACGCCTGCTCGCAACGCGCCGCGAAACTGCCTATGCTTGGGCCCAGGCGCGCAAGAAGCAGGGATTGCGGGCCGTTGGGACGCCGGCACGGATCGGAGACCTCCGAATGGCCTTGGGCGACTACAACGAAGACTTCTATCGGCTGCTGTTCCTCAACAACCCGCTGCCGATGTGGGTATACGACCTCGAGACCGGGCGCTTCGTCGCGGTCAACGCCGAGGCGTGCCGCCATTACGGCTACACCGAAGCCGAATTCCTCGGCATGACGATCGCGGACATCCGCCCCGCGGAAGACTTGCCGCGGCTCGACGCACTGCGCGCCTCCGGTGGTTCGGGCCACAACCTCGCGGGCCGCTGGCGCCACGTGAAGAAGGGCGGTGAACTCATCGAGGTGGAGATCACCTCCGACGACATCGTGTTCCGCGGCCGGCCTGCACGCGTCGTGCTCGCCCACGACATCACGCGCCGCGTGCGCTCCGAAGACGCGCTGCGCGCGCGCGACGAGCGCCTGCGCTACGTCGCGCGCGCGACCGAAGACGCCATCTGGGACTGGAGCGTCGTCGATGACGTGATCTGGTGGGACGGCAGCCTGAACCGACAGTTCGGGCTCGTCCCGGCCGCGGTCGACAGCTACGAGCGCTGGCTCGCGCGCGTGCACCCCGACGACCGCGCGCGCGTCGGCGGCGGGCTGCGCGCGGCGATCGACGACCCCGGCACCGAGCAATGGTCGAGCGAGCACCGTTTCGAGCGCAGCAACGGCGAGCATGCCTGGGTCTGGGACCGCGGTTTCGTGATCCGCGACGTCGACGGCAAGGCGATCCGCATGGTCGGCGCGATGACCGACGTGACCGAGCGGCGCCGGCACGAGGAACGCCTGCGCGAGCAGGCCACGCTGCTCGACGGCGCCAAGGATGCGATCCTCGTGTGCGACCTGCACGAGCGCCTGCGCTACTGGAACAAGGCCGCGGCGCGCATGTACGCGCTCGGCGAGGACTCGTCCGGCCCCGACAACCCCGACCTCCCCTTGCCCGACGACGCGGGCATCCGGCATTCACTGCAGCAGGTGCTCGCGCACGGCGAATGGTCCGGACGGGTCGAGCGCGATGCGGGCGGTCGGAAGTTCATGGTCGACAGCCACTGGATGCTGCTTCGCGACGCCGGCGGCGAACCCACCGGCATCCTGATGATCTGCACCGACGTCAGCGAGCGCGTCGATCTCGAGCAGCGCCTCGCGCAATCGCAGAAGCTCGAATCGATCGGCCAGCTGACCGGCGGCATCGCGCACGACTTCAACAACCTGCTCACGGTGATCATCGGCAACGCCGAAATGCTCGCGGACGAACTCGGGCGCGATTCACGGCTCGCGCCGTTCGCGCGCCTGGTGCTGTCGGCCGGCGAGCGCGGCGCCGAACTCGTGCGCCGGCTGCTCGCGTTCGCGCGTCGCCAGGCGCTGGAACCGGAGCTCGTGCATCCGGGCGAGGTCGTCGACGGCATGCGCGACCTGCTGCGGCGCACGCTCGGCGAGAACATCGAGCTCGAATTCAAGAACACCGGCTCGCCGCTGGTGGTCTCGATCGACCCGGGCCAGCTCGAATCGGCGCTGCTGAACCTGTGCATCAACGCGCGCGACGCGATGCCCGATGGCGGGCGGCTCATGATCGAGGTCAGCGACGTGATCCTCGACGAGGCCTACGCGAGCCAGCGCGCGGACGTGGTGCCCGGCGCGTACGTGCAGGTGTCGGTGTCCGATACCGGCGGCGGCATGACGCCGGACGTCGCCGCGCGCGCGTTCGATCCGTTCTTCACGACGAAAGCGAAGGGCAAGGGCACCGGCCTCGGCCTCAGCATGGTGTACGGCTTCACCAAGCAATCGGGCGGGCACGTCGCGATCTACTCCGAGGCCGGCATCGGCACGGTGGTCAAGCTCTACCTGCCTCGCATCGATGCACCGGTCACGGTCGCCGCGCCTTCGCCGGTGGATCGCGAACGCGAGGGAGGCGGCGAGACGATCCTGCTGGTCGAGGACGACGAACTGGTGCGCACGCACGCGGGACAGTTGCTGCGCCAGCTCGGCTACCGCGTGCTGAGCGCCTCGGGCGGGCCGGAGGCGCTCGAGCTGCTGCGTGCCAATCCCGACATCGACCTGCTGTTCACCGACGTGATCATGCCCGGCGGCATGAACGGACCGCAGCTCGCCGAAGCCGCGCACCGCCTGCGCCCCGCGCTGCCGGTGCTCTACACCTCCGGCTACACCGAGAACGCGATCGTGCACCACGGCCGCGTCGACCCCGGCGTCAACCTGCTGCACAAGCCCTATCGCCGCGAGACGCTCGCATCGAAGATCCGCGCTGCTCTCGATCCCGCGGTCGTCGCGAACGGGGTCCGTGTCGATGCCTGAGCACCGCCTGATCGTGCTCGACGACGACGCCGACGTCGCCGATACCGTCGCGCTGGTCGCGCGCAGCCACGGCTTCGAAGTGCGCACCACGGCCGCACCCGACGAGTTCTTCGCCTGGGTCGACGACTGGTCGCCGACGCATGTCGCGGTGGACCTGCTGATGCCCGCGATGGACGGCATCGAGATCCTGCGCGCGCTCGCGAGCGGGCATTGCGAGGCGCGCATCATCCTCATGAGCGGCGTCGGCGCGAAGATCCTCGAATCGGCCGCGCACGGCGCGCGCGAACGCGGGCTGCGCCTGCGCGGCGTGCTGCCCAAGCCGTTCCGCCCGGCGGAACTGCGCGAACTGCTCGACGACGAGCGCGACGAAGGCAGCCAGGCGCCGCGCGCGCCCGAGCGCTCGCGCGGCGGGCCCGAGGAAGAGCTGCGCCACGAACTCGACGAGGCGTTGCGCGGCCATCAGTTCGTGCTCCACTACCAGCCGAAGGTCAGCCTCGCCACGTCCCGCATCGAGGGATTCGAGGCGCTGCTGCGCTGGCAGCATCCGCGCCATGGCCTGGTGCCCCCGGGCTGGTTCATCACGCTGGCCGAACGGTCGGGCCGCATGGACGCGCTCACGCGCGAAGTCGTCGAGCTCGGCCTGCCGTGGCTGGCGCGGCAAGAGGCGCGCCCGTGGCTCTCGCTCGCGATCAACGTGTCCGCGCGCAACCTCGGCGACGTGCGCTTCGCGGACCAGATGCACGAGCAGTGCCGGCGCCACGGCATCGATCCGCGCCGCATCATCCTCGAGCTGACCGAGAGCAGCGCGACGCAGGACCACGCCGTCGCGCTCGACATCCTCACGCGGATCCGGCTCAAGGGCTTCAAGCTCAGCATCGACGATTTCGGGACCGGCTACTCGTCGATGACCAAGCTCGCGCAATTGCCGGTGTCGGAGATCAAGATCGACCGCTCCTTCGTCGGCTCGATCACGCGCTCGCAGGAGTCACGCACGATCGTCGAGTCGACGCTGGGCCTCGCGCGCTCGCTCGCGCTGACGACGGTCGCCGAAGGCGTCGAGGACGCCGCGACGCTCGAACTGCTGCGCACGCTCGGCTGCGACCTCGCGCAGGGCTACCACCTCGCGCGACCGATGGACGCGCAGGCGGCGAACGATTGGCTCGTGGGCTGGGAACGGGACCACCCACCGGGCGTGCCCGCCTGACGCGGCGGGCGACGCATCGCGGGACGGGGCGCCTCAGAACGTGCGAATGCGCCGCGGCTTCAGCAACATCGACATGCCGAGGCCGGCAAGCAGCCAGCCGCCGAACTGGTCCGCGAGGTCGCCGAGCAGGAACGGCGTCGCGAAGCCGTACCAGTTCCATTGGGACACCGAGATCGACAGCCACGCGGCGACGCCGACGAGCGCGAGCGACAGCACGCGCCGCCCGGGGCCGCCCGGCAGTTGCACCAGCAACAGCGCGCCGAGCAACGCAGCGAGCAGGTTGGAGACGAACTCGGTCACGAGCTGGCGCGGCGACATCGCCTCGCCGCCGTTCGGCTTGTAGACGAGCAGGCCCGAGGGCCCGCTCGCGAGCTTGAGCTCCCATTCGGCCTGCTGTTCCGGCGGCGCCTTGCCGTACAAGTCGATCCACGGGAAGTAGTACATGCCCGGCTGGTCGATGTTGGCCGAGAGCGCCGACAGCACCTGGGCTTCGTTCGGCAGCGGCTTCAGTGCGTTGCGCTCGAACGGCAGCAGCATGTGGGACACCGCACCCCAGGCGAACATCAGCACGCCGCCGACGATCGCGGCGAGGACGATACGGATCATCGGGTCACTCCGCTTGCGGGCCGGCGGCCACGAGAGGCCGCATCATACGCGCACCGCGACCGCGCGACGTCACGGCGCGACCGCGCGCTGCCCTGCGTTGGCGGTCGGGTTGTCCTGGTTTTCCTTGAACCATTCCATCGAGCGTCGCACGCGGTCGTAACCGCTCGGATGGTCATAGAACAGGAATTCCTCGACCGGCCCCGGCTGGATCTTGCGATACGCGGACAGCCGCATCGCCGCCATCGCGAAGCCATGCGGCTCGCGCGCGGCGTCGATGCCGAACATGTCGGCCTCGGCCTCGGCCTGCCGGATGATCGTGTTGAGGACCGGCGTCGCGAGGAAGAAGAACAGCGACAGGATCGCGACCGCGAGCGGCAACGCGGCCGGATCCGCGCGGTCGCGCAGGCCGAGGCGCGTGCCCCAGCGCGCGAGCGCGACGTCGAACACGCGATGCACGAACCAGAAGCCGAGCGTGAGCACGAGCGACACGTAGACGACGAGGCGGAACGCGTGGTTCAGCACGTAGTGGCCCATCTCGTGGCCCATCACGGCCTTGATCTCGGGCTCCGAGGTGCGGTCGAGCAGATTGTCGTTGAGCGCGACGCGCGTGGTGCCGAGGAAGCCCGCGACGTTCGCGCTGATGCGCGTGGTCTGGCGCGAGGCGTCGAACTCGACCACGTTGTCGACCGGAATGCGGTTCGCGCGCGCGAGCGACAGCACCGACTCGCGCACGCTGCCCTCGCGCAGCGGCTTGTAGTCGTTGAACAGCGGATCGATGAAGACCGGTGCGAGCATCATCAGGAACAGCGTCAGCGCGAATGCGCCCGCGCTCGCGCCGATCCACCAGCGCGCACCCATGCGCCGCACCGCGGCGTAGAGCGCGGCGAGGATCGGCGGCACGAGCACGAGTCCGACCATGAGCTCTTTCAACTGGTCGCCGAACCAGCCGCCGAAGTCCTGGGTCGCGAGCCCGTACTGGTGCTCGCGAACGAAGTCCTGGTAGACCACGAGCGGCAGGCTCAGCACGAAGCCCACCAGCATCCACTGCAGGCCGTAGAGCATCGCCTGCACCCACGGCCTGCGGCTGCGGCGTTCGGCGAAATCGCGCATGCGGCGCGAGAGGCCACTGCCGAGCAGCACCGCGGCCACCGCGAAGCCGTACAGGAGGCCCCACAGCTGCAGCCAGTAGCCGCCCTCGAAATACGCATCGGACTTCGCGCGCTGCTCGGGTGTCAGCAGGTCGACATAGGCCTGCGTCGCGCGTTCTACATCGAATCTTGGACCCGGCCGCGCCGCGTCGGGTATCTGCAGGCCGGGCGGCAGGTCGCGGGTAGCGGTCGCGGTTTCCGCGGCGTACGCGGGGAAAGCCTGGCTCGCGAATATCGCGACCAGGACGAGCATGCGCAGCAGGCACTTCATGGCGGATCCCCGAGGGTGCGACCAGGCGCAGCCTCGGGGATCGCGGGTCCGGCGTCAATGCGCCGGAAGGCAGGGACGCTTACTCCTTCGCGTCGCCCGCGCGGCTCAGCGTGAAGCCGCCGACACTGACGCCGAGTTCGACGCCTTCACCCGCACCGGCGAGCGCGAGCGAGACCGTGCCCTTGCTCAGCACCTGCGCAGTGCCCGACTTGCCCGCGCCGGCGCTCGCATCGCCCTGAGCGTAGGTGCCGAGCACGTCCTCGATCTTGTGCACGTCGGTGAAGTGGCCGGTGCCATTGTCGATGTGCGACTTGCCGACCGTGAGGCCACCGCCCTTCGCTTCGATCTTCACGGCCATCGTCTGGCCGTTCTCGCACGAGACGGTACCGTGGCCTTCGGCGTGCTTGAACACGAGCGACCAGCCCGTCAGCGAGAACTTGAGCTTGCAGTCGAGTTCCGCGGCCGAAGCCGGGCTCGACGCGGCCATCGCGAGGCCGAGGACAACGGCCGCGCCGAGTAGATGGCGGGATGCATGGTTCATCGTCGATCCTCCTGCTGCGACATGCAGCGCGCGCAGTGTCGGCACGATCGGCTGAACGCGGCGCGACTCGCCGCACCCGCGCGTTCAGGGGGGGCTGTCGCGGCCGGTGCCGAGGTCCCGCACCGCGCGCCAGCGCGCGAGCTTCTCGGCGCGCGGGATCGAGGCGTTGGCCGGACTCGTCGACGGCAGCGCGAGCACGCCGAGGCGCGCGCGGCGCGCGGGCGCGATCGCAGGTTCGATGCGGCGCTGGAACACCTGCAGCGCCTTCGCGCCATTGATCGCGAGTGCGCCGATCGTCGGATGCCGCTCCAGCAGCGCCGGGATGTCGTTCGCGATCTCGCTGCCGGGGCGGATCGCGCTGTCGAGGCTGCCCGGGCGTTCGCAGCTTTCCAGTACGTCCCAGATGCCGATGCCGCGGTGATGCAGGCGCGCGATGCGTTCCTCGTAGGGAAGCTCCGGGCCCGCATCGAACAGCTCGCCCATGAATGGCCAGAACAGGTTCTGCGGATGCGCATAGGACTGCTGCAGCTCGAGCGAGCGCACGCTCGGCGCGGTGCCGAGCACGAGCACGCGACAGCCCTCGCCCACCTGCGGCGCGAAACTGCTGACGCGCGCGTCGCCGAGGCCTGGCGAGCCGCTGCGCGCACGCGCCATCTCAACCGCCCGCCGGATCCTTGCGCAGCGCCGCGAGGTCCGCGAGCACCTGCTTCGAATTTTCCTTCGGGTCGACATCGCGGTAGCGTCGCGCGACCTTGCCCGCGGGATCGATCAGGAAGGTTTCGCGGCGCGCGTACTCCATGCCGAGCTTCGAAACCAGGACGCCGTAGGCCCTCGCCACGGCCTGGTCCGCATCCGACAGCAGCGGGAACGGCACCTTGTACTTCTGCGCGAACTCCGCATGCGAAGCGACGTCGTCGAGGCTGACGCCCCAGACGTCGGCGCCGGCCTTGCGCAGCGCGATGATGTCGTCGCGGAACGTGCACACCTGGGTGGTGCAGCCGGGCGTGAAATCCTTCGGATAGAAATAGAGCACGGTCCACTCGCCTGCACGGTCGGCCAGCGCATGCCAGTTGCCTTTCTGGTCCTGCAGGCGGAACGCGGGCGCCGCTGCGCCGGGTTCGGGGCCGCCGGCTTGCGCGTGCACGAAGCCGGGGACGGCGAACGACAGTGCGAGCAGCAGGATGCGAAGCATGGCGAACCTCCGGAACAGGCGCGCGACCGCTGGCTGCGGTCGGATGCACGAGTCTAGCGCGCGCTTACCCAACGCCCACGAAACGCCACGTTCAGGCTTGGCGCTGCATCGTGGCCGATGCGACGGAGCGGGCAGCCATGGTCCTCAAGCACATCTACCATGCGCGCGGCAGCGACGGGCACGACTACGAGATCCACGTCTACGTCGAGCCGGCGAGCCACGCGAACGCGCACATCGAGAAGATCACGAAGGTATGCCTCGCCGACGGCGGCGAGTTGCGCGTGCTGTCGCATCGCCACTACGAAGTGCTGGCCACGGGCGTCCGGCTTGAGGCGGGAGATCCGGAGGCGATCTGACGCGCGCCGGGCGGGCGCCCGCGCGCGCCGGCTGGATGCGCGGCTCGGTGCAGATTGGGCACGAGATTGAAACACGGGGCACGAGGAGAACGACAAGGGCGTTATCCCGTGCGCCTGTCTCGTGTGCGCCGTGCGCTGCCGGACGTGCCGGCCGGCCTGCGGCCGTCCAGCCTACGGCTTGGCCGATTTGGCGGGTTTCTCGGGCACGGGCCAGCGCGCGCCATCGAACCCGCCGACTTCGAACACCAGCGTGCGCGGCGACTTGCCGTTCTCGCGCACGTCGAGTTCGATCCGGCGCGCGCCTTCGAGCGTCGCGAGGAACGCCTTGTCGTCGCGGATGAACAGCGCCGGTTCGCCGGTCGCCGGAAGATAGGCCTTGATCTTCGCGGGCTTGCCGTCGACGCGCGCGTCGAGGCTGCAATTGCCGCGACATTCGAAGCCCTTGCCCGAGCCGAACAGGTACACGCTCTGGCCCCAGTCGGTGTGCCGGCGCAACACGAGCCGCACGCGCGCGCTCGCGACCGCGTCGCTGCTGTAGATCGATGCAACGTTCTGCTGCCCGCCCGATTCCTCGCCCGACTGGTAGATCCAGAGCTGTTGCAGACGTCGGCGCGCGGCGATTGCCTCGCCCTTCGTGCGCGCGTCCGCGAGCGTCGTCGCGACTTCGGTGGCGGCGGCGCTGCCCGGGTACTTGTCGACGATTTCCTGCCCGATCGGCGCCGCGAGCTCCCAGGACTGTTCCTTGACGAGCGTGCGATAGAGTTCGAGCGCCTTGTTCGCCTGCGCTTCCACCGCGGCGGCCGCTGCGGCGGCCTGCTCTTCGGGTGTCGGGCCCGATGGCGAGCACGCGGCGACCAGGGCGGCCAGCAGCAGGGCTGCCGGCAGGATGCGGGGCCGCATGCGCATGTTCGAAGCTCCGGTTCGCGGGACCGCATCGTACCGCGCCGGCGCGCGGCCAGCGACGCCGCCCGCGGCCCGGCCGCGGTTCAGAACCGTCGGCAGGGATCGCGCCCGAGGTTGCGCTCGTACGTCGTCACGGTTTCGTCGCGTTCGCGCCCGGCGCGCCCGCTGCGCGCGCCCGCCTCGATCCGGCGGCAGGCTTCGCGCCGCGGCACCGGCGTCGCGCGCACGCCGACGCTGCCCGCGGCGCCGCGGCTCGGGCGTCGCGCCGACGCGCCTGCCGGGATCGAGCCGGGGCAGCGTGCGTGGCGATAGAACACCTCTCCGTTGGTCGCACGGCACTCGAAGGATTGCACCGGTTTCGCCGAACGCGTCCTGCGCGCCGACACGCGCGGCGCACGCCCGCTACGCGGTGTCGCGTTCGCCACGGGCCCGGTCGCCGCAGCGGCGGGTATCGCTGCGAACTCGATCAGTTGCTGGCGCGCCGGATCGGTGCAGGGTCGATCCTGGAAGACGGCCGGACCCGTGCCCGCCGTGCATCGATACACCTTCGGTGCCGCACCCGCCGCGCAGGGCGCGAGCACGCACGCCAGTGCGAGCCACCGCGCTCCGCCGCGGAGCATCGGCCAACATCCCTGTCGCATCGACGCAGCCTCCTGGCCATTCGTGATGATGCGCATCCTGCATGACGACGGATCGCTAGGCGAGCCGCTTGCGTCGCGCGAACGCGTAGGAAATCGACGCCGTCGCGGGTAGGCCGCGGTAGCATCGGGAACCCGCCGGACCGCCTTCGGATGCGCAAGTACATCCACATCGACATGGACGCGTTCTACGCGTCGGTGGAGCAACGCGACGATCCCTCGCTGCGGGGCCGGCCGGTGGTGGTCGCGTGGCGCGGTGCGCGATCAGTCGTGTGCGCGGCGAGCTACGAGGCGCGCAGGTTCGGCGTGCGCTCGGCGATGCCGGCCGTGCGGGCCGAGCGCCTGTGTCCCGACGCGGTGTTCGTGCCGCCGGATTTCGCGCGCTACCAGGCCGTGTCGAACGCCGTGCGCGAGATCATGCTGCGCCACACCGACCTCGTCGAGCCCCTGTCGCTCGACGAGGCCTATCTCGACGTCACGTCGCCGAAAACCGCACTCGCGAGCGCGACCGCGATCGCCAGGGCGATCCGCACCGAGATCCGCGAGTCGACCGGCCTCACCGCCTCGGCCGGCGTCGCGCCGGCGAAATTCCTGGCCAAGATCGCGTCGGACTGGCGCAAGCCCGATGGCCTGTTCGTGATCCGCCCGCACGAGGTCGATGCGTTCCTCGCGCCGTTGCCGGTGTCGCGCATCCACGGCGTGGGCAAGGTCATGGACGGGCGGCTCGCGGCGCTGGGCATCCGCACCGTGGGCGAGCTGCGTGCGTTCGATGCACGTGCGCTCGAGGCGCGCTTCGGGCGATACGGTCGTCGGCTGTCGGAACTCGCGCATGGCATCGATCACGGCGAAGTGCGCCCGGATCGGCCGACGCAGTCGATCTCGTCGGAGGACACCTTCGCCGACGACGTGCCGCTCGCAGCGCTCGCGCCGAAGATCGCCGAACTCTCGGACAAGACCTGGCAGGCCGCGAGCCGCACCGAGCGCATCGGCCGCACCGTGGTGCTGAAGCTCAAGACGCGCGAGTTCCGCATCCTGACCCGCAGCCGCACGCCCGATTCGCCACCGCGCTCGCCACGGGAACTGTGCGCGATCGCGCTCGCGCTGCCGGACCAGGTCGACCTGCCCGCCGACACGCTGTACCGGCTCGTCGGCGTCGGGCTTTCGAACTTCCACGATCCCGACGACACGCCAGCGCAACCCGAGCTGTTCGCGGAACCGGCCGACCTCGCGTGAGCCCAGGCGCTTCCCGCGGGAGCGGCGCAGCGGCGACCTTCCTCGCTCGCGACGGTGCGGCATGCCTCTGCGCGGCTGCGTCCCACCCTGCGGACCGGCGGTTCGCATGGGAGGGATTTCAGGCCCGAGCTTCGCGTGGGCACCGGCGATCGGATCGAAGAGCTCGGGGCTGAAGCCCCTCCCACAGGGAGCGCGAGTACGCGCGGCGATCGGATCGAGGGGCTCGGGGCTGAAGCCCATCCCACGGGGACCGCCAGTACGTGCGGCGATCGGATCGAAGGGCTCGGGGCTGAAGCCCCTCCCACAGGGAGCGCGAGTACGCGCGGCGATCGGTTCGAAGGGCTCGGGGCTGAAGCCCTCCCGCACGTCCTGCTCGGTGTCCCCACCGCACGCGTGGACCCTCAGCGGATCTGGATCCGCACGCCCTGCGTGATCGCGACGCAGGCCGCGCGCAGGCACGCCTGCGAAAGGCGCGGCGGCGGGGGCGACGCGGGCTTGCGCGATCCGCGCACCGTCAACGCGACGCCGCCGAGCGTCAGCGCGCCACCAACGAGCGTCAGCGGACCCACCGTCTGGCCGAGCCAGGCCCACGCGATCAGGCTCGCGAGCAGCGGCTGCGCGTAGAGCATGCTCGACACGGTCGATGCGGGCGCACGCGACAGCGCCCAGTTCCAGAGCACGTAGCCGAACACGGTCGGCACGATCGCGAGGTACGCGGCACTCGCAACCTGCGGCAACGGCGCGAGCATGAGCTTCTCCGGCATGTGCAGGCCGAACGGCAGCAGGCCGAGCGTCGCCGCGAAGATGCTCGCGGTGGTGAAGCCGATCGGCGTCGTGCGCGCGAGCAGCGGCTTCTGCCAGACGAAGTACACGCTGGTCGCGAGCACCGCGACCAGCACCAGCAGCGCGAGCGGTTCGAAGCGCATCGCATGGCCGGTGCCGAACGTCACCAGCACGACGCCGACGAATGCGACGCCGAGCCCGAGCGCCATGCCGGGCCGCAGTGGTTCACGCAGCCGCAACGCGGCGAGCAGCGCCGTCACGCCCGGCGCGAGCGCGATGATGACCGCGACCGCCCCGACCGACACGCGCGTCATCGCATGCCCGAACGCGAGCTGGTAGAGGGTCATGCCGATCAGGGCGAGCAGCGCGACCGCGGGCCAGTCGCGCCGTGGCGGCAGGCGGATCCAGCCGAGCGCGACGGCGGGCGCGAGCACGAGCGAAGCGATGCCGAAGCGCAGCAACGCGAGCTCGGCCGGCGTGAATGCGCGCAATCCGTGCGCGACAGCGGCGAATGCGGACGACCATGCGACGGTGGCGAGGGCCGCGCCCGCGAGCGGCAGCCACGGCGCGTCGCGCCATGCGGTGGCGTTCATCGGCGCACCCCCAGCCAGGCCGGCGATCGGGCGAGGCGGCCGGCGCCCGCGCGCGACGTGCGGATACCGGCACGCGCGGCCGGCACGCGCACGCGGAGGGTCTCGGCGAGCCGCGATGGCGTGACCGGCGGCGACACCGGATAACCCTGCAGGCCGAGCAGGCCCGCGAAGATGCTGTTCAATTCCTTCAACATGGCTGGACCCTCTCCGTTTGCAGCACTTGCTGCTCGACACGAAGATTAGGCATCCTTCCGCGCAGCCGGAAGCGACATCTTTGACAGCCTGCCTTGAGGTTTTTCGAACATGGATCGACCGCCGCTGAATGCGTTGCAGGTGTTCGTGACGGCCGCACGCGCCGGCAACATGACGCGCGCAGCCGAGCGCCTGCACCTGACCGTGAGCGCGCTGAGCCACCAGGTGCGGCTGCTCGAGAGCCGGCTCGGGCGCACCCTGTTCGTGCGCGGCCCGCGCGGGCTCAAGACCACGGCCGAAGGCGAATCGCTGCTGCAGCGCGTCGGTCCGCACCTCGACGCGATCGACGCGGCATTGCAGCCGCTGCGCGTGCGGCGCGACTGCGTGCTCAGCATCAGCGCGCTGCCGACGCTGGCATCCAGCTGGCTGATGCCGCGGCTCGCGCGCTTCGTCGAGAGCCACCCCGACTACGAATTCAACCTCGACTCCTCGATCGCGCGCGTGGACTTCGCCGACGGTCGCTTCGACGCGGGCCTGCGTTACGGACCCGGCACCTGGACCGGCCTGACCGCCGAATTGCTGTTCGAGGAATGGCTGACGCCGGTGGCGAGCCCGGCGTTGCTCGAAGGGCGCAAGCGGCCGCGCCTCGCGCAGCTCGGCGATTGGCCGCTGTTGAGCCCCGATGATCCCTGGCCGCAATGGTTCGAGCGGTTCGGCGGCACGCAACCGACGCGCTATGTGGCGACTTTCAGCGACACCGACACGCTGCAGCGCGCCACGCTCGAGGGCATGGGCATCTCGCTCGGCCGCGAAACGCTGATCCGGCCGCAGGTGCAGGCGGGTCGGCTCGTCGTGCTGTTCCCCGAACGCATGAAGGCGCGCTACGCGCACTACCTCGTCTATCCGGAGCGATCGCGCAACCACGCGGGCTTCCTCGCATTCCGCGACTGGCTGCATGCGGAGGCGAACGCATTCCGCGAAGGCAAGGACGTCGATTCGATGCGTGCGCAGGCGCGCGCGGGGCGCAACGACCGCGCCGCGCGGAGTCCGCGCAAGCGCGGATGACGCACTGCGCGGTCCGGCTCGTGGTCGACGCCGCGAAGGCCAATGGCGAAGGACGGAGCGCGCCGACTCGCGCGGCTGCGGCGCATCGGCCCGCGCGAAGACTGAGCCCGCGACGCGTGCAGATCAGGCCGCGGCGCGCGCGCGGCGCTCGAGCCACCAGAGCATCGACGCCAGCGCGAGCCAGGCCAGCAGGAACGGCCAACGCGGCAGTCGCACCGGTGTCGCCGCGCGTGTCGACGCCGCCGCGCCGCCGACGAGGGCACGCGTCGCGCGCGCGGTTTCCGCTGCCGCGAGCGTGCGCGCATCGTCGACGCCACGCACATGGAACGGCCAGCGTCGCGCGCCGGCGAGCAGCTCGTGCCAACCGCGTTCGGTCGGGAAGTACGCGGCGCAGGCGCGCCCGTCCGGCATCGCGACCGGTACCAGCGCGACCGACGTGCGATCGGGCGCCTCGACGCGTGCAGCGCCGTCCATGCCGCAGATCAGCACACGCTCATCCACGCGCGCGCGGGTCGGAAGCGCGGGCTGCGCGCTCGCCTGCGCGCGTGCGAGCGTCGAGAACGTCGAAGCCCAGAGGCTCGCGTGGCGTGCCGGGTCGCCCGCGAGCACGAGGCGGAAACTGTCGGCGAGCCACCAAGCGCCGATGCGGCCATGGCCCTCGATGCGCCACGCCGCGAGCACGGATCCGTCGGCGGCGCGCAGCAGCGGCGTCGCATCGCGCGCGTCGACGCGGACCGGAGACGGCGTCAGCTTCTGCGCATCGGCCGCGTCCATGCCGGCCAGCGCGACATTCGCGGTCGCCGCGACATGCTCGATGCCGAATCCGAGCGCCGCCCATTCGGCGACCGTCGTCGCGTCGGGCACGCCGGTCACGCGCAGCAGCAGGCCGAGGCCCGCCTCCAACGCGCCGCGCAATGCGGCCTTCTGCCCGGCATCGAGCAGCGCCCACGCGCGTTCGTCGACGACGACGAGATCGGTGGCGGCGAGCGCCGCGGGATCCAGTGCCGCCAGCCCGCCTTCCGTCAGCGCGATGCCGTCGCTGAGGCGGATGCGGCTGTCGAGTGCGAGGCCGGCGTCGCTCGCCCACCGACGCAGGTACTTGAGATCGGGATCGGGCGCGCCCGCAAGCACGTGCACGCGCAGCGGCACGCCGTCGCGCACGAACAGCGGCAGCTCGACGCGCTCGCGCTGCACGCCGGCTGCATCGACGACACGCAACGCGAACAGCAGGCGTCCCTGCGCGCGCGCCTGCGCCGCGAGCGCGAAACGGCCGTCGCTGCCGGGTGTCGCCGACGCGATGACTTCGCCGGCGGGATCGAGCAGTTCGACGCGGCTGCCGTCGATGCGCGCGACGCGACCCGCAAGCAGCCAGCGCGCACCGGTCGCGACGCGCTGCGGGGCCTCGAGTTCGACCAGCCCCGCGGGCAACGGCGCCTCATCGAACGCGACCACGCGTCCACGCGCGGCGTCGCGATCGCGCGCGGGCAAGCCGCCGCCGACGACATGCAGGCGGCGCGCATCGGGATGGCGGCGCAATGCGCTCGCGAGATCGGGCACGCGTTCGATCGCACGCGCTGCCTGCGCACCCGGCAGCGCGACGACGCGCGCCGCGCGCGATGGCGTGCCACCCGGCGCTGCCTCCGCGGAAGGCGTCAGCACGACGAGCGTCGCGGCGTCGAGCGGTTCGTCGTGCATGGGCGGGAACAGGCCGAGCGCGAGTGCGACACCGACGAGGACCTGCAGCACGGGGCGCGCGATCCGGTGCGCGCGGCCGTCGCGCAGGCTGCGCACGATCCCCGCGAGCACCGCGAACCCAAGCAGCAGGAGGGTCACGAGGGAAAGGCTCATCGGTCGCCGCCCGCATCATGCAGCGCGTCGAGGTAAGTGCGCCCCGCTGCGTCGGGCACCACGCGCGCCGCGCTCTGCGCGGGCAGCGGCGGCAACGCACGCCAGAGCAGTCCGCGCACTTGCGCGCTGCAGTTCGCGCAGGCGGGATCGCGGCGTGCCGCGTCGATCGCGGCGATCAGGCCGAGCGCATCCGGCAACTTCGCGCGGTTCGCGGCGATCCAGCGCAGGGATTCCTCCCAGTCCGGCACCTCGCCTGCATCGAGCGACTGCCACAGCGCGCGCAGTGGTGCCGCCTCCGCTGGTGCGCGCGGCAAGGTCCCGGCGCGGTCGGGCACGCCCTCGCGGTCGCCGCCGAGGCGGCGCGATTCGTCCGGCGCGGGCAATTCGAGGCCGACGCGCGCGAGATAGATGCGCGTGGACTGCTGCACGCGCTTGATCAGGTCGAGCGCGCGGTATTCGTAGGGCAGTGCGAGGTGCGGTTCGCCCTGGCGCAGGTGCAGTTCCGACTGCCACATCTCGGCCAGTGCCGCGCGCAGCGTCTCCTTCGTCTCCGGATCGAGCAGGGTCGCGGCCTCGGCGATGTCGTGCACGTGGCCGTACTCGGCGACGACGTCGGCCGCATCGCCGAAGCGGCCCGGAGCGGGCGCGTCGTGGCCGTGCGCGTCGACCGGCGCTTGCGCGCCGTCGTGCGCCTCTCCTTGCGCATGCGTGTCGCCCGCAGGTGGTTGCGGCGTCTCGGTCTCCTCGCCGAGGAACTGGCCGTAGCGCAGCCGCAGCACGCGCTGGTCGACGCCGAGCGCATCGGAACGCGCGAGAAAGCGATCGGGCGCTGGGCGCGGCTGTTCCGCGAGCAGCGCCTCGGTGTCGATGATGATCTGGCGCTGGCTGCGGAAGTACGCGGGCAGCACGTGCTGCACGACGCCTTCGAGGCCCGCGCCGTCGCCGGCGGCTTCGGCCGGCCAGCGCAGGATGAAGCTCGGGCTGCGCGTCGTGTTCGGCTCGGGCTCGCGGTTGTCGGCGACGCGTAGCCGCACGATCACGTCGTCGCCGGCCGCGATGCCGAGCGTCCCGAGATCGAGCGAGTGGCGGTAGCGTTGCTGGCGCCTGCCGTCGACCTCCTCGATCGCAGGCGCGATGTCCCGTTCGCTGAACGTCACGTTCTCGCCGCCGCCCCGTGCGAGCGTCAACGACAGCATCGGGTCGGCGAGCGCGTGGTCGTCGTCCGCTTCGAACTCGAGTTCCCAGCGCTGCTGTCCCGGCTCGACGAGGGTGAGGCTGCGTTCCGGGCGGATCACGCGTACTTCGGGCGCGCGGTCCGCGATCGCATCGAGCCGGTGCAGGCGATCGTCCTCGGGCGGCGGCGCGCCTTCGAGCGTGATGCGGTAGAGCGCGGACGCCTCGAGGCGCCGTTGTGCGCGCCAGGCCTCTCCGTCGCGTTCGAGCGGCACGCGTTCGCCATCATGGAACGCAAGGCTCGCCGAGGACGGTTGCGGATCGAAGCGCAGCCGCCAGTGCAGTTGCGACCCTTCGGGCGCCTTCGCATCGAGCGTGCCCTCGCGCCGCGCAGGCAGGCGCGTGTACGCCGGCGGTTCGATCGCGAGTTCGGCCTGCACGATGCGCGTCGCCAGCGCGCGCGACGCCGTCGCCGCGGCGGCTGGACCGTTCGCGTCGACCGGCTTGCGCGTGGGCCACGCGATGCCGATCGCGAGCAGCGCAAACGCGAGCGCGGCCGCGAGGCCGACCGCTCGTCGCGGCCAGGCTTCGCGCAGGTCCGGCGTCGCGCGCGCGAGGCGCGTCGCGAGGCGCGCGCGCTGCAGGGGCTCGAGGCCCTTCAGCGCCGAAGGCTCGCGCAGCAGCAACGCGGCGCTGTCTTCCAACCGCGGCAGCGCGGCGTCGAGCGCGCGCGCGAGCCAGCGCGCGTCGAGTCGACGGACTGCGCGCGAGGCAACCCATGCAGCGATCGCAATGCCGGCGATCGCGAGCACGCCGGCGGCGGCGATCGACGCGCGCATCGCGCAGACCGCCACGATCGCCGCGAGGGGCGGCAGCGCGCACGCGAGCACGATCGCGACTCGCCGCCGCAGCGCGCGCCGATGCAGGCTCGCGAGTCGGGGCTCGCGGCTCATGCGTCGCGCCCGGTTCGCTGCGCCGTCGCGACGAGGCGTTCGACGACGAACAGTGCCGCCACGAGCAAGGCGAGCCAGGCATCGAGCGGGCGTGCCCCGGACCACATCGTGCCGTTCCGGCGTGGTGCCGCCGCGTCCTGCGCGAGCGGTGGCACCGCATCGGCCGGCGCGCGGTCGGGTGGCGCGATCACGCCTTCGAAAGCGGCCAGCAGGCGCATCGGGAAGTCCGCTTCGAGCAACAGCGGCAATGCTTCCGGCACCAGCGCGCCGGGCATAGCGATCACGCGCCCTTGCCCGACCGCAAGGCTGCGCGCGAGCACGCGCGCCTGCGCGTCGCGCCAGAGCACGTCGCCGCGCGGATCGTCCTGTTCGATGCGCAAGGCCGTGCCGCCACGCGCGATCCAGTCGTCGACCGCGGCGGGCGCCTGTGCGGACAGCCACGCGAGCCAGCGCGTGCCTTCCGCGATCGGCACGTCCGTCGTGGCCTCCTCGAGCAGGTAGCGGCCGGGTTCGCGCTGGTTCCACGCCGCGACTGCGGCGCGCAGCCAGCGCGGCGTCGCAGTGTCGGCCGCATCGTGACGCAGCGCGATGCGGATCGGCGCGCGCGCGGGCGCGTCGCCGACCGGCGAACGGCCATCGACGATGCGCCAGTCGACCGCGTGCGCGAGTCGCACGCGCTCGCCATCGAGTCCACCGAGCTCGCGCGGGACCACCACGCGCAACGTCGCTCCGGCCGCAAGGCCTTCATCGGCTTCACGCAACAGGCTCGCAACCGGAACCGCGCCGGTCGGCATCGGCTCGTGCAGCAACGGGAAACCGGGCGCGAGCCAGTGCACCTGTGCACCGTCGCCGCCGATCGCGGCCTGCGCGGCCGCTCGCTCGACCCCGGGCGCGACGAACACACGCGGCTGCGACGCGGGCGCGATCGCCTTCCATACCGGCTCGGCGAGCAGCACGACCAGCAGCGTCACCAGCAGCACGCGCAGCAGCAGCAGCCAGGGACGTTCGACGCGGATGCGCCGACGCGGCGGCACGCGCGCGGAGATCCAGCGCAGCGCCGCGAACTGGACCGCATGCAGTTCCACGCGCCGCACCAGGTGCAGCAGGATCGGGAGCGCGACCGCGGCCAGCGCGAACAGCGCAGCGGGAACCAGCAGCGCGACGTTCATCGCGCGGCCCGCGTCGACGCGCCCGGGGGTGCCGCCGACGCTGCGCCGCGGGCGCCGAACAGGCGTTGCAGCGGCGCGTCGAGCGGCTCGTCGAGCAGGTGCTCGACGTGGCGGATGCCGGCCGCGCCGAAGCGCCGTGCGAGCGCGACGCGCATCGCCTCGAAGCGCGCGAGGAAGTCGTCGCGCACGGCGGCGGCTTCGACACGCTTCTCCGATCCCGACTCCGGGTCGATGAAGCGATGGCCGCCCGTGAACGGGAAGTCGCGTTCGTCGGCGCCGAGCAGTTGCACGCTGGCGACGTCGCGGCGCGCACGCGCGAAGCGATCGACGAGGTCGATCGCGGCCTCGTCGAAGAAGTCGGACGCGCACACGAGCAGCGACGCAGGCGCGATGCGCTCCCACAGCACGCGCATCGCGTGTTCGGCTGGCCAGTTGCCCGCTGCGCTGCAGCGCCCGAGCTCGAGCAGGCAACGATCGCGCTGGCGTGCGCCGGTTGCCGCGGGGATCACGCGCGGGAACCCGCCGCCGACGATCACGAGGCCGAAACGGTCGCCCTGTCGCAGCGCGAGTTCGACGACGCAGGCCGCGAGCGAGCGAGCGGCGTCGAGCTTGGACCAGCCTGGCCGCGCAAGGTCGGACTGGCGCATCGACGCGGTCGCATCGACGAGGATCCATGCGACCAGCGGACTGTCGCGTTCGGCCTCGCGCACGAAGTAGCGATCCGAGCGCGCGAACAGCTTCCAGTCGATGCGACGCGGCTCGTCGCCGGGCTCGTAGGCGCGGTACTGCGCGAACTCGAGCCCGGCGCCCCGACTGCGGCTCGAATGCTGCCCGAGCCCGTCGCCCGCGGCCGCATGGCGCACCGCGAGTCGCAGGTCGCGCAACCGCGCGCGCACGTCGGGCGGGATCAGGTCGGCTGCCACTTCCTCGCTACCTTGCCGGGACGAAACCGGAGCTTGAAGCACGGGGCACGCCGTGGACACGGAGATCGCGTCCCCTGCTCCGATCGCGGCACGAGGACGCAGGCCAACGATGCGGCGCACGTGGAACCAGGCGCTCGAAGGGGACGTTGCCCTTTTCCGCGCGTGCTCGGTGTGCTCCGTGTTTCATGCTGTGCCTCCGATCGCCCGGCTACGGCGCGGGCATCGCGCGCAGCAGCGCGGCGACGACGTCGTCGCTGCCGCGCTGCTCTGCTTCCGCCGCGAACGAGAGCAGCAGGCGATGGCGCAACACCGGCGCGGCAAGCGCGTACACGTCATCGCGCGTCGCTGCGAGGCGCCCATGGATCAGCGCGCGCGCCTTGGCCGCGAGCACAAGCGACTGGCCGGCGCGCGGGCCTGCACCCCATCGCACCCAGTCTCGCACCTCGGCGATCGTGCTCGCCTGCGGACGCGTCGCGCGCACGAGGCGCGTGATCCACGCGAGCAAATCCTCGCCGACATGCACCTCTCGCACGAGGTCCTGCAACGCGATGACTTCGTCGCCGGACATTACCGGATCGATGCGCGCGGCGGCGCGACCCGTGGTCTGCTCGATGATCGCGCGCTCCTCCGATTCGTCCGGGTAATCGACGCGGACGTGCAGCAGGAAGCGGTCGAGTTGCGCCTCGGGCAGCGGATAGGTGCCCGCCTGCTCGAGCGGATTCTGCGTCGCGAGCACGAAGAACGGGCGCGGCAGCACGTGGGTGGTACCCGCGTAGCTGATCGTGCGCTCCTGCATCGCCTCGAGCAACGCGGACTGCGTCTTCGGCGGCGTGCGGTTGAGCTCGTCGGCGAGCAGCAGGTTCGTGAACACCGGGCCCTGCTGGAACTTGAAATAGCGCTTGCCGGTGCCGTGGTCCTCCTCGAGGATCTCGGTGCCGACGATGTCGCTCGGCATCAGGTCGGGCGTGAACTGGATGCGCCGGAAATCGAGCGCCAGCGCCTCGCCGAGCGAGCGCACGAGCAGCGTCTTGCCGAGGCCCGGCACGCCTTCGAGCAGGCAGTGCCCGCCCGCGAGCAGGCCGATCAGCAACTGCTCGACCACCTCATGCTGGCCGACGACCGCGCGGCCGATCGCCTCGCGCAGCGCCTCGAGCCTCGAGAGCTGCTTCTGGATGGATGCCTCGTCGATCACGTCGAAGGTTCCTGCAGGTTGGAATGGATCCGGATGGGGGCGCAAGACTGGAATGCCTGGAACACGGGGAACACGCAGGCAATGCCGATCGATTCATTCGCGGTTGTTTCATCGCCCCCTGCCAGGCGTGCTGCGTGGCTCGATCTTCCCGGCATCAGGCGGTCAGCGCATACACGACGATGTTGACCGCGAACTTCGTGTTGTCCTCGGCGAGGAAGCGCTTGTTGCGCCAGTCGTAGTCCCACTCGCAGCCGTAGTCCTTGTTGCTGTAGAGCACGCCGAGGCGCCCGCCGATCTCGATGCCCTTGAGGTAGTCGTGGACGAGGTCGTCGCCCCAGCCGTTGAGCTCGAAGCCGGTGTTGGGCGGGCCGTCGAACGTGAAGAAGCTCTCGAACAGCGGATGTCCTTTCGGCAGCTTCTGCAGCGCGTCCTCCCCGAATATCGTCGCCATCTCGCGCTCGAACGATTTTGCGAACAGCCCGTCGATGTCGTGGTTGCAGTCGTCGACGAAGACGAACCCTCCGTTGCGCACGTAGCGCTCGAAGTTGCGCCGCTCGTCCGGATTGAACTCGACCAGCTTGTGTCCGGCGAGGTAGCAGAAAGGCTGTTCCAGCACGCGTGCGTCGGCGAGCGGCAGGATCCGTTCGCGCGTGTCCACGCGCAGCGTGGTGTACTGGATCAGCGCATCGAGCAGGTTCGACGGCATCCGCTGGTCGACATCCCAGTCACCCGACTCGTACATGAGGCGGGTGAACCAGAAGTCGTGGGAGCCGGGAATCGGGAATCGGGAATCGGGAGTGGGAGCAGGATCCTGCGCGCGCGCGCCTTGCGCGAGCGCGAGAACGGCCGCGCCGGACAGCATCGAGCGGAGGAATTCGGAACGGGTCATGGCATACAGGAATTGGAGAACGGATGCGAATCCGCGCGTCGCCGCGATGGCGCAGGAAATGCGCGGTTCGCGACGATTCCCTATTCCCTCATCCCCATTCCCTGCGTCAAACCGCATCCGACAACGACGAGAACGTGAAGTCGCGGATCTTCATCGACGGGATCATCATCACGAACGGCGACTCGTCGTCGCCGACGCGCACCGGCTTGCCGATCTCCTCGATGTTGTTGAGCATGATCGCGGGCGACTCGTTGAAGCGGAAGTTCTTGATCGGGTACTTGATCTCTCCGTTCTCGATGTAGAAGGTGCCATCGCGCGTGAGGCCGGTCAGCAGCACGGTCTGCGGATCGACCATGCGGATGTACCAGGTACGCGTCACCAGCACGCCCTTTCTCGTCGACTTCACGAGGTCCATCGTCGACTTGTCGCCGCCGGCCATGATCAAGTTGCCGGGCTGGCCGACCGCGGTCTTGCCCTGCTTCTGCGCCCAGTAGCGCGAGTACTGCAGGTAGTCGATCTTGCCCTTGGTGATGATGGGCGTGCGTTCGCGCGCGAGGCCGTCGTTGTCCCACGGCAATACCGCGCACTCGGGATCCCAGGGATCGGAATGGATCGAGACGCGCTCGTCGAACAGCTTCTCGCCGAGCTTGTTGCCGCCGCCCTTCTTCGACAGGAAGCTGCGGCCCTCGTCGGCCTGGCGCGCGTCGAAGCCGAACATCATGAACGAGATCAGGCCCGCGGTTGCCGCCGGCTCCATGACGACCGTGTACTTGCCGGGTTCGAGCGCCTTCGCGTCGACCGAGCGCTTCGCCTTGTCCATCGCGGTGCGGATGTCGCTCTTGACGTCGAACTTGGCGACGTCGCCGAGGTTGCGCGCGACCCAGCCCGAGCCCTTGGCATCGTCCGTGCGCACGGTGCAGGTGAAGTCCATGCCGGTCGACTTCTGGTAGCCGAAGTTGCCCTTGCTGTTCGCGATCGCGGAGAACGTCTGCGCGTCGGAGAAGAAGCCCGCGGCGACGAGCTTTTCCTTGCGGCAAGGCTCGATGCAGGCCGCGGCGATCTCGGCGCGCTGCGCCGGCGTGACCGCGGCGGTGCGCTCGACGAAGGTGCCGCTCGGCTTGTAGGCCTGCTTCGCGATCGCCGGCACGAACTCCGGATTCTCCGGCGCGAGTCGCGCGAGCTCCTCGGCGCGCCTCACGACCGCTTCGATCGAGGCATCGTCGAAGCGGTTGGTGGTCGCGGTGCCGACGCGCTTGCCGAACGCGACTTCGACCGCGAGGTCGCAGTCGCTGACGTGGCCGCTGGTGGAAACGCTGTTGAGCGCATAGCGGATGTTGCCGCCGCTCTGGCCGTTCAGCGTCGCGCTGCACTGGTCGGCCTTCGACGCCTTGATCGCCTTGTCGAGGATCGCCTTGGCCTGCTCTTCGGTGTAGATGCTCATTGACGGCACTCCGGATTCTGGGGCGTTGAGGGTCGAGGCTGAGGGCCGGGGGCCGAGGGCGGAAGAGCAGGATGGTGGGCACCGCACGGTGGCGCCGTTCTGCGCTCAGCTCCCTGCCCTGGGTCCTGTGGTCGAATCAGCCCAGACTCCTCGCTGTATTGATGACGTTCGCGCCGTTGAAGCGCGCGGTACTCGAACCGTGCGACACCGCCGAGACCTGACCGGGCTGGCCCTTGCCGTCGAAGAACGAACCGCCGAAGCGGTAGTCCGCTTCGTCGCAGATCGCGGAGCACGAGTTCCAGAACTCCGGCGTGCGGATCTGGTAGGCGACGTCCTCGATCATGCCGCCGACCTTGCCGTCCTTGATCTCGTAGAACAGCTGGCCGCCGAATTGCGCGTTGTAGCGTTGCTGGTCGATCGAGAACGAACCGTCGCCGACGATGTAGATGCCGTTCTCGATGTCCTTGACCATGTCGGCGGGCGTCAGCTTCTGCTTGCCCGGTGCGAGCGAGACGTTGGCCATGCGCTGGAACTGCACGCTCGACCACGAGTCGGCGTAGCAGCAGCCGTGCGATTCCGCATGGCCGAGGATGTGCGCCTGGTCGCGGATCGCCTGGTAGTCGACGAGGATGCCGTCGCGGACGATGTCCCAGCGGCGCGTCTTGACGCCTTCGTCGTCGTAACCGACCGCGCCGAGCGTGCCCGGCTGCACCTTGTCGGCGAACAACGTGACGAGGTCGCTGCCGTACTGGAAGTTCTTCGACTTCCACTTGTCGAGCGTCGCGAAACTGGTGCCGGCGTAGTTCGCCTCGTAGCCCAGCACGCGGTCGAGTTCGGTCGGATGGCCGACCGATTCGTGGATCGTGAGCCACAGGTGCGAGGGATCGAGCACGAGGTCGAACTTGCCCGGCTTCACCGACGGCGCGGTGAGCTTCTCCTTCGCCTGCCTGGCGGCCGCGATCGCGTCCTCCTTCATGTCGTAGGAGTCCTTGTAGACGATCGCGCCGCACGGCAGTTCGACCTTGTCGGAGGCCTTGCCGTCGAGGTATTCGTATCCCATGCCGCGCGGATCGGACAGCCCCGCGCGGATGCGGAACTTGCCGGTCTTCTGGTCGACCGCGGTGACCTGCATCGGGGACCAGATGCGGTGCACGTCCTGGTCGATGTAGGAACCGTCGCTCGACGCGAAATACTTCTGTTCGTTGACGAGGAACAGGATCGAGTTGATGAAGCTCGCGCCGGCCTGCATCGCGGCCGCGTTGACGTCGAGCAGCAGGTCGACCTTGTCCTTGATCGGCACTTCCATCGCGTTCTTGACGATCGGCGTGGCCCAGCTGACCTCGCCGACGCCCTTGACCGGCGCGAGCTCGACCGGCTTGGCCTGCAGGCGCGCGTTCGCCTTCGCGATCGCGGCGGCCTGGCGCGCGGCGCCCGCGACCGCGTCTTCGCTCATGTCACTGGTCGCGGCGAAACCCCAGGTGCCGTTCGCGATCACGCGGATGCCGACTCCGGTAGATTCGGTGTTGACGACGTTCTCGACCTTGTCCTCGCGCGTGATCACGAACTGGCGCAGGTAGCGTCCGATGCGCACGTCGCAATAGCTCGCGCCGGCGCTGCGCGCGGCCGCGAGTGCAGCGTCGGCGAGGCGCTTCCGGGTCGCGACGTCGATCTTGCCGAGCAGGGCTTCCGCGGCGATCACGCGGCCGTGGAACGCGGGCAACAGCAGTCCACCGAGGCCGATGCCCGTGAACCTGATGAAATCTCGTCTGTCCATTGCTCTCTCCGGGAAGACAGGGTCGCGCGAAGCGCCACGCGTCCGCCATCTTGGAACAAGCCACCGGAGTTCGCCACGTGACCAACGGCAGGGGCGCGTTCCCGAACCCGAGTCCTTTCCCGGGCGCGGCCCCTGCGCTCAGGGCGAACGGAGTGGGTAGGGCGTGCGGCTGCTGCGCTCGGGGGGGGGGACCGAGTGGTCGGGCGTGGCCGCTGCGCACGGCGTTGACGCGCACCCCACGCCGTTCGCCCTGAGTGCGGGCCGGAGGCCGGAGTCGAAGGGCCGCGTGCGGCGAGCGTCGCTTCGACTCCGCGGCCTGCGGCCGCTGCGCTCAGCGCGAACGGAGTGAGTGGGGCCTGCAGCCGCTGCACTCGGCGCGTACGGTTTGGGTGTTCCCTGGCGTCGCGCTGCGTCGGCTCAGTCGAAAGCGTCGGCGAACAGCAGATCGCTTTCGAGCGCCATCACCGACTGCATCCGCGCCTGGCCCGGCCGGTCTCCACGTCAACCGGCTTCCAGCGCGCGACGTGGTCGCCGGCGCGCGTGCCGGTACGCACGATCGATCCGTCCTCGAGCAGCACGCTGCCGCCGCTGGTGCCCGCGATCCAGTCGGGCAGCCCGAGCGGAATGCACACGCTGTAGGCCCGGGCCATCGGCGCCGCCCCTCAGTGGCGCCCGTACTTCTCGTCGAGCCGGCGTCCGAGCGCGCGCGTGACGACGCGCTCTTCGCCCTTGCGCCGCAGCCGGCTCTCGAGCGTGTCGGCCGCCGCCGCGAGCTCGTCGCGCAGCTTCAGGTAGTTCTGCCAGCGGGCGGCGTCGAGTTCGCCGTCCTCGAGCGCGGCACGCACTGCGCAGCCGGGTTCGCCGACGTGCGCGCAATCACCGAAGCGGCAGCGTTCGGCCAGCGCTTCGATGTCGGCGAACTGGCCTTCGTCGATCTCTTCCTCGCCCGTCAGCTTGAGCTCGCGCATGCCCGGCGTGTCGATCAGGCAACCGCCGCTCGGCAACGCGATCAGCGCGCGGTGCGTGGTCGTGTGGCGGCCGCGGCTGTCGCTCTCGCGCACCGCTGCGGTCGCCTGGCGCACCTGGCCGAGCAGGGTATTGGTCAGCGTCGACTTGCCCACGCCGGAGGAACCGACCAGCACCGCGGACTGCCCGGGCCCGAGCCAGGCAAGCAGCGGCGCGATGCTCTCGTCCGACTTCGCGTTGACCGCGAACATCGGCACGCCGGGCAGGCGTCGCGCGAGTTCGGCCAAGGCTGCTTGCGCATCGAGCGTGTCGGCCTTGGTCAACACCAGTACCGGGGCCGCACCGCTCGCCTGCACGAGCAGCAGATAGCGCTCGATGCGCGCGGGATTGAAATCACCATCGAGCCCGTTCAGCACGAACACCGTGTCGATGTTCGCGGCGATGATCTGGCGCTGTCCGCTCTCGCCCGCGGCGCCACGCTGCAGTTCGGTGTGGCGCGGCAGGATCTGTTCGATGACGGGCGGCTTGCCCTGCGCGTACAGCACGAAGTCGCCCACCGCGGGGCGCTCGGTCGGGTCCAGCCCGCGCTTGAGGAAGCGCGCGGCCGGTTGCGCGTTGAACATCTGTTCGCCGTCATGCAACTGATAGCCCGCGCGATGCTGCGCGA
Source organism: Lysobacteraceae bacterium (assembly GCA_004143945.1). Taxonomy (GTDB): domain Bacteria; phylum Pseudomonadota; class Gammaproteobacteria; order Xanthomonadales; family Rhodanobacteraceae; genus Dokdonella_A. Next base: position 33,456 of record SEHB01000009.1, read on the forward strand.
CGACGCGCGCGACCGCGCGTCCCTCGGCATCGGATGGCGCATCACGATCACGCCAGCCGATGCGGGCGAGGCGCTCGAGGTCGGCAGCGGACGTCATCGGCCGATTCTAGCAATGCGCCCGTCACCGCGGCGGGCGCAGGCGCTCCCCCGACGGACGTCCCGGGCACCGGGCGCCGGCAGCCCACGGGCTTCAGCCCTCAAGCTGCTAGCATTTGCCGATCGCTTCCGAACAGAACCCTCCATGCAAGACGCCGGGATTGCCGTCAGCAGCCGCCTGGAACAGGTGCGGTACGACATCCGCGGCCCGTTGAGCCGCCGCGCACACGAACTGGAGGCGGCCGGCCATCGCGTGCTGCGCCTCAACATCGGCAACCCGGGCCTGTTCGGCTTCCGCGTGCCGCAGCACCTGCGCGACGCGATCTCGGCCTCGCTGCCGCGCAGCGAAGCGTATTGCCACCAGCAGGGCCTGGCCGACGCGCGCGAGGCGATCGCCGCTCAGCACCGGCGCAACGGCGCCGACGCCGATGCGTCGCGCGTGTTCATCGGCAACGGCGTCAGCGAACTCATCGACCTCAGCCTGCGCGCGCTGCTCGAGCCCGGCGACGAAGTGCTGGTTCCCGCCCCCGACTATCCGCTCTGGAGCGCGGCCACGCGGCTCAACGGCGGCGTGCCCGTCTACTACGACTGCCCGCCCGAGCGCGCGCACCTGCCCGATCCCGACGAGATCGCGTCGCGCATCACCGCGCGCACGAAGGCGCTCGTGCTGATCAACCCGAACAATCCGACCGGCGCGGTGTATCCGCGCGAGTTGCTGGTCGCACTCGTCGACCTCGCGCGCCGGCACCGACTGGTCCTGCTCGCCGACGAGATCTACGACAGCGTGCTGTATGACGGCACGGGATTCGAGCCGCTCGCGCCGCTCGCGGACGGTGTGCCGTGCCTGAGCTACGGCGGCTTGTCGAAGGTGCACCTCGCCTGCGGCTACCGCGTCGGCTGGTTGTCGCTGACCGGTGCCGGCACGCACGAACTCGAGCGCGCGCTCGACCTGCTCGCGAGCCTGCGCCTGTGCAGCAACGTGACCGCGCAATGGGCGATCCGCCCCGCACTCGAAGGCCCGAACGAGATCGGCGCGCTGACGCGTCCCGGCGGCCGCCTGCATGCGGCGCGCGCAGCGATCATCGACGCGGTCGCGGCCAGCGAGTTCCTCGAGCTGGTGCCGCCCGCGGGTGCGCTGTACGCATTCCCGGGGGTCGACGCCGAGCGCCTGCCCGCGTTCGACGACGAGGCGTTCGCGCTCGACCTGCTCGAACGCGAGCACATCATCCTGGTGCCGGGCAGCAGCTTCAACATCGGCGCGCGCAACCGCTTCCGCGTGACGATGCTGCCCGAACCCGACGTGCTCGCCGATGCGTTCGCGCGCATCGAGCGCGAGCTCGCGCGCTGCGCCGAATCGGGCGCGGCCACGCGCCGCGTCGCGTGATTCCGCCGTGACGACGCGGCGCTACCTCGCACTCGGCGATTCCTACACGATCGGCGAAGGCGTCGAGGCCGCGGAGCGCTGGCCTGCACAGCTCGTGCGCCGCCTGCGTGCGCTCGGGATCGGGATCGAGGAGCCCGCGGTGGTCGCGCGCACGGGTTGGACCACCGACGAACTCGCCGCGGCGATCGAAACGGCGACACCCGAACCTCCGCATGCGCTCGTGAGCCTGCTGATCGGCGTCAACAACCAGTACCGCGGACGCGCGCTCGAGGAGTACGCGGAGCAGTTCGACCAGCTGCTCGCGATCGCGATCGCGCAGGCCGGCGAAGACGCGCGGCGCGTGGTCGTGGTCTCGATCCCGGACTGGGGCGTGACCGGCTTCGCGCGTGCGGAAGGCCGTGACGCGCGCGCGATCGCCGACGCGATCGATGCGTTCAATGCGCGCGCACGCGCCGCCTCGCTCGCCGCGGGGGCCGCGTTCGTCGACATCACGGGGGTCTCGCGCGAGGCCGGCGATTCGCCCGCGATGCTCGTGACCGACCGGCTGCACCCGTCCGCGGCGCAGTACGCGCTCTGGGTCGAGGAAATCCTGCCCGCCGCGAGGCGCGCGCTCGCGACGACGGGCTCTCGCGGGAGGGACTTCAGTCCCGAGCTGTCCGCGCCAAAGCCTCGGGACTGAGTCCCTCCTGTCAGTCCCCGCAGACCTCGTGCGCGCACCCGCTGCGGCAATGCACCGACGATACGCGTCGCTGGATCCGCCCGGAGCACGTGGTGGAACGCCCGACGCGCCGGATTTCCGCCGCCCGGTTGGCACCCCGATGCGGACCCGTGTCACACAAATATCGCGTCGCGGGGCATTTCTTAACGGGAGCCAAACAATTCCCGGCGGGGCGTTTGCTAGTTTCGCCGCTCCACGGGGGTGGGCGGCTCAGCCGGTGCGCACCCTTTCGACCAGGAACGGGACGACACCGAATGCCATTCCATCGAATGACGGCTTTGCTCGTGCTCGCTTTCGCCGCGATGCCCGCTGCCCCCGCGCTCGCCGCACCCTCATTGCCCGGCGACTTTTCGAACTGGACGCTCGACGCGTCCGATACCGTGTCCACCTCGCCGATCCTCTCGGCCTCGGTGCCTGCCGTCGACGCGCCCGCCGCGCTGCCGGTCGCCGGCGACGAACCGGTTGCGGTCGCCAAGCCCGCCTCGCGCCTGCGCCGGATGCTCGCCGACCTCTCGATGAGCCTGCGCCACATCCGCTACAAGAGCGGCGGCCGCGATCCCGCGACCGGCTTCGACTGCAGCGGCTTCGTGCGCTACGTGTTCCGCCACGGCGCCGGCACCGAGCTGCCGTCGGACTCCGCGAGCCAGTACCGCACCGGCAAGCTCGTCACGCGCAAGGACATGCAGACCGGCGACCTCGTGTTCTTCCGCATCAAGGGCACGCGGGTCTCGCACGTCGGCATCTACATCGGCAATGGCCGCTTCATCCATGCGCCTTCGAAGGGCAAGGCGGTCAGCATCAGCCGACTCGACGAGTCCTACTGGTCGAAGCGCTTCGCCGGCGCGAAGCGTCCCGAAGTCCTCGCCTGAGGCGATCGCGCGGCTTGCGATCCGCCGGAACGGACGCAGATCCGGACATTCCCTTGCAAGGAATGCCCGCATGACCGCCCGCACGCTCGGACACTCCGGCCTCACGGTCCAGCCGCTCGCGCTCGGCGGCAACGTGTTCGGCTGGACCCTCGATGAAGCCGCCTCGTTCCGCGTGCTCGACGCGTTCGTCGATGCCGGACTCGACCTCATCGACACCGCAGACGTCTACCCGGCCTGGGTGCCCGGCAACGAGGGCGGCGAATCCGAAGCGATCATCGGCCGCTGGCTCGCTCAGGGCGGACGGCGCGACAAGGTCTTGATCGCGACCAAGGTCGCGAAGTGGGATCGGCGCAAGGGTCTGTCACCCGCGAACATCGAAGCCGCTGCCGACGATTCGCTGCGCCGACTCGGCGTCGACGTGATCGACCTCTACTTCGCGCACGAAGACGACGCCTCGGTCGCGCTCGAGGACACGCTCGGCGCGTTCGCCCGCCTGATCGAGCGCGGCAAGGTGCGTGCGATCGGCGCCTCGAACTACGACGCGAGTCGCCTCGCCGAAGCACTCGACACGAGCGCGCGGCACGGCCTGCCCCGCTACGAGGTCCTGCAGCCCGAGTACAACCTCGTCGCGCGCAAGGACTACGAAACCCGGCTCGCGCCGATCGTGGCCGGACACGGACTCGGCGTCGTGCCGTATTACGCGCTCGCGAGCGGATTCCTGACCGGCAAGTACCGCAGCGAAGCCGACCTCGGCAAGAGCAAGGCGCGCGCTGGCGCGGCCGCGCGCTACCTCAACGGCCACGGCCTGCGCGTGCTCGCGACGCTCGACGACGTGGCGAAGCGCCACGATGCGACACCGGCGCAGGTCGCGCTCGCGTGGCTGATCGCGCGCCCCGGCATCACCGCGCCGATCGCGAGCGCGACCAGCGTCGCGCAGGTGCAGGAACTCGCGGGCGCGGTGCGGCTGAAGCTGTCGCGCGACGATCTCGACGCGCTCGAGCTCGCGAGCAACGCCTGAGAGGGGCCGCGCGAGCGCGACGAAACCCGCCGCGCGCGCTGAGCGCTTCACGCCGGAGCATATGCCCGCATCGCCGCGGGCGAACGCTCAGGCGCTCTCCGCCAGCACGCTCGCAGACAGCGTCGCCGGCGCGAGCGCGCGGCCGATGAACCGGTAGCTCGGCACGCGCGCGAGCGGCAGCCACGGCAGCGGCGACGACGCCTCGACGACATGGTGCAGCGGCAGGCACCGACGCAGCGCCGGCAGGTGCGCGGGGTCGAGGCGCACGCCGTCGTGCGCGAACCAGCGTGGCCAGAACCAGCGCATGAGCGCGTGATGCTGCACGCGGCCGCGATCGGCCTGCGCAGGCGAGACGTGGAAGTCGACCACGGCGAGTACGCCACCGGGCCGCAGCATCGCGACTGCATTGTCGATCGCGGCGCGCCAGTCGGGAATCATCGTCAGCGCATAGGACAGGATCACGACGTCCGCAGGCACGGCCGGTTGCCAGCGCGTCGCGTCCGCTTCGATCACGTGCATCTGCGGGATCCGCCGCGCGCGCTCGCGCGCGCGGGCGAGCAGCGGCGCGCAAAGGTCGACGACCTCGTACGACGCGATGCGCGCGAGGCGTTCGCCGAAGAACTCCGCATTGCGCCCGGTGCCACCGCCGAGTTCGATGATGCGCGCCTCGGCCGGCAACTCGATCGAGGCGACGAGCTCGGCACGGCCGGCCAGCAGGCGTTCGCGGAACGCGTCGTAATGCGCCGATTGCGCCGAGTAGAAGCGCGTCAGCGCCTCGGCATGCGAGCCCGCGCGCGGCATCCCGCGCAACAGGCGCGCGAGTACCGCCGCATCGCCGCGCAGCGCATCAAGCCGGGACATCGGCGATCACGAAGCCGGGATAGGTGTGCACGCGATCGTGCGGCTGCAGCGCGATCGCTTCGCCGTCCATGAAGCGGAACGCATCACGCAGGCGCTCCCGCGCGGGCCCGATGCGCACCTGCTCGAGGTAGGCCGGCCGCGCCTGCGCGCTGCGCAGCAGGATGCGCGCGCCCGGCGCCGCGCGCGCACGGATCGCCTCCCATTCCTCGACGAGCGCATCGGGGTGGCACGAACTCATCCAGTCCATGTGGTCGAGCAGCACGAAGCGCGAGATCTGCGCGTCGTGCGCCTGCAGGAAGCGCGTGACCGTGGTCGTGCGGGTTTCGATGCGGTCCGCGAGGCCGTGCTTGAGGCGTTCGAAATTGGCGGGCTTCAGGTATTCCGGGCAGCAATCGCGGCGGTAGCGGCCGGCGAGGTAGACGTGCCAGAAGTAGTTGTCCGACAACGGCAGCTGCCGACACACGTACTGGATCGCAGCGCGGATGTAGCCCGCCGCGCCGCCCGCATGCTGTGCCTCGACCAGCCGTCGCTGCGCGGTCGGCACGCCGAGCAGGCTCATCACCGATTGCCGCGCGATCAGCCAGTTCACCGGCCCGCTCCACAACGCGGGCGCGACGCGCCGGTCGTAGATCGCGCGCTGGCGCACCAGGTCGCGCGCGCCGAGCAGGTCCTCGACCGCGTCGCGCAGGCGCGGCCGCGCCGCGAAGTATGCGCGGACGCCGCGCGCGACGAGCCCGGACAGGCCGCGGAAATAGAAGCCGGTGTCCTTGCACGTGAACCAGTGCGTGCGTTCGTCCCACCACGTGCGCGCGACGTCGGGAAGGTCCGCGCGCAGCACGTCGTGGTAGGCCTGCAGGAAGCGCGGATGGTGGCCCTCGCCGAACAGCGCGAAGAAGTCGTCGAAAGCGAGGCGGCGCACGCCCGCGAGCTTGAGCTGCAGCAGCGCGTTCTGGCGTGGATTCGCATCGACCGCGAAGATCCGGCGCGGCGCGTCGAGTGCGTAGTCGAGCGCATTGCAGCCCGCGCTGGTGATCGCGAGCACGCTGTCGTCGGCGCCCAGCGCGAGCGCGCGGCGATCCACCGCGGGATCTTCCCAGCACGTGTTGTAGACGAGGCTGCGCGAGGTGATCGCGTCGAAGATCCGCTGGTCGAGCTTTTCGCGCAGGGTCGGATGGGCCATGGCCGGCAATGCCGCAGGTGCGATGCGCGCACGCTAGCCAGCCGATGTGACAGCCGCGTGGCCGCGCACGCTGTCACCGCCGCGAAACCGCATCGACACCGGCCGGCAACCGCATGGAAATGCCCGCGTGACGCGAGCAGGCGAGCATGCGCCGGACCGGAAAGGGGACCCGCGATGAACCGCACATCGTATCGCAGCGTATTCGTTTCCGACGTGCACCTCGGCCTCGCCGACTGCCAGGCGGGCTTCCTGCTCGACTTCCTGCGCTCGATGCGCTGCGAACGCCTGTACCTGGTCGGCGACATCATCGACCTCGAGAACATGGCGCGCCGGCCGTACTGGCATTCGAGCCATGGCGCGGTCGTCGCCGAGGTGATCGCGATCGCCGCGCTTGGAACGCGCGTGACCTACATCCCGGGCAACCATGATGCAGCGCTGCGCCAGCTCGCCGGACAGCGCATCGCGGGCATCGACTTCGCGCTCCACGCGAACCACGTCGCCGCCGACGGCCGGCGCTACCTCGTCTCGCACGGCGACGAGTTCGACGCGCACGGCTCCACGCCAGCCTGGCTGCTGCGGCTTGGCGACGTGCTTCAGGGCGTCGTGTGCGCGCTCAATCGCCGCTGCAACCGCGTGCTGCGCTTCTGCGGCTGCGACTACCGGCCGCTGTCGGTCGGCATCAAGGCGCGCATCGGCGCGGCGCGGCGCTTCATCCACGACTTCGAGCGGCGCGTGGCCGAGCACGCGCGCCGCGAGGGCTACGACGGACACATCTGCGGCCACATCCATTTCGCCGCGATGCGCGAACATGCAGGCGCGCTCTACCTCAACGACGGCGACTGGGTCGAACACTGCACGGCACTGGTCGAGCATGCCGACGGCACGTTCGAGCTGCTGCACTGGACTGGCCGGGGCGTGAGCCTCGCGCAAAGCGCCGCGCAGCCGATCGCATTGCCGGCGGCCGCGTGATCGATGCGCGGTGCTCGCGTGCATTGCGGCGATCGGAGCGCACGGCCCGGGGCTGAAGCCCCTCCCACGAGAGCGGGCCCGCGCGTCCTGCTACGTCCCGCCCTGCACGTTCGCCAAGGCCATCAGCCGTGCGGCGGCAGCTCGTAGACGTACACCGAGATCGTGCCGGTCGCGGTGCCGCCGCGACCGTCGGAGACGGTGTACTCGAACCAGTCCTGCCCGAACCAGCCGTGCACCGATTCATAGTGCACGCTGCCGTCGGGATTGAGCGTGACGGTATTGGTCGGCAGGGGACCCGTGTGGTTGACCGAGACCACGGTCAGCACGTCGCCGTCGGGATCGGAAGTGGCCTGCAGCACGGGGATGTCGATCGAGCTGCCCTTGAGCACGCGCACCGACAACGGTCCCGCGGCCGGAGGCTGGTTCGGCGCGCTCACGCTGACGTGCACAGTCGCGCTCGCCTCGCCGCCGCGACCATCGCTGATGGTGTAGCTGAAGCTGTCCTCGCCGAGGTAGCCGGCCGCGGGCGTGTAGCTGACGCCACCCGCGGTCGCGACCGCGCTGCCATGCGCGGCACCGGACACCGCGATGACGAGGAGCGGATCGCCGTCCGGATCGCTGTCGTTCGCGAGCACCGCGACCGGATTGTCCTGCGAGTCCGGCGCGACCGCGATCGTGTCGTCCTGCGCGACCGGCGGCTGGTTCACGTATTCCTTCGGCCCGAGCGTGGTCGTGCTCGACGTCTCCTCGAATCGGTACACGTCGACCGTGCGCTTGTGCTCGGCCGGGTTGCGCAATGCGCGCTCGATCCATGCCGGGGGCGCGGCGACGGGTTCACGCACCCACTCGACCTGCGATTCCGGCGGCAGTGGCGGCGGCGCGACCGTGCGTTCCTCGATCGTCAGGAAGTCGACGTCGACGCGGCGGTTCTTCTGCCGGTTCGCGGGCGTGTCGTTCGGGAACGCGGGATTGAGCTCGCCCTCGCCGCGCGCGTCGATCTGGTCGGCGGGCACGCCGCGCGAGACGAGATAGCGCTTCGCGCTTTCGGCGCGGCGTTCGGACAGTTTCTGGTTGTACGCGACGCTGCCGACCGCGTCGGCATGGCCGACTACCGAGATGCGGCTGACGCGCTCGACGCCGTTGAGCCTGGCGACGAGTTCGTCGAGCGCGGCGATCGCGTCGGGACGCAGTTCGTCGTGGTCGAAGTCGAAGAATGCGTCGCCGTCGAGGCGCACCTCGTTGCGGATCACCTGCGGCGCCGCAGGCGGCGCCGGATCGGCGACGCTGCGCTCGACCTCGACCATCCGGTAGGGCTCGCGTGCGCGATGGTTCTCGCCGATGTCGTAGCGCAGCAGCAGCCACGCGCGCGTGTCGTTGCGGTCGATCTCGAAATCGCCGTTCTTGCGCAAGCCCTCGCCGAGCAGCGACAGGCTGAAGCCGGTGTTCGCGAAGTACTTGTCGAGCCCGAGCGAGACCGTCCACTGGTCCGAGTCGTGGTCCCCGCGTTCGTAGTCGAGGCCGCCGCGGAGGCGCAGCAGCGGCGCATCGAAGTAGCGACCGAAGCGCACGCCAATGCCGTTGTCGTACGGATGCTCGAACAGTTTGGTCAGCGTCTCGATCGTCTGCGTCTGCGTGTAGTCGCCGTTCGCGTCGCTGCCCGAGATCTGCGTGATGTCGGTCACCAGCGTGCTGCCCGCGAAACGCGAACCCGAGGTCGCATGCATGAGGTAACCGTCGATCGAGAAGTCGCGCTTCTCCCAACCGAGGCCGAGCGAGACCTTGCGGTCCTTCCACGCGTTCTGGTCGAACGCGCCGAACGCCTTGAGCACGCTCACGGAATCGGGGGCGTCGATGGCCTCGCGCGCGTCGCCGCGCAACCAGTGGTAGCCCAGCTGCACGCCGCCGGCGCCGCCATGGCCGAGCCAGAGCTGGCCGAGCCAGGCGCGCTCGTCGGTCTTGCCGAAGATCGCGAGCACCTCGCCGAGCACTTCGCCGTCGTCATCGATGCCGAGCGACACGCGCGCATTCGATCCGACGTAGGTGATCGGCACGCTCGCATCGGAGCCGGGTCGCGGTGCGTCCGGCGTGGCGGGCGGCGCGACCTGCGCGCAGAGCGTGGACGACAATGCGAATCCGATCGCGACCGGCAACAGCTTGCGACGAGCCATGACACCCTCCCGAGTCGATGCAGCAGTCCTTGCAGGCTCGAGCCGTCCGCGTCGCGGCGGTTCGAACCCGGCACCACCATGCCCTTGTGGAAAACGCGTCACCGCGCGATCCGGCGCGCAGTATCGCCGATATCACCGGCACCACCAAACGCCGGCCGCGGCCGACCGGCGTATCATGGCGGGCCCGTTTTCCCGGAAAATCCCATGACGCTTGCCCCCGCCACGCGCGCCCGCATCGAGGCGTTGCTCGCCGACCACCCGGTCGTCCTGTTCATGAAAGGCACGCGCGAGGCACCGCAGTGCGGCTTTTCGGCCGCCGCGATCGACCGCCTCGACGCCCTGCTGGAGCACTACGCGACGGTCGACGTGCTCGCCGACGAGGAAATCCGCTCGGGCATCAAGGCGTTCGGCAACTGGCCGACGATCCCGCAACTCTATGTCGGCGGTGAACTCGTCGGCGGATCGGACATCGTGCAGGCGATGTTCGATTCGGGCGAACTGCACCGCCTGCTCGGCGCGTCCGAGCCGGACCGCTCCCCGCCCGAGCTCACGATCTCCGACGCTGCGGTCGAGAAGGTGCGCGCCGCGCTCGCCGAAGCCGGCGACCTGCGCCTGTTCCTGATCGTCGATGGCCGCTTCCAGCCGCAGTTCCAGCTGCGCGAACCCGGCGCCAACGACATCGTGACGGTCGCGAACGGCCTCGAGCTGCGCTTCGACGTCGCCAGCGCGCAGCGCGCGCGCGGCGCCAGCATCGACTGGACGCGCACGCCGCACGGCGAAGGCCTCGCGATCCACCTGCCGATGGCGCCGCAGGCGATCAAGTCGCTCGACGTGCAGGCGCTCAGGCACCGCCTCGACAGCAGGGACATCACGGTCATCGACGTGCGCCCCGAGGCCGATCGCGCACGCGCGCCGTTCGCGGGCGCCGAGGTGTTCGAGCCGGAGACGCATGCGCGCCTGACTTCGCTGCCCAAGCACACGCCGCTCGCGTTCATCTGCCACCACGGCAACTCGAGCCGCAACGCGGCCGAACACTTCCGCGAACACGGCTTCACCGATCTCTACAACGTCGAAGGCGGCATCGACGCATGGTCGCGCGAGGTCGATCCGTCGGTGCCGCGCTACTGAACGGCCGGACGCCTGGCGCCTCCGGAATGCGCCAGGCCGGACTGGCTGCAGCCTCCGCCACTCAATCCCCGATCGGGCCTTCATCGCATGCATTCCATCGAGGCCCTGATCCGCCCGATCACGGACTTCCCGGCGCCGGGGGTCACCTTCCGCGACATCACGCCGTTGCTCGCGGATGCGGCCGCGTTCGCGCGCAGCATCGAGCTGCTCGCCGAACCGTGGCACGGTGCGCGCGTGCAGGTGGTCTGCGCGATCGAGGCGCGCGGATTCGTGTTCGGCGCCGCGCTCGCGCAGTCGCTGGGCTGCGGCTTCGTGCCGCTGCGCAAACCCGGCAAGCTGCCGCCGCCGGTGCGCACGGTCGAATACGCGCTCGAGTACGGCAGCGACCGCCTCGAGATGCGGGCCGACGCGTTGCAGGCCGGCAGTCGCGTGCTGCTCGTCGACGATGTGCTCGCGACGGGCGGCACGCTGATCGCTGCGCGCACGCTGGTGGCGCAGGCAGGCGTCGTGGTCGTCGGCGCCGCCGTGTTGCTTGAACTGCCCGCGCTCGGAGGGCGGGCGCGCTGGGGCGGCGGCGCGCCCCTGCACAGTCTCCTGCTCTGCGTGTAGGTACGCGGAGGCGCCATCGGATCGCCGCGGACACATGCGGGCGTTCCGCCGCGATGTCGTGGCGGGTGCCGCATCAGGAACTTTCGTCTTCGAACCGCAGGTGCTTCACGCTGCGGCCATTGCGGCGCACGAGCTTCAGCGCCTCGATGCCGATGCGGATGTGCGCGTCGACGAAGTTCGCGGTGATCGAGCGGTCGCTCGCCTCGGTTTTCACGCCCTCGGGGATCATCGGCTGGTCCGACACCAGCAACAGCGCGCCACACGGGATGTGGTTCGCGAAGCCGGCCGCGAAGATCGTCGCGGTTTCCATGTCGATCGCCATGCAGCGCGTGCGGCGCAGGTAGTCCTTGAACGCGGTGTCGTGCTCCCACACGCGCCGGTTGGTCGTGTAGACCGTGCCGGTCCAGTAGTCGTGTCCGAGGTCGCGGATCATCGTGGAGACCGCGCGCTGCAGCTGGAACGCGGGCAACGCTGGCACTTCGGGCGGAAGATAATCGTTGCTCGTGCCCTCGCCGCGGATCGCGGCGATCGGCAGCACGAGGTCGCCGAGACGGTTCTTGCGCTTGAGGCCACCGCACTTGCCGAGGAACAGGCAAGCCTTCGGTGCGATCGCCGCGAGCAGGTCCATCATCGTCGCCGCGTTCGGGCTTCCCATGCCGAAGTTCACGAGCGTGATGCCGTCCGCGGTCGCGTTCGGCATCGGGCGGTCGCGACCGTTGACCGGCACGCCGTGCCACTCGGCGAACACCTCGACGTAGTGACCGAAGTTCGTCAGCAGCACGTGCTGTCCGAACGCTTCGAGCGGCGTGCCGGTGTAGCGCGGCAGCCAGTTGTCGACGATCTCCTTCTTGTTCTTCATCGCGTGATGGTCGCAGGTCCGCGTCGGTCGCCGCAATCGTCGCGACCCGGCGTCCCGGTCAGTTCAGCCGACGCAGGCATAATCGTGCACGGATTCCCGCGGAGGCCGTCATGCTCGTCACCTTCATCCTTGCGCTGGCGGTCTTCTGTGCGCTCGCATTCCGCGGGCTCGGCTTCCTCGCCTGGGTCGCCGCAGCCGGTGTCTGGCTCGCGGGCTGGCGCATCGTCGGAGTCGAGTCGCCGGCCCTGTTCGCGAGCATCGCGTTCGCGCTGATCGTGCTCGTCGCGGTGTTCGGGCTGCCGGTGCTGCGCCGCGAAGGGGTGTCGCGCTTCCTGATGCCGCGCTTCGCGAAGGTGCTGCCGCGGCTCGGTGAAACCGAACGCGTCGCGCTCGAGGCGGGCACGGTCTGGTGGGATGGCGACCTGTTCGGCGGCATGCCGGACTGGCAGAAGCTGCTCGATTTCGCGCCCGCACCGCTGTCGGCCGAGGAGCAGGCGTTCCTCGACGGCCCGGTGGAGGAGCTGTGCCGGCGCATCGACGACTGGCAGGTCTACCAGCAGCGCGACCTGTCGCCCGACATCTGGGCGTTCATCAAGCGCGAGCGCTTCCTCGGCATGATCATTCCGAAGGAATTCGGCGGCCTCGGCTTCTCCGCGCTCGCGCACTCACGCGTGGTCACGCGGCTGTCGAGCCGCTCGATCACCGCTGCGGTCACCGTGATGGTGCCGAATTCTCTCGGTCCCGGTGAACTGCTGCTGCACTACGGCACCGGCACGCAGAAGCAGCGCTGGCTCGCGCGGCTCGCGCGCGGCGAGGAGATCCCGTGTTTCGCGCTGACCGGCCCGGAAGCAGGTTCGGACGCGGCGGCGACCCAGTCGGAAGGCATCGTCGAGAAGCGCGTCATCGATGGCGTCGAAGTGCTCGGCCTGCGGCTCAACTGGAAGAAGCGCTACATCACGCTCGCGCCGGTCGCGACGCTGATCGGCCTCGCGTTCCGGCTCAAGGATCCGAACCGCCTGATCGGCGACGAGGAAGACCGCGGCATCACCTGCGCGCTGGTCCCGCGCGACCTGCCCGGCATCGAGATCGGCCTGCGCCACGACCCGATGGGCGTGCCGTTCCACAATGGCCCGATCGTCGGCCGCGACGTGTTCGTGCCGCTCGACGAAGCGGTGATCGGCGGGCGCGCGCAGATCGGCCAGGGCTGGCGCATGCTGATGGAATCGCTCGCGGCCGGCCGCTCGATTTCGCTGCCCGCGCTGTCGATCGGCGCGGCCCAGCTCGCGACGCGGCTGTGCGGTGCGTATGCGACCGTGCGCGAACAGTTCGACACGCCGATCGGGCGCTTCGAGGGCATCGAGGAACCGCTCGCGCGCATCGCCGGGCTGACCTCGATCATGACCGCCACGCGCGACCTCACCTGCGGCGCGCTCGACGCGGGCGAGAAGCCGGCGGTGATCGGCAACATCTGCAAGGCCTACCTGACCGAGAGCATGCGCCAGGTGGTCTCGGACGCGATGGACATCCGCGCCGGCAGCGCGATCCAGCGCGGTCCGCGCAACCTGCTCGCGCGCGCATGGGACGCGGTGCCGATCGGGATCACGGTCGAGGGCGCGAACATCCTGACGCGCTCGATGATCGTCTACGGCCAGGGCGCGATCCGATGCCATCCGTTCGTGCAGAAGGAAATCGCGGCGGTCGCGACCGACGACCTCGTCGCGTTCGACCGCGCGATCTTCGGCCACGTGAACCTGTTCGTCACCCGCGCGGTGCGCGCGAAGCTGCTCGCATGGAGCGGCGCGCGGCTCGCCGGCGTGCCGCGCACCGCGGACACCGCGCGCTACTACCAGCACCTGTCGCGCTTTTCGGCCGCGTTCACGATCGTGTCCGACGTCGCGATGGGTACGCTCGGCGGAACGCTGAAACGGCGCGAGAAGCTGTCCGGGCGGCTGGCCGACGCACTCGCGTGGCTCTACCTCGCGAGCGCCGCGCTCAAGCGCTACCACGACGGGCCGAAGACGCGCGCGAACCATGCGCTCGCGCGCTGGTCGGCGGAGCTGTGCCTCTACCGCATCCAGGAAGCGCTGGTCGGCGTGCTCGACAACCTGCCCGCGCGTCCGGCCGCCTGGCTGCTGCGCTGCGCGATCTTCCCGCTCGGCGCGCGCTTCCGTCCGCCCTCGGACCGCCTCGGCGCGGAAGTCGCGCGCGACATCCTCGAGGACCGCGATGCGCGCCGCACGCTGACCGCCGACGTGTTCGTGCCGCCGCCAGGCGAGCCCGGCCTCGGCGCGCTGGAGGCCGCGCTCGACAAGGCGGTGCGCGCGCTGCCGATCGAGACCAAGCTGCGCGACGCGGTGCGCGCGGGCACGCTCGATCGCGCGCCCGGCTACATGCTCGACGATACCGGCGTCGCCGCGGGCGTGATCACCGGCGACGAGTACGACCTGCTCAATGACGCGCGCGATGCACGCGACGAAGTCATCGCGGTCGACGCGTTCGATCCCGAGCTGTTCAGGACGCTGCGTTGAGGCGCGAGGCAATGCCCTCGCATGATCCGATCCAGGCTCGCTGGTACTTCGATTTCATTTCGCCGTTCGCGTACCTGCAGCTGCCGCGCGTGCTCGCGCTGCGCGCGCGCGCGGATCTCGTGCCCGTGCCGATCGTGTTCGGCGCGCTGCTCGCGCACCATGGCCAGCTGGGCCCGGCCGAGATCGCGTCCAAGCGCGCGTTCACCTATCGCTTCGTGCAGTGGCAGGCAGGCCGCGCCGGCATCGCGTTGCGATTCCCGCCCGCGCATCCGTTCAATCCGCTCGCCGCGTTGCGCCTGTGCATCGCCGCGGGCGCGGGCTGGGACGCGGTCGAGCGCGTGTTCGCGCACATCTGGCACGACGGCGGGAGCGGCGTCGACGCGAGCGAGCTCGCGCCCGTCGCGCTGGCGCTCGGCCTCGCCGATGCCGCGTCGGCGATCGCCGATCCCGCCGTGAAGGCGCGGCTCCGTGCGAACACCGAGGCCGCGATCGCCGCGGGCGTGTTCGGCGTGCCGACGATCGCGGCTGCGGGCGAGACGTTCTGGGGACTGGATGCGACGCCGATGTTCGAGGACTGGCTCGGCGATTCCGGGCTGTTCGAGCGCGGGGAATACGCGCGCCTCGCGACGCTGCCCGAGGGCACGCGGCGCGCGAACGGAGCACGCTGAATCAGGCGGTGGTTTCCGCGCCGGGTTCTGCGACCGCGTTGAAGTCGTGCACGCAGACCCGATTGCGGCCGCTGGCCTTCGCGCGATAGAGCGCGGTATCGGCGCCTTCGATCAGCTGCTCGGGCGTGGCCACGCCCTCGTCGAGCGCGGCGATGCCGATGCTCAGGGTCAGGCCGATGCGCGACCCCGACACCATCAATGGCAACTGCTCGATGCAGGCGCGGATGCGTTCGGCGACGACGCAGGCATCCTGCGCATCGGCACCGGGCAGCACCGCGAGGAACTCCTCGCCGCCCCAACGCCCGAACGCATCGCCGAGGCGCAATTCGCCCGCGATCGGCGCGATCACCGCGCGCAGGCACACATCGCCGGTGCGGTGGCCGAAGGTGTCGTTGATCTGCTTGAAGTGGTCGAGGTCGAGGAACAGCACCGCGAGCCCGCTGTGCGTCGCGCGCGCGGAATGGAAGCAGGTGCGCAGGCGCGCGAGCACCGCGCGCCGGTTCAGCACGCCGGTCAGCATGTCCTGCTCTGCGAGGCGGTGCGCGACGTCGCGCTCGTGCCGCACCGACAAGGTCTGCTCCGCGAGGCCGAACGCGAGCACGAGGCTCGCGAACGCGAACGCGGCCGGCAGCGCGAATTCGAGCCACGTCGGCAGCGGCCAGTGCAGCGCGAGTTGCAGCATGCGCGCGAGCGTGAGCATCAGGCCCGGGATCCAGGCGGCGAGGAAGTAGCCGCCGCGCGCGCTGCCGCGCTGCCACGCGACCATGCCCGCCGCGCACAGGAGCGGCGTGACGACGAGCCCGGCCAGCACGATCAGGTCCTCGGCCCACAATGCGCCGCCCGGCGCCACGAGCACCGCGGCGACGAGCGCGAGCAGCGGCCAGCGCAACAGCGCGACCGCGCGATCGAGGCGCGGCGCGCAAGCCTGCAGCTGCAGGTACTCGCGCGTGAACTGCATCAGCAGCGCCAGCGCGCAGGCGCCCGCCGCCCAGGTCACGCTGCCGCCGAGCGGACCGAGCAGGTCGAACGGCGGCAGTTCGAAACCCAGCCCGAATGCGTACAGCTCGTACACGATGATCAGCAGCATGCTGATCACGTACCACGCGTACATGCGTTCGCGCAGCGCGAGGAAGAAGCTCAGCATCACGAGCAGCGTCGCGAGCTGCACCGACGGGAACAGCACATCGAGACGCGCGCGCACGAGGTCGGCGCGGCGCGCCTCGGTGGCGCTCTCGACCGATATTCGCCGCGGCACTTCGCGCTCCTCGGCGACGCCGAGCAGCACCGAATCGGCCGAGCGCAGCGACGCGGGCAGCATGAACACGAGCACGTGGCGCGTGAATCCGAGTTCGTTGCCCGCATCGTGGACGCTGCGCAGGCCGGTGCCGGTGCCGTCGGGTAGCCAGGCTTCGACGCGCAGGCCCTGCGGGTCGGAAATCGACAACACCGGCGGCACGCTTCCACGCCAGTTCTCGGCGAGTCGCACGCGGTACCAGCGCATGCCGTCGCGCGAGGGCGTGATCGCCGCGTAGTCCTCGCCGACGAAGCCGCTCTCGTGGCGCCCGGCCAGGATGTCGACCGCGGTCGCGGCAGGCACGCCGTCGAGGCGTTCCACCCGCAGCGGCACGGCGCGAGCGGGCGCCGGCAGCACGAGCAGCGCGCACGCCAGCAGCAGCACGAAGCCGAGGATCCGCCGGGGCAAGGGCAGATTGTGTCGCTGGCGGGCGGTGGAAACGCGCATGGAAACGGTAAAGCAAGATCGAGGCCATGCGCCGTCGTATGGATGTGGTGCCGCGCAATGCGGGCACGCGTAGAATCGCGGGCATGCGCCGGATCGTGCTGCTCGCCCTGCTTCCGGGTGCTTGCGCCAGCTTCGCGCAGGCCGTGGACGTGCTGCGATGCGTGGCCGCCGACGGCTCGGTCATCTACCAGGACCGACCCTGCGCTGCCGGCCAGGCCGGCGAGCGCCTGCGCTTGCCGGACGATCCGGCCCCGCCTGCACCGGCGCCCGCCGACGCGCCGGTTCCCGCGCTGCAGGCAGAACCCGCCGCCACGTCGGAGCCGATCGTCGTCGAAGAGGCCGGGCCTCGCTTCCAGCTCTGCACGCGCGCCGATGGCAGCCAGTACATCAGCGACGACGGCTGGATCGGCGGCACCGGCGTGCCTTACGGGATGGTCGGGGGCTCGGGCATGGGACTCGCACAGGTCTACGGCGCGCTGGGCGCCGGCGTGTCGGCGCCGGGGTTGCGCACGGCTCCGCGCATCCCCGCAGGCAATCATCCGCATGCGGGGGCGATGATCTGGATCGACGACCAATGCCACGAAGCGGCGCCGCGCGAAGCCTGTACCTGGCTCGCGCGCCGGCACCGCGATGTCGCGCGCAGGCTCGAGCATGCATTCAGCGATCAGGCGCCGCAGTTGGAGCATGAGCAGGCTGCATTGCGCGAACGCATGCATGGGTGTGGCTGAGCGCGTCTGCCGCCGAAGGTTTCCGCCGACTGGATCGAAAAGCTCGGGGCTGAAGCCCCTCCCACGAAAGGGGCGGATCAGGCCAGACGCAGCACCGCGCGCGGTGCATGCCGACGTTCGTGCTCGAGCAGCCATTGCTTGGTCGGCAGGCCGCCGCCGAAACCCGTGAGCTTGCCGTTCGCACCGATCACGCGATGGCAGGGAACGATGATCGGCAACGGGTTCGCGCCGTTCGCGGCGCCGACCGCGCGGCTCGCCGATGCATCGCCGATGCGGCGTGCGAGTTCGCCGTAGCTGATCGTCTCGCCGTACGGGATCCCGGCAAGCGCACTCCACACGGTCTTGCGGAACGGCGTGCCCGCGGGTGCGAGCGCGAGGTCGAAGTCCTGGCGCGTACCCGCGAACCACGCCTCGAGCTGCGCGATCGCGTCTCCGATGCGCGCACGGCTGCGACGCCAGCCGGGACCGATGCAGGCGCCCTGGTCCGCGCGCGGAAACTCGATCCGACGCAGGCCCGCGTCGTCGCCCGCGACCAGCAGGCGGCCGATCGGTGTGTCGAGGTAGTCGTAGTCGATCGTCATCGTCGCACCTTCGCGCACGTTCACGCATTGCGCCAGAGCAGCATCACCGCATAGGCGCGCCACGGGCGCCACGCGAGCGACAGTGCCTCGAGCTCGCGCGTCGACAGCGTGCGACCCTGGCCCGCGGCGCGGCGCAGGATCAGGTCGGCGGCCGGGAACGCGTCGGGCTGCGCGAGCGCGCGCATCGCGATGTACTGCGCGGTCCACGCACCGATGCCCGGCAACGCGACGAGTTCGCGCTCGAACTCTGCCAGCGGCTGTTCCGGACGGAACGCGATGCGCCCGTCGAGCAGCGCCTGCGCGAGGCCGCGGATCGTCGCCGCGCGCGCGCGCGTGATGCCGCAGGTCTCGAGCGGCGCGTCGGCGAGCGCGGCCGCGTCGGGGAACAGCACGCCGACGCCGACCTGCGCGCCGTCGTCGTAGCACCGACCCCAGTTCGCCGCGACGCGCGCGGCCAGCGTGCGCGCGGCCGCGACGCTGACCTGTTGCCCGAGCACCGCGCGCACCGCGAGTTCGAAGCCGTCCCAGGCGCCGGGCAACCGCTGGCCCGGCCAGCGCCGGACCAGTGGACCCAGCACCGCGTCGGCGCGGAACGCAGCGGCGAGCGCACGCGGATCCGCGTCGAGGTCGAACATGCGCTTGACGCGCGCCGCGATCGCGCCGAGTGCGCCGCTGTCGGGATGGTGCACGCGCAATGCGAGTGCCGAGTCGTCGCGCGTGCCCGGCGCGACCTCGAACCAGCCGGGCACGCCGTCGACGACGATGCTGCGCCGATAACCGTGGTCGTCGACCGCTTCGACGCCCGGGATCATGCGCCGTGCGTAGAACGCGAGCAGGTGCGCGAAGTCGTACGGCGCGCGCCAGGGCAGGCGCAGTTCGATCGCGGCCGGATCGCGTGTCGCCGGCGCGGCATCGACCGTCGCGCGCCGCGGGCGGCGCAATTCGCGCGGCGGCCTGCCGTAGCTCGCGACGAACGCCGCGTTGAAGCGCCGCAGGCTGCGATAGCCGGCCGCGTCCGCGATGCGGGCGATCGGAAGTTCGGTCTCGACGAGCAGCTGCCGCGCGAACAGCAGCCGGCGCACCGCGGCGACATCGAGCGGACTCGCGCCGAGTTCCTCGGAGAACACGCGCCGCAGGTGGCGTTCGCCGACGCCGACGCGCGCGGCGAGCGCCGGCAGCGTGCCTGCGTCGAGCGCGCCCTGCTCGATCAACCTGAGCGCGCCCGCGACCAGATCGGACTTCGCCCGATGCAACGGCGAGCCCGGCGCGGCCTCCGGCCGGCAGCGCAGGCACGGCCGGAAACCCGCGGCTGCAGCGGCCGCGGCGCTGTCGTAGAAGCGCACGTTGCACGCCTTCGGTGCCGGCACCGGGCAGACCGTGCGGCAGAAGATGCGGGTCGAGGTGACCGCGATGAAGAACAGGCCGTCGAAGCGCGGATCGCGCGCGCGGCGCGCGCGTTCGCAGACGCGCAGGTCGAGCGTAGTGGCGTGTGCGAGCAGGGACATGGCGCGATGCTACCGCCGATCGCGGCGCCCGACTCGCCGTTTCCGGCTGTCGATGCGCGCGCCCGATCCGCCCTGCGCCATGTCGAACGCGGCGAGCTACTTGGCGAGCGCGTGGAACGCGCGCGCCTGCGCGGTGTCGACCTGATCGGCCAGCAGCAGCTCGCGTGCGCGGGCGTCGCTCGTTGCATCGGGTGGCCCGCCCGCGAGCCGCCGCGAAGCCCAGGCGCTGGCCCAGTGCGTGCCGTCCGTTGCGGGCGCGAGGAGGGCGAGCGCCTCATCGGCGAGGCGCCGGGCAACGGCGTACTGTCCCGCCGCCAGCGCCGCCTGCGCGAGCTCGCTCGACATCCAGCCGAGTTCGGGTGCGTTGTGCCCCGGCGTGTCGCGGTATTCCGACAGCGCTTGGACGATGACGCGCTCGAGCAGTTCGACGTCGCCGCGCGTGCCCGCAAGTTGCGCACGCGCGACGAACGTCCATGCGCGGCTGCGCGCACGATCGGCCGGCAGCGTGCGTTCGAGCAGCGGCGCGGCCACGTCGAGCGCGGCGCCGGCCTCGTCGACGCGGCCGAGCCCGAGCAGCGCGAACGCGCGCTGCTGCGCGATCTCGAGCGCGAACGCGTCGTTGTTCGCCAGCGTCGCCGCCTGCAGTTGCGCGGCGCGCTCGATCTCCACCAGCGCGGCGGCGTGGCGGCCCTGCGCGATCGCGATCCGCGCGCGCACGAGCCGGCCGTGCACCTGCATGTAGGGCTGGCCGATGCGCTCGAAGACTTCCGATGCACGATCCGCGTGGCGCTCCGCCTCGAGCAGCGCACCGCCGTTGTACGCGATCACCGCGAGATTGCTCATCGCGACCGCGGCGTTCGCGCCGTCGGCGCCCGCGCCGGCGCGGTAGATCGTGAGCCCGCGCAGGCACAGTTCGCGCGCGATCGCCATCTCGCCCGCTTCGAGCCGCGACACGCAGGCGTCGACCAGAGCGCGCGCGACGCGCGGGTGCGAGTTCCCCAGCAACGCCTCGAACCGCCGGGCCGCGCGTTCGAATTGCGGCGCCGCCGCGACCGGGCCGCTCACGAGCGAGTCGATCTCGGCGAGCACCGACGCGAGTTCGGCGTCGACGACGCCCCCGCCCTCCTCGCGTTCGGCGCGTGGCGCGATGCGCGCGCGCAAGGCGCGCAGCCCGTCGAGCTGTCCGGCATGTCCGAGGTAACGCACGTGGCGGTCGAGCGCGCGTACGTGGTCGATGCCGGCCGCGTCGAAGTCGGCCAGCACCAGCGGCATCGCGGACGCGAACGCGTCGCCCGCCTCGTCGAGGCGGGCCGCGCGCCGCAGCAGGTCGCCGAGTTGCGCCTCGGCGAACGCAAGCGACAACCGCGGCGCACCGGCGGATCGCATCAGTTCGGTCGCTTCGCGCTGGCTGGCGATCGCGGCGTCGAGTTCATCCGCATCGGATTCGGTCGCTGCGCGCGCGGCGAGCAGTTCGGCGCGCAGCGCGGGGGCCTCGCCCGCGCGCGTCCCGAGCGATTCGCTCGCCGTGTCGAGCAGCGTGCGCGCGGCCGCCGGCCGGCCGCGCGCGAGCTGCAGCTGCGCGAGCGCGAGGCCGAGTTGCGCACGCGTGCGCGCATCCAGCCCCGCTGCATCCTCGAGCAGGCCTGCGCCGAGCGCGGCGATCGTCGCGAGCGGATCGCGTTCATCGTCGCGCAGGTACGGACTCGCGGCGCGGAATGTCTCGGACAGGAAGCGCTCGACCTGTATCGCGCGCTCGGCTTCGGCGAGGCGCTCGCGCTGTGCCTCGCGCATGCGCAGCAGCGCGAAGCCGCTCGCGACGAGCGCCGCGGCGATCGCGAGCGCGACCACTGCGCTGGCCCAGGCATGCCGGCGCAGGAACATGCCGAGCCGCAGCCCGGCGCCACCCGCCCGCGCACGCACCGGGCGCGTCGCGAGCCAAGCCTCGAAATCTTCGCGCAGCTCGGCGCAGGTCGCATGGCGGCGTTCGGGATCGGGTTCGAGGCAACGCGACACGATCGCGTCGAGATCCCCCGAGAGCGCGCGGCGCAGCGCGCTCGCGCGCGGCAGGCCACGCGCTTTCGCGAGCGCGTCGCCCTCGGCTTCGGGCAGCGCGGCGATCGCGGCGGACGGCGTCGATGCGGATACATCGCCGGCTCGCGCGCGAGCCGTGCCCGCGAGCAGCCGCCACGCCAGCGCGCCGACCTGGAACACGTCGGTCGCGGTGGTGGGTTCCTTGCCTGCGAGTTGCTCCGGTGCCGCGCAGTCGGGGGTGAAGGCGCGCACGCCGGGCGCCGCGTCGTTCGAGGCGTCGCTCGCGATTCCGAAATCGACGAGGCGCAAGCGCTGGTCCGCATCGACGAGCACGTTCGCCGACTTCACGTCGCCGTGCACGAGCCGGCGCGCGTGCGCATGCTCGAGCGCGCGGCACAGATCGACCAGCAGGCGCACGCGCGCGCGCAGGTCGAGGCGCAACCGGTCCGCGTGCGCGAGGATCGGTTCGCCGTCGACTAATTCCATCGCGAGCCAGAGATCGCCCTCGGGTCCCTCGCCCGCATCGATGAAGCGCGCGATGCCCGGATGGTCGAGGCGTGCGAGCGCGCGCTGCTCGTGGCGCAGCGTGTCGGCACGCAGCGCAGCGTTGCCTTCGCGACGGATCAGCTTGAGCGCGACGGTCGCGGCGAACCCCTCGTACGCACGCGTCACGCGATAGACCTCGGACATGCCGCCGCGTCCGACCGGTGCCTCGATGCGAAACCCGCAGAACGCCTCGCCCGCGGCGAGCAGCGGTGCGTCATCGTCGAGCAGGTCGCCGAGCAGGCCCGCGTGCAGCACGCCGGCCGGCGGCAGCGTGGTCGACTCCTGTTCCGCGAGCGCGAGCAGGCGCGCGAGTCGCGCGGCGAGCGCAGGTTGCTTCGCGGCGAGGTTGGCGAGGCGCCGGTCGCGCTCGGGCCCGGGCAAGTCGAGCAACGATTCGAGCAGGCGGTCCAGCAGGCGCTCGTCCTGGCCTCCGGCGGCGGCGGTCATGGGCTCGTTCCGTCTGCCGCGGGCGTCGAATCGAGCCATTCGCGCAGCCATGCGCGCGCGCGCATCCAGTCACGCTGCACGGTGCGCAGCGGAACTTCGAGCGCTTCGGCGGTCTCGCCTTCCGAGAGGCCCGCGAAATAGCGGCATTCGAACACGCGCACGAGGCGCTCGCTGATGCCGGCGAGGCGGTCGAGTGCCTGGTCGACGAGAACCAGCTGTTCGGCCTGCGCCTCGATCGGCAACTGCGTGGCGTCGAGGTCGAGCGCGACCGCCTGCGGCCCGCCGCGCTTGTCCGCCTGGCGCTCGCGCGCGTGGCTCACGATGAACTGGCGCATCGCGCGTGCGCAGATCGCGAGGAAATGCCCGCGGTCGCGCGCGTCCATGCGCGATTGGCCCGCGATCTTGAGGTAGGCCTCGTGCACGAGCAGCGTGGTGTCGAGCGTGTGGCCACGGCTCGCGCGCAACTGGCGTCGCGCGACGCGACGCAGGTCGTCGTAGACGTGCGGCACGAGCCGGTCGAACGCGCCGGCCTCGCCCGCGCGCCATGCCGCCAGCAACGCGCCGAACGCCGCGCCATCGATGGGTGTCTCGCGCTCGCCCGCGTGCATGGCCGCCTCAGAAGCCGTAGCGCAGGAAGCCGCCGTCGACCGCGATGCATTCGCCGGTCACGTAGCTCGAGGCCGGCAGGCACAGGAACGCGACCGCGCCGGCGACTTCCTCCGGTTCCCCGATGCGCCCCATCGGCGTGCGCAGCAGCACGTCGTCGAGGTAGTCCGGATCGGCGAGCGGGCCTTCGGTGCGCTGCGTGCGGATGTACCAGGGCGCGACCGCATTGACCCGGATGCCGTCCTCTGCCCATTCGCAGGCGAGGTTGCGCGTGAGCTGGTGCAGCGCGGCCTTGGTGAAGCCGTAGGGCGCGCCCGTGCGCACGTGCGTCAGGCCCGAGACCGAGCCGACGTTCACGATCGCCGCGTTGCCGTGCTCGGCCAGGTGCGGATGCGCGAGCCGGCACATCTCGAACGCGCCGAGCACGTTGGTCTCGATCAGCGCGCGCACTTCGTCGAGTTCGTAGTCGAGCACGGGGCGGGCCACGTTGCCGCCGACGTTGTTGACGAGCAGCGACAGCCCGGCGTCGAGGTCGGCGATCCAGTCGAACACTTCGAGGCGCTGTTCCTGCTGCGACAGGTCGGCGTCGCAGGCGAGGATCTCCCGTTCGGGGAACTCTTCCGCGAGATCCGCGCGCATCTGTTCGAGATGCACCTCGTCGCGCGCGACCAGCAACAGGTCGGCGCCGAGCGCGGCGAGTTCGCGCGCGCAGGCCAGGCCGATGCCCTTGCTCGCGCCGGTGACCAGCGCGGTGCGCCCGTCGAGCCGCCAGCGTGATGCATTCGCCGTCATCGGTGCATCCTCCCGCTTGTTGCCGCCGCGGCCACGGTGCAGACTTTAACGGAAGCCGCCCATGCCGGAGTACGCGATGTTCCGCATCCTCGTGATCTGCGCAATCTGCGCATTGGCCGCATGTTCCGATGCGGGCACGCCCGTCCCGGAGGCCGAAACCGAGGCGCCGCCCGCGCGAAAGACGGTCGTCGACGACCAGCTCCAGGCACTCGAGAAGGCGAAGGCGGTCGGCCAGCAGCTCGAGGAGGAAAAGGCGCGCACCGACCAGGCGATCGAGGACCAGGGCGGCTAGTGGATGCGGGGAATAGGGAATAGGGAATAGGGAATAGGGAATCGAAGCGCACATGCGCGGAAAGTGCCCGCGGGGCAGCGTGGCATTCCGGCAGGGCAACCCCATTCGCTGCGGATGTCCTTTTCCCTGTTCGCTATTCCCCGCCATGGTGCGCCGCACCTTTGCGCCGCCGCGGCAGCCGACTAGGCTCGGCCCACGCCGATCTCCCAGCGTTTCAGCCAGGAGGCTGAGGTGCAGCCCACCGATATCCGCGATCCCGCGTACTTCCACAAGGTCGTCGATTGCCAATGGGCCTGCCCGGCCCACACGCCGGTCCCCGAATACATTCGCCTGATCGCGGCGGGCCGATACGACGACGCCTACCTCGTCAACTGGACTTCGAACGTGTTTCCGGGCGTGCTCGGGCGCACCTGCGATCGGCCTTGCGAACCTGCATGCCGCCGCGGTCGCGTCGAGGCGAGTACCGGTGGCACGCCCGAGCCGGTCGCGATCTGCAGGCTCAAGCGCGTCGCCGCCGACTTCAAGGGCGATGTGCGCGCGCGGATGCCGAGGCCCGCGGAGAGGAAGAACGGTCGCCGCGTCGCCTGCATCGGCGCAGGACCGGCCTCGCTCACGGTCGCGCGCGACCTGGCGCCGCTCGGCTATCACGTCACCGTGTACGAGGCGGATGCGAAGGCCGGCGGCTTCATGCGCACGCAGGTGCCGCGGTTCCGCCTGCCCGAAGAAGTGATCGACGAGGAAACCGGCTACATCCTCGACCTCGGCGTCGAGTTCGTCGGCGGCCGCCGCATCGATTCGCTGAAAGCGCTGCTGGCCGAGCAGCACGATGCGGTGTTCGTCGGCTGCGGCGCGCCGCGCGGGCGCGACCTCGACTTGCCGGGTCGACACGAGGCCGCGCAGGACATCCACATCGGCATCGACTGGCTCGCCTCGGTCTACTTCGGCCACGTCGAGAAGGTCGGTCGCCGCGTGATCGTGCTCGGCGGCGGCAACACCGCGATGGACTGTTGCCGCTCGGCGCGCCGGCTCGGCGGCGAGGAGGTCACCGTCATCGTGCGCTCGGGCTTCGACGAGATGAAGGCGAGCCCGTGGGAGAAGGAGGACGCGATGCACGAAGGCATCCCGATCCTCGATTGCCGCGTGCCGAAGGCGTTCGTGCACGAAGGCGGCCGCCTGGCCGGCATGACGTTCGAGAAGGTGCGGCCCGAATACGACGCGGACGGTCGCCGCCGCCTCGTGCCGACCGGCGAACCCGACGAACTGCACGCCTGCGACGAAGTGCTGATCGCGGTCGGACAGGAGAACGCGTTCCCGTGGATCGAGCGCGACATCGGCATCGCGTTCGACGCGCGCCACGACATGCCTGTGGTCGACGCGACCACGCTGCAGTCGAGCCTGCCGCACGTGCTGTTCGGCGGCGACGCGGCATTCGGACCGAAGAACATCATCTGGGCGGTCGCCCACGGGCACGAGGCTGCGCTCACGATCGACCGCATGCTCGCGGGCGAGGACGTGCGCGAGCGGCCGCTGCCGATCGTCGAGACGATCTCGCAGAAGATGGGCATCCACGAGTGGAGCTACGACAACGACGTGTCGCCCGACGAGCGGTACAAGGTGCCGTGGGCCGATCCCGCGCTGACGTTGAAGAGCATCAAGCTCGAGGTCGAGCTCGGCTTCGACGCCGCGACCGCGTGGAAGGAAACCCAGCGCTGCCTCAACTGCGACGTGCAGACGGTGTTCACCGATCCGCTCTGCATCGAGTGCGACGCCTGCGTCGACATCTGCCCGATGGACTGCATCACGTTCACCGCCAATGGCGAAGAACCCGAGCTGCGCCTGCGGCTGTCGGCGCAGGCGCTCAACACCGACCAGGACCTGTACGTGTCGGGCGGCCTCAAGACCGGACGCGTGATGGTCAAGGACGAGGACGTGTGCCTGCACTGCGGCCTCTGCGCCGAACGCTGCCCGACCGGCGCCTGGGACATGCGCAAGGTGCTCATGCAGATGACGCATGCGGGCGAAGGCTGCCGTTCGGCAGCGCCGCGCGAGCGCGCCGCTGCCGCGACGACGGCCGACGCATGACGACGATCACGGCGACCAACGACTTCGTCGTCAAGTTCGCGAACGTCAACGGTTCGGGTTCGGCGTCGGCGAACGAGCTGTTCGCGAAGGCGATCCTGCGCATGGGCGTGCCGGTGAGCCCGCGCAACATCTTCCCGTCCAACATCCAGGGCCTGCCGACCTGGTACGAGGT
Source organism: Lysobacteraceae bacterium (assembly GCA_004143945.1). Lineage (GTDB taxonomy): Bacteria > Pseudomonadota > Gammaproteobacteria > Xanthomonadales > Rhodanobacteraceae > Dokdonella_A. The sequence goes on from SEHB01000009.1 coordinate 60,034, forward strand.
GCGCGTCAGCGAAGCGGGCTGGCTCGGCCGGCGCGGCGGCGTCGACCTCATGGTCGCGATGAACCCGCAGACCTGGGACGCCGACCTCGCCGAGATCGAGACCGGCGGCTACCTCGTCCACGACTCGACGCGACCATTGCCGGCCTCGAAGTTCCGCGACGACATCGCGGTGATCGGCATCCCGCTGACCGCGATCTGCAACGGCACCTGGAGCGACGCGCGCCAGCGCCAGCTGTTCAAGAACATCATGTACGTCGGCGCGCTGTCGATGCTGCTCGGGATCGAGGTCGAGGTGATCGAGCGCCTGCTCGCCGAACAGTACAAGGGCAAGGAAAGGCTCATCGATGCGAACCGGCAGGCACTGCGCCTCGGTCGCGACTGCTTCACCGACGCATCGATCGAGCACCGCCCTTCGCTGACCGGCATCGCGAGCCCGCAGCAGTTCGGCCTGCGCGTGCAGCGCGCCGACGCGGTCGGCGAGCGCATCTTCGTCGACGGCAATACCGCGGCGGCACTCGGCTGCGTCTACGGCGGCGCGACCGTGTGCGCGTGGTATCCGATCACGCCGTCCTCGTCGCTGGCCGAGGCGTTCCAGAAATACTGCATGAATTATCGCGTCGATCCGGAGACCGGCGCGAACCGCTTCGCGATCGTGCAGGCCGAGGACGAGATCGCCTCGATCGGCATGGTCGTCGGCGCGGGCTGGAACGGCGCGCGCGCGTTCACTACGACCTCGGGCCCCGGCGTTTCGCTGATGACCGAGTTCATCGGCCTCGCGTACTTCGCCGAGATCCCGGTCACGATCATCGACGTGCAACGCGGCGGCCCCTCGACCGGCATGCCGACGCGCACGCAGCAGGCCGACCTCGTCTCGAGCGCGTACGCCTCGCACGGCGACACCAAGCACGTGCTGCTGTTTCCCGAGGATCCGAACGAGTGCTTCGAGTTCTCTGCGCAGGCGCTCGACCTCGCCGACCGGCTGCAGACGCCGGTGTTCGTGATGACCGACCTCGACATCGGCATGAACCAGCGCCTCAGCGCGCCGTTCGCGTGGGACGATGCGCGCGCGTACGACCGCGGCAAGGTGATGAGCGCAGCCGAGCTCGAAGCGGGCAGGGATTTCGGCCGCTACAAGGACGTCGATGGCGACGGCATCCCGTGGCGCACGTATCCCGGCACGCATCCGCAGCGCGGCGCCTACTTCACGCGCGGAACCTCGCGCGATCCGTACGCACGCTATTCCGAGCGCGGCGCGGATTACCTCTACAACATGCAGCGCCTGCTCGCGAAGTTCGACAGTGCGAAGGCGCTGGTGCCGCAGCCGGTCCTGCGCCAAGCCGCGCGCGCCGCGCGTTTCGGCGCGATCCATTTCGGCTCCACTGCGCCCGCGATGGACGAGGCGATCGTCGCGCTCGAGCGCGAAGGCCTGTTGCTCGACACCTTGCGCATCCGCGCATTCCCGTTCCCCGACTCGGTCGCCGACTTCATCGCCGCGCACGAACGCGTGTTCGTGATCGAGCAGAACCGCGACGCGCAACTGCGCTCGATGCTCGTCAACGAGTTCGGCATCGATCCCGCGCGGCTGGTGCCGGTGCTGCACTACGACGGCACGCCGATCACGGCGAGATTCATCGTGGGAGCGGTTGCCGAGCGAATGCGGGCCGGGCGAGTGCGGTCGGCCTCGATTGCCGAGGAAGGGCTGAGGGCCGAGGGCTGAGGGCTGGCGCCACGGCGACCGCGAGGGCTTCATGATCGATCGAAATGTTCCGAACTGCAGCAGGAAGCACGAGCCGGCCCCTCCGGTGCGCCCGGCTTTTCAGTCCTCGGCCCTCAGCCCTCAGCGCGCTCACCCATGACCTACATCGCCAAACCGAAGCTCCACCACCCCACCCTCGCCTGCAACGCGATCGGCTTCACGCGGCGCGACTACGAGGGGAAGATCTCGACGCTGTGCGCGGGGTGCGGCCACGATTCGATCTCGGCCGCGATCATCCACGCGTGCTGGGAGCTTTCGATCGAGCCGCATCGGGTGGCCAAGCTCAGCGGCATCGGCTGCAGCTCGAAGACACCGGACTACTTCCTCGGCCAGTCGCACGGTTTCAACACCGTGCACGGGCGCATGCCCTCGGTGCTGACCGGCGCGAACCTCGCGAACCGCGACCTGATCTACCTCGGCGTCTCCGGCGACGGCGACTCCGCCTCGATCGGCATCGGCCAGTTCGTGCATGCGATCCGCCGCGGCGTGAACATGGTCTACATCGTCGAGAACAACGGTGTCTACGGCCTGACCAAGGGCCAGTTCTCGGCCACCGCCGACCAGGGCTCGATGTCGAAGAAGGGCGTCGCGAACACCGACGCGCCGATCGACCTCGTCGGCCTCGCGATGCAGCTCGGCGCAAGCTTCGTCGCACGCGGATTCTCGGGCGACAAGCACCAGCTCGTGCCGCTGATCAAGGCCGCGATCGCGCACCGCGGCGCCGCGTTCATCGACGTGATCAGCCCTTGCGTCGCGTTCAACAACCACGCCGGCAGCACCAAGAGCTACGAATACGTGCGCGAGCACAACGACGCGGTCAACCGCCTCGACGTGATCGAGGAGCGCGCGCCGATCAGCGTCGCCTATGAACCCGGCGAAACCGTCGAGGTGCAGCAACACGACGGCACCACGCTGCGCCTGCACAAGCTCGATGCGAGCCACGACCCGACCGACCGCGTCGCTGCGATGAACTACGTGCACGCGCACCATGCGAGCGGCGAAGTCGTGACCGGCCTGCTCTACGTCGACGGCGATGCGCAGGACCTGCACCAGCACCTGAACACGGTTGCCGTGCCGTTGAATGCGTTGTCGGAGCGGGAGTTGTCGCCCGGGGCTGCGATGCTCGCGAGGATCAACGCGGGCCTGCGCTGAGCCCGCGATCCGGCGGATCTGCCAGGATCTCCCGCCTGAAGAGCGCCCGGCCATGATCGCGGCCCGGAAGCAGGCTCGCTTCGAATCCCGGAATCGGAGTTCCATGGACCCCACGCTCTACGCCTCACTCGCCAACCGCGCATCGGACCTCGTCGAAGCCGGCGAGCACCTGCAGGCGATCGGAATCCTCGAGCAACTCGTCGAGAGCGACCTGCCGGATTTCGACAAGGCGGTGATGCAGCTCAACATCGCGACGGTGCGCGACAAGATGGGCGATCGTGAGGGTGCGCTCGCGAGCTACGCGACCGCGCTCGATTTCGAAGCGCGGACCGATGCGTATTTCGTCGCGCAGCAGTACGCGGCCTACCTCGCCCAGCTCGGGCGATATGCCGATAGCATCACGGTCTATCAGGGACTCATCGAGCGGCCGGACCTGAAGCCGGAATCGCGCGAGATGTTCGTCGCGAACGTGGCGACGTTGCAGGACCTCGCGCGCGGTTGACGGCCGCGCGGCACCTTCTCGCGCGAGCGGGAGAAGGGAAAAGGGGGCACCTTCCCCCGCAGGCGGGAGAAGGAATGGCGGAAGCCGCGTCCGCGCTGCGCGTCAGCGCAGGTCGCAGAAGCAATGCGCGAACGCGCCGTAGCGCTTGCCGCGCAGCGAGTCGAGGATGCCGGCGAGGCGCTCCAGTTCGTGCTTCGCGAACATTCCGCGCGGCAGGCTCAGGCCCGCGCTGCGCGCGAGGCGCAGCATCGCCTCGCTGTCGCTGAGGCTCAATGCGAAGCGCTCCCACGCACCGAGTTCGCGTTCGACGTAGCGCACGTGGAAGCCCTCGGCGATGCCCGCGCGCGACGCCGCTGCGGCGATCGCGTCCTCGAGCCCGCCGAGCTTGTCGACGAGGCCGCGCTCCTTCGCCTGCGCGCCGGTCCACACGCGCCCCTGCGCGATCTCGTCGACCTGCTGCGGCGTCTTGTTGCGCGCATCGGCGACCTTGCCGATGAACTGCGCGTAGCCGCGTCGGATCACGCTCGTGATGATCGACTCCAGCTGCGGCGACAGCGGGCGGCGGATGTCGAAGCTGCCCGCGAGCGGCGTGGTGCCGACGCCGTCGGTGTGGATGCCGATTTTCGCGAGGGTGTCCGGCACCGTCATCAGCAGGCCGAAGATGCCGATCGATCCCGTGATCGTGGTCGGTTCGGCCCAGATCTCGTCGCTCGCCATCGAGATCCAGTAGCCGCCGCTCGCGGCGACGTTGCCCATCGAGACGACGACCGGCTTGCCCTGCTCGCGCGCCTGCGCGAGTTCGCGCCGGATCAGTTCGGACGAGTACGCATCGCCGCCGGGCGAATCCACGCGCAGCACGATCGCGTGCACCGCGTCGTTCTCGCGCGCGGCGCGCACGAGGTCGGCCGTCGACTCGCCGCCGATCATCCCCGGCGGGCGCTCGCCCGGCACGATCTCGCCCTGGGCGACGACCACCGCGACTTCGGCGCCCGCATGCGGCAGGTTGCTCGGACCGAGCGAGCCGAGGTACTCGCGCCAGCCGACCTGGCGGAAGCTGTCTCCGCCATCGGATTCGCCGAGCGCGGCGATCTGAGCGCGCGCCTCCGCGCGCGTCGCCAGTTCGTCGACGAGCTTCTGGTCGAGCGCGAGGCGCGCGAGGTCGCCTTCGTAGGCGTCGACCTTCGCGTCGTAGCGCGCGACGTCGTCGGCGATCGTGGCCGCATCCACCTTGCGCCGGGCCGCGATGTCGGCGAGCACTTCCTGCCAGAGCCCCCCCATCCAGTACGCATCGGCCTCCTTCGAGGCCTCCGACGCTTCGTCCATCACGAACGGCTCGGCCGCCGACTTGAACGTGCCGACCTTGATCAGATGCACCTGCACGCCGAGGCGGTCGAGCGCGTCCTTGAAATAGCTGCGGTAATTCGCGAATCCCTCGAGCAGCACCGCGCCGTCGGGATCGAGCAGTATGCGGTTCGCGTGCGTGGCGAGCAGGTACTGGCCCTGCGCCATGCCGCCCGACACCGCGACGACCTCCTTGCCGGTCGCCTTGAAGCGTTCGAGCGCGGCGCCGAGCTCGCGCGTGCTCGCGAGGCCGATCGACGTGAGGTCATCGGGCACCAGCACGATGCGTTCGATGCGCGCATCGCGCGCGGCGGCATCGATCACGCGCACGAGGTCGCGCAGCTGCACTTCCGGTTCCTCGCTGCCCGCGATGCGCGCGAGCGCGCGTTGCGCCGGATCGGTCGAGTACTGCTCGACGATCGCGCCGCCGGGGTCGAGCACGAGCGCGGTGCGCGGCAGCAGCACCGGGCGCGTGCCGAAGATCGCGCCGATGAAGACCGCGAGCAGGAACAGGAACACGAGGTTGAACACGAGCCTGCGCGTGAAATTGAGCGCGTTCCAGATCGCGCGGAAGAAGCGCCGGATCACCCCGGGTTGGCCGTTCGACATGCTCTGCTCCTGCTCGCGACGGCGACGCGCGCGCCGCGGACGAAGAGCCTACCCGATTCCCCGCGCCGTCGGGATCGGCCGAGGGTCACGCCTGCGGCAGTCGCGAGAGCCTGCGGAAGCGCAGCAACAGCAGCACCGCGGCGACGCCGAGGCCCGCGATCAAGCCGATCCACATGCCCTGCGCGCCCATGCCGCGCGGAAACGCGAGCCACCAGCCGACCGGCATGCCGACGCCCCAGTACGCGAAGGTCGTGATGAACATCGGCACGCGCGTGTCCTTGAGTCCGCGCAATGCGCCGTTCGCGACGACCTGGATGCCGTCCGGGAACTGGAACAGCGCGGCCAGCACGAGCAGCTCGGCCGCGAGCGTGATCACGGCCGCGTCGCTCGAGTAGAGCGAGGCGATCGTGACCGGCAGCGCGAGCATCAACGTGGCCGAGATCGCCTGCGTGCCGAGCGTCAGCGCGACGCCGGCGTGGCCGGCGAGCCGCACCGCGGCCGCGTCGTCGCGCCCGGCCGCGTTGCCGACGCGCACCGTGGTCGCCATCGCGATGCCGAGCGGGATCATGAAGAACAGCGATGCGACGTTCAGCGCGACCTGGTGGCTCGCGACGATCGACGCGCCGAGTGTTCCGATCGTCAGCGTGGTCGCGATGAACAGGCCCGCCTCCATCAGAACCGTCACGCCCATCGGCACGCCGATGCGCAGCAGTTCGCGGATCGCAGGCCACTGCGGGGGTTCGAGCCGCGCGGTCAATGCGAGGTCCGCGTACACCGGATGCCACAGCACGTACAACGCGAAGGCGATCGCCTCGAGCCACAGCACGATCGCGGTGGCCGCGCCGATGCCGGTCGCGCCGAGCGCCGGGATGCCGAAGCCGCCGTAGAGCAGCACCCAAGCGATCGGCCCGAGCGCGACCAGCGCCATCAGGCTGAAGTACATCGTCGGGCGCGTGACGCCGATGCCCGCGCTCATGCCGCGCAACGTGAAGAACGCCGCGAGCGCAGGCGCGCCCCACGAGGCCGCGCGCAGGAACCCGGCCACGTCGTCGACGAGCACCGGATCGATGCCGATCACGCGCACCAGCGGCACCGCGGTGCGCAATGCGAGCCACAGCAGCAGGCCGAGGCCGGCGGCGAGCCAGAGGGCCTGGCGGAACAGCGGGCCGATCGCGTCGCGGCGGCCGGCACCGTCGAGCTGCGCGACCGACGGCGGCACCGCCATCGTGACGCCGATCGCGACGACCATCGCGAGCGACCAGATGCTCGCGCCGATCGCGACCGCGCCGAGCGTCGCCGCGCCGTGGTGGCCGGCCAGCACCGCGTCGATCGCGTTCATGCCGACGGCCGATAGTTGGCTCACGACGAGCGGCAGTGCAAGCACGAGCGTCTCGACCAGCTCGCGCGCGAGTCGCGGCCGCGGGGGATGTACCATGTGCGGGACTTCGACGGAACGGCGCGCGATCTTAGCAGGGCGCCCACGCGGCCATTGCCGCGCCGCCAGTCACTTGCAGGAACCGGGAACGATGAGCGAAACGAACGACGCCGCACTGCCTGCGCCGCCCGCTCCGCCCGAGGCTCCGGTGCCTGCCGTCACGCGCGGCGCCACCTGCCTCAACTGCGGCGCGCCTTCGAAAGGCCCGTACTGCTACGCCTGCGGCCAGCCCGAGAAGGGCATGATCCGGCCGCTCGCGAACGTGATGTCGGATGTCGCCGATACCATCTTCAACGTCGACTCGCGCATTTTCCGCAGCATCCCCGCGCTGTACTTCCGGCCCGGCCACCTGACCCGCGAGTACTTCGCGGGTCGGCGCACGCGCTACGTCACGCCGTTCAGGCTGTTCTTCTTCCTCTGCATCATCTCGTTCTTCGCGGTGCAGGCGAGCCTCGACATCGACGAGATCAAGCTCGACCTCGCCACCGACAGCGGCATCGCGGGCGCGACCACCGAGGCGCAGGTGCGCGAGCGCGAGAAGGCCGCGCTCGACGAACTCACGAAGGCGCGCAACGAGCAGGGCCTGCCCCCTGCGGCCCAGGTCGGCATCGACGTCGCGATCGCCAACGTGCGCACCGAGGCCGCGAGTCGCTCGGCCTGGCTCGCCGCCAAGGCCCGCGCGGAGGCGAACGGAACGCCCCTGCCGCCCGACCCGGACCGGCCGAAGATCAACCTGTTCGGCAACAGCGCATGGGACCCGGAAGCGAATCCGATCAGGATCGCCTGGCTGCCCGACTTCGCGAATGCCGAGCTCAACGCCGCGGCCGCGCGCATGCAGGACAACATCGAGGAAGCGCGCAGGGACCCGCGCCACCTGATCCGCAGCCTGTTCTCGGTGCTGCCGCAGACGCTGTTCGTGCTGATGCCGCTGTTCGCAGTGCTGCTGAAGATCGTCTACGTGTTCTACCGACGGCTGTACATGGAGCACCTGATCGTCGCGCTGCACAGCCACGCATTCATCTTCATGTCGCTGCTGGTCGTCGCGGTGCTCACCTTGCTGCTCAGCGTGACCGGGTCGCAGGCGGCGTGGGCCGATCCACTGTTGCGCGTGCTGCGCGGCGCGGCGTGGACCTGGCTGCCCGTTTACCTGTTCCTGATGCAGAAGCGCGTCTATCGCCACGGCTGGCCGATGGCCCTGCTCGCGTGGAGCGTGGTCGGCACCTGCTACCTCGTGATCCTGAGTGTCGGCCTGGTCGGCGCCCTGCTCGCGAGCCTGACGCTGGACTGAACCGGGGCGCCCGCGCGGGCGCTCGCAGGCCCGCGAGGCAAGGTCAAACCGCGCCGCCTGTCAAGCGGTTGTGCACAGACCTTCGCTTCACTGCGCAGGTCGAGCCGAGCCCTCGCCAGGCACGGCATCAGGCCTCGGACCCACATCGCAAGTGTCTGATTCCAAACATGTATTACAGATTGATTAAACATTCGCCAACGCGAGCGCGGAGCACCCCGTGCGCGCTCGCGTGGCCGCTGCGGGCGCACCATCCACAGTGTTATCCACAGATGTTGTGGATAAGCCGAATTTCTGCCGATCTTGAATGGTTTACCGCCGACACCTGATGGTTACGTGAGAAACAGGTTGCAACCGGCCACACCCATGGCCGATGCGGCCGCTACACTCGCGGCGATGCCGAAATGCCGCGTCGCATGCCCATGAATCCCGTCCTGCGCGTCGCGCTCCCGGTGCCCCTGCATGCGGTGTTCGACTACCGCCATCCCGTCGCGATCGAGCCCGGTTGCCGCGTGCTGGTGCCGTTCGGGCGGCGCGACGTCGTCGGCGTCGTGGTCGGCGCGAGTGCCGACAGCGAATTCGACCCGGCGCGGCTCAAGTCGGTGGTGCGCGTGCTCGACGATGCGCCGCTGCCGACCGCAGAACTGCTCGCCACGCTGCAATGGGCCGCGCGCTACTACCAGCATCCGCTCGGCGAGGTGCTGCAGGCCGCGCTGCCGGTCGCACTGCGCTCGGCGCGTCCGCTGCCGGTCACCGGCATCGAAGTGCTCGGCCTCACCGCGAGCGGCCGCGCGGCAACGGCCGATCCTCGGCGCCGCCGCGGCACGCGCATCGATGCCCTGCTCGAGGCGCTCACGCGCGGTCCGCTCGCGCTGCCGCAGGCGCGCCTACTCGCGGGCGTGGCGGGCGTGCGCACGCTGCTCGCGCGCGGCTGGGTCGGGCGCGTCGAACACGCGCCGCCGCCGCAGGCTGCGAAGGACGGCATCGTCCTCAATGCGGCGCAGCGCGAGGTCGCCGATGCGGTAATCGCCGCCGACGGCTTCAACGCGTTCCTGCTCGAGGGCGTGACCGGCAGTGGCAAGACCGAGGTCTATCTCGAGGTGATCCGCGCGAGCCTCGCGCGCGGGCGCCAGGCACTCGTGCTCGTACCCGAGATCGCGCTGACGCCGCAGGCGCTGCGGCGCTTTCGCGAAGGGCTCGGCGTGGAAGTCGCGGCGCTGCATTCGGGTCTCGGCGAAGTCGAACGCGCGCGCGCGTGGCTCGCCGCCGCGCGCGGCGAAGCCGGCGTCGTGCTCGGCACCCGCTCGGCCGTGTTCGTGCCGCTGCCGCGCGCCGGCGTGATCGTCGTCGACGAGGAGCACGACGCCTCGTACAAGCAGCAGGACGGATTCCGCTACCACGCGCGCGACCTCGCGGTCGTGCGCGCGAAGGCGCTCGGCGTGCCGGTGCTGCTCGGCTCGGCGACACCCTCGCTCGAAAGCCTCGCCAATGTCGTCGCGGGCCGTTATCACGGGCTGCGGCTCGACCGTCGCGCGGGTGCGGCGCAACCGCCCGCGTTGCGCGTGGTCGACCTGCGCAGGCAAAGACTGCGGCACGGCCTCGCGGCGCCCGTGCTCGACGCGATCGGCGCCTGCATCGCACGCGGCGAACAGGCGCTGGTGTTCAGGAACCGGCGCGGGTACTCGCCGGTGCTGATCTGCCATGATTGCGGCTGGAGTGCGCACTGTCCCGACTGCGAGCGTGCGCTGACCCTGCATCGCCGGCTGGCGCGCCTGCGCTGCCATCATTGCGGCCTCGAACGGCCGGTGCCACGCGCGTGCCCCGACTGCGGCGGCCTCGCGCTCAATCCGCTCGGAGAGGGCACCGAACGCCTCGAGGACGCGCTCGTCGAGCGCTTCCCCGGGGTACAGGTGCTGCGCGTCGACCGCGATTCGACACGCGGGCGGCATGCGCGCGACGCGCTGTTCGACTCGTTGCCCGATTCCGGCGCGCGCATCCTGGTCGGAACGCAGATGCTCGCCAAGGGCCACGACCTGCCGCACCTGACGCTGGTGGTCGTCGTCGGCGTCGACGAAGGATTGCACAGCGTCGACTTCCGCGCGGCGGAGCGGCTCGGTCAACTGATCGTGCAGGTATCGGGACGCGCCGGGCGCGCGGAGCGGCCGGGCACGGTGATCCTGCAGACGCACAATCCGGAGCATCCGCTGCTCGCGCTGCTGCTCGAACGTGGCTATCGCGCGTACGCTCGGCACCTGCTCGAGGATCGACGCGCGGCCGGCCTGCCTCCGTTCGCGCAGTTCGCGCTGCTGCGCGTGGAGACGCCCGACAAGCCGTTGCTCGACGCGTTCCTCGCGGCCGCGGTGCTGGCCGCAGCGGACGCTGCCGTGGTCGCGCACGGTCCGATGGACGCCCCGATGCCGCGCCGCGCGGGCGCGTTCCGCGGACAGGTGCTGCTCGAATCTCCCGAGCGCGCGCCGCTGCAGGCGTTCCTTCCGGGCTGGCTCGACGCGCTGCGCGCGCTGCCGCTCGCGCGCAAGCTGCGCTGGTCGATCGACGTGGATCCGGTGGACCTGTATTGAGATCGCGGGAAAGGCCTGGTGTGTTGTGGGAGGGGCTTCAGCCCGAGCCTTCCGCGCGAAGGGCTCGGGGCTAAAGCCCCTCCCGCAGAGCTCGGGGCTGAAGTGCCTCGCGCAGGGCTCTGGGCTGAAGTCGATCCCGAAAGGTCGCTGCGCCGATGGCGCCGCGGTCAGTCGGGGTCGAAGCCGTCCGCGAAGATCGCGTCGCCCGCACTCGCGTTGCGCAGCACCGCGATGTCGTCGTTGCTGCGGTTCGCGCTGACGATGTCGTTGCGGCCGTCGCCATCGAAGTCGGCAATCGCGACCGAGCCCGGCTGCGCACCGCTCGCGAACCACGCGTACGCCGGGAACCCACCGTTGCCGTCGTTCGGCAGCACCGACACGGTGTCGTTCTGCGTGTTCGCGGTCACGATGTCGGGCACGCCGTCGCCGGTGACGTCGCCGAGCGCGAGTCCCCACGGCCAGGCATCGAACTCCTGCACCGACTGGGGCGGGTAGAGTGCGTGCGCGACGGCGGGCGCGAAGCCGCCATTGCCGTCCGCGAGCAGTACCGCCGCGCTCTGCCCCCACTGGTTCGCGGTCACGAGGTCGAGGTGTCCGTCGCCGTTCATGTCGCCGGCGTGCACGATCACGGGACCGCCATCGACCGCGAGATGGACCGGTGCGGCGAAGCCGCCGCTGCCATCGCCCGCGAGCAGCGACAGGTTGTTCGCGCCGGAGTTCGCACTGACGATGTCGTGGTGGCCGTCGCCGGTGACGTCGGCGAACACGATTCCCTGCGGACTGTAGTAGCCCGGGGCGCCGAGCGGCAGTTCGATTGCGGCTGCGAATACACCGCTGCCGTCGCCGAGCAGCAGCGAGAGGCTGTCGTTGGAGATGTTCGTGTTCGCGGTCGCGATGTCGAGGTGGCCGTCGCCGTTCGCGTCGCCGAGCGCGAGCGCATACGGACTCTCGAAACCGGTGCTGACGGGGAACGACTGCGCGGTGGCGAAGCCGCCTGCGCCATCGCCGAGCAGCACCGACACGCTGCCACCGCCGAGGTTCGCGCTGACCAGGTCGATCGCGCCGTCGCCGTTCACGTCGCCTGCGACGAGGTTGGTCGGCGACGCGTCGACTGCATGCGGCTGCGCCGCGAGGAAGCCGCCGCTGCCGTCGTTGCGCAGCACCGAGACATCGTCGCCGAACGCATTCGCGGTCGCGACGTCGACATGGCCGTCACCGTCGAAATCCGCTGCGGTGACGCCGTGCGGAAATCGCCCCGCGGGATGGCGGCCGGCGAAGCCGACGCCAACGACGCCACCGCCGGGCAGCATCGACACGTTGGGTCCGACCGCATTCGCGACGATGACGTCGGCGGTGCCGTCCGCGCTGACGTCGGCGAGCACGAGCGGATTCGGGCCGACACCGACCGGGCGCAGCAAGGCGGCGCCGAATCCGCCGCCTGCGTTGCCCGGGATCACGCTGACCGCGTTCGCGTTCGGTCGACTCGCGACGATATCGGCGTGACCGTCGCCGGTCACGTCACCGACTACGATGCCGTCCGCGCGACCTTCGCCGCCGCCGAGCGCGAGCGTGGTGCCCGCGGCGAACGCGCCGCTGCCGTCGCCGGCCAGCAGCGAGATCGAGCCCGGCAGTTCCGGCGGCGGGAATGGCGAGCCGTCGCTGCCGGTGTTCGCGGTGAGGAGGTCGAGGTCGCCGTCGCCATCGGCGTCGGCGAGCGCGATGTCGTTGGGCTCGACGTCGGAGCCGAGCGCGAGCGAGACCGGCGCGGCGAAACCACCGCCGCCGTCGCCAAGCAGCAGGCTCGCGTCGCGGCTACCGGCGTTCGCGGTCGCGACGTCGAGGTCGCCGTCGCCGTCGACGTCGCCGAGCGCGAGCGCGACCGGGAATGCGCCGGTCGCGAAGCCCTGCGCCGTCGCGAATCCGCCCGCGCCGTCGGCGAGGATGACCGAGATCGAAGCGCTGTCGTTGTTCACGCCGACGAGGTCCGCATCGGCATCGCCATCGACGTCGGCAATCGCGAGAGCGCGCGGCCAGGCGCCGCCCGCGCCGATATCGAGCAGCGCGCCGGCCGTGAAGCCGCCGCTGCCGTCCCCGATGAACACCTGGATGTGGCGCGCATCGACGCCGGCCGCGGCGATGTCCGGGTGCCCGTCGCCATCGAGGTCGCCGACCGCGACCGCGACGTGACTGAGTTCGGTTGCCCACAGCGGCAGGTTCAGCGCGGGCGCATAGCGGCCGACGCCCTCGGCCAGCAGCACCGACACGTCATAGGACATGCCGTTGCCGACGACGAGGTCGATGTCGCCATCATCATCGAGGTCGGCGCTTGCGAGCGTGGTCGCGAAGCAGCACGCGGGTGCGTGCATCGCGACCGGCGTGAACGCGGGCGCGGCGATGCCCGCGGGACCCCGCCAGGGCATGGCCGACCACGCTTGTGCGCCCGCGTGCTGGCGATCACCCGCGGCGGCCGTGGCGATCGCGGCCTGCGCGAGCAGCCCGAGCACGAGCAGCCGCTGCATTCGCGGTCGCATGCGGGACGGATGGCGTTCTGGGCGGGACAGCTTGGCGTGCAGCATGGTCGAGTCGCTCCTCGGATCGGATGCAGGGCGTCGCGGACGCTGTCGCGACGCGGCGGCTGGAACGCCGAAGCTGGCCCACGCGGTGTCCAATGTCGCTCCAAGCGCATTCCAAATCGATGCCGCGGCGGCTCCCACCCGGAATCGCGGAGGCGCGGGCGCAGCGGACGGCGACGACCGCGCACGCCCGGAACGCGGGGACGCCGCGGAGGCAGTCGCCGGCGCAGCTACTGCAACGGGGACGCCGCAGGATCCGGCGCCGTCGCGAGCGCGCGCGGGATCTCGCGTTCGCCCGCGAGCGTGCGCGCTTGTTGCAGCGCGGAGGTCCAGGCTTCGCGCTGGCCGAGCGCGTGGTAGAGCCGTAGCTGCAGCAACGCCGCATCGAAGTCTCGCGTGGCCCAGCTCGCGACGCGGCCGACCATCGCGACGACCGGCTCGGTTTCACCGTCGGCAAGCAGCCGTGGCGCCCATGCCTGCGCGACCTCCACGATGCCCGACGGCACGCCGCGGCGTTCGGCGCTCGCGGCCGCATGCGCGAACCAGGCCCGCGCGGCCGCTGCGTCGCCCTGTTCGGCCGACCACTCCGCCATCGCGAGCGCGTCGGCCACGCTGCCGGGTTCGATCGACGGTTCCGCGGCGGCCACGCGCGTGCGATCGAGGAGCGCGCCCGCCTCCGCGTCGCGGCCGAGTGCGAGCAATGCGCGCTGGCGGATCAGCACGGTGCCCGCGCGGTCGCCGTCGGCGCCCGCGTCGGGCCAGTCGGCGAGTGCATCACGCGCGATCGCGGCCGCGTCTTCCCAGCGCGCCTGCTCCGACGCGAGCGCGGCTGCGAGTGCGCGCTCGCGCGCGGCGAGCACGCGATTGCCCGAGGTCGCGATCCCCCGCGCCTGCGCGAGCGCATCGGAGGCTTCGCGATGGCGACCCTCGCCGATGAACCACTGCGCGCGATTGAGCAGGAGGTCGACCTGCTGGTCCGGATCGGTGATGCGCTCGCGCAGCTGCGAGGCACGCTCGACCGTCATGCCGGCCTCCGCGCGTTGCAGCATCTGGAGCTGCGCCTCGATCACGCCGGTCAGGGTCAGCAGAAGTTCGTGCAGCGCACCGAACGACTGGAAGCGGTCCGCTGCCGCGGGCAGGTAACCGAGTGCAGCCGCGGGCCGGCCGCGGTACAGCTCGAGCATGCCGAGGTTCGCATCGACGCGCGCGACACCGAGCACGTCGCCCGCGCTTTCGAGTTCGATCCGCGCGATGCCGAACGCAGCCAGTGCATCGGCATAGCGGTGTGCGGCGACGAGGCTGTTGGCGCGGCCGAGGCGTGCCTTGCCGCGCGCGAGCGGATCGCCGCGCTCGCCGAGCGCGGCGAGCGCGGCGAGCGCAGCGTCGAAGTCGCGACCGCCCTCGGCGAACGCACCGCGCCGCGTGCGCGCCGCCCCGCGCGCGCTCAGGAGGTCCGCGCGAAAACGCGGATCGTCGCGCGCGGCACTGCCGTCCAGCAACGCATCGAGCGCGGCCTCGGTCGCGTCGAGTCGCCCGGCGCGGAAGTCGACGAGCGCGAGGCGATAGGCGAGCTGCTCCGGCGCGGCGGCGAGTTCGCTCGACGATTCGAGGATCGTGCGCGCGGTGTCGAGTTCGTTCGCGAGCATCGCCGCACGCGCGCGTTGCAGCACGTCGTCGAGCGCATGGTCGCGTTCGGCCGGGTCCGGCGCGAGGCGCCCGAGTGCGGCGAGCAGCAGGTCGGCCGCCGCGCGTGCGGCCTGCATCGCGTCGGGCGAGCTCGACGACACCGGGATCGCGATGCCCTCGCGCGGCAGCGCCGCGAGTTCGACGGTCCAGCGACCGCCGTCGCGCAGCGCACGGCCGCGCACGACGAGCGACGCGCCGAGCACGTCGCGCGCGCGGCCGGCGCCATCCTCGCCTTCGACGCCCGATGCGTGCAGCAGGCCGAGCACGGCTTCGCTCGGCGGCACGCCGAGCCCGGACTGGCGCAGCCGGTCGGCGACGAGATCCATCGCGCCGAGCCGGATCCAGCCGTCCTCGCCGCGACCGTCGACCACGAGCGGCAGCACCACGGTCGGCGCGGGCGAGGCGCTCGCGGGTCGGGGCGCCGCTGCAGGGGTGCCTGCGGCCGCCGACGGCGCGGGCGACTCACGCGGACGATCGACGATCCATGCCAGCAGCAGCGCGACGAGCAACGACGCGATCGCCAGCACGGACGCACGGCGCAGCCGGCGGCGCGGACCCGGGGTGACGGGCGCGGCATCGTCTCGCGACATCGGCGGCGCGACATCCCGATCGGCAACATTTGCGTCCTGCGGCATCCCGGCGCGTGATGCATCGGTCGCGACCACCCTGACCGGCGCGACCCAGCGATAACCGTGGCCCGGCACCGTGCGGATCATGCGCTGAAGCGCACCGTCGTCGTCGAGCGCGCGACGCGTGCGCAGCACGACCTGGCCGAGTTGCGCGTCCGACACGTTCGGACGCCGGAACACGGCCTCGACGAGCTCGTCGCGATGCACCGCACGATCGCGGTGGCGCAGGAGGAACTCGAGGCACTCGAAGCTGCGCCGCGGCAGATCGACCGGCTTGCCCGCGCGCACGAGTTCGCGCGCCTTCGGCACGAAGCGGAATTCGCCGAATTGGAGTACGTCCTCATCCATCGGCGTGAGGGTAGCGCAAAGCGCTTGCACCTCCGGGCGTAATGGCCGAACCGGCAATCGACGCCGGCGCAGCGACCGAGGGCTGCGCAGTCCTGGCATGCGCGTGCCCGAGTCGCGAGTCGGACTGGTCCTTCGACTCCGGCCTTCGGCCCGCGCCCCGGGGCGAACGGCGATATCCATGGCCGCTCGCGCTGAGCGTAGCGCCCGCAGCGCACGCGGTCGAAGCGTGCGCGCCGCACCGTCGCGACGCGGCCTGGCCCCGGTGAAATCGGCACGCGCATGCCGGCGCGCGAGTCGACGCGCGTTCGGGTTCACCATGCGATGCTCTGCGTTCGCGCCGCGGGCGCTGCGCCAGGGAGGACGGATGCCACGCCAGTACAGCATGGGAGGGCGCAGCACGCCGGGCGCGGCACCGGCGGGGCGCGGGCCGCACAGCGCCGCGCCGCCGCCGCATCCGAAGAACCTGCGCGAGCGCGTCGGCGCGCTGCGCAACCTGCCGCCGTTCCTGCGCGAGCTCTGGCGCACGAGTCCGCCGCTGCTGGCCGCGAACCTCGCGCTGCGCGTACTGCGCGCGCTGCTGCCGGTCCTGACGCTTTACGTCGGCAAGCTCATCATCGACGAGGTGGTCACGCTCGTGCAGGGCGGCCTCGTGGTCGACGCGTTGCCCGCGGCATTCGCGAGCGGGCGGCTCGATGATCTTGCGCTGTTCCTCTGCCTCGAGTTCGGCCTTGCGGTCGTCTCCGACCTGCTCGGGCGGGTCGTGTCGTTGCTCGATGCGCTGCTGTCGGAGAAATACACCAACGCGACCAGCATCCGGCTGATGGAGCATGCGGCGACGCTCGACCTCGAGGATTTCGAGGACAGCGAAATGCAGGACCGCCTCGACCGCGCGCGCCGCCAGACGATGGGCCGCAGCGCGCTGATGGGCCAGCTGTTCGGCCAGGCGCAGGACCTCGTGACGGTCGCGAGCCTCGCCGCAGGCGTCATCGTGTTCGCGCCTTGGCTGATCGCGCTGCTCGTGGTCGCGCTCGTGCCCGCGTTCCTCGGCGAAGCGCATTTCAACGCGCAGAGCTACACATTGAACTACGCGTGGACGCCGGAGCGGCGCGCACTCGACTACCTGCGCCAGACCGGCGCGAGCGTCGAAAGCGCGAAGGAAGTGAAGATCTTCGGCCTGCACCGGTTCCTGATCGAGCGCTATCGCGAACTCGCCGAACGCTTCTACGCGGCCAACCGGGTGCTCGCGCGACGGCGCGCGCTCTGGGGCAGCGTGTTCGCGGCGCTCGGCACGCTCGGCTACTACGCGGCATACGCGTTGATCGCATGGCGCACGCTGCGCGGGGACTTCAGCATCGGCGACCTCACCTTCCTCTCGGGCTCGTTCCGGCGCCTGCGCAACCTCATCGAGAACCTGCTGATCGGCTTCTCGCAGCTCGCGGGCCAGGCGCTCTACCTCGACGACCTCTACTCGTTCTTCGAGGTGCGACCGGAAATCGTGTCGAAACCCGGCGCACTGCGATTCCCGCAGCCGGTGCGCGAAGGGTTCCGCTTCGAGGCGGTCGGCTTCCGCTATCCGGGCGCGCAACGCTGGGCCGTGCGCGAGCTCTCGTTCGAGTTGCGCGCGGGCGAAGTACTCGCACTGGTCGGCGAGAACGGCGCGGGCAAGACCACGCTGGTGAAGCTGCTCGCGCGCCTCTACGACCCCGACGAAGGCCGCATCCTGCTCGACGGCCACGACCTGCGCGACTACGACCTGGAGGACCTGCGCGCGAACATCGGCGTGATCTTCCAGGATTTCGTGCGCTATGCGTTCAGCGCGGCCGACAACATCGCGGTCGGTCGCATCGACGCGCGCGAGGACCGCGCGCGCATCGAACACGCGGCCGCGCAGAGCCTCGCCGACGCGGTGGTCGAGCGATTGCCCAACGCCTGGGACCAGGTGCTCGGCCGGCGCTTCCAGGACGGCGTCGAGCTGTCCGGCGGCGAGTGGCAGAAGATCGCGATCGCGCGCGCCTACATGCGCGACGCCGCCGTGCTGATCCTCGACGAGCCGACCGCCGCACTCGATGCGCGCTCGGAGTTCCAGGTGTTCGAGCGCTTCAAGGAGCTGTCGCGCGGCAAGACCGCCGTGCTGATCTCGCATCGCTTCTCGACCGTGCGCATGGCCGACCGCATCCTCGTGCTCGAAGGCGGTCGCATCGAGGAGTCCGGCACCCACGAAGAACTGCTCGCGGCGGGCCGCCGCTACGCCGAGCTGTTCGAGCTGCAGGCGGCGGGGTATCGGTGAGGGGGTCGGGAATGGGAATGGGGAATGGGGAATGGTTCGAGGACTAGCCGGGATGTGAATTGACGCGTTGGCCGGGGCCAGTAGGCGAGCGCGAAAAAAAACGGCCCCGCGAAGGGGCCGTTTGTCGATCTACTCACGAGTGCAGGACGAGAGGCGTGTCCCCATTCCCAGCCATCAGGCCACGAACAACGCCCGCATCTTCTTCATTGCATTTGCCTCGATCTGGCGGATGCGCTCGGCGGAGACGCCGTATTCGTCGGCGAGTTCCTGCAGCGTCGCCTTGTTGTCGTCGCTGAGCCAGCGGCGCTGGATGATCGCGCGCGAACGTTCGTCGAGCTTGCCGAGGCCGCGTTGCAGCGTGTCGAGGCTCGACTCCTCTTCCGATTCGTGCTCGACCATCATGTACGGGTCGGCGCCGTGGTCGACGAGGAACGCGGCGGGCGCGGGACGCTCGTCATCGTCGGTGTCGGTCGGCGCGTCGAACGCGACGTCGCGCCCGTTGAGGCGGGCTTCCATCTCGAGCACGGTCGCGGCCGGCACGCCGAGCTCGCGCGCGACGGTGTTGACCTCTTCGGCATTCATCCAGCCGAGGCGCTTCTTCGACTTGCGCAGGTTGAAGAACAGCTTGCGCTGCGCCTTGGTCGTCGCGACCTTGACGATGCGCCAGTTGCGCAGGATGAACTCGTGCATCTCGGCGCGGATCCAGTGCACCGCGAACGACACCAGGCGCACGCCGTGGTCCGGATCGAAGCGCTTGACGGCCTTCATGAGGCCGATGTTGCCTTCCTGGATCAGGTCGCCGACCTGCAGGCCGTAGCCCGAGTAGCCGCGCGCGACGTGCACGACGAAGCGCAGGTGCGCGAGCACCATCTGGCGTGCGGCATCGAGGTCGTTCTCGCCGAGGTAGCGGCGCGCGAGGTCCTGCTCCTCGTCGACCGTGAGCATCGGGATCTGGTGAACCGCGTTGACATAGGCATCGAGGCTGCCGATCGCGCTCGGGACCGGGAAATTGCTCGCGACCAAGGTGTTGCTCATCGTCTAGCCTCCTGATGCGTTGACCACTTTAGCACTCGCTTCCTTTGAGTGCTAAACGCGGCGGGAGTTCCTGCCGGACTGGCTGCCGGGAACAGTTACTGAACTGACCGGTATTGTACTTAAAAGTTCAGTTCCGCAAGCGCCGCCGGACGCAACACACTGTTTCAGCTCTTATCCTATCTCATTGATTGTGAATGCTTTCAGTACCCGGGCGCCGGTCGGGCAGCGTCCCGGCAGTCCGCAACGCTGCCGCCGGCGGCAGCCGCCAGTCGACCGCCCCGCGCCCCTTGTCGCGCAAGTACTCGTTTGCACGGGAAAAATGCCCGCAGCCGATGAAACCGCGGTGGGCGGACAGGGGCGAAGGATGCGGCGCCTTGAGCACGAGGTGGCGCGCCCGGTCGATCAGGCGACCCTTGGCCTGCGCGTAGCTGCCCCAGAGCAGGAATACGAGGTGCTCGCGACCGCGGTTGAGTGCATCGACGCAGGCATCGGTGAATTCTTCCCAGCCCTTGCCCTGGTGCGACCCGGCCAGCCCGCGCTCCACCGTGAGCACCGCATTGAGCAGCAGCACGCCCTGGCGCGCCCACGGCTCGAGGCAGCCGTGGTCGGGACGCGGGAGGCCGAGGTCGCGCGCGAGTTCCTTGAAGATGTTCTCGAGCGACGGGGGCACCGCGACGCCGGGCGGCACCGAAAAGCACAGTCCATGCGCCTGGCCCGGGCCGTGATAGGGATCCTGGCCGAGGATCACGACCTTGACCTGCTCGAACGGCGTCGCGTCGAGCGCGGCGAAGATGCGCGGACCGGGCGGATAGATCGCCTTGCCTGCGCGTTTCTCCGCGCGCAGGAAGTCCGACAGCGCCTGCATCCGCGGCTGCTCGAACTGGTCGCCGACGCGCGCCGTCCATGACGGATCCAGGCGCAGCCGCTCCGCGCTCACGCGCCGGCGTGCCCGCGCAGGCGGCGCGCGACGCGCAACTGGAACTGCAGCTTGGTCACGAGCAGGCGTTCCTCGATCGGCTTGTGCACGAGGTCGTTCGCGCCCGCGCGCAGCAGGGCGGCCTGGTTGGCGGGGTTGTCGTCGCCGGTCATCACGAGCACCGGCAGTTCGCCCTTGGCGTAGCGATAGCCCGCGCGGATGCGCTCGAGCAGGTCGCCGCCACTGAGCTCGCCCTTGAGGTTGACGTCGGTCAGCACGAGGTCGGCGCCGGGGGCGCGGTTCTCCGCGCGCGCGGCATCGAGGATCTCGATCGCGGCCTCGACGCTGACCACGTGGCTCACCGTGAAGCCGCACTTCTCCATCATGCGCCGCGTCGCGAGCGCGACCACGCGGCTGTCCTCGACGTAGAGCACGGTCCCGCTGACCTGTTCGATTGGGCGCACGTAGCCGCGGATGAACGTCGCGAGTGCATCGAACCCGAGCGCCTTGTCGAAATAGTCGGTCACGTGGCTCGACAGCGTGCGCGCGACGAGGCGCTCCTGCACGTCGCCGGAGACCACGACGATCGGGATGTACGCCTGGTTGGATGACTCGCGCGCGCGCCGCGCGAGTTCGAGTCCGTCCATGTCGGGCAGGCGCAGGGCGGTCGTCACGAGGTCGAACACGCCTTCGTCGAGCTCGCGCGCCGCGTCCGCGCCGCTGCCGCAACCGACCACGACCGCGTTCGGCAATTCGGCCTTGAGCACGCGCTCGATCAGCTGGCGCACGACGCGCGAACCGTCGACGACGAGCACGCGCGGCTCGTCGCTCGAGATGTGGCGCGTCAGCGACACCTCGCTCATGCGCCCGGCCTGCCCGCGGCGAGGTGGCGCGCGGTCGCGATCCAGGCGCCGATCCAGCCGAGCAGCGTGCTCGCGCCGACCAGCGAAAGCGCGGTCGCGAGGTCGATGCCACGCGGCTCGAAGCGGTTGCCGAAGCCCGCGAGCAGCTGCGTGAGCGGTCCTGCAAGCGCCAGTTGGACCGCGAGCACGAGCGCGAGCGCGAGCAGGCTGCCGAACAGGCCGTACCAGGAGCCCGCGTAGAGGAACGGACGGCGCACGAATCCGTCGCCGGCCCCGATCAGCTGCATCACCGCTATCTCCTCCGAGCGCGACTGGATGTCCATCCGAACCGTATTGCCGATCACGAGCAAGGTTGCAAGCGCGAGCAGCGCGGCGACCACGACGACGACGCGCGCGCCGAACGCGAGGATCGCCGACAGCTTGCGGCGCCACTCGACATCGTACTGCACGAGGTCGACCGCGGCCTCGGCGCGCAGGTCGGCGAGCAGCGATGGTTCAGCCGCGCCGACGGCGGCATCCGCGGGCGTGACGACCAGCACCGCCGGCAAGGGATTGTCGCGCAGCGCGTCGAGCGCGTCGTTGTAGCCCGAGAGTCGGCGGAACTCCGCGAGGCCTTCGGCGGGCGTGCGCAGCAGCACGCCGGCGACATCGGGGCGTTCGCGCAGCCGCTGCGCGAGCGCCTCGCCCGCGCGCGCGTCGAGGCCGGGATCGAGGAAGACGGTGATCTCGCGCGCGGCGCGCATGCCGCCGGAGAGGTCGCGCGCATTCTGGAACGCGAGCAGGAACAGCAACGGCAGCGCGAGCGCGAACCCGAGCACGAGCACGGTCAGCGCACTCGACCACGGTCGCGCGGCGAGCCGGCCGAGGCTCGAGAAGAAGCTGAAGAAATGCTGGTCGCGCCAGCCGCCGATGCGCGCGGCGAGCGGCACGCGCGAACGTGGCGCGCGCGCGGGCGCCTCCTTCCTGGGTGGCGGCGCCGGCTTGCGCGCGTTGCGCTCGGCCTGCGGGCTCATGCGGGCGCCTTCGCGGCAGGGCGGAAGTCGTCGACGACGCGGCCGTGGTCGAGCACGAGCACGCGCTTCTGCATGCGCTTGAGCAGCAGCAGGTCATGCGTCGCGATCAACACCGTGGTACCCACGGCGCCGAACTCGGCGAACAGGTCCATGATGCCGAGCGAGAGCTGCGGATCGAGGTTGCCGGTCGGCTCGTCGGCGATGATCAACGGCGGCTTGCCGACGATCGCGCGCGCGATCCCGACGCGCTGCTGCTCTCCGGTCGACAGCGTGGCGGGCAGCGACTTCTCGCGCGCGAGCAGGCCGACCTTGTCGAGCGCCGCGCGCACGCGCTTGCCGATCTCCTCGCGCGGCGTCCCGCAGATCAGCAGCGGCAATGCGACGTTGTCGAACACGCTGCGATCCATCAGCAGCCGATGGTCCTGGAACACCATGCCGATCCCGCGCCGGTGCTGCGGCACGCCGCGCCGGCGCACGCGCGCGAGTTCGCGGTGGTTGACCGTGATGCGGCCGCGTGTCGGACGCTCGGCCAGGCTCACGAGCTTGAGCAGCGTGCTCTTGCCCGCGCCCGAATGCCCCGTCACGAACACCACCTCCCCGGCCTCGATCTCGAAGCTGACCTCGGCCAGCGCGTCGGGCCCCGCCTGGTAGCGCTTGGTCACGTTTTCGAAGCGAATCATGGGGAAGCCGGGAATGCGGAATGGGGAATCGTTGAAGCGGGATTGTAGCTTCGGGCTTGAACCATTCCCTATTCCCCGCTACTTCACCATCTGGTTCAAGTCGAAGATCGGCAGCAGGATCGCGAGCACGATGAACAGCACGATCGCGCCGACGGCGAGGATCACGGCGGGGCCCAGGATCGAGGTCAACGCGGTGAGCCAGCGGTCGAGTTCGCGTTGCTGCTGCGCGGCGGCTTCGCCGAGCATGCGCGGCAACTGGCCGGAACGTTCGCCGCTCGCAACGAGGCGCAGCGCGACCGGCGGGAAGTGGCCGCTCTCGCCGAGCGCGCGCGAGAACGGGCTGCCTTCGCGCACCTTGAACGCCGCGCGCCGCAGCGCGTCGCGCATCGGCAGGTTCGGCACCACGTCGGCCGCGATCCCGAGCGCGTCGAGCAGCGGCACCGCGCTGTCGGCGAGCAGCGCGAGCGTGCGTGTCGCGCGCGCGGTGTTCGCCGCCCGCACGAGCCGCCCGACCAGCGGCAGCCGCAGCAGCCATGCATGCCAACGATGGCGCAGCGCCTCGGAGCGCAGCGCGATGCGCGCACCGATCACCGCGATCACGATCACGAGCAGCAGCAACCAGCCCCAGCCGCGCACGACATCCGACAGCGCGATCAGCGCACGCGTCGCGAACGGCAGTTCCTGCTGCAGGTTCTGGAACACGCCGACGATCTGCGGCACCACCCAGGCGAGCAGCCCGGTGACGACCGCGACCGCGACCAGCGAGAGCAGCAGCGGATACGCGAGCGCCGCGAGGATCTTCTGCTTCAGCGCATCGCGCGCCTCGGCATAGTCGGCGAGCTTTTCGAGCACGCCGTCGAGCCGGCCCGACTGTTCGCCCGCGGCGACCGTCGAGCGGAAGATGTCCGGGAAGCTGTCGGGGAATTCGGCCATCGCCTGCGCGAGGCTCGCGCCTTCCATCACGCGAGCGCGCAGGCTCACCACGAGCCCGCGCTGGCGCTCGCCCTCGGACTGCTCGGCGAGCGCGCCGAGCGCCTCGTCGATCGGCAGTCCCGCACCGACCAGGGTCGCGAGCTGGCGCGTCAGCAACGCGAGCTGCGCGCCACCGAGCCCGCGCCGCGCGAACGGCCGCGCGGCGTGCGCACGCGACTCGCTGACCTCGTCGACCTGCAGCGGATCGAGCCCGCGCTCGCGCAGCAGCCCGCGCACCGCACGCGCGGTGTCGCCCTGCAGCACGCCGCGCTGGGTCTTGCCGCTCGCGTCGAGGGCCTGGTAGGCGAAAGCCGGCATCTACGCGCCTCTCCCTGCATGCGGCATCAATGTGGATGCAGAAGCCAACCGACCCTGCTTGCCCGTGAGGGACCTGTGCGCCGTTGCGTATTCTTCCAGCGATCGCGTCGAAAGTCGCGCAGGGCGGTGCACAGCATACGGCTTTCGTCGCAGTCCCCGACGCCGGTCACCTCCCCTTCGGACCATGCGCGCGCTCGCGCGCGAAATCCCGCGCGTGCGATCGGCCCTCATCGTCGTGGTCGGTCCGCGCCCGCGGCCCACGGCCACCAGCCGCGCCCACTCCGCGCATACCGGTCCGCCGCGCGTTCGAAGCGGTTGCGCACGCCGATGCCGCCGCAGAGGAAGTACAGCGGCAGGAACAGCGGGCCGAGTGCCATGTACTGCAGCACGTGCGCGCGCTCGTGGTCGCAGAGGCGCACCGGCGGTTCGCACGCGAGGCCGGCGCGATGCGCGTAGGTCTCGCAGTCGCAGTCGAGGCTCGCGCCGGTGTGCAGGATCGCGTTGCCGAGCACGAGCGCGCCATCGCGCGCGAACGGCGTCGGGAAATGGGCGAACGCGATCGCGAGGTCGGCGCGGCGCATGCTTGGCCGCGCACCGAATGCGAGACCGATGGCGCCCGCGACGAGCCCGACCAGCGTGTTCGGCAGCGCCCACGCGACCCCGAGCATGCGCAGTGCGGTGCGCGCCCCCCTCCACCGCTGCGCGCGCACGCTCACTCCTCGCGCGTGACCCTGAGCACTTCTTCGGTCGAGGTGATGCCTGCGACGCACTTGTTCCAGCCATCCTCGAGGATCGAGGCGCCGCGCGTGCGCGCGTGGCGCTCGAACTCGGCTTCGGATGCGCCTTCGTGGACGAGGCGGCGCATCGTGTCGTCGAGTGCGACGAGTTCATAGATGCCGGTGCGGCCGCGGTAACCCGCGTGGCGACCGCCCTGTGCCGCGAGGTCGGCGCGCGGGCGGTACAGCGTGGCCGCGAGGTCGGCGGGCTTGGCGAACGCGGCGAGCTCGCCCGGCGTCGCGGCGTACGCCTCGCGCGTGGCCGGATCGAGCACGCGCACGAGGCGCTGCGCGAGCACGCCGACGAGCGAGGACGCGAGCAGGAACGGTTCGACGCCCATGTCGCGCAGGCGCGTGACCGCGCCGACCGCGGAGTTGGTGTGCAGAGTCGACAGCACGAGGTGGCCGGTCAGCGACGCCTGCACCGCGATCTCGGCGGTCTCGAGGTCGCGGATCTCGCCGACCATCACGACGTCGGGATCCTGGCGCAGGATCGCGCGCAGTCCGCGCGCGAACGTCATGTCGACGCGCGTGTTGACCTGGGTCTGGCCGATGCCGTCGATGTAGTACTCGATCGGATCCTCGACCGTCATGATGTTGCGCGAGCTGTCGTTGAGCTGCAGCAGCGCGCCGTAGAGCGTCGTGGTCTTGCCCGAGCCGGTTGGACCGGTCACGAGCAGGATGCCGTGCGGGCGCGCGATCAGGTCTTCGAGCTTCGCGCGCGCGGCGTGGTCCATGCCGAGTTCGGCCAGGTCGAGGCGGCCGGCCTGCTTGTCGAGCAGGCGCAGAACGACGCGCTCGCCGCGCCCGGCCGGGATCGTCGAGACGCGCACGTCGACCGGGCGACCCGCGATGCGCAGGCCGATGCGCCCGTCCTGCGGCAGGCGGCGCTCGGCGATGTCGAGTTTCGCCATCACCTTGATGCGGCTCGCGACCGCCGCCGCGATCGCCTTGCGCGGGCTCAGCACTTCGCGCAGCACGCCGTCGACGCGGAAGCGCACGACGAGGCGGTTCTCGTACGGCTCGATATGGATGTCCGACGCACCTTCCTTGACCGCCTCGGTCAGCAGCGCGTTGATGAGCCGGATGATCGGCGCGTCGTCATCGCTCTCGAGCAGGTCCTCGGGCTCGGGCAGGTCGTCGGCGAGCGCCTTGAGGTCGGTGCGCTCGTCGAGGTCGGACACCATCGCGCGCGCATCGTCGCCCTGCTCGTAGAGCTCGCGCAGCAGGCGTTCGAAACCCGCGTCGTCGAGCGTCTCGAGCGCGAGCGGCGCGCCGAAATGCCGGCGCAGCTCCGCGAGCACGTCCGCGCGCGTGCCGGTCCGGCACGCGATCTGCGCGTGTCCGTCGCGCCAGCCGGTCAGCGCGACGCCGTGGCGGCGCGCGTAGCCGAAGCCCGGGCGCGACGGACGCGCGGGCGCCGCTTCGCTCACGGGCGCGGCTCCGCGCGAGGCGGATCGGTGCGCCCGGGCTCGCCGTCGAGCGACGGACTCGCGAGGAAGTCGTGCACCGCGGGCAGCATCGGCCGTTCGGCGCGCGGCGTCAGCGGCCAGTCCTGCTGGCGCATCTGCAACTGCTCGGTGCGCATGTAGTTGTACTTCTCGCTCGACACCGCGGCTTCGGTCGCCGGGTCGCGCAGGATCTTCGGGTGCAGGAACACCATCAGGTCCTTCTTCACGCGGTCGTTGGTGCGGTAGCGGAACAGGTTGCCGAGCACCGGGATGCTGCCGAGCCCGGGCACCTTCTCGACGTTGTCGCGCGCCTGGTTGTCGATGAGGCCGCCGAGCACGAGCAGCGAATCGTCCTTGACCAGCACGCTCGTGGTCAGTTCGCGCTTGTTGGTGACGAGGTCGACCGCGCCGGAGACGGTCGGCGCGATCGAGGAGACTTCCTGGTGGATGTCCAGGCGCACCGATTCGCCCTCGTTGATCTGCGGTTTGACCTTGAGCACGAGGCCGACGTCCTTGCGCTCGATCGTCTGGAACGGGTTGGTGATGCCGGTTGTCGCGGTGCTGGAGCCCGCGCCGCCGAGCATGCCGGTGGTGTACTGGCCGGTCAGGAACGGGACTTCCTGCGCGACCTTGATCTCCGCTTCCTGGTTGTCGAGCGTGAGCACCGAGGGCGTCGACAGGATGTTGGAGTTGCCGTCGCCGCGCAGCGCGGTGACCAGCGCACCGAGCTGGAAGATCGTGTTGCGCCCGACCTGCACGGTGCCGTCGATGTAGCCGAGGTTGAAGCCGTTGCCGACGCCGAGCGGATTCTGCGCCGCGGCGAGGATGTTGTTGCCGGGCGAGGTGCCGCGGAAGTTGGTGCCGCCGATCACGTGGCGCGTGTCGCCGAGCGGAAGCTGCCACTGCACGCCGATCTCGCTCGCGGTCTGGTCCGATACCTCCGCGATCACCGCCTCGATCAGCACCTGGTTGCGGCGGATGTCGAGCTGGCGCACGACCGCCGACAGCGACCGGAAGATCGCAGGCGGCGCGCTGATGATCAGCGCATTGGTCTCGGCATGCGCCTGGATCGTCGCCGGCGAAGGACTGGCCGTGGTGCCTTCCGCGCGCGCGGTCGGCGGCAGCGTGCCCGACAGCGTCGCCGCGACGCCTTCGAGGATCGGCACCAGATCCTTCGCACTCGCGTAGCGCAGGTAGACGACCTGGGTGTCACCGCCGCTGTCGACCGGTGCGTCGAGGTGCGCGACCAGCGCGCGCATGCGCAGCCGCGCGTTCTTCGCGCCCGAGAGCAGGATCGAGTTGGTGCGCGTGTCGGCGAACACGCGCGTGGTCTCGGTACCCGGCGCGGCGGCCTTGTCCTCGGCCAGCAGGGTCAGCGTGCGCGCGAGCTCGGACGCGTTGCCGTGGCGCAGCGGGATCATCTCGACCTGCGCGTCGGACACCGTGTCGATGCGCTGGATGATGCCGACGAGGCGTTGCACGTTGCCGGCGCGATCGGACACCACGAGCGAATTGGACGAGGCATGCGCGACGAGCTGCCCGCTCTGCGGCATCAGCGGACGCAGGATCGGCAGCAGCTCCGCGGCCGCCACGTGGCGCACCGGCACGATTTCGGTCACGAGTTCGTCGCTCGCGCGCGCGGCGAGCGCATCGACGCCGCTCGCACCGTCCTGCTGCGCCATCGCGTCGGGCACGATCTTGACCATGCTGCCCGACTGCACCGCGGCGAAGCCGTGCACGCGCAATACCGACAGGAACACGTCGTAGACCTCGTCGGGCTTCATCGGCCGTGCCGACACCACGGTGACCTTGCCCTGCACGTTCGGCCCGACGATGAAGTTCTTGCCCGTGATCTCGCTGACCGTTGCGATCAGCGCCTGGATGTCGGCGTCCTTGAGGTTCAGCGTGTGGCGTCCGTCGGAGGTGGTCGCGTGGCCCGGTTGCGACTCGGCCGCGGCCTGCGCGGGAGCGCGCGGCGATGCGACGAGCAGGGCGATGGCGGCGCACAGCGCAGCGCCGGGAACGTTGAGCCGGTTGGGACGCATCGCGTGGATTTCCTGTGGCGGAAGGGGTTTCATCGCAGGCCGACCGTGACTTCGGTCGGCTTGCCGCTGCGCAGCACCGTCACGCGCACCGAGTTCGCGTTGCCGATGCCTTCGATGATCTGGCGGCCGCGCTCGA
This sequence comes from Lysobacteraceae bacterium, assembly GCA_004143945.1. Classification (GTDB taxonomy): domain Bacteria; phylum Pseudomonadota; class Gammaproteobacteria; order Xanthomonadales; family Rhodanobacteraceae; genus Dokdonella_A. The sequence goes on from SEHB01000009.1 coordinate 88,421, forward strand.
CCGAGTCGACCGCCACGCCGTTGACCGCCGTGACGACGTCGCCCTGCTGAAGGCCGACCTGTTCGAGCAGCGCGGCATCGGTGCCGGCCGACAGGCGCACGCCCGCGAGCTTGCCGTCGGCGAGCACCGGCACGACCTGCACGCGGCGCATCAGCGCCTGTGGATCGCGCCGCCACTCATCGATCGGCAGCGACGCCGCGGGCGCCGGTGCAGGCTTCGCGCCGCGGGCGACGGACGGCGCCGCGGTTTCACCGCCGCGCACGCGCGCGGGCGTCGCGCGCACGACGTCGGCAGGCGCAAGCGCGGAATCGCGCGGCAATGCAAGCGTTTCCTCGATGCCTTCGCGCACGAGCACGATGCGATCGGCGTGCACCGCCGACAGCCGCACGCCGGGGACGACTTCGTCGCCGACGCGCCAGGCGCGCTCGCCTTCGCCCGCATGGTCGATCACCGCGATGCCATCCTTCGGATCCCGGCCCGCGAACGTGCCCCGCAGCACCAGCGCGAGCGTCGAAGCGCCACCCGGCCTCCCGGCGAGGGTGCGCGGGGCTTCGCCGAACAGGTGCCAGCGCGCGACCGACGGCGCGGCCGACGGCGCGGCCCGGCCGGCGCTTCGCAGCGGCGCAGGCTCCGACGCCGCGTCTCCGCGCGGCACCAAGGCCCACGCCACGCGCACGAGCAGCCACAGCGCGAGCGCGCCGAGCGCGGCGCAGCTGGTCCATGCGGCCGTGTCGACGACGCGGCCGCGATCGATGCTGGACGCACGCACGGGCATGCCCGGGTACCCCTTCGCGAATGATTCGACAAGCGTAGCAAAGCCGGGGCCGTCGCGACCGGCCGCAGTCCGCGAAGCGCGAACGCCGATGTCCGCCCGCGGACGTGAATCGCGTATCCCCCGCTGCGACCCGCCCGTGTGCGGATCCTTTCCATGCCAAGGAGATGCAGGACGTGAACGACAGTCACTACCGGAGGATGGCCCGCCGCTCGGCGCGTGCAACGCTGCTCGCGGGCTTGGTCGGCGCATGCCTGATTGCGGCAAGCGCGCCCGCGCTCGCGCGTACGAAGCCGCTCGAGCCCGATGTCGCCGCCACGCCCGCGCCCGCAGTGGCCGGGTACGTGCTCGATCCGGCGTTCAATGGCGGGGAATTCTTCCTCGACCGCTTCGCCGGGCCCGGCAACGCGAACTACCGGGGGCGCAAGCTCGTGCAACTGCCGAATGGGGACGTGGTCGTGGCCGGGCTGGTGCCGCGCTTCAACCAGCCCGACCAGCCCGATGGCTACGCGAATGTCGGCCTCGTGCGCTACGACTCGGCCGGGCAGCGCGTCGCGTGGACCTTCAATTCGATCTACGGGAATTTCGGCAACCAGTACCTGATCTACCCGGGCAGCCAGACCGACGGGCAGCTCTCGCCGCGCTTCAGCGCAGTCAAGGACATCAAGGCGATCGGCGACCGCATCTACGTGATGGTCGATCATTCGCCGGTGGGCGAGAGTCGCGACGTGCATCTGCTCGTGTTTTCCGACGAAGGCGCCGAGAGCGGGCGGTTCCTCGGGCACTTCGCTTTGTTCGCCGGCGCGTTCAACGAGGACGGCGCCGCGCTGGCGGTTTTCGATCCGCTCGGCGACGGCCAGAAACTGCTCGCGGCCGGTACCGTATTCGGCGGATCCGGCAACTACATCAGCGTGACGCGATTCGACATCGGAGGTGCAGTCACGCTGGAGCCGGATGCCGGATTCGGAACCATGAACGCGTTCCTGCGCCAGGATGCCGGTGGTTGCACGTCGGGGGTGGCGGTCGCGGGCGCATGCCCGATCGTGGCGCGCAGCATGGCACTCGGTTTCCGCGGATTCACGGGCGCGGGCCCGATCTACATCGGCGCGGACCGCCAATGGTCGGCGCCGGCCACGGGCAGCAACGACTGGGACGCGGCCGTCCTGAAGCTAAACAGCAGCGGGGAGGTCGAGACTGGCTTCGGCGCGGGTACCGGCACCGGCGGGGGCGGCGGCTTCGCGTTCGTGCAGTTCGATCGGGGGGACGCGGAAGACCGGAACCGCGCGATCGCCGTGCGCACCCTCGGCATCGGGCTGCCGGCCAACCCGTATCGCGACGAGGTCTTCGCGGTGGCCAGCGTGGCGCAGGACTGCGCCTCCGGCACCGGCGTCGGCAAGCTCGACGACGACGGCCACTACGTCGCGTCGTTCGGCACCGGCGGCAAGCTGCGGTTCGGCGGCTGGGACGATCCGGGCGATCCGCAGGCGTGCGCGGTGTACGGCCCTACCCAGCCGTTCGCGGTCGCACGCGATGGCACCGCGCTCGCGATCGCAGGACAGGCCGATGCCGAGGTCGGCCCGGACTTCATCCCTTCACCGATGCTCGCCCTCGTCGACGGCGAGGACGGGAGCCTCGACCAGGTCGCGGCGGTAGCGGTGGAGGCGCCATGGGCGAACTTTCCGGGAGATGGCGCGCTCTACGGTGTCGTCGCGTCCGGCGGCGGCCGTTTCACCGCAGCCGGGGACGCACGCGACCCCACGACCGGCAACACGCTGATGTTCGCGACGGCGCGCTTCGGAAATGACGTGATCTTCGCCGACGGATTCGACTGACTTTCATGGCCCGGCCGGCTGCGTGCCGGCCGCGGCCCGCCCCGGATCGCGACATGCATGCCCTTTCTCCACTCGCCGGCTTGGCAGTCAGGCGCACCGCGCGCTACTTTCCGCCGATGCAAGCGAACGCGGCCGACAGCATCGCCGGATGGCTGCAGCGCTGGCGCGACGGCGATGCCGATGCGCTCGAGCGCCTGCTTCCGCTCGTCTACGTGGACCTGCGCCGGATCGCGCGCGGGATGCTGCGTTCGACGCCGGGCCATCCGACCTTGCAGACCACCGCGCTGGTGCATGATGTCCTGCTGCGGCTGCTCGGTCGCGCGCCCTCCGATTTCGGGGACGCGGCGCACCTGTTCAGCGCGTTCGCGCGCATGATGCGGCAGGTGCTCGTCGACCGCGCGCGCAAGGCGCACAGCGCCAAGCGCGGAGGGGGCTGGATGCGCGACGAGTTCGAGGCCGCTCTGGAGCTGCCGATCCCCGACCGCACCGACCTGGCGATGCTCGACCACGTGCTGGACGAACTGGAGTCCGTGCACCCGCGCATGGCGAAAGTCGTCGAGCTGCGCTATTTCGTGGGCCTGGAGGTCGAGGAGATCGCGGGCGCACTCGACATCAACGAGCGCACTGCGCGGCGCGACTGGGTCGCGGCGCGCGCATGGCTGTGCGAGCGGCTCGAGCGGCCATGAGCGGCCGTGCGAGCGCGGACAGCATGCGAAAGCTGCGCCGCGACGGGGTCCGGCGATGAGCGCGCGCGTTCCGTCGCGCGAGGATGCCGATGCCTTGCGACTTCTGCGCGATGCGCTGGAGCTCGACACCGAGACGGAGCGCGAGCACCTGCTGGCGGCGCATGCGAGTTCGGATCCCGCCGTGGTCGAACGCGTGCGCGCGTTGCTGCGTCGGGCCGTCGATCGCGACGACGGCGGGCGCGACGACGACGCTCCCGGCGACGCCGGTCGTGATCCACTGCCCGGCGCGCACCTGGGTCCCTTCGTCGTGGCCGAACGCATCGGCCGCGGCGGCATGGGCGTGGTCTACCGTGGTCGCCGCGCGGGATCGGACTTCGCGCAGGACGTCGCGATCAAGCTGATCCGGCGCGGCTTCGATTTCGACGATGTGCAGGCACGCTTCCTGCGCGAGCGGCGCATCCTCGCGAGACTCGAGCATCCGCATCTCGCGCGATTCATCGACGGAGGACTCGCGCCCGATGGTCGGCCCTGGTTCGCGCTCGAGTTCGTGCAGGGCGAACCGGTGACGCGGTGGTGCGATGGGCGCCGCCTGGATCTGCGCGCGCGCGTGCGGATATTCCTCGACGTGTGCGCAGCGATCCAGTACGCGCACTCGCAACTGGTCGTGCATCGCGATCTGAAGCCCGCCAACATCCTCGTCGACGCCGAAGGTCGCGCGAAGCTGCTCGACTTCGGCATCGCCAAGCTGGTCAATGGGGACGACGAGCCCGGCTCGACCCTCACGCTGGCCGGCCAGCAAGCCGCCCTGACGCCGGAATACGCCGCGCCGGAACAGTTCGGCGGCGCCGCGGGCGCCGGTGTCACGACGGACGTCTACGCACTCGGCGTCGTGCTCTACGAATTGCTCGGTGGCGTGCTTCCCTATGCGGTGGACCGCAACGACCGGGCGGCGACGGAGCGCACGGTGCGGCAGCAACCACCGCAGCTTCTGGCGCAGGCGATCGCACGCGACGGCGCGCACGCGGCGAACGCGCGGCTCGCCCAGCGCGCCACCGGTTTGCGCGCCTACCGACGCGAGGTGGGAGGGGACCTCGAGCGCATCCTGGGCAAGGCGCTGGCCAAGGAACCCGAACGTCGCTATGCGACGGTGCAGGCCCTCGCGGACGACCTGTCGAACTGGCTCGAAGGCCGGCCTGTGCGTGCCACGGGCAATCGGTCCGCGTACCGGCTCGCGAAATTCATCGGTCGCCACCGCGCTGCGGTCGCGTTCGCCGCGCTCGCTGCGGCAGGGATCGCGGCAGGCGTCGTCGCGACCGCCTGGCAGGCCCGCGAGGCCATCGCGTCCGCACGTCACGCCAATGCGATGCGTGCCTGGCTGGTCGAGCTGTTCGAAAGCGGGGTGCCTGGCTCCGCGGCGGATCGGGTACCGGACGCACGTACGCTGATCGACCGCGGCGCGCAACGCGCGCGCACGGAGCTGCGCGACCAGCCGGTGCTGCAGGCCGACATGCTCGCCACGCTCGGTCGCATTCACAACCAGCTTGGCCTGCATGCGCAGGCCGAGCCGCTGCTGCTGCAGGCGCTCGACATCCAGCGAAGGCTCGGGCGCGAGCGTTCGCCGGAGGCGGCTGACGTGCTGCTCGACCTCGCGTTGGTCGAACGGCGTCGCCAACGGCTGGACGCGGCGACCTCGCACTTGCGCGAGGCACTCGCCATCACGATCGAGCACGGCGACGCCGCACGCGAGGCTGCCGTGCGCCAGCTGGCGGGGATCGTCGCGGGCCTGTCCGGGCGAACGGACGAGGGCGTGCATGAAGCGCGTCGCGCGATCGACTTGCTGCAGCAGGTCGAACGACCTGCCGGTCCGCGTACCGCAGCGGCCCTCAACGGCCTGGGCGTCATCCTGTACCAGGCCCGCCGCCACGACGAGGCGCTGGTGCCGTGGCGCAACGCGCTCGCGCTCTACAGACGCCTGCATGGCGACACCCACGCGCACGTCGCAGGCATGTGTTCGAACATCGGCGACGCGCTGCGCGAACTCGGTCGGCTGGAGGAGGCGGAAGCGATGTTGCGCGAAGCGATCGCGGTGGACGCGCGCGTGTACCTGCAACCCGATCCGGCCCAGGCGACGCATCTCGGAAACCTGGCCGCGCTGCTGGGCTCGCGCGACCGCTTCGAGGAAGCCGAACAGCTGATGCGCAAGGCGCTGCAGATCCGGTCCACCCTCTACGGCGCAGGCAGTCCGCAGGCAGCGCGCTCGCTGATCAACCTCGGCCTCGCGCTGGCGCGCCAGGGCAAGCTCGAGGAAGGCATCGCGGTCCATCGGCGCGCCAAGGCGATCTTCGAGGATGCAGCGGGGGAATGGCGCAACGAGCGCGCCTACTTGCACCAGAACCTCGCGCAGGGGCTGTCCGCGCTCGGGGACTGGATCGCCGCCGAATCCGAGGCACGTGCCGCGCTCGCGCTTCGGCTCGACCTCGAGGGCGAGGACGGGCGCGAGACCACGGAGGCACGCGCGATGCTGGGTTCAGTGCTGCTCGCGTCCGGGCGTGCGACCGAAGCGCGCGAGCACTACACGCGCGCGCTCGCGTCCGAGCTCGACCAGACGCCGCGCAACGAGCCTCGCCTGGCAGAGCGCCACCTCGACCTCGCGCGCGCGGAAGACGCGCTCGGCCACTCCGTGCAGGCACGCACCCTGTTCGCCGAGAGCCTGCGACTCGGACTCGCGGCACTGGGTGCAGGCCATTCCACCGTCGTCGACGCGCGGCTCGGCTACGCCGTGGTCCTGAATCGCCTCGGAGAGGCGGCGCAGGCGAGCGAGCAGATCGACCTCGCGCGCGAGGCAACGCGCGCGCTCGCCTCGACCCATCCGCTGAAACAGCGCGTCGACGCCGCCTCGATATCGATGTCCGCGCACTGATCTCGGGTGCGCAGTCCCGCGCGACGTGCCGAGCCTGCGCGTGCCTGGCCTCAGCGCGGCGAGAGCATGCGCATGATGCGGCGGAAGAAGCCTGGTTTCGGCGCATGGGACGGAGCGGCCGTCGGGGTGGGCGCCGAGGCCGCGTGCGGATGGGGCTTGCGCTCGACCACGCGCTGCGGCGGGGGGCTGCTGCGCTCGCCGCGCGGCTTCGTCCCGCGCTGCGCGGCAGCAGGCGCGCGCTGCGGGTTCGGCGCCGGACTCGCATTTGCGTCGCCGCCTTCGCGCTGCTTGTTGCGACCGCGACCACCGCGGCGCCGACGCTTGCGCGGCTGGCCGTCGGCGTCGAGGGCCGGCGGCGCCAACGGCGCTGCGCGATTGGCCGCAGGCGCGGCGGCTTGCTCGGCCACGGGCGCCGCCGATGGCGCATCGCTGCGCGCAGCGCGAGGCGGGCGTGGCGTGCCTTCGCTGCGCCCACGTGCCTGCGGCGCACCCCTGCCGCTGCGGCCGGAGCCATCGCGCGAACTCCGCGACGGCGCGTTCTTCGGCGGCGCGCCGGCCGTGTTGCGCAGGTCGTCCGCCGCGACCGCGTCGGCGTCGTCGGCACTCGTCGCCATCGCCGCTCGCGCACGCGGCGGCGGCACCACGAGCAGTTCGGGCGTGATCGGCGCGGTCGGGATCTTCTGCTCGATGTAGGTCTCGATCTCGGGCAGGCCCATCGCGTAGAGGTCGCAGGCGAAGCTGATCGCGTCGCCCTCGGCGCCGAGGCGCGCGGTGCGCCCGATGCGGTGGACGTAATCCTCGGCGTCGTGCGGCAGGTCGTAATTGAACACGTGGCTCACATCGGGGATGTGCAGGCCACGCGCGGCGACGTCGGTCGCGACGAGGATCTCGATCTCGCCCTTCTGGAACTTGCCGAGCAGGCGCTCGCGCTTGGCCTGAGGCACGTCGCCGGACAGCGTCGCGACGCCGAAGCCCTGGCGCTCGAGCGCGCGCGTGACGCGCTCGGCCGCCATCTTGGTGTTCACGAACACGATGCTGCGATGCGCGTCGATGCCCGAGAGCAGGTTGACCAGCAGCGGCTGCTTCTCTTCCTTGGCCGGGAAATACACCAGCTGGCGTACGCGGTCGGCGGTGACGTTGTCGGTCTCGACGGTGAGCTTCTCGGGGCTGTTCATGTGCTCGTAGGCGAGCTCGAGCACGCGGTGGCTGAGCGTCGCCGAGAACAGCAGGCTCTGGCGCTGCTCGCGCGGCGGCATGCGGCGGAACAGGAATCGGATGTCCTTGATGAAGCCGAGGTCGAACATGCGGTCGGCCTCGTCGAGCACCACCGCCTCGATCGAGTTCAGCGAGAACACGTGCTGCTTGAGGTAGTCGATCAGGCGGCCCGGCGTCGCGATGATGATGTCGCAGCCGGCCTTGAGCATCTCGCGCTGCTTGTCATAGTCGATGCCGCCGTAGATCAGCGCCGAGCGCAAGCCGGTGTCGCGGCCGATCGCACGGAAATCCTTGTCGATCTGGATCGCGAGTTCGCGCGTGGGCGCGATCACGATCGCGCGCGGGTCGCTGAGCTTGCGATCGGTGTTCGCGGGCTGCGCCAGCAGGCGGTTCAGCACCGCGACGAGGAACGCGCCGGTCTTGCCGGTGCCGGTCTGCGCCTGTCCGGCGACGTCGCGGCCGGTCAGCGCGATCGGCAGGGTCAGCGCCTGGATCGGCGTGCAACGGGTGAAGCCGCATGCATGCAGGCCCGAGAGGAGGCGCGGATGCAGGTCGAAGCTCTCGAAGGTGATGTCGGTGATGGGATGCTGGGACATGGGTTCCGCGGAAGTCTGGAGGGCGCGCAGGCCAGGCGCGGCGGGATGCCGGCGCGGGGGCGCGATCGGGGCGTCGTTCAGATGGAGGCGCGCATCGGCCCTTGCAACACGGCCGCGTCGCCTACACCTTGCGCCTGTCGGGTGTTTCGGCTGAAATGCGGGCGTGTTTCCCCGCCCCGCTTTCGTGCCGCTTGCACCGCCGAACCCGGCGAGTGTAACGGATGCGCGCCGGTTGCGCGCGCCTGGCCCGTGGCCGATGGTGCCGCCAGGCCGGACCCGCCGCCCCTGAATCAGCTGGAGAAGTACCGTGAGCGAGAATGTTTCGCATGTGAGCGACGCGCAGTTCGAGGACCAGGTCCTCAAGTCCGATGGCCCCGTGCTGGTCGACTTCTGGGCCGAATGGTGCGGCCCGTGCAAGATGATCTCGCCGCTGCTCGACGACCTCGCGGCGAGCTACGGCGGCCGCCTCAAGGTGGCCAAGGTCAACATCGACCAGAATCAGAAGACCCCGCGCGACTACAACGTACGCAGCATCCCGACCCTGATGGTGTTCAAGGACGGCAAGGTGCAGGCGACCCAGATCGGCGCGGTCAGCCGCACCCAGCTCACGCAGATCATCGACAAGGCGATCGCCTGAGCGTGCGGGAAGGGGGAATGGCTGAGTAGAAGCAGGGCCTGCCTCTGCTTTTCCCATTCCCCATACCCTATCCGCCATTCCCCCCAAAGCTGGACGCCCGCCAGATGCGGTGCTAAGTTAATCGCGAGCGCCCGGATACCGTTTCCGCCCGCTCCTCCCTCCGATTCCACCTCTCCCTCCGTACTGCAACGGCGCCCAGCGAGGATTGCCCGTGTCCGAAAACGAAACGAATGACAGCGGCCCGCCGGCCGCGGCCGAAGGCCGTCCCGAGCCACGCCAGCGCGCACCGCGCGGCCAGCAGCAGCCTGCGCGTGATGCAGGGGCGGATGACGCGCATGCGCCGGAATCCGGCCAGGGCGGCGGCGATGCCGGCGATGGCGGCGGCAATGGCAATGGCGGCCAGCCCAACCAGAACCAGGGTGGCCAGCAGCAAGGCCAGGGTGCGCGGCGCGGACGGCGTGACCGGCGCGGCGGCCGCCACGGCGGAGGCGGCGGCAACAATCCGCAGGGCAACCGCAACGTGCCCTACGACGATGAAGAGTACGACGAGTCCAAGAACGGCGGCGGCAACGGCCCGCTGATCGACCTCAACGAACTCAAGCGCAAGAACGCGGCGGACCTGCTCGCGCTGGCCGAGACGCTCGGCATCCAGGAAGGCGTCGCGCGCGCACGCAAGCAGGACATCGTGTTCCTCGTGCTGAAGGCGCATGCGCGCGCAGGCGGCGGAATCTACGGCGAAGGCGTCCTCGAGATCCTGCAGGACGGCTTCGGCTTCCTGCGCGGCTTCGATGCGTCCTACCTCGCCGGTCCCGACGACATCTACGTCAGCCCGAGCCAGATCCGTCGCTTCAACCTGCGCACCGGCGACTACATCACCGGACGCATCCGGCCGCCGAAGGAAGGCGAGCGCTACTTCGCGCTGCTCAAGGTCGACCACATCAACGGCGAACCGCCGGAAGCGTCGAAGAACAAGGTCCTGTTCGAGAACCTGACGCCGCTGTTCCCGCGCAAGTCGTTCCACCTCGAGCGCGGCAACGGCTCCTCGGAAGACATCACCGGCCGCATCCTCGACCTGGTCGCGCCGATCGGGCGCGGTCAGCGCGGCCTCATCGTGAGCCAGCCCAAGGCCGGCAAGACGATGATGCTGCAGAACGTCGCGCAGGCGATCGTGCACAACCACCCGGATGCGCACCTGATCATCCTTCTGATCGACGAGCGTCCCGAGGAAGTCACCGAAATGCAGCGCAGCGTGCGCGCCGAGATCGTCGCCTCGACGTTCGACGAGCCCGCGGTGCGCCACGTGCAGGTCGCCGAGATGGTGATCGAACGCGCCAAGCGCCTGGTCGAGCACAAGAAGGACGTCGTGATCCTGCTCGACTCGATCACGCGCCTCGCACGCGCGTACAACACCGTGGTGCCCTCGTCGGGCAAGGTGCTGACCGGCGGCGTCGACGCGAACGCGCTGCAGCGCCCGAAGCGCTTCTTCGGCGCCGCGCGCAACGTCGAGGAAGGCGGATCGCTGACGATCATCGCGACCGCACTGATCGACACCGGCTCGAAGATGGACGAGGTGATCTACGAGGAGTTCAAGGGCACCGGCAACATGGAAGTGCACCTGAGCCGCCGCATCGCCGAGAAGCGCGTGTATCCCGCGATCGACATCAACCGCTCGGGCACACGCCGCGAAGACCTGCTGATCGATCCGGACCAGCTGCAGAAGATCTGGATCCTGCGCAAGCTGCTGCACCCGATGGACGAGCTTGCGGCGATCGAGTTCATGCTCGACAAGATGAAGAACACCAAGACCAACGACGAGTTCTTCGGGTCGATGAAGCGCGGTTGATCGCGGCGCGCGGATTCGCGAATCCTGAACGCATGGGCCGGCGCAAGCCGGCCTTTGTTTTTTCGGGGCGGCGGATGGTCGCGCCGAGATGTCGACATGGGCACACCGGTCCCTTGTTCGAACAGCTCGGGACTGAAGTCCCTCCCACACAGCATCAATCCCGAAGCACCGTGGGAGGGGCTTCAGCCCCGATGCGTTTCGCTCGACGAGCTCGGGGCCGAAGTCCCTCCCACGACCAGTCTGCAGCCCGCCGCTAGTCGACGCTGTCGAGATCGTCGCGGTCGAAGCGCCAGTCCTCGCCCTGCTTCACCATCAGCACGCGCCCGCGGCGCTTGATGTCGTCACGATCGGTCCCCTCCACGCGCAGCACCGCGATGTCGCCGCGCTGCATGCCCGACAGGATCTTCGCCGACACCGGCTTGCCGTCACGCAGCATCTTGAGTCCCTCCTTGGCCGATTTCGGATCGTCGAGCGGAAGCTGCCAGGTGGCCGACTCGCCGAGCATCGCATGCAATGCCGGCAGGTCGCCCTTGGCCAGCGCCGCGAGCAGCGCGGTATACGCGCGACCCGGCGCGCCGCCGTCCGCACCGAGCCTGGTGCCCGGCGTCGCCTTCGTCACGTCGGTCGCGAAGCGCAGGTCGAAGTCGTAGGTCTTGTCGAAGAAGTCTTCGGGCTCGACCTGCACCCAGCTGCCCTCGACGCGCGCATCGCTGCGCGAGGCGAGCTTGAACACGCCCGAGCCCGAGAGGTTGAACGAAGCCGTCGGCTCGTCGTGCGAGAAGTACAGGCCGCACTCGGCCCCCTCGGCATTGATGCACACGCGCACGTAGCCGGCCGACTTCCCGCTGAGCTGCTGGTCGAGCGCGTTGCCCGCGTCGAACGCGTCGGCGACCGGCTGCGCGTCGATCGGCACGCTGGTCAGGAATACCAGTACGTTGCCCTCGCGCCCTTCGTCCTCGTCGAGGAAGGCGTAGGCGTGCGTGACCTCCATGCGCACGTCGCCGTAGCGGAAATGGCCGCCCGGCGCGGCGGCGAGCGCGGTGGTTGCCAGCGCGGACGATGCCAGCAGGGACAGCAGGACGGTACGGGTGTTCATCGCGGGCCTCCCCGGCGCACCGGAATGGGCGCCTGTATCCACCCAAACGGAAAAACGCGGCGCGGCGAACACCGGACAGCGGAGCCTCGTGTCCATCGGCGCCGCTGCGGCGGCCGGACGGCGCGGACGCGGCGCGGAGGCCGGCGCGGGCTAGCGCGCGCGCGGCGGGGTCCAGCGCGCGAGCGCCTCGCGCGTGCGCACGCGGCCGAGCTCGATCAGCTCCGCCGCGCGGTCGAATTCGTAGAAGGCGCACGCGTTGCGCGGAATCGTCACGAGCAGGTCGGGGGGCTGCGCGGCGATCTTCAGCCGCGTGATCGTTTCCTGCACGATGTCGAGCGAGCTCGCGAACAGCTCCACCATGCCCGGTTCGCGCACCGTCGCACGCGGCTCGCGCTTGCCGACGAGGGATTCGATCAAGCCGCCGATGCGCCGCGCATAGGTCGGGCGCGCGACCTCGCCCGGCGCCGGCTTGCCGCCTTCCGGCAGCATCTCGGGCGTGGCCTGGCCGCCCGCGCCGCGGTCCTGCGCCTGCTCGCCGCAGGCCGACGCGAGCGGTTCCGCGGGCGCATTGACGTCGACCGCGATCGTCGCGTCGGTGAGGTCGCGCAGGGTCGGTGACACCGGCAGCGGGTTCAGCAGCCCGCCATCGACGAGCAGCCGGCCCTGGTAGCGATGCGGCCGGAAGATCGTCGGGATCGCGATCGAGGCGCGGATCGCGTCGAACAGCGACCCGCGCGAGAACCACACCTCGCGCTGCACGTCGAGATCGACCGCCACCGCGGTGTACGGGATCGGCAGGTCCTCGATCTCGGCGTCCCCGACGAGATCGCGCAGCACGCCGATGATGCGGTCGCCCTTGATGAAACCGCCGCCGTAGACGGTCCAGTCGACGAGTCGCAGCACGTCGAGCCGCGCCAGCGGCTGCGCCCAGTCGCGGAACGCGCCGAGCTTGCCGGCCGCGTAGATGCCGCCGACCAGCGCACCCATCGAGCTGCCCGCGAGCGAGCGGATCGCATACCCCTGTGCCTCGAGTTCCTCGATCACGCCGATGTGCGCATACCCGCGCGCGCCGCCGGAGCCGAGCACCAGCGAGATCGGCGTCGGTTCGCTCGCGTCGCGCGCCGCGGGCGCGCCATGCGCGAGCGTCGCGCTGTTCATCGCTGCGCGTCCTGGTAGGTGCCGATCGCGAGCTGCAGCAGGATGCGCATTTCCTCGCGCAGCGACACCGGCGCGACGATCTCGGCATCCGGCCCGTACTTGAGCACGTCCATCAGCAGTTCGCGCGAGTTCGAATACGGCAGCTTCAGTTCGTAGCGTCCATCCGGCAGGCGCGTACCCTCCTGCTGCGAATGCCAGTGTTCGTCGGCGACCCATCGCGCCGCGTGCGGCGAGAAGCGGATCGTGGCCCACGCCTTCGGCGCACCCGAGAAGATGCCGTAGCTCGAGGCGAGGTGCGCATCGAGTTCGCTCCCTTCGCGGTCGAGCGCGGCCTCGTCCAGCAGCAGCGGCGCGCGGATGCGGTCGAGCGCGAAACTGCGCAGCGCATCGCGGCTGTGGTCCCAGGCATCGAGGTACCAGTTGTCGCGGTAGTGCGCGAGTCGCTGTGGCGAAACGATGCGATCGGTCGGCGTTTCGGTCGAGCGCGCGCGATAACCGAACTTGAGCCGCTTGCGGTTCAGCAGCGCGCCCGCGACCGTGCGGAACACGCCCTGGTCGAGCCGGCGCGAACCGCTCGCGAGCACGCGGATACGTTCGACCGGCAGCGTGCGGCCGCTCGCATGATCGGACAGCAGCCGTTCGATGCGCGCGCGGAACGGCGCGAGCGCGCCGGCCAGCACGCCGGGATCGGAGCGTCCGAGCAACTCGTTGAGTGCAAGCAAGGCCGCGAGCTCCTCGCTCGTCAGCCACAGCCCCGGCAGCTCGAAGCGCTCGGCCTCGTCGGCTGCGTAGCGGAACGTAGCCTCCTCGCCATCGCCGCTTTCGATCGGCGCGCCGAGCGCGTCGCGCAGGAACGCGATATCGCGATAGAGCGTCGCGCGCGAGCAGCCGAGCTCGTCCTTGAGGCGCGCGAACGGCACCGGATAACGCGCCGACTTCAACAGGCGATGCAGGGTGAGGATGCGTTCGTAGCGGTCCATCGCGCTATTGTGCCGAATCGGCGGCGCTCATGCCGGACGCGTCTCCTCGTCGTCGCGTGCGTCCTTGCGCGCGGCCTCGTGCTTGCGCTTCCAGTGCGCGCGAAACCCTTCGGCGCCGCCCTTGCGCCGGCCGATCCGGTCGGCGAGGCGGAGCAGCCATCCCGGCGGCTCGGCCGTGGCCGGGTCGGCCGATGGCTCCGCCGGCAGCGGATCGCCCGGCGCGCCGGCGCCGAGCTCGAACAGCGTCTTGAGGCCGACCAGCAGGTACAGCGCGCCGAGCGGCGAATCGGTCAGCGCGATCGCGAGCATCCCGAAGATGATCACGGTGTGCAGGATCACGACGCGGCCCATGCGGCGCCGCACCTGGTCCTGCAGCCAGGCGTAGCTGCGCGTGCGGATCGTCGCGAGATCGAACGCGAGTTCGATCGCGAGCATCGTGGCGATCGCGAGCGCTCCCCATGCGACCTGGGACGGCGAGAATGCCCACATCGGATCGTCCGCATGCGTGCTCGCGAGCCCGAACACGATCATCGCGACGAACAGGCCGTGTGCGAGCGTGAACACGAAAGCACCGGTCGCGTACTCGCGCAGCAGCCCGCCGCGGACCGGCTTGCCGTTGCTGCTGACGCCGAGCTGCGCGTCGCGCCAATGCCCGCGCTTGCGCGTGAGGCGACGGTGCGTCGCGATCCGGACGCAGGTGCAGGCGGCCACCAGCAGGTTCTCGAACCAGTACAGCAGCAGCACGCTGGTCACCGACCAGCCGTAGTGCAGCACGCCCACCACCGGCACCGCGTTGACCAGCAGCACCACGATGGCCGCGGCCACGCGTGCGGCGGCACCGGTCGGCGACACCGCGGCAGGCAGTTGCGGGGATCTCGCGCGTGGCATGGGCAGGCTCCGGTTCCACCAAGGTACACGGCCGGCGGCACGCGGCGGGGCCAGCTGCCGATCGCGGCGTCATGCGCGATGTCCTGAAAGGGCGCGATCGTGCGTATTCTTGCGCATTGCCCCCATCGACGAGAGTCCTCCATGCGCCGCATCACGACCCTGTTCACCGGTTTCGCACTCGCCGTCTCCAGCGGCCTCGCGTTTGCTGCGCCGAAGGACGAGTTGCACGCGGCGTTCTCGAAGTTCCTGCAGGCCAAGAGCTTCCGCGCCACGATCACGGACCTCGGCAAGGGCCAGCAGATCTCGTCGATGGAGTTCCTCGCGCCGGACCGCTACCGCATGCAGGTCGCCAATGGCCCGACGCAGGTGATCGTCGGCGACGCGATGTACATGGAGATGGACGGCCAGATGACGCGCGTGCCGGTGCCGGGCGTCTCCAGGCTGACCGCGCAGTACCGCAACGAGGCGTTCCTGCGCCAGGTCGCGGGCGGCATGACGGTGCAGGCGCTGCCGGACGATACGGTCGATGGCGAACCGGCGAAGGTCTACGCCTACACCGTGACCGAACCGGTCAAGGCCGATGCGAAGACCTGGGTCTCGATCGCGAGCGGCCTGCCGCTCCAGACCGACTCGAGCGGCCGCTTCATGGGCGTGAAGTCGAGTACGCGCGTGCGTTACAGCGGCTACGACGATCCTTCGATCCGCATCGCCTCACCCTGATCGACCGGCCCGCGCGGGGCGCGTTGCGGGCGCATCGCCCGGCAACGCGCCGATCCGCGCGAGCACCGACCGCGCGATCGAGATGCGCTTGGGCGCATCCTCGCGCGCACGCGGCATGTCGATCGTGAGCGCGAACAGCCAGCGGCGGCCGTCGCGTTCGAGCCAGCCGACGTACCAGCCGAAATCAGCCTGCTCCGCGCCCACCAGCGCCCAGCCGGTCTTGGCGTACAACACCCATCCCGGCGCGGCCTCGACGATCGCGATGCGCCGCACCGCTTCCTGCACGTCGGGACGGAACGGCAGCGTGCCGGAGGCGAGGCGCCGCAGGAACCCGACCTGCTCGACCTGCGAGATGCGCAGCGCGCCATCGAGCCAGAAGCGGTCGATGCCGCCGCCGATGTCGCGGTTGCCGTAACCGACGCGGTCGAGCCAGGCCTGCATGCGCGCGGCACCGATGCGGCGCGCGACCGCCTGGTAGTACCAGACGACCGAATGCTTCATGCCGCTCGCGAGCGTATGGTCGCGGTTCCAGTCGTCGAACGTGCGCTTCACGCCGTCCCAGCGCATCACCTCGTGCTCGTCGGCGACCGCGCCGGTCTCGAGCGCGACCAGCGCGTTGAAAAGCTTGAACGTCGACGCCGGGCTGTAGCGGCTTTCCGCGCGGGCGCGATCGAACACGTGCCAGGCTTGCGCGCGCTCGTCGAAAACGACGATGCTGCCGTTGACGCCGCGTCCGGAGAATTCGGCGCCCCACTCCGGGTGTTCGCGCCAGACATCGCCGCGCGCGGGCGCGAGCGCGGGGCAGAGGAGCAGTGCCGACAACAGGACTCGCAGCATCGGGATCGACCTCGCCATTCCGTGTCGATCCGATCATGCACGCCTGCGACGGCTGAAAGAAGGCGGGATCATGGCGCGGTCGGGTTGCGAAGATGGCGCATCGGCTACCATGCACGCGATCGCCGCGACCTCTCCGGCGTCCCGACGGGTCCCCATGCCGCACGCGCATCTGAATCTCGACAAGCCGACCGGCGACGAGGTCAAGACGACCACGTGCTACATGTGTGCCTGCCGCTGCGGGATCCGCGTGCACCTCGAAGACGGGCGCGTGCGCTACATCGACGGCAACCCGAAGCACCCGGTCAACCAGGGCGTGATCTGCGCCAAGGGCTCGTCCGGCATCATGCAGCACTACTCGCCCGCGCGGCTCGCCAAGCCGTTGCTGCGCGTGGGCGAGCGCGGCGCGCGCGCCTTCCGCGAGATCGAATGGGACGAGGCGCTCGCGCTCGCGGCGACATGGCTCGGCGACATCCGCGCGCGCGATCCGGACCAGCTCGCGTTCTTCACGGGCCGCGACCAGAGCCAGGCCCTGACCGGCTGGTGGGCGCAGCAGTTCGGCACGATCAATTACGCCGCTCACGGCGGTTTCTGCTCGGTCAACATGGCCGCGGCCGGCATGTACACGTTCGGCGGCAGCTTCTGGGAGTTCGGCGAGCCGGACTGGGCGCTGACGAAGTACCTGATGCTCTGGGGCGTCGCCGAAGACCACGATTCCAATCCGATCAAGCTCGGCCTCGGCCAGCTCAAGGCGCGCGGCGCGAAGGTCGTCGCGATCAATCCCGTGCGCAGCGGTTACGGCGCGATCGCGGACGAATGGGTGCCGATCAACCCGGGCACCGACGGCCTGCTCGCGGGCTCGCTGATCCACGAACTGCTGCGCAGCGACCACGTCGACCTCGACTACCTCGTGCGCTACACCAATGCACATCATCTCGTCGTGCAGGCACCCGGCGACGCCGACGACGGGATGATCGCGCGCGATGCGGACGGGCATGCGCTGTGCGCGGTACGCTCCGGACACCATCCCCACCCAAACCCTCCTCCTTCGACTGGCTCAGGATGCCGCCTTGAAGGGGAGGGCTTCGGCATTGCGCGCGCGGATGCGATCGACATCGCGCCGCTCGTGGTCGGCACGTACGCGCTTGCGGACGGGCGCCGCGCGGTGCCGGGGTTCCAGCTGTTCGCCGAGCGCTTCCTGTCGGCCGAATACGCGCCCGATGCGGTCGCCGCGCGCTGCGGCGTCGAGGCCGACACGATCCGCCGCCTCGCGCGGGAACTCGCCGACGTCGCGTTCGAGCAGCCGATCACGCTCGAGCAGCACTGGACCGATGCCTGGGGCCGCGAGCACGCGACGATGACCGGCCGGCCGGTCGCGATGCACGCGATGCGCGGCATCTCGGCGCACGCGAACGGCTTCCACACCTGCCGCACGTTGCACCTGCTGCAGATGATCCTCGGCGCGATCGACACGCCGGGCAGCTTCCGCTACCAGCCGCCGTATCCGAAACCCGCGCCGCCGCCGAACCGCCCGGGCAAGGCACGCAAGGACGATGGCGCGCTCGACGCGGGACCGCTCGGCTACGTGCACGTGCCGGCCGACCTCGTCGTCGATGCGCGCGGCGAGCCGCGGCGCATCGACAAGGCGTTCTCGTGGCAGCATCCGTTCGCCGCGCACGGCATGCTGCAGAACGTGATCGCGAATGCCGTGGCCGGCGATCCGCATCGCATCGACACGTTGTTCCTTTTCATGGCGAACATGGGCTGGAACTCCGCGATGAACACGACGCGCACGCGCGAGTTGCTCTGCGCGCGCGACGAATCGACCGGCGAGTACGCGATCCCGCACATCATCTACGCCGACGCCTACGACTCGGAAACCGTCGCGTTCGCCGACCTCGTGCTGCCCGACACCACGTATCTCGAGCGCCACGATTGCATCAGCCTGCTCGATCGCCCGATCTCGGACGCGGACGGCGCGAGCGATGCGATCCGCCGCCCGGTGGTCGCGCCCGATCGCGACGTGCGACCGTTCCAGGACGTGCTCATCGATCTCGGCGCACGCATCGGCCTGCCCGGCCTCGTCGACGAATCGGGCGCCGCGAAGTACCGCGACTACGCCGACTACATCGTGCGCCACGAGCGCATGCCCGGCGTCGGCCTGCTCGCGGGCTGGCGCGGCGAGGACGGCGCACAGGACGGCATCGGTGCGCCGAGTCCCGCGCAGCTCGAGCGCTACATCGCACACGACTGCTTCTGGCATCGCGAAGTGCCGGCTGCGGGCCGCTACTACAAGATGGCCAACCGCGATTACCTCGAGTGGGCGAAATCGCTCGGCTTCGTCGGCACGACCCAGCCGATGGTGATGCAGTTCTATGCCGAATCCCTGCAGCGCTTCCGCATCGCCGCACGCGGCCACGGAGCCGCGCAACCGCCGGAACGCGACCGCGCGCGCGTCGACCGCTACTTCGATCCGCTGCCCTTCTGGTATGGAGATCTGCGCGACGGCGTGCGCGATGGACGGCAGCCCTCGGCCCTCAGCCCCCAGCCCTATCCCCTCAGCGCCATCACCCAGCGCCCGATGTTCATGTACCACGCGTGGGGTTCGCAGAATCGCTGGCTGCGGCAGATCGCGACGCGCAACTACCTGTACCTCCATCCCGCGACCGCTTCGGCGCACGGCGTCGACGACGGCGACTGGATCTGGCTCGTCGGCGCGCTCGGACGCATCCGCGTGCAGGCACGCACGCACACGGGCACCGCGCCCGGCACGGTGTGGACCTGGAACGCGATCGGCAAGCGCAAGGGCGCGTGGAAACTCGGCGAGCGCGCACCCGAATCCACCGACGGCTTCCTGCTCAACCACCTGATCGACGAATCGCTGCGCGAGCGCGACGGGTCGGCCCGCTACGCGAACGCGGACCCGGTGACTGGCCAGGCCGCGTGGTTCGACCTGCGCGTGCGCATCGAGCGCGATCCGGAGCCCACGCGCGAAGGCCATGACATCAGGATGACACCCGCCGAAGGAGTGCGCGCGTGACGTCGCTTCCGCCCCCTGCAACGAAGAAGCTCGGCCTCGTGATCGACCTCGACACCTGCGTCGGCTGCCACGCCTGCGCGGTCGCGTGCAAGGAATGGAACGACGGCGGCGACTTCGGCCCGCTGCCCGATGCCGATCCCTACGGCGCCGAACCGCACGGCGTGTGGTTCAACCGCGTGCATTCGTATGCAGTGGAGCCGGGAATGGGGAATGGGGAATCGGGAATGGGAAGGGCAAGCCTGCGCGGCACGCCTGATGCCGCTTCCACCATTCCCCATTCCCCATTCCCCCTTCCCGGCGCGCAAGCGCTGACCGTGCACTTCCCGCGCTCGTGCCTCCACTGCGAGACACCCGCGTGCGTGACCGTGTGCCCGACCGGCGCGAGCTACAAGCGCGCCGAAGACGGCATCGTGCTCGTCGATGCGGACAAGTGCATCGGGTGCCAGCTGTGTTCGTGGGCGTGTCCGTACGGTGCGCGCGAGTACAGCGCGGCGCGCGGCACGATGCAGAAGTGCACGCTGTGCGTCGATCGCATCTACAACGAGACGCTCGAGGAGATCGACCGCCAGCCCGCCTGCGTGATGGCGTGCCCGACGCGCGCGCGGCATTTCGGCGACCTCGGCGACGCGGATTCGAAGGTGTCGAAGCTGGTCGCGGAACGCGAGGGCTATGCCCTGATGCCCGAGTTCGGGTATGCGCCGGTCAATCGTTACCTGCCGCCGCGGCCGCGACGCGGCGGGTGCGGCGACGCCGACCCGGTGTCCGCGCGTGAATCATCCCGCAGCGGCGCCGAAATCCTCGATCCCGCGCAACTGCCCGGCGTGCTGCGCTGGCTCGATCGCGTGCTGTCGCGCTGAGGAACGGGATCGACGATGCGGCCGACGTTTTCGATCATCTGTTTCACCGTGCTGTCGGGCGTGGGGTATGGCGCGTGGTTCCTGCTCGGCATCGGAATCGCGTTGCACGCACTCCTGTGCGCTCCACTACTCGGCAGCGAGGTCGCGGGATGGGCCTGTACGCATCCCGACCGGCTCGCGTTCTGCCTGGCCGTGGGTTTCATTTTCGTCAGCGCAGGATTGCTGTGCTCGCTCGGCCATCTCGGGCAACCGCAGCGAGCGTGGCGCGCGCTGTCGCAATGGCGCAGCTCATGGCTCTCGCGCGAAGGCATCTTCGCCGTGCTGACGTTTCTCCCCGCCATGGCTCTCATCGTGCGGGAACTCTCGACGCGCCTGACTGGATGTCCGCCGTTGTCGAGTAACGCGACGCCGACGTTCGGTGCCTTGCTTGCACTCGGCTCCCTGTCCACCGTGTACTGCACCGCACACATCTACAGCAGCCTGAAGCCGGTTCGCGCCTGGCGTGATCCTCGAGTGGTCCCGGGCTATCTGCTCCTCAGTGTCTTCGGAGGGACGCTCTTGCTGTGGGCTCTCGCCAGCCGTGCACCCACTGCGGGATGGGAGCGTGTCCTGCCGTGGATGGTCGTGGGGCTCACGGGGCTCGCGAGCGGGGTCAAGGTCCTGTATTGGCGGGCGATCGACGCTTTGCCCGCCCCCGATCCCGGCAATGCGATCGGACTCGCCGCACTCGGCGCGGTACGCTCATTCGAAGCGCCGCACACCGAGGAGAACTACCTCACGCACGAGATGGGCTTCGTGCTCGCGCGCAAGCATGCGCGCAAGCTGCGCCGGATCGCGCTGATGCTCGCGTTCCTCGTGCCGGGCCTGCTGGCGCTGTCAGCGCTCGTACTGCCTGCGATCGGGATGCCGGCTGCGTGGCTCGCGCTGGCCTCGGGTCTGGCGGGCCTGTTCGTCGAACGCTGGCTGTTCTTCGCCGAGGCCAAGCACGCGGTGATGGCCTACTACGCGCGCTGAGCGACAGCGCCGCGCCACCGTTGTTCACCCGTGTGCACCGGCCCGTTCACGCTGTTTTCAGCGCACTTGAACGAGGATCGCGCCCGACCAGACCGCCTCGTGCGGTCTTTTTTGTGCCCGCCATCGATGGAGTGTCCCGATGAACAAGAACCTGATCCCGCTCGCGCTGCTGCTCGCGCTGCCTGCCTGCGCCCTCGCCGACGACGGATGGTCCGGCTCCGGCGAACTCGGCTTCGCCGCCGCGCGCGGCAACTCGAAGTCGGAGAACCTCAACGCGAAGCTCGAGTTCAAGAAGGAAGACGAGACCTGGAAGGACCACTTCTACCTGACCGCGCTGCGCAGCAAGGGCGAGGTCACCGCGACCACGGTCGTCGACGGTGAAGTCACGAGCGTGAAGAACTTCGACCTCACCGCGAACCGCTACGAGGCGGGTGCCTCGGTCGGCTACAAGCTCGACGAACGCAGCTACGTGGTCGGCGCCCTGCGCTACGAGAACGACGACTTCTCGCCATTCGAGTACCAGGCGGTCGCGTCGGTCGGCTACGGCTACACCGTGCTCAAGAACCAGAACAACGAGCTGTCATTCGAGGCGGGCCCCGGTTACAAGCGCTACCAGCCGGTCGACGTGTACGGCCCCGAGCTTGTCGACGGCGTGCCGCTGCGCCACAGCTTCGATGCCGAGGGCGAGGTGGTCGGCCGCGGCCTGATCGCGTACAAGCACAACTTCAGCGACACCACCGCGTTCGTCGATACCTTCCTCGTCGAAGCGGGCGGCGACAATACCTTCATGCAGAATGACGCGGGCCTGCAGGTCGCGATCAACAAGTCGTTCGCGCTCAAGGTCGGCTACCAGGTGCGCCGCAACTCCGAAGTCGCCGCGGGCCTCAAGAAGACCGACCAGTTGATGACGACGAACCTCGTCTACAACTTCGGCGCGAAGTAGCGCGTGCGTCGGGGTCGCGGCGCTGCGGCGACCGTCGAAACCGACATCGCGCGCCGTGCCATCGCGAGGCGAGCCTGCCACATGACGGTCGCGGCTGCGCCGCGCCTACAGCGCGGGGTCGGCGTGGCGGGAGAGGATCTCGTCGGCGCCGCGTTCGAGCAGCAGGCTCGCGACGGATTCCCCCAGCAAGGTCGGGTCGGCGTATGCGCCTTCCATCTCCGCGCGCACGAGTCGTCCGGTCGCGGCGTCCCCGACGAGGCCCCACAGCGCGAACCCGGCTTCGGTCTCGATGCAGTATCCGGCGACCGGCACGTTGCAGCTGCCATGCAGCCGCAGGTTCATCGCGCGCTCGGCGGCCACACAGCGCTGCGTGGCCGCATCGCCGAGGCCCGCGACGAGTTCGAGCACGGCCGCGTCACCCTCGCGGCATTCGATCGCGATCGCGCCCTGCGCGACCGCCGGCAGCCATTGCGGCGGCGCCAGTCGCGAGCGCACGCGCGCGCCGAGCCCGAGCCTCTCGATGCCCGCGCAGGCGAGGATGATCGCGTCGTAGTCGCCCGCATCGAGACGCGCGAGGCGCGTGTTGACGTTGCCGCGCAGGTCGCGCAGTTCGAGGTCCGGCCGCAGCGCGCGCAGTTGCGCCTGCCGGCGCAGCGAAGAGCTTCCGACGCGCGCGCCCCGCGGCAACTCGTCGATGCGCGTGCAGGAGTTGCTGATGAACGCGTCTGCCGCGTCCGCGCGTTCGAGCACCGCGCCGATGCGGAAACCCGGCTCGAGCAGCATCGGCACGTCCTTGAACGAATGCACCGCGATGTCCGCTCGCTGCTCGAGCATCGCGACCTCGAGCTCCTTGAGGAACAGCCCCTTGCCGCCGATCTCGGCAAGCGGGCGGTCGAGCACCTGGTCGCCGCGCGTCGTCATCGGAACCAGCTCGACCGCAAGGTCGACATGCAGCGCGCGCAGGCGCGTGGCGACATGCTCGGCCTGCCAGAGTGCGAGCGCGCTCTTGCGCGTGGCGATGCGCAGCGTCCTCACAGCGAACGCACCAGCTTGCGCAGCGCGGGCAGGTTGCGGCGGCTCACCTCGAGCGTGCCGGATCCGCCTTCGACGCTCGCGAACACGCGCCCGTCCGCGCTGCGCACGAGACCGGCGAGTTTCGAGCGCGCGACCAGGCAGTTGCGATGGATGCGCACGAAATCGTCGCCGAACTCGTCTTCGAGCGCCTTCAGGGATTCCTCCACGAGTACCTCACCCTGCGCGTGGTGCACGACCACGTACTTGTCCTCGGCCAGCAGGTAGCGGATGTCGGCGACCGGCACCAGCACGAGGCTGCCGCGCACGCGCGCGCAGAGGTGGCTGCGCCGCGAGTCCGCGCCGAGCGCACTGCCGAGCCGGCGCGCGTCGTCGCCATTCCAGCGCCGCGCCTTCGCGACCGCCGCGTGCAGGCGGTCGCCGCGCACCGGCTTGACGAGGTAATCGACCGCATTCGCCTCGAAGGCTTCGAGCGCATGGTCCGCATAGGCGGTGCAGAAGATGATCGCGGGCGGCGATTCCAGCCCGCCGAGGTGGCGCGCGGTTTCGAGTCCGTCCATCAGCGGCATCCGGATGTCGAGCAGCAGCAGGTCGGGCGCGTGCGCCGCGACGGCGTCGATCGCCTCGCGACCGTTGCCGGCCTCGCCGACGACTTCGATGCCTTCGATGTCGCCGAGCAAGGCGCGCATGCGTTCACGCGCGAGCGGCTCGTCGTCGACGACCAGGGCTTTCATCGATCCGTGTTCTCCGGCAAGCGCACGTGCGCGACGTAGAAATCCGCGCCCTCCTCCACGCGCAGCTCCCCGCGCGCGCCGAAATGGTACTCGATGCGCGCACGAATGTTCGCGAGCGCGACGCCGTTGCGACGCGCATTGGGCTGCACCGGTCGCGGATTGCGCACGCTGAAATCGACGTAGCCGCCCTCGCGGCGCCCTTGCAGCGCGACGACGCCGCCTTCCGCGAGCGGTTGCACGCCGTGGTACACCGCGTTCTCGACCAGCGGCTGCAGCAACAGCGGTGGCAGCGGCATCTCGCGCGGCAATGCGTCGAGATCGGCCTGCACGCGCAGGCGGTCGCCGAGCCGAAGGCGCTCGATGTCGAGATAGCGCGCGATCAGGTCGAGTTCCCCTCCGAGCGTGCCGGGCTGGTCGTCGGCGCCGAGCGCCGCGCGGAACAGGTCGGACAGGTCCTCGACCGTGCGCTCGGCCTCGAGCGGACGCGTGCGGATCAGGCTCGCGATCGTGTTCATGCTGTTGAACAGGAAGTGCGGCCGGATGCGCGCCTGCAACGCGTCGACTTGCGCCTTTGCGGCCGCATGCACGCGCCCTCGCCATTGTTCGAGCACGTACAGGTAGCGCAACAATGCGGCGGCGATCAGCGCGCAGATCGCAGCATTCGCGAACACGAAGCGCGCCGTGCCGTGGGGCGGCACCGTGAGGCCGAACCCGAGCGCCTGGTCGAGCCGGCAGACCACGAGCGCGCCGAGCGCGGTCACCACCACGCTCGCGCACCACGCGATGGAGAATCCCCACGCGAGGTCGAGCCGATCGAGCACGCCGCGCAGCGAGCACAGCACGACCGCGTTGAGCAGCGCGAGCCATTGCACGTAGACCGACGCGACCGCGAGGCGACGCCAGCCTCCGGGTTGCGCCGTATCGCCCGCGAGCACGATCACCAGCGCGACCAGCTCGGCGACGATCATCACCGCGAACAGCGTCGGCCCGCTGCAGAAGCGCGGCAGCCAGCTGCGGGCGGGAAGCTCGGTGCGGGACGGGCGCGCGTGCGCGTGCATGGCCGGAGTATAGGGCGAAGGCTGGAGCGGTCTTGCGCGTTCGTGCTGCGGGCCGAGGCGGCAGCGTGACTGCGCAGACCCTTTGGAAGGAATTACAGTCCCGAGCTCTTCGAGCAAAAGCAGCGGGTCTGAAGCCCCTCCCATAACGACCCCGCAGAGCAGCAGTCCTTGTGGGAGGGACTTCAGTCCCGAGCTCTTCGTGCGAAACGCATCGGGGCTGAAGCCCCTCCCACAATGCAGCCGGACGCGAAGGTTGTCGCTTCGCGGCGAGCCGCGCACGTCAGGCCAGGCGTGCCCCGATCCACCTGCGCAGGTCCGCGATCTCCTGCGCGCTGACCTGGTGCGCCATCGGGTAGCTGTGCCACTCGACCGCGTAGCCGAGCGTTTCGAGCGTGTTGCGCGTGGTGGTGCCGAGCACCTCGGGCACGACGTTGTCGACGCTGCCGTGGCCCATGAACACCGGCAGCCCCTTGTTCGCCTCGCTGCGTTCGGCCGCGGTCTTCTCCGACAGCGGCAGGTAGGTCGACAGAGCGATGATCCCGGCCAGCCTTTGCGCATGCCGCACGCCACCGGACAGCACGATCGCGCCGCCCTGCGAGAAGCCCGCGAGCAGCACGCGCTGCGACGGGATGCCGCGCGTGGCCTCGCGCGCGATCAGCGCGTCGAGTTCGGCGATCGATGCGCGGATGCCGGGCTCGTCCTGCTTGTCCGCGATCTGCATGCCCTTGATGTCGTACCACGCGCGCATCGGCATGCCGTTGTTGATCGTGACCGGCCGCACCGGCGCGTGCGGGAACACGAATCGCAGCGGCGGCCAGGCACGGTCGACGAGTTCGGGCACGATCGGCGCGAAGTCGTTGCCGTCGGCGCCGAGGCCGTGCAGCCAGATCAACGCATGGCGCGGATTCGGGGCGGTTTCGTGTTCGATCGTCGGCAGGGGCATCGGGCGTACGCGTGTCGGGGGCGGGATGTCGAAGCGGTCACGACGGCGCGAGGCTGCCCGATGGCGTGGCGTTTGCCAAGCGGCAGCGTGCGCCGCGTGGCGAAACGCCGAATGGAGGCGTGCTAGGGTCGCGCGGCCGATCCTGTCGGGAGAATGCACGATGCCGGCTTTCTGGCGGCCCGTCCTCGCCGTCCTGCTCGCATGCGCGGGCGCCGCGGACGCGGCCACGCGCGATGATTTCCTTTACGGCAACAGCGAACCCGACGGCACCGGCCTGCCGTTCCGCTACTTCGTCCCTCCCGATCTCGTGCCTGGCACGCACTATCCGGTGATCCTGTTCCTGCACGGCTCCGGCGAGCGCGGCGCGGACAACGAGGCGCAACTGGACAACGCCGCGAATGGCGCGATGCAGTTGCTCGACGACGCGAACCTCGCGCTGCAACCGGTGTTCATGATCGCACCGCAATGCCCGGCCGGAGGCTGGTGGAGCGGTGCGACGCTCGCGACCGCGATCGGACTCATCGACCAGCTCGCGGACGAATATCCGATCGACATGGACCGGCTCTACATCACCGGCCTTTCGATGGGCGGGATGGGCACCTGGAGTGCGGTCACCTCGCAGCCCGCGCGCTTCGCGGCCGCGGTCCCGATGTCAGGCAACGGTGCGACAGGGCCAGCGGCTTCGGTCGCACATGTCCCTTTCTGGTTCTTCCACGCGGCCAACGACGGCACCGTCGGCGTCGCGGGTTCGGACGACCTCGTCGACGCGCTGCGCGCATCGGGCGCGAGCACGATCTACACGCGGTACGCGCTCGGCGGCCACGGTATCTGGACGGTGGCCTATCGCCATCCGCTGCTGTTCCCGTGGCTCGTCACGCAGCGTCGCGGCGTCCCCGACCCGGCCACGCCGCCGTCGCTGCGCATCACGAGTCCGACGAGCGCGGCCGCGTGGACCACGCCCGATCCGTTGCTCGATCTTGCAGGCAGCGCCGTGCAGGGCGGCTTGTCGATCGATGCGGTGGAATGGGTCGTACGTGGCGGTGCCAGCGGGGGCGCGACCGGAACCGCGGCGTGGTCGGTCGATGGCATCGCGCTGGCGCCCGGCCCGAACCGGATCGGCGTCATCGCCGGAGGGCCGAGCGAACACGCCACGTACGCGGGTCGCGTCACGTTCAACGACAGCCTGCTCGCGACGCGCAGCGGACCCCCGCCGGAGCCGGGCACGGTCGTCGCCGCGATCAATGCGGGTGGCCCGGCCTACGTCGGCGCGGACGGCACGGCGTACCTCGCCGATACCGCGTTCGAAGGCGGCAGCACGCAGGTGTCCGCGCATGCGGTCGCGAACACCGAGGACGACGCACTCTACAACGACTGGCGCTGGGGCGATTTCGCGTATCGCCTGCCGCTACCGGACGGGCCGTACGCGGTCGAGCTGCACTTCGCCGATACCTACAACAGCGCCGCGGGGCAACGCGTGTTCGATGCATCGATCGAAGGCGCGCTCGTGCTCGACGACTACGACATCATCGCGAGCGTCGGCATCGACGCCGCGGTCGTGTTCCGCCACGACGTCGTGGTGTCGGACGGCATGCTCGACCTCGTGTTCGCGAACGGCAGCGCCGGCAGTGCGCGCGTCGATGCGCTGCGCGTGATCCGCGGCGGCGAAGGGATCTTCGCCGACGGGTTCGAAGCGAACTGAGGTTGCGCGCGCGGGACCGGCCGGGGGGGATCTGACTTTCGGCCCTCCCGTGCCGCACGGGAGCCGCTATCCTCGCCCATTGCCGTCCGGCCCCGGAGTCCTGCATGTCGCGCACGTGGATCGCCTGCCTCACCGCCCTGCTCTGCCTCGCCGCCGCGCCGGCGCGTGCGATCACGATCGAACAGGCGATGGCCGATCCGGACTGGATCGGTCCGCCGGTGGAACAACCTTACTGGAGCCTCGACGGCGGCAGCGTCTACTACCGCGTCAAGCAGAAGGGCTCGCCGGTGCGCGACCTGCACCGCGTCACGCTCGCGGACGGTCGCGACGACATCGTCGAGCCGGCCGGAATGGCGCAGGCCGACGGCCCGTCCCCTGCCTACGACCGCGAACGCCGGCGCGCCGCGTTCGTGCGCAATGGCGATGTATTCGTGCGCGAGCTGCCCGGCGGCCGGCTGCTGCAGCTCACGCGCACGCCGGACCAGGAAGCCTCTCCGCAGTTTTCCGCCGACGGGCGCGCCGTGCAGTACCGGATCGGCAGCGACTGGTACAGCCATGACCTCGCGACGCGCGTCGGCGGGCCGGTCGCCGTGATCAAGGCGATGAAGGATCCAGACGCGGCCATGCCCGACGACCTCGGCGAGATGCAGCTGCGCTGGTTCTCGACGCTGCGCAAGCTCAAAGCCGACAAGGCGGCCCAGAAGCAGCATGCCGACAACTACGCGCAGGGCGACCCGACGCGCGCGCCGATGCCGTTCCACGTCGGCGACCAGGTGAAGGTCGAGGGCAGCTCGCTGTCGCCGAACGGCCGCTGGCTGCTGCTGGTCACCTCGCCGAAGGACCACGAGGCCGGTCGCAAGGGCAAGCTCCAGCGCTTCGTGACCGAGTCGGGTTACGAGGAACAGGAAGAAGAGCGCACGCGCGTCGGCCGCAACGATCCTGCGCCGCAGTCGCTGTTGCTGCTCGACCTCGTGAAGCATGCGCAGCGTCCGCTCGCGTTCGACGACCTGCCCGGCATCGACGACGATCCGCTCGCGGATGTGCGCCGGGAAAACGAGAAGCTGCGGCGCGAGCGTGGCCTCGGGAAGGCCGATGCCGACGACAAGGCCGCGGGAACGAAGGGCCGCGACAAGCAAGGCAAGGGCGAGCCGGAACGGCGCAGCGTGCGCATCGTCTCCGATGCCGAAGACGGCGGCGGCGGCGGCTTCGCCTGGAGCGCAGACGGCGCCTCGATCGCGATCCAGATCCGCGCGATCGACAACAAGGACCGCTGGATCGCGACGGTCGATTTCGATCGCGCGAAGCTCTCGAGCCGGCACCGCCTCACCGACCCGGGCTGGATCAACTGGAACTTCAACGAATTCGGCTGGCTGCGCGACAACCGCACGCTCTGGTACGTGTCCGAAGAGACCGGCTACAGCCAGCTCTACGCGCTCGGCCAGGGTGGCAAGGCGAAGGCGCTCACGCGCGGCACGTTCGAAGTGTCCGCACCGGTGGAATCGCCCGACGGACGCTGGTTCTACCTGCGCGCGAATGTCGAGGCGCCGTACAGCTACGACGTGTACCGCGTCGCCGTCGGCGGCGGCGAACTCGAGCGCGTGACCGCGCTCGAGGGCATGCAGTCGTTCACACTCTCGCCCGACGGGCGCCAGCTCGCGCTGCTGCATTCGAGCGCGTACGTGCCGAACCAGCTCGCGGTCGCCGGCGTCGACGGCGGCACGCCGCGCACGTTGACCGACACGCGCACGCCCGAGTTCAAGGCGCAAACGTGGTTGATGCCCGAGATCGTGCAGGTGCCGTCCTCGCACGCGCAGCAACCGATCCACGCGAAGTTCTACAAGCCGCGCGATTTCGATCCCGCGAAGAAGTATCCCGCCGTGCTGTTCGTGCACGGCGCGGGCTACCTGCAGAACGTGCACCTCGGCTATCCGGCCTATTTCCGCGAGCAGATGTTCCACAACCTGCTCGTCGAGAAGGGCTATGTCGTGCTCGACATGGACTATCGCGCGAGCGAGGGCTACGGCCGCGACTGGCGCACCGCGATCTATCGCCGCATGGGCACGCCCGAACTCGAGGACCTCATCGACGGCGTGCGCTGGCTCGAGAAGAACGCGGCGGCCGATCCCGCGCGCGTGGGCCTGTACGGGGGTTCCTACGGCGGCTTCATGGCGCTGATGGCGATGTTCCGCGCGCCCGAGGTGTTCAGGGCCGGCGCCGCGCTGCGCCCGGTCACCGACTGGACCCAGTACAACCACGAGTACACCGCGAACATCCTCAACACGCCGCAGGTCGATCCGATCGCGTACGAGCGCTCCTCGCCGATCGAGTTCGCCGACGGCCTGAAGGGCGGCCTGCTGATCGCGCACGGCATGATCGACGACAACGTGCTGTACGAGGATTCGGTGCGCCTGTTCCAGCGCCTGGTCGAGCTGCGCAAGGACGACTTCGAACTCGCGGGTTATCCGCTCGAGCGGCACGGGTTCGTGCACGCCGATGCGTGGCTCGACGAGTACAAGCGCATCCTCAAGCTGTTCGAGACGCACCTCAAGTGAGACGCTGCCCGCGATGAAGTCGCGCATCCGCCGCATCGGGCTCGCCGCAGCGCTCGCGCTGCTCGGCGGCTGCCAGCTCGACTGGGTGCGCGAACATCCTCTCGGCTGCCGCGCCGACGAGCAGCTCGCGGTGCGCGACGCGCTGTACTTCGGCCGCTCGATTCCCGGCGGCGGCGAAGTCGACGACGCCGCGTGGCAGGCGTTCGAAGCCTCCACGCTGCTGCCGGCCTTCCCGCGCGGCTACACGGTGCTCGACGCGGCCGGTCGCTGGCGCGGCGAGGATGGCCGCACGATCGGCGAAGCGAGTCGCGTCGTCATCGCCGTGCACGCGGATGACCGCGACACCGACGCGGCGGTGCGCGACGTCATCGCACGCTACCGCACGCAATTCCGGCAGGAATCGGTGCTGCGCGAACGCACCGCTGCGTGCGCATCGTTCTAGCCGCGCGATGGGCGCGCTGCGGGACGCACGATTGCGGGACCGGCATGCGGATGCGAGCATCGGCATTCCGCCACCACCGGGCCGCTGCGATGCGCATCGAAAAGGTGTTCGCGATGCCGTTCGCGAACCTGTATCCGCTGTACCTCAAGAAGGTCGCGTCGAAGGGACGCTCGCGCGAGGAGCTCGATGCGGTGATCGGCTGGCTCACGGGCTATGGCACGAGCGAGATCGAGCAGCAGGTCGGATCCGGGAACGACCTCGAGGCCTTCTTCGCCACGGCGCCACGGCAGGACCTCGATGCGCTCGCGATCAAGGGCGTGGTCTGCGGCGTGCGCGTCGAACAGGTCGAGGATCCGTTGATGCGCCGGATCCGCTACATGGACAAGGTCGTCGACGAACTCGCGAAGGGCAAGGCAGTGGACAAGATCGTCGGCCGCTGATGGCGGCGCAGGGCGCGAAGGCGATCGTGCCGGATGCAGCGCGCCACGCTCCCGTCAAGGACATTGCATGCGCATCCTGATCGTCCCCTTGTTGCTGATGCTGGTGCCACTCGGCGCCGCCGCCGCGGAACACACGCCCGACGCCGCGGTCGCCGCGTTGTGGCGCGCACTGTCGAACGAACCCGGCGCGAGCGCCGACGTCGCGACGCTCGATCGGCTCTTCCACGCGGATGCGGTCGTGTTCGGCGGGAGCTACCGCGACGGCGCGCCGGTCGTGCAGCGCAAGGCCGCGACGGAATTCCTCGCACCCTACGGCAAGGTCTCGCGCAAGGGCTTCCACGAGTGCGAGATCGCACGCGTCGTACAGGCTTACGACCGCTTCGCGGCGGTCTACAGCGTGGTGGAATCGCGCACGCGGCGCGAGGCGCCGGAACCCGATTTCGTCGGCGTCAACAGCATCCAGTTGTACCAGGCCGGCACGCAGTGGAAGATCCTGTCGTTGTACTACCACGCCGAGAAACCCGGGCTGCCGATCGCGCCCGCGGGCGCCCGCTCCGGCGCCTGCATCGACTGACACCGCGGCCGCAGGCCTCCGGCGCGATCCCTCTCGAGCGACGATGTGCGTCGGCATGCGCTGGCTTGTCGCCGCGCTCGAGCGATGCGAGGATCGGCACAGGCGGACCGCGGTCCAGCGTCAGCGCCCACCGCGTGGCAGGACCCGGTCGACCGCAAAGGAGGTTGCGGATGGCAACGGCTGCACCGCCCGACCAGCAGGGTGCCTACCCTTCGCTCCTGACCGCGCTGTGCGCGCGCGATGCCTATACGCGCGGCCATTGCGACCGCGTCTGCACGCTCGCGCTCGCGTTGGGACGCAGGCTCGACCTCTGCGAGCGCGACCTCGACGCGCTGCGCCTCGCGAGCCAGTTGCACGACATCGGCAAGATCGGCGTGCGCGACGACGTGTTGTACAAGCGTGGACGCCTCGATCCCGCCGAGTGGGACGAAATGAAGGCGCACGCGATCCATGGCGAGCGCATCGTCAACCAGACGTATCTCTCGAACCGCGCCGAAGTCGCCGCGATCGTGCGGCACCACCACGAGGCATTCGACGGCAGCGGCT
This sequence comes from Lysobacteraceae bacterium, assembly GCA_004143945.1. Lineage (GTDB taxonomy): Bacteria > Pseudomonadota > Gammaproteobacteria > Xanthomonadales > Rhodanobacteraceae > Dokdonella_A. Next base: position 120,472 of record SEHB01000009.1, read on the forward strand.
ATCCGGACGGCCTATCGCAGGCAGCCATTCCACGCGCAAGCCGCATCCTGCTCGTCGTCGATGCCTACGACGCGATGACGAGCGGACGTCCGTACCGCGCGCCGCGTTCGCACGCGGAAGCGATCGGGATCATCGCGGGCGAAGCGGGCACGCAGCTTGATCCTGCCGTGGTCGCCGCGTTCGTCGACTTCGCGAACACGCCGCCCTGGCGAGAGTCGGATGCGTACGGCGACCCGGCGCGACCCGCCTGAAGCGCGCGAAGCCAATCCACCTGCACCAGGATCCCGGACATGAACCCGTCGAGACACCCGTTTTCGCTGCCGATGCTCGCCCGTTTCGAGGACGCCGCGCTGGCACTGATGCGCCTCGTCGTCGGCGCATTCCTCGTCTGGGGCGTGCAGGACAACGTGCTCGACGCCGAGCGCATGCAGGAGTTCGAGCAGTTCCTCGCGAAGTCCGGCTTCATCGGGGCCGCGTTCATGGCGCGGCTGTCGGTCTGGACGCAGTTGCTGGTCGGCGTCGCGTTCATCGCCGGATTCGCCACGCGCTGGGCCGGCATCGTCTGCGCAGTCCACTTCGTCGTCGCGATCGCGATGGTGGACATGCACGGCGGCATCCGCGCATCGTTCCCGTCGGCCTGCCTCGTCGTGATCGGTCTTTACCTCGCCTGCCGCGGCGCCGGTCGGATCAGCATCGACCATGCATGGGCGCAGCGTGCAGGACGCGCGACCGCGCAGCCGCACCGCGATCGACGAGACCTCGGGACCGCATGACGCCTTGATCGTGCAACAGGACGGTCGCGCCGCGCCGTTGCTGCGCGGATGCCGGCCACCCGTGTCGATCAGGCGAACAGGCGCCCGACCATCGCCGTCGCGAGCATGGCGACCGCGCTCCAGACGGTCACGCGCACCGCGCCGCGCAGCATCGGCGCGCCGCCCGCGCGCGCCGCGAGCGCACCGAGACCGGCAAGGCACATCAGCGAAATGGGCACCATCACGCTCGCGAGTCGTTCGGCCGGGGCAAGCGCCGCGAGCGCGAGCGGCAGCGCGGCGCCGACCGCGAACGAGGCGGCGGACGCGAGCGCCGCCTGCAGCGGTCGCGCGCGCATCTCGTGCGTGATGCCGAGTTCGTCGCGCGCGTGCGCACCGAGCGCGTCGTGCGCGGTGAGCTGCTCGGCGACCTGCGCGGCCAGCGCCGGATCGAGCCCGCGCCGGACGTAGATGCCGGCGAGCTCGCGCAGTTCGCCTTCGGGATACTGCTCGAGTTCGCGACGCTCGGTCGCGAGATCGGCGCCTTCGACGTCGGCCTGCGAGGCGACCGACACGTACTCGCCTGCGGCCATCGAGAGCGCGCCGCCGACCAGCGACGCGAGGCCCGCGAGCAGCACGCTGCGCGTGTCGGCGCCGGAGGCGGCGAACCCGGCGATCAGGCTCGCAGTCGAGACGATGCCGTCATTGGCGCCGAGGACCGAGGCGCGCAGCCAGCCGACCCGGTCAGTCCGATGGTTCTCGGAGTGGTGCCTCGACATGCGATTCGCTCCGGTCGTGCGACCCGCGCATGCTAGCACCGGGCAACGCGCCACCGCTTCGCGCCCCGCGCACGCGGCGCGGCCGCCGCCCGCGCCTCGCCGAAACGGAATGTTGCAGCCAGGACCGCTGCCGTGGGTGGAAACGCCCATGCGCGCGTCGCGCGGCAGGCCTAGACTGCGCGCATGTACACACCATCGGCCACCTCCCTGCTCGGCGCGCTGCTGTCCGCGGCGGCCCCGGCGTTCGCGCAGGACGTGCTCGACATCGGCGGACACCTCGTGCGCATCGACGAGACCACCGTCGTGTTCGTCGACGGCGAGCCGCTGCCTGCGGGCGCGCCGCTGCCGGACAAGCCCGGCCTGCGCGTCGAGGCGAGCTATGCGCCGGCGCTGCGCGGCGATGCCGCCGCGGCGACGCTGGTGTTCTCGTACGCGGTGCGCGGCGCCGTCACTTCGACCGAGCCGCTGCGCGTGCTCGGCCAGGAGATCACGGTGACGGCGGATGTCGGCATGACCGGCGTCCCCGGAGGGGACATCGCGAACATCGCGGTCGGCGACCACCTCGACGTCAGCGGCTACATCGACACCAACGCGAGCCTGCTCGCGTCGTTCATCGAGTACTTCCATGAACCGACGCCGCGCTGGCTGCTGTCGGGCTACGTCAGTGCGATCAACGGCGAGATCGCAGCGCTCGGTCCGCAGCAGGTCAGTCTCGCGGGCGTTGCGCCGATCGACTGTGGCGACGCGCTCGATGTCGGCGAGTTCGTCGAGATCCGTGCGGACGGCATCGCGGATTTCGGACCCGACAGCGTGCTCGACACGGTCACGCGCCTGACCTGCGTGAACCCGGTGCCGCTCGGCACGCCGGGCGCGCTCGGCGCGCTCAACGGGCTGGTCGGCGAGATCCTCTCGGCCGACTCGTTCCGCTTCGGCCCCTACGTGGTCACGCACGACGCGACGACGGAGTTCCGCTTCGGCAGCATCGACGACCTCGCGCCGGGCGCGATGCTCGAAGTCGACGGCGTATTCGGCGATGGCGCGACCTTCACCGCGCAGGGCATCGCGTTCGACGCACCGGTGATCCGGCTCGAAGGACCGGTCACGCCGGCCGACGTGGTCCCCGGTGCGGACGGCGTGGTGACGCTGCTCGCGAACGTGGTGCGGCGTTCCGCGCAGGTGCGCGATGAGGACGGCATCTTCGCGAACGGCATCGCGCAGGACCGCCAGATCGAACTTCGCGGCTACATCGACAGCGCGGGCAACCGCTGGGCGACGCGTGCGCGCGTGCGCGGTGGCCCCGACGCGACGGACGCACGCGCGGCCGGGCCGGTCGAAGCAGTGGCCGAGCCGCTGATGTCGGTACTCGGCCTGACACTCGATGCGAGCACGGCGACATTCGAGGATCCCGCCGGCGAGCCGATCGATGCCGCGACCTTCTTCGCGCAGGCCGTGCCCGGTGCGATCGTCGAGCAGAACGGCGCCTGGGACGGCATCGACCGCATGACTGGCGGCGTCGTCGCGCTGATCCTGCCGGTCGATGCGCCGCCACCCGCGGGCCAGCGCAGCCTCATCGTGGGGACGTTGCGAGGCGGCGACCGCGTGTTCGCGGACGGATTCGATCCCGCGGCCGCGCGCCGCTGAGCGTCCCTGCCCGCAGCTGAATCCGCGCGCGCACCGCCATCGTCGGTACAGGCGCGCATGCGACACTGTCGCCATCGACCCAATGGAACAGACGATGGCCGTGCACGTTCCCGCGCTGCGCGTCGCAGCGGCCGATGCGCGCTCCGCCGCGACGCGCCTCGGCGACGTCGTGCTCGAACTCGCGAGCTACGTGCCCGCGAGTCGTGAGCGCGCGACGTCCGGCCCGCATGCGCACGCCGAGCGCCTCGCGAACGCGGCCGCGAAGCGCGCCGCGCTCGCGGCCGGCACGCTCGCGCTGCCGCCCGGTCCGCTCGGATGGCTCACGATCCTGCCCGAGCTCGTCGCGATCTGGCAGATCCAGCGCCAGATGGTCGCGGACATCGCCGCGGCCCATGGCGCCAGCGCCGAACTCACGCGTTCGCAGATGCTTTATTGCCTGTTCCGCCATGCCGCCGCGCAGGCGCTGCGCGACGTCGGCATGCAGGTCGGCGCGCGCCTGATCGTGCGCGACCTTCCGCTGCGCACGATCGAGCGCGTCGCGGCTAAAATCGGCGTGCGCCTTTCGCGGCGCGTCGCTGGTCGCGGCGTTTCGCGCTGGCTGCCGGTGATCGGCGCGATCGGTGTCGGCGCCTACGCGTACTACGACACGCGCCAGGTCGCACGCACCGCGATCGCTCTGTTCGGCGGAAAGCAGGACGCGTAGGAGCGCACCCTGTGCGCGATGCTCGCGAATGTGAACGCCCGCGCACGACCGATTGCCTGCGCGGATCGCCCACAGGGTGGGCTCCTACGGGTTCGCGGGCGCTTCGAAGCCGTCGGCGAAGATCGCATCGCCGAGGATCGCGTCGGTGTCTTCGGCGCTGTCGTCCCCGGGGCTCAGGTTGTAGTGGCTCGGCGGGGTCGCCGCGCTGATCGCCATCGTCACGCTGCCCTGCGCGTCGGCGGCCACCGTGGCTTCGATCGTATAGGTCAGCCGGCCGCCCGCGGCAAGATCGGCGAAATCCGCCACGGCACCGGGACTGCCGAGGCCGCAGGCCGACACCGGCGTCGCCTCGCAGGTCCATGCAAGGTCGAAGAGGCCAGCGGACGCCGAAGACGTCACCGCGACTGCGCCGAGCACGCTGTCGCCATGGTTCTCGACGACTGCGGTCCATTGCACGCGCTGGCCCGCGACGACGCCCATGTAGCCATCGTCGATCGTGGCCGACAGGTCGGCCGACGGTCGAACGAGGATGCGCATGCGCGCGACATCGCTGCGCGCGTGGCCATCGTCACTGCGCACCGCGACCACGTGCTCGCCCGGCGTCGTGAACGCCGCGTTCGCACCCACGCCGGTCGCATCGTCGAAGACGCCGTCGTCGTCGAGGTCCCACGCATGCGCGAGCACGTCGCCGTCCGGATCGATCGCGTTCGATGCATCGAACGCGACGACGCGCGCGGGTCCGTCGGCGAGCGAACCCGTCGCGAGCGCGATCGCGGCGGATGGCGCGCGATTGCTGCAGCCATTGCAGTAGGAAATGCGCGAGATGCGGTTGTTCTCGAGATTCACGTAGAAGAGGTCGCCGCCCGGCCCGCTCGCGAGCTGCACCGCCTTCGCGAGATTGCCGCCATGGAACGGCAGCGCACCGCCGTCGACGGGCGCGTCGGGCACGCCATCCTCGTTCGCGTCGACGTGCGCGATCCAGAAGATCACGGTGCGACTGTTGTCGGCGAGGAACAGCGCATCGTGGTACTGCGCGGGATAGCTGTCGCCGGTGTAGAACGCGAGGCCCGTGATGTCGGATCCGCCCTGGTGCGCGTACGCGTACCAGGGCGGCGCATGCGGCGTGCGACCACCGGTGCCGCCGTTCGCGTACAGCGAGGTGCAGATCGGCCCGCTGAAACCCGCGTGCTGTGCGCGACCTTCGAAGCACGGCCAGCCGAAGTTGCGCAGCTGCGCGGGCGGCGCCGCCGCGACGTCGGGGATCCGGTTGATCTCTTCCCATACGTTCTCGCCGACATCGCCGAGCCAGACTTCGCTGGTGCCCGGACGGAACGTGAAACGGAACGGATTGCGCAGGCCGTACGCGATGATGCGCCGCGCGTTCGGCCACCCATCGCTCGCGAGCGGGTTGCCGAATGCGCCCGCGCCGGTCGCGGGATCGATGCGGATGATCGTCCCGTCGAGCCAGACATCGTTGCCTGACGCCGCGTAGTCGGCCTGCCGTTCGAGCCCCTGCGATCGCAGCGAACCACCATGGTTCAACGCGGGATTGGCTGGCTGCGAAGGATCGAGCGGCGAACGCAGGTCCGGGTACGCGGGATTGCCCCATTGCCCGAAATCGGCGCCGTTGAAGCTCGCGCCATCGCCGCCCCCCGCATAGAGGTAACCATCCGCGCCGAACGCGACGGTACCGATCGAGTGGCTCGGGAACTGCTGGTACCAGTCCTCGACCAGCACGGTCTCGGTCGTGGTGCCGTCGAGCGTGATGCGTGAAACGCGCCCGCTGACCACGCAGCCGCCACCGTTGGTCGTCGCACCCGGCGGATTCGGGCAGTCGGTGGCGGGCCAGCGCGGCGTCGGTCCGCCGAGATCGAGGCCGCCGTTGAACGTGTACTGCACGTAGGCGTGCGGGACTTCGGGGAAACGCGGATCGAGCGCGAAACCGAGCAGGCCGCGGTCCCAGAAGTCGTGCACGCGCGTGCCGAGGTCGGCGACCAGCTGCGGGTCGGTGTCGAGCAGGTTCGCGTACGCCCAGATGCGTCCGCTCTTCTCGGCCACGAACACGCGACCGTCATGCGCGAACTGGATCGCGCTCGGCTGCACGCGCCCGAGGATCGGGTCGCTGCGCAGGAAACCGGGCGGGAGCGACTGTGCGCCGACCTGCGCCGCGACGAGCAGGCCGACACCGAGGGCGGAGATCGCGGGAGCGCGCTTCATGGTCGCAATCCTTACAGGGGAATGCGGCGACTCTAGCGCGACGGTGCCCGGCGTGAGCAGTCTGCAGGGTCCGTTCCTGGCGAGCGCGTGTGTGGTGTGAGCGCGGCGGCCTGCGACGACCTGGATGCGGGCGCGTGGAGGTGTCGATGCAGGCCGGTCCTTCGACTTCGACCTTCGGCCTGCGCTCGGGGCGAACGGAGTTGGAGGCTTCTGCCTGCGCCCGGGGCGAACCCGGCGGGAAGGCCGGTTTCCGACCGTACTGCCCGGGTCGGGTAAAGTACGCGCATGTATCTCGAGTATTACGGCCTGCGGGAAGCCCCGTTCTCGATCACGCCGGACCCGCGCTATGTCTTCCTGTCCGAACGGCACCGGGACGCGCTCGCGCACCTGCTGTACGGGATCGGCAAGGGCGGCAGCGGCGGATTCGTCCAGCTCACCGGCGAGGTCGGAACCGGCAAGACCACGCTGTGCCGGCTGCTGCTCGAGCAGTTGCCCGAGAACACGCGCGTCGCGCTCGTGCTGAACCCGAAGCTCTCGCCGGTCGAACTGGTCGAGACCGCATGCGAGGAGCTCAAGCTCGACATCGTCGGCAAGCGCGGCAGCCTCAAGGCGCTCACCGACACGCTCAACGCTTTCCTGCTCGATGCGTACGCGGAAGGGCTGCGCGTGGTGTTGATCGTCGACGAGGCGCAGAACCTCTCGACCGAATCGCTCGAGCAGGTGCGACTGCTGACCAACCTCGAGACTCCGACGCAGAAACTCCTGCAGATCATCCTGCTCGGCCAGCCGGAACTGCGCGAAATGCTCGAGCGACCGGAGCTGCGCCAGCTGACCCAGCGCATCACCGCGCGCTACCACCTGACCCCGCTCGATGCGGCCGAGACCGAAGCCTACGTGCGCCATCGCCTCGCAGTCGCGGGCTGCGCGCGCATCCCGTTCTCGCGCCTCGGCCTCAAGGCGCTGTACCAGCGCTCGGGTGGCATCCCGCGCCTGGTCAACATCATCGCGGACCGCGCGCTGATGGCCGGCTATGCGCGCGAGCAGGACAGCATCGGCGAGCGCCTCGTGAATCGCGCCGCCGACGAGGCGCTGCCGGGTCATACGCGCTACTGGCTGCATCGCTATGGCCGCTGGGCCACGGCGGCCGTCGTGCTGCTCGCGCTCGCGGGCGGCGCGTGGTGGTGGAGCGGGCGCGCCCCCGCACCCGCGTTCGTGCCGACCGGCGCACCCGCGGTCGCGGCGCCCGCGCGCGACGATGGCGTCGAACGGCTGGAAGCGCAGCTCGCGACGAAGCCGGTCGACACCGCGCTGTCGGCGTTCACGCAATTGCTCGCGCGCTGGCAGGTCGACGCCGGCAGCGTCTCGGTGCGCGAGGCGAGCCGCTGTCCGCCGCAGGTCGCGCCGGGTGTGGCGTGCCTGCGCGGGCGCGCATCGATCGAGCAGCTCGCGCGCTTCGATCGGCCGCTGATCCTGCTGCTCGGCGAAGATGCGTCGGCGCATGCGCTGCTGCAGGGCGTGGGCAAGCAGAAGCTGCGCCTCGACCTTGCCGGTGCACGCCACGAGTTCGCGCTCGCCTCCTTGCCGGAGTTGTGGAACGGCGATTTCATCGCGCTCTGGCGCGTGCCGCCGGAGCTGCCGCCGACGCTCGCGCGCGGCGCGACGGGCACGGGCGTCGCGTGGGTGATGGACCGCCTGCATGCGTTCGACAACGGGCCGATGGCGGCGGCCGCGCCGATCTTCGACGCCGCGCTCGAACAGCGCGTGCGTGCGCTGCAGGCCGCGTACGGCATCCGCGACGATGGCATCGTCGGGCCCGAAACCCAGTTCGCGCTGTCGGCCCTCGACGACAGCGGCCCGCATCTCGCACGCACGCTCCAATGAGGCACGCCTCACCGCGAAGACCGGCCCGCGCACGCCACCGGGCGCGCGGTCGACATGACGCAACCCAGGAACCGCAATGTCGTTGATCCTCGAAGCCCTGAAGAAGTCCGAGCGGCAGCGTCGCCTCGGCGAAATGCCGAACCTCGGCACGCCGGTGCTCGCCGCACGGCGCCGGCGCAGCCTGCTGCCCTGGCTCGTCGGCGCGATCGTGCTCGCGCTCGCAGCCGGGGCGTGGCTGCGCTTCTCGCCCGGAGGCGGCGAGCCGCCGGGCGAACGTGTCGCCGATGCGGCGCCGAGACCCGTACCCGTCGATGCGCCGCCGCCTGCGGCGACGCCGCCCACACCCGCCGCGACCACGCCCGCGCCCGCGCCCGCTGCGACACCGGCGCGACCGCAGGTCGCCACCGCGCCTGCGGTGCCGCTGCCGTCGGCCGATGACCGCCCGGGTTCGGTCGCCGAGCTTCCGTCGTCGCCGCTGGTCGCAGGCCCGCGCCAGCCGCCTTCGGATGCAGCCGCGACCGCGGCGCCGCCGATCGCGGCACCGCGTCCGGCGCCTGCGGCCAGCGCGCCGGCCGCGACTGCGCAGGCGCCCGCGAAACCTGCAACCGCAAAGCCCGCGCCGAACCTGCCGGCCGCCGGCACGCCCGGCACGCCTGGCACCGCCGTCCCCGGCGCGAACCAAGCGACCGCGGCGAAGCCGGCCACGAAGCCCGCCATCGGGAAACCCGCGCAGCCGGCGCTGCCGCTGGTTTGGGACATGCCCTATTCGGTGCGCAAGGACTTGCCGCCGCTCGCCTTGACGATGCACGTGTACTCGTCGGTGCCGGCAGAACGCTTCGTCGTCGTCGAAGGCGAACGCCACGTCGAAGGCGATGACCTCGCCGACGGCGTCGTGCTGCGCCAGATTCGCAGCGACGGCATCGTGCTCGATTTCAAGGGGCAACGGTTCCTCTATCCGCGCGACGGCCGCTGAGCGGCACGCGATGTTCGTGCAGCTGCCGAGCCGTCGACGACAGGGACCGCCATGGGCGACGCTGCTGATCGTCGCGGCCTGCGTCGTCGTGTTCCTGTGGCTGACCACCCTGCCCGCGCCGCAGCGGCTCGCGGTGCTGTCGCGCTGGGGCACGGTGCCGGCGACGCTGCTCGACGCGAACGCGCCGTGGCTGCGCCAGTTGACCGAGATGCGCGCGGCGCGCCTGGTCAGCGCGATCTTCATCCACGCCGACTGGCTGCATCTGACCGGCAACCTGCTGTTCCTGATCGTGTTCGGCGTGTCGGCCGAACGCGCGCTCGGCTCGCGCCGGTTCCTGTTCCTGTTCGTGATCGGCGGCGCGCTCGCGAACCTCGTCGGCGCGTTCACGCTCGCCGGGACCAAGGCGCCGATCATCGGCTCGAGCGGCGCGGTGTCGACCGTGGTCGGCGCCTACCTCGCGCTGTTCCCGCGCGCGCGCCTCGGCCTCGTGCTGCCGCTCGGCGTGTTCCTCGAGTTCGTGCGCATCCCGGCGCCGCTGCTGATCGGCTTCTGGGCCGCGCTGCAGCTGCTCTTCACCTATGTCGGCCCCGCGTTCGGCGCGGTCGCGTGGTGGACCCACGTCGCCGGCTTCCTGATCGGCATCGCGCTCGCGCTGCTGTCGCGCTCCGCGGTCGCGCGTCGCCTGCGAAGTTGACGGTGCGCGCGATGCGAAGACTGAAACACGGAGCGCACCGAGCACACTGGGGAAAAGCGGATAAGGTTGAAACGCGAAGCGCACGCGGTGAAGCAGTCAGGGTTTGAATACCGAACGCCTGGAGAACCGCGGGAACGTCGAAGAGCCTGTGCGCCGTGGAAGCGCGCCCCACCGGGCAGCACTTCGATCAAGCGCTCTTCCTCGGTGTTCTCCGTGTGCTCCGTGTTCCAATCTTGCGCGCTCTCGTTCCGGCTTCGGCTTCCGAATCGCGCCCGTCAGGACTTCGGCGGCATCATCGTGTCCACGTTGTGGCGGAACATGTTCTCGTATTCGGTGCGGAACAGGCGCACCGCTTCCTCGAGCGACTGGTCGAGCAGCAGGCTGCGGTTGACCCAGTTGAACGCGTTGTAGCGCGCGGCCGCGAACAGCAGCGCGCCGCTGATGCGGCCGTGCGGGAAACGCTTGCTGTATTCGTTCGCCTGGTTGATGAAGTGGTCGACGATTTCGAAGTACTGCTCTTCGGTGATGTCCTGTTGCGGATCCATGCGTGCTCCGTGGGCCGGCGCGAGCCGGCGCATTGCTGAAGGAATCGTGTGGTAGGCCGATGCGCGCGCGCATCAGCCTCGCTGGACGGGGCGACCGCGCAGTGCGAGCGCCTTGAGCGCATTGAGCGCCTCGTTGAGCGCGTAGTCCTGCTGCAGGTCGCGATGCGCGGCGCTCGGCGTTTCCACCGCGCCCGATTCGTCGCCGGGACCGCGCAGGTGGTTGCGCAGATCGCGCTCGCCGATGATCGGTGACGGATCGGCATCGCGCAGGCTCAGCGCCAGGTCCGCGAGCGCGATGTCGGGTTCGATGCCGGCCGCCTGGATCGAGGTACCGCCCGGCGTGTAGTAGCGGGCGGTCGTCAGCTTGACCGCGCGCGCGGCATCGAGCGGCAACACGGTCTGCACCGAACCCTTGCCGAACGTGCGCCGGCCCATCAGCAGTGCGCGGTGGTTGTCCTTGAGCGCGCCCGCGACGATCTCCGCCGCGGATGCGGTGCCGTTGTCGACGAGCACCACCAGCGGCGCGCCCGCGAGCACGTCGCCCGGCGTCGCACGGAAACTCATCTCCGCTTCCTTCAGGCGTCCGCGCGTTGAGACGATCACGCCGTCGTCGAGGAACAGGTCGCTGATCTCGACCGCGCCATTGAGCAGGCCGCCCGGGTTGCTGCGCAGGTCGAGCACCGCGCCGCGCAACGCGCCCTTGTTGTCGGCGGCGAGGCGCTCGATGCGGCGACGCAACTGGCTGCCGGTTTCGTCCTGGAACTGGCTCACGCGCAGGTACGCGTAACCCGGCTCGAGCAGGCGGCCGCCCGCGCTCGCGACGCGGATCACGTCGCGCTTGAGCGTGATGTCGACCGGCACGCTCTGGCGCTCGTGCAGGATGTTCAACGTGATCGAACTGCCGAGGGGCCCGCGCAGCTTGTCGATCGCGCCGTCGAGGTCGTCAGACTGCACCGGCTTGCCGTCGATGCGCAGGATCGTGTCGCCGGCCTTGATGCCCGCGCGCTCGGCCGGCGTGCCGTCGATCGGCGAGACCACGCGCAGGGTGCCTTCGACCTGCAGCACCTCGATGCCGAGCCCGTGGTAGCTGCCGCTGGTGTCCTCGGTGAGGTCGCGGATCTGCTCCTCGTCGAGGTATTCGCTGTGCGGGTCGAGCCCCGCGAGCAGGCCGCGGATCGCGGCCTGCATCAGGCGATGGTCGTCGACGTCCTCGACGTAAGCCTGCTTGACCAGGCTGTAGACCGCGGTGAATGCGCGGATGTCGTCGAGATCGACCGTGCGCTTCGGTGCTGCCGGTGCGGCGCCCGCTTCCGGCGCGGCGGGCGCCGGCGCAGGCAGCGTGTCGGCAGGCGGCGCTGCGGGCGCGGGGGGCGCCGCCGGCGGGGCGGTCGGCGGATCGGCCGCGCACGCGATCGCGCCGGCGAGTGCGAACGGGAGCATCAGGGTCTGCGGATAACGCATCGGCAACCTCCGGAACGACCTTGAGTGTAGCGCCGCGCGCGTGAGGGTGGTGTTGCCGCAGGCTCGCGGCCGCGCTCGTTCAGTTGCGCGCGAGCCAGCTGCGCGGATCGATCGCCTTGCCGTTTGCGCGCAGCTCGAAGTACAGCCCGGCCGCCTTCTGGTCCGCACTGGAGCCGCTGGTCGCGATCGCTTCACCGCCGCGCACCCAGTCGCCGACGTCTTTCAGCAGGCCTTCGTTGCCACCATAGAGGCTGAGGTAGCCGTCGCCGTGGTCGAGGATGATCATGAGGCCGTAACCGCGCAGCCAGTCGGCGAACGCGACGCGCCCGTGCGACACCGCGCGCACGTTCGTGCCGGGTTTGGCTGCGAGCATCATGCCGCTGCTGCTGCGCCCCGAGTCGTCCTTCGAGCCGAACGCGATCAGCACCTTGCCGCGCAGCGGCCACGGCAACGCGCCGCGACCGCTTGCGAACGGGCGATCGTCGGCGAGCTGGCGCGGGATGTCGGCGAACACGTCGCGCAGGCGCTCAATGAGTCGGGTCAGCTCCGCTTCGTCGCGCCCGAGCGTCGCGATGCGCGAGCGCTGGTCCGCGAGCCGCGCGTCGATCTCGCGCACGAGCGTCTCGCGCGCGGCGCGCTCGCCGACGAGGCGCTGCGATTCCGCGTCACGCGAGGCGCGCGTCGCCGCGATCGCGGCGACCGCGTCGGCAATCGCGCGCTGCACCTCGGCCAGGCGCGCGAGGTCCGCGTCGAGCGTCGCGATGCGCCCGACGCGCGCGCGCTGGAAGTAGCGGTGGTAGGCGAGCACGCGCGCGACCGCGGCGACGTCGTCCTGCTGCAGCAGCAGGCGCAGTTCCTCGTTGCGACCCAGCGCATAGGCCGAGCGCACGAGCGCCGCGAGCGCGGCGCGCTGTTCGCGCAGCGCGGCCTCGAGCTTGGCGCGTTCGGCGTCGAGCGCGTCGTGGCTGGCCTGCTGTTCGGACAGTTGCTGCTCGAGGTCGTGCAGCTCGCGCGCGATCGCGGCGAGCGCGAGATCCTGCGCGCGCAACGCCTCCTCGGCCTCGCTGCGCTCGCCGCTCGTCGCGCGCTGCTCGGCCGCGAGCGCCTTGAGCTCGGTGCGCACGGCGTCGAGCTTGCGCCGCGCCTCGCGTTCCTCGGCCGAGGGCGCGGCAGCGCCGGTGGACTGCGCATGCAGCGCGCCAGCCGCCGCGACGCCGAGCGCGAGCAGCACGACCAGCCCCGCGATGCGTCCGCTCGCGGACACTCAGCGCAGTTCGACGAGGTTGCGGCCGGTCATTTCGGCCGGCTGCGGCAGGCCCATCAGCGCGAGCACGCTCGGGGCGAGGTCGCGCAGCGCCCCCGCGTGCAGCACCGCGGGACGCCCGAGGTAGACCAGCGGCACCGGACCGACCGTGTGCTGGGTATGCGCGATGCCGTCGGCGTCGAGCATCTGCTCGAGGTTGCCGTGGTCCGCGGTCACGAGCATCTCGCCACCGGCCGCGCGGATCGCCTGCGCGAGTCGCCCGAGCGCGACGTCGACGGCCTCGACCGCGGCGATCGCGGCCGATTCGACGCCGGTATGCCCGACCATGTCCGGATTGGCGATGTTGCAGACGATGAAATCGAAGCGTCCGGAGCCGATCGCATCCACGAGTCGGTCGGTGAGCTCGGGGCAGCTCATTTCGGGTTTCAGGTCATAGGTCGCGACCTTCGGGCTCGGCACGAGGATGCGCTCCTCGCGTTCGAACGGCTGCTCGCGCCCGCCCGAGAAGAAGAACGTCACGTGCGCGTACTTCTCGGTCTCGGCGATCCGGAGCTGCGCGAGGCCGAGCGAGGCGAGGTATTCGCCGAGCGTGTCGCGCATCGATTGCGGGGGCCACGCGATCGCGCTGACGCCGAGGCCCTGCTCGTACTCGGTCAGCGAGACGAATGCGGACAGGCGGATCGTGCGCGCGCGCTCGAAGCCGTCGAACCTCGCATCGAGGAACGCATGCGACAGCTCGCGCGCGCGGTCGGCGCGGAAGTTCATGAACACGATCGCGTCGCCGTCGGCGACGCGGGCGCCGCCGTCGACGATGGTCGGCTTCACGAACTCGTCGGTCTCGCCGCGCGCGTAGGCCTCGCGCAGTGCGCCGGCCGCGTCCTCGGCCGCGAACGGCGCGCTCGCATCCGCGATCGCCTCGTACGCGAGGCGCACGCGGTCCCAGCGCTGGTCGCGGTCCATCGCGTAGTAGCGCCCGCACAGGCTCGCGATGTGCGCGTTGCCGAGCGCGGCGCACTTCGCGGCGAGCGCCGCGACGCTCGCGGGCGCGCTTTGCGGCGGCGTGTCGCGGCCATCGAGGAACGCATGCACCGCGACGCGCGCGACGCCGCGGCGCGCCGCGAGATCGAGCATCGCGTGGATGTGGCGCTCGTGGCTGTGCACGCCGCCCTGCGACAGCAGCCCGAGCACGTGCAGCGTGCCGCCGCGCTCCTTCGCGGCGGCGCAAGCCGCATCGAGCGCTTCGTTGTCGAAGAAGCTGCCGTCCGCGAGCGCCGCGTCGATGCGCGTGAGGTCCTGGTAGACGATGCGGCCCGATCCGATGTTCATGTGGCCGACTTCGGAATTGCCCATCTGCCCGTCCGGCAGTCCGACATGCTCGCCATGCGTGTCGACCAGCGTGTGCGGGCACTCGGCGAGCAGGCGCCGCCAGTTCGGACAGTTCGCCTGCGCGATCGCGTTGTGCGCGGTTTCCTCGCGATGGCCCCAGCCGTCGAGGATCAGCAGCAGGATCGGTCGGGGTCGGGCCACGGCGTCGTTTCCATCGGTAGCGGTCATCGCGCAATGCTAGCAGGCCTGCGACGGCGGCCTTGAACGGACGCGTCGCGTCGCCATAAACCCTGTGGCGCCGTGCCGCATCCAAGCCGGCACGAACGATCGATGGAGGCCCCCATGCTGCGCAAACCCCTGCCCGTGCTCGCTGCCCTGCTGCTCTCTCTCGCCGGCGCCGCGCAGGCGCGCGGCATCGATGTCGACAAGGTCAATGGCTCGATCCACATCGACGGCAACCAGCAGGCCGGCAACCTCGAGACCGTGAACGGCTCGATCCGCGTCGAGGACGGCGGCAGCGCCGAGGACATCTCGACCGTCAACGGCAGCATCCGCCTCGGCGAACGCGTTACCGCGACCTCGCTCGAAACCGTCAATGGCGGTGCCGAGATCGGCGCGGATGCGCGCATCAGCGGCTCGGTCGAGACCGTCAACGGCAGCATCGTGCTCGGCCAGCGCGCCGAAGTGACCGGACGCGTCGAGAACGTGAACGGGCGCATCGCGCTCGACGCCGCGCGCGTCGGAGAAGGCATCGTGACGGTCGGCGGCGACATCGAGATCGGCGCGGACTCGCACGTGGCCGGCGGCCTGCGCGTGGACAAGCCGAGCGGCTGGTTCAACTGGAGCGATCGCAAGCCGCGCATCGTGATCGGCCCGCGCGCGGTCGTCGACGGCCCGCTCGAGTTCCGCCGCGAAGTCGAACTCTTCGTCAGCGACAGCGCGCGCATCGGCGCGGTCAGCGGCGCGACCGCGCAGGCGTTCGCGGGCGATCATCCGTAGAAGCGATCGCCCGTAGCGATCACCCCGGCCCACCCGCGCAGCGACGCCGCGCGGGTGCGCGCTCACGGCTCGTCGAAGCCGTCCGCGAAGATCACGTCGCCGGCGTCGGCGCTCCACTCGAGCGCGATCGCGTCGAACAAGCCGTTGAAGCCGTTGCCGCTCGCGTTGGGATACACGGCCATGATCACGGTGAGCGAGGTATCGTGGTTCCACTCCGCGTCCGACACGGTGACCAGCGCGGGATTCGCCGGGCGCGTCCATTGATCCAGCATCGTCTGCGTGGCGAACGCGTGCACGCCGCCCTGCGTGATCGCACCGTCGATGCAGCCCTCGCCGCCATCGAGTCGAAGTTCCCAGATCAGCGCAGTCGGGTTGCCGAGCAGCGGGTCGCCTTCGGTGCGCGCCGACCCGTTGAGCGCGTAGGTGCCGGGCCCGGGCAGATGGATGCACTGGATGTAGCCGAGCACCCGGTCCGCACTGCCGGTTTGCGCGATTTGCGCCGAGCCCGATCCTTCCGTCGAGCCCGGCGCGTTGTCGACCTGGAAGTTGCCGGCATGCCCGGTCGGCAGTAACCACAGGTTGGTGTCGCCTGCGAAGTCGCCATTCTGCACGAGCGGCTGCAAGCCCTGGCGCTCATGCGCGCCGATGTCGCGCGAAGTGCTCGGATCCGGGCGCGGCACCGCGCCGATGCGCTGGTCGCGCGGCAGGCCGAAGGCGTCGCGGTCGTCGCCGACGACGGGCGGCGCGAAATCGATCGCGGGCGACGCAGCGCGCAAGCGGTAGTCACCGCGTTCCGGATCGACGAACCGCGGCGAAGGAATCGCGATCGCTTCGGGACCGCCGCCGAGGCTTTCAGCCTCGCTCGCGAGCACCCATTCGACCTGCGGCGTGCCGTCGCCGGCCAGCGACACGGCACCGGCCTGCCAGACCAGGAGGCGCTGCAGCAAGGGGGCGGAGTCGTCGAGTTCGAACACGGCGCCGCCGATGGCGTTATCCGCGATCGTCGTATCGCGCAAGCTGAAGAAGTCGGTTCCTTGCGCACGCAGCACACCGGCGGACAACGAGTTGCCAGTGATCTGCATGTGCGCGAGACAGACCCAGGTGACCGACGCCAGGTCGATGAGCCGCCCACCGCGATTGCCTTCGATGACGACGCCGCGCGGACCGTTCGAGGCGTTGGCGCTCGAGCATCCGATGTCGAACCGCCAGGCGTCGTTGCCCACGTGCATGACGGCTCCGCCGGTCGGCTGGCCGGCGAGGTCCTGGTCGTAGTTGCCCACGATGCGTCCGCAGGGCGCATCGAGCGGGCAAGGCACCGCACCGCCCGGCGGTGTCGGTTGTGCGTAGTCGTAATTGAACCGAAGGTCGCCGTCACCGTCGAGGTAGACCGCCGCGCCCTCCGGGGCGGCGTTGCCTTCGATCTCCGCGTTCGACAGGATGGCCTTCGTGTAGGGCCGCCCTGCGTAGACGCCGCCACCCCCGACCGAGGCGAAGTTCTGCGCGATCTTCGCCGGCATGCCGGCGACCGTCGCATTCAGGTGCAAGGTGCTGAATGTGTCCACGTTGCCGCTTTCTCCGAGCACGGCCACGCCGCCACCGTAGCGTGCGGTGTTCGCGTAGATGGCGCCGGTGTTGCCCACGCCCGCGCTGCCGATCGTCGCGTAGCCGTGCAGGCTGGTCGTGTTGTTGACCACGAGCCCGCCGCCGTAGCCACCGTGCGTGGTTCCCAGTACGTCGTAGCCGGTCGCCTCGTTGAACGCGATCACGCTCCCGGGCGACTCCGTCATGTAGAACCGCACCGCCTCGGCGAATACGCCGCCGCCGCTGTCGCGCGCGATGTTGCCGGTGATGCCGACGTTGCCGAGCACGACGACGAGCGCATCCACGCCGGTGCCTTCGGCGTACAGGCCGCCCCCCAGTCCGGCCGTGTTGTTGATGATCGAGGTACGCCCGAGGTAGAGCGTGCCGTTGCCGCGATAGTAGATGCCGCCGCCCTTGCCGCTGACGCCGTCGACGTCGCCATTGCGGATCGTCAGCCCGTCGAGGCTCACGAAATGCCCGGCGCCCGCGATGCGCAGCACGGGCGCGGCGGCGCCGCCCGCGCCGTCGAGTGTCGTGTACTGGGTGCCGTCGATCGTGTTGCAGTCGGACCAGAAGCCTTCGAGGTACAACGACTGGCCGGTGTCGATCAGGAGCGCCAAGTCGCCCCAGATCCGGCTGTGCGGAATGCGGATGAAGTCCTCGCCCGGGTTCGCTTCGGCGGCATCGATGGCTGCCTGGATCGTGGCGTGGGTGCAGCCGGGCTCGGAGCCGACGGCGAAGATGGCCGCGCGAGCGGGCGTGCAGAAGATCATCAGTATGCCGGCGGCGATGGCCAGCCAGCGCATCGGGTACGTGCAAGCAGTCATGGCGATGGACTCGTGGTCAGGGTCATTGCGAGGAACGCCGCCGTCGCGCAAACCGGATCACGTGCGCGGCCGCCGACCCTGCAGCGCGGTGCGTGATCCGCTTTCGCGCGATCGCGCGTTCCTCGTGATGTCGCCGGCGCCCGCCCGGTGCGGCGACGCGGCGACGCTGAACGGTCCAACCGGAATGCGCGACCGTTCCCGCTCACACGCTCCGGAGGATTCCATGTCGTCCATTTCCACCGTTCCGAGGCGGCGACCACTCGCGGCTGCACTGGCGCTCGCCGGGATGATCGCGAGCACGCAGCCAGCGTCCGCTTCACCCGCCGCGACGCATCCGGTCCGCCACGGTCCGGCAGTCGTCACCCACTGCGGGGATGACGGTCCCGGCAGCCTGCGCGAGGCGTATACGAACGCGGTCGACGGCGCCGTGATCGATCTCGGCCAGCTCACGTGCAGCACGATCACGCTGGCGAGCGGCGCTCTCGTCGACGCACCGGCCTCCGGCTCGGTTCGCGTTCGCGGCCCTGCTGCCGGGACCGGCCGGACGCTGACCATCAGCGGCGACCACCTCGACCGCGTGTTCGTGCACAACGGCGAGGGCAGCCTGATGCTCGAGAACCTGTCGATCGAGGCAGGCCGGCGCAATGGCGGCAATGGGGGCTGCGTGCATTCGCACGGCGGCCTGACCGCCGAGACGGTGCGCTTCTTCGATTGCGCCGTATCCGGCGAGGCGGTGCATGGCGGGGCGGCGTTCGCGGAAGGCGACGTCTCCCTGGTCGCGAGTTCGATCAGCGGCAGCAGCGCGGCGGGCACGACGTCGGCCAGCGGCGGCGCGATCCATGCCGGCGGCAACGTCGTCCTGCTCGGCTCGACCGTGCAGGCCAACATCGCGATTGCAGTGGATGGACCCGTGCGCACCGGCGTCGGCGGCGGTGTCTACGCAGCGGGTGAAGCGCGCATCGGCTACTCCACGCTGACCGGCAACCATGCGGTGGCCGGCGGCGGCGTGCATGCGGCAGGATTGTTCCTCTACAACAGCACGCTTTCGGGCAACACGGCCGAATTCCGCGGTGCCGGTGTGGAGCACGTCGGAAAGTCGCCGCTGGTGATCGCCAGCAGCACGATCGTGTTCAACCGCAACGACGCGGGTGCCGGCGCCGGCATCTACCTCGATGGTCCCGCGAACCTCTACAGCACCATCATCGCGGGCAATACCATGGGTTTCCCCGGCACGGCATCGGACATCGCGGGGCCGCCGTCGTCTTCCATTGCCGGCATGAGCAACCTGGTCGGGGCCTCGACGCTGCCAACGCCCCCCGACACGATGGCGACAGACCCGCTGCTGGATCCGCTGCTGCAGGACAACGGTGGCCTGACGCCGACGCACGCGCTGCTGCCGGGCAGTCCCGCGATCGACCATGGCAACAATCTGTTCGGACTGTGCTGCGACCAGCGGTGGTCGTTGCCTTCGTCGAACCTTCCGTTCGAACGCGTGGTCGGAACGGCAGCCGACATCGGTGCCTACGAGGCCGGCGCACCGGATCGCGTGTTCGACGACGGCTTCGAGGTGGCGCTGGAGAAGCGGCGAGCGCGCCCATCGACGCGATGAGCCGGGCTACGCGCGACTTCGCGCGTCCGCTCGCGATGCGCCCGGGTCGCGACGCACGGATCAGCGCGAAGGCGCGTACATGTCGCTGCGCGCCCGCAGGGGATGTCCGGGCGGCAGCTGCGCAAGCCCCGCAGCCGCCTGTGCGGCGTGTCGGCCGGCGGCATCCCCGCTTCCGGCCTGCCGGTGCATCGCGGCCAGCAGCAGGTGCGCCTGCACGACGAGCGCGTGCTGTTCGCCGAGCTCGGGCAGGGCGTGCGAGAGCGCCTGCTGCAGCGACGCGATGGCCGCTGCCGGCGCGTGCCGCAGCCATGCGACCTCCGCGAGAGCGAGGCGCGCAGGCAGCTGTTGCACGCTGCCGGCGTGCGTCGGGGCGGCGAGTTCGCGTTCCGCGCGCGCGTCCAGCGTCGCGTCGCAGTCCGGGGCGGGGGCGTGCGCGCACGCGAGCGCCGCCATCGCGAGCGACACGCCGCGCGCGGGCGACTCCGGATGCGCCTCGATCCACGCGAGCATCGCGCCGCGCATCGCGCCGAAATCGCCCTGCCACCACCAAAGCCTGGCCTGTGCGCTGCCGATCACGTGCAGCAGGCGCTCGCGATCGCCTGCCGCGACGGCGGCCGTCGCCCTCGCCGACTCGAAGCTGCGCTCGGCGCCCGGCGCGTCGCCGGCGACCATGCGTGCACGCGCGGCGCGCGTCAGCGCGAACGCAAGTTGCGCGTGATGCGGGCCGTGCACGTCGCGCGCCATCCGCACCGCCGCGTCGCAGGTCGCCGCGGATCCGGCGAGCTCGAGGTCGCCTTCGACGCCGCACAGCCGGATCAGCAGGCTGGCCAGGCTCGCATGTCGCTCGATCGGGATGCGCGCGAACATCGCGCGGGCGTCGCGCAGCGTCTCGAGCCCGTCCTTCCAGTGGCCCGCGAGGCTCTGCACCTGCCCGATGTTCATCAGCGTGGTGGCCGAGTCGAGGCTGTCGCCGGGCACGTCCGCGGCCAGTGATCGCCGGTACCAGGCGAGCGCCTGCGGATAGTCGCGTGCGTACTGGTAGGCCGCGCCGAGGTTGTTGTAGCCGGTCGCGAGCTCGCCCTGCGTCGACGCGGGATCCGATTCGCGCAGGCGCAGCGCCTCCTGCTGCAGCGCGATGACCTCTGCAGCGGCCATGCCGGTTTCCTTGCCGAGCGCGCCGAGTGCGTCGAGTACGCCGGCGTGGTCGCGTGCCGCGATGTCGCCCGCGCGCAGGGACGCGCGCACGCGCTCGAGCTCCGCACGCGCCGCGGCATAGTCGCCGAGCTTGCGCAGCACGCGCGCGTGCAGCTCGCGCGCGCCGATCGTGCGCGGGTCGCGCGCGCCGTAGGCGCGCTCGTTCGAGAGCACCGCCGCCTGCGCGAGCGCGGCGCCGTCGCGCGTCTCGCCCAGCGTGTCCTCGATGCGCGCGAACATCGCGAGCAGGTCCGCGCGCACTTCGGGCGCGTCGGGGCGCTCGCGGTCGATGCGCTCGCGCGCACGCGCGAGCAGTTCGTGCAGGCTCGGCGCGCGCGCGGCCGCGGTCCCCTGTTCGAGCGGCTGGAACAGGGCTTCGACGAACGCCTGCACTTCGCTCGCACGCCGTGCCTGCGCGCGCGCGACCTGCGCCTGCCACGAGGCGACGCCGAGCGCGGCGACCATCGCCGCGAACACCAGCGTGGTGGCGAGCACGGCACCGCGGTGGCGCGAGACGAACTTGCCTGCGCGATACCAGCGCGACGGCGGATGCGCGAGCACGGGCTCGCCGCGCAGCTGTCGCGCGACGTCCTCGCCGAGTTCGCGCGCGCTCGCGTAGCGACGCTCGGGCTCGGCCTCGAGGGTCTTCGTGAGGATGTTGTCGAGGTCGCCCGCGAGCGCCTGGCGCAGCGCGCCTGCCGACATCGGGATGCGCGACAGCGCGAGGCCCCCCGCGGTGACCTGCGAGGACGCAGGCCGCGGCGGATCATGTGGTCGTTCGCCGACCAGCAGTTCGTGCAGAAGCACGCCGAGCGCGTAGACGTCGGTCGCGGTCGTGATCGGACCACCCGCGTACTGCTCGGGCGCGGCATGCCCTGGCGTCAGCAGCGGCAGCGCGGTCGCGGTGCCGCTGCCGGGTTCCTCGTCGAGCAGCTTGGCGATGCCGAAGTCGAGCAGCTTCACGCGGCCCTCGCGGTCGACGAGGATGTTCGAGGGCTTGATGTCGCGGTGCACGACGAGACGCTGGTGCGCCGCTGCGACCGCGACGCAGATGCGCTCGAACAGCCGCAGGCGCTCGCGCACGCCGAGCGCGTGCGTGGCCGCGTGCAGCGTGACCGCGTCGCCGTCGACGTACTCCATCACGAGGTACGGGATGCCCGCGTCGGTCACGCCGCCGTCGATGAGGCGCGCGATGTCGGGATGCGACAGCGTCGCGAGCACGCGCCGCTCGAGCCGGAACAGCCGCTGCTCGAACTCGGAGTAGAGGCCGCGGCGCAGCAGCTTGACCGCGACCTGCTGCTCGAAGTCGCAGCCCTCGCGTGCGGCGAGGTAGACCATCGCCATGCCGCCGCGGCCGAGCACGCGCAGCAGGCGGAATCCGCCGATCGCCTGACCGACCAGCGCGTCGCCGCCCTCGGCTTCGACGCGCTCGCCGATCTGCGCGACGCGTTCGAGCGGCGGCGTGTCGAGGTAACCGTGGTGTCGACCG
This sequence comes from Lysobacteraceae bacterium, assembly GCA_004143945.1. Lineage (GTDB taxonomy): Bacteria > Pseudomonadota > Gammaproteobacteria > Xanthomonadales > Rhodanobacteraceae > Dokdonella_A. Next base: position 142,404 of record SEHB01000009.1, read on the forward strand.
TCCGCAGCCAGCAGTCGACGCAGGTGCGCGCGCTGTGCTTCGCTGGCCGGCAGGCCATCGATCCATGCATCGCGCGCGGCCGCAGGCAGCTCGAGTGCGCGGTCGAACCACTCGCGCAGTCGCGCCTGGCCTGCGCTCCCGTCGCCCGCGACTACGCCGGATCCTGGCTCGCTGTCACCCATGCCACGTTGAACGCCGTCCGGGGCCGGACCGCGTCACTCGAGGCGTTCGTGCAGGAACGAGCGTGCGAAACGCCAGTCGCGCACGACCGATGCGCGGCTGAGGCCGAGCACGTCGGCGACTTCCTCGAGCGGAAGGCCCGCGAAGTAGCGCAGCTCGACCACGCGGGCGGCGCGCGCATCGGTGCGCGCGAGGTCGACGAGCGCGTCGTCGAGCAGCAGCGCCCGTTCGGCGCTGGCGATCGCGAACTCCTCATGGTCGGCGTCGAGCGTGACGGCGAGCCACTCGCCGCCTGCGCGCTGGCGCAGCCGGGCGCGCGCGTGGTCGGCGAGCAGGTGGCGCATCGCGCGCGCGGCGTAGGCGAAGAACTGCCGCTGCTGCTCGAAGCCGAGCCCTTCGCGTGCGCCCATGCGCAGGTAGAGCTCGTGCACCACCGCGGTCGTGTCGAGCGTGCCGCGACCGCGCGCGGCGAGTTGCCGGCCGGCCATCGCCTTCAGCCGGTCGTAGACTTCCGTGAACAAGGCGTCGGCGCTGGCCGGGTCCTCCGGGAGTTCGGGTGTGGTCACCTGGCGCCTGCGTGCGAGCGGTTCGCGCCCAGTCTGCCCGATCCGCGCGCACGGATCGACCACGCGCGCGGATGGCCGGGATTCACCGCGCGCGCGCCTACAATCGCGCGTCGAATCGCGAGAGGGTCCCCGCATGCACCGCCCATCCGCCCGCATCACGCTGGTCGCCGCATGCCTGTCACTGCTGTGCGCGTGCATGCGGCAATCCGAAGATGCGCCGCAGGCGAGTGCGCCGCCCGCCGCGCCAACGCAGCCCGTGCGCGTGGTGCCGACCGCCGAGAGCCGCTACACGCCCGCGATCACCGCGGAGGACTTCGCCGCGCGGGTCGCCAAGCTCGCGTCCGACGAGTTCGAAGGGCGCAAGCCCGGCACGCTCGGCGAGCGACTCACGACCGCGTGGATCAAGGACCAGTTCCAGCGCGCGGGACTCGCGCCCGGCAACGGCTCGCAATGGGCGCAGACCGTGCCGATGGTCGAGACCGTGCTGCTCGATCCATCCGAAGTCGCGCTCGTGGTCGACACGCCGGCGGGCCAGGAGCGCTTCGCATACGGCACGGACCTCGTCGTCGGCGCGCTCGATGCGGGTTCGTCGGTCGCGATCGAAGGCTCGGAGATCGTGTTCGCCGGTTACGGCATCGACGCGCCGGAACTCGGCTGGAACGATTACGCGGGGCTCGACGTCAAGGGCAAGACCGTGGTCGTGCTGATCAACGACCCGGGCTGGGGCAACCAGGACCCGACCCTGTTCAAGGGCCGCGCGCTGACCTACTACGGGCGCTGGACCTACAAGTTCGAGGAAGCCGCGCGCAAGGGCGCGGCCGCCTGCCTGATCGTGCACGAGGACGCGGGCGCGGGATATCCGTGGAACGTCGTCATCAACGGCTGGGCCGGTCCGCAGTATTCATTGCCGCCGGCCGAGGATCCCGCGCCGCGGCTGTCCGCCGCGGGTTGGCTCACGGGCGACGCGGCCGTGCGCCTGTTCGCCAAATCCGGTCAGGATTTCGCCGCGCTGAAGCGCAGCGCCGACCTGCGCGGCTTCGCGCCGACCGCACTCGACGCGCGCGCCTCGCTCGCGTTTCGCAGCCGCATCTCGCATTCGGCATCGGAGAACGTGCTCGGACTCGTGCGCGGCAGCACGCGACCGGATGAGGTCGTCGTCTACAGCGCGCACTGGGACCACCTCGGCAAGGACGAATCGCTCGCGGGCGACGCGATCTACAACGGCGCGATCGACAACGGCACCGGCGTCGCCGCGCTGATCGAGATCGCCGAGGCGTTCGCTAAGCAGGAACCGCCGCCGCAGCGGTCGTTCCTGTTCATCGCCGACACGCTCGAGGAATCGGGCCTGCTCGGCGCGCGCTACTACGTGACGCATCCGGTGTTTCCGCTCGCCAAGACCGTCGCGAACATCAACATGGACACGATGCCGATCATGGGCCCGAGCCGCGACGTCGCGGTGATCACCTGGGGGCAGTCGGAACTCGACGGTTACATCGAACGCATCGCGCAGGCGCAGGGCCGCACGGTCGTGCCCGACGACGCACCCGAGAAGGGCTTCTTCTTCCGCTCCGACCAGCTGCACTTCGCGCGCATGGGCGTGCCGGTCCTGTACTTCCGTTCGGGACTGAACCTCGTCGACGGGGGCGAGGCCGCGGGCCGCGCGGCCTACGCCGACTACACCGCGAACCGCTACCACAAGGTCGGCGACGCATACGACCCGGACTGGGATTTCCGCGGCGTGATGCTGGATGTCGAAGCGTTCCATGCGGTCGGCCGCGAACTCGCGGACGAGACGACGTTCCCCGCATGGAACGCGGACGCGGATTTCCGCAGGCCGGGTTCCACCGCACCGTAAGGCGGACGCGCGCAGCGCGGCGTGCAGGCTCGGGGCTGAAGCCCGTCCCACCAGGCCCCGCATTGACGCTTCGTAGGCTGGACGCGCGCAGCGCGGCCGGCTGCTCCTGCTGCGAATGCGATGGATCGTGGGAGGGGCTTCAGCCGCGAACTCTTCGCGCGCAAGCTCGCGCGCCGCGCCCCGATGACCCGCCCTTGTGGCGTTCAGCACTGCAATTCTTGGAGGGCACTCGCCAAGTCTCAAGCGATGACCCGCACGACCCCTTCTGCAGTGTGTGGCTTGTCAATAAACAGTCGAGCCAAAGGATCGGCAGCCCGAGCCGTCAGCCAGATCGAAATCCTGCCGAAAGATCCGCCTCAGCTCGATTCAAAATACCCTCAGGCAATTCCTGCTCGGCGCGTCTGGCGGACGACGTTCTCGGCAAACTCAGCGACTTCCTTGCGCGCGTGGTCATGCGCACCCACCAGGGATCCTTGTGGAATTGCGATTTCCGCTGCATTCCGGTGGAATTGCTTTTCGGGCGTGTGCGATACGTTTCTCGGCGATGGGCAACAGGCGCTGGGCGCCTGCTACACGCCCCGCCACCTCGCCAATCTGCTGGTCGACTTCGCCTTCGACGGCATCAGAGATCCCACGGCGGAGACGTTCCACGACGGCGACTGTGGTTCGTGAATCCTGCTTACGACGGCGTTCCGCCGCAGCTGGTCGCGCCCAGATCACCTCCGGTCGTCCAGACGATCGGCAACAAACCATCGCCTCACGCATTGGCGGCATGGATCACACCCACGAACTCGGAGCCTCCGGATCGACTCGCCAGTCCCTGAACTTTACGCAGAGTTTATGCGCGAGGCCGTCGACCGCAATTGAGAATTTACGGCGCAACACATCAGACTTTTGCGGTGACCAAAAGGTCACGCCGCCCGGTCTGGATGCATGCACCGCCTATCGCTCACCCCACGCGAGAGCTTTCTCCCGTTGACCGTCGCAGTTGCCGCTGGCCTCAGCCTGTTCGCATTGGATGTCCGCGCGGATGTCTCGTTGAGTGGCAATGCCACGTTGACCGCCGACTACGTATGGCGCGGTACGACGCAGACCCAGGGTGACCCTGCAGTGCAGGCCGGTTTCAAGGCCACTGGAGAGTCCGGATTCTATGGCTCGGTGTGGGGTTCGAATGTGGAGTTCGCGCCGGAGACGCACGCGAGCAGCGAGTTCGATCTCGCCGTCGGTTGGGGTGGCAGGCTTGGCGAAGACTGGGCGATCGACGTCAACCTGCTGCACTACCGCTATCCGTCGACCACGGTCGATCTGAACTGGACCGAGTTGAACGGCACGCTCACGTATGCCGGCAACTACTGGCTGTCAATGGGTTGGTCGCCCGAGGCGCTCGGCAGTGACGAAAGTGGCCTCTACACACAGGTCGGCGCGAAGTTTCCGCTCGATCAGCACTTCCGTCTGGAAGCAGCAGTGGGCTACTACGCGCTCGATGAGGTCTACGACGATAGCTACCTGCATGGACAGCTGAGCGCGGTGTGGACCATCAAGGCACCACTGGAAGTGCGCGTGACCGCACATGCAACCGACTCCAGCGCGAAGAACATCTTCGGCGAAGATTTCGCCGGCCATCGTGTCGAAGCGGCGCTGCAGGCGTCCTTCTAGGAGAAACGCAGATGCCCGGCTGGCTTGCATTGATCTGTGCGATCACGGTGGTGATCGCCGCAGCGTATCTGTTGTTCGTGATCCTGTATCCCGAACGCTACTGACGAGTTCGCCATGACTGAATTTCTGCTCGTGATTGCGCTCGTGGTCGGCCTTGGCTGGCCGCTCGGGCGCTATCTGGCCGCGGTGATGCGCGGTGCGCCGATGCGCGGCGACCGCGTGTTCGGCTCGATCGAAAAGCCGATCTACCGCCTGCTCGGCACCGATCCAGCTTGCGGCATGAGCTGGCGCGGCTACACCAAGGCTTTCGTACTCAGCAATGTGCTGCTGGGCGCGTTCGTCTGGGTGCTGTTCATGGCCCAGGCCTGGTTGCCTCTGAACCCGGACGCGATCCCGAACATGCGCTGGGATCTCGCGCTGCATACGATGGTGTCTTTCCTGACCAACACCAACCAGCAGCACTACTCGGGACAGGCGCAGTTGTCGTACCTGTCGCAGATGGTCGGAATCGTCGGCCTGCAGGTGGTAACGCCGATGATGGGCCTGGCGATGGTCGTCGCGACCTTGCGCGCGCTGTTCGGGGGTCGAGAGGAAATGCGGCAGCCCGGCGTAGCCGTCGTGCACGGACAGTTCACGAGCAGCCATGTTGGAGAAGGCGTCGATCGCGACGTCGGCAACTATTTCGCCGACGTGATACGCCCGACGTTCCGCTTCATGCTGCCGCTGTGTCTGGTCTGGTCGTTGCTGCTGACTGCGCAGGGCGTGCCGTCCACGCTGGCCGCAGGCCCGACCGTCACCCCGGTCGATGCAAGCGCGGAGCTCGAGCAGCAGAAGATTCCGCTCGGTCCGGTCGCGCCGATGGTCGCGGCGAAGCAGCTTGGCTCCAATGGCGGGGGCTGGTATGGCCCGAACAGTTCGGTCGCGCTGGAGAACCCGACGCCATTCTCGAACCTGCTCGAAACGCTCGCCATCCTGCTGATTCCGGTGTCCATCGCCTTCATGGTCGGCCCGCTCACGCGGCGTCGCAAACTCACAGCGCTGGTGTTCGGCACGATGCTCGCGATGTCACTGGCCTCGACGGGTCTCTCCCTGTGGTCGGAGGCGTATTCCACCACCGCCACCGATGCGGCGCTGATGGAAGGCAAGGAAGTGCGCCTCGGCGTCGAGGCCTCGGCCTTGTGGTCGGGACTCACGACCCAGGTCAACAACGGCTCGGTCAACTCGATGCACGATTCGCTGGCACCGCTGACCGGCATGGTCGCGATGACCAACATGCTGATCAACGCGATCTGGGGCGGAGTCGGCTGCGGCCTGTCGCAGTTCCTGGTCTACTTGCTGCTCAGCGTGTTCCTCGCCGGCCTGATGACCGGGCGCACGCCGGAATTGTTCGGGCGCAAGGTCGAGGCGCCGGAAGTGCGCCTGCTCGCGCTGTTGGTCCTGCTGCAGCCGTTGGTCATTCTCGGCTTCAGTGCGATCACGCTGGCGATCCCGGCAATCACGGGCAACTCGAATCCCGCCTTCCACGGGATCAGCCAGGTGTTCTACGAGTACACCTCGGCCTATGCCAACAACGGCTCGGGTTTCGAGGGCCTTGGCGATGCGACCTACTGGTGGAATCTGTCCTGTGCCGCGGTGCTCGCGCTCGGCCGCTTCCCGTCGCTGATCGTGCCGCTCGCCGTGGCCGGCCTGATGGCACGCAAGCGCGTCGCACCGGAAGGTCCAGGCACGTTGCGTGTCGAATCGGCCACGTTCGCACTGACGATGATCGCGGTCATCGTGATCCTGACCGTGCTGCAGTTCATGCCGGCGCTGACCCTGGGGCCGGTCGCCGACCACCTCTCGCTCATCGCTCAGTGAGCGGAGAATTCCAATGACTGAAGCAACGTTCAAGTCCGAGACCCGCGCCAACCACCCGGCGTTGATGGATGCCGCCGCGTTCCGCAAGGCCTCGATCCAGTCCTTCACCAAGCTGGCACCACGGCATCTGCTGCGTAGCCCCGTGATGGCGGTGGTGATGGCGGGCACGCTCCTGTCCGCGCTGATCGCGCTGTTCGGGCGAGGCAGCGCTGCGTTCGCCTGGACCGTCACGTTGATCCTTCTGCTGACCGTGCTGTTCGCGAATTTCGCCGAAGCGGTGGCCGAGGCGCGCGGCCGCGGCCAGGCCGCGTCGTTGCGCAATGCGCGACGCGACCTGATCGCTCGCAAACTGGAGAACGACGGCGAGCACCCGTTGCCGGCATCGCAGCTGCACCCGGGCGATCTGGTAATCGTATCGGAGGGCGAACTGATCCCCGCCGATGGCGAGATCGAGCGCGGCATCGCCACCATCAACGAATCGGCCGTCACCGGCGAATCGGCGCCGGTGTTGCGCGAGGCTGGTACGGACCGCTCCGGCGTGATCGGTGGTACCAAGGTGCTGTCCGACGAGATCGTCGTGCGCGTCACGGCGGAGCCTGGGCACAGCTTTCTGGATCGCATGATCGCGCTGGTCGAAGGCGCAAACCGGCAGAAGACGCCGAACGAGATCGCGCTGACCCTGCTGCTGGCGGCGATGGCATTGACCTTCCTGATCGTGGTTGCGACCTTGCCTGCGCTTGCTGCATTCGTCGGCGTGCAGGTCGATCCGCTGCTCCTGGTCGCGCTGCTGGTGTGCCTGATCCCGACCACGATCGGCGGACTGCTGCCGGCGATCGGCATCGCAGGCATGAACCGCGCGCTGTCGGCCAACGTACTGGCCAAATCCGGCAAGGCGGTCGAGGTCGCCGGCGATGTCGACGTGCTGCTACTCGACAAGACCGGCACGATCACGTTCGGCGACCGCCAGGCGACGGCATTTCATCCGCTCGCCGGTATCGACACGGCGCTGTTGCGCGATGCGGCCCTGCTGTCATCACTGGCCGATCCAACCCCGGAGGGCAAGTCCATCGTGCGTCTCGCACGCGACCTGAAGAGTGCGGTGACCGAACCCGACCACGCGCACTACCTGCAGTTCACCGCGCAGACGCGAATGTCCGGTGTCGACGTGGACGGCCGAGTGATCCGCAAGGGCGCCGGCGACGCGATTGGCGCGCACGTGATCGCGCTCGGCGGTCAAGTCGTGCCGGAACTCGCTGCGCGCATCGCGCAGATCGCGCGCAGCGGCGCGACGCCGCTGGTCGTCGCGGAAGGCAAGCACATACTGGGTCTGGTGGAGCTCTCCGACGTGGTCAAGCAAGGCGTGAAGGAGAAATTCGCGCGCTTGCGCGCGATGGGCGTGCGCACCGTGATGATCACTGGCGACAACCCGCTCACCGCGGCGGCGATCGCGGCCGAGGCCGGCGTCGACGACTACATCGCCGAGGCGCGCCCGGAGGACAAGCTCGCGCGCATCCGCACCGAACAGGCCGGCGGCCGCCTGGTCGCGATGGTCGGCGACGGCACCAACGATGCCCCCGCGCTGGCCCAGGCGGATGTCGGCCTGGCGATGAACTCCGGCACACAGGCGGCGAAGGAAGCCGGCAACATGGTCGATCTGGATTCCGATCCGGCCAAACTGCTGGCGGTGGTCGAGGTTGGCAAACAACAGCTGATCACGCGAGGCGCACTGACCACGTTCTCGCTCGCCAACGACGTGTCGAAGTACTTCGCGATCCTGCCGGCGATCTTCGCCGCCGCGATTCCGCAGATGGCCGTGCTCAACGTAATGGCGTTGTCGAGTCCGCGCAACGCGGTGCTGGCGGCCTTGATCTTCAATGCGCTGATCATCCCGGCGTTGATCCCACTCGCATTGCGAGGGGTGCGCTTCAAGCCGGCGAGCGCCGTGTCGTTGCTGCGCCGGAACATGCTGGTGTACGGCGTCGGCGGCGTGCTGCTGCCATTCGTCGGCATCAAGTTGATCGACCTGCTGCTGAGTGCAGTCACCGGAGCTTGAGATGAACACGGAAAATTCCACACTCGACCGTGGCGGCCATCTGCGCGCAGCGCTCGGACTGTCATTGGTCTGTCTCCTGATCATGGGCTTTGCCTACTCGCTGGCGGGCACTGGTCTCGGCCGCATGCTGTTCCCGCACCAGGCTACCGGCAGCCTGATCGAACGCGATGGCCGGGTGATCGGCTCGGCGTTGGTACCGCAGCCGTTTCCGGCCGACCGGTATTTCCAGGCACGTCCGAGCGGACCGAACTATGATCCGATGGCTGCGGCCGGCAGCAACCTGGCGCGCAGCAACCCGGATCTGCGCAAGCGCATCGAAGAAACCCGCGCCGCGGTGGCTGCGCGCGAACGCATCGCGCCCGCAGCGGTGCCGATCGAACTCATCACGCAACCGGGTGGCGGACTCGATCCGCACATCACACCAAATGGTGCGCACGTGCAAGCGGCGCGCGTGGCACGCGCGCGCGGCCTGGCGGCGGCGCAGGTCGACGCGCTGATCGCGGCCCACATGGAAGCACCCCAGTTCGGCGTGCTCGGCCAGGCGCGCGTGAATGTACTGGAACTCAATATCGCGCTGGATGCGCTGAAGTGAACGCGCCCGTCACTTCTGCAGGATCGGTGCAAGCGCAAGCTCCTATGTAGGTGGGCTGCAAGCGCGACCGCGCCGCGGGCTTGTGAAATTTCAGGGTCGCAGCTGCGCAGCTCCTACAGGACTACCGGACCCCGGCATGCGCCGGGATGACGTGCGATCGTGATAGAACCCAAGGGATTTCCATGCAGACCCTGAAACTCTCGGTGTCGCTGCCCGATGAAACCCATCCGGACATGGAACTGCGCCTGTCGGCCGACGACCTCGCCTGCGATGTGGTGATCACCGTGCCAGCGGGCGTGCACATGGAACCGCCGACGACGCCCGCGGCGAACGAGGCGCCACGCGACGTCGTCATTCGGCTGCCACCGGCCAAGGAAACGGAAACGACCGCCGCCAACGATGCCTACGTGCTCGGCGGCTACGCCGACATCTGACACGCTCGGCGTGCGCAACGCGCACCGAACTCGCACAATGCATCCATGACCGAGCCGCGCGAGACCCAGGCCAATGCCTTGCTCGACACGCTGCAGCGCGAGCGTGGCGGGCAACTGAAAGTGTTCCTCGGCGCGGCGCCTGGCGTCGGCAAGACCTACGCCATGCTGGCCCGTGCGGCGGAACTGAAGCGTCAGGGTAGCGACGTCGTCGTCGGCGTGGTCGAGACTCACGGCCGCCGTGAAACCGCGGCACTGCTGGAAGGACTGGAAGTGTTGCCGCGCAAGGCGGTGGAGCACCGCGGCCATCGCCTCGACGAGTTCGATCTCGATGCAATGCTCGCTCGCAAGCCGCGCATCGCGCTGATCGACGAGCTCGCCCATCGCAATGCGCCTGGCAGCCGCCACGAACGGCGCTGGCAGGACGTGGTCGAACTGCTCGACGCGGGCATCGACGTCTACACCACGATCAACATCCAGCACCTGGAAAGCCTCAACGATGTCGTGTACCGGATCACCGGCGTGCGTGTCAGCGAAACCGTGCCCGACTCGGTATTCGATCGCTTGCGCGACATCGTGCTGGTCGACCTGCCGCCGCGCGAACTGATCGAGCGTCTGCAACAGGGCAAGGTCTATGTACCCGAGCAGGCCGCGCATGCGCTGCAGGCGTTTTTCTCGCCTTCGAACCTGACCGCGCTGCGCGAGCTGGCAATGCAGACTGCGGCCGACCGCGTCGGCAGCGACCTGCGCGAAGCGCAGTTCGCGCGCGGCTTGCCAGGCGTGCCGCTGCGCCGCGGCGTGCTGGTCGCGATCGACGGGCGCGGCCAGTCCGAGTACTTGGTGCGTGTCGCACGCCGCCTGGCCGAACGCCGCGACGCGCCGTGGACCGTGGTCACGGTGCAGAGCGGCAAGCCGGCCGGCGCCGCACAGCAGCTCGAACTCGATCATGCGTTCGCGCTCGCGCGCCGGCTCGGCGGCATGACCGAAGTCCTGCATGGCGGCAGCATCGTCGAAGCCCTGCTCGACCACGCGGCGCGCAGCGGCATATCGGCGATTGTGATCGGACGTACGCGCGAGCGACCGATCGCGCGCCTGCTCAATCGCACGCTCACCCAGCAACTTATCCAGCGCGGCGCGCACTACGAGCTGACCATCGTCAGCACGCCCGCGGCACGTGCACGATCGCGCCGGTCGCTGCGCGAGCTGGGCGGATCGCTCGGCGCTCGCGATGCCACCTTGGCCCTGATGGCGACCGCGCTTGCGACCGCATTTGGCTGGGCGGTGGAGCGATGGGCCGGCCTCGACGACCTGTCCGCGGTGTTCATCGTCGCGGTAGTCATCATCGCCGCACGCACGCGCATGACGGCCGCGGTGCTCGCGGCGGGCCTGTGTTTCCTCGCCTACAATTTCTTCTTCATCGAACCCCGCATGACCTTTTTCATCGGTGCGCGCCAAGGCGTCGCCACGGTGCTGCTGTTCCTGGTCGCAGCGCTCGTCGCTGGCCGACTTGCATCGAAGCTGCGCATGCAGGTGCTGGCGCTGCGTGCGAGCAATGCGCATGCGACCGCCCTGCAGACACTCGGTCGGCAACTCGCGAGTGCGGCCGACCTCGGCCAGGTCGTCAAGGCCGGGCGCGACGCGCTCAAGCGCGCGCTCGAGGCCGATGCGATCGTCGCGCTCGGCGATGCCCTGCCCGAACGCGATGCATCGACGAACCTCGACGACAAGGACCGCGCCGCCGCCGACTGGACGCGCAAGCACGGTCAACCGGCCGGTCGCTACACCGACACGCTGGCCGGTTCCGCGTGGTGGTTCCTGCCGCTCGCCGCAGGCAAGGTGACCGGCGTGGTCGGCTTGCGCTTTCCGGCACAGACATCACGCCTTGGCGCCGAACAACGCCGGCTCGCCGAGGCGATGGCCGACGATATCGCACAGGCTGTGGTGCGCACACGCCTCGTGGCCGATCTGGAAGACGCGCGCGTCAGCGGCGAGAGCGAGCGTCTGCGTTCGGCCCTGCTGTCGTCGGTATCGCACGATCTACGCTCGCCGCTGGCTTCGATCATCGGCGCGGCGAGCAGCCTCGACCTCTACAGCGGTGCGATGGACGCGGCCGACCGGCGCAGCCTGCTCGAAACGATCCGGATGGAAGGCGAGCGTCTCGACCGCTACATCCAGAACCTGCTCGACATGACCCGTCTGGGGCACGGCGGCCTCGCCCTCAACCGCGACTGGATCGGCGTGGACGAGCTGATCGGGTCGGCAGTGACACGGTTGCAGCGCTACCAGCCCCAGGCGCGCTTCGACGTCTCGCTGGCCGATGGACTCGAACCGATCTGGGTGCATCCGGCGCTGATCGAACAGGCGCTGTTCAACGTGATCGAGAACGCGTGCAAGTTTTCGCCGGCTGGCGCAGCGGTCGCGATCGACGTGCGCCGGGTTGATCTTGAAGGCGGCGCTCTCGGATCAAGTCCGGAGCAGGCGCTGCGCATCGACGTGCGCGATCGTGGCCCCGGCATCCCGGCGGAAGAGCGCGCGCGCATCTTCGACATGTTCTACAGTGTCGAGCGCGGCGACCGCGGCAGCCACGGCACCGGCCTTGGCCTGGCGATCTGTCGCGGCATGATCGGCGCGCACGGCGGCAGCGTCGAGGCGCTGCCCGGCACGGCTGGGCGCGGCACGACGATCCGCATTACCCTGCCACACGCCGAACCGCCGCCAAACAGCCCATGAGCGACGAGGTTCAAGCCGACATCCATTCCGCGCCGCCAGCCTGCGTACTCGTGATCGACGACGAACCGCAGATCCGCAAGTTCCTCGGCATCAGCTTGCGCGCGCAGGGCTATCGGGTCGACACCGCCGATGCGGGTGCGGCCGGACTCGCCGCGCTCGCGACGCAGAGTGCAGACCTGGTAATCCTCGACCTCGGCCTGCCTGACCGCGACGGCGTCGAGGTGCTGCGCGAACTGCGCCAGTGGTCGCGGGTGCCGGTGATCGTGCTCACCGTGCGCGCGGCCGAGGCGGAGAAGGTCGCCGCGCTCGATGCGGGCGCCAACGACTACGTGACCAAGCCGTTCGGCGTGCAGGAGCTGATGGCGCGCGTACGCGCACTACTGCGCGCACATACTGGTGCGGCCGATGCGCCGCAGGTCTTCGATGACGGGCATCTGCGCGTTGATCTCGCTCGACGCGACGTTCGCCTCGATGGCGTGCCGATCATGCTCGCGCGCAAGGAATACTCGCTGCTCTCGCTGCTCGTGCGCCACGCCGGCCGCGTCGTCACTCAGCCGCAACTGTTGCGTGAGCTGTGGAGTCCGGCCCATCAGCACGACACGCACTACCTGCGCATCCTGGTTGGCAAGCTGCGCGGCAAGCTCGGCGACGACGCGGCCGCACCGCGCTGGATCGCCACGGAAGCCGGTGTCGGGCTGCGTTTCATTGGTCGATGCGACGAGGCTTGACTGACGCTGACGAAGTCACACCTCCATTCTCATGGAGTCGTCCGTGAGATCGCCTCTCGAAGAAGGAATTACGGCCAGAGACCATCCTTGTGCACCAGCCAATGCCCATAGATGCAGCGCCAGCACTGAAGATCTGCCTTTCGACGACCGCACGTCGATACTTTGTTTCCAGGCTGTTGTTCTGGCTCGGGATTGCGCCAGTTCCATCATGGCGCGACGAGCAAAAAAAGCGCGGCGCCGTGACGGCGGCGCCGCGCGAGGAAACCACTTGCGAGGACGCCCCATCCCTGGGGCGAAGACGGCATCCGATGCGGAGCGGATGGTGCGGACGCGACGTCGCAAAAGCTGCGACATCCCGTCGCGCCGCGCGTCCCGCCCGCACGTTCCGCGCTAGGGCTTGGCCTTGTCGAGCGTGCTCTCCACCGAGCTCGCGGTGATCGGATGCATGCCGGGCTTCGCCTTCGCGAGCACGCCGCGCGCGAACGCGAGGCCGCCGGGCGTCGCCGCGAGCGCCTGCCAGGTCGGCATCACGAGCTTGCGGCGGCCGATGCCGACGAGGAAGGTTTCCATCGCGGGCCGCGCTTCGGCGTAGCCGCTGCGCACCGCGAGCGGATACCAGCGCATCGCGATCTCGCCGTTCGGCGTGCCGGTGAAATGGACCGCCGCGTCGAGCGCCGCGAGTTGTGCGGGCGCGAGCTTTTCGGGCATGCCTTCGAGGAAGCGCACCCACTCCTGCGTGCTCCACTTGCCGGTCGCGATGTCCGACGGCGCGCGTTCGCCCGCGAGCCAGTCCGCGCGGGCGGCGTCGACGACGTCGAAGCGCGCCGAATGCGCGGGCTCGGCGATCGACGGGATGCCCGGTGCGTGCAGCCACGCATCGAACTCGGCTTCGCTGACCTTGCCCGGGTGCTTGGCGAGCAGGTTGTCCTTTGCATAAGCCGCGAACGTCGCGCTGTCGATGCTCTGGAACGCATGCGCATCGAAGTAACCGCGCAGGAACGCATCGAACTCCGCGCGACCGATGCGCCGCTCGAGGAACTGCAGGAACCACGCGCCCTTGATGTAGGCGATGTCCGACAGCGCCTCGTCGGGATCGCGTCCGAGCAGCGGGTCGAGCGCGAGCCGCTGCGCAAACGGCTCCATCGTCTTCATGTCCTGGGCGAGGCCGAACTGGCTGATCACCTCTTCCATCTCGGTCTGTTCGCGCCCGAACACCGCCTCGACGATGCGGCCCTCGACATACGTCGTGAAGCCTTCGTTGAGCCAGATGTCCTTCCAGGTGGAGTTGGTCACGAGGTTGCCCGACCACGAATGCGCGAGCTCGTGCGCGATCAGCGAGGTCAGGCTCTTGTCGCCGACGATCACGGTCGGCGTCGCGAACGTCAGGCGCGGGTTCTCCATGCCGCCGAACGGGAAGCTCGCGGGCAGCACGAGCAGGTCGTAGCGATCCCAGCGGTACGGCCCGTAGAGCTTCTCGGCCGCGACGATCATCTTCTCGGTGTCCTCGAACTCCTTCGCGGCCTTCTCGACCACCGAGGGTTCGGCATACACCGCGGTGCGCGGACCGGTCTCGCGCACGTCGAGGTCGCCGACCGCGATCGCGAGCAGGTAGGAGGGGATCGGCTGCTTCATCTCGAAGCGGAAGTCGCCATCGAGCGCGTGCTTCGCATCGTTGTCTGCGCTCATCACGACGCGCAGCGCCTTCGGTGCCTTGATCCGCGCGCTGTAGGTGAAGCGCACGCCCGGCGTGTCCTGCAGCGGCACCCAGCTGCGCGCATGGATCGCCTGCGACTGCGAGAACAGGAACGGGTGCTTCTTGTTCGCGGTCAGCTCGGCGCCCATCCACTGCAGGCCCGAGGCGGTCGGCGCGGTGCGGTAGCGGATGCGCACTTCGGGCGCCGGTCCGTCGAGTTCGATGTGCAGGGCCGAGCCGTACATCGGGTCGCGCGGATCGAGGCGGAACTTCGCCGCATACGGACCGCCGCCGATGCGGAATGCCTCGACCTTCTCGATCGTGAGATCGCGCGTGTCGAGCACGAGTTCGCGCGCGGACGGGTCCTTCCAGTCGAGCTGCAGGCTGGCGGTGCCCGCGATCTCGTGCTTGTCGAAATCGACCGCGAGGTCGAGCGCGAGCTTGCGCACGCGCACCTGGTCGGAGTTCGCGTAACTGTTCGGATCAGGGGCGGCGTACGCGGTCGGGGCGATCAGCACCGCGGCGATGAGCGCGAGGCGTGGCAGCGTCATGGAGGCTCCAATGCAGGCGGGAAACCGCCCGATTGTCGCCGAAAAGCCGCGCCCGCGCGCGGGCTCAGATCCGATAGCCGCGATGGATCGCGACGATGCCCGCGCTGAGGTTGCGCACGTCCACGCGCGCGAGGCCGGCCGCCTCCATCATCGCCTTCAGTGTGGCCTGGTCGGGATGCTTCCGGATCGATTCGGCGAGGTAGCGATAGCTCGCCTCGTCGCCCGCGACGAGGCGGCCGATGCGCGGCAGCACCTCGAACGAGTGGAAGTCGTAGAGCGGTTTCAGCAGCGGCGACTTCACCGCCGAGAACTCGAGCACGAGTGCGCGACCGCCGATCTTCAGCACGCGGTGGATCTCGGCGAGCGCGCGCTCCTTGTGCGTCACGTTGCGAAGGCCGAACGCCATCGTCACGCAGTCGAAGCTCTTGTCGGGGAACGGCAGCGCCTCGGCGTCCATGCGGGCCCAGTCGAGCCCGCGCACGAAGCCGCGGTCGAGCAGGCGGTCGCGGCCTACGCGCAGCATGTCGCCATTGATGTCGCCGACCACGACGCTGCCGCTCGCGCCGACCTTCGGCAGCAGCAGCGCCGCGATGTCGCCGGTGCCGCCCGCGAGGTCGAGCACGCGGTCGCCCTCGCGCACGCCGCTGGTCGCGACGAACAGGCGCTTCCAGACGCGGTGCAGGCCGAACGACATGAGGTCGTTCATCACGTCGTAGCTGCGCGCGACCGAGGTGAACACCTCGCCGACGAGGCGCGCCTTGTCGGCCTCGGGCACGTCGCGGTATCCGAAATGGGTGGTCTGCGGCTCGTCCATGCGCGCATCGTACCCGATGCCGGCAGCCAGGCAGATGCGTCGCAGCCCGAACGGTCGCTCGCAGCCCCGCAGGGTCGGTCGCAGCCGCGCAGGGTGGGTCGCAGCCGCGTAGGGTGGGTCGCAGCCGCGCAGCGGCGAGCCCCACCGCCCGCGCATCCGCACCCCACGCGTGTCCCCGCACACCCACCCCTTCCGTTACCCGTCACGACATTGTTCATAATGACGGCTGCGCCGGGAGAGGACAGGCAGATGCTGGTCTGGTGGGTCGCAGCGATCGCATTCTTCGTCGTCACCGTCGTGGTGGTGCTGTTCAACGACCTCGTCGCCGCGCGCAACCAGGTGCGCGCCGCGTGGAGCGACATCGACGTGCAACTCACGCGCCGGCACGACCTCGTGCCTCAGCTCGTCGCCGCGGTGCAGGGCTACGCCGCGCACGAGCGCAGCACGCTCACGCTGCTGACCGAACTGCGCACGCGCGCGATGTCGGCCGCGAAGCTGCGCGACAAGGCCGCGCTCGAGGACGAACTCGCGCAGCAGATCGACCGCATCTTCGCGCTGCAGGAGCAGTACCCCGACCTCAAGGCGAGCGACAACTTCCTCGCGCTGCAGCGCGACCTCGTCGACATCGAGAACCACCTGCAGTACGCGCGCCGCTTCTACAACGGCTCGGTGCGCGAGCTCAACAACCGCATCCAGACCTTCCCGTCCGTGATCGTCGCGCGCCTCGCGCGCTTCCGGGAAGCCGAGTTCTACCGCCACGGCGGCGACGTACAGCAGGCCCCCGCATGAACCGCATCGCCCTCGCCCTCGGCGCCTGCCTGCTCGGCATCGCCGCCGCTGCGAATGCCGACGAACGCATTCTCGAGTTCCACAGCGCGATCGAGGTCGCCGCGGACGCCGGCATGCAGGTGACCGAAACGATCCGCGTGCGCGCCGAAGGCGACCGCATCCAGCGCGGCATCTACCGCGACTTCCCGACCACCTACCGCGACGGCGCGGGCAATCGCGTCAAGGTCGAGTTCGAGCCCGTTTCGGTCACGCGCGACGGGAAAGAGGAACCGTTCCACACGGAATCCCGCGGCAACGGCGTGCGCGTCTACTTCGGCAGCGAATCGGTGATGCTCGAACACGGCGAGCACCGCTACGACTTCAGCTACCGCACGCGTCGCCAGCTCGGCTTCTTCGCCGACCACGACGAGCTCTACTGGAACGTGACCGGCAACGGCTGGGCATTCCCGATCGACAGCGCGAGCGCCGAAGTGACGCTTCCGCCCGGCGTCGCGGCCGATGCGATGCACATGGAAGGCTACACCGGGCCGCAAGGCGCCAAGGGCCAGGACTACGTCGCGAACATCGAAGGCGAATCACGCGCTTCGATCCGCACCACGCGCGCGCTCGCGCCCGAGGAAGGACTCACCCTCGTCGTCACGTTCCCGAAGGGCGTGGTTGCCGCGCCGACCGACGCCGAACGACGCGACTGGTTCCTCGAGGACAACGCCGCGCTGCTCGTCGCCGCAGGCGGCCTCGCGCTGCTGTGGCTCTATTACCTTATGCAGTGGCTGCGCGTCGGGCGCGACCCGAGGCCCGGCGTGATCGTGCCGCAGTACGAAGCGCCCGCGAACCTCACTCCCGGCGCGCTGCGCCACATCGAGAAGATGGGCTACGACGAACGCTGCTTCGCGGCCGACCTCGTCGACCTCGCGCGCAACGGCGCGCTCACGATACGCGAGCGTGATGGCGAGTACAGCCTGCATCGAGAAAGCACCGGCGGCGGCTCATGGCCGCCCGCGCAGCGCGCGCTGCTCGACGCGGTGTTCGCCGGCGGCCGCACGCTCGACCTCAAGCGCACCGAGCACAAGCGCGTCGGCGGCGCGCGCGACGCGCACCGCAAGGTGCTCGACAAGGAAAACGAGGGCCGCTACTTCAATGTCAACACGCGCTACGGCGTGATCGGCACGCTGCTCGCGCTAGCCTCGCTCGGCTTCGGCCTCTGGATGTTCGGCGGCGGCGAGCAGCGCGCGGGCGGCCTGTTCCTGCTGGTGTGGCTCTCGTTCTGGAGCATCGGCGTGGTCGCGCTCGGCAGCGGCGTCGTGCGCGCCTGGCGCGACGGCCGCGGCGTCGGCGGCTACATCGCCGCGCTGTTCCTCACGCTGTTCTCGCTGCCGTTCCTGGTCGGCGAGGTGGTCGGGTTCGTCGCGTTCGCGGCGCTCGTCGGCGTCGGCTTCGCGCTCGTCGTGGTCGCCGCGGTCCTGACCAACGTGCTGTTCTTCAAGCTCATGAAGGCACCGACGCCCGAAGGCCGCAAGGTGCTCGACCGCATCGAAGGCCTGCGCCTCTACCTCGGCGTCGCCGAACGCGACGACCTCGCCGCGCAGAAGGCGCCGCCGATGACGCCCGACGAGTTCCAGCGCCTGCTGCCGCACGCCCTCGCGCTCGAAATCGAGAAGACCTGGGCCGACCGCCTCGCCGCCGCGATCGGCCCCGCCGCCGCAGCCGCGGCGGTCGGCTCCGCCGCGTGGTACAGCGGCAGCCGCTCGATCTCGAACATCGGCGGATTCACCGAAGGCATCGGTTCGTCGCTGAGCAGCGCGATCTCGTCGTCGTCGACGATCGCCACGTCGGTGATCGCGAGTGGAGGGCGCGGAAC
>SEHB01000014.1 GCA_004143945.1 Lysobacteraceae bacterium
ACTTCGACCAGATCGACTGGTAGATCAGGCCCGAGCAGCCCGACAACGCGAACACGAACAGCGCTGCCGGCCCCAGCCAGCGGGGCGCGCGATCCCCTTCCGCCATGATCTTCCTCCCGCAAGTCCGGGCGAGGATACGCGATCGGGGTGGTGCACGATCAAGATCAGGGCGGGACAGGATCAAGACCAAGAGCGGCCCCCTTCTGCCGCTGCGCGGCATCTTCCCCCGCAAGCGGGGGAAGCAGAGGCATCAGTCACGCGCCTTTCCCTTCCCCCGCTAGCGGGGGAAGGTGCCCCGCAGGGGCGGATGAGGGCGCTCTTCCGCTACCACGGATCGATTGCAAGCGCGTCGAGCACGCGGCCGTCCTTGCGGTCGAGCAGCACCGACATGTCCGCGTCACGTCCGACCAGCGGCAGCCACACGGTGTCGTCCGCGCTGCGGCCTTCGTCGGCCAGCCAGGCCTCGACTGCGGCGCGCGCGCCGGGTTTCTCCATCAGCATCGAGAGCGGATGCGCGCGTTCGAGCAGCGGCTTCGCGTGGGTCGCGTAATCGGCGTAGTACTTCGGGAACAGCTCGATGTCCTTGCCCCCGACGCCGCTGAAGAGCAGGTCGCTGCGTTCGGAGCGGTCGTCGGGGCGCAGCGCGTTGACGACGATCGGCCCGGTCCACGAACGGCGACGGAACTCGGGGCGGCTGCCTTGCGCGAGGTCCTCGTCGTCGAGCGCATCGGCGGGCACCAGCATGAAGCGGTCGATCGCTCCGACCACGAACACCGGGCGCGACCCGAGCACGACCGACATGCCGTAGAGGAACGCGCCCGCCTGCAGCAGCGCGATTACCCAGAGGTCGAAGCGCATGCCCCACTTGCCGTGGCGGTACACGATCAGGGTCAGCAGCGGCCCGACCACGATGTCGACGCCGAGCAGCAGCAGGATCAGCCGGTCCGCGCCTGCCGCATGGCTGTACGGCGGCGGGAACCAGACGCCGAACACGAGTGCGGCCGTGATGAGGCCGATCAATGCGCTGATCGAAAGGTGGAGACCGGCAGCCTTCCAGCGCGACATCGCATTGAACCCGGTATTGGACAGGCCCGAAAAAATAGCGGGGTCGATGCAAAAGATCAAAGCAGGGCCGTCTTGCTCGCGCAGGCTGGACGCGCGCAGCGCGGCGCTGTTGGCTGGTTTGGTCGAAAGGCATAAAGCGCCGGCCGGCCTTCGGCCGTCCAGCCTACGATGGGCATGAGGCGGGTGCTTTCGTAGGCTGGACGCGCGCAGCGCGGCCGGCGCTCTTCGCGTGTTCCAACCGATGAGCGAAAGGCGCCGGCCGGCCTGCGGCCGTCCAGCCCACGGGTGAGGTCGCGCGCAGTCACCGAAGCTTAAGCGTGGCCCCACCAGATTGCAGGCATGCCGACACCGAAGTCCGCGAAGCGGAGGTCGGCGACCGTGCCGCAGGTCGTCGTCCGCGCCGTGAAATCCTTCATCGCCGACGACGCGCTGACGCTCTGCGCGGCGCTCTCGTTCTACACGCTGCTCTCGTTCGCGCCGCTGCTGGTGCTTGCGGTGTGGGCGAGTGGCTCGCTCGCGCCGGGTGCGCAGGACGCGATGCTCGGGCAGTTCGGTGCACTCGCGGGCGAAGATGCGCGGCTCGCCGCGCAGGCCGTGGTCGAGAGCGCGAACGAACGCCCCGCGCTCGGCAGCCTCGCGGGGTTGCTGGGCATCGGCACCTCGATCGTCGGCGCGACCACGGTGTTCGCGCAGCTGCAGTCCTCGCTCAACACGCTCTGGGGCATCCAGGCGAAGCCGCAGAATGCGATCTGGGGCTGGATCCGCAGGCGTTTCCTGTCGATCGGCGTGATCGCCGCGATCGCATTCGTGCTGATCGCATCGCTGCTCGCGAGCGCGCTGCTCGGCCTGCTGCTGACGCGCACCGGTCCGGTCTGGGACGTGCTGAACCAGGCGATCAGCGTGATCGTGTTCGCGGGGCTGTTCGCGCTGCTGTTCCGCTACCTGCCCGATGCGCGCCTGCCATGGCGCACGGCCGCGTGGGGCGGCGTCGTGACCGCGGTGCTGTTCGGCATCGGCAAGTGGGTGATCGGGCTCTACCTCGCGAGCGGCGACGTCGGCGGGGCGTACGGTGCGGCAGGTTCGCTCGTGGTGTTGCTCGTGTGGGTGTACTACTCCTCGGCGATCTTCTTCTTCGGCGCCGAACTCGTCCAGGCCTGGCTCGCCGCGCACGGCGAGGAGATCCGGCCGGTCGAGCATGCAGTACGCAAGGACGCGAAGCAGTGAACGCGCGTGTGGGCCGGCGCTGGCCGTGGGTGTTGCTCGCGCTCGTCGCCGTGCTCGTCGCGCTGCGCCTGGCGCTGCCTTCGGTCGTCGAGCGCGAGGTCAACGCGCGACTCGACCGCATGGGCGACTACCACGGCGAACTCGCGGGCATCGACCTGCACCTGTGGCGAGGCGCGTACACGATCGAAGGCCTGCGCATCGTGCGCCGCAACGCGAAGGCGCCGCCGCTGCTGGATGCGCCGCGGCTCGACCTGTCGGTGAAATGGCGCGCGCTGCTCGAAGGCGGCATCGTCGCGAACGCGACGTTCGAGCGGCCCGAGATCAACTTCGTCGACGGCAGCCTGCGCGACAATGGCGGCGGCGTGGACTGGCGCCGACAACTCGAGTCGCTGATGCCGTTCCGGCTCGACGAAGTGCGCGTGCGCGATGGCGTCGTGCGCTTCCGCAATCCGGCCTCGAGGCCGCGCGTGAACATCGAGGCGACGCAGTTCAACGGCGTCGTCACCCACCTTACGAACGTGCGCGGGGGCGGCGCGCGGCCCGCATCGCTCGAGGCGACGGCGAAGGTGCTCGGCAGCGCGCCGCTCGAGGTCAAGGCCGCGTTCGATCCGTACGAGTCGCTGCGCGACTTCAGGCTCGACTTCAAGGCCACCGGCATCGACCTCACGCGCGCGAACGATTTCCTGCAGGCCTACGCGAAGCTCGACGCGGAATCGGGCAGCGGCGACTTCGTGATGCAGCTCGACGTCAGGGACGGACGCATCACCGGCTACGCCAAGCCGCTGCTGCGACACGTGCGCATCTTCAACTGGAAGCAGGACATCGTGGAGCAGGGCGACAACCCGCTGCGGGCCGCGTGGGAAGCCCTTGCGGGCGGCTTGCAGAACCTGTTCAAGAATCCCGAAGCCGACCAGTTCGCGACGCGCATCGAATTCAGCGGCCGAATCGGCGATGCGAAGACCGACGCCTGGACCGCGATCGTCGCGGTGCTCCGCAACGCGTTCGGCGAAGCGTTCCGCCCGCAGTTCGAGCAGTTGCCGACGCGTGGGCCTGGGGATGTGGAGTAGGCTGGACGCGCGCAGCGCGGCCGGCTGCTCTTGGCGCGCGTGGCGGGAAGCGAGAGCGCCGGCCGGCCTGCGGCCGTCCAGCCTACGAGGTTCGCGATCTCTTCGCCTTTGTAGGCTGGACGCGCGCAGCGCGGCCGGCCGCTCTTCGCGCGGTATCCATGGCGCAGGCGCTCCGGGCCCTGAACCATCCTGACATTCCCTCGCGGCCAAGATCACGTGCGAGCGGTCATTCGGCGGACATCCCGTCCACCGAAGCGGGGCGGACCTGGCCCCAGTCGGCGTCGTACGCGCCGCCGCGAACGAACTTTGGAAAGCTCGACCATGGCCAATCGCGAGCGCTCGCGGCGTACCCATGCCTGACCGGGTTGTAATGGATGTAATCGAGGTGGCGCATGAAATCGCGCTCGTCGCGAATGTGGTGTTCCCAGAAGCGCGGCTGCCAGATGGGTTGGCCGCGCATGGAAGGCGCCAGAGCGATCATTCGGGCCTTGCAACGCTTCTTCACCAGCGCCCAGCGCAGGGAAAAGTCGTGCTCGTGGTCGGGCAGGGTCCAGATGCAGTGCAGGTGATCGGGGAGGATCACGAACGCGACCATTGCAAACGGATGCGAGGCTCGTGTCTCGCGCAGCGCATAGCGGAGGCATTGCACGTGCATCGGATCGCCGAACCACGGTTCGCGACGAGCAGTGACGACGGTAAAGAAGTATGTTCCTCCCGGACGGTACAGACGCTTCCAGGTGCGCATGAATGATTCCGTTCGATGGGCGGTCGATTCTCCGCCCTCGCCGCGTCGCCGCCCGTAGGCGATGCGAGCGCGCACATGTAGGCTGGACGCGCGCAGCGCGGCCGGCCGCTCCTCGCGAGATACCTTCGGGCGAAAGGCGCCGGCCGGCCTTCGGCCGTCCAGCCTACGGGCTTCGCCACCTCTTTCGCTTTTGTAGGCTGGACGCGCGCAGCGCGGCCGGCGCTCTTTGGCGTGGTCCAGACCACGAAGCAAGAGCGCCGGCCGGCCTGCGGCCGTCCCGCCTACGAGACCCTGGGCAACAGGCTTCGCGCCTCTACTCGATCCCGAGCTTCTCGAGCCGATAGCGCAACTGGCGCAACGTGAGGCCGAGTTGCTTGGCGGCGGCGGTGCGGTTCCAGCGGGTCGCCTCGAGCGCCTTCATGATCGCGGCGCGTTCGGTTTCGGCGACTGCGGCGGCGAGGTCGCTCGGGAAGCCCTCGTCTTCCGGCGGCTCGGGCATGCGCATCGGCGAGGCCGGTGGTTGCGGCTCGTCGCTCCAGTGCGCTGACGGCGGCGTCGGCGTGTTGGCCCAGTTCTCGGCCGCGGCGCTCGCGGTGCGTTCGCCGGCCGCGAGGCGCAGGTCGCCGGCGCCGATGCTGTTGTTCTCGCACAGCGCGACCGCGCGTTCGAGCACGTTCTCGAGCTCGCGCACGTTGCCCGGGAAGTCATAGGACAGCAGCGTCTTGAGCGCCTCGGGTTCGAGGCGGGCAGGCGGGTTGCCGTTGTCGCGCGCGAGGCGGTCGAGCACGCGGCCGGCGAGCTTGGGGATGTCGTCGCGTCGGTCGCGCAGCGGCGGCACCTTCAGTTCGATCACGTTGATGCGGTAGAACAGGTCCTGCCGGAACGAGCCGAGCTCCACGAGTCGCGCGAGGTTCTTGTGCGTGGCCGAGAGGATGCGCACGTCCACGCCGATCTCGGCGCGCGCGCCGATCGGGCGCACGGCTTTTTCCTGGATCACGCGCAGCAGCTTCACCTGCATGTGCATCGGGAGTTCCGCGACCTCGTCGAGGAACAGCGTGCCGCCGTGCGCCGCCTGGAACAGGCCGTCCTTGTCCGCCTGCGCGCCGGTGAAGCTGCCGCGCTTGTGGCCGAAGAATTCGCTTTCCATGAGTTCGGACGGGATCGCGCCGCAATTGACCGGCACGAACGGCGCGCCCGAGCGCGGGCCGAGTTCGTGGATCAGGCGCGCGACGAGTTCCTTGCCGGTGCCCGATTCGCCCGAGATGTAGACCGGCGCCTGGCTGCGCGCGACCTTGCCGATCGTCGCGCGCAGTTCGACCATCGGCACCGAGTCGCCGATGAGCTTGCCGCCGCTGGTCGCCTGCTCGGTCTTCTTTTCTTCCGAAAGTTTCAGCGCGGTCTGCACCAGGCGCCGCAACACGCTGATGTCGACGGGCTTGGAGACGAAGTCGAACGCGCCGGCCTTGAGCGCATCGACGGCCGCGTCGACGTTGCCGTACGCGGTGATCATCGCGACCGGCGTCTCGGGATACTGCGCGGCGATCAGCGCGATGATCTCCTGGCCGGAACCATCGGGCAGGCGCATGTCGGTGAAGCACAGTGCGTAGCGCCGGCCCGCGAGGCGTTCGCGCGCTTCGGCGACGGTCGCGGCGGTCTCGACGATCAGGTCCATGCGACCGAGCGTCAGGGTCAGCAATTCGCGGATGTCGCGTTCGTCGTCGATGACGAGTGCGTGATGCTTGCTCATGCCGTCGGGGGACTCGGTCGCGCAGGATGGCGTATCGCAAGGGTAAAGCGCGGCGTGCGGCAACGCAAAGCCGCGCGCATCGGGGACGTAGGCTCTCCCTTCCCCCGCTCGCGGGGGAAGGTGCGCCGCAGGGGCGGAAGAGGGACGCTTTTGCTGCTCGCTGGCCACGCGAAGATCAGGAGCGCCCGCTTCTGCCGCTTCGCGGCATCTTCGCCCGCAAGCGGGGGAAGCCGCAGCGGCGTCGGGCGAGGGCAGGCGGTCAACCCGCGCGCGCGGCGGCCTCGTCTTCGCGCAGCGCGGCGAGCAGCGCCTGCATGTCGGCCGGCAGCGGCGCTTCGAACGCAGCGGGCTTGCCGGTCTTCGGGTGCACGAATTCGAGCCGCTCGGCGTGCAGTGCCTGGCGCCTGAAGCCGCGCAGCGCCTCGGCCAGCGCAGGGCTCGCGCCCTTGGGCAGGCGCAGCAGGCCGCCGTACTGGGAGTCGCCGACCAGCGGATGGCGCACGTGCGCCATGTGCACGCGGATCTGGTGGGTGCGGCCGGTTTCGAGGCGGCATTCGACCAGGGTCATCGCGCGGAAGCGCTCGCGCACGCGATAGTGCGTGATCGCCTCGCGACCGTCCTCGCGCACGGCCTGCTTGAGGCGGTCGCGCGGATGGCGGCCGATCGGCTCGTCGACGCGGCCGCCCGCGACCATCGCGCCGTAGACGATCGCGAGGTACTGGCGGTGCATGTCGCGCGCCGACAGCTGCTCGACCAGCGCGGTGTGCGCGCGCATGCTGCGCGCGACCACGAGCAGGCCGGACGTGTCCTTGTCGAGCCGGTGCACGATGCCGCCGCGCGGGATGTTCGCGAGGGCCGGATCGTGGTGGAGCAGGGCGTTCTGCATCGTGCCCGCGCGGTTGCCGGCGCCCGGGTGCACGACGAGGCCGGGCGGCTTGGCCACGACGATCACGTCGGCGTCCTCATGCACGATCTCGAGCTCGATCGCCTCGGGCTCGGCGCCGATCTCGCGCTCGAGCTTCACCACGAGCTCGATCCGCTCGCCGCCGCGCACGATCTGGCGCGGGATCGCGCGCTCGCCGCCGAGCAGCACGTCGCCGGACTTGACCCAGGCGGTCAGGCGCGAGCGCGAGAAATCCGGGAACAGTTCGGCCAGGACCTGGTCGAAGCGACGCCCGGCCAGTTCGTCGGGCACGGTCGCGTTCAGGCGGGTGACGGGTTCGGTCATGCGGAAAGGTCCTGCCGCCGGCGCGTTTCCAGCCCGGGCGAGGTTCGGGTTATGATCCTTGTTTCGCGCCGGGACCCGAGGTTCCACCTCGACGGGCCCGCGCTGCCGGGCCTACGGCCTTCCCTTCCATCATCGCAGAGCCTGCCCCCCGCATGCGAGTCTCCCCTGCCACACGCATCGTCCTGCGCATCGCCCTCGTCGCGCTCATCGCGGCCCTCTCCGGCTGCTCGTGGTTCAAGCGCGGCGGCAAGGGCGACCCGATGGAGACGCTGCCGGTCGAGCAGCTGTACCAGCGCGGCGTCAGCGCGCTCGACGGCGGCAACCACGATCTCGCGATGCGCACGTTCCAGCGCCTGATCTCGCGCTTCCCGTTCGGCCCGTACACCGAGCAGTCGCACCTGAACCTCGCGTACGCGCAGTACAAGGACCACAAGCCCGAGGACGCGTACTCGACGGTGAACCGGTTCATCAAGACCTACCCGACGCACCGCCACGTCGACTACGCCTACTACCTGCGCGGCCTGATCAACTTCAACCGCTCGGCCGGTTTCCTCGAACGCTACATCGGCCAGGACATGACGCGCCGCGACCAGGCCAACGTGCGCCAGTCGTTCGACGATTTCGGCGCGCTGGTCAGCCGCTATCCCTCGAGCCGTTATGCGCCCGACGCGCGCCAGCGCATGATCTACCTGCGCAACATGATGGCGCGCTCGGAGCTCAACATCGCGCTGTACTACCTCAAGCGCGGCGCCTACGTGGCCGCGTCGAACCGCGCCAAGGCGATCATCGAAACCTACCCGCAGTCGCCGCACGCGGGCGATGCACTCGCGGTGATGATGCAGAGCTACGAGCGCCTCGGCCAGCAGGACCTCGCCGGCGACACGCGGCGCGTGCTGGAACTCAACTACCCCGAGCATCCCGCGCTCAAGGGCAAGTGGCCGGATTACCCGTCGAGCTGGTGGAAGCTGTTGCCGCTGACGCGGAACTGATCGTCGCGCCGACTGCGGCGCGTTCGCAGGCTGGATGCGCGCAGCGCGGCCGGCGCTCTTGCGGTATCGCGCGAAAGGCGCCGGCCGGCCTGCGGCCGTCCAGCCTGCGAAGGCACGCGCAGCGGCGGGTTCGTGCGAAATCGGCTGCCGACTGCCTGGTAGGCTGGACGCGCGCAGCGCGGCCGGCGCACTTGCGGTATCGCGCGAAAGGCGCCGGCCGACCTTCGGTCGTCCAGCCTACGAATGCCGCGCTGGCGGTCAGCGCCACCCCGACGTGATCGGATACCGCCGCTCGCGCCCGAACGCGCGGCGCGAGACCTTCGGGCCCGGCGCGGCCTGGTGGCGCTTCCATTCGCTGATGCGCACGAGATGCAGCACGCGCTCGACCACCGCGGCGTCGAAGCCCGCGGCGACGATCTCGTCGAGTGACTGCTCCTGGTCGACATGCCGCAGCAGGATCGCGTCGAGCACGTCGTAGGGCGGCAGCGAGTCCTGGTCGGTCTGGTTGTCGCGCAGTTCCGCCGACGGCGGGCGGTCGATCACCGCGGGCGGGATCACGGGCGCGCCGCCGATCGTGTTGCGCCAGCGCGCGAGCGCGAACACCTCGGTCTTGTAAAGGTCCTTGATCGGCGCGTAGCCGCCGCACATGTCGCCGTAGATCGTCGCGTAGCCGACCGCGTACTCGCTCTTGTTGCCGGTCGTGAGCACGAGCCCGCCGAACTTGTTCGACAGCGCCATCAGGATCGCGCCGCGGCTGCGCGACTGCAGGTTTTCCTCGGTGGTGTCGGAGGCTTGTCTTTCGAATGCCGGCGCGAGCGCCGCGAGGAAACCCTCGAACGGCGCTTCGATCGGCACGGTGAGGATGCGAACGCCGGCCGCGCGCGCCTGTTCGTCGGCGAGGTCGTTGCTGAGCCCCGAGGTGTAGCGCGACGGCATGCGCACGCCGGTGACGTTCGCCGCGCCGATCGCGTCGATCGCGACCGCGAGCACCAGCGCGGAATCGATGCCGCCCGACAGCCCGATCCACGCCTGCCTGAACCCGTTCTTGCGGAAGTAGTCGCGCGTGCCGCGCACGACCGCGCGCCACGCCAGCGAGTCGCGACCCTCGTCGCCGTCTTCGGGCCAGTCGATCGGGGCGAAACGGCGCGAGGCGGAATCGAAATCGGCGATCAGCCACGCATCCTCGAACGCGCGCGCCGCCGCATGCACATGGCCATCGCCGTCGGCGAGCACCGATGCGCCGTCGAACACCAGCGCATCCTGGCCACCGACGAGGTTGAGGTAGGCCACCGCGAGTCCGGTTTCGGCGACGCGCGAAGCGAGCAGGGCATCGCGCTGTGCGTGCTTGTCGCGCTCGAACGGCGAGGCGTTCGGCACCAGCACGAGTTCGGCGCCCGCGCGCGCGGTGTCGGCGATCGGCTCGGCGAACCAGACGTCCTCGCAGATGACCACGCCGACGCGAACGCCGCCGACGTCGAACACGCACGTGCCGCCATCGGGATCGACCTCGAAGTAGCGGCGCTCGTCGAAGACCGCGTAGTTCGGCAGCTCGCGCTTGCGATAGGTGTGCGCGATCGCGCCCTCGCGCAGCACGCTCGCCGCATTGTAGACGACTGCCCCCGCGGCCTCGGGCCAGCCGACCACCGCGACGATCCCGTGCACGCCGGCCGCGATGCGCGCGATCGACGCATGGCATTCGGCGAGGAAGGCCGGGCGCAGCAGCAGGTCTTCGGGTGGATAGCCGCTGAGCGCAAGTTCGGGGAACAGCACGACATCGGCGCGGTGCCGATCGCGCGCGTCGGCGATGAGTTCGGCGATGCGCTGTTCGTTGCGCGCGAGCGCGCCGACCGGGAAGTCGAACTGGGCGAGGGCGATGCGGAGTGTGGGCATTCGCCTAGTTTACGTCGTGTGCATGAATGCATTCGTCGAGGTGGTCGGCGGGTTCGACGCTCGCGCGAGATCCGCTGCCTCGTAGGCTGGACGCGCGCAGGCCGGCCGGCGCTCTTGAGGTGTCGCGCGAAGGGCGCCGGCCGGCCTGCGGCCGTCCAGCCTACGAAGAGCGCCAAGCGCAGGCGGCCGTCCGGCCGCGGGCGCTCAGCCGTTGACGAACACGCCGACGTCGGTGGTCGCGACGCCTCCGCGGCCGTCGCTGACGGTATAGGTGAACACGTCGAACGCGCCGAAGAAGCCGTTGTCCGGCGCGTAGTAGACCTGGCCGTTGACGATCGATACGGTGCCGTTGGCAGGCTGCGTGACCGCGATGATCGTGAGCGGATCCCCGTCGGGGTCGCTGTCGTTCGCGAGCACGTCGATCGTGATCGGCGTGTTGGTCGGCGTGACGACCGCATCGGGCACGGGGACCGGTGGCTGGTTCGGCAATGCGCTGACGGTCACCGTCACGGTCGCACTCGCACTGCCGCCGCGGCCATCCTCGATCGTGTAGGTGAACGCGTCCGGGCCGACGAAGCCCGCGGCGGGCGTGTAGGTGACCGAGGTGGCGTCGAACACGACGACGCCGTTCGCGGGCGGGGTGACGCCGACGATCACGAGCGGGTCGCCGTCGGGGTCCGAGTCGTTGTCGAGCACGTCGAGCACGACCGAAGCGCCGGCCGTCGCATTGCCGGCGTCGTCGATCGCCACCGGCGGCTGGTTCGGCGCCGCCGGCACGGTGACCGCGACGTTCGCGCTCGCGCTGCCGCCGCGTCCGTCGCTGATCGTGTAGGTGAAGCGGTCGATGCCGGTGAACCCCGCGTTCGGCGCGTAGCCGAGCAGGTTGCCGTTGATCGTGACGGTGCCGCCGAGGGGCTGCGTCACCGCGCCGATCGAAAGTGGATCGCCGTCCGCATCGGTATCGTTGGCGAGCACGTCGATCGGCGTCGAGACGCCGGGCGCGCCGATCGCCACGTCATCGAGCGCGACCGGTGGCGTGTTCGGCGCGGCCGTGACGGTGACCGTGACGATGGCGCCCGCGCTGCCGCCGCGTCCGTCGCTGATCGCGTAGGTGAAGCTGTCGACGCCGGCGAATCCGGCTGCCGGCGCATAGGTCACGCTGCCGCCCGCGATCGTCGCACTGCCGTTGGCAGGCGTGCCGACCGCGATGATCGCGAGTGCGTCGCCGTCGGCGTCTGCGTCGTTGGCGAGCACCGCGATCGCGACGGCGACGCCCTGCGCCGTCGTGGAGGCATCGTCAAGCGCGACCGGCGGCGTGTTCGGCAGCGGATCGACCGTGATGGTCACGCTCGCGACCGCACTGCCGCCGCGCCCGTCGCTGATCGCGTACTCGAAGCGGTCGATCCCGCTGAAGCCCGGCGCGGGCGCGTAGCGCACGCCCGTGCCGACGATCGTGACGCTGCCGTTCGACGCTGGCGTCACCGAAAGCAGCGCGATCGCGTCGCCGTCCGGGTCGCTGTCGTTGGCGAGGACATCGATCGCGACCGCGGCGCCCGGCGTCGTCGAGGCGCTGTCGTCGAGCGCGACCGGCGCGCGATTCGGCGCGCCCGCGATCGTGATCGTGACGATCGCGCTCGCGCTGCCGCCGCGCGCATCGACGACGGTGTAGCTGAAGCTGTCGACGCCCGCATATCCCGGTGCCGGCACGTAGGCGAGCATGCCGCCCGCGATCGTGACGGTGCCGTGCGCGGGCGCGCCGACCGCGGCGACGGCGAGCGCGTCGCCATCGGGATCGCTGTCATTGGCGAGCACGTCGATGACGACCGCGGCGTCCGCGGGCGTCGCCGCGCTGTCGGCCTGCGCCATGGGGTAGCGGTTGCTGTACTCGCGCGGGCCCTGGCTCACGTGGACGACGCGGTCGCGCACGCGCCGGTAGGTTTCGACCGTGCGCGGGTGCGAGCTCGAAGGGCGTGCGATCGCGCGTGAGATCCAGGCGGGATTGCGCAGGTTCGCGCTCGGCGCGAATGCACCATTGCGGCCGAACTCGTAGCGCAGGTACGCGGAAATGCGCAGGTCCTCGTCGTCGCCGTCGACGCTGCCGAGGCGGCGCACCTGCTCCGCCTGCGCGCTGAGGCCCCAGCCACGGGTGCCGAGCGGCGTGTCGAGGCCGAGCGAGAACGTGTTCGCGCGCGCGCCGTCGCCGTCCTGGGTGCTCGCGCCGCCGCGCAGGCGCATCGCGCGCGGCTCGAACACGTGGCTGAGCTGCACGCCGAACTCGTTGGCGTAGGGGCGGCTCTCGAACAGCAGTTCGGTCGCGGTCGTCTCGAGCTGCGCGTAGTCGCCGACGGCGTCGCTGCCGGTCAGGACCCGGTCGTCGAGCAGCGTCATGGTGCCGGCCGCGCGTCCGCCACCGAAGCCGCGCGCGAGATAGCCCTCGAGCGAAAACTCGCGGCGTTCGATGCCGAAGCCGAGCGTGGCCTTGCGTGCGTGCTCGGCGTTCTGGTCGAGCGCGAAGGTCAGGCGAGCGATCGTCGCATCGCCAGGCTGCTCGCGCGCGCGGACGGGGTCCATGCCCCAGAGCCAGTTGAAATCGGTCTGGACGCCGCCGGCAC
Organism: Lysobacteraceae bacterium; assembly: GCA_004143945.1. Taxonomy (GTDB): domain Bacteria; phylum Pseudomonadota; class Gammaproteobacteria; order Xanthomonadales; family Rhodanobacteraceae; genus Dokdonella_A. Next base: position 12,568 of record SEHB01000014.1, read on the forward strand.
CCGCGCGGTCCCACCAGAGCTGGCCGACGACCGCGCGCGCGTCGTTGCGTGCGAACACGCCGAGCAGCTGGCCTTCGGTTTCGCCGTCGGCGTTGATGCCGAGCGAGACGCTGCCGTCGCCGCCGACATAGGTCAGCGGGACCGAGGGATCGGTGACGGAAGGTCCGTCCGATGGATCGTTCGGCCACGGTTGCGCGTGCAGCGCGACGGCGAACGGAACCGCGATGACGAACAGCAGCAGGCGTGACCGTCGCATACCCCCTCCCAGGACGAGCGCGGCGCGGAGGCATCGTACTCGCAGTAGCGGGGGTGTGGATGAACCGGCGGGGGAGCCGGCGGCCAGTGGGGTAGGCTGGACGCGCGTAGCGCGGCCGGCGCTCTTGATTTTTCGCCATCAAGCCAAGAGCGCGGGCCGGCCTTCGGCCGTCCAGCCTACGGGGGACGGCCAACCGGGTGCCAAGGGAAATTACTGCATCTTCGACGCGAGCGTCGCGCCGAGATCGGCGGGCGACTTCACGGTCGTGACGCCGGCCTTCTCGAGCGCTTCGAACTTCGCGGCCGCGGTGCCCTTGCCGCCTGAGATGATCGCGCCCGCATGGCCCATGCGCTTGCCGGCCGGCGCGGATGCGCCCGCGATGAACGCGACCACGGGCTTGGTCACGTACTCGGCGATGAAGTCCGCCGCTTCCTCTTCGGCGCTGCCGCCGATCTCGCCGACCATGATGATGCCTTCGGTCTGCGCATCGTCCTGGAACAGTTTGAGGCAGTCGATGAAGTTCAGGCCGTTGATCGGATCGCCGCCGATGCCGATCACGGTCGACTGGCCGAGGCCGACGTGGGTGGTCTGGAACACGGCTTCATAGGTCAGCGTGCCCGAGCGCGACACGATCGCGACCTTGCCCGGCTTGTGGATGTGGCCCGGCATGATGCCGATCTTGCATTCGCCCGGCGTGATGATGCCCGGGCAGTTCGGGCCGACCAGCACGGTGTCCGGATACTGCTGCAGCACGTTCTTGACGCGCAGCATGTCGAGTACCGGGATGCCTTCGGTGATCGCGACGATGACCTTGATGCCCGCGTCGGCCGCCTCGAGGATCGCGTCGGCCGCGAACGGCGGCGGCACGAAGATCATCGACGCGTCGGCGCCGGTGTCGTTCACCGCGTCGAGCACGGTGTTGTAGACCGGCAGGCCGATGTGGGTGCTGCCGCCCTTGCCCGGCGTCACGCCGCCGACGAGCTTGGTGCCATATTCGAGCGCCTGCTCGGAGTGGAACGTGCCCTGCTGGCCGGTGAAGCCCTGGGTGATGACCTTGGTGTTCTTGTTGACCAAAACGCTCATGTGTTCGTGTCCTTCGCTCAGGCGGCCTTGACCGCGGCGACCGCCTTGCGGGCGGCATCATTGAGATCGTCGGCGGGCGTGATCGCGAGGCCCGAGTTGGCGAGCAGCTCGCGACCCTTCTCCACGTTGGTGCCCTGCAGGCGCACGACGACCGGGATCTCGAGGCCGACTTCCTTGACCGCGGCGATGATGCCTTCGGCGATCAGGTCGCAGCGCACGATGCCGCCGAAGATGTTGACGAGGATCGCCTTCACCTTGTCCGACGAAAGGATCAGCTTGAACGCCTCGGTCACGCGCTCCTTGGTCGCGCCGCCGCCGACGTCGAGGAAGTTCGCGGGTTCGCCACCGGCGAGCTTGATCACGTCCATCGTCGCCATCGCGAGGCCGGCGCCGTTGACCATGCAGCCGATGTTGCCGTCCATCGTCACGTAGTTGAGGTTGTTGCGCACGGCCTCGGCTTCGGCCGCGTCTTCCTGCGACTCGTCGCGCATCGCGGCGAGCCTGGGGTGGCGGAACTCGGCGTTGTCGTCGGAGTTGACCTTGCCGTCGAGCGCCATCAGGTCGCCCGAGGCGACGATCGCGAGCGGGTTCAGTTCGACCAGCGCGAGGTCCTTCTCGTTGAACAGCTTGTACAGGCCCAGCATGATCTTCGTGAGCTGGTTCGCCTGCTTCGCGTTGAGGCCCATGTCGAACGCGAGCTTGCGGCACTGGTAGGGCTGCAGGCCTTCTACGAAGTTGACCTCGATCGTGTGGATGTCCTCGGGCGTCTCGCGCGCGACCTGCTCGATGTCGACGCCGCCCTGCGCGGACGCGATGAACGAGACCGTGCGGCTGCCGCGGTCGACGAGGATCGACAGGTACAGTTCCTTCGCGATGTCGGTCGCGTCGGTCACGAGCACGAGGTTGACCGGCAGCGCGCGTCCGCCGGACTGGTAGGTTTCCATGTTGCGGCCGAGCATGCCGGCCGCGGCGGCCTTCACCTCGTCGACCGATTTGCAGAATTTCACGCCACCGGCCTTGCCGCGACCGCCTGCGTGGATCTGCGCCTTCACCATCCACTGCTCGCCGCCGAGCGCGCGCGCCGCCTCGACCGCCTGCTCCGGCGACGACGCGACCTTGCCCGGGGGCACCGGAATGCCGTACTCGGCGAACAGTTCCTTGGCCTGGTATTCGTGGAAATTCATTCGGGGACACCTTCTGCACGTGGACGCGCGAAGCGCGGCGCAGGCGCGCCGCAGGACGCAATCCGGGAAGCGGCGGCGAGCGGCCGGCCGCGGGAGTGGGGCCGTATTCTAAGGCCGGGAATGGGGAATGGGGAATCGGGAAGGGTTCCAGGCACCCGTCGCGACGCTGTTTTCGTCAATCCGCCGGCTCTTCCGGCGGTTGGCTATTGACCGGGCAAACGGAGACCGGCTTGATCATTCCCCATTCCCCATTCCCCGCTCTTATACTCCGCTCGTGACCGCCGACCCCAAAGCTCACGGCACGGCCGCCTCGCCGGGCGACATCACCCGCCGCGAACTCTATTTCTTCAATCTCTATCGCTGCCTCGAGGCGGTGATCTACATCGGCCTCGTCGCGACGCCGTTCGCGGTCGAGTGGGTCACGGTGTCGCGGCCGATGCTCGGGCAGATCGCCGCGGCGATCTACCTCGTGACCGCGATCGGCCTGCTGATCGGCACCGAGCGCCTGCGCATGCGCCTGGTGGGCACGATCAGCGCATCGCTGCTCGTCGACATCGTCGCGGCCTCGCTGGTGCTGGTGTCGCTGTCGGGCCACAACCTCGTGCCGATGATGCTGCTCGTCAACGTCGGCATCGCCGCGCTGCTGCTGCCGCATCGCGCCTACCTGTTCGCCGCGATCGCGGCGTTCGGCGTGACGATTCCGTATGCCTACAACCAGCTCACCGGCGGCGCCGAGCGTTCCGGCGTGGAGACCGCCGCGGTGGTGGTTGCGTATTTCATCGTCGGCGCGCTGCTGCGCTACCTCGGTGGCCACATGCGCGCGACCGAGGACCTCGCGGCGCAGCGCGGCGTCGACCTGCTCAACCTCGAGCAGATCAACGACCTGATCATCCAGCGCATGAAGACCGGCGTGCTGCTCGTCGACCAGGCCAACCACATCCTGCGCATCAACGAGTCGGCCTGGCACCTGATCGGCAACCCGTCGCCGAACCAGCGCGAACTCGGCACCGTCGCCTCCGAACTCTCGCGCCGCCTCTACCACTGGCGCCATTCGGGCAAGACCGACCAGACCGCGATCGCGCTCGCGCCCGACGTGCCCGAGGTGATTCCGCGCTTCACGCGGCTCGCGCCGAACGACGACACCAACGTGCTGATCTTCCTCGACGACACCTCGCTGCTGTCGCGGCGCGCGGAGGAACTGACGCTGTCCTCCCTCGGACGGCTGTCGGCCTCGATCGCGCACGAAATCCGCAACCCGCTGGCGGCGATCCGCTATTCAGCGCAGCTGCTCGCCGAGTCGCCCGACCTCAACTCCGAGGACAAGCGCCTCGTCGACATCATCAACAACCACTGCACGCGCGCGAACGACGTGGTGGAGAACATCCTGCAGCTCTCGCGGCGCGAGCGCTCGCGGCCGGAGACGATCGACCTCAATGCGTGGGTGCTCGCGTTCGTCGAGGACTACAAGCAGTCCAACGACCTCGGCGGCGACCACCTGCGCGCGGTCACGCAGAACCGCCAGATCGAGGCGATGGTCGACCAGCAGCACCTGCAGCAGGTGGTCTGGAACCTCGTGCAGAACGCGATCCGCTACGGCCGCCAGCCCGGCCAGCCCGCGCGCGTCAGCGTGGTCGCGCGGCTGATGGGCGAGAAGGGCCCGCCGCTGCTCGAGGTGATCGACCGCGGTCCGGGCATTCCGCCGAAGGTCGCCGCGCAGATCTTCGAGCCGTTCTACACCACGCACGAATACGGCACCGGCCTCGGCCTCTACCTCGCCAAGCAGATGAGCGAGGCGAGCCAGGCCACGCTCGAATACGTGCCGGTCGCCGGCGGTGGCGCCTGCTTCCGCATCACCTTGACGCCGGCCGGCGTGCTGCTCGCCACGCGCATCGCGGCGAAGGCGGGCTGAGTCCTGCGCATGCAACAGGTGGTGCGCGGAATCGTCGTTCCGGACTGGCCGGCCCCGCCCGGCGTGCGCGCGGCGGTGGCGACGCGCGAGATGGATGGCCATTCACGCGCGCCGTTCGGGCGCATGAACCTCGGTGCACGCTGTGGCGACGATGCAGCCGCGGTTGCGGCGAACCGCGCCGCGCTCGTTGACGCGTTGCGCTTGCCGTCGGCGCCGATCTGGTTGCAGCAGGTGCATGGCAGCGTCGTCGTCGACGCGGATGCGGCGCACGGACCGGATGAACCGGTCGCCGATGCGGCCGTGTCGCGCGGCGCGGCCGTGCTCGCGGTGCTGACCGCCGACTGCGTACCCGTGCTGTTCGCGAGCGATGACGCGCGCGCGATCGGCGTCGCGCACGCCGGCTGGCGCGGACTCGCGGCCGGCGTGCTCGAGGCGACGCTGGACGCGCTGCACGTCGAACCCGCGCGCGTGATCGCCTGGATCGGGCCCGCGATCGGTGCCGCTTCGTACGAAGTCGGCGAAGAGGTGCGTGCGGCGTTCGTCGATGCCGATGCAGGCGCAAGGCAGGCGTTCGCCGCGACGCGGCCCGGGCACTGGCAGTGCGACCTCGCCGCGCTCGCGCGCCGGCGACTCGCGGGAGCCGGCGTCACGCGCGTCTCCGGCGGCGACTTCGACACGTTCACCGATGCGCGGTTCCATTCCTACCGGCGCGAAACGCGCACGGGTCGCTTCGCGACCCTCGTCTGGCGCGAACCCTCCGCGTAGGCTGGACGACCGAAAGTCGGCCGGCGCTCATGCTCCTCGTGCACCCCAAGCTGCCGGCCGCGCTGCGCGCGTCCAGCCTACGGAAAACGGGCGTCCGCGTTGCGCTCTCGTAGGCTGGACGACCGAAGGTCGGCCGGCGCCTTTGCTTCGCACGTACCGCAACACGCATTCGCGCTGCGCGCGGGCTACGGGCGGAGGCCGCGCAACGCGCGCGCCTCGCTGTCGCGCGGCGGCGGCAGGCCGACCTTCGCGCAGAACGCGACGAAACGGGGATCATCCCGCAACCTCAGGAGCGCAGGGTCGAACAGCAGCAGCGTGATCCCGGGGTCGCGGTTCGCGAGCGCGCGTTCGAGCCATTCGAGGCTGCGATCGGCGTCGCCGCGCAATGCGTGCACTTCGGCCACCTGGTACGCGGCGAACTGCGCGTGCTTCGCTTCGAGCGTCGCGATCGCCTCATCCGCTGCCGCGCGATCGCGCCCGGCAACGTGGGCGAACGCGAGCGCGACGTCCTTCCAGACGCCCGCGGGCGTGCCCCGCGCGGCCTCGAGCGCGGCGCCTGCGTCGCCGCGACCCACCTCGACCAGCGTGAGCTGCGAATGGAACGTCGCGCCTTCGGGCTGGAGTTCGATCGCCCGGCGTGCCGCCGCCGCGGCTTCGTCGAGGTCGCCGAGCGCGCCGAGGTACACGCTGAGCCAATAGTGCTGCGTCGCATGCAGCGGATCGTCGGCGAGGATCCCGCGCGTGAGGTCGAGTGCCTCGCGCACGCGTCCCTGAGAGGCGAGTGCGCGGCCGAGGCCGTGCCGCGCGTAGTCGTCGCCGGGTGCGAGTTCGACTGCGAGTCGGTATTCGGTTTCGGCGCCGCGCCAGTCGTAGTCGGCATTGGCGAGGAGGTAGCCGCGCGCGGCGTGCGCCGAGGCGAGTCCCGGCGCGAGCGCGAGCGCGGTCTCGACCGCGGTGCGCGCCTCGGCATACGCATCGCGCGCGGCGTCGCCTTCGAGTTCGAGCGCGATGAGGCCGGTCCAGGCGCGCGACAACGTCGCCCAGGCCTGCGCGTACGCGGGATCGATGTGCGTCGCGCGCGCGAGCGCGTCGATCGCACGGCGCTGGTCGGCGGCGGTGCGGCGATCGGCGTGGAAGCGTCCCTCCAGATACGCGGCATAGGCGTCGAGGTTGCCGCCAGGAGGGCGGTCGTCGTGCGGCGCGTTGGCCACGCGCGCGAGCAGCTTGCCCTTGAGCGCGGCGGCGACCGCGGCCGTGATGTCGTCCTGCAGCGCGAACAGGTCCTGGTACGGACGGTCGTAGCGCTGCGACCAGAGCGTGGTGCCGTCGGCGCTGCGTACCAGTGTCGCAGTCACGCGCACGGTGTCGCCGGCGCGTTGCACGCTGCCCTCGAGCAGGTGCGCGACGCCGAGCGCCGCGCCGATCGCGCGGCTGTCGGTCTCGGTGTCGCGGAAGCGGAACGCCGAATTGCGGCTGATGACCCTGAGTCCTTCGAACTGCGACAGCGCGACGATCAGGTTCTCCGACAGCCCGTCGGCGAAATACTGCTGCGCGGCGTCGCCACTCGCGTTGACCAGCGGAAGCACCGCGATCGACACCGGTTCGGCGCTGGCGTCTGCCGCGGCAGTGACGCGCGGACCGCGATCCGTGGCGAGCCACCACGTACCGGCTGCGATCGCGACGAGCAGTCCGAGGCCGATCCAGGCGCGGCGCGGGCGGGTACCGCGAGCTGTGGCGCGCGTCTCGACCGCGGCCGCGGGCGGCGGGGTCCGCGGCGGTGGTGCAACGGTAGCCCCTTCCGCAGGGTTCTCGGCGGCCACCGGCGTCGTCGGCGACGCGCCCTGGCGCCAGCCAGCCTGCAAGGCTTCGACGCGTCGCGCGAGCAGTGCGGCATCGCGCAGGCGCTTCGCGGGATCCTTCGCGAGCAGGTGGTCGAGCAGCGGCTGCACCCCCGCGAGCGCCTCAGGCAGCATGGGCAACGGTGCATGCACGTGCTGCACCCCGACCGCGACGTCGCCGCTCCCCGCGTAAGGCAGGCGTCCGGTCAGCAACTGGTACAGCACGATGCCGAGGCTGTAGAGGTCGGAACGGCCGTCGAGCGGCAGTCCCTGGACCTGCTCGGGACTCATGTAGTGCGGCGTGCCGATCGCGAGGCCTTCGCCGGTCAGGGCGGTGTCGGCATGCGCCGCGCGCGCGATGCCGAAATCGGCGAGCGCGCAGGAACCGTCGCTGCGGCGCAGGATGTTGTCGGGCTTGATGTCCCGGTGGATCACGCCTTCGCGATGCGCGTGCGCGAGCGCGAGCGCGACCTGGCGCACGATCTCGAGCGCATCGCGCGGCGCGTGCGGCGCCGACACCGATACCGGGCCGCCCGCGATGAATTCCATCGCGAGATAGGGCTGGCCTTCGTGCACGCCGACGTCGTGGATGCCGACGATGTGGCGGTGCGCGAGCCGGGCCGCTATCCGGCCTTCGCGCAGGAAGCGCTCGGTCGCGGCGGCATCGGCCGCGAGCGCGGGCAGCAGCAGTTTCAGCGCGACCTCGCGGCCCAGCGACTCCTGCAGCGCGCGATGCACGCTCGCCATCCCGCCGCGCCCGAGCGTGTCGAGGATCTGGTAGCCGGGGATCGTCGCGGAGGGCGCCATCGCCGAGCAGGATACTCAAACGTGCCGATCCGGGCCTTCAGCCTGTCGACGCGGGTTGAAGAGCCGGTCGGCGCGACCCATCTTCGGGACATCAGCGGGCGGCCGGGGGCGGCCCGCGACCCACGACTTCTCGCGCGCGTTCCGGAGGGAAAACCCATGCGCATGGACAAACTCACATCGCGGTTCCAGCAGTCGCTCGCCGATGCGCAGTCGCTCGCGGTCGGGCGCGACCACAACATGCTCGAACCCGCGCACCTGGTGGCCGCGCTGCTCGACCAGCAAGGCGGCTCGACCGCGCCGCTGCTCGCGCAGGCCGGCGTCAACGTGCCCGCGCTGCGCGCGCGCATCGGCGAGTTGCTCGACCGCCTGCCGAAAGTCGCGGGGCAGGAGGGCAACATCAACGTGTCCAACGACCTCGGGAGGCTGCTCAACCTCACCGACAAGTTCGCGCAGCAGCGCGGCGATGCGTTCATCGCGTCCGAGCTGTTCCTGCTCGCGGCGCTCGAGGACAAGGGCGAGGTCGGTGCGGCGCTGAAGTCCGCCGGCGCGACCAAGGCTGCGCTCGAGGCCGCGATCGAGAAGCTGCGCGGCGGCGAGAAGGTGCAGTCCGAGACTGCCGAAGAGCAGCGCCAGGCACTGGAGAAGTACACGATCGACCTCACCGCGCGCTCGGAGAAGGGCAAGCTCGACCCGGTCATCGGCCGCGACGAGGAGATCCGGCGCGTGATCCAGGTGCTGCAGCGGCGCACCAAGAACAACCCGGTGCTGATCGGCGAGCCCGGCGTCGGCAAGACCGCAATCGTCGAGGGCCTCGCGCAGCGCATCATCAACGACGAAGTGCCCGAAGGCCTGCGCGGCAAGCGCGTGCTCTCGCTCGACATGGGCGCGCTGATCGCGGGCGCGAAGTTCCGCGGCGAGTTCGAGGAACGCCTGAAGGGCGTGCTGAACGACCTCGCCAAGCAGGAAGGCCAGGTCATCCTGTTCATCGACGAGCTGCACACGATGGTCGGCGCGGGCAAGGCGGAAGGCGCGATGGATGCGGGCAACATGCTCAAGCCCGCGCTCGCGCGCGGGGAGCTGCACTGCATCGGCGCGACCACGCTCGACGAGTACCGCAAGTACATCGAGAAGGATGCCGCGCTCGAGCGCCGCTTCCAGAAGGTGTTCGTCGGCGAACCGAGCGTCGAGGACACGATCGCGATCCTGCGCGGACTCAAGGAGCGCTACGCGGTGCACCACGGCGTGGAGATCACCGATCCCGCGATCGTCGCGGCGGCGACGCTGTCGCATCGCTACATCGCGGACCGGCAGTTGCCGGACAAGGCGATCGACCTCATGGACGAGGCGGCTTCGCGCATCCGCATGGAGATCGATTCCAAGCCGGAGGAGCTCGACCGCAAGGAACGGCGCCTGATCCAGCTCAAGATCCAGCGCGAAGCGCTGAAGAAGGAGAAGGACGCCGAGTCGAAGCAGCGTCTCGCCGACCTCGAAGCCGCGATCGCGGATCTCGAACGCGACTATTCGGACCTCAATGAAGTCTGGAAGTCGGAGAAGGCGACGCTGCAGGGCGCGACGAAGATCAAGGAGCAGATCGAGGCCGCGCGTCTCGAGCTCGAAGCCGCGCAGCGCCGCCAGGACTACGCGAAGATGAGCGAGATCCAGTACGGCCGCCTGCCCGAACTCGACAAGCAGCTCAAGGCCGCGCAGGAAGCGGAGACGAAGGGCTTCACGCTGCTGCAGGACAAGGTCACCGCGGAGGAAATCGCCGAGGTCGTCGCGCGCTGGACCGGCATCCCGGTGTCGAAGATGCTCGAAGGCGAGCGCGACAAGCTGCTGCGCATGGAAGACGAGCTGCACCGGCGCGTGGTCGGCCAGGACGAGGCGGTGCGCGCGGTATCCGACGCGATCCGTCGCTCGCGCGCGGGCCTCTCCGATCCCAATCGCCCGAACGGATCGTTCCTGTTCCTCGGCCCGACCGGCGTCGGCAAAACCGAGCTCTGCAAGGCGCTGGCCGAATTCCTGTTCGACTCGGGCGAAGCGATGGTGCGCATCGACATGAGCGAATTCATGGAGAAGCACTCGGTGAGCCGCCTGATCGGCGCGCCGCCGGGTTACGTCGGCTACGAGGAAGGCGGCTACCTCACCGAGGCGGTGCGGCGCCGGCCTTACAGCGTGATCCTGCTCGACGAAGTCGAGAAGGCGCACCACGACGTGTTCAACGTGCTGCTGCAGGTGCTCGACGACGGTCGCCTGACCGACGGCCAGGGCCGAACGGTCGACTTCCGCAACACCGTGATCGTGATGACCTCGAATCTCGGTTCGCAGTACATCCACGACCTCGCCGGCGAAGGCGAAGAGCAATACACGCAGATGAAGGCCGCGGTGATGGGCGTGGTGCAGGCGCATTTCCGGCCCGAGTTCATCAACCGGCTCGACGAGATCGTCGTGTTCCGCGCACTCGACAAGGCGCAGATCCGCGCGATCGCGCGGATCCAGGTCGCGCTGCTCGAAAAGCGCCTGGCCGAGCGCCAGTTGAAGCTCCAGCTTTCCGACAAGGCGCTCGACCTGCTCGGCAACGTCGGCTTCGACCCGGTCTACGGCGCGCGCCCGCTCAAGCGCGCGATCCAGCAGCAACTCGAGAATCCGCTCGCGAAGGAAATCCTCGAGGGGCGGTTCCAGCCGGGTGATGCCGTCCGCGTCGATGCGACGTCCGGGCATCTGGAGTTCACGCGCGAGTGACGTGGGTGCGATCGCCCCGGCGCAGGCCGGGGCCGAAGCCGCGCTCGGGCGCAGCGAAGACAGGCCCGGCGTCCCGGCTGCACCGCTGTATCCTGCGCGAATCCGAATCCCGAATCCCGGTTCCAGACCATGCCCATCTACGAATTCGAATGCTCCGCCTGCAACGCCGTATTCGACCGCCTGCAGAAGCTTTCCGACCCCGATCCCGTCGAATGTCCCGACTGCGGCCAGCCACGCGTGAAGCGGCGCCTGACCGCGCCGGCGTTCCGGCTCGCGGGCAGCGGCTGGTACGAAACCGATTTCAAGAAGGACGGCGACCGGAAGCGCAACCTCGCCGACTCCGGCGAGCCGGCGAAGGCCGCAGCGCCCGACAAGGCTGCGGACGTGAAACCCGACTCGAAATCCGATTCGAAGACCGAAGCGAAGCCCGTCGCGACACCGGTGACCAAGGCCGCAACCGACTGACGCGGCTTCCCGCTCCGTTCAGCCTCGTGCACTAGACTGGCGCCGCTTGCACGGCACACCACAGTGACAGGGAGCAGAACATGCGCAAGGTCATCCATGGAGTCACCGCACTCGCGCTGTCGATCGGCGCGGCTTCGTTCGCAAACGCGCAATCGCCGGCATCGGTGGTCGCGGCAACGGGCGCGCTCGCGCCGGCCCAGTACGGCAGCGAGTGGCGACCCGGTCCCGACTGGGATCGCGACATCAACGTGCGCTGCGCGAGCGTCGACTTCCGTTATCGCATGTGCCAGGTCGACACCGGGCGCGGCAGCGACGTGAAGCTCGTGCGCCAGATTTCCGATTCGCGATGCATCGAGGGACGCACCTGGGGCTGGAATCGCGCCGGCATCTGGGTCAACGAGGGCTGCGAAGGCGTGTTCCGCGTGCAGCGTCGCTGGACCGGCGGCCCCGGCCACGGCGGCCACGGCCCCGGCCAGGGCGGCTGGCAGCCGGGCCCGGGTTGGGACAAGGCGATCCGCGTGCACTGCTCCAGCGTCGATTTCCGCTATCGCATGTGCCAGGTCGATACCGGCCGCGGCGGCGATGTGCGGATCGAGCGCCAGATCTCCGAAACGCGCTGCGTGCGCGGGCAGAACTGGGGCTGGAACCGCGCGGGCGTCTGGGTCGACCAGGGCTGCGATGCCGTGTTCCTCGTTGATCGTCGCTGGCGCTGAGCCCGCGACCAGGCGCTCCGGACGCCCGCCGAAAGGCGGGCGTCCGCGTTGAAGGACGCGTGATCGCAGGTCCCGCCATCCGCGCGGCTGCGACCCGGCCTGCGGGTCTGACGGAGAGGTCGAACCCCGGGGACGCGAGCCGCGGTGCGCACGGCCGCCACATTGCGGCGCAGCACGAACCTCCGTAGCATTCCGCCTCTTGTCCCGCGCCGACCGGCGCCACGCGGAATGCCATGCGTACACACCACTGCGGACTCGTCGACGAAGCCCTGATCGAGCAGGCCGTCATCCTTTGCGGATGGGTCGATTCGCGCCGCGACCACGGTGGCGTCGTGTTCATCGACCTGCGCGACCATGAAGGCGTGGTCCAGGTCGTGGTCGACCCCGACAACGCCGACGCGTTCCGGCTCGCGAGCGCGGTCGGCTACGAGTTCTGCCTGCGCGTGCACGGTCGCGTGCGCCGCCGCGTCAGCATCAACGAGCGCGTGCGCACCGGCGCGGTCGAGGTGCTGGCCGATCGCATCGAGGTGCTCAACGCGGCGCGCGACCTGCCGTTCGTGCTGCACGAGACCACCAACGAAGACCTCAAGCTCAAGTACCGCTACCTCGACCTGCGCCGCCCGGCGATGCAGCAGGCGATGCGCATGCGCACGCGGCTGGTGTCGGCCCTGCGCCGGCACCTCGACGAGCGCGGGTTCCAGGACATCGAGACGCCGATCCTGACCAAGGCGACGCCCGAAGGCGCGCGCGACTACCTCGTGCCGAGCCGCGTGCACGCGGGCGAGTTCTACGCATTGCCGCAGTCGCCGCAGTTGTTCAAGCAGCTGCTGATGATGGCCGGCTTCGACCGCTACTACCAGATCGCGCGCTGCTTCCGCGACGAAGACCTGCGCGCCGACCGCCAGCCCGAGTTCACCCAGCTCGACATGGAGTTCGCGTTCGTCGAGGAGCGCGACGTGCAGGATGCAGTCGAGGGCATGATCCGCGCGATCTTCCGCGAGGTCGCCGGCGTCGAGCTCGAACCCGAGTTCCCGCGCATGACCTATGCCGAGGCGATGCGTCGTTACGGCTCGGACAAGCCTGACTTGCGCATCGCGCTCGAGCTCGTCGACGTTGCCGACACCGTCAAGGCCGCCGGCTTCAAGGTGTTCGCCGACGCGGCCGGAGATCCGAACGGGCGCGTCGCGGCGTTGCGCCTGCCCGGCGGCGCCGACCTCTCGCGCAAGCAGGTCGACGACCTCGGCCAGCATGTCGCCAGATACGGCGCGAAGGGCCTCGCCTGGGTCCGCGTCGACGACCGTTCCAAGGGCCGCGACGGCATCAATTCCCCGATCGCCAAGTTCCTCGACGACGCGACGCTCGCGACCCTGCTCGACGAAGTCGGTGCGCAATCGGGCGACATGGTGTTCTTCGGCGCTGGCGCGTGGAAGACGGTCTGCGACTTCATGGGCGCGCTGCGCCTCAGGCTCGGCCGTGATCGCGGCCTCGTCGCGCAGGGCTGGAAGCCGCTGTGGGTGGTCGACTTCCCGATGTTCGAGTACGACGTGGAAGCAGGGCGCTACGTGGCCCTGCATCACCCGTTCACCGCGCCGAAGGTCGACGACGTCGGCGATCTCGTCGCGAACGCGCGCGACGCGGTCTCGCGCGGCTACGACATGGTGCTCAACGGCAACGAGATCGGCGGCGGATCGATCCGCATCCATCGGCCCGAGATGCAGAGCGCGGTGTTCGACCTGCTCGGCATCGGAGCGGAAGAGGCGCAGGCGAAGTTCGGCTTCCTGCTCGAGGCGCTGAAGTTCGGGGCTCCGCCGCACGGCGGCATCGCATTCGGCATCGACCGCATCGCGGCGCTGATGGCGGGCACCGACTCGATCCGCGACGTGATCGCGTTCCCGAAGACGACGAGCGCGCAGGACCTGATGACGGCGGCGCCCTCGCCGGTGCCCGCGCCGCAGCTTGCGGAGCTGCACGTCGCCGTGGTGGCCAAGGATTCCGTGTAGGCTCGACGCGCGCAGCGCAGCCGGCTGATGATGGCGCTGCGTACTGAAACGCGCGGGCCGGCCTGCGGCCGTCCAGCGTACGAAGAGGCGTTCGCAAGAGGCTGCCCGGCGCCATGAAGCACGCGAGCACCCGCAACCAGCACGTCATCCTGCTGCACGGCATCTGGATGCGCGGCATCACGCTGCAACTGCTCGCGCGCCGCGTGCGTGCGGCGGGGTACACCGCCGAGATCGTGGATTATGCGAGCGTGTTCAGCGGCATCGCGCCCGCGGTCGAGGACCTGCGCGAGCGCATGCGTGCGCGCGAGGGCGATGCGGTGCACCTGGTCGGACACAGCCTCGGCTCGCTGGTCGCACTCGAAGCCGCGCGCGGCGAGCGCGGGCTGCCGAATGGACGCGTGGTCTGCCTGGGCCCTCCGTTGCGCGGCAGCGCGGTCGCGCGCGGGCTCGCGGCGATTCCGGGCGGCAAGCTGCTGCTCGGCTACAGTGCCGAACCCTTGCTCGCCGGCATCGAGGAATGGACCGGCGCGCGCCGCGTCGGCGTGATCGCGGGCCGGCTGCCGTATGGCCTCGGCGTCGCGGTCGGTGGCCTCGCTTCGCCGCACGACGGCACCGTTTCGGTCGAGGAAACGCAGCTTGCAGGCATCGCCGACCATCGCACGGTCGCCGCTTCGCACACCGGGCTGTTGTTCTCGCATCAGGTGGCCGCGCTCACGATCGGCTTCCTCGACGCAGGCCGATTCGCTCCCGAACCGGATTGAGCCGTTGCACCTGCGCTAGACTGCGCGCGCCGCCACCGACCGTCGTCCTCGTTGAACAGCGCACCACGCCCGATGCCTGCACCCACCGCTCCGCTCGCCGGCGTCGTGCGCATCATCGGCATCGACCCGGGCAGCCGCCACACCGGCATCGGCATCATCGACGTCGACGCGGCCGGCCGTTCGCGACACGTGTTCCATGCAGCGCTGAACCTAGTCGGCAGCGAGGATTTCGCCGGGCGGCTCAAGCAGATCTTCGACGGACTCGGCGAGATCGTCGCGCGCTATGCGCCGCAGGAAGCCGCGATCGAGCGCGTGTTCATGGCGCGCAATCCCGATTCCGCGCTGAAGCTCGGGCAGGCGCGCGGCGCCGCGATCTGCGCGGTCGCCCATCACGGCGTCGGACTGACCGAGTACGCCGCGCGCGAGGTCAAGCAGGCGGTCGTCGGCACCGGCGCGGGCGACAAGGTGCAGGTCCAGCACATGGTCGGCCTGCTGCTGGAACTGCCGGGCAAGCTGCAGGCGGACGCGGCCGACGCGCTCGCGATCGCGCTCGCGCACGCACATACGCGCGCGAGCCTGCTGCGTGTCGGCATCGAGTTCGGCCAGGGCCGGCGCAGCGCCTGGAGGCGTCGCCGGTGATCGGGCGGCTGAAGGGGATCCTCGTGTCGAAGCAGCCGCCGTGGCTGATGCTGGACGTCGGTGGCGTCGGCTACGAACTCGAGGCGCCGATGTCGACCTTCTACGACCTGCCCGAAACCGGGCGCGAGGTCGTGCTCTGCACGCACTACGCGGTCAAGGAGGATTCGGTTGCGCTGTACGGCTTCCTGCGCGAATCCGAACGCGCACTGTTCCGCGTTTTGCAGAAGGTCAGCGGCGTCGGCGCGAAGACCGCACTGTCGGTGCTGTCGGGTGCGAGCGTCGACGAATTCGCGCGGCTCGTGCACGCCGGCGACCTCACCGCGCTGACGCGCATCCCCGGCATCGGCAAGAAGACGGCCGAACGCATGCTGGTCGAGCTGCGCGACCGCGTCGATGGCCTCGGCGACGGCGTGCATGCGGGCGGCGCAGGCGCGCCGGGCGATCCCGCGAGCGAGGCCGCGACCGCGCTGCAGGCGCTCGGCTACAAGCCCGCCGAAGTCACGCGCCTCGTGCGCGACGCGGCGGTTCCCGGCGACAGCGCCGAAGACATCATCCGCAAGGCGCTCAAGGCGGCGCTGCGCTAGCACTCCCACGGGCCAGCACGACATGGACCAGGTCAAACAGTCCGGCAGCGCGCGTTCGCGCCTTCTCGCCTTGTGCGTCGGCGCGGTCGGCGTCGTCTACGGCGACATCGGCACGAGCCCGCTCTACGCGTTCCGCCAGGCGTTCGGAGAGCATGGCGTCGCGGTACGCACCGAGAACATCTACGGCGTGCTGTCGCTGATCTTCTGGTCACTGGTACTGGTGGTGTCGGTCAAGTACGCGACCTTCATCCTGCGCGCCGACAACAAGGGCGAAGGCGGGATCATGGCGCTGATGGCGCTCGCGCAGCGCGGCGTCGAAAGCCGGCGCACGCGCTGGGTGCTGATGGTGATCGGCCTGTTCGGCGCGGCGCTGTTCTTCGGCGACGGCGTGGTGACCCCCGCGATCTCGGTGCTGTCGGCGGTCGAGGGCATCGAGGTCGTCGCGCCCGCGGCGCATCCGTGGATCGTGCCGCTCACGGTCGTGATCCTGCTCGGCCTGTTCGCGATACAGAAACACGGCACCAGCCGCGTCGGGCCGCTGTTCGCGCCGGTCACGATCGTCTGGTTCCTCACGCTCGGCGTGTTCGGCCTGCTCGGCATCCTGCGCGAGCCCGACGTGCTGTACGCGCTGAGCCCGCATCACGCGGTGATGTTCTTCGTGCACAACGGAAAGTTCGCGGTATTCGCGATGGGCGCGGTGGTGCTCGCGATCACCGGCGCCGAGGCGCTCTACACCGACATGGGCCACTTCGGGCGCAAGCCGATCCGGCTGGTCTGGTTCTTCCTGGTGTCGCCATGCCTCGTTCTGAATTACTTCGGGCAGGGCGCGCTCGTGCTCGACGATCCGTCGGCCGCGGCGAATCCGTTCTACCTGCTGGTGCCCAAGCCGCTGTTGATCCCGATGATCGTGCTCGCGACGATGGCGACGATCGTCGCTTCGCAGGCCGTGATCTCGGGTGCGTTCTCGATGACGCGCCAGGCGATGCAGCTCGGCTACCTGCCGCGCATGCGCGTGCAGCACACCTCGAAGGAAACGATCGGCCAGATCTTCCTGCCGTGGGTCAACCGCATCCTGCTGGTGCTGACGATCGCGGCGGTGCTCGGATTCCGCTCCTCGCAGAACCTCGTCGCGGCCTACGGCCTCGCGGTCGTCGGCACCATGCTCATGAACACGCTGCTGGTGGTGGTGGTCGCGCGCCGCATCTGGCGCTGGAACCTTGCGCGCGTGGTGCTCGCGGGCACGCTGTTCCTCGGCATCGACCTCGTGCTGCTGCTCGCGGTGGCCGACAAGATCGAATACGGCGGCTGGTTCCCGCTCGCGCTCGGCCTGCTCGTGTTCACGCTGATGACGACCTGGCGCCGCGGCCGCGAGCTCGTGATGCGCGAAATCCGTCGCGGCGGACTCGCGCTCGAGCCTTTCATCACCTCGATCCTCGCGCACCCGCCGCTGCGCGTGCCGGGCACCGCGGTGTTCATGACCGCCAACGAGAGCGGCGTTCCGAATGCGATGCTGCACAACCTCAAGCACAACAAGGTGCTGCACGAGCGCAACGTGATCCTCACGGTGGAGATCGTCGAGACGCCACTCGCCGAGGACGACGAGCGCGTCGCGGTCAATGCGCTCGGCGACGGCTTCTACGCGGTGCTGCTGCGCTTCGGTTTCGCCGAGGACCCGAACGTGCCGGCCGTGCTCGCGGGCATCGGTGCCTGCGGCCTCCCGTTCGACATGATGGACACGACGTTCTTCCTCAGCCGCGAAAGCATCGTCGCGGTCGACCGCCCTGGCATGGCGCTCTGGCGCGACAAGCTGTTCGCCTTCATGCAGCGCAATGCGATCCCCGCGACCGCGTTCTTCCAGATCCCCGGCAACCGGCTCATCGAGCTGGGCACGCAGGTGGAGATCTGACGGCGGGGAACAGGGAATGGGGAAGAGGGCATGGCAGGAGCGCAATGCAACCATATGAATGGTTGCTGCGCGACGTGCGCCGCGTCGCTACCGTGGGCCAGCAAAGGCGACGATAATCCGGCTGTTGACCATTCCCCATTCCCCCAATTCGCCATTCCCATCTTGAAATGGACCGCCTCACCTCCGCCAGCGCCACCCGCGAGGACGATGTCGCCGAGGCGACGATCCGTCCGCAGCGGCTGGCCGAGTACCTCGGGCAGCCGGTCGTGCGCGAGCAGCTCGGCATCGCGATCGAGGCGGCGCGGCGGCGAGGCGGGGCGCTCGACCATGTGCTGATCTTCGGCCCGCCGGGCCTCGGCAAGACCACGCTCTCGCACGTGATCGCGAACGAGCTCGGCGTGAACCTGCGTTCGACCTCGGGGCCGGTGCTCGAGCGACCCGGCGATCTCGCGGCGCTGCTGACGAACCTGCAGCCGCGCGACGTGCTCTTCGTCGACGAGATCCACAGGCTTTCGCCGATCGTCGAGGAAGTGCTGTACCCGGCGCTCGAGGATTTCCAGATCGACATCATGATCGGCGAGGGCCCGGCCGCGCGCTCGATCAAGCTCGACTTGCCGCCTTTCACGCTGATCGGCGCGACCACGCGCGCCGGACTCCTGACCGCACCGCTGCGCGACCGCTTCGGCATCGTGCAGCGGCTGGAGTTCTACAGTCCGCTCGAACTCGCCGCGATCGTGCGGCGCGCCGCGCGCATCCTCGACATCGGCTGCGACGCCGACGGCGCCGGCGAGATCGCCCGGCGTTCGCGCGGAACGCCGCGCATCGCGAACCGGTTGCTGCGCCGCGTGCGCGACTACGCCGAGATCCGCGCCAACGGAACCATCACGCGCGATGTCGCGTCGGCCGCGCTCGAGATGCTCAAGGTCGACGGCGAAGGCTTCGACGCACTCGATCGCCGCCTGCTCACGATGATCATCGAGAACTTCGAAGGCGGCCCGGTCGGCGTGGAATCGCTCGCGGCCGCGCTCAGCGAGGAACGCGGCACGATCGAAGACGTGATCGAACCCTACCTGATCCAGCAGGGCTACCTCGTGCGCACCGCGCGTGGCCGCATGGTCACCGCGAAATGCTGGCGCCACTTCGGCTTCGCGCCGCCCAGGCGGCCGCAGGATCTGTTCCAGGGCGCGGAATCGGGAATTGGCGGGGAATCGGGAACAGGGAATGGGGAATAGTCAGAGCGGTCCACCGGGGTCGCGACTGGGTTGCGGGATCGGAAAGGCTTCAAACCACTCCCGATTCCCCATTCCCGATTCCCGGCCTTCCTTCGCGTGGCCCTGCCGCGTCTACTGGGAAGACACCGACGCGGGTGGAGTCGTCTATCATGCGCGTTACCTGCATTTCCTCGAGCGTGCGCGCACGGAGTGGTTTCGTGCGGGCGGCTGCGGCCAGCAGGCGCTGCGCGAGGCGCATGGCGTCGTGTTCGTCGTGCATCGCATCGAGATCGGGTTCAATGCGCCGGCACGGCTCGACGACCTGCTCGAAGCGACGGTCGACCTCGACGAATGCCGCAGCGCGAGTTTCATCGTGCGCCAGCTGGTGCGGCGTGAACCCGAGCCGCGACCGCTGGTCGAAGCGCGGGTTCGCATTGCCTGCGTAGACGCCGGAACGTTCAAGCCCCGTCCCATCCCGACCACCCTCCTGCAAGGGATTTCCCCTCGATGAATTCGGAACTCAACGTCCTCGGCCTGGTGCTCGGCGCGAGCGTGCCGGTCAAGCTCGTGCTCGGCATCCTGATCGTGTTCTCGGTCGCTTCGTGGTTCATCATCTTCCGCAAGAAGGCACTGATCGACCGCGCCAATGCGAGTGCCGACGAATTCGAGGAGCGCTTCTGGTCCGGCGCCGACCTCGCCGGCCTGTTCAAGGACGTCAGCGCCGCAGACGAGCGCATCACCGGCAGCGCCGCGATCTTCGAAGCGGGTTTCCGCGAGTTCGCGCGCCTGCGCCAGCGCCGCGGCGTGGATTCGCGCACCTTGCTCGAAGGCGCGCAGCGCGCGATGCGCGTCGCGTCCACGCGCGAGGTCGAGCGCCTCGAGCACAGCCTCGAGTTCCTCGCCAACGTCGGCTCGATCAGCCCCTACGTCGGTCTGTTCGGCACCGTCTGGGGCATCATGATCGCGTTCCAGGGCCTCGCGAACGTCAAGGAAGCGACGATCGCGATGGTCGCGCCCGGCATCTCCGAAGCGCTGATCGCGACCGCGATGGGCCTGTTCGCCGCGATCCCCGCGGTGTGGGCCTACAACCGCTACTCCACGCGCCTCGAACGCATCGCGATGCGCTACGACACGTTCGTCGAGGAGTTCTCCTCGATCCTCGCGCGCCAAGCGCACGTGGAGGATTGAGCGCTGCGGGCCGAGGGCTGACAAGCCGCGCCCGAACCCCTGTCGTCAACGCGAGACGTTCAAGCAGTCGCATCACTTCTTTCCGGCACCCAGCGCCCACGTCCCCGCCCTCAGCCCTCCGCCCTCAGCCCTCAGCCCTCAGAAACCCATGTCCCTTCGTCGCCACAAGCGCAAACTCAAGGCCGAGATCAACGTCGTTCCGTACATCGACGTGATGCTCGTGCTGCTGATCATCTTCATGGTGACCGCGCCGCTGATGAACCTCGGCGTCGACATCGAGCTGCCGCAGTCGGCCGCGAAGTCGATCCAGAACGACAAGGAGCCCGCGGTCGTGAGCGTCGACCAGGACGGCAAGCTGTTCCTCACGCTCGGTGCCGGTGAGCGCGAGGAGATCGAAGCCGAGGCACTGGTCAACAAGGTTTCAGCTTTCGTGAAGGAAAATCCGCAGCTGCCCGTGCTGGTGGCCGGCGACCAGCGCGCCGACTACGGGAAGATCTACCAGGCCATGGTGCTGCTGCAGTCCGCCGGCGTGCCCAAGGTCGGGCTCATGAGCCAGCCACTGCAGGAACAACCCGCGGGCCGGGCGCGCTGAGCGGATGGAGAGCTTCGCCGACAAGCTGCGTGCATTCGCGTTCGCACTCGGCCTTCACCTCGCCTGCATCCTCGCGTTGCTGGCGGGCCTGTGGTGGACGCACGAGACGCGCACGGTGGTGATGCCGGGCCCGGTGATCGAGGCGTCGCTGGTGGGACCGACCGCCGCACCCAAGCCGCGCAGCGGACGTGCGAAACCGGCACCCGCCAAGCCGCCGAAACCCGAGCCGCCCAAACCCGCGGCCGAACCGCCGCGGCCGCCGCCGACCGAGGTGCTGCGCCAGGACACGGTCGAGCGGGAGAAGGTCGCGGCGCTCGCGCAGGAAAAGGCGGCGCAGGAGCAGCGCGAGCAGGAAGAGCGCATCCGGCAGGAGCAGGTCGAACTCGAGCAGGAGCAGCAACGCAAGCTCGCCGAGCAGCGCAAGCAGCTCGATGAGATCCGCAAGCAGCGCGCGGACGCCGAGCGCAAGGCGAACATCGAGCGCGAGCGGCTCGCGCAGCTCGAGGATCGCAACCGCGAGAAGGCCGAGGCGCAGGCAGCGGCGGAGACCGAACAGGAGGCGCCGCAGGCGCGCACCGGCGCGGGAGGGGCGGATGACAGCCTCGCCGCGCGGTACGCGGCGGCGATCCAGGCCGCCGTGACGGACAACTGGAACCGGCCCGAATCGGCGACGGCGGGGCTGCGATGCGTGCTGCGCATCGCGCAGATCCCGGGCGGTGAGGTGATCAGTGTCACGGTCGGTTCACCCTGCAATGCCGATCCTGTCACGCGCAATTCGATCGAGCAGGCGGTGATGAAGGCCGCGCCGCTGCCGTACGAGGGGTTCCAGGACGTGTTCCAGCGCAACATCAATTTCAATTTCCGCTACGACGGATAGGGCAGCCATGACGATGAGTGGACTCGTGAATCGCCTCCTGCTGGTGTTCGTGCTCGGCCTTTCCGGCCAGTCCGCGTTCGCGCAGGGGCTCGACATCGACATCGTCAACGGCACCGCGACCGCGCTGCCGGTCGCGGTGGTGCCATTCGGCTTCGAAGGCGCAGGGTTGCCGCCGGAAGCCAACCCCGGCGAGATCGTGCGCGCCGACCTCGCGCGTTCGGGCCAGTTCCGCACGCTGCCGCAGGGCAGCGTGGTCGAATTCCCGACGCGCGAAAGCGAGGTCAAGTTCGCGACCTGGCGGCTGTTGCGCCAGGACTACCTCGTGATCGGCCGCACCTCGGATGCCGGAGGCGGTGCCCTGCGCGTCGAGTTCGAGCTGTTCGACGTCGCGCGCCAGCAGCGCATCGCGGACGGCGCGATCAGCGGCGACCGCGCGGGCCTGCGCGACGTGGCGCACCAGGTCGCCGACATCGTGTACGAGAAGATCCTCGGCGTGCGCGGCGCGTTCTGGACGCGCATCGCGTACATCACCGCGAGCGGCACGCCGCCGAACATGCAGTACGCGCTGATGATCGCGGACTCGGACGGCTACAACCCGCAGGTGGTGGTGCGGTCGCGTGAAGCGCTGCTGTCGCCGAAGTGGTCGCCGGACGGCCGCCGCATCGCCTATGTCTCGTTCGAGAGCGGGAATTCCGCGATCTACGTGCAGGACCTCGGCACCGGCTCGCGCCAGGTCGTCTCGGCCAACCGCGGCATCAACAGCGCGCCGGCGTTCTCGCCGGATGGCGGGCGGCTCGTCGTGAGCCTGTCCAAGGGGGGCAATCCCGATCTGTACATGCTCGACCTGGCCACGCGCGGCACCACCCAGCTGACGCGGCATTTTTCGATCGACACCGAGCCGGTGTGGGCGCCGGACGGCCAGACGATCTACTTCACGTCGGACCGCTCGGGCCGTCCGCAGATCTACCAGATGTCGCCGGGCGGGGGGGAGGCGTCGCGCGTGACCTTCGCGGGCCAGTACAACGCGAGCCCGAGCGTGGTCGACGCCAAGGGCGTGAAACTCGCAATGGTGCAGGGCAGCGGAAACGTGTATCGTATCGCGATACTCGACCGGACGACCAACCAGAGCAACCTGGTATCGCCCGGCAGTCAGGACGAAGCCCCCAGTTTCGCGCCCAACGGAAGCATGCTGCTGTATGCCGCCAGCGAAGGATCGCGGGGCGTGCTGTATGCGGTGTCTGCCGACGGGCGCGTGCGTCAGCGGCTGGGGCTGGCCGAAGGTGATGTGCGTGAACCGTCGTGGGGTCCCTACCGGCAGCGCTGAGCGTGAGCCGTTCAGGAATCTCGCGTTATACATGCTGCTGCAATCCCGATTCCAACTCCAATCCTTAGACCCGTTGAAGGGGAACACCATGAACAATGCCGTTCGCATCGCGTTTTCCGTCCTGCTCGTCGCCGGCGTCAGCGCCTGTGCGAAGAAGGCCGTCAAGCCGGAAGCTGCGCCGGTCGACACCACGCCGGTCGACACCACGCCGGTGGAGCAGGCTGGCCGCTACACGCGCGACAGCCTGGACACCGATTCGTGCCTGCGCCAGCGCGTCGTCTACTTCGACCTCGACCAGACCGACATCAAGTCCGAGTTCGCGGCGCAGATCGCCTGCCATGCCGAATACCTGCGCCAGTTCCCGGATGCGCGCGTGACGCTCGAAGGCAATGCGGACGAGCGCGGTTCGCGCGAGTACAACCTCGGCCTCGGCGAGCGTCGTGGCAACGCGGTGCAGGGCGCGCTGAGCGCGGCCGGTGGATCCTCCTCGCAGCTCGAAGTCGTCAGCTACGGCGAAGAGCGCCCGGTTTGCCGCGAGCACGGCGAGTCGTGCTGGGCGAAGAACCGTCGCGTCGAGATCGTCTACACCGCGAAGTAAGCGACGATGACGCGCGTTTCGAACCGTGCGTTCACGACGGCAGCCCTCGTGGCTGCCGTCGTCGCGTGCGCGACCCCGGTGCAGGCGCAGCGCCTGTCGCTGGCCGAGCGCGTGGACCGGCTCGAGCAACAGCAGCAATCGGGTGGCGCAGTCGACCTCGTCAACCAGATCAACTCGCTGCAGTCGCAGGTGCAGGTGCTGCAGGGCAAGGTCGAAGAGCTGCAGCACGCGCTCGACCAGGCCACCCAGCGCAACCGTGACCAGTACGTCGACCTCGACTCGCGCCTCGCGCGCATCGAAGGTGGCGCACCGGCCGCAGCCGCGCCCGGGGCCGCAGCCGCGGTGCCGACGCCGCAGCCGCCCGACATCGAACTCGGTGGCCCGGCCGGCACGCAGGCGCCCGTCGCATCGGCCCCGCCGTCGACGCCCGGCAACCTCACCGATGCCGATCGTGCCGCGATGCCGCCCGGTTCAGAGCCGCCGGCGCCCACGGGCGATCCGGCCGATGAATCGGCCGTCTACGGCGAGGCGTTCCAGGCGCTCAAGGACGGTCGCTATGCGGAATCCGCGCGTCGCTTCCAGTCCTTCATCGATCGCTATCCGGACAGCACGCTGACGGCGAACGCGTATTACTGGCTCGGCGAGTCCTACTACGTCACCCAGAACTACGAGATCGCGGAGCAGTCGTTCCGGACCTTGCTGCAGCGCTACCCGGACAGCCAGAAGGCCGCGGATGCGTTGCTGAAGACGGGTTACGCGCAGTACGAGATGAAGCAGTGGGACCAGGCCGAGGCCACCTTGAACCAGGTCCTGCAGCAGTATCCGGACACCACCGTCGCGCGCCTCGCCGAAGGCCGGCTGCGCGCGCTGCGACTGGAAGCGCGCCGCTGACGCGGCGCCCGTGATGGCTGCGGTCGCCGTCCCGCTCGCCGAGGTCGGCGACTCCGCTCCCGCTCAGGCCGAACCGCGCCTGCGCGTCAGCGAGATCTTCCATTCGCTGCAGGGCGAAGCCGATGCGGTCGGCTGGCGCAGCGTGTTCGTTCGCCTGACCGGTTGCCCGCTGCGCTGCAGCTGGTGCGATACCGCGTACGCGTTCCACGGCGGCGAGTGGCGCACGATCGACGAAGTCCTCGCGGAAGTCGCGCGGCATCGCGTGCGCCATGTCTGCGTGACCGGCGGCGAGCCGCTCGCGCAGAAGCGCTGCCTCGTGCTGCTCGAACGCCTCTGCGACGCAGGCTACGAAGTCTCGCTCGAGACCTCGGGCGCGCTCGATGTCGGCGCGGTCGATGCGCGCGTGCGCAAGGTCGTCGACCTCAAGGCGCCCGGGTCCGCCGAGCATGCACGAAACCTCTGGTCGAACCTCGATGCCCTGCAGCCGCGCGACCAGGTCAAGATCGTGATCGCCGATCGGGCCGACTACGAATGGGCACGCGAACGCGTGCGCGAACATGCGATCGCGGATCGCTGCCAGGTGCTGTTCTCCCCCGTGCACGGCGCGCTCGCGCCGCGCGACCTTGCCGAATGGATCCTCGCCGATCGCCTGGACGTGCGCATGCAGCTGCAGCTGCACAAGCTGCTCTGGGGTGCGGAGCCCGGGCGTTGACGACACCGCGACCGCATGGCCCAACAACCCCTGAGCCCGACCTGCACCGCAACGACAACCGATAGATTCCCCTCGCCCTTCGCCCTTCGCCCCTCGCCCC
>SEHB01000020.1 GCA_004143945.1 Lysobacteraceae bacterium
CTCGCGATGGTCATCGCGGCCGCGGGCGACCTCGTGCTCGGCCTCGTGCTGCTGCGGCGCGTCGGCGATGCGGCGCGCAGGATCGACACGCCGTACCTCGGCGGACTCGTCGTGTGCGGACTCGCGCTCGTGGTCACGCTGGTCGCCGCGAAGTTCGACCCGGCCGCGATGGCCAGCGGCGTCTACCGCCATGGCGTGCCGCGGTTGTCGGAAAAGGATGGCCAGAAAGTCCTGTACTACCAGGACGGCAAGACCGCGAGCGTCGCCGTATTCGATTCGCTCGACAGCCGCCGCGCGGTCGCGACGAACGGCAAGGTGGATGCGGGTATCCGCATGGCGGACGACGGCGAACCTGCCGCCGACGAACTCACGATGGTGCTCGCGGCCGCAGCGCCGCTGTTGCACCACCCGAATCCGCGCGTCGCCGCGGTGATCGGATTCGGGTCGGGGTTGTCGACCCATACCCTGCTCGCCGATCCTCGCCTGGAACGCGTCGACACGATCGAAATCGAGCCCGCGATGATCGAAGGCGCGCGCCTGTTCGGCAAGCATGTCGAACGCGCCTACAGCGATCCGCGTTCGCACCTGCACATCGAGGACGCGCGCACCTACTTCGCGGCGAACCGTTCGCGCTACGACATCATCCTGTCCGAACCCTCGAACCCGTGGGTGTCGGGCGTCGCGAGCCTGTTCAGCACCGAGTTCTACGAGTTCATCCCGCACCACCTCGCGCCGGGCGGGCTGCTCGTGCAGTGGGTGCAGCTGTATGAAATCAACGACGAACTGGTTGGTTCGGTGGTGCACGCATTGTCGCGAACCTTCGCGGACTACCGCGTCTACCTCGCGGGCGACACCGACATGCTGATCGTCGCGCGTGCGGACGGGCCGGTCGAGGACCTCCACCTCGAGGCGCTGTCGTCGCCGGAGCTGCAGCGCACCCTGCAACGCGTCCACATCGCGACGCCCAACGACCTGCTCGCCCACCAGATCGGCGACCGCGCGTCGATGGGGCCGTTGTTCGCGGCCGTCTCGCGCCGGGTCAATTCCGACTACTACCCGGTCCTCTCGCTCGAAGCGCCGCGTGCGCGCTTCGAGAAGGCCACCGCGACGATGCTCACCCATCTTCCGACCGCGGACCTGCCGTATCGCGAAATCATCGGCGGGATCGCGCCGCCGGATGCGCAGACGCTGTTCGAGAACGAGGTGTACGGATACACCGGAAAGGTCGCGCTCGCCGCACGACTCGCGCACGCATTGCGCAGCGGCGAGCCGCTCGCGAAATTCCAGGACGACGGCGCCGCCGGCCCGCAGATCGACTACCTGCGCGAACGCGTCGGGCAGTGCCGCGCGGCGACCGACCCGAGCATCGCGATGTCGAACCTCGTCGACATCGCGTCGCAGACGCTGCCGTACCTCGCCGAAGCGTCGCTGCGTGGCGTCTGGATCGAGCCCGCATGGATACACTGCGAGGCGCAGGCGCCCGAATTGCGGACGCTGCTGCGGTTGTTCGACGCGATGGCGCGCCGCGACGGTGCCACGCAACAGGCGCTTGCGCTCGAACTCCTCGCCCGCCCCGGCGCCGTCCGCGCGCTCGGGCTGCGCGACTGGCTGCTGCGCGCGGCGATGCTCGGCGCGATCGGCGCGGGCGATTTCGCCGCAGTCGAGCAGATCGAAGCGGCACACGGCTGGTCCATCCCGTCCGGCGGGACCGATCGCGCGTACCGGGCGTGGTCGATCAACTACGCGATGCAGCGGCGCGCGATGGGCGAAGCCTCGCCCGCGCGCTGAGCGGAGCCCGGCGTCGATCGGCGCCCGTGCCGCGCGGGCGCGGCCGCTGATTCGCGCCCGTGCTGCCGCGGCGCCGACGGCAGCGCGCGAAAAGGCTGCATCGCGCGTGCGGTCTCGCGTATTCTCGGGGGACTTTCGGGAGGAAGATCATGGCGGAAGGGGATCGCGCGCCCCGCTGGCTGGGGCCGGCAGCGCTGTTCGTGTTCGCGTTGTCGGGCTGCTCGGGCCTGATCTACCAGTCGATCTGGTCGAAGT
>SEHB01000015.1 GCA_004143945.1 Lysobacteraceae bacterium
ACCGGCGTGTTCAACTACGGCTACATCCACCTGACCACGTCGTCCCCGGACGGCTACCCGGCGCAGGTGCTGGAGTACGCCTACAACAGCGCGGGCAACGCGATCACGATCCCGTAATCGCCCGCAACTGCGACACCTTCAAGGCCTCCCTTCGGGGAGGCCTTTTTTTTGGCCGATGGCGCCTTGCTGGGACGTACTCGTGACCGTTGGGGTCGACCGCCTGATCGAGGGCGACGCGCCCCGAGAAGCACGCAGACCCGATGGTCCGCGCGGTGCCGAACGCGCAGCGAGCCTGTCGCCGGCACAACGCGCCCGAGGCCGGGCCGCCGATTCAGATCATCCGCCCCGTCCACGCCGGTGATGCCCACGTCCTGGCGCAGATCAGCGGCACCTGGCCTGCGCAGGCGCGCCTGCGCCGGATTGCCGGATGTGAGACGTGATTGCCGACCGCGCCCCCGGCTCCGCATGAGCCCTCCCCCAATCTCGTGCAGCGTGTCCGCACCTTGCGAGGATTTCCGCCACGCCCCGGTCGTTCGCCCATCGCCAGCCATCGCTCGGGAATCCCCTGATGACCTTCGTCGAAACGATTGCCGCTCTGCATTCGTCGATCACCGCCCGTCTCGACGGCGTCGGCCGGAGCCTGCCGCCCCTCGTGTTGCGCCTCGTCATGGGCTGGGAGTTCTGGGAATCGGGCATCGAAAAATTGCGCGGCGAGAACTGGTTCGCCGCCATCCAGGAGCGCTTTCCGTTTCCGTTCGACCTGCTGCCCGCGGGCTTCAGCTGGACCTTGTCGACCTGGACCGAGCTCGTCGGCGCAGTGCTGCTGTGGATCGGCCTCGGCACCCGCGTCGCGGCGTTCGCGCTGCTGTTCGTCACCTTCGTCGCAACCGCCGCGGTGCACTGGCCCGACATGGGGACGATGTGGAGCGATCTGCTGCAGGGCTATGCGATCACCGACAAGGGGCACGGAAACTTCAAGTTGCCGCTGCTGTTCGCCGTGATGCTGCTGCCGCTGTCGTTCGGTGGTGCCGGCAAGCTGAGCCTCGACCATCTCGTCGCGCGTTGCGTGCGGATTCCGACACAGGGGAGTGGAATCGACGATGCCGCAGCCTGGGCGCTCGCCTGCGCCGTGCTCGCCCTGCCATTCCTGATGCTGCTGCCGATGGTGGGCGCGGTCTTGCTGTCGCTCGCCGGTGGCCTCGCCGCCTTCGCCTGGCACCAGGCACGCACTGTTCGTGCGAACGCCGGGATCTTCGAGCACTGAGCACGCGGCACTGCGCGGCGCGGCAGCTTGCTATGCTCCCTCGATGAACATCTCCGCTTCCGCCACCCGCATGGCGCACCGCTTCCGCGGCTTCCTGCCCGTCGTCATCGACGTCGAGACCGGCGGCTTCGATTGCGAGCGCCATGCGCTGCTCGAGATCGCGGCGGTGTGCGTGCGCATGGACGAAGAAGGCTTCGTGCATCCCGAGCCCGTGGTGTCGACGCATGTCGATGCGTTCGAAGGGAGCGAGCTCGATCCCCGCTCGCTCGAAATCACCGGCATCGACCCGGGCCATCCGCTGCGCGGCGCGCTGCCCGAGAGGGAAGCGCTCGACCTCGTGTTCCGCCCGGTGCGCGCCGCGATGCGCGCGAGCGATTGCCAGCGCGCGATCCTCGTCGGCCACAACGCATCGTTCGACCTCGGTTTCCTGAATGCCGCGATCCGGCGCACGGCGCACAAGCGCAGTCCGTTCCACCCGTTCAGCTGTTTCGACACGGTCACGCTCGCGGGACTCGCCTACGGCCAGACCGTGCTCAGCCGTGCCGTCGAAGCGTCCGGCCGCGCGTGGGATGCGCGCGAAGCGCATTCGGCGGTCTACGATGCGGAACGCACCGCGGACCTGTTCTGCAGGATCGTCAATCGCTGGCGCGAGATGGAGCTCGCATGGCGACAGCAGCATCCTGAATATCCCTAAGGCGTGTCGCGGCGAGTACGGCGCCCCCGCACGTGCAGGAGCCCACCCTGTGGACGATGCGCGCAGGAAACCGGCCGGGCGCGCGATTTCGGATTGCCGCGAATTCCGCACACGGTGCGCTCCTACGCGATCTGTCGGAACCTCGCGCCGCGGACAGGGCTTGATCGCGCGCGGAAGCAGGCGCATCTTGGCTGCGTGCCGATCCACGAATACGCCCCGCTCCAGCCCCCCGGCTGCTCGCTCTGCTGTTACGGCTTCGATCGCCTGCAGCCCGTGGGCGAACCTGCGCTCGCGCATTGCCCCGCATGCGGGACGGCGCTGCGGCGAGTCCCCTCGCCTCCCCAGGTCGTGCGCGGGGGTGCCCATCGCCTGCAGGAATCCCACCTCGCACGGCATGGGTTCACGCAGTACCGACGCACCGGCAAGGGCCACTACGAGAAGACCGTCGGAGAAGGTCCGGACACGCTCGGCGACGACTGACCGTCATCTTCCGTGACGGTGATCTTGCACGAGCTTCATGTCGCAAGCCGTTGATTGGCTGGACTCCCACCGCCGCGTGCAGTTGCGATTCCAGCCGCTGAAACATCAGTGAAACAAAACCCTCATCGTACTGAAACGTCGCGGGCCTAAAAAGCGCGCAGCCGGCAGCGTGCCGTGCCCGCCTTTCCAGTCGAGGAGTCCCGCGTGTACAACCCGATCAAGTGCCGCATCGCTGCCGCCGGCCTCGCCATGGTGCTCGGCGCCGCCTCCGCGCAGGCCGCCGACATCACCGGCGCCGGCGCGACCTTCATTTATCCGATCCTCGCCAAGTGGTCCGACAGTTACCACAACGCGACCGGAACCAAGATCAATTACCAGTCGATCGGTTCCGGCGGCGGCATCGCGCAGATCAAGGCCGGTACCGTCGTGTTCGGCTCGTCCGACAAGCCGCTCGGTTCGGAGGAACTCGCGGACGCCGGCCTCGCGCAGTTTCCTTCGGTGATCGGCGGCGTGGTGCCGGTGGTCAATCTCGAGGGCGTCGACGGCGGAAAGATCCGCTTCACCGGCCCGCTGCTCGCCGACATCTACCAGGGCAAGATCAAGAAGTGGAACGACCCCGCGATCGCGCAGGTCAATCCGGGCGTGACGCTCGGCGATCGCGCGATCACCGTCGTGCACCGTTCGGACGGCTCGGGCACGACGTTCAACTTCGTCAACTACCTCTCCAAGGTCTCGCCGGAATGGAAGGCGAACGTCGGCGAAGGCACCTCGGTCTCGTGGCCGACCGGCGTCGGCGGCAAGGGCAACGAAGGCGTCGCCGCCTACGTGAAGCAGATCAAGGGCTCGATCGGCTACGTCGAACTCGCGTACGCGCTGCAGAACGGCATGAGCTACGCCTCGATGCAGAACGCCGCGGGCCAGTTCGTGCAGCCGAGCCTCGAGAGCTTCCAGGCCGCCGCTGCGAATGCGGATTGGAAGAACGCGAAGGACTTCGAACTGATCATCACCAATGCGCCGGGCGAGAATGCATGGCCGATCACCGCGACGAACTTCATCCTCGTCTACAAGCAGCCCAAGGACAGCGTGCGCACGAAGTCGGCGCTCGATTTCTTCAAGTGGGCCTACGACAACGGCGGCGACCAGGCGCGCGAGCTGCACTACGTGCCGCTGCCCAAGACGCTGACCGACCAGATCCAGGCCTACTGGACCGCGGAGATCGAGCTCTGAGCACGCGCGACCGCGCCGCGCTCCACGCAGGCGGCGCGTAGCGAAGCGGACCCGTCCTCGCGCGCGGCGAATCGCGGCGCGCGAGGACGATCCCGGACCGATCGCGGCGATCCGTCGACGCACGCGGGAACGGCCCATCCTCTCCTCCGGAACCGAACCGATGGCGCAGGCCAGCGCAATCCAGGCGATCGACCCCGCAGCGCATCAGGCCGGTGAACGCCGCAACCTGCGCGACGCACGCGCGGACCGCGCGTTCCACTGGCTCGTCGCGAGCGCGGGCATGTTCGTGCTGCTCGCGCTGGGCGGCGCGGCCCTGTCGATGCTCTGGGGCGGACGCGAGGCGTTCTCCGAATTCGGGCTCGGCTTCCTGTTCTCGACCGAATGGGACGCGGTCAACCGGAACTTCGGCGCACTCGTGCCGATCTACGGCACGCTCGTCACCGCACTGATCGCGATGCTGATCGCGGTGCCGGTCAGTTTCGGCATCGCGCTGTTCCTGACCGAAGTCGCTCCGGCGTGGCTGCGCGGCCCGGTCGGCGCCGCGATCGAATTGCTCGCCGGAATCCCGTCGATCATCTACGGCATGTGGGGCCTGTTCGTGTTCGTGCCGATCATGGGCGAATACGTGACGCCGTGGCTCAACGACCACCTCGGCGAGTGGCCGCTCGTCGGCGCGCTGTTCACCGGCCCGCCGCTCGGCATCGGCATGCTGACCGCGGGCATCGTGCTCGCGATCATGGTGATTCCGTTCGTGTCGTCGGTCATGCGCGAGGTGTTCCTCACGGTCCCCACGCGTCTCAAGGAATCGGCCTACGCGCTGGGTTCCACCACCTGGGAGGTGGTCTGGAACATCGTGCTGCCCTACACGCGCTCCGCGGTGATCGGCGGCATCTTCCTCGGACTCGGCCGCGCACTCGGCGAGACGATGGCCGTGACCTTCGTGCTCGGCAACGCGCACCGCCTCTCGGCCTCGCTGCTCGAGCCGGGCAATTCGATCGCGGCGACGATCGCGAACGAATTCACCGAAGCCGACTCGGACCTCTACAGGTCCTCGCTGATCGCGCTCGGCTTCCTGCTGTTCGTCGTCACGTTCTTCGTGCTGGCCGCGGCCAAGCTCATGCTGCGTCGCCTCTCGCGCCAGGAGGGCAAGCGATGAGCCGCGCATCCGAGCGCCTGTACCGCAGGCGCAGCCTTGTCAACGGATTCAACATGGTCGCGTCGGGCCTGTGCGCCGCGTTCGGCCTGTTCTGGCTGGTGTGGATCCTCTGGACGACGCTGCGCACCGGCCTCTCCGCGATCAGCCTCGACCTGTTCACGAAAATGACGCCGCCGCCGGGTTCCGAGGGCGGCCTCGCGAACGCACTGTTCGGAAGCTTGCTCATGAGCACGGCCGCGATCCTGATCGGCACGCCGATCGGCGTCGCAGCGGGAACCTGGCTCGCCGAATACGCGCGCAAGCGACCGCTCGGAGAGGCCGTGCGCTTCGTCAACGACATCCTGCTGTCGGCACCGTCGATCGTGCTGGGCCTGTTCGTCTACACGCTGGTCGTCGCCCAGGTCGGGCATTTTTCCGGATGGGCCGGCGCGCTCGCGCTCGCGCTGATCGTGCTGCCGGTGGTCGTGCGCACCACCGACGAGATGCTGCAGCTCGTGCCCGGCACGATGCGCGAAGCCGCGCTGTCACTCGGCATCCCCCAGTGGAAGGTCACGTTGCAGGTGCTCTACCGCTCTGCCCTGCCCGGCATCGTCACCGGCATCCTGCTCGCGCTCGCGCGCATCAGCGGCGAAACCGCGCCGCTGCTGTTCACCGCGCTCAACAACCAGTACTGGACCCACGACATGAATGCGCCGATGGCGAGCGTGCCGGTCGTGATCTTCCAGTACGCGATGAGTCCGTACGAATCCTGGCATGCGCTGGCCTGGGCCGGCGCGTTCGTGGTCACGATCTTCGTCCTGCTGCTCAGCCTGCTCTCGCGCGCGATCCTCCTGCGCAACAAGGTGACCCATGATTGACGCTCCCGCCCGGATCTCCGTCGCCCCCGCCGCGACGACGGATGCGCGCCCGCAGGCCCAGCGGCCGAAGATGGCGGCGCGCGGCCTCGACTTCCACTACGACGGCTTCCGTGCGCTCAAGGACGTCAGCCTCGATGTCGCCGAGAAGCGCGTGACCGCGCTGATCGGCCCGTCGGGTTGCGGCAAGTCGACCCTGCTGCGCGTGTTCAACCGCATCTACTCGATCTACCCGGGGCAGCACGCGAGCGGCGCGGTGCTGCTCGACGGCGAGAACATCCTCGACCCGAAGTACCCGCTCAACCGCCTGCGCTCGAAGGTCGGCATGGTGTTCCAAAAGCCGGTGCCGTTCCCGATGTCGATCTACGACAACATCGCCTACGGCATCCGCCACCACGAGAAGCTGTCGAAGGCCGAGATGGACGTGCGCGTGGAACTGGCACTCGTGCAGGGCGCGCTCTGGGGCGAGGTCAAGGACAAGCTGCGGCAGAGCGCGCTCGGGCTCTCCGGCGGCCAGCAGCAGCGCCTGTGCATCGCGCGCGCGATCGCGCTGCGCCCGGAGGTGATCCTGCTCGACGAACCGACGTCCGCGCTGGACCCGATCGCGACCGGCAAGATCGAGCAGCTGATCTCCGAGCTGAAGGCGCATTTCACGATCGCGATCGTCACCCACAACATGCAGCAGGCTGCACGCTGCTCGGACTTCACCGCATTCATGTACCTCGGGGAGCTGGTCGAGTTCGGTGAAACCGAACGCCTCTTCACCAAGCCGGAGAAGAAGCAGACCGAGGACTACATCACCGGCCGGTTCGGCTGAGCCGATCCCTGCCCGCCAACCCACCAGGTCACGCCATGCCGAATGCCCCGCACACCAGCGAACACATCGTGAAAGGCTACGACGAGGAGCTCGATCGCCTGACCGGCGAGATCCAGCGCATGGGCGAGCTCGCGATGGCCCAGCTCGAGTCCGCGATCGACGCGATCATGCGTCGCGACAGCGAGGCCGCGCTCGACGTGGTCGGCGCCGATGCGACGATCGATGCCCTCGAGGAGGAAGTCAGTCACGACGTGATGCGGCTGCTCGCACTGCGCCAGCCGATGGCGCGCGACCTGCGCGAAGTCATGGCCGCGCTGCGCATCGCGGCCGCCGTCGAACGCATCGGCGACTACGCGGCCAACGTGGCCAAGCGCTCGCTGGTCCTCAATCAGTCCGCGCCGATCCGGCTCACGCACGCGCTGCCGCGCCTGGCACGCCTCGCGCAGGCGCTGGTGCAGGACGTGCTCGCGGCCTACGCGACGCGCGACGATGCTCGCGCACTCGCCGCCTGGGCGCGCGACGAGGAACTGGATGCGCAATACACGGGACTCTTCCGCGAGCTCCTGACCTACATGATGGAAGACCCGCGCACGATCACGCCGTGCACGCACCTCCTGTTCATGGCCAAGAACCTCGAGCGCATCGGCGACCACGCGACGAACATCGCCGAGAACGTCTATTTCCTCGTCCATGGCACGCCGATCGCCGGCACGCGGCGCAAGGGCGATGCGTCGGTGTCGATCGCCGAAGTCGACGATCCGCGCTGAGGCCCATCGTCCTTCGCCGCGTCTCGCAGGCTGGACGCCCGAAGGTCGGCCGGCGCTCCGCGATCCATCGAACACGATGCCGGCAGCGCTGCGCGCGTCCAGCCTACGAAGCGGCGCGCTGGCGCAGCGCCTCGAACAACGTGATGCCCGTCGCGACCGACACGTTGAGGCTCTCGACCTCGCCGCGCATCGGGATCCGCGCGAGGAAATCGCAGGATTCACGCGTGAGCCGCCGCAGTCCTTCGCCTTCGCTGCCGAGCACGAGCGCGATCGGGCCGACCAGGTCCACCGCGTGGATCGTGCGCTCGCTGTCGCCCACCAGGCCGACCAGCCAGACGCCTTCATCCTTGAGCATCGTCAGCACGCGCGCGAGGTTGGTCGCCGACACGATCGGCACGCGATCTGCCGCACCCGCCGACGCACGCCGCACGGTCGGCGTCACGCCGACCGCGCGATCCTTCGGGACGATCACGGCGGTGACGCCCGCAGCTTCGGCGCTGCGCAGGCAGGCGCCGAAGTTGTGCGGATCGGTGACGCCATCCAGCACGAGCACGAGCGCCTCGCGACCCGCGTTCTCCACGAGCGCCTTGAGTGCCGATTCGGGCAACGCCGGAGGCGCGTTGTAGCGCGCCACCACGCCCTGGTGGCGAGCCCCGCCGGTCATGCGATCGAGCGCCGCGCGATCGCGCGCGTGCGGCTTGACGCCGAGTTCCCGCGCGCGCTCGCCGAGCTCCTTGACGCGCGCATTGTGGCTGCCGCTCTCGAGGTAGAGTTCGACGAGGTTGCCGACGTCGTGGGTCAGCGCCGCTTCGACCGCGTGGATGCCGATCAGGAGTTCAGTGGACATGGGCCGGGGATTCGGGATTCGGGATTCGGGATTCGCGGTGCAGCGCAGCGCCGGATCGAGCGGATTGCCGTCGACCCTTCGCCCTGCAATGCCGTGGAGTCAGTGCGTGGTCACGAGGCGGAAGTCGATCTTGCGGTCCTCGAGGCTCGCGCGCAGGACCTGCACGCGCACCGCGTCGCCGAGCCGGAACTTCAATCCGCGGCGTTCGCCGCTGAGCAGGCGCCGCGTCGCATCGAAGTGGTAGTAGTCGTTCGGCAACTGCGTGATGTGCACGAGCCCGTTGATCTTCGATTCCGCGAGTTCGACGAACAGGCCGAACGAAGTCACGCCGGACACGATGCCGTCGAACTCGCTGCCGACATGCTTCTCCATCCAGGCGCACTTGTAGCGCTCGTCGACATCACGCTCGGCTTCGTCGGCGCGCCGCTCGTTGTGGGAGCAATGCACGCACAGGCTCGCCATGCGGCTCGGGCTGTACTCGTAGCCGGTCGGCTTGCCGCCGGTCAGCGCATACCGGATCGCGCGATGCACGAGCAGGTCGGGATACCGCCGGATCGGCGAGGTGAAATGCGTGTACGACTCGAGCCCGAGTCCGAAATGGCCCGGATCGTTCGGCTGGTAGACCGCGAGGCTCTGCGAGCGCAGCAGCACCGATTCGATCAGGCTCGCATCCGGCCGCTTGCGCACCTTCTTCAGGAGCGCGGAGAAATCGCCCGGCGTCACCTGCTCGATCGGCGGCAGGCTCAGCTTGAACTCGCGCAGGAACTCGAGCAGGTCCTCGTACTTGGACGCCGGAGGCGGCGCGTGTACGCGGTACGGCGTCGGGATGTGGCGCTTCTGCAGGAACTTCGCCGCCTCGACGTTCGCCGCGATCATGCACTCCTCGATCAGCTTGTGCGCGTCGTTGCGCTCGTACGCCCCGAGCTGCACGACTTCGCCGCCCGCTCCGAGGCGGAACTCGACCTCGGTGCTCTCGAAATCGATCGCGCCGCGGCGCTGGCGCGCCTTGGCGAGCAGCTTGTAGAGCTGGTGCAGGTTCCTGAGCTGCGGCAGCACGTCGGCGAGCTCGTGGCGGGCGTCGCCATCCTTCTCGCCGATCGCCTGCCACACGCGCGTGTAGGTCAGGCGCGCGTGCGAGCGCATCACCGCGGGATAGAACTTCGAGCGCACGACCTCGCCGTCCGCGTCGACCTGCATCTCGCAGGCCATGCACAGGCGCTCGACCTTCGGATTCAGCGAGCAGATGCCGTTCGACAGCGTCTCCGGCAGCATCGGCACGACGAAACCCGGGAAATAGACCGAGGTCGCGCGGTTGTAGGCTTCCTCGTCGAGCGCGGTGCCTGGCCGCACGTAATGCGAGACGTCCGCGATCGCGACGATCAGGCGGAAGCCGCCCTTGTTCGGCTCGGCGAACACCGCATCGTCGAAATCGCGCGCGTCCTCGCCGTCGATCGTGACCAGCGGCAGCTCTCGCAGGTCGACGCGCCCCTCGATCTCGGCGGGCGCCACCTCGGGCTCGACCTCGGTGGCGGCGCGCAGCACTGCCGGCGGCCACGCGTGCGGCAGGTCGTGGCTCGCGATCGCCATTTCGACGACCAGCGACGGCGTCAGCCGCTCGCCGAGCACCGCGAGCACGCGTCCCATGGGACCGCGCTGCATCGTCGGCTGGTCGGTGATCTCGACGATGACGATCTGGCCCGAACGCGCGCCGCGGTCCTGCCCCGGCTTGATCAGCACGTCCTGGTGCAGGCGGCGATCGTCCGGCGTCACGAGCACGAGGCCGTTGTCCTCGACCGCGCGGCCGACCAGGCGCGGCGAGCGGCGATCGAGCACCTCGACGATCGCGCCCTGGCGCCGGCCACGTCGATCGACGCCGACCACGCTCGCGAGCACGCGGTCGCCGTGCAGCACCTTGCGCATTTCCGACGGCGACAGGTAGAGATCGTCGCCGCCTTCGTCAGGCCGCAGGAAGCCGTAGCCTTCCGCGTTCGCGATCACGCCGCCCGGGATCAGGTCGAGCTTGCTCGCGACGCCGTAGCCGCCACGCCGATTCTGGATCAGCTGGCCGTCGCGCAGCATCGCCGCGAGGCGACGGCTCAGTGCGTCGAGGTCCTGCGCAGCCGACAAGCCGAGCGAGCGCGCGACCGCCTCGATCTTCATGAGCTCGCCGTGTTCGGCGAGCAGTTCGAGGATGGCCTCGCGAGACGGGATCGGCCGCTCGTAGCGGCTGGCCTCGCGTTCGGCGTACGGGTCGCGCACCGGCGCTGGCTTCGCGCCCTTCTGGCCCGGCAGCGGCGGCAGCTTCTCGGGCATGAAGCCGGGCACGCGCGCACGCTTGCCGGGACCGCGTGGCTTGCGCGCGGCGGATGGGTCGGGTCGGGTCGTCTTCTTTCGGGTCAAAATGGTTCCTTGGCAGTCGCGCGGCAGCGTCGCCGAGCGCAGCAGTGATTGCAAGGCATCCGGCAATGGCAGGAGGCCCGTGTGCAGCCGCGATTCACGCGCTGCGCGCAGCGTCGCGGTGGTGGACGCCGCGCCGCGTTGACAGTTCGCGACGCGGCCAGTATCGTTCGCGCCCCCGGTCGGCCCTGCCCGCCGGCGGGCCCAGGTGGCGGAATTGGTAGACGCACTAGTTTCAGGTACTAGCGGGTAAAACCGTGGAGGTTCGAGTCCTCTCCTGGGCACCATCCAGTTTCATGGCGGCCGCATCCGACCGCCGGTACACGAGAACCCGCCATCGAGCGGGTTTTTTGTTGCG
The DNA here is from genome assembly GCA_004143945.1 of Lysobacteraceae bacterium. Taxonomy (GTDB): domain Bacteria; phylum Pseudomonadota; class Gammaproteobacteria; order Xanthomonadales; family Rhodanobacteraceae; genus Dokdonella_A. The sequence continues at coordinate 10,862 of SEHB01000015.1, forward strand.
CGGCTTCAGGGCCTATCCGACCGCGCGGCGTCGCGATCGGCCTGGCGCTTGAGTTCCTGTGCCCGGCGTTCGTCGCAGGGTCGCGCGAGGTCGACGCGGTCCGAGCGCGCCATCCCGAGGACCGACGTGCGGCTCGCTTCCAGCGAGGCAACGCGCGTCTGGATCGCATTGTCGCGGGTCGCCCCGGCGAGGTTGTTGGCCGAGTAGCGCATGCTGTCCTTCAGCGTGGCCATCTCGCGGTCGATGGCGCCAAGGTCGCTTTCCAGCCGGCGTTCGATCGCGAGTTCCTGCATGCGGCAATCGGAGTCGATGCGGCCGAGTGCGGCGTAGTCACCGACTCCCTCCACATTGGGCGAGGTGCCCGCTTTCAGCGCCGCGCTGGTGTCGACCTCCCGTGCGTCGCGCCCGCACGGCGTCTGCGAGAAGACGACGGTGCCGCTGGCCGACGTGCAGCGGTAAACCGATGCCGCGCGCGACGACGACGGCCACGGCAGCAGCCCGCATGCAAGCACGATCGCGATCCACTTCATCGCAGCTTCCTCGCAGAAGCCCCCGTTCGAGGCCCTGGCGCGGACGGGCGCGGAGATCAGGCGGCCTTGGCCCGGGCCTTGCGCCTGCGCTTGCCATCCGTGCCCTGCGCGCTTGCGAGGCGCTCGCGCGCCTCCTTCTTGCCGATCGAGCGCAGTGCCGCGATCGATTCGACCTGGCTGCGCCGCGGCACCGACTTCTCGTGTTCCCAGTTGTAGACCGACTGCGGGCTCACCTGGAGCAGGATCGCGAGTTCGGCGGCGGACAGGCCAAGCCGTGTACGCATCGAGCGGAATCCCTTCGCGACGAAACGGACCCGGTTCTCCGATGCCTCCTCGTCGGCACCGCTGCGTGCCCCCGGCACCTGCTTCGCGAGGCCTTTCGCCTGCCGCTGCAGCGCGGTGACTTCGCGCTTGAGGGCGGCGATCTGGCTGCGATGCGAGGTACTGGCCTTGCGCAGGGCCGCGGTTTCATTGCGGATTTCCTTGCGCGCGAGTCGCACGATTTCGGCTTTGAGCATCGAGGCGATGTTGGGCATGGGTGATCAGGGTCCTCAGGGAATTCATGGGCCGGGAAGCCGCACTGCAGGCACCCGCCTGCCCGCGCGTTTCCACGATCTTCCCATCGTATCACTGCATCCTCAGCTGCGCTGGACGCGCGAGGCCCGCCCGGTGTCGCAGATTCGCGCCTGCTCCCGTATGGATGAATGAACGCGCGATCGCCGTCATCGAAATGTTCAGGCGCGCATCGCCACCCTGCTGGCACCCAAGGAGGAACTCCCAATGGAAGCCCGGAAAGCCGCAACCGATGTCCTCGCCGCCGTCAACGTGCTCGAACATGCACGCAAGGCCTGCTCCAACCTCAAGCCGCTCGACGCGCCGATGAGCGACGCGGAGCTGATCGAGCGCGCGCGCATCATCGATACGGTCGTGCGTACGCGCAAACTGCTGGCTCGCATCCAGGATCGCGCCGATCATCTCGGCGAGGCGCTGGAGCGCTTCAAGCAACGCCGGGAGGCCATGCGCGCCTGAGGCGCGCTTCGGCGACGGGTCTGCACGTTCCGCACCCCGGCGCAGCAAGCCGGCGCCGTGCGACAGTCCGCAGCCGGCCACCCCGGCGGCAGGCGCGGGACGATATAATGCCCGCGTCCACGGTTCGCGGTGGGAGAAGCGGCCACGGCCGCTGCCGAAGGCGCAACGCCCGTAATCGCTCAGGCCCTGTACCACCGCGCACGGACACTCTGGAGAGACCGGTTCGATCCGGCGCCGAAGGGGCACGAAGACGCCGCAACTTGGCCTCTTCCAAACTCTCAGGCAAAAGGACAGAGGGGCGCCCCCGCGTGCGGCACCGCGCGCGACCAGTGGATGCCTGCGCCCATGACCTCCAGTACCCCGTCCGTTCCGCTGCGCTCGCTCGAGCAGCACGACGCATTCGTCGAACGCCACATCGGCCCCAACGATGACGAAATCGCCCGGATGCTGCGGGTGATCGGTCACGAATCGCTCGACGCGATGACCGACGCGATCGTTCCCGCCGGCATCAAGTCGCCCGCGCCGCTCGCACTGCCGGCGGCGATCGGCGAAGTCGAGGCGCTCGCGAAACTCCGCGCGATCGCCGGCCGCAACGAAGTGTTCCGCAGCTTCATCGGACAGGGCTACTACGGCACGCACACACCGAACGTGATCCTGCGCAACATCCTCGAGAACCCCGCCTGGTACACGGCCTACACGCCGTACCAGGCCGAAATCTCGCAGGGGCGCATGGAAGCGCTGATCAATTTCCAGACGATGTGTGCCGACCTCACCGGCATGGACATTGCCAACGCGTCGCTGCTCGACGAGGCGACCGCAGCCGCCGAGGCGATGACGCTCGCGCGGCGCTCGGCCAAGTCGAAGTCCGCGAAGTTCCTCGTCGCGGGCGACACGCATCCGCAGACGCTGGAGCTGTTGCGCACGCGCGCCGAGCCGCTCGACCTCGAGGTGGACATCGTGCGCTCCACCGATGCGTTCCACGAGAAGCTTGAAGCCGGCGACTACTTCGGCGTGCTCGTGCAGTACCCGGCATCGAGCGGCTGGATCGAGGACTGGGAGCGCGACGCAGGCGTGGTGCACGCGCACGACGCGCTGTTCGTCGTCGCGACCGACCTGCTCGCGCTGACGCTGCTGAAATCCCCGGGCGAGATGGGCGCGGACATCGTCATCGGCAACACCCAGCGCTTCGGCGTGCCGTTCGGCTTCGGCGGGCCGCATGCGGCCTTCATGGCCTGCCGCGACGCCTACAAGCGCAGCATGCCGGGGCGGCTGATCGGCGTGTCGGTCGATGCCGAAGGCAAGCCGGCCTACCGGCTCACGCTGCAGACGCGCGAACAGCACATCCGGCGCGAGAAGGCGACCTCCAACATCTGCACCGCGCAGGTGCTGCTCGCGGTGATGGCTTCGATGTACGCGGTCTACCACGGCCCAGACGGCCTCAGGCGGATCGGCGCGCGGGTCGCGCGCTTCACCGCGATCCTCGCGGCGGGCCTGCGCGAGCTCGGCCATGCGGTCGTGCACGCGAGCGCGTTCGACACGCTCTGCATCGATCCGGGCGATCAGGGCGAGGCGATCATCGCGCGCGCGCAGGCGCTGCGCGCGAACCTGCGCATGCGCGGCAATGGCTCGATCTGCGTGTCGCTCGACGAGACCACGACGCGCGCGGACCTTGAGCTGCTGTGGCGGATCTTCGCGGGCGACGCCGCCGCGCTGCCGTCGATCGACGCGCTCGATGCGAGTGCACCTTCGCTGATTCCGCCCGCGCTGGAGCGTCGTTCGGCCTACCTGACGCATCCGGTGTTCAACACCCATCACAGCGAACACGAGATGCTGCGCTACATGCGCTCGCTCGCGGACAAGGACCTCGCGATGGATCGCACGATGATCCCGCTCGGCAGCTGCACGATGAAGCTCAATGCCACGGCGGAGATGATCCCGGTCACCTGGCCGGAATTCGCGAACGTGCATCCGATGGCGCCGGCTGCGCAGACCGAAGGCTATCGCGAGCTCATCGACGGGCTCGAGGCGATGCTGGTGGAATGCACCGGCTACGATGCCGTGAGTCTGCAGCCCAACTCCGGCGCGCAGGGCGAATACGCGGGCCTGCTCGCGATCCGCGCCTGGCACGCCTCGCGCGGGGAGGCCCACCGCGACATTTGCCTGATCCCGGAATCCGCGCACGGCACCAATCCGGCCAGCGCGCAGATGTGCGGGATGAAGGTCGTCGTCACGCGTTGCGATGCGAACGGCAACGTCGACGTCGAGGACATCCGCCGCGCCGCCGGGAAACACTCCGCGAACCTCGCCGCGATCATGATGACCTACCCGTCCACCCACGGCGTGTTCGAGGAGGACGTGGTCGAGATCTGCGAAATCGTGCATGCACACGGCGGGCAGGTCTACACCGATGGCGCCAACATGAACGCGCTGGTCGGCGTCGCGCGTCCCGGCAAATGGGGATCGGACGTCTCCCACCTCAACCTGCACAAGACCTTCTGCATCCCGCACGGCGGCGGCGGCCCCGGCGTCGGGCCGTGCGCGGTCAAGGCGCACCTCGCGCCGTTCCTGCCACGCGGCCATCGCGCCTCTGACGGCAGCGTCGGCCAGGTGTCCGCCGCGCCGTTCGGCAGCGCGAGCATCCTGCCGATCAGCTGGATGTACATCACGCTGATGGGGGCGGCGGGCCTGCGCCGCGCGACGCAGGTCGCTCTGCTCAACGCCAACTACGTCGCGAAGAAGCTCGCGCCGCACTACGAGACGCTCTACACCGGCCGCAATGGCCTGGTCGCGCACGAGTGCATCCTCGACCTGCGCCCGCTCAAGGATGCCACCGGGATCAGCGCCGAGGATGTCGCGAAGCGACTCATCGACTTCGGCTTCCATGCGCCGACGCTGAGCTTCCCGGTCCCCGGCACGCTGATGGTCGAGCCGACCGAAAGCGAATCGCTGCACGAACTCGACCGCTTCTGCGATGCGATGATCCAGATCCGCGAGGAGATCCGCGCGATCGAGGATGGTCGCCTCGAGCGCGAGGACAATCCGCTCAAGCATGCGCCGCATACCGCGACGCAGGTCGCCGCCTCGGAATGGACGCATGCGTATCCACGCGAGCTCGCCGCGTTCCCGCTGCCGACGCTCAAGCTGCAGAAGTATTGGCCGCCGGTCGCGCGCGTCGACAACGTTCACGGCGACAAGAACGTGTTCTGCGCCTGCGTACCGGTGGAGGCCTGGCGCGAGGCGACCGAAGCCTGACGACGTGCAGGGCGGCGCCGCAGGTGCCGCCCTTCTGCCCACGTGGCCGGACCGCGCAAGCCGGGGTCGGCGCATGCAGTGCGACTGTCGCGCCGCGCACGCCGGCCTGGCCGGCCCCGCGCGCTGAACCCGCGCTGGCTCCGGTCCCAGCCCGAATCAGGCTGCGTGCCGGCCATCACACATTGCGCACGCACCATTGGGCACATTGCGCGTGCGCGGGTCGCTAGGATGGCTGGTACGCGCGCACCGGCAGCCGTTGCAAGCGGCAGGGACCGGAGACCGGACCGAGGAGCGCCACCGATGGCCGCAAGATTCGACCCGCGTGAATTCACCGACGCACTGCGCCGCTCAAGGGAGCCGGCCAGCGACGCCGTCGCCTCGGCCGCGCCCGCATCCTCGCCCGCAGCGGGAACCGAGGAATGGCAGCAGCGCGAAGAATTCAAGGTGAAGCTCATCTCGGCGCGCGTGAAGCTCAAGCTGATGCGCGATCGCACCGACGCGCTGAAGGAGGCGCTCGAACGCTTCCGCTCGCAGCGCGACGCGATGCGCGCCTGACGATCGCCACCGGCCCAGGCGCCTCCGCGTCGCGATTCGGCTCGTAACCGCGACGGCTCCACCACGCATGGCATCGCATCCGTGGTGCGCCCGGCCTGCGGATGCCACCCCCTCGCCTCGACACTCCCTCGCGGCGCTGGCCGGTAGCCCGCGCGGCGTCTAGAATCCCCGCGTCGTCGAAAATGCGAGGAATGCATATGTGGCAGGAGCAGAAGGTCAAGGCATTGGATGGCCATGCCGAAGCGTGGTTCGGCTCGGCAGTCGCGATCGACGGCGACTACGCGATGGTCGGTGCGCACAACTCGACCGTCGACGGCAAGCACAGCCAGGGCGCGGTGTACGTCTTCAAGCGCGTCGGCAACCAGTGGCAGCAGATCCGCAAACTCGTCGCCGCCGACGGGGCGGCGGGTGATCAATTCGGCCGGACCATCGCGATGCACGGCGACATGGCCATCATCAACGCCCCGCTCGCGACGATCGGCGCCAACATATGGCAGGGCGCGGCCTATGTGTTCCGCCGCAATGGAGACGACTGGACGCAGGCGCAGAAGCTCGTCGATGACGACGGCGAGGCATTTCGCACGTTCGGAACCTGCGTCGCGCTCGATGCTGGCCACGCGCTGGTCGGAAGCGGTGGAAGTTCCCATGGCGGCCAGCGCATCGACCGCGCGCTGCACGTGTTCCGGCGCCAGGCCGCGTCGAAGCTGCCATGGTCGCAGTCGCAGACGATCGCGACACCGCTCGCGGACGATCCGACCAGCGCATTCGCCGCATCGGTCGCGATCGCGGGCAAGTACGCGCTGATTGGCGCACCGACGGCATCTTCGGGCGGCAATCCGGGCCGCGGCGTCGTCTACGCCGCGCAGGAGCAGGGCGGGACCTGGGTCCTCGTCGACAAGATCGCTGCGAGCGACGGCGAAGCGCGCGCGAACTTCGGCCTGTCCGTAAGCGTCGATGGAGACGTCGCGGTGATCGGGGCGCCCGGCGCAACCATCAACGGCAACATCTCGCAGGGCGCTGCCTACGTGATGCTGCGCTCATCGCCGGGATGGAAGGAGGCGCACAAGCTGACCGCGAACGATGGCGCTCGCATCAACCTGTTCGGCGCCTCGGTGAGCATCGACAAGGGCGCAATCCTCGTGGGCGCCTACGCTGCCGACAACTACCGCGGAGCGGCCTATGTATTCGAACGCACCGGCAGCGCCTGGACGCAAACGAGCAAGCTGCAGGCCAGCGATGGTCTCGCAGGCAGTGTCTACGGCTATTACTCGGTCATCCAGGCCAAGACCGCGCTCGTCGGGGCCTACACCGCCACCGTGGACGGCGCGGTGAAGCGCGGCGCTGCCTACTTCCACACGCGCACCTGACAGGGTCCGCGGGAACCGATCGCGAAGGACGGGAACACGCCCGGCGCTGCCGCGCTGCGTCAGCGGCAGCACGTTCGTGCGAGCCACGCAGGGCGGCGCGACGACCGCGCCCGTCGATTCAGGGTGAATCGCGCCTTCCGGCGCCCGCAGCTTGCCGCGGGCTTCAGGCGAACGGATCGCGCAGGACGATGTTCGCGTCGCGATCGGGACCGGTCGAGACGATCGCGATCGGGCAGCCCGCGAGTTCTTCCAGCGCACGCAGGTAGGCGCGCGCGGCCGGCGGCAGGCGATCCCACTCGGTGATGCCGTGCGTGCTGTCCTGCCAGCCCGGGAATTCGAGGTAGACCGGCGTGCACTCGTCCCATCCGGCCGCATCGAGCGGTGCGTACTCGGTGCGCTTGCCGCGGTACTCGTACGCAATGCAGATCTTGAGCTTGTCCATCCCGTCGAAGATGTCGAGCTTGGTGATGCACAGGCCCGAAATGCCGTTGATCGCGACCGCGCGCTTGAGCGCCACGATGTCCATCCAGCCGCAACGCCGCGGGCGGCCGGTCGAAGCGCCGTATTCCTGCCCGCGGTCGCGGATGCCCTGCCCCACCTCGTCGTCGAGTTCGGTCGGGAAAGGTCCGCCACCGACGCGCGTCGCATACGCCTTCGCGATGCCGAGCACGTAGTCGATGTAGTCGGCGCCGACGCCGGTCCCCGCGAGCGCGCCGCCGACCGTCGTGTTGGACGACGTCACGTACGGATAGGTGCCATGGTCGATGTCGAGCAGCGCGCCCTGCGCGCCTTCGAACAGCACGCGTTCGCCCTGCTTGCGCAGGTCGTGCAGGATGCCCGCGACGTCGGACTTCATCGGCTGCACGTACTCGCCGAATGCGAGCGCCTCGTCGAGCGTCTGCTGGAAGTCGACGGCTTCGGTGCCGAGGTACTTCGTCAGCACGAAGTTGTGGTAATCGAGCGCGGTTCGCAGCAGTTCGGCAAGTTGCTGCGGATAGTGCAGGTCGGCGACACGGATGCCACGTCGCGCGACCTTGTCCTCGTAGGCCGGGCCGATGCCACGGCCCGTGGTGCCGATCGCCTTGCCCCCGGCAGCCTTTTCGCGCGCCTGGTCGAGTGCGATGTGGTACGGCATGATCAGCGGCGTCGCGGGGCTGATCTTCAGCCGCGAGCGCACCTCGACGCCGTTGCCCTCGAGTTCGGCGATCTCCTTCTGCAGCGCCGCCGGCGACAGCACCACGCCGTTGCCGATCAGGCACAACGCGCCTTCGCGCAGGATGCCCGACGGGATCAGGTGCAGCACGGTCTTCTTGCCGTTGATGACGAGCGTATGGCCCGCGTTGTGGCCGCCCTGGAAGCGCACCACCGCGCCGATGTCCTGCGTCAGCAGGTCGACGATCTTGCCCTTGCCTTCGTCGCCCCACTGCGCGCCCAGAATGACTACCGACTTGCCCATGTTGTTCTCGCTCGTTTCAACGCCCCGCCGGGGCGACGTCTTCATCCGGCGCGAACCCGTGCGCCGATCTGCCTTCCGACATGCATCGTGCGCCGGCCTCCGCCGGTGTGCAATGCGTCGGTGCCGCCCGCATGCGCGGGACTTGCGCGCTCGCTCAACGCAGCCACTGCAGCAGCAACAGGCCGATGACGATCATGCCGGCGCCGAACAGGCGCAGCGTCCGCGTGTCGACCTGTTGCAGCTGTTCCGCCATCCGCTTCCAGGCTCCCGGGGCGACGAACAGGAACAGCCCTTCGAGCACCAGCACGAGGCACAGGGCGGCGGCCAGCCCGCCCATCGATCACTGGCTCGCGCGCAGGTAGTGCAGGAACTCCGATTGCGGGTCGAGCACCAGCAGGCCATTCTGGGTCGCGAACGTCTCGCGATAAGCCTCGAGGCTGCGGTAGAACGAATAGAAGTCCGCGTTGCGGCCATACGAATCGGCATAGGTCTTCGATGCGTTCGCATCGCCTTCGCCGCGCGTCTTCTCCGCGTCCCGATACGCCTCGGCGATGATGACCTGCACCTGGCGGTCGGCGTCCGCGCGGATCGTCTTGGCGGTCTCCGAACCTTCGGCGCGCAGCTGATTCGCGACCTTCTTGCGCTCGGACCGCATGCGCTCGTAGACCGAGCCGATCACGGTGCCGTCCTCGGGCAGGTCGATGCGCTTGATGCGCAGGTCGATGATCTCGATGCCGAGGCCCTCCATCGCGCGGTTCGCGGCGCTGATCAGGCTCTGCGTGACGTCGGCGCGCCCGCCCGCGACGAGCTCCTGCAGCGTGCGCGAATTGACTGCGGTACGCAGGCCTTCCTTCACGTTCGGCATCACGCGCTGCTGCGCGCGGTCTTCGTTGCCGGCGACCGCGACCCAGAACTTCGCGGCATCGGCGATGCGCCACTTCACGAAGAAGTCGATGTTGACGTCCTTCTTCTCCGAGGTGAGGTAGCGCTCGGGCGCCGAGTCCAGCGACAGCACGCGCTTGTCGAAGCGCTGCACCTGCTGCATCAGCGGGATGCGGAAATGCAGGCCCGGACCGAAATCGGTGCGCACGATGCGGCCGAACTGCAGCAGGATCGCGGTCTGGCCCTCGTTGACGACGAAGGTCGAGTTCAGCGCGACGATCAGGGCGACGGCGAATGCAATGATGGTTCCGGTACGCATCAGCGGCTCCCCCGCGCTTCGGGCGTGACGACCGTGGTGCCCGCGCCGACCGGCGCGCGCACGTCGGGCGCGAGCGGCAGGTTCAGGATGTTCTTGCCCTCGGAAAAATCGATGACCTTCGGCGTCGACCCGACCACCTGCTCCATCGTCTCGAGGTAGAGGCGCTTGCGCGTGACCTCGGGCGCGATGCGGTACTGCGACTCGACGAGGTTGAACCGCTGCGCGTCGCCTTCGGCGCGTGCGATGCGTTCGCTCTTGTAGCCTTCCGCCTCCGCGCGCGCGGTGGCCGCGTCACCGCGCGCCTCCGGCACGACCTGGCTCGCGTAGGCCTTCGCTTCTTCCTCGAGGCGCTGCTTGTCCTGCAACGCGCGGTTGGCGTCGTCGAACGCGTCCTTCACTTCCTGCGGCGGGCGCACGTTCTGGAAGTTCAGCTCGGTGAGCACGAGGCCGGTCTTGTAACGGTCGAGCGTGGACTGCAGCAGCTTCTTCGCCTCCGCCATCAGCTCGGTGCGCTGGCCCGACAAAATCGTGTCCATGCTGCTGCTGCCGATCACGGTGCGCACCGCGCTCTCGGCGGCCTGCCCCAGCGTCGCATCCGGCTCGCGCACGCCGAACAGGAACAGCTGCGGGTCGAGCACGCGATACTGCACGTTGAAGTCGACCATCACGATGTTCTCGTCGCGCGTGAGCATGCGCACCTGGTCGTTGGTCTGGAACACCGAGCCGATGTCGACCTTGCGCACGGTTTCGATCGGGCGCGGGAACTTGAGGTTGATGCCGGGCGTCATCAGTCGCGAGAACTGGCCGAAGCGCAGCACCACGCCGGTTTCGCTCGCGTTGACGCGGACCAGGCTGTCGAACAGCGCCCACGCGATCAGGATGCCGATCAGCGCGGCGGAAAATCCGCCGCCGCCACCGCCGAACAGGCGATTGAACAGATCGCGCAGGCGACGTGCGACCGCATCGAAATCCGGCGACGGGCCCTTGCCGCCGCCGTTGTCGCGCCACGGGTCGCGCTGCTTGCCGCCGCTGCCGGGTTCATTCCATGCCATCGTCGCCTGCCTTTCGTGTCGCGGTCGGGCGCCGGCCCGATGCTGCGTCCGGAACCAGCCACTTCTGGGAATCGGGGTGATGCCGCGGCAACCCTGGATTGCTCGGTGCCGGAACGGCGCCGCGCATGCTCGGTTGCCGAAGGATTGTAGGTAGGGCCACCGGCAGGGGCAAGCAAGTGCGGCCGAGGCGCGCAGGCGCCTGCAGGACGCGGGTGCCGGCGTCGTTCAGTGCATGCGCTGGCGCAGCCACTCGCCGTCGCCGTCGGGCAGCCCGAACAGCGGCTCGACCAGCGCGCGCGGCGCGTCGATGCGGATGTGCCAGCCCTGTTCGTCCGCGTCCTCTCCCGCGACCACGCCGTGCGCATGCAGGCGCGCGCGCAGGCGGCCCGCGTCGACCGGCAGGCGCAGGTCGGTGCAGACGCGCTCCGCGCCGAGGCGACGCGAGATCGCAGCGAGCAGGCCGTCGATGCCCGCGCGGTCGAGCGCGGACACCCAGGCGCGCGGCACCTCGCCGCCTTCGACATGGTCGACGCGCGCAGCCATCGGTGCCTCGTCGCGATCCGCGCCGGCGTCTCCACGCGTGCCGACCAGGTCGATCTTGTTGTACACGAGCACCTGCGGCAACTCGTCGGCGCCGATTTCCTTCAAGACCGCTTCGACGTCGGCGATGCGCTGGTCCCGTTCGGGATCGGATGCATCGACGACATGCAGCAGCAGGTCGGCATCGCGCGCTTCCGCGAGCGTCGAGCGGAATGCGGCGACGAGGTCGTGCGGCAGGTCGCGGATGAACCCGACGGTGTCGGCCAGCAGGAACGGGCCGCAGTCGAGCCCGTCGATCCGGCGCAGCGTCGGGTCGAGCGTCGCGAACAGCTGGTCCGCCGCATACACCGCCGATCCGGTCAGCACGTTGAACAGCGTCGACTTGCCCGCGTTGGTGTAACCGACCAGCGCGACCACCGGCAGCGCGTTGCGCTGGCGCGAGCGACGCGCGGTCGCGCGTTGCGTCTCGACCTTCTGCATGCGCTTCTGCAACTGCTTGACGCGCTCGCCCAGCAGGCGGCGATCGAGCTCGAGCTGTGTTTCACCGGGTCCGCGCAGGCCGATCGCACCGCCGCGCTGCCGCTCGAGGTGGGTCCAGCCGCGCACGAGGCGCGTGGACATGTGCTTGAGCTGGGCGAGTTCGACCTGCAGCTTGCCTTCGTGCGAACGCGCACGCTGCGCGAAGATGTCGAGGATCAGCCCGGTGCGGTCGACCACGCGGCACTCGGTCAGCTTCTCGAGGTTGCGCTCCTGCACCGGGCTCAGCGCATGGTTGACGAGGATCAGGTCGGCATCGAGCGCATGCCGGTGTTCGCGCAACTCCTCGGCCTTGCCGCTGCCGACGAAATAGCGCGGATTGGGTTTTTCGACGCGCGCGCTGAGACTGCCGACCACGCTCGCTCCTGCGGAGCGCGCGAGCTCGGCGAATTCTTCCAGCGCAAGCGGATCGGCGTGGCCGGGCGCCTGCGGCTGCAGCAGCAGGGCACGTTCGCCTTTACGGGATCGTTCGAACAGCGGGATTCACCTTGGATGGGCGTAGCCGCCCTTCATGCGGCCACCTGCCGACTGCTTCAAGCCCGCGGGCGCTCAGGCATCGGCATCCGCGGGAGCGTCGGCCGCGGCCGCGCCGGGCGCGCCATGGCCCTCCACGCCGCCGACGCGCACGTTGCGCGACGGTACCACCGTCGAGATCGCGTGCTTGTACACCATCTGGCTGACGGTATTGCGCAACAGCACGACAAACTGGTCGAACGACTCGACCGTGCCTTGCAGCTTGATGCCATTGACGAGGTAGATCGAAACCGGCACGCGCTCGCGGCGCAACGCATTCAGAAACGGATCCTGCAACGACTGCCCTTTGGACATGGTCTTGTTCTCCTTGCAATTCGATCATCCGAACCGGGAAAAAACCGCCGCCCGTACCACACCGCCCTGCGCACGGCCCGGTTCAACACGCATTCAGTTAGCGGCATCTTAATGGCTTGCCGGGGCAAAAGGAATCGACGCAGCGCACAGTCTCAGCGCAGGGCTGCAGGACCCAGGAACAGATCCACTGCGTCGACCGCAATTTCGGCAAACGATCCCCGATCCGGATCGATCGTGCGTGCATCGAGCTCGCTTCGGAGCCACGTGAGCTGTCGTTTCGCGAGTTGTCGTGTCGCGAATACCGCGCGCTCGCGAAACGCCTCGAAAGCCCCGCCATCCAGATGCGGCCACGCCTGCCGGTAGCCGACCGCGCGCATCGCGGGCAGGTCCGGATCGAAGCCCGGGCTCGCCCGCAGGCGGCGCGCCTCGTCGAGGAAACCCTGTTCGAGCATGAGATCGAAGCGCTGCGCGATGCGGGCATGCAGGCCGCCGCGGTCGCCGGGCACGAGTGCGAGCTTGAGCACCCGCCAGGGTAGCCGGGTGCGGCTGCCGGCCTGCTGCGCCGAGAGCGGGCGGCCCGTGAGCTCGATCACCTCGAGAGCCCGCTGGATGCGCTGCGCATCGCGCGGACGGATGCGGTCCGCGGCGACCGGGTCCAGCCGTGCGAGTCGCGCATGCAGCGTGAGCCAGCCTTCCTCTTCGGCCTCGCCCGCAAGCCGTGCACGCAGCGCGGGGTCGGCGTCGGGGAGCGCCGACAACCCGTGCGCGAGCGCGCGGAAATAGAGTCCGGTTCCTCCGACCAGCAGGGGCACGCGACCGCTGCGCGTGATCGTCGTCATCGCGGCCAGCGCGTCTTCGCGGAAATTCGCAGCCGAATACGGCTCGGTCGGTTCGCGGATGTCGATCAGCGCGTGCGGGTGTCGGGCAAGCGTGGCGGCATCGGGCTTGGCCGCGCCGATGTCGAGGCCGCGGTACACGAGGGCGGAATCGACGCTCGCGAGCGCGAGCGGAAAGCGCTCCGCCAGCGCACATGCAAGCGCGGTCTTGCCGCTCGCGGTCGGGCCCATCAGGAAGATCGCCGGTGGACGCCGGTCGATGCGATCGACCCCGGCCGAGGTCACGGCAGGCTGCCCGTCTCCTGCGCATGCGCGGCGTTCGACGCGGCCTGCAGCCCGTGGCGGCGCGGAAGCAGGGACACATCGAGCAGTCGTTCGATGCGCGAGAACACTTCGGCGCGCGAGAACGGCTTCTTCATGAAATCGTCGGCACCGATGCGCTGTGCGTAGAACTGCTCGGTCGCCTGCTCGTTGCCGCTCATCATGATGATCGGGATCCCGCGTGTCTCCGGCTGCCGGCGCAGCAGGCGCAGCGCCGAGAAACCGCTCATGCCCGGCAGCACGATGTCGAGGAAGATCAGGTCGGGCTGTTCGGCCTTCGCGATCTCGGTGCCCTGCTCCGCATCGGCAGCCTCGAGCACGACGTAACCGTTCTGTCGCAGCATGCGCGCGAGCAGCGCGACCACGGTGGCCGAATCGTCGACGACGAGCACGCGCATGCCGCCACGCGCATTCAGGCGCGGCTTGCCACGCCGACCCGATGGGTCTCCGGCGGCCGCACCCGCGCCGAACAGGCGTTTAAGGAATGTCCACAAAGCCACGGTCAGCCCCCCTCCGACCTCCCCGACGACTAGTGTCTGCGCAATGCGGCGGCCGCACAAGCGAACCGATCGCGGTTTCCGCGGCCCCTCTTCAGCTGGCGCCGGCCCCGCCCGCCGCGGCGCACCTCAGCCGCGCCATGCCGAAATCCGCCGTGCACGCGCGAGCCGCGTGCGATCCGCCCGGCTTTACCGGCCGAGCGGCATGGCCCGAGACGCTCGACCTCGGTCAGGTCGCGACGGCATCGCGCGACGGCGTGCCCCGCCATCGCCATGCCGAACGGCGTCGCATGCGAGGGCCTCGTGCGAGCGACTTCGATTCCAGGACGCTCGCTCGACCTCATGCGGCCTGCGGCGAAACACGTGCAGCCTCCAGGCTCAGGCCCCGGTCTCCGCGCGCATGCGCGCGCCGTGCGGAGTGATCGCGCGAACGACGCGGCGGCGCAGCTCCGCACCCGATGCGCGTGCCGCGTCGCGCAACCGCGGCGCCGACGTATAATCGAACGATTCGCCCCGCAACCGCGAGTCCCTCCATGACGCAGATGATGAAGGCCCTGGTCAAGCGCGAAGCCGCGCGCGGGATCTGGATGGAGCAGGTGCCGCTGCCGGAGATCGGGCCGAACGACGTGCTGGTCAAGCTCGAGAAGACCGCGATCTGCGGCACCGACCTGCACATCTACAAGTGGGACGAGTGGTCGCAGCGCACGATCAAGCCGGGCCTCGTGATCGGACACGAGTTCGTCGGCCGCATCGTGGACATCGGCGCCGGCGTGCGCGGTTACAGCCTCGGCCAGCGCGTGTCGGCCGAAGGCCACATCGTCTGCGGCGTGTGCCGCAATTGCCGAGCGGGTCGCCAGCACCTGTGCCCGAACACGATCGGCATCGGCGTCAACCGCAATGGCGCATTCGCCGAGTACATCGCGATGCCCGCCTCCAACCTGTGGCCGATCCCGGACCAGATCCCGAGCGAACTCGCCGCGTTCTTCGATCCCTACGGCAACGCGGCGCATTGCGCGCTCGAGTTCGACGTGATCGGGGAAGACGTGCTGATCACCGGCGCGGGCCCGATCGGCATCATCGCGGCCGGCATCTGCAAGCACGTGGGCGCGCGCAACGTGGTCGTCACCGACGTCAACGACTATCGCCTCAAGCTCGCCGCCGACATGGGCGCGACGCGCGTGGTCAACGTGTCCAAGCAGTCCGTGCGCGAGGTGGTCAAGGACCTGCACATGGAGGGCTTCGACGTCGCGCTCGAGATGAGCGGCAACCCGCGTGCGTTCAACGACATGCTCGACGTGATGTACCACGGCGGCAAGGTCGCGCTGCTCGGCATCCTGCCCAACGGTGCCGGCATCGACTGGGACAAGGTGATCTTCAAGGGCCTCACGCTGCACGGCATCTACGGACGCCGCATGTACGAGACCTGGTACAAGATGACGCAGATGGTGCTCACCGGTTTCCCGCTGCAGAAGGTGCTCACCCACCAGATCCACATCGACGACTTCCAGAAGGGTTTCGACCTCATGGATTCGGGCCACTGCGGCAAGGTCGTCTGCTCCTGGAACTGAAGACGACCGACAGGACATGCCCATCCGCCGCATCCGCGAGCTGATCGATTCCTCGCTCGCCGACCTGGCGCCCGCGCCGCTGCTGGTCGCATTCAGCGGCGGCCTCGACTCGCACGTGCTGCTGCATGCGCTCGCCGCCTCGCCGGTGGCGGTCGCGCGCGGCCTGCGCGCGGTCTACATCGACCACGGCCTGCAGGACGACAGCGCGCAATGGGCGGAACGTTGCCTCGGCTACGCGGGCGCGCTCGGGGTGGAGTTGCTGGTCTGCGAAGTCGACGTCGTGCGCCGCAGCGGCCTCGGGCTCGAAGCCAGCGCGCGGCGCGCGCGCTACGCGAAGATCGAGACCCTGCTCGGTGATGGCGAAGTGGTCGCGCTCGCGCACCACCGCGACGACCAGGCCGAAACCGTGCTGATGAAGCTGTTGCGCGGCGCCGGCCCCGAGGGCATCGGCGCGATGCGGCCGCTGCGCCGCCTCGGTCGCGGCTGGGCCTGGCGCCCGCTGCTCGGCATGCCGCGTGCGGCGCTGCGCGAATACGCCGAACATTACGGGCTCGGCTGGATCAACGATCCGAGCAACGCCGACCAGACCATCGACCGCAACTACCTGCGCATGCAGGTGCTGCCGCGCATCGTGCGCAGATGGCCCGAAGCCGAGAGCAGCATCGCGCAAAGCGCCGCGTGGGCGCGCGCCGCATCCGAGTTCATCGAGGTCGAGGCGGAACGCGCGCTGGCGCGCATCCAGGGCCTCGATCCGACCACGCTCGATTTCCGCGCGTGGCTCGCCTTGCCGGCCGCATTGCGCGATCCGGTGTTGCGGCGCTGGCTGCGCGCGCTGGAGCTGCCCGAACCGACCCACTACCAGGCGGCCGAACTCGTGCGCCAGCTCGGCGAGGCGGCCGAGGACCGGCAGCCCTGCGTACGCTGGCCCGGCACCGAACTCCGGCGCTATCGCGAGCTGCTGCATGCCCTCGCACCCCTGCAGTTCCCGCCACTCGACTGGGTCGCCGAGTTCGACGGCGGGCCGCTCGCGTTGCCACTCGACCTCGGCACGTTGCGGCTCGCAGGCCTCGCGCATCCCCTGCACGTGCCATTGCACGTGCGTTTCCGGCGGGGCGGCGAGAGCCTGCGCCTCGCGAGTGGCGGGCACGCGCGCGAACTGCGCGACCTGTTCCAGGAAGCCGGCATCCCGCCCTGGCAACGCGGTCGCCTGCCGCTGCTGTTCGACGACGACGACGTCCTCGTCGCGGTGGCGGACCTGTGGCGATCCGAAGAGGCCGCGCACGCACTCGGCGGCGCCGACGTGCGCATCGAATGGGAAGCGAAGCAGGCAGCGGCGAGGCGCAGTGCGGCCCGGCCGATTGATCTTGACCGCGTGCTGAGCTAGCGTTCGCGTCCATGCCCCATCCCCCCGCCGAGACCCCGCAGGTCGCCGAATTCGAGAAGTCGCTCGACGAGCTTGAGCAACTCGTGGTCCGGATGGAACACGGCGAGCTCAGCCTCGACGATTCGCTGCAGTCGTTCGAACGCGGCATCGCGCTCTATCGCAACTGCCAGGGCGCACTCGAACAGGCGCGCCAGCGCGTCAGCCTGCTGCTGGATCCGGCCGCGCCCGAGGCCGCGCGCCCGTTCGAGCCCGACGTGCCGTGACGCGTGCCATCGTCGTTGATGGCGACGTCGTGTGACATCGGGTGCAGATCGCAAGAACCCCTTGAGCGAACTCACTGCTGAACTGCTCGCGTTGTCCGCGCGCGCCGACGAGGCACTCGCGCGCGCGTTGCCGCCGGATGCGCAGCCGCCGGTCGAACTGCACCGCGCGATGCGCTATGCCGTTCTCGGCGGGGGCAAGCGCCTGCGGCCCTTGCTCGTCTACGCGACTGGACGCGCGTTCGACGCGCCGCTCGAGCGGCTGGACGCCTGCGCGGTCGCGGTCGAGGTGATCCATGCGTATTCGCTCGTCCACGACGACCTCCCCGCGATGGACGACGACGCGCTGCGGCGTGGTCGCCCCACCTGCCACGTCGCGTTCGGGGAAGCGATGGCGATCCTCGCGGGTGATGCGCTGCAGGCGCTCGCGTTCGAGGTACTCGCCAACGATTCCGCGCTGGCCGTGGGCGCCGCGACTCGGCTCGAGATGCTGCGCGTGCTCGCGGCCGCATGCGGATCGCATGGCATGGCCGGCGGCCAGGCGCTCGACCTCGCAGCGGTCGGCCGCTCGCTCGCGGCGAGCGAACTCGAACGCATGCACGTGTACAAGACCGGCGCGTTGATTCGCGCCTCGGTGCAGCTCGGTGCGCTGGCTGCCGGCTGCGAAGATCCGCGCGTGCTCGCCGCGCTCGACGAGTACGGCCATGCGATCGGTCTCGCATTCCAGGTGCGCGACGACCTGCTCGACATCGAGGCCGGCAGCGAGCAGCTCGGCAAGACCGCGGGCAAGGACCTCGCGGCGAACAAGCCCACTTACCCATCGATCCTCGGCGTCGAGGCTTCGCGCGCCGAGCTCGCGCGACTCACCGCGCGCGCGCTCGCAGCCACCGACGGGGTCGGCGGGCGCGCCGGGGGCCTGCGCGCGCTCGCACGCTTCGTCGCCGATCGCAACGCCTGAACCGACGCGGGGCGCGCACCGCTCGCCGATCCGGTACCCTCGCCGATCCGCCCCCGAGGACCGCGCGCGCGATGACGACCGCCACCACCGAGTTGCCCGCCTCCGACGGCAGGATGCCGAGGCAGATCCCCTTCATCATCGGCAACGAGGCGTGCGAGCGTTTCAGCTTCTACGGGATGCGCAACATCCTGACGCCGTTCCTGATCAGCTCGCTGCTGCTGTACGCGCCCGAAGCCGAGCGGGCCGGCATCGCGAAGGACGTCTTCCATACCTTCGTCATCGGCGTCTACTTCTTCCCGCTGCTCGGCGGCTGGCTTTCGGACCGCTTCTTCGGCAAGTACGACACGGTGCTGTGGCTTTCGCTCGTCTACTGCGCTGGCCATGCGCTGCTCGCGATCTTCGAGGACAACCGCGTCGGCTTCTACAGCGGCCTGTTCCTGATCGCCCTGGGGTCAGGCGGCATCAAGCCCCTGGTATCGGCCTTCGTCGGCGACCAGTTCGACCAGGGCAACAAGCACCTCGCGAAGATCGTCTACGACGCGTTCTACTGGACGATCAACTTCGGTTCGTTCTTCGCGTCCCTGCTGATGCCGATCTTCCTGCGCGAGTACGGCGCCTCGATCGCGTTCGGGATCCCGGGCGCGCTGATGTTCGTCGCGACCGTGATCTTCTGGGCCGGTCGCCGCAAGTACGTGATCGTGCCGCCGACGCCGCCGAATCCCGATTCGCTGCTGCGCGTCGCGCGCACCGCGTTGCTCGCGCGTGCGCCAGGCCGCGGTCGTCCCGGCCTCGGCGTCGCGGTCGCCGGCGCGCTCGCCGCGCTGGTCGCGCTCGCCTGGCTGGTGCGCTCGGATTTCGTGATCGCGGTGCTCGTCGCGCTCGGCCTCCTGATCGCGGCAGGCGGCTTCGGTGCATCGATGCAGCTCGAGCGCGCGCGCGGTCGGCATCCCGATGCCGCGGTCGACGGCGTGCGGGCGGTGCTGCGCATCCTCATCGTGTTCGCGCTGGTCACGCCGTTCTGGTCGCTGTTCGACCAGAAGGCATCGACCTGGATCATCCAGGGCAGCGCGATGCGCATGCCGCACGACGCCTGGTGGTGGCCGAGCTGGCTGGTGAAATCACCCGCGCAGATGCAGGCGCTCAATCCGATCATGGTGATGCTGCTGATCCCGTTCAACAACCTCGTGCTCTATCCCGCGCTGCGGCGCTTCGGGATCGAGGTGACCGCGCTGCGACGCATGGGTTTCGGCATCGCGTTCTCGGGATTCGCGTGGATCATCGCGGGCCTGATCCAGTTGCAGATCGACGGCGGCGACCCGGTCTCGATCGCATGGCAGGCGCTGCCTTACCTGCTGCTCACGTTCGGCGAGGTGCTGGTGTCGGCCACGGGGCTCGAGTTCGCCTACAGCCAGGCGCCGCCTTCGATGAAGGGCGCGATCATGAGCTTCTGGCTGCTGTCGGTGTCCTACGGCAACCTCTGGGTGCTGATGACGAACGCCGCGGTGCGCAACGACGCCGTGACCGAACGCATCGCGCAGTCGGGCGTCGGCGAGAACGCTTTCCTGATGTTCTTCTTCGCGGCGTTCGCGTTCGCGGCATCGCTGGTGTTCGCGCTGTATGCGCGGCGCTACCCGATGCAGGATTACTACCGCGCGGCGTGATGCCGTTTGTGATCGTGGTGCACGCCGACACGCGGCTGCGCACCACCCGCGGCTGCGTGGCGGTGACGTGCCTTGTCCGGATGCTTCGCGCAAGGAGCTCGGGGCTGAAGCCCCTCCCACAGCAGCATCGCCAGTGTCGTCGAGGCTGGCAATCGCCGTGTCGTGGGAGGGACTTCAGTCCCGATGGATCAGGCGAAGAACTCGGGGCTGAAGCCCCTCCCACAAGGCTCGCCGCGGCTTGCCCCCATCCTGCCTTGTCGGCGTGGGGTCAGCTCACGAGGCGCAGCGTGAACGGGTAGCGGTACGCGGTACCTTCATGCGCCTTGATCGCGGCGACGATCGTGAGCACGATCCATGCGACGAAGAGCAGCGCACCAACCGGCCAGGTCAGCACCACGCCGATGCCGAACGTGATGATCGTGAGGATCACGAGTCCGGCGAACACGATCGCGAGCGTGATGTTGAAGTTCAGCGCTTCCCTCGCCTGCTCGGCCGCGAACGGCATCGTGTCGCGCTTCACCAGCCACACGACCAGTGGTCCGAGCACGCAGCCGATCACCGTGACGAACGCGCTGAACGCGGACAGGTGGGCGATCATCGCCCAGGTGCGTTCCTCGCTCGATTGCGTGACCGGCAGCGGCGCTTCTGGCAACGGCTGCGGCTGCGGCTGCGGGGTGACGGTGTCATTCTCGTTCATGGCGATCCTCCTGCGGATGGCGCGGCCACGATCGCGCCATGCACGGCGCAGGTCAACCGCTGGAAGTCACGCCGACTTCCCGCATGCACCGTGCGTTCATGCACGGCGCGACGCCGCATCGGCGCGTGCGCTCAACCTTCGCCCGCGATGGCCATCCGCTCGAGCAGGATCGAACCGGTGAGGATGTGCGAGCGCGGATCGACGTCGGAGCCGACCGCGACGACGTTGCGGTACATCTCGCGCAGGTTGCCCGCAATCGTGATCTCCTCGACCGGGTGCACGATCTCGCCGCGCTCGACCCAGAAACCGCTGGCGCCGCGCGAATAGTCACCGGTCACGAGCGAGACGCCCTGCCCCATGAGTTCGGTGACGAGCAGCCCGGTACCCATGCCCTTCATCAACGCGCGCAGGTCCTGTGCACCCGGCTGCACGACGATGTTCTGCACGCCGCCCGCGTTGCCGGTCGAACGCAGCCCGAGCTTGCGCGCGGAATAGCTGCCGAGGATATAGCGCGCGAGCACGCCGTCCCGCACGAGGTCGGAGTCCCGCGTCGCCACGCCTTCGGAATCGAACGCGGTCGAGCCGTGCCCGCGCAGGATGTGCGGGCGCTCGACGATCTGCATCCATGACGGAAACACCGGCTGCCCGAGCTGGTCCAGCAGGAAGCTCGCGCGCCGGTACAACGCGCCGCCACTCGCGGCCGAAAGGAAATGCCCGACGAGGCTGCGCGCGACTTCCGGCACGAACAGCACCGGGCATTCGCGCGTGCCGAGGCTGCGCGCGCCGAGCCGCGCGAGCGTGCGCTCGGCCGCCTTGCGCCCGATCGAGGCGGGATCGGCGAAATCGCCGGCATGCCGCACCGCGTCGTACCAGTAGTCACGCTGCATGCCGCTCGCATCCTCCGCGATCAACGCGACCGACAGCGAGTGGCTGGTCGAGCGTTCGGTGCCGAGGAAGCCGAGTGAGTTCGCGTACGCGGTCAGCGAGGCGCCGACCTGCACGGCCGAACCATCGGAGTTGTCGATGCGCGCATCGAAGCTGCGGCCGGCGTCCTCGATCTCGATGCCGAGCCGGATCGCTTCCTCGGGCGTGATGTCCCAGGGATGCCAGAGGTCGAGGTCGGGGATTTCCCGGGCGAGGAGTTCCTCTTCGGCAAGGCCGTTGGCCGGATCCTCTTCGGTGTGGCGCGCGATCGCGCAGGCATGCTCGACCGTGAGTTCGATCGACTTCGGATCGAGGTCGGCGGTGTTGGCCGATCCCTTGCGGCGACCGAAATACACCGTGACCGCGACGCCGCGGTCGCGCGTGTGCTCGACCGTTTCGACTTCACCGAGCCGCACGCCCACGCTGAGGCCGAGGTCGATGCTGGCCGCGACGTCGGCCTCGCTCGCGCCCTTGGCGCGCGCGAGCCGGATCACGTCCTGCGCGATCGCGGAAAGACGGTCGAGGTCGGCGGAACTGGTATCTTTGTCGGTCACGATGGCAGTCACTGCTGTTCTTCCTGGTATCCGCTGATGCACGACCCGTACGACGACGGCCCGCTCGATGAACGGCTGGAACCCAGCCGCAGCCAGTTGCGCCGCGAGGCGCTCGATGTGTTCAAGCTCGCCGAAGCGCTCGCGGCATCGAGCGAGGCGCAGCTTGCGCGCGTGCCGCTCGAGGACGAACTGCGCGAGGAGGTGCGACGCACGCGCGCGACCACCTCGCACATCGCGCGCAAGCGCCAGACGCAATTCCTCGCCAAGCAGATGCGCAAGCTCGACGCGGACGCGATCGAGGCGATCCGCACCGCGCTCGGCACCGACCGCGACAAGGCGCATCGCGAAACCGCCGCGATGCACCGCGTCGAAACCTGGCGCGAGCGCCTGATCAACGAAGGCGACGAGGCGCTGGCCGAGCTGCTCTCGCTGCACCCCGGCGCCGACCGCCAGCACCTGCGCCAGCTCGCGCGCAACGCGCAGGCCGAGCGCAAGGCGGACAAGCCGCCGCACGCGTTCCGCGAACTGTTCCGCGAGCTGCGCGGGCTGTTCGACGCCGATAGCTGACCGCCGCTGCATCGGCGCCGCGGCGCGCGACTTCGATGTCCGTGCCCCGCCTCGCCGCCACGCGTCGAGCCATCTGCGCGACTCCGGCGCGCATGCACGCGCACCTCAGACCGCCGTCCCGCCCACCGTCATCGCATCGATGCGCAGGGTCGGCTGGCCGACGCCGACCGGCACGCTCTGGCCGTCCTTGCCGCAGACGCCGACGCCTTCGTCGAGCTCGAGGTCGTTGCCGATCATCGACACGCGCTTGAGCACTTCCGCTCCGGAGCCGATCAGCGTCGCGCCCTTGACCGGTCGCGTCACCTTGCCGTCCTCGATCAGGTACGCCTCGCTCGCCGAGAACGTGAACTTGCCGTTGGTGATGTCGACCTGCCCGCCGCCGAAATTCACGGCGTAGAGGCCGCGCTTGACCGAGGCGATGATCTCGCCCGGGTCGCGCTCGCCCGGCAACATGTAGGTATTGGTCATGCGCGGCATCGGCAGGTGCGCGAACGACTCGCGACGCCCGTTGCCGGTCGGCGCCATGCCCATCAGGCGCGCATTGAGCTTGTCCTGCATGTAGCCCTTCATCACGCCGTTCTCGATCAGCATGGTGCAGCCCGAAGGCGTGCCTTCGTCATCGATGCTCAGCGATCCGCGCCGACCCGCGAGCGTGCCGTCGTCGACGACGGTGACGCCGTCTGCGGCCACCTTTTCGCCGAGCATGCCCGCGAACGCGGAGGTTTCCTTGCGGTTGAAATCGCCTTCGAATCCGTGGCCGATCGCTTCGTGCAGCAGCACGCCGGGCCAGCCCGGCCCGAGCACCACGGGCATCGTGCCGGCCGGCGCGGGCACCGCTTCGAGGTTGACCAGCGCCGCGCGCACGGCTTCGCGCGCGAACGCGTGCGCGCGGCCGTTGCGCAGGAGTTCCGGAAATCCGTAGCGGCCGCCGCCGCCGCTGCTGCCGGACTCGCGCCGGCCATCCTGTTCGGCGATGACCTGCACGTTCATGCGCACGAGCGGACGCACGTCCGCGGCGAGCGTTCCATCCGAGTGAGCGACGAGCACGGTATCGAGCGCTGCCGCGATGCTGACGACGACCTGCTTCACGCGCGGGTCGGCTGCACGGCACGTGGCATCCACTTCGCGCAGCACCGCGATCTTGTCCTCGTTGGCCAGCGAATCGATCGGATCGATCGCGGGGTACAACGCATGTGCGCTCGCGATCGCGAGCGGCCGCCCGGTCCCGTTGGCGCCCGCGTGCGCGATCGCGCGCGCCGATCCCGCGGCTTCGAGCAGTGCCGGCAGCACGATCTCGTCCGAGTAGGCGAAACCGGTCTTCTCGCCCGACAGCGCGCGCACGCCGACGCCCTGTTCGATCGAATGCGATCCGTCCTTGACGATGCCGTCCTCGAGCACCCACGACTCCGTGCGCGAATGCTGGAAGTAGAGATCGGCCGCGTCGATCGCTGGACCCATCAGCCGGGCGAACACGCCGTCGAGGTCGGAGGTCGACAATCCGCCCGGGCGCAGCAACTGGTGTTCGGCGTGGCTGATGAGCGTGCTCATGTCGATGCGGCGACCTCGTGGTTCGGCAGGGCCACGCGACGAACGGCCGCGTGTCGGCGCCATCGGTGACCTTGTATATCAATGGCTTGGAGGTGGAACTTGCAGCACTCGGCACGGCGCGGAGCGCCGACCCTGGAGGGGCCGCGTGACCCGGAAATGGGGGCGCGCATGCTGGCCTACAACCGGCGACGACGCAATCAGGCGGGTTCCGGCAGCCTGTCGATCGAGGTCGCGGGCGGGCGCATCCTCGA
>SEHB01000021.1 GCA_004143945.1 Lysobacteraceae bacterium
CACACGGTCACCCCGAGCGTCGGCACCCCGTCGGGCACGATCAGCCCGTCGACGCCGCAGTCGGTGGCCGATGGTGCGACGACGCAGTTCACGCTGACGCCGGCTTCGGGCTTCCAGATCGACAACGTCGGCGGCACCTGCGGCGGTTCGCTCGCGGGCAACGTGTTCACGACGAGCGCGATCACGGCCGACTGCACGGTCATCGCGAACTTCGTGACCAGTGGCGGCGGCACCGATCCGGTGATCGACGTCGATCCGGCTTCGCTCGGCTTCACGGTCGATGCGGGCGCGAACGACTCGGCTCCGCTGACGATTGCCAACATCGGTGGCGGCACGCTGACGTGGGCGATCCAGGAAGGCACGACGGCGCAGCCGGCGAGCAGCCACATGACGTCGATGGCAGCGCGTCGCACGGGTCCGATGGCCAGTGGCCAGTGGGCGCACGCGGCGGTGGCCGGCAACCTGCACGGCAGTCCGATCCTGCTCGGCGACTTCGACATCTCGCAGACCGCGGACAACACCCCGGGCGACGAGGGCGTGTCGTGCGGCACCCAGGGCGTGAGCACGGCCGACAACAGCTGGTGGCGTCGTTTCTACTTCAACGAGCACCCGGCGGTCGGCGCGAGCGCGAACGTCACGAGCGTGACGATCTCCTCGGGCAGCACCGGTCCGAACGGCCTGCCGTTCACGGTGAACCTGTACACGGTCGCGCATTCGACGCCGGTGAACACGATCCCGGTCGGTTCGCTGACGCTGATCGGCACCGCGAACGGCACGATCGACAGCGGCCTGGCGGTGGTGACCGTGCCGGTGACCGGCGCGATCGACGACACCGTGGGCAAGGACCTGGTGGTGGAGTGGCACACCGACGGCAACGCGGCCGGTGGCCAGTTCTTCCCGGGTGCGAACGCGAGCGCGGAAACGCACCCGACGTTCCTGTCCTCGGCGACCTGCGGCGTGACCAATCCGACCCCGGGCTCGGGCATCGGCTTCCCGGACTTCCACCTGGTGATGGTGGTGTCGATGACCAACGG
Organism: Lysobacteraceae bacterium; assembly: GCA_004143945.1. Classification (GTDB taxonomy): domain Bacteria; phylum Pseudomonadota; class Gammaproteobacteria; order Xanthomonadales; family Rhodanobacteraceae; genus Dokdonella_A. The sequence continues at coordinate 1,035 of SEHB01000021.1, forward strand.
CGGCGGCGGTCCGACCTGCCAGAACCCGGCCGACGTGCCGTGGCTGAGCGTGTCGCCGGCAGCCGGTTCGCTGGCGGGCGGTGCGAGCGAGGCGGCGACGGTGACGGTCGATGCGACCGGCATGACCGCCGGTTCCTACTCGGCCAACCTGTGCGTGACCAGCAACGACCCGGTGACCCCGCTGGTGAACGTGCCGGTGGCGCTGACGGTCGAGGCGGTGGTGGGCGAGCCGTGCAGTGCGGCCGACACGATCTTCTGCGACGGCTTCGACCCCGCGCAGACCGGTGATCCGGACGTCGTGACCGGCGTGATCAACCTGCCGGTCGCCAACGACTTCGACGGCAGCGCGCTGGACCTCGTGACCGGCACCTACCTGCCGTGGAGCGCCTCGCGCAATGACGACATCAACCTGTACAACCCGGGCGATGGCCTGTACGTGTACTGGTACGGTGACATGGTCCCGGGCCAGGGTGGCGTGTCCACCGATGGCGTGAACTACGACATCCTGCAGTCGGGTGCGACGATCGGTCCGGCCTCGGCCTTCATCGCGTCCTCGGTCCCGCTGCAGAACTGGTTCAGTGGCGCCGATGGTTACCTCGGCATCACCTTCCTCAACGAGGAAACCGGCGTGTTCAACTACGGCTACATCCACCTGACCACGTCGTCCCCGGACGGCTACCCGGCGCAGGTGCTGGAGTACGCCTACAACAGCGCGGGCAACGCGATCACGATCCCGTAATC
>SEHB01000016.1 GCA_004143945.1 Lysobacteraceae bacterium
GGGGGGGCTTCAGTCCCGATCGATCGTGCGAAGAGCTCGGGGCGCAAGCCCCTCCCACAAGAGCTTGGTGACTCCGCCGCGAAAGCACGAAGAGCGCCGCCCGACCTGCATGCGGCGCGCAGGTTCAGAACGCGGCGGTGCTATCGAAGCGTGCGCCGTCGAGCGATTGCCAGCGGTCTTCTCCGGCTGCCGCGGCGGATGGGCCGAAACGCCGCTCGCGCAGCACGAGCGAACCGTCGGCATGGCGTTGCGCCAGCGTGGCGGCACGCGTGCCGTAGCGATCCCCGCGGATGAACACCGGCGCGAGGCGACGTTCGAGCTGGAGCCCGACGCCGGTGTCGGGCAATTCCTCGTCGAGAGGAAGCGATTCGTCGCGCAACAGGTCGAGCAAGCCGGCTTCGTCGCGCACGCTGCCGGTGCGCAGGGCATCGCGGAAACCGCGCTGCAGTCGCGCCGTCTTCGGCCAGTCGACGCCGATCGCACCATTGCTGACCACGTGCACGCCCGGCGGCAGCGAGCGCACCATGCCCTCGGAGCTTCCGAGGGCGAACGCACCCTCGCGATCCCCGACGACGAGGTTGAACGGTCCGTAATCCCCGGCCTGCATGCGCACCTGGTCGAGCCAGTCGATCGGCTTCGCATCGCCGAGCAGGAAGTCGCGCACCAGCCAGCCGCGCGACTTGGGCGCCGTCGCGGGCACGCCGACGCGCAGGTTGGTCACCGCAGCGAAGCGTCCGTCCGCGCGCAGGCCGAGCCAGGCGCCGTCCGCGGTGCGATCGCGCCCGCCGACCACGCGTGCGTCCTCGACCCACGGCGCTGCCGCGTCACTGGGTCGTCCGTGGTACTCGTCGCGATTGCCGAGCAGCAGCAGAGGCAGGTCGGGCGTGGCGTCGATGGCGATCAGGAGCAGGCACATGGGCGGGGAATCGGGAATGGGGATTGGTTGAAGCAGGGAGCGGCGAAGCGTGCCGGAGGACAGCTCGAGACGCTGTGACCGGGGCCGAAGTTCACGGACGTTCACGAATGGCGCGCGTGCGTGTCCCTGGCCCTTCCACTCCCCGCGCCTTATACCCTATTCCCTATGCCCTATTCCCTGCTCCCAGGCCCTCAACCGCGCATCGAGCGTCTCGATGCGCGGATTGTCGGGTGCGAGGGCCCGCGCGGCGTCGAGTGCGCGAGCGGCGTCTTCGCGGCGGCCTTCGCCGATGCGCAAGTCCGCCTGGTCGAGGAACGCATTGGCAAGGCGCGCGCCCATCGGCGCGATGTCGGGATCGCCCGGCGCGATCTGGCGGATCGCATCGAGCAACGTATTCGCGCGCAGCACCGTCGCGTCCGCGAGGGCGTGCGCGAACAGCTCCTTCGCGCGCGCCGGCAGGCGCTCGAGGCCCTCGCGCGCGGCCGCATCGTCGCGGTCGATCGCGAGCGCGGCGCGGTACTTGTCGTAGGCACTGTCGCCGGGCGGAACGATCAGGCGACCCGCGATCGCAGCCTGCTGCGCCTCGGCCACGAGCTCGCGAACGCGCGCCGACTGTTGCGGCGTGACCGGCGTGCGTTGCGATCCGATTTCCTGTCGCTCGCGCAGCTCGCGCAGTTCCGAACGCGCGGCGCGCAGTTCGGCCGACTCCGGCGCGAGCGTCGCCGCGTCGCGCAGCAGTGCGTCGGCGCCGTCCGCGTTGCCGTCGTCGATCGCGGCATTCGCGCGAACGACCCACGCCTGCGCGATGCGCGCAAGCCCGGCCTTCGCGCGCGCCTGCGCCGGGTCCTTCGCGAGCACCGCGCGGAACAGTTCGAGTGCGGCGTCCTCGCTGCCGGCCAGCACGCCTTCGCGCAATCGCGCCTCGGCACGGTCGAGTGTCGTGGACAGCGCGGCCACCTCGGCTTCGCGCGCGCGCGTGAGGCGCCCCATGAGATCGGGCAGACCGGTATAGGTCGGAAGGATGCGCGCGATGTCGTCGGCGCGTGCCTGTGCGGCAGCGGCATCGCCGGCCGCCAGCGCGGCGTCGGCCTGCGCGACCAATGCATCGGCGCTGCGCACGAGGCCACTCGTCGCGAGCGCGTTGCCCGATTCGCCTTCGAGCACGCGCTGGTAGAGCGCGGCGGCGCCGTCGGCCCCGACGATGTGGCCCGCAGCGAGCGCGGCCTGCGCCTGGTCGAGCAGCTGCACCACTTCGTCGTCGCGTGATTCGAGTTGCTTGAGCGAGCGCTCCAGCTCCTCGACCGCCGTGCCGCCACCGAGCAGTTCGCGCGCCCCGTCGAGCGCACTGCGTGCCGCCGCGGGATCGCCGGCCGCGAGCGCGGCACGCGCACGCTCGAGCAGCCGGCGCGCCACCTCGTCGAGTCCGCGCCGCGCGGTGTCGTTGTCCGGGTCCTGCGCGCGCGCGGCGAGGAACAGTTCACGCGCGCCATCGCCCTGCGCACTGGTCAGCCGCCCGGCGTCGAGCGCCTGCTGCGCGCGCGCGAGCGTGTCGTTGAAACCGGTCCGCGGCAACAGGTCGCGCAGCTCGTCCTGGCGGTTCCACGCCGCCCACGCGAGCGCGCCGACCACGATGGCGCCGAGCACCCACGCGATTCCGGCGCGGCCGCGACCCGATCGCCGCTGCGCGCGCTCGCGAGCGCCGGCGCGTCCACGCGGACCTTCATCGAGCGCCGCGACGATGCCGTCGATGCGCCCGAGATTGGGTTCGGCGCGGTCGCGCGGCGGCGCATGCGTCGGCGGCGCATCGACGACGGTGTCGGCGCCCGATGGCATCGACGGCGTGATGCGCGTGCTGCCTTCGAAGCCGGGCAGCGAGCCTTCCTGCGCCTGGCCGTCGAGCGCGAGGATCGCGGCGGCCACCTCGCTGCCGGTCTGGAAGCGGTCTTCGGGTTGCTTGGCGAGCAGTCGGTCGAGCAACGGTTGCAACGCCTGCAGCGCCGCCGGCAACTCCGGCACCGGCTGGGTGATGTGCATGATGCCGATCGCGAGCGAATCATCGGCGTGGTACGGCACGCGCCCGACCAGCATTTCGTAGAGCACGATGCCGAGGCTGTAGAGGTCGGCGCGGCCGTCGATCTGCTTGCCGCGCGCCTGCTCCGGACTCATGTAGTGCGGCGTGCCGACCACGGCCCCCGTGCGCGTGACGCGCGCGACATTGTCGAGCGCGCGCGCGATGCCGAAGTCGGTCAATGCGGCGGAGCCGTCGTCGCGCAGCAGGATGTTGTCGGGCTTGACGTCACGGTGCACGAAGCCCTTCTCGTGCGCGTACGCGAGCGCGCCCGCGATCTCGCGCACGACGCGCAGCGCGAAGGCGACGTCGCGCGCGCTGCCGTCCTTCGGCAGCACGGCGCCGCCGGCGAGGTACTCCATCGCGATGTAGTGGTAGTCGCCGGCACGGCCGACGTCGTGGATGCCGACGACGTGCCGATGGTGCAGGCGCGCTGCGATCTTCGCTTCGCGCAGGAAGCGCTCGCCGAAATCGGGATCGACCAGCAGCGCGGGCGACATCACCTTGAGCGCGACCTCGCGATCCACCGACTCCTGCAAGGCGAGGTACACGGTGGCCATGCCACCGCGACCGAGCTGGCGCAGGATGCGGAATCCGGGGACCTCGATCACGTTCGCGTCATATCCGCTGGGCGCCCGGACGCGGCGCGCACGCACACGCGAGTCGGGCTGGCCGGGCAGGATAGCATGCGTCCGAGCGGACGAAATGCAGGCGCGGGGCGCGGGTCGTTCCACGCCGGCCTTTGCCCGGCGGCCGGGGCGAACGGTTGAAGGAGGTCCGTTCGCGCCGAGCGCAGCGGACGCCGTGCGCGGAGTCGAAGCGACCGGAGCGGCAGAAGCCACGCGGCCCTTCGACTCCGGCCTTCGGCCTGCGCTCAGGGTGAACGGTTGGAGGTCCGTCCGCGCCGAGCGCAGCGCTCAGGGTGAAGGGTTGCAGAAGATCCGTTCGCGCTGAGCGCAGCGGACGCAGTCCGCGGAGTCGAAGCGCACGCGTGCAGCACCGTGGGTGGAAGTCGCACGCTGCGGCGAAGGCGAAACCGATTCACCGGCGATGCAATGCGCGCGGCCTCACGTGACGCGGCGCGCATCGATCACGTTCGGCACCGCGAGCAGTTGCGCGAGCACGCCGCTGAGCTGGCCGAAATCCGCCACGCGCAACGCGTAGTTCATCTCGGCGATACCCTTGCGCGGGTCGACGCGCGCATCGACCGCGACCACCTGCACGTTCGCGCTCGCGATCGCGTTGCTGACGTCCTTGTGCAGGTTCTTCCTGTCGTAGCCGCGCACGACGACGTCGACCTCGTAGGTGGATTGCGCGCGGCGCCCCCATTCCACGAGCACGATGCGGGTCGCGTCGCGATCGCGCAGCTTGGCGAGCTGTCGGCAATCGGCGCGGTGCACCGAGACGCCGCGGCCACGCGTGATGAAGCCGGAGATCGCGTCTCCCGGCAGCGGCCGGCAACAGCGCGCGAGCTGCGCGAGCAGGTTGCCGACGCCTTCGATGACGATCGCGCCGTCGCCACTCGGCGTGCGCGCGTGCACCGGCGCCGGCATCGGCGGCTGTTCGCGCGCGGGCGTGCTGAGTTCGTGCAGCGCACGCGCGAGCTGGCCGGTGCCCACGTCGCCGAACGCGAGCGCCTCGAGCAGCTCGTCGTGGGTCTTCAGGTTGAACCGCGCGGGCAGCGCGTCGAGGTTCGGCGGCTGCAGCGCGAGGCGGCGAAGCTCGCGCTCGAGCACGAGTCGCCCGGCCGCGAGGTTCTGCGCGAGGTCGACGCGCTTGAACCAGGCGCGCACCTTCTCGCGTGCGCGATGCGTGGCAAGGAAGCCGTGCTGGGTCGAGAGCCAGTCGCGCTTGGGCTCGATGAGCTTGCCGGTGAGGATGTCGACGCGGTCGCCGGTCGCGGGCCGGAACGACAGCGGCACGATACGCCCGTTGACCTTGGCGCCGCGGCAGCGGTGGCCGACGTCGGTGTGGATCGCGTAGGCGAAGTCGAGCACGGTCGAATCGCGCGGGAGGTCCACGACCTGGCCCTTCGGCGTCAGCACGTAGATGCGATCCTCGACGACCTCCGTGCGGAATCCGGCGAGCAGCGCCGCATCGTCGTCGCGCGCATCCATGCCGTCGAGCAGCGTGCGCATCCACGCGATCTTGCGCTCGAAGCCAGCGTCGGTGCTGCCGCCTTCCTTGTAGCGCCAGTGCGCGGCGACGCCGAGTTCGGCGTGGCGGTGCATCTCGTGCGACCGGATCTGCACCTCGAGCGTGCGTCCTTCCGGCCCGATCACCGCGGTGTGCAGCGACTGGTACTGGTTGCCCTTCGGGTTCGCGATGTAGTCGTCGAACTCGCCCGGCACGGGCGGCCACAACGTGTGCACGACGCCGAGCGCGGCGTAGCAGGTCGCGAGGTCGGCGACCAGAAGGCGCAATGCGCGCACGTCGTAGAGTTCCGAGAACTCCACCCCCTTGCGCTGCATCTTGCGCCAGATCGAATAGATGTGTTTCGGGCGACCGGCGATGTCGGCTTCGATGCCGGCTTTCGCGAGTGCGCCGCGCAACTGCGCCTTCGCGAGCGCGATCCAGGCCTCGCGGTCGCCGCGCCGCTCGTCGATCAGGCCGGCGATGCGCCGGTAGACGTCCGGCTGCAGGTAGCGGAACGCGAGATCCTCGAGTTCCCACTTGAGCTGCCAGACGCCGAGACGGTTCGCGAGCGGCGCGTGGATGTCCGCGGTGAGCCGCGCGAGTGCGCGTTGCGTCGCCTCCGGTGCCTGCACCGCGGCGCGCATGCGCACGACCTGGCGCGCGAGCAGGATGAACACGACGCGCAGGTCGCGCACGATCGCGAGCAGGAGGCGACGCAATCCTTCGCTGCCGCCGACCGAGCCGTGCGCGGCGTACAGCGCCCATACCTTCTCGGCGGCCTGCTGTCCTTCGAACAGCGTACGCAACTCCGCGGGCCAGGTGGCCGGATCGGGTTGCGCGTCGGGAGGCGTGCATTCGCCCGCCGTGAACAGCACGCAGGCGGCCTGCGCATCGCTGCCGACGCCGAGTTCGGCGATCAGTGCGAGCGTGGCGTCGAGTTCGGGTTGCGCGGCGGTCCATGCGCCGGGCGCGGCGCAGTCCTGTGCGATGCGTCGCGCGGTGGCTACAGGATCAGCCGAAAAATCGATGCGGGGCGCGGATGCCGCTTCCGGCACCCGCGCGCTCGTGGACTTCTTCACGATCAGCCTCGCGCCGGGGCGGCGGCGCTGCCGTGGGGGCCACCGCTGCGACGACCCTGCGTCGGTGGCGGCGGCGCGCGGACTTCGGGGCGTGCCCGATGCTACTGCGTCATCCAGGGGAAGCCGTCGCCTGCCAGCGAGAACCCGAAGATCACGTTGTCGCCGACGAACGTATCACCGCTTTCACTTCGCGAAACCACCGGATCCGACAGGATTGCCACCGCCGCGACCGGCGTCTGGATCGGCGGGAAATCAGTCGTCTTGCCACGGATGACGACGAGATAGCGCGACAGCGAAGGAATGGTAAGGAAGCTCAGCGGAAGATACGTGTTGACGAAGCCCGTGCCCGTGAACGGCTGGTTTCCGGTGCACGTCGTCGCGGTCAGGCTGGCCGGCAACTCGCTCAGGAAGCACGCGGTGTAGCCGGTCTGCAGATACTGCGAGTCATAGCCGTCGCGAACCTCGAACACGATCGAGTTCGGCAGGTCGTTGGGGCCCATCGGCACGTTCGCGGCAAACCCTTCATTCGCGACATTGACTTCCTGCTGTCCGAGCCGCGCATCGACGCGCGCGAGGTAGACGAAGTTCGATCCCGAGTTGGCAGTCCACATCTTGGGCGAGCGCACGCCGAACTCTCCGCCGGGCATGATGCCCGTGGCTGCCGCGCAAAGGGCCGGCTCTTCGACGCGCGGAGAATTCTCCGGCGTCATGTCGAACTGGCAGGAATCGGTCGGCACTTCAGTCCAGTCCGGCGACGACCAGTCGAATCCGTCGACGGGCATCCAATTGACCATGCTCGCGTACTGGGTGGACTCGAGACCGTCATAACCGTTGGTAAAGATCGCGATCCCGAATGGGCTGTAGGGATTGATCACCTGCCCCTGTGCCCCACGTGCCTGGCACGACAATGAGTGCTCGATCGACGTTGCGCCCGTGCGGTTCACGTTGAGCTGTCCACTCGAGTAGCGCGCTTCCTTCAGGTACGCCTCGGGCAGCGTCCAACGCGTATGCGACGGCGCAAGCTTCACGATGTTGGGCGCACTCTCGCCGACGTTGGCGCAGAACAAATAGCCGTCGGTCGCAACTGCCAGCGCACTCGACTCCCCGGCGACTTCCGTCACGTAGGAGAAGCCCGGCGACACGATCGTCAGCGGGACTTCGTCGTTGACCGCGAGCTTGGCGGCCTGGGCAAGTGGAACCATGAGGACGGAGGCCGCGGCCCCGGTGCACACGAGACGAACCAGCTTCTTCAGTGCCATTTTCTCGGATTCTCTAGTCAAAACGGGGGTTTGCGTGGAGCATTCGCGCGGTTCTGCCGTCCCTCGCCCGCTTCTGTACGAACCCTGAACGCCTGTGTTTGACCGCAGCAAATTGGCCGATCGGGTGGCTCCCGATAGCGCGTGCTACACTCCAAACGTGTCGAAGTGTACCTCCAAACGCGCGCCGATGCACGCGTTAACATCGTGTAAATCCAAGGATTTTTGTAACCGCAATCACAGATTGCGGCATCGCCGACGAGACCCTATGCGCCCGATCAAGAGCATTGCCCTGACCCTGCTTTTCGCCACCTCGTCCGCCCTCGCCCAGACCGCGTCGCCGACGCTCGAAGAGCGCATGTCGCAGGCCGATTTCAACGCCGCGGGCCTGCAGAAGTTGTCGCCGGAAGAACTGCAGGCGCTCAATGCATGGCTCGATGCGCACGGCAGCGGCATCGTGCAGTACCGCACGCCATCGGGCGGCACCGTGTTCTATCCGGACGAGTCGGCGCGCGGCGACGTCGAGGACCGCATCGCGGGCGTGTTCGAAGGCTGGCGCGGCAAGACGATCTTCACTCTGGAGAACGGCCAGAAGTGGCAACAGGCCGAATCCGGCATGCGGGATACGGGCCGCTTCGAGAATCCGGTCGTGAAGATCAAGCCGATGATCATGGGCAGCTGGCTCATGTACGTGGAAGGGTGCGGCTGCAGCGTGCGAGTCAAGCGCATCGAGTGACGTGCGCGCAGGCTGGACGCGCGCAGTGCGGCCGGCTTCGATGGCGCAGCGAAAGCGCAAAGCGCCGGCCGAGCTGCGGTCGTCCAGCCTACGCGGCCCCGCGCAGCGATTCCACGAGTTTCGCGAGCCGCTTCGGCGATACGGATTCCGCCGTGCGCAGTTCCTGCGCGAACGTCGACACGCGTAGCTCCTCGATGAGCCAGCGCAGCTCGTGCAGCGCCGCATCGTCGCCACGGCTCGCACGCAGGCTCAGGAAATCGCGCCAGTACAGCTGCACGCCGAGCATGCGCGCCTGATCGCGCGCGGGATCCTGACGCAGCCGTTCGGCGCGCAGTTTCATCGCCTTGAGGTAACGCGGGAACTGCGCCAGGCGCGTGCGATCGGTGCGCGCGAGGAAGCCGACCGCGAGCAATTCGTCGAGCTGCTCGCGCAGGTCGTCGTAGTTCGCCTTCGCGAATCCGATCAGCGGCGGCTCCAGCAGCGGACGCAATTCGGCCTGCGCCTGGATGATCGCTTCGGCCAGGTGCAGCCGTTCCATCGCCGCCGGAAACAGTTCGCGTGCGATCGCGTCACTCGTGCGCTGGAACTGCACGCGATCGCGGATGTCGAGCGCGTTCGCGGCGAGGCGCTCGCGCAAGGCGCCCTCGACGATGTCCGCGCGCAACGCCTCCGCGCTGCCGAACGCGGCCCATTTCAATGCGAGCGCATTCGCGAGCGGCAACTGCCGGCGCGCCTGCTTGAGCTTGTCGGCGAGTGCGCGCCGCAGCAGCCTTTCGACGCCCCTGGCGTGCTCGGAAATCGCCTCGTCGTGCCGTTCGAACACGCGCAGGGCGACGCTGCCGCCGAGATCGACCAGCGCCGGGAACGCGGTGAGGCCCCCGCTCGACACGATGCTCGCAGGGATCTCCTCGAAGTCGAACGCGTCGACCTCGTCACGCGTGAGGTCGACGTCGGCCCGACGCGAGAACGCGGCGCGCGCGGCCCCGGTCCACTGCGCCTGGATCGCTCCGAGATCGCGGCCTTCGGCGAGCAGTTCGCCCTTCTCGTCGCGAACGCGGAAGTTCATCAGCAGGTGCGCCGGCCATTCGACTCCAGCGAAATCCGCCTCGCCCACGACGACACCGGTCACGCGTTGCAGGTAGCGCGCGAGCACCGCGAGCAGCGGCTCGTCGCGCGCGGCCTCGGCCTCGGCGAATGCACGCGCGAAGTCGGGCGCGGGCACGAAATTGCGGCGCAGGGACTTCGGCAGTGCGCGGATCGCCTCGGCCACTTTCTCCGCGAGCAGGCCGGGCACCAGCCATTCGCAACGCGCGGACGGCACCGCATTGACGAGCGCAAGCGGCAACTGCAGCGTCACGCCGTCGGCCGCGTCGCCCGGCAGGAAACGATATGCGAGCGGCAGCGCGTGCCCGGCGAACTCGAGTTCACGCGGATAGTCGCGCGCACCCGCGCCGGCCGACTCGCCGAGCACGTCGTCGAGCGACCAGTGCAGCGCCGCCTGTTCGGACGGCGAGGCGCGCCGGTACCAGGCGTCGAGGGCGGCCGCGGTGCTGATGTCGGCTGGCAGCTTGCCCGCGAAGAACGCCGCGAGTTCCTGCTCATCGCGCAGCAGGCCGCTGCGGCGCCGCTTCGCCTCGATCTCGCGCGCCTCCGCGAGCACGCGCGCGTTCGCGCGCAGGAACGCCGCTCGCGCATCGACCTCGCAGCGCGCGAGTCCTTCGCGCAGGAACAACGCATGCGCCTGCGACGGCTCCTGGCGCCCGAACTGCACGAGGCGCTGCTCCGCGAGCACGAGGCCGAACAGCGTGGCCTGTTCGTACGCGACGACCGCGCCCCGCTTGCGCGACCAGTGTGCGTCGCGCCAGCTCCGCTTCACGAGATGCGCGGCCTGCTGCTCGATCCACGCCGGTTCGACGCGCGCGCAGGCGAGCGCATACACCTTGCGCAGATCGAGGATCTGCCCCGCGAGCAACCAAGCGGGCGGCGCCTTCGCGACATCCGATCCCGGGAAGATCCCGAAGCGGCGCTCGCGCGTCCCGCGGTACTGCCCCTTCTCGTCCTTGCGCGCGACCTGCGTCGGCCAACCGGACAGGAGGCAGCGGTGGATGGCTTCGTATGAGCGGGGCGCAGGGAATGGTGAATCGGGAATGGTCGGAGCAACAACCTGCTTCGAGTCGCGCCTCGATACGTCGCGATGCGCGCCCGGCTGGACGTCTTCCACGATTCCCGATTCCCCATTCCCCATTCCCCGCAGTTCCTGCGACAGCAGGAGCTGCCTGTGCACCTCGCGCCACTCGCGCATGCGCAGGAACGAGAGGAAGTGCTGCTGGCACCAGTCGCGCAGCCTGGATTGCGTGAACTCGGCGTGGGCGTCGACATACGCGTCCCAGAGGCGCAACACGCCAACGAAGTCCGAACGCGGGTCGGCGAAGCGCGCGTGCGCGGCGTCGGCCTGCGCACGCGCATCGGCCGGGCGCTCGCGCGGATCCTGCACGCTGAGGAAGGACGCGAGCACGAGCAGTTCGCGCATCACGCCGAGCCGCCCCGCCTCGATCAGCATGCGACCGAGTGCGACGTCGATCGGGAACTTCGCCAGGTCTCGCCCGACCGCCGTGAGGCGCTTGTCGGCATCGACCGCGCCGAGTTCGGCGAGCCGGCGGTAGCCGTCCGCGATCGCGCGCTCCGAGGGTGCCTCGACGAACGGGAAAGCGGCCGGATCGCCGAGCTTGAGCGCGAGCATGCGCAGGATCACGCCCGCGAGCGAAGAGCGCAGGATCTCGGGGTCGGTGAACTGCGCGCGCTGCTCGTAGTCGGCTTCGTCGTACAGGCGGTAGCACACGCCGGGTCCGACGCGGCCGCAGCGCCCCTTGCGCTGCTCGGCCGCGGCCTTCGAGATCGGCTCGACGTGCAGGCGCTCGAGCTGGTTGCGCGGGCTGTAGCGCTTCACGCGCGCGGTGCCGCTGTCGATCACGTAACGGATGCGCGGGACCGTCAACGACGTTTCCGCGACGTTCGTCGCGAGCACGATGCGTCGCTGCGGACCCGGCCGGAACACGCGGTCCTGCTCGTTCGCAGACAACCGTGCATACAGCGCGAGGACCTCGGTCGAACGGTAGTTGCGCCGCGACAGCGCGAGGTGCACGTCGCGGATCTCGCGCTCGCCCGGCAGGAACACCAGCACGTCCCCGCGCGGGTCCTCGCGCGTGATCTCGTCCGCGACCGCGATCACCTGCTCCGCGAGCGAGCCCGAACCCCCTTTCTCCTGCACGTCGCTGCCGCGCCAGCGCACCTCGACCGGGTACGCGCGGCCCTCGACTTCCACAACCGGCGCGTGACCGAAGTGGCGCGCGAATCGCGCGGTGTCGATCGTGGCCGAGGTCACGATCAACTTGAGGTCGCGACGGCGTTCGAGCAGGCGCTTCAGGTAGCCGAGCAGGAAATCGATGTTGAGGCTGCGCTCGTGTGCCTCGTCGATGATGATCGTGTCGTAGGCCGACAGCCACGGATCGGATTGGGTTTCGGCGAGCAGGATGCCGTCGGTCATGAACTTGACGAGCGACGCATCCGACACCTGGTCGGTGAAGCGCACCTGGAACCCGACCAGCTTGCCGACGTCACTGCCGAGTTCGGTCGCGACGCGGCGCGCGACAGCGCGCGCGGCGATCCGGCGCGGCTGCGTGCAGCCGATCATGCCTGCGGCGCCGCGGCCCGCCGCGAGGCAGAGCTTGGGCAACTGCGTGGTCTTGCCCGAACCGGTTTCGCCCGCGAGCACGACGACCTGGTGCGCGCGGATCAGCGCGACGATGTCGTCGGCGCGCGCGGCGATCGGCAGGGACTCGTCGACGCGCGCGGGCGGGACGCTCGCGGCGCGCGCATCGCGCCGCGCGGCCGAAGCCGCGATCGCCGCGGCCAGCGCGTCGATCTCGGCCGGCGCGGGCGGCGTGCGCGCGGACGCGAGCCTGCGCATGCGCGCGCGCAGTCGTCCGGCGTCGCGCGTGAGCACGCCGTCGAGCGCATCGCGCAGGAGGTCGAGTCGGGTCATCGGGTCGGTGGAATCGGCGGCCGCGCATCATAGCTGCGGTCGATCGTCGCGAGATGCAAGGTCGATTTCCCTCGCGTTGGCGGACGCGCTAGCCTAGGCATTCCCAATGGGAGCGACGACATGGCCATCGACATCGGCATCACGAAGAAGGATCGCGAGGGCATCGCGAAGAATCTCTCGAAGCTGCTCGCGGACACCTATTCGCTGTACCTGAAGACCCACGGCTTCCACTGGAACATCACCGGGCCGATGTTCAACACGCTGCACCAGATGTTCGAGACCCAATACAACGAACTCTGGACCGCGGCCGATGTGATCGCCGAACGCATCCGCGCGCTCGACGTCTATGCGCCCGCGTCCTATACGCAGTTCGCCAAGCTCACCTCCATCAGCGAGGAGTCGGGCATCCCGGACTGGAAGGCGATGGTGCAGCAGCTCGTCGAAGGCCACGAAACCGCCTCGCGCACCGCGCGCGCGACGTTCAAGGCGGCGGACAAGGTCGACGACCAGCCGACCGCCGACCTCGCGACCCAGCGCATGCAGGAACATGAAAAGACCGCCTGGATGCTGCGCTCGCTGCTGAAGTAGGCCGCTGCGCGCGCAACCGCCGCGGGCGCAGCCCGCGGCGACGCGCCTCCGACCCGACGGATTCCGGCTTCCTGGCTTCGCTTCCCGTCATCCGCCCTTGCCGGATCCCGAATCCCCGATCCCGGATCCCGGCTCTCCCGCCATCTCGATCGCCTGCGCGAAATCGTCGGCGAACCTCAGCGTGCTGCCGTCGGCGACGATGCCCATGTCGGCGAGGATGCGTGCGGGCTGCGGCTGCAGCCCGGTGAAGATCAGCGCGATGCCCTCGCGCCGGCAGCGGTCGACGAGATTGCCGATCGCGGTCGCACCCGAGCCGTCGATCAGCGGCATCTGGCGCAGGCGCAGGATGAACACGCGCGGCGGCTTGCCGAACGCACGCAGCACGTCGTCGATGCGGTTCGCGACCGCGAAGAACAGCGGTCCGTACACGCGGTAGGCTTCGACGCCCGGCGGCAGGGTCGCGCGTTCCTCGATCCTGCGCGCGCGACCGAGGTCGTCTTCCTCCTGCTCGACCAGCGTCACGTGCGATTCCAGCGCGACGACCTCGCTCATGCGGTACATGAACAGGAACGCGGCCAGCACGACGCCGACTTCGACCGCGACCGTGAGGTCGATCGTGACCGTGAGCAGGAACGTGACAACCAGCACCATGCGGTCGCCGATCGGCGAGCGCATGAGCTGGCGGATGCGCTCGATTTCGCTCATGTTCCACGCGATGATCAGCAGCATCGCGGCCATCGCGGGCAGCGGCACGTGGTTTGCGAGCGGCGCCGCGACGAGCACGAACACCAGGATGAACAGCGCATGCGCCATGCCCGCGACCGGCGAACGCGCGCCCGCGCGCACGTTGGTGGCCGTCCGCACGATCGCACCGGTGGCGGGCAGTCCGCCGATCAGCGCGGACGCGCCATTCGCGACGCCCTGCGCGACCAGCTCGCAGTTGGAACGGTGGCGGCCGTCGATCATGCCGTCCGAGACCACCGCCGACAGCAGCGACTCGACGCCGCCGAGGAACGCGATCGTGAACGCGGCTGGCAGCAAGTCGCGCATGCGCTCGAGATCGAACGCCGGCAGGTGCGGAACCGGCAGTTCGCGCGGGATCTCGCCGAACTGCGACAGGATCGTCGCGACCGGCAAGTCGAGCGCGACCGTCGCGAGCGTCGCGGTGGCGACCGCGATCAGGAATCCGGGCCAGTGCGGTCGCCAGCGGCGCAGCACGATCAGCAGCGCGAGCGTCGCGAACGCGAGCCCGGCCGATGCGGCATCGATGCTGTGGATGTGCGCGGCATAACTCTGCCAGCGCGCGAAGAACTCGGCCGGCACCTTCGCGATGTCGAGCCCGAGCAGGTCCTTGATCTGGCTGCTGAAGATGCTGACCGCGATGCCCGCGGTGAAGCCCGTGATCACGGGCTGCGGCATGTACTTGACGAGTGCTCCGAGTCGCAGCAACCCCGCGATCACGAGCATCGCGGCGGCCATCAGCGTCGCGAGCACGAGGCCGTCGTAGCCATGCGTCGCGATGACGGCGTAGACGACCGGGATGAACGCCGCGGTCGGTCCGCCGATCTGCACGCGTGAACCGCCGAGTGCGGAAATCAGGAAGCCCGCGATGATCGCGGTATGCAGCCCGACAGCGGGTGGCGCGCCGGAAGCGATCGCGAGCGCCATCGAAAGCGGCAGCGCGACGATCGCGACCGTGAGGCCGGCGAGCAGGTCGTGGCGGAAGTCATCGATGCGGTACCCGCCACGCAGGACGGTGACGAGTTTGGGCACATAAAGGTGCCAGGCCGGCGCAGGGACCGGCGTGTGGACGGACATGGCTTTCCGGACGGGCACGGCCGCGCGCGCGGTCACGCCGTCATTGTACCAAGGCGCCCTTTTTCGTATCGGCGCAAGAGGTCGCATGCCCGTCTGCCGTTTCGTTCGCCCCGGGGGCGAACCACGGAATCGAGTTGTCCGTTCGCCCCGAGCGAAACATCCGTTCGCCCTGGGTGCAGGCCGGAGGCCGGAGTCGAAGGGCCAGCCGAGTGTCCTCGCACGCGTGCGCTTCGACTCCGCACCCTTCAGGTGCTGCGCTCAGCGCGAACGGTATAAAACCATCCGTTCGCCCTGGCGCAGGCTGCAGGTCGAAGGCAGTCGAAATATCCGTTTCACCCCGAGCGCAGGCCGAAGGCCGGAGTCGAAGGGCCAACCGCGCGGCGACTGTGCGTGCGAGCGCGCACGCGCGCCCTACAACTTGCGTCGCGGCGGAACCAGCAGGTCGCCGATCAGCAGGCCAGCGACGATCGCGACGAGCAGCGTGACGAGCGTGATCGCGGTGTCGAGGCCGAGCAGCACGTCGCGCTCGAACACGAAACTCAAGGTGCGAAAACCGACGCTGCCGGGCACCAGCATGATGATGCCGGGCTCGCGCACGAGGGCACCGGGGCGCTGCATCACGCGCGCGAACAGGTTGCTCGCGGCGCCGACGACGGCGCCGCCGAGGAACACGCCGAACGCGGGCGAGAGGTGCGCGCCGCCGAGGCGCGCGGTCGCGAAGCCGAGCATCACCGCGCCGACGACGACCGGCACGTAGCGACGCGGGCTGCCGAACAGCACCGCGAATGCGCAGCCGCCCGCGAGCGCGGCGAACCAGTCGATCCAGGCCGGCACCGCCTCGCCCGGATTGCCGGTCGGCACCCATCCGATCAGCGCGCAGAGCTGCGTCGCCGCGATCGTGCCGAACGCGAGCTTGAGCAGCGTCGCCAGCGCGCCCATCGTGCGCGCGGTGCCCGAGATCAGGTGCTGGCTCGACAGTTCGCGCACGGCGGTGGTCAGCGTCATGCCCGGCATCAGCACGATCAGGCTCGAGATCACGACCGAACGCACCGCGATCGGCGTCACGTGGACCGCGATCGCGATCGCGATGACGGTCGCGAGGAAACCCGCTACGGCCTCGGCCGCGGCGCCGACCTGGGGACGGCTGACCGCCGCGTTGTAGACGAGCCCGATCAGGATCCCGGTCAGACCCGCGACGAGCACGCCCGGCCAGGTCGTGTGCAGGATCGCGGCGATGCTCGCCGAGGACACGCCGAAGCTCGCGACGAACGCGACGCGCGCCGTGCGCGAACGCGGCGACTGGCCGAGCTCGCGCAGGCGGCGTCGACCCGCGGCGAGGTCGAGCCGCCCGTCGATGACCTGGTCCGCGATTTCATCGACGAGGCACAGGCGCTTGAGGTTGACCTCGCCCGGCGAGACGCGCACGACGTGCGTGATCTCGGACAGCTCGTCCTCGCCGGCAGGCTCGGAGAACGACATCACGATCGAGGTCGGCGTCGAGAGCACGTTGCACGCGAGCCCGAGTCGCGCGCTCACGAGGTTGATCACGTCTTCGAGACGGGGCGCGGCGGTGCCGTACTCGTGCAGCCGGCGCGCGAGCTCGACGATGAAGCCGATGCGCGACTTCAGCGAAGCCGGGTCGCGTGGGGTTGCCTGGAGGGTGGTCGCCATGCGCGCATGATGCCGTGAGCGCGATGCGGGCGGGAGGTGGGCCGGGTTGCGGCGCGCCGGACGAGGGAGGTGCGAGACCTGCGGCCTCGAGCGCTCGGCCCGGGTTCGAAGGCAGGTGCGAAGGGCTCGGGGCTGAAGTTCCTCCCACAACAGAGGGTGCTTTCCTGAGGGTTCGTCGCAGGTTCCTGTGGGAGGGGCTTCAGCCCCGAGATCTTGGCAATGGGTGGCGACTTCGCGCGAAGAGCTCGGGACTGAAGTCCCTCCCACAACAATCGGGACTGAAGTCCCTCCCACAACAGCGGAGTTCACGCCCTCCCCGCAAGCCACGCCCGGCGTCCGCGCGCTGAACTCCCGATGACGGGCGAAATCCCGATCCGCCCGTGCGCCTGCTAGCCTTGGCGCATGGGAAACCCGGGTACCGCAAGGATCGACGACGACGGCGGTCGGCAGCGCGTGGTCGTCGCAGGCGACTGGACGCTTGCGCTCGCGCCGGCATTGGCCGCGCGCGTCGCGAGCTTGCGCCGATCGATCGCGGCCGGCATGCAGGTCGACGCGACCGGCGTCGGCCGCATCGATACGGCAGGTGCGAGCCTGCTGCTCGAACTCGCCGACGGCGCCACGATCGACGGGCTCGACCAGCGCCAGCGCGCGCTGGTCGACACCGTCGCACGCGCGGAAGCGCAGCCCGACGCCGTGCGGCGGCGGGATTCGGGACTCGTCGAGCTGCTCGCCCGCACCGGCCTCGCGGTCGAACAGATCGGACGCGACGCCTGGCAGCTGCTCGGCTTCATCGGCCTCGTGCTCGCGACGCTCGCGCGCACCGCGTTGTCACCGCGTCGCTGGCGCGTCACCTCGCTGGTGTTCCACCTCGAACAGACCGGACTCGACGCGGTGCCGATCGTGGTGCTGCTGAACTTCCTCGTCGGCGCGGTGATCGCGTTCCTCGGCGCCACCGTGCTGCAGGACTTCGGCGCCGCGATCTTCACGGTCGAGCTGGTCGGCTTCTCGTTCCTGCGCGAATTCGGCGTGCTGCTGTCGGCGATCCTGATCGCGGGGCGCTCGGGCAGCGCGTTCACCGCGCAGATCGGCTCGATGAAGTCGCGCGAGGAGGTCGATGCGATCCGCACGCTCGGCCTCGATCCGGTCGAAGTGCTCGTGCTGCCGCGCCTGCTCGCGCTGCTTGTCGCGCTGCCGGCGCTCACGCTGCTCGCGATGCTCGCGGGCATCGTCGGCGGCGCCGCGGTGTGCGCGCTCAGCATGGACATCTCGCCGACGATGTTCATCACGCGCTTCCAGGAACTGGACGCGACGCGTCATTTCTGGGTCGGCATGAGCAAGGCGCCCCTGTTCGCGTTCCTGATCGCTTCGATCGGATGCCTCGAGGGCTTCAAGGTCAGCGGCAGCGCGGAATCGGTCGGCACGCACACGACCTCGAGCGTCGTGCAGGCGATCTTCGTGACGATCCTCGTCGATGCGCTGGCCGCGATCTTCTTCATGGAGATCGACGTATGAGCGCGCCCGCCGATCGCGAGGCAGTCATCGAAGTACGCGGGCTGCGCAACCAGTTCGGTGCCCAGGTCGTGCACGAGGACCTCGACATCGATGTCTGGCGCGGAGAGATCGTCGGCGTGGTCGGCGGATCGGGCAGCGGCAAGTCGGTGCTGATGCGCTCGATCATCGGCCTCAACCGTCCCGCGGCCGGCAGCGTCAAGCTGCTCGGGGTGGACATGATGCGCGCGGATGACGCGCGTCGTGCCGAGGTCGAATCACGCTGCGGCGTGCTGTTCCAGAACGGTGCGCTGTTCTCCTCGCTGTCCGTGCTCGACAACGTGATGGTGCCGATGCGCGAGCACCATGACCTGCCACTGGAACTGATGCAGCGCCTCGCCGCGCTCAAGCTCGCGCTGGCCGGGCTGCCCGCGGACGCGGGCGCGAAGTTCCCGTCGCAACTCTCCGGCGGCATGGTCAAGCGCGCCGCCCTCGCGCGCGCGCTCGCGCTGGATCCGGACATCCTGTTCCTCGACGAACCCACCGCCGGCCTCGATCCGATCGGTGCCGCCGCGTTCGACCAGCTGATCCTGACCCTGCGCGACAGCCTCGGGCTCACGGTGTTCCTGATCACGCACGACCTCGACACGCTCTACACGATCTGCGACCGTGTCGCGGTGCTGTCGCAGAAGCGCGTGCTGGTCGCCGACACGCTCGACGTGGTCGAACGCTTCGACGACCGCTGGGTGCGCGATTACTTCCAGGGTCCGCGCGGCCGTTCCGCATTCGCCGCGAGCGAGCGCGCGACGCGCGATGCCCCCATGCACGCGGGAGCACGCTCGCCTCCTGCTCCCGCGTCATCCCGTTGACGTCGTCCCCAATCCCGAATCCCCACTCCCCAATCCCGGCCACCCATGGAAACCCGCGCCCACCACGTCCTCATCGGTGCCTTCACGATCGGCATATTCCTGCTCGCGCTCGGCTTCGTGCTCTGGATGTCGAAGTCGAGCACCGATTCGGCCTGGCGCGAGTACGACATCGTGTTCACCGAGGCGGTCACCGGCCTCTCGGTCGGCGGGCTCGTGCAGTACAACGGCATCAAGGTCGGCGAGGTCAAGGCGCTGAGTCTCGCGCCCGAGGATCCGCGCAAGGTGATCGCGCGCGTGCGGCTCGACGCGGCGGCGCCGGTGCGCCAGGACACGCGCGCGAAGCTCGGCCTGCAGGGCGTGACCGGACTCGCATTCATCCAGCTCTCGGGCGGGTCCCCGCAAAGCCCTCCGCTGCTGCCGACCGCGGAGCGTCCGGTGCCGGTGATCCCGTCCGAGGAATCCGCGCTGTCCAAACTGCTCGCGTCGGGTTCGGACATCATGGTCACGGCGAACGACATCATGCTGCGCCTGGACCGCATGTTCTCCGAAGACAACCTCGATCGCGTGACGTCGACACTGACGCATCTGGACGAACTGACCGGCACGCTCTCCGAGCATCGCGGCGACATCGGCACTGCGGTCGCTCAGCTCGCCGAAGCCACGACTGCGCTCAAGAAGACGCTGGGTACCGTCGACTCGATGGCGGACACCACCAACGAGCTGCTGCGCGAGGACATGCGCACCTTGCTGCAGACCGCGCAGGTCGCGCTCGACTCGGTCGAGAAGGCGGCCGCATCGGCCGGCCTGCTGGTCGAGGACAACCGTGCCGCGATCAGCGCATTCAGCAACCAGGGCCTGCGCCAGGTCGGACCGACCGTGCTCGAGCTGCGCGAGACCCTGCGATCCCTCAAGCAGCTCAGCGACAAGCTCGGCGCGTCCGACAGCCTGTTGCTCGGACGCGACCAGCCCAAGGAGTTCCAGCCGCAATGAACCGCCGACACCTCCCTGCACTGCTCGCCATCGCGCTTGCGCTCGGCGCATGCTCCTCGCTGCTCAACGTGCAGCGCACGCCGTTCACGATCTATTCGCCGCAGTACGACGCGGAGCCGACCGTCGGTCCGCCCGTGGACTGGCAGCTGGTGGTCGAGACGCCGCTCGCGAGCGACACGCTCGCGACGCCTCGGATCGTCGTCATGCCCTCGCCCGGCGTGATCGAGGTCTTCCCCGGCGCGCGCTGGAGCGACACCGCGCCGGCGATGTTGCGTGGGCTCGTCGTGCGCGGTTTCGAGCGTTCCGGCCGCATCATGGGCGTCGGTAGCGCGGTCTCGGGCCTGCGCGCCGACTACGCGCTCGCGATCGACCTGCACGATTTCCAGGTCGAGATCGTCGATGGCTCGCCGCGCGCCGCGGTGCGGCTGCAGGCACGCCTGCTCGATTACACGAGCAATCGCGTGCTCGCCGCGCATGCGTTCGCGGCCGAGGAACCCGCTGCGGGCACCGATGCCGCGAGCGCGTTCCCCGCGTTCCAGCGCGCGCTCGACCAGGCGCTCTCGGCCCTCGTCGACTGGACCCTGGCGAGCGGCGAAGCCGCCGAGGCTGCACGCGCATCGGGCGATTCCCCTGCCGGCCCGCAACAGCGACAATAAGCGGTTCGCCCGACCCTCCCGCCACCGCGCTGCCGGCCCCGCCCGACGGCGCACGAGTGCCTGCCGCCGATGAGCGAAGCCGAAGCCCGCAATCCGCACAGCCAGCTGCAGGGGCAGCTCGCGCGCGTGTCGGAGCTGTTGCGCCGGCAGCACCTCGTCGAGGACCTCGCGCATCGCCAGCACGGTGAACACCAGGACCTCGTCGAAGGCCTGTTGCACCGCCATCACCTGGTCGAGCTGCAAGGCGAGATCGACGAGCTCCATCCGGCCGATATCGCGTACATCCTCGAGGCGCTGCCGCCCGAAGACCGACTCACGGTCTGGAAGCTGGTCGGCTCCGACCGCGACGGCGAGATCCTGCTCGAAGTGTCCGACTCGGTGCGCGAGTCGCTGCTCGCCGACATGGACCGGCCCGAGATGCTCGCGGCGGCCGAGCAGCTCGATGCCGAGGAACTCGCCGACCTCGCCGAGGACCTGCCCGAGGACGTGCTGCAGGAACTCATGCACCGCCTCAACGCGGAGCAGCGCGAGCGCGTGCAGTCGGCGATGTCGTGGGAGGACGACCAGGTCGGCGCGCGCATGGACTTCGACATGCTGACGATCCGCGAGGACGTCACGCTCGAAACCGTACTGCGCTACCTGCGCCGCCTCAAGGAACTGCCCGACCACACCGACAAGCTGTTCGTCGTCAACACCGACACGGTGCTGACCGGCGTGCTGCCGATCCGCTGGCTGCTCGTCAACGATCCCGTCAAGGAAGTCGCGGCTGTGATGGCGGCCGACGCGAACACGTTCCACCCGGAAGACGACGTCACCGAAACCGCGCAGGCGTTCGAACGCTACGACCTCGTGACCGCGCCGGTGGTCGATGCCGAGGGTCGCCTGATCGGGCGCCTGACCATCGACGCGATGGTCGACGTGATCCGGGAGGAAGGCGACGCCGAGGTGCGCGAGCGCTTCGGCCTGCGCGAGGAAGAGGACATCTTCGCGCCGGTGTGGAAGTCGCTGCGCAACCGCTGGGCCTGGCTCGCGACCAACCTCGTGACCGCATTCATCGCCTCGCGCGTGATCGACCTGTTCCACGGTTCGATCGAGAAGCTCGTCGCGCTGGCCGCGCTGATGCCGATCGTCGCGGGGATCGGCGGCAACTCGGGCAATCAGACCATCACGATGATCGTGCGCGCGCTGGCGCTCGACCAGGTCGGCCTCGGCAGCGCGCGCCGCCTGCTGCGCAAGGAGCTCGGCGTCGCGCTGATCCACGGGCTGATCTGGGGCAGCGTGATCGGCGTGGTCGCGACGGTGCTCTACCGCAATGTCGCGCTCGGCGCGGTGATGACCCTCGCGATGACGCTGAACCTCGTGCTCGCCGCGCTGATGGGCGTATTGATCCCGATGACCCTGCTCAAGCTCGGGCGCGATCCCGCGATGGGCTCGAGCGTGCTGATCACCGCGCTGACGGACAGCGGCGGGTTCTTCATCTTCCTCGGGCTCGCGTCGCTGTTCCTGGTCTAGCGAGGTCGACGCGGCACGCGTGCGTCAGAGCGGCTTGCGGTAGACGGACAGCTCGGTCCCCTCGTGCGCGACGCGCTGAAGGAACTGCCATCCTTCGCGTTCGAGCAGCGCGTTCGCGGTGTTCGTTCCCGAGTAGATCGCGTCGAATCCAAGCGTGCGCGCCTGGTCCTCCAGCGCAGCGAGCAGGCGCGCGCCAATCCCGCGGCGTCGGCATTCCGGCGCCACGAGTCCGGCGGAAGCCCATGGCGTGAGGTCGGGCAGCGCAGGCAGCGGCTCGGCCTTGAGGGCCGCGAGCCCGCAGGGATGGCCATCGACGAATGCGACGTACCCGATCGGCAGCCGCGTCGCACTCGAGTACGCGACCAGGTCCGCGCGCGCATCGCCCGGGCCGGAGGGTCCGTAGTACCCGGGCCACTCGGCTTCGAGCAGCTGCTGCAGCGCGGGCAGCGCCGCGGGATGTTCGATGAGTCGCGCGATCGACACCCGCATCCTCGTCATGCGCGACCACCACCGCCACGCGCGACGCGCTTGCCCGGACCCTTCGGCTCACCGCCTTTCGTGAATGCAGGCGGGTAGTAGAAGTTGAGGGTCTTCAGCAGCGTGCGGCCGGTATTGCGGATCTCGTGGCGCTCGCGGCGTTCGATCACGAGCAGCACCCCGGGCTCCAGCGCGATCCGCCTGCCATCGACCGTGGCGACGCCACTGCCCTCGACGACGAAGAGCCACTGGTCCGCGCCGCGGTGGTGGTTGTCCGTACCGCCTTCGCATCCGCCCGGTTCGAGCACCATCTCGGCCGCCTGCGCCTTGCGCACTTCGAACGCGACGCGGTAACCCTTTCCGAACCGCAAGGTCTTGCGATGCATGGTCTCCGGTCCCGTGCCGCCTACGACCACGTCACTATGCGGCAATTTCCACGTATGACGAATGAATCGCGGCGCTGCAATCCGCGTCCCGCGGTTTCCGCGCACGCGTCTTCCCCCCCCCCCCGTTCGCCCTGAGCGCAGGCCGAAGGCCGGAGTCGAAGGGCCCGGCACGCGCTCATCTCAGCGCGGCCACGCCGACACGAGTCGCAACCCGAGCCACACCGCCGCGAGCCCGAGCACGATGCTCGCGACGACATACGCCATCGCGACGCCCCAGTCGCCGCGCCGCATCAGTTGCACCGCTTCCAGTCCGAACGTCGAGTACGTCGTGAAGCCGCCGAGTACGCCGGTGAACAGGAACAGCCGCGCCTCCGCGCCAAGCGCATCCGATCGGGCGACCACACCCGCGAGCAGGCCCACGACCAGGCATCCCAGTACATTGACCGCGAACGTCGCCCACGGGAAACGTGACGGCGCGCCGAACTGCAGAACGACGAGCCCGAGCTGATGGCGCGCGACCGATCCGATGAAACCGCCGATCCCGACGAGCAGGAGCGCGTTCACGACGCCGGGTCGAACTGGAACACGCGCAGCTCCTGCGCGCAACGGCACGCACGCGCGATGCGTGCGGCCCACGCGACCGCGTCCGCGCGCGTCGGCAGCTCGAGCACGGTGAAGCCGCCATCGAGGTGCGGTCCCTCCGGATAGCCGCCCGTCGCGACCGCGCCCTCCGCCGAAACGCGCACGGGAGGCACGCTCTCGTCGATGCCGCCGCCGAACACGTACACGCCGGCCTGCTTGGCCTCTTCGATCACCGCATGCGCATCGCGCACGACGGCGTCCCATTCGCCATCCGGCACGACCATCGCCGCGCTCGGGAACGAGATCAGGTACTTGGACATGGCTATCGACCCTCGGTTGCGACCGGGACGATCTTGCCACGGCACCTGCGGTCGCGAAACGCGTGCGCTCGAACGCGCGTCAGGCGCTCGCCAACAACAGGCATGCCCAGTACAGGCCGATCGCCAGCTGCACCGCGAACGCGACGAAGCGAATCGTCACCGCAAGCGCCGACATCGACGCCAGGTGCATGAGCGACTGGAACACGCGCGCACCGAGCAACAGGTATGCAAGCGGATCGGTGATCGCGCTGCGATCGGTGGCGATCGCGACCAGCATGAGGCCGCCGAGCACCGGCAGGTTCTCGATGCAGTTCGCATGCGCGCGCGCGAGGCGCTGCATGAACGGCGACAGGTTCGCGTTGTCGGACGTGAACGCGTTCGCCGGCACCTTGCGCGCCAGGACGAGGCGGGTGCGCAGGACCTCCATCAGCGTCAGCAGCAGCAGCGTCCAGCCGATGAACGCGGTCAGTGCGATCGCGGTGGGCGATGACATCGATGGTCTCCCGAAGCATTCCGCACGCGGGCTGGTCTTGCCATGCGTGTCCGACGTGTCGCGCGCCGCGAAACCGGCGGCGGCGTGCTCGAGCGCCGCCGCCGATCGTCAGTCCCTGGACCAGACGATGTCGATGCCCTCGGAACTGCCGACCGCGCGCCTGAGCATATCGACGAAGCCGGCGCTCGCGCCGAGATGTTCGAGCGCATCGATGGCCGTGGCTTCCACGAAGTAATCCTGATCCTTCGAGGATTCCTCCTCCATGTGGCCGATCAGGATATCCAGGTCGCCTTCGGAGATCTCCCCGATGAGTCGCTGCGTTCCCTTCTCTGAAATGCGAATGCCCATTCTGGTTCCTTGCTGGTGAAGTGACGGTCGAGTGGCCCCGCGTCAGGCCTGCGCGTCGTCGAGCTCTTCATGCGCCTCTAGTTCGGGCGGGCCCAATCTGTGGAATTCGTAGCGGCCCGCGAGCACGCCCAGCACCTCATCGACGAGCGCGCAACGGCGGGGGCTCTTGATCTGATGGTGCATGGACGTGAACGTGTCGACGGACACCTTCCGGCCCGACTCGACGATCCAGATCCACGAGTCACCCTGCAGCCCCGACTCGACATGCCGGAAACGTGCGCCGAGCAACGCCGCCAGTGGCGCATGCGCATCGTCGTAGGACCCATCGTAACGGAGTTCGGCGAATATCATCGCATCCGCGCTCAGTGGAAAAGACCGACCGCGAGTTCCGCCCATACGACGAGTACCGTCGCGCCGACAGCTGCCGCCGCCCAAAGCCTTCGTCCGCGCGTGCTCAGGCGACGCATGGCATACGTCGCCAGGGCGCCGGCTCCGAAAAGCAGCAGTGCAGCCGCGAGGAAATCCATCGCGCCCCAATCGATCTCGTGCGAGAACTGCATCGCGACTGCCGGAACCAGCAGCACGGCGATCGTGCCGACTGCGACGCGGGCCAGGTCCTTGCGCCACGGATGCGGGGTCATGGGCTCGTCTCCGAATGGAAGAGGCATGGAGGTTCAGCGTCCGACGCGATAGCGCGCAAGGCGCTGCTCCAGCGTGCCGGCATGCAACTCGAACAGGTGGTTGTCGAAATCATGGAAGTACAACGATACGCCCTCGCCTTCGACGCGATCCCGCGGCGCGCGAATCTCCACGCCAAGCGCTTCCAGCCTCGCCCGGTAGTTCGGAATGTCCGATTCCGCCACCTCGAATGCGACATGCTGGTACGAGCGCACGGCCGGAGGTTCTCCCTGCATCGCCGCCAGCCAGACGCCGCCGAGCAGGAAGAACTTCTCGCGCGACAACGAGAAGTCGTGCTCCGAGCTGTCGTACACCTCGCGCGCACCGAGTCCGTCGCAGAGGAACGCGGCCATCCGGTCGAGGTCGCGCACGATGAAGGTGATGTGGCTGAGACCTTTCATGGACCGTCGCGTAGCGGACAGGAACGAACGGCGGATGCGCGATTCCCGCAGGATGCGGGACTGCTGTCAAGCCGCGGCAGCCGTCACCGGGCCGATGCGGCGCACGCCCTGGTCAGCGCATCCAGTTCCTTGAACAGCGACGGGTCCTCGGTGCTGAAGTTGAAACAGGATTTCCCCTGCATTTTCTTCCTGAGGCCGTCGCTGATGCCGTCCAGCAGCGCAGGCTGCTCGTAGATGGGCATCAGGTGGTAGCTCACATACGACTTCCTGACCTGCACTGCGCCGAAGAATGCCGGCTTGGCCTTCGGCGTGGCACCGGGGATTTCGATGTAGAGGTGGTCGGGCGCATCGGTCTTCACCGACATGCCGGAGGAGTGCTTGCGAAACAGCTTGGACAGTGCTGCGAACACCGCATCGAAATCCTTCATGGCTCGGCTCCCTCCTCGTGGGTTGTCGATCGCTTCCGATGTTCGCTGTCGCGCCGAGAAGAGGCAACCGTGACCGCCGCAATGGCCAACGCGCACGTATCCACGTGCCACGGCGGCCCGAACAGCTTGTCAGACCGCACCTGCACTCAACGCCTGCATCAACCGAGACTTGAGCTCCAGGAACTGCCCGTCGCCATAGACTGGCTGGGTGATTCGAATCGGCTCGATGGCTCGCCCTTCGAATGGGTCACCCGCGTACCGCGGAAAGAAATGCATGTGCAGGTGCGGCAGAGTGTTGCCATGAATCTCGTAGTTGAGCTTGACCGAACCGGTGATGGGAGACAAAGCAGACGAAACCCGATGTGCGTCCCGAATGAACGCCGCCGATTGGTCGATGGTGAGGTCGTGCAGATCAACGGCATGCACGCGCGAGACGAGGCAGACGTATCCGACCATCGGCGCATGCTCCGACATGGTGAGCCAAGCTGCGCCTAGCGTCGCGATGACATTGAGCGGTCGGCCGCGCAGGCAAATCGGGCAAGCAGTACCGTCACACAGTCGCTGCCACTCGGCAGGAGAGTTCCACTTGCTCAAGCCGTGTGACTCCTTGTGCTGTGTGGCCTAACGAGGCTGTAGAAAAACTGGCCCCGATCTTGCTCGCACGCAGCGAAGCGATCAAGGGGAGTCGGCGATGGCACGATACAAGACGATGGACATGAGCCCGCGACTGTTGCCGGTGGATCTCGAGGCTCAGCTGGTTCCAGGGTCGTTCGCGCACGCGCTCCATCATCTGGTGGATCAACTCGACCTCTCGGCGTTCGACGCGCACTACCGCAATGATGCCGCAGGTGCGTCGGCGCACGCGCCGGCAATGCTGCTCAAGGCAGTGCTGCTGGCGTACGCGCAGGGCATCGTCAGTTCACGCGCAATCGAACGTGCATGCCGCGACAACGTGCTGTTCATCGCGCTGACCGGCGATTCGAAGCCGCATTTCACCACGATTGCCGACTTCGTCAGCCGCTCGCGTGATGCCATTGCATCGGTATTCGGTCAAGTGTTGACACTGCTTGGCAAGGAAGGATTGATCGGGCGCGCGATGTTCGCCATTGATGGCGTAAAACTTCCATCGAACGCCTCCAAGCACCGTTCCGGCACACGCGCCGAATTCCTTGCACAGGCACAGAAGGCGGAGCGCGCCGCGAAGGCGATGCTCGACCGTCATCAGGCGAACGATGCCGGCAGCACCGAACTCGCCATGGATGCGAAGGTGCGTGCACGCATCGAGCGCCTGACGAATGAAGCCGCCAGGATCCGCGCGTGGCTGGCCGAGAACCCGAACGATCGGCCAGGCGCCCACGGCGCGATCCGCAAGTCCAACCGAACAGACAACGAGTCGGCCAAGCTCGCTACCGACAAAGGCGTGATCCAGGGCTACTGCGGCGTCGCCGTGGTCGATGCCAGCCATCAGGTCATTGTCGAAGCTTCGGCCCATGGCACCGGATCGGAACAGGAACTGTTGTTGCCGGTGATCGAGGCCTGCACCGCGCAACGCAACGACACCACGCTGATCACGGCCGACGCCGGCTACCACTCGGAAGCGAACCTTGTGGCGCTCGCCGACCGCGGCATTGATGCGTTGATTGCCGACAACCAGATGCGCCGCCGTGACGAGCGCTTCGCCGAGCAGGACAAGCACACGACGAAGCGCGATCCACTCCACGACAAGTCACGCCTTCCGAAGAAGCCCGCCGTATTCAGTGCCGACCGCTTCGTCGTCGCCGCCGACCTGTCGCACGCGATCTGCCCGGCCGGCAAGACCCTCCATCGCAATGGCAGGAACTGCACCATCGGTGGCTACGACGCGATCAAGTTCCGCGCACCGGCTTCCGCATGCACAGACTGCCAGCTGCGAACCCAGTGCGTTCGCAAACCCGACACCACACCCGTACGCAAGGTCGCGGTCCTAACACGCAAAGCCATCGTCACGCACACGCAGCGCATGCGCGAACGCATCGACAGCGACGAGGGCAGAGCGCAGTACGGTCGACGCTTCGCCACCGTCGAACCCGTGTTCGGCAACCTGCGCCACAACAAGCAGCTCAATCGTTTCACGCTGCGCGGCCAGGCGAAAGTCGATGGCCAGTGGAAGCTGTTCGCCTTGGTCCACAACATCGAGAAGTGGGCGAACCATCGAAAGGTAGCGTGAAGGGATCGGGAAAAGGCCGCGCGCCGCGGTCAATACGCGCATCAGGCGCGTGCAAGCCCAGCGACGATCCCCACCACCAGCGCGCCAGCAGGCGACCACGACGACGCCCCACCACCCTATACGGCCGTCGCGGTCATGACGGGCGTGCAGAATTGGGTTTTTCTACAGCCTCAACGATTGAGCTGAGCCGCGCCGCTACTGGACTAAACGAAACGCGCTTTGGTTTCAGGCGTCGGCTCGAGCGAATTGTTAGATTGCCTCACGCTCATTCTCCGAAACGCTCCACAAGAGATACCCTGGCTTTCTCAAGAAGTTGTGCGTACTCGGGCGAGAACGGTTCGACGAGGTTCTTCTCAAGGCAACCTTCCAGTGCCCACAAAGCGATCCGCTCCGGCGCTTCGAGGCCTCGCAACTCATTCTCAATTCGGTCAGACGCGAGCAATTCGAACAGCACGAGCGCTACATCGTCGTCTAGGGTGATCGTTGTGCTCATGACGCTTCCCGCAATCTAACGCCTGAATTAAGCCGAGCCGCGAAGCGGCTTCGGCTTGAATGATCGAATGGACTCCCCCCGTGTCACCACACGGCTTCTATGAGCCAGACTGAAGGGTTTAGCCTTCAGGACACGGGATCACGAGAGGAGTCCGCCATGCATGCTACGCCCGAATCGCTGCCCACTTCCACAGTCGCGATCGACCTCGCGAAGGATGTGTTCGAACTGGCCTTCGCCGACGCACACGGACGCATCGTCGAACGGCGCCGGTTGAGCCGTCGTGCCTTTGCTTCCGCACTCGATAACCGCGAGCCGCTGCAGGTCGTGATGGAGGCCTGCGGCTCGGCGCACTGCTGGGCTCGGCGCTTCCAGCGCACCGGGCATCGCGTCCAGTTGCTGCCGGCGCATGACGTGCGCCCCTACGTGCGTCGCAACAAGACCGATCGCGCCGACGCCGCAGGGCTGCTCGAAGCAGCACGCTGCGGTGCGATCCACGCCGTTCCGGTCAAGACGCCCCAACAGCAGGGCGTGCAAGGCCTGCATCGGGTGCGTGAGCACCTCAAGGCACAACGCACGGCTGCGATCAACCTGCTGCGCGGCCTGTTGCGCGAGTTCGGCGTGATCATCCCGCTCGGCTCGGCCAAAGTGCGCCCCGCCGTGCTCTCAGCGTTGGAGGACGCCGACAACGAACTGCCGATGGCATTGCGAGAAACGCTCAAGGCGCTGCTCGACACGATGAAGACGACCGAGAAGGACATGCTCGCCATCGAGGATCGCCTGCAGGCATTCGCCGATGCGGATCCGCGCAGCCAGCGCCTGCAATGCGCGGGCGGCGTCGGTCTGATCACTGCGACGGCTCTGAGCGCTTCGATCGGCGACTTTGATCGGTTCCCTTCCGGCCGCCGCTTCGCCAGCTCGCTCGGACTAACGCCGCGCGAGCACTCCAGCGGAAGCAAGCGCCGACTCGGCCGCGTCACAAAACGCGGTGACATCTACCTGACCTGCCCCCAGTCCTAGGGCCAGCTGCTACTTCGTAGAGTCCTGGGTTGCGAGCTTATCGCTCACGGGTTTGGTTGCAATGGTTCCATCCGCTCGAATGGTCGCTGCGAACTCGGCCGGTGTCCGGCCCT
>SEHB01000022.1 GCA_004143945.1 Lysobacteraceae bacterium
ATCGATCCCGACCGCGCCAAGGGCATGGACACCCGGCTGATGCGCATGGTGCTCGACTCCGCCGCCGAACGCGCCGGTCGCGAACTCGCGGGGCAGCTCGACGTGCGCGCGGAAATCGAACGCACGATCGGCGACAGCTATTCCTCGATCGGCGAGTTCGCGCTCGCGGACGCGCATTACGACGCCGCGATCGCGGCCGCGCGCAAGGCCGGACTGCCACCGGGCGAGATCGGCGTGATCGCGATGCGACGCGCGCTCGGCATCAATGCCGCGGGCAAGTCGCCCGATGCGCTCACCGCCGCGCGCGTGGCCTGGGCGCAGGCCTCGACGCTCCTCGAAGGTGACCCGCAGCGGCTCAAGGCCGAGTCCTCGTTCGGCACGATCGAACGCGACGCAGGCAAGGTGGATGACTCACGCAATCGCCTCGCCCGCGTGGTCGAGGCCTTCGCCGCGGCCGGCCTCGCGGCCACCCCTGAAGCGCTCGATACACGGCGCGAACTCGCGATCAGCGAGCTGGTCGGCGGCCGCTACGCCGAGGCGCAGGCGCTGCTGGAGCCGCTGATCGTCGAGTATGTGGCGCGCTACGGCGAGGAGGACACACACACGATCGGCGCACGCGTCACGCTCGCGGTGCTCAACAACGAGCGCGAGAACTATCCCGAATCGGCGCGCATCCTCACGCCGCTGCTGCCGCAGGTCGAGCGCGTCTACGGGCCCGAGCATCCGCGCACGCTGGTCGTGGTCATGAACCTCGGCAGCGCGATCCGCTACCAGAAACGCTACGACGAGGCGCGACCGTACTACGAGCGCGCGCTCACGCTCGCGCGCAAGCTCTACGGCCCGACCGCTCCGCGCACACTGATGGCCGAAGGCAACATGTCGCTGATGCTGCGCGACGCGGGCGACCTCGTCGCATCCGAACGCCATGCGCGCTTCGTCGCCGACAACGCCGAAGCCGCGTTCGGCGACAATCCGTATCGCGCAGGCATGTATCGCGGACTCGCGACCGTGCTGATCCGCGCGGGCAAGCATGCCGAGGCCGAGCGCGAGCTGCAGCGCGCGTGGACGATCTTCATCGAGGCGCCTGGCTACGGCGAAGCGCACCCGCGCAGCCAGGAAGTCGTCGATACCTTCATCGAGCTCTACGAGGCCTGGGGCAAGCCGGGGCCCGCGGCCGAATGGCGCGCACGCAAGACGCCCGCGACTGCGGCGAGCGCGGACTGATCGGCCGCGTCGACACCACCATCGGCGATACGCCGCTTCGACTCCACGCGGGATTGCGCATGGGCACACCGGATTCCCCTGGCGACGACGCCACCGAATTCCAGGCACCGCCGATCGCGGCCGACGCGTCGGCCACGCTCGCCGCGGGCGCGCAACTGGGTCCCTACGTGATCCGCCACGTGCTCGGCGAAGGCGGCATGGG
>SEHB01000010.1 GCA_004143945.1 Lysobacteraceae bacterium
AGGGCCGGACACCGGCCGAGTTCGCAGCGACCATTCGAGCGGATGGAACCATTGCAACCAAACCCGTGAGCGATAAGCTCGCAACCCAGGACTCTACGAAGTAGCAGCTGGCCCTAGGAATGGGGGCAGGTCACACCCACGGATGGGTGCACGACGCGGGCCATCCCCGTGGGCGCCCGCTCCAGCGATTCTCCGGCTGGGCTGCCGAAGCGGGTGTAGGACAATCACGACAGATTGCGTAGGAAATGTCCTACAGCGGTGGTCACCAGTCGGGTGGGGCCTGCGAGGGAAATTGAGCGCGTATTCATCGGATACGAAACACATAGCTCGTTCGTATTCAATTGGATAGGACTCAGGTTCGAGTTCTCTCCTGACCCTGAGTTCACGCGTACGCCAGCTGCATGCGGCCCTTGTGCGCAGGGACTCCGATCTACTCCCCGCTGTCGAACCCATCCCCAAACAACTCCGGCACCACGCGTATCGATCCCATCATCCCCATCGAATAGTGGAAGTCGCAGAAATACGGAAACTCGCCCCACTCGATCAAGGTGCGTTGTTCCTCCTCGCCGCTCGTGATCGATCCGATCGGGCTCTCCGGATCGATCGTCGCGACACCGCCGCTGACGACACCCCCATAGAGCGGATGCGAGCCGAAATTCGGGACCGCGCGGAACACGATCGTGGTGCCTTCGCTGACCCTCGCGCAGCGCGGGCGATAGCGATGCTCCTGCAGCGGGATGTCGTTGGCGACGATGAGCACGGCTTCGCCGCGGTAGTCGATGAAGTCGGCGTCGAGGCAGTTGTTGAGCGCTTGGGCCTCGCCCGCGCAGAGGCCGGCGATCGCGAGCAGGATGCCGCCGATCGGATTCGCGGGCCTCATGGGTTCATCCTGTGACTCGCCTCACAATGGCGCAATTGCCGCACGACTAGTGTCGCCGCACGCCCCGCCGTGGTCAAAGCCAGGGAGATTTCCATGCGGATCGCTCTACCGCGCTGCGTGCTCGCCGCCGCGCTGACCTGCCTCGCGCCCGTCGCGATCGCAGGCAATCATGTGTTCGATTCCGGGTTCGACGATGCGTCGGAGGGCCCGCATTCCGATGCGGCCTCGGCGCGCTTCCTGACCCAGGCCACGTTCGGCCCGAGCCTCGCCGAGATCGAGCGCCTGCGCGCGATCGGCTACCACGCCTGGCTCGACGAGCAGTTCGCGTTGCCGCCGAGCCACCACCGTCCCTACCTCGAAGACCTCGCGGCGCAGGGCTCGGACATCTATCACAACCATCGCCACGAGGTCTGGTGGCTGCGCGCGATCACCGGTCCCGACCAGTTGCGCCAGCGCGTCGCGTTCGCGCTCAGCGAACTCTTGGTCGTTTCGGACCAGGGCGGCGGCATCGAGGGTTACCCGATCGCGCTCGCGAACTATCAGGACCTGCTCGTCGACCAGGCATTCGGCAACTATCGCGACCTGCTCGAGCAGGTGACGCTGAGCCCGGTCATGGGCCATTACCTGTCGATGTTCAAGAACAGGAAGCCCGATCCGGAGCAGAACATCCGCCCCGATGAGAACTACGCGCGCGAGATCATGCAGCTGTTCTCGATTGGCCTCGTGCAGCTCAATCCCGACGGCACGCCGGTGCTCGCGGGCGGGCAGCCAGTGCCGACCTACACGCAGGACACGATCCGCGGCTTCGCGCACGTGTTCACGGGCTGGAACTATGCGAACTGTCCGCGCACGGACGGCGGCCAGTGGTGGGAATGGGAATGGTGCCCGTCGGGTCCGGTCGACTGGCCCGAACCCGGCTGGGACGCGTACTGGCTCGTTCCGATGGAACCGTGGCAGCAGTACCACGCGAGCGAGGAGAGCAAGCAGCTGCTCGTGTATCCCGGCGTCTCGCTGCCGGGCGGCGTGCTGCCCGCGGGCGGCACCGCCGAAGGCAACCTCCATGCGGCGCTCGACAACATCTTCCGCCATCCGAATGTCGGGCCGTTCGTCGCGCGCCACCTGATCAAGCGCCTCGTCACCAGCAACCCGAGCCCGGCCTATGTCGGTCGCGTCGCGGCGGTGTTCGCGAACAACGGCATCGGCGTGCGCGGCGACCTCGGTGCGACGGTCGAGGCGATCTTGCTTGATCAAGAGGCGCGCACGCTGCCCTCGCTCGCGAGCAACCAGGGCAAGCTGCGCGAACCGCTGCTGCGGCTCTCGCACCTGTGGCGCGCGCTCGACGGCCGCGCCGACGACGGACGCTACCGCGAGTGGTGGAACTCGTGGCTCGGCCAGAATCCGCTGAGTTCGCCGACCGTGTTCAACTTCTTCCTGCCCGACTATCGCCCCCCCGGCGAACTCTCGACGCTCGGCCTCGACGCGCCGGAGTTCCAGATCACGACCGACACCACGATCGCGAGCGTCGCGA
Organism: Lysobacteraceae bacterium; assembly: GCA_004143945.1. Taxonomy (GTDB): domain Bacteria; phylum Pseudomonadota; class Gammaproteobacteria; order Xanthomonadales; family Rhodanobacteraceae; genus Dokdonella_A. Next base: position 2,409 of record SEHB01000010.1, read on the forward strand.
ACGGCCTCGGCGCGAAGGTGTACTGGGCCTGGCGCGGTCCGGGACACGATCCGGAGGAGATCCTCGTCGACCTCGAACCCGAGCTCGCCTACGCGGCTGATCCCGTTCGCCTCGTCGACCGCTACGACCTCCTGTTCATGAACCGCACGATGTCGACGCACATGTTCGATACGCTGGTCGACTACCTCGGCAGCCGGCCGGACGACGACGACGACGACCTGCGCGGTCGCGTGCAGGACGCGGTGTGGCTGATCCAGAGTTCCCCCGAATACGCGATCGAACGGTGACGCCATGAAAAGACGCGACTTCATCCAGCGCGCCCTGTGCGCCACCGCGGGCTCCGCGATGTTCACGAGCTTCGCGGGCAAGCTTTCGATCGCGCACGCCGCGACGAAATCCAGCCGCATCCTGCTCGGCAACGACTACCGCGCGCTCGTCTGCGTGTACCTCTACGGCGGCAACGACGCGTTCAACATGCTCGCGCCGATCAGCGGCGCCGCGCGCGCGGCCTACGACACCGCACGCGGAGAACTCGCGATCCCGGCCGCGGAGCTGCTGTCGCTGAATCCGTCGGTCGCGCCGAGCGACGGCTCGCAATACGGCTTCTCGCCCGCGATGCCGCAACTGCGCGCGCTGTTCAACCAGGGCACGGGTTCGCCGCTCGCGATCGCCTCGAACGTCGGGCCGCTGCTCTACCCGATCACCAAGGCCGAGTACGAGGCGGGCACGGTGCCGGTGCCGGCGCAACTGTTCTCGCACAGCGACCAGACCGTGACCTGGCAGCGCCCGAACGCCGACGCGAACACGCGCCGCGGCTGGGGCGGCCGGCTTGCCGACATGTTCCACGAGACCAATCCGAACGCGCAGCTCTCGATGAACATCTCGATCGACGGCGAGAACGTGTTCCAGGCCGGCGACGAGGTCGTTCCCTACTTCGTCGGACAGAACGGCGCCGAGGGCGTCTGGTTCGTCGACGACTGGCCGCCGGGCCGGCGCGAGGCATTCCTCGCATTGCGCGACGCGACGCACGGCAATGCGCTGCAGCGCCAGTACGCGGCGATCATGCGCCGCTCGATGGACAACGAGGTCATGATCAACGAGGCGCTCGACGGCGAGCCGGCGCTCGCGACGGTGTTTCCCGACACCCACCTCGGCCGCCAGCTGCGCATGGTCGCGCGGCTCATCCACGTGCGCAGCCCGCTGCAGATGCAGCGGCAGATCTTCTTCGTCGGCCTCGGCGGTTTCGACACGCACGACAACCAGCTCGTCGACCACGCCGTACAGCTCGGTGAACTCGACGGCGCGCTCGCGGCATTCCACGCGGCGACGTCGGAAATGGGTGTCGCCGATGCGGTCACGAGCTTCACCGCCTCCGAGTTCGGCCGCACCTCGAGCATCAACGGCGACGGCACCGACCACGGCTGGGGCAGCCATCACCTGATCCTCGGCGGCGCGGTCAACGGACGGCGCATCTACGGCGCGATGCCGAACCTCGCGGTCGAAGGCCCGGACGACGCGGGCTGGGGCCAGATCATCCCGAAGATCGCGGTCGACCAGTATGCCGCGACGATCGCGCGCTGGTACGGCGTGCCGCCCGGCGAGATGTCGACGGTGTTCCCGAACATCGGTCGCTTCGGCACCGCCGACCTCGGCTTCCTCGCCGCGAGCTGAGGGCCGATCGCGCAGGAAACCGGTCGGTGCTGTAGGAGCCCACCCTGTGGGCGATCCATGCAGCAAACCGGTTGCGCGCGTGCATTCGCATTGGCGCGAATCGCGCACAGGGTGCGCGCCTGCGAATCGGTGCTGTAGGAGCCCACCCTGTGGGCGATCCATGCAGCAAACCGGTTGCGCGCGTGCATTCGCATTGGCGCGAATCGCGCACAGGGTGCGCGCCTACGGATCGGTGCTGTAGGAGCCCACCTTGTGGGCGATCCATGCAGCAAACCGGTTGGGCGTGGGCAGTCGATTTAGCGCGAATCGCGCACAGGGTGCGCTCCTACGCGAACCGGTGCTGTAGGAGCCCACCTTGTGGGCGATCCGCGCAGGAAACCGGTTGCGCGCGTGCATTCGCATTGGCGCGAATCGCGCACAGGGTGCGCTCCTACGCGAACCGCCGTGCAGGAGCCCACCCTGTGGGCGATCCGCCGATGCTCCCCGGCGCTAATGCGATCGCGTATTCGCGACCGGGTAGTCGCCGTTCTGGCCGAAGTTGACCTCGAACGGCGTGGCGGTATCGCTGCTCGGCCGCACGTGGAACTTCGTCTGCGTCGGATCCGCGTTCGGACGCCAGACCGCGTAGTCGTCGTACCCGTCGCCGTCGTAATCGCCCGACAGCGGGAAATCCGTCGCCGACAGGCCGAAGTTCACCGGCGTGGTCGCGGTTCCGGTCGCCGAATCACGCGAGGTCCAGACGATGTTGCCGCCGCTGCCGCGGATCACGGTGACGTCCGTGCGGGTGTTGCCGACGTGGTTGCCGTTGACGATCACGTCGGTCGGCGTGCCGAACTGGAACGTGTCGACGACTGCCCCTGTCGTTCCGGTGTGGATGTTGAACTCGGCGACGCCTCCGCCGAAGTTCCTCTGCATCGCGACGTCGGCGATGCCGTCCCCGGTGATGTCCAGCCCGCCCGCGGCGAACTGGCCGTTTTCGCCGGTCTGCAGGATGCGATCGGTGTTGGTGGAACTCAGCCGCACCAGCGTGAACGAAGGAAGGGTGGCGGCTGCGCCGGCACGATACAGCGCGTAATCGAACGTGCCGTCGCCGTCGTAGTCGCCGGCCTGCTGCGGGTCGTCGCCGGTCTGCCCGTACTCGAATTCGAACGGCGGCTCGCCCGGCCGCGTCGAGCGCAGCACCTTGTACCGGCCCGGCGTGCCCGCGATCCAGACGGTGGGATCCCAGATGCCGTCGCCATCGAAGTCGCCGCCGACGAAAAAATCACCCGCGTTGCCGAAATCGAAACTGCGTTCGAAGCCGTTCGCGGTGCCGTCGTTGTCCCGGATGTACCAGGTGATCACACCGCCGGGTCCGCCGCCGGTATTGCGCACGAGCACGTAGCTCGTGCGGTTGCTTCCGGTGTAGTCGAACTGCGCGCGCACGCATGAACCGCGCAGGTTCTCGTCGAAGCCGTTGCCGAACAGGCCATCGTCGATGTCGAGCAGGGTCAGTTTGGCCGCCGTGATCGTTCCGGCGTCGGGCGCCTCCAGGTCCGCGACGTGGAGCGTCCAGATGCCGTTGACTTCGGCCGTCGAAAGCGTGGAGAACGCGTCGCGCAGCGACAGCGTGCATCCACCGGTCTTGATGCCGGAGGACGAACCCGCGGTGCTCGCGCGGTAGCTTCCAGGTGCGATCACGGCCCCGCTCGCGGCCGCGGCGGCGGCCCAGAAATCGTTCTGGAAGCGATCGCCGAAGCGGTAGGTCCCGGCGAGGTCGCTGCTTCCGCCGCTCGCGCCATACCCGACTCGCCCCAGCACCATGCGCCGCGCCGCGCCGGACGGCGCGATCAGCTCGACCTGCAGGTCGCGCACGTACGGATGCGTGAGCGTCAGGGACACGCTGACATCGACGAGCGGCGTGACCACGCCGCTGACCGCGAACGCGATGTCGCGCCCGGCCGGGTTGTTGTCCGGGATCGCCCCGACATTGCCGCCGACGAAATCGGCGGCCGAAACGGCGGGAACGGACAATGCGAGGACGACAGGCAAGGCGATACGGATTCCACGACTCGACAGGTTCACTTCGATCCACTCCCCATGGATGCCAAAACTGCGATGTGCGAAAGGCGCGAAGCCTACCACTGCCGCACGCGCGCGTGCGTTCAGCCGTCGAATCCGTCCTCGAAGAGGCGATCGAGCGGGCCCGCTCCACCGAGGTGGCCGTCGAAGTCGAGGGCTTGCGCCTTGATCGCGCCGCCCGCACCGCCATCGGCATCGTCCTGCCAGACCCAGGCTGCGAACGGCTCGGAGGCCAGGGCGCCCGTCAGGCGCGCGGTGTCGGTTGCGCCCGTCTTGATCGACACCGGCTGCGATGCCCACACCGCCTCCCCCGCGGCGTCGAGCCGGGTGACCTGCACCGGCATCGGCTGCGGCGAGCTGCCGCTCGCCCAGGAAAACAGCGCACCATTCGCGAGCGCGAGGACGCCGAGCTGGGATTGGTCGATGGCCGATTGCGCCACAAGGACCTTGCCGTCATCGCCCCACTGGCGCGCTCCACTCGCGTCGACGCGCTGCGCATTGACGCCGATCTGGCTTTGCGTGAGCGCGTCGGCAACGCGCCAGATCGCATAGATGTCGCCGGTCGACGCGTCGTAGGCACCCACCGGCCCAGTGTGCGTGAGCGAAGCGTCGGTGGCGAGCAGGACGCCGTTCTGCGCGAACGCGCTCGTGCCGTCGCCGCGCACGTGCTGCGCGCGCGCGCTGCCGGACGTGCTCACCGTGTACCAGACGAATACCGCACCACCTGCACCGTCCGGCACGAAGTCCGGGGTGTACCCGAACTGCATCGCACCGCTGCTGCCATCGAACACCTTCACGGGCTCGGCACCCCACAGCGGCGCCCCGTCCGCGCCCGCGAATTTCTGCGTCCAGTACTGGCGGTTCTGGACCGACAACCACGCCGCCCACGATGCGATCACCGAGCCGTCGTCGGCTTCGTGCAGATCCGCCATCAGGAAGAAGCCGGCGGGTTGCGTGACGGACACGCCGCTGCCCCAGAGCGGATTGCCGTCGCCGTCGAGTTTCTGCAGTCCGATCGAACCGTCCGAGGCAGACCACGCGACGACGACGCCGCCATCGTCGGTCGCGGCGACCGAAGGCGAGTGCACGTCGCCCGCATCCGCGCTGACGATGATGCCGGTTGCACCCCACGCGAGTGTTCCGTCGGGCGCGATGCGGTTGACGGCGGCCTGCACGACACCGGCCTCCTCGTATCGGTACGCGAGCAGCGCGTCGCCGTTCGCGTCGATCGCAATGCCGTAATCCTCGGTCGAAGTAAAGCCGCGATCGGAGACCAGCACGCCGTTGTGGCTCCACTGTTCGACGCCGTCTGCGGAGAGTCGCTGCAGGTACACGTCGTAGCCGCTGCCCGCGTCGAACCAGCTCACGTAGAAGCCGCCGTCGGCCGTCGGGACGAGTTTGGGTTGCACCTGGCCCGCAGGCCGGTCGGCGAGCACGAGGTTCTGCGCGGGATCATCGGACCACTGCGCGTGCAAAGCGGGCGATGCGAGCGCGGCCGCGCAGAACGCGCCGGCGAGGATGCTGCGAACGGTCATGGCGATTCCCCCGAATCCCGGTAGCGGACCTTGCGAGTATGCCGGCGCGTCGGGCGCCGCGCACGCAGCAGCCAGGCTGGCGCGTGGATGGGCGGAGGCAGCGATTACCAGTCGGTCCGTTCTGGCAGCAGTCCGTGCAGTTCGGCTTCGGTGAGGTTGCGCCACTGCCCGACCTTGAGCGCGCCGAGTTTCACGTTGACGATGCGCACGCGCCGCAGCTGGGTCACGCGGTAACCGAACGCGGCCGCCATCAGCCGGATCTGGCGGTTGAGCCCCTGCGTGAGCACGATTCGAAAGCCGAACTTCGCGATGCGCGTCGCGCGGCAGGGCTTGGTCATCTGGTTGTGGATGCGCACGCCGCGCGCCATGCCCGCGAGGAATTCCTGCGTGACCGGCCTGTTCACCGCGACGAGGTATTCCTTCTCGTGGCGGTTCTCCGAACGCAGGATCTCGTTGACGATGTCGCCGTTGCTGGTCAGCAGGATCAGGCCTTCCGAATCCTTGTCGAGCCGCCCTACGGGGAAGATGCGCTGCTGGTGGTCGACGAAATCGATGATGTTGCCGCCGACCTCGCGCTCGGTCGTGCAAGTGATGCCGACCGGCTTGTTGAGCGCGATGTAGACATGCCGGCGCGACTTGCCGCTCGAGCGCCGCGCGAGCAGCGCCTGGCCGTCGACGAGCACCTCGTCGCCTTCCTCGACCTGGGTGCCGATCCCGGCCGCGCGGCCATTGACGGTCACGCGCTTCTCCGCGATCAGCCGATCGGCTTCGCGGCGCGAGCAGTAACCGGATTCCGCAATATGCTTGTTCAGGCGCATGCGTGCATTCTAAGCGCCCCGCACCGTCGCCACGACGGTCGGGTTCCCTGAAACGATGGAGGCGAGCATGAAGAAGCGTGCATCAGCGGTATGGATCGGCAGCATCCGCGAAGGCCAGGGCACGATCTCGACCGAGACCGGCGTGCTGCGCGAGGCGCCGTACGGCTTCAAGTCGCGCTTCGAGGACGGCCCCGGCACCAATCCGGAGGAACTGATCGGCGCGGCGCACGCGGGCTGCTTCTCGATGGCGCTGTCCCTGATCCTCGGCAACGCGGGCCTCACCGCGGAGCGCATCGAAACCGCGGCCGAGATCACGCTCGAAAAGATCGGCGACGGCTTCCAGATCACCGCGAGTCATCTCACGGTCAATGCGAAGGTGCCGGGTACGGACGCGGAGAACTTCCTGAAGCTCGCGACGCAGGCGAAGGAAGGCTGCCCGGTATCGAAGCTGCTCAATGCGAAGATCACGATGGATGCGACGCTGGTCGGCTGATCGATCAGGGTCGCGACCGTCGGCGCGGTGATCCGGAACGTCGGGAGGGGCTTCAGTCGCAAGAGTTCGGGACTGAAGTCCCTCCCACGACGCTCGCGACTGAAGTCCCTTCCACAACCGGACTGCAGTCCCGGCACGGGACTCGCAGGGATGCACGAAGCGCCACGCCGGTGTAGAACATGCGTTCGTGCCATGACGAATGCGATCCCGATGCGTGCCCCGATGCTGCTGTCGATCCTGGTCCTGCTCGCGGCGTGCGGGTCGGTGCCCCGCGATGCCCCGACGCCCTCCCCGCCCGTTCCGCCCGCGGCCGCGGCACCTGCGTCGCTGCGCATCGAAGGCAACGCGTCGTATCGCGAGCGCATCGCGCTCGACGGCGCCCGGCTCGAGGTGATCGTGGTCGACGCCGCCGCGGCGGACGCCGGCAACCAGACCGATGCGAGCGTCGCGCGATTCCGTTTCGAGCGACTTGCGGGCCCGCCTTACCCGTTCGCAATCGAGCTCGATCGTGCGCGCGTGCGCGCCGACGCCCGTTTGAGCGTGCGCGCGTACCTCCGTGATGCCGAGGGGCGGCTCGCATTCATGACGCCGGCACGCGTGGCGATCATTGCCGGGCAGCCGCTCGAACTTCGGCTCGTGCGCGTCGCGTCCCAGTAGGCAAAACGGCAGCGAGAAAATCCGTTCGCGCTGAGCGCAGCGCCCGAAGGGCGCGGAGTCGAAGCGGTCCGTTGGCGAGCCCAGCAACGTCTGGCCCTTCGACTTCGGCCTTCGGCCTGCGCTCAGGGCCAACGGACATTCGTAGCCGTTCGCGCTGAGCGCAGCGCCCGAAGGGCGCGGAGTCGAAGCGGCTCACTGGCGAGGCCGGCACCGTCTGGCCCTTCGACTCCGGCCCTTGGCCTGCGCTCAGGGTGAACGGACATTTGTAGCCGTTCGCGCTGAGCGCAGCGCCTGCAGGGTGCGAAGTCGAAGCGTCCGCTGACGAGGGCAGCAACGTCTGGCCCTTCGACTCCGGCCTTCGGCCTGCGCTCAGGACGAACGGACATTCGTAGCCGTTCGCGCTGAGCGCAGCGCCCGAAGGGCGCGGAGTCGAAGCGGCTCGCTGGCGAGGCCGGCACCGTCTGGCCCTTCGACTCCGGCCCTTGGCCTGCGCTCAGGGCGAACGGAAATATGCAACCGTTCGCGCCGGGCGCGGCAACCGCAGGGCGCGGAGTAGAAGCGCCGGCCGCGCTTCGCGCGTCCAGCCTACTTCCGCTCGGACGCGGTCTTCTCGCGGATCACGCGGAATTCCGAATCGGCGCCCCAGCCCGGCCAACGCGTCGAGTTCGCGAGATCCTTGCCGAGGCGGTAGAGCATTGGCAGGTCGTGCGCCATGCCCGCGAACGTCCACTCGGCACGCCACTCGTCGGCCGGCTGGTGGTAGCGCTTCTCGTTGTAGTCCTTGCCCTCGGCTTCGCCCGCGGCCTTGCCGCCTTCGACGAGGTCGTCGCCCGAGCCGTACGACAGCGCGGGCACGCCGCGCTTGGCGAACGGGAAATGATCGGAGCGGAAGAAATACCCGGCTTCCGGATGCTGGTCGGTCACGTAGCTCATGCCGGCCGCCTTGCCTTCCGCGACCAGCGCATCGAGCAGGTCCGATTTCGCACTGCCCGAGGTCGAGAAGTTGCGCGCGACGCCGCCCGTGCCGAGCGCATCCATGTTGATCACGGCGACGGTCTTGCCGAGCGGATACAGCGGCTTGGAGGCGTAGTACTCCGAACCGAGCAGGCCCTTCTCTTCCGCCGTCACCGCCAGGAACACGACCGAGCGATCAGGCTTCGGTCCCTGCGCGAACGCGCGCCCGATCTCGATCAGCGCGGCGATGCCGGTCGCGTTGTCGACCGCGCCATTGTAGATCGTGTCGCCGTTCGCATCCGCCGCGCCGACGCCGAGATGATCCCAGTGGCCGCTGTAGATCACGGTCTCGTCGGGACGCTTCGCGCCTTCGACGCGACCGACGATGTTGCGCGAGGTGACGACCTGGCTGTCGATGCGGTAGTCGGCCGCGAATGTCGCGCCCTTCAGTTCCACCGCCTTGAAGCCGCGCGCCTGCGCCTTCTTCTTGAGCGCGTCGTAGTCGAGCCCCGCGCGCTTGAACAGGTCGGCCGCGAAGTCGCGCTGGATCCAGCCTTCGATCGTCGGGTGCGCGCTGCGCGGATCGTCGCGCACGACGTCGAACATGTCGTTCGTGTTGGAGTTCTTGACAGTGGCCCAGCCGTAGGAGGCCGGCGCGGTCTCGTGCACGACGAGCATGCCGAGCGCGCCCTGGCGCGCGGCTTCCTCGTACTTGTAGGTCCAGCGACCGTAGTAGGTCATCGCCTTGCCGCCGAACTCGCCCTGTCCGGTCTCGAAGTCCGGATCGTTGATCAGCGAGACCGCGATCTTGCCCTTGAGGTCGACGCCCTCGTAGTCGTTCCAGTTGCGCTCCGGCGCGTTGACGCCGTAGCCGACGAACACCAGTGGCACGTCCTTGACCGCGACCGACTTCGAGCCGTCGACCGCGGCGCGCACCGCGATCTGCTCGCCCTGCGTCAGCGGCTGCGAGGCGTCGCCGACCTTGATCGACAGCGTCGGCGTGCCGTCGATGCGCGCGCGCAGCAGCGGCACCGCCTGCGTCCACGTGCGCTTGCCGTCGACGAGGTCGCCACCCGGCTCGAGGCCCGCGGCCTTGAACTGGTCGCTGACCCAGGCGACGGTCTTGTCTTCGCCCGCGGTACCGGGGCCGCGGCCTTCGAACGCATCGGACGACAGGGTCTTCACGGCATCGGACAGGCGCCTGGCATCGAACGTCGGCGCCTCGAGCGCGGATACCGCAAGCGGCAGGCAAAGCGCGAGTGCGCTGGCAACGAGTTTCATCGGTGGTCACCTCGGACGCGGGGAACCTTCCGATCCTAGTCAGCCGTTCGTGCCAATGCCACCCCCCGCGGGGGCGACCTGTGTCACTTGACGTCGGGATCGAGCTCCGGATGGCGCCCGCGCCAGCGCGCGAACGCGAGCGCATGCCGCTCGAGTGCCTCTTCATGCACATCGAACACGCACCGCACGCATCCTCCCCCGCAGCAATCGCCGGGATCCGGTGGTTCGGGCGGGACCGGCGGTGGATCGTCGCAGGGCAGGCCCATGGTCAGGCGGGCGGCACGTGCAGGCGGACCCACTGCACGATCTGCGCGCTGCCGACCGCACCGGCCTGGCGCGCGATTTCCTGGCCGCCTGCGAACAGCACGAGGGTCGGGATGCTGCGGATGCCGAAGCGCGAGCCGAGCGCGGGTTCGGCTTCGGTATCGACCTTCGCGAGTCGCACGGCCGGTTCGAGCAGGCGCGCGGCGGCCTCGAACTGCGGCGCCATCTGCAGGCAGGGGCCGCACCACGGCGCCCAGAAATCGACCAGCAGCGGCAGGCGGTCCGCGCCGACGTGGCGATCGAATCCGTCGGCGCCGAGCGCGAACGGATGGCCCTCGAACAAGGCGTGGCGGCAGCGCCCGCAGACCGGCGCGTCGCGAAGGCGCGTACGCGCGATGCGATTGACCGCGCTGCAGCGCGTGCACGGAGCCAGCAGCATGGATTCACCCATCACGAGCCCTCACTGCGCGAGCAGGTAGACCGGAAGTGCAAGCAGCGCGGCGACGAACGCGGTCGCGAGCACGGCGGCGACGAGCCGCAACGGATGCTCGCGCATCGTCGCGATCCAGCCCGGCGCCGTGCCGTCGCGGCGTGCCTCGTTCCGTGCGGCACGCGCACGCAGCACGCGCTGGCGCTGGTACTCGTCGAGCAGCGCGAGTGCCGCCGCCGCACGCGCCTCGTCCGCGAGCCAGATCGCGCCACCCGACACGCCCCAGCGGCTCGGCGGCGTCTCGTACCACTCGATGCCGTTCGCATCGAGCAGCGTGCGCACGTCGTCGGACTCGTCGTCCGGCACGTGGCGCAGGTTGAGCAGCAAGGTGGCCATGTGCGCATGATAGCGGGGGTGCATGCATCGCGCCGGAACGGGCGATCCGCGCGGCGTGTTAACGTGCGCGAAGTCCAGCCCGGAGTCGTGCATGCGCGTCCATTTCCACGGTGGTGCGGGTGGCGAGGTCACGGGTTCGTGCCATCTGGTCGAATGCGCGGCACGTCGCGTGCTGCTCGACTGCGGCATGATCCAGGGCGGTCGCGAAGCCGAGGCGCGCAACCTCGAGCCGTTCGGCTTCGACCCGTCGACGATCGACGCGCTCGTGCTGAGCCACGCGCACATCGACCACATCGGGCGCGTGCCGCTGCTGGCCAGGCTCGGATACAAGGGCCCGATCCACGCGCATGCGGCGACCTGCGACCTGCTGCCGGTGATGCTGCTCGACGCGGCGTCGCTCGCCGAACGCAAGGCCGAGATCCACAATCGCGATCGCGCGCGACGCGAACCCGAGGTCGAACCGATCTACACGCGCGAGGATGTCGAAGCAGTGCTGCCGCGGCGGCGCCCGCTGCGTTACCACGAGCGCCGCGAAATCCTGCCCGGCGTCACGCTGCGACTGCTCGATGCCGGCCACATCCTCGGCTCGTGCATCGTCGAACTCGAGGCGGACGGCAAGACCCTGGTGTTCTCGGGCGACCTCGGCATGCGCGGCACGCCGATCCTGCACGATCCGGAGCCGCCACCCGCGGCCGACCTGCTGCTGCTCGAATCGACCTATGGCGACCGCAACCACCGCGAACGCCTCGCGACCGTCGCCGAACTCGGCGAGATCTTCGCGCAGGCGCAGGCCGATGGCGGCAACGTGATCGTCCCGGCGTTCGCGGTCGGCCGCAGCCAGGAACTGCTGTACTGGCTCGCGCAGAACTTCGAACGCTGGGGGCTCGCGCGCTGGCGCATCTTCCTCGACAGCCCGATGGCGGCCAAGGTCACCGCGGTCTACGACGCGCACGAGGACCTGTTCGACGATGCCGCAGCCAAGGTCTGGCGCGGACGCATCAAGCCGTTCGCACTGCCGAACCTTCACATCGCCGAGAGCGTCGAGGACAGCAAGGCGATCAACCGCATCCGAGGCGGCGCGATCATCATCGCGGGATCGGGCATGGCCAACGGCGGACGCGTGCGCCACCACCTGCACGCCAATCTCGCGGACCGACGCAGCCACGTCGTGTTCGTCGGTTACCAGGCCGAAGGCACGTTCGGCCGGCTGCTCGTCGACGGCGTCCGTCGCGTGCGCCTGTTCGGCGACGAGATCGGCGTGCAGGCGCGCATCCACACCGTCGGCGGCCTCTCCGCGCACGCCGACCAGCGCGGCCTGCTCGACTGGTACGCCTCCGGGCCCGCGCGCCCTCCGGTCGTGCTCGTGCATGGCGAACAGCGCGCGCGCGTGGCGCTGGCCGCCGAACTGCGCCGCCGCCACGACATCGACCCGGCGCTGTCCGAACCCGGCGCCGCGATCGACATCTGACGCGCCGCGCGCCTGCCCCGTTGCGGGAGAAGTGGCCACGCAGCCGCAGGACAGCGCGTCGGCGATGCCGATCGTGTCGTCAGCGCCCCGAACGCACGCAAGCGCGCATCATTTCGCGGCCGCCACGCCGACGCGCCGCCGCACGGCATCGACGTCACGGATCGGTCGGACCTCGATGCAGCCCGTCGTCGCCCACGGAAATTCGGCCGCGATGCGCACCGCCTCGTCGATGTCGGCGGCTTCGATGATGTTGTAGCCGCCGAGGATCTCCTTGGTCTCCGCGAACGGGCCATCCACGACGCTGGTGCGGCCGGAGCGGATGCGCACGGACTTCGCGCTCGCCGCGGGCTCGAGCTGCTGGTAGCCGAGCAGGGTGCCCTGCTCCGCGAGCTCGTCGGCATGCACGAGGCAGTCGTGCATCATCGAATCGAAGCGCCCTTCGGGCAGCGCGTCGAGCGCGGCCTCCTCGTTGTAGACGAGCAGCAGGAACTTCATGGCGCCTCCGGCAGGTCGCGGTAGTAGGGCTCCACCGTGCCACTGAGCTTGAGCGTGATCGGATCGCCGCGGCGATCGCGCGCACGACCCGCGGCGACGCGGATCCAACCCTCGCTCACGCTGTACTCCTCCACGTTGGTCCGTTCCTGGCCATTGAAGCGGATGCCGACACCGCGTGCGAGCGCAGCTTCGTCGTAGTGCGCGCTGCGCGGATTCACCGAGAGCCGGTCGGGAGGTGCGTCGCTCATCGTTCGTTCGCCATTCGGGTGGCCGGGCCACGTCGGTCGTCGAGGATACAGCAGGCCGTCGTGATCGCGCGTGCACGGGATGCTATGGTCGCGTGCCCGCAACCGGAGCTTCCACGATGCGCCTGCCGCCGACGTCCGCGTTGCTCGCGCTGATGCTCGCGATGCCGATGGCCGCAGCGCGGGACCTGCGCTCGACGCTGGACCTGCGCGTGTCCGAGGCCCCGCATCTCGCGCGGATCGGCCCGGCGCGCGCGCTGCGTTACGAACTCCAGCTCGTGAATCTCGCCGAGGCGCCGATCACGATCGATGCGATCGAGGTGCTGGACGCGGGCCGGACGTCGACACTCCTCGCGCGCTGGCAAGGCGACCGCGTCGCCGACCGCATCATGCTGTCGGCCACGACGCGCGATGCGACGCCGACGCGCACGCTGCCCCCGGGCAGACATGCGCTCGCCTACCTCGATCTCGAGCTTGCGCCGCGCGTGTCCACGCCTCGACGGGTCGAGCACCGACTGTCCCTGCGCATCGACGGACGAACGGTCGAGTTGCGCGGAGGCGCCGCGCCGGTCGAGACGCGCGCGCGCACCGCACTCGGCGCGCCCGTGCGCGGCGGGCCCTGGATCGCGATCCACCTGCCCGAAGCGCCGCGTGGCCACCGCCGCGTGGCGTTTGCGCTCGATGGCGCGCTGCGCATTCCCGCGCGCTTCGCGATCGACTGGGTGAAGCTCGACGACGACGGCCACGCCGCGCGAGGCGACGACCGCCTCGTCGGGAACTGGTACGGGCATGGCGCGGACGTGCTCGCAGTCGCCGATGCGCGCATCGTGGCCACGCGCGACGACATGCGCGAAGCCCTCAGCGTCGAGCCCGTGCGCAACCCGCTCGCGAATGCGAGCGGCAATTTCGTCACGTTGGATCTCGGCGATGGCCGCCACTTCCACTACGAGCACCTGCTGCCCGGCAGCGTGCGCGTGCGCGCGGGCGATCGCGTGCGCCGCGGCGAGGTGATCGCCCGACTCGGCAATACCGGCGACACGACCGGGCCGCACCTGCACACGCACGCGAGTGATGGCGCGCGCCCGCTCGACGGTGAGGGCATGCCGTTCGAGATCGAACGCTACGAACGTCTCGGCGGCTACGATTCGATCGCGGACTTCGGCGCCGGCCAACGCTGGAAACCCGCGTCGGCGACGCCGCGCATCGAGCGCGCGCGCATGCCCGAGCCGAACAGCGTGATCCGCTTCGATCCGGCGCAGCGCGACTGAGCGGCGCGAGCGCGCGCTTGCGCAGGTCCCGGCGCGGCCGGACCACGCGGCCGGCGCCGATCAGGCCGGTTCCGGCACCTGGCTCGACAGCACCACGCGATTGCGCCCGGCCGCCTTCGCCGCGTACATCGCTTCGTCCGCGCGCCGCAGCAGGTCGTCGGTGTTCTCGTGCGGCTGCAGCGAGGCGACGCCGGTACTGACGGTGCACGTGACGCCGATCGCCTCGAGCGAGCCCAGCTCGAGGCGTTGGCCGATGCGCACCGCGATGCGCGTCGCATGCGCGGCGTCGATGCCGGGCAGCGCGACCACGAACTCCTCCCCGCCGAACCGACCGATGAGGTCCTGCGCGCGCAGCTCGGAGCGCAGCACGCGCGCGAGTTCGAGCAGGACTTCGTCGCCCGCGGCATGCCCGTGCTGGTCGTTGAGCCGCTTGAAATCGTCGAGATCGAGGAACAGCACCGTCAACGGCGCATCGCGCGCGCGTGCCTTGTCGCGCACCGCCGGCAGCAGGCGGCTCCATGCGCGCCGGTTGTAGAGCCCGGTCAGCGGATCGACGTCGGCGAGCTGTCGCGCCTGATCGTGCGCACGTCGCAACGCGAGCGCGCGGTCGGCGAGGCCGAGCGACAACACCAGCGCTTCGTATGCCCCGGCCACCAGCGCGGCCGGCGCCGTCCAGGTCCACTCCGGCGCGACGCCGTAGAGTTGCGCGCTGCCGAGCGCGGTGACGACGAGCAATGGCGTCCAGCCGAGCAGGAAGAAACGCGCATAGCGCGAACCGCGCCATGCGGCGAGCGCGCTCGCGGCCAGCAGCAGTGGCGCGCCGGCGATCAGCAGCGGATTGATCAGCGCGCGCAGCGCGGCGCCCGTCGACGGAATCGCACCGGCGAGACCGAGCGCGGCGACGATCGCCGCATAGCCGAGCAGCAGTTTGCGCATGTGTGGCGCGCAGCGGGCGAGGTCGGCGAAGCGGGCGACGAACAGCACAGCGGCGACCACCGAAGCGACGGTCGCGAGCCGTCCCCACATGCGCGGCGCCTGCGCGATCGCCTTCCATCCGAGCGGTTCGAACAGGTAGCCCTCCTGCATCGCCATCACGAACGCATAGGCGGCAACGTAGAGCGCGTAGTACAGGAACGCCGCGTCACGCAGGCGCGTGCCGAAGAACAGCGCGACCACCGACATCGCGGCCATGATCGCGAGGCAGGCACTCGCGAGCGCGAGCCAGCGTGCATCCACGCGCAGGTGGTCGGGAACGCTGCGCGCCGCGAAATGCAGCGCCGAGGGGATCACGTCGGCCGAATCGAGTCGCACGCGCAGCGGCGCCGAGGCGGGCAACGCGCGATCGATCGCGAACGCGAGACGGCCATGCCCGGGCCACGCGCGATCGGCGTCACCGATCCAGTTCTCCGCGATCGATGATCCGTCGTCGGCGAACACGGCGACCCGCTGCAGTCCGGGTCCGATGACTTCGAGCACCCAGGGCGGCGGCGGCCAGGCGCCCTCGGCCGGCAGCAGCACGATCCAGCGCACCGCGCCGTCCGCGGCGAACGTCTGCAGGCGCGCGGGATCGAAACGCTGCATGCGCGGGTCCGGCCACGCCACCGACTCGACCGGTTCGCCCGCGGCCGCGGGCCGCCATGCACCGTCGAGCGCGAAGTCGTCGGCCGCATGGGCGAACGATGCGATCGGGAGCGCGAGCCACGCCGCAACGACGCACGCCCGCCGGAGCGTGCGCATGCAGGTGCACAGGATCGAGGCCACGAAGCTTCGCATGCACGCAGCATGCCGCAACATCGCCGCATTCGCGAATCACGCGCGTCCGGCCATTCACGCGCAGGCAGGTATCGCGAGGCAACGACACGCTGTTGCCGCGCCGATCACGCTCAATCGGCGCGGTGCAGCGCGCGGCGCGCGAACCACAATGCGAGGACGCCGAACACCATGTGCGCGATGATGCTCAGCACGATCGGCCATGGCCGCGAGAACGAAGGCGTCGCACCGACGCGCGAGAGCGGCATCACGACGAAGTTCATGACCACATAGAGGAAGACACCGTAGAGTGGTCCCCACGACAGCGGGTGCCGCACGACGCGCGGCCAGCGGCCGCCCGCGAACACCGCCGCGAGCACGAACATCGTCGCGATGAAAAGGTGCAGCGCGGCGCCGAGCAGCGCCGTGCCCCATCCGCCCGCGAAACTGTCGCGTCCGAGCACGC
This sequence comes from Lysobacteraceae bacterium, assembly GCA_004143945.1. Lineage (GTDB taxonomy): Bacteria > Pseudomonadota > Gammaproteobacteria > Xanthomonadales > Rhodanobacteraceae > Dokdonella_A. The sequence continues at coordinate 18,660 of SEHB01000010.1, forward strand.
CGACCGCGATCGACTGGAACACGCGCTGCAAGCCCGCGAGGTTCCAGTCGAACCACACAGAGATCGCGAAGGCGATGTCACCGATCGCGATCGCAAGCCCGCCGGCGAGGACCGGTGGCCACGTGAACGGACGTCGTGATGCTGCGGTCATGCGGAGCCTCCCCCTGGGCCTGTGGCACGCATCGCGATTGTCGCGCACGCGCGCGCCCCGGAAGATGCAGGAAACCGCCGTCCGGCCGCCGAAAAGGGGCCGGATCGACGGGCGGATCAGTCGCGGCGCGCGTCGGCTTGTGCGGACTCCGCAGCCTGCGCGGCGGCGAGGTCCGCCGCACTGACGTCCTCGGCGCCGGGCGAGCAGGTCTGTGACAGCGGCGGCGCGTCGGGTGCACGCGCCTGCGCGTGCGCGGCGCCCGCGAATGGCGCTTCGCGCGCGAGGTCCATGCGCAGGCGCGGCAGCGCTTCGGGATGGCGCGCCTGGAGATACGCGATCAGCCCTTCGCGCACTGCGCAGCGCAGGTCGAACAGGTCGCCGGAATTCCGCGCACTGACGAGCAGGCGCACCTGCATGGACTCGCGATCGGTCTCGGTCACCTGCGCGATGCAGACGCGACCGTCCCAGCGCGCGTCGGCCGCGCAGATTCGCGCGAGTTCGTCGCGAACCGCGGCCATCGGCGCGCGGTAGTCGAGCCAGAGGAACGCGGTGCCGAGCAGCTGCGCTGTCGTGCGCGTCCAGTTCTCGAACGGATGCTCGACGAACCACTGCAGCGGCACGACCAGCCGGCGCTCGTCCCAGATGCGCACCACGACGTAGGTCGCGGTGATTTCCTCGATGCGCCCCCATTCGCCTTCGACGATCACGACGTCGTCGAAGCGGATCGGCTGGGCGATCGCGATCTGCAGACCCGCGATCAGGTTGCCGAACACGGGCTTGGCCGCGATGCCCGCGACGAGGCCGACGACGCCCGCGGACGCGAGCAGGGTCGCGCCGATCTGGCGCACCTGCGGGAACGTCATCAGCGCGATCGCGACGCCGACCAGCACCACCGCGCCCTGCGCAGCACCGGCGATCACGTGCGTCTGCGTCTGTGCGCGGCGTGCGGCGAGGTTGTCGGCAACGTCGACGCGATGCAGGCGGAACACGCGCTTCTCGACCGCCTCGATCGCGCGGACCGCGAGCCAGGTCAGGCAGAGCACGCCGCCGATCACGAACGCACGCGCGAGTCCGCGCGACCAGGCCTCGCCCAGCGGCGTCGCCGCGATCGCGAGGCCGAGGAACAGCAGCGGCAGCGCGACCGCGGCCGGCACCGCGATCACGTCGATCACGCGCGAACGCAGGCGCTGGCCACCGTCCTCACGGGCGCGCCGCGCGAGCGCGAGCAGGCCACGGCGGACCAGCCATCCGATCACGAATGCCGCGAGCAGCGGCCAGCCGATCGCGGCCACCGTCCTCCACCATTCCACGCCTGCACCTCCGTCGCGGTACCGGCGCGCAGTCTAGGCAAGGCAGCATGAACCGCGCCGACCACGGCGCACGCTTCAGGATCCGCGGGTGCCTGCCCGCTCTGCCGGCGTCGCGAGCGTGCGCTCGAACAACGCGAGCACGCGGCGCCAGGCTTCGGCTGCCGCCGCCTCGTCGTAGCGCGGCGTGGTGTCGTTGTTGAAGCCGTGCTGGGTGCCGGCAGGCTTGAACAGCGCGTGGCGCACGCCGGCCTTCTGCAGGGCGTCTTCGTACGCGGGCCACAAGGCGTTGATGCGCTCGTCGTCGGCGGCCAGCACGACGAGAAGCTCGGCCGTGATGTTCGGAACGTCCTCGAGTGGCGCGGGCCTGCCGTAGAACGGCGCGGCGGCGGCAAGCGTCGGCAGGCGCGTCGCGAGGAAGTTCGCGATCGCGCCGCCATAGCAGAAGCCGACCACGCCGAGGCGGCCGTTGCCGCCGTCGACGTGCATGAGCCAGTTGCTCGCCGCGATGAAGTCCTCGCGTGTCTTTTCCTGGTCGAGCTTCTTGAACACATCGCGCGCGGCGTCCTCGTCGCCCGGATAGCCACCGAGCGGGAACAGCGCATCGGGCGCGAATGCGATGTAGCCCTCGAGCGCGAGCCGGCGCGTGACGTCCTCGATGTGCGGGTTGAGGCCGCGGTTCTCGTGCACGACGAGCACGGCCGGCAGCGCGCCTTTCGCCGCGGCGGGACGCGCGAGGTAACCGCGTGCGCGGCCATACCCGTTCGGCGAATCGAACTCGAGGTAGCGCACCTGCAGGCGTGCGTCGGTGGGGTCGACCTTGCGCGCCTGCGCGAAGCGCGGGCTCAGCGCCGCGAGCAACGCGGCGGCGCCACCTGCGCCGGCGGCGAAACGCGCGACGCCCGAGAGGAATCCGCGGCGGTCGAGCGCGCCATGTACGTACTGGTCGAACAGCCGCATCACTTCGGGATCGAAATCGGCGCTGGTCGTGCGGTTGGGTTCTGGCATGGCAGGCCTCCGTGGAGCCGGACGCACGCGCGGCGTGGTCCGGGAGAGCGGGCGCGCGGGCCCGGGCAACGGGTCGCGGCGGGTGCCGCGAGGTCATCGTGACGCGCGCGCCACGCATGGGCAAGTACACTCGGCCGCAGGGGGCGATCGGACCGCGCGCGGCAGCCACGCGTGCGCCGCGCCGCGAATCGCCCATGCACCGCCGCCAGGGGATCGGACGATGCTGCATCCGCGTGCACTCGATCGGCTGCTCGCAGTCGTTCCGGACGTCGTCAGCGCACTCGCGTTCGCCGGGCTGTGGCTGTCACCCCTCGCGTTCGGCCCCTCCGGCGTACGCAACGCGATGCTCGTCATGCTGGTCGAGTTCGTGCTGATCCATGCGAGCGCATTCCTCGGTGCGGCCGCATTCGCCGAGGGCGCGACGAAGCTCCGCAAGGTCGCGATGCTCGGCGGCTTCGCACTGCTCTACCTCGGCTTCATCGCGGCATTCGCTTCGGCGTTCGACGCCACATGGCCGTTCATCGCGTTCGGCTGGCTGCTGCTCGGCAAGCTGCGCGTGATTTTCCATCGCGCCGGCCCGGACGGCACCTCGGGCGGATTCGCCGCGATGTGGGCGCTGTCCGCGCTCGCGTATCTCGCCGCGGTGTTCGCGACGATGTTGCTGCCGCTGCCGCGCCTGGGCCTTGGCGAAGCGGTGCGGCCGCTGCTCGACCTGCCCGGAAGCGGATTGTGGGTCGATCAGCCGCACCGCGTCGTCGCGGCCGGCATGCTGTACTTCGGCCTGCTCGCCTGGGCCAAGTGGCACGCGCTGCGCGTGCAAGCGCGCTGATCTTCAGCGCAGCTGGCTGTCCTTGCTGCCGCGACGGTTGTAACCCGCATGCGTGCCCGCTTCGCGATCCTGGGCTTCCTGGCACGCGACGCACAGGCGCACGCCGGGCACGGCCTTGCGACGAGCGGCGGGAATCGGAGCGTCGCACTCCTCGCAATGCAGCAGCCCCGGACCCCGCTGCAGGCGGCTGCGCGCGCGCTTGACCGCGTCATCGATGGTCGCGTCGATCTGGTCCTGTACGGCGCCGTCTCCGGCCCAACCGGTGGCCATGGCCGCCTCCGTTCGCTGTCCGAGGTGCGCCTCCAGCATACGCCGCTGCCGAAGCGCCGGCGCGCGGCCGGTCAGGCGCGCTTCAAGAAAGAGGTCTTGAGCACGAGCCCCTTGATCTTGTCGGAGTTCCCCTCGATGTGCTCCGGATCGTCCTCGACGAGGCGGATGTTGCGGATCACCGTACCCTGCTTGAGCGGGATCGACGAACCCCTGACCTTGAGGTCCTTGATCACCACCACGGTGTCGCCCGACGCGAGCGGATTGCCGTTGCAGTCGCGCACGGGCGCCTGCGACGGCGCGGCGACCGGCGCTGCCAGCGGCCACTCGTGCGCGCAATCGGCGCACACGATGTTCGCGCCGTCGGGGTAGGTGTTCTCCATGCCGCAACGCGGACAGGCGGGCAAGTCGGGCACGGGACGCTCCCTCGATCCGGAAACCGCATAGTCTAGCGTCCGCGCACGCGCGCGCGCCGTGGCACTTCGGCGCGCCCGTCGCCGAGCGTGTAAGATGCAGTCGCCGCACGTCGTGCCGCGCGTCCCGCCGACCGCATCCGGTCGCCCGCTTCGCTTCCCTCCTTGCGTCTGCACGCCTCGCGCAGTGACGCCGCCAACGGGAGCGGGCATGCCCGGCTACTCCACGCGCCTCGTGACATTGCGCATCGGCCAGCACGATTACCGGCTGCGCGCGCTCAGCGATCGCCAGCAGTTCGCGGATCCGCACCAGGCGGCCGCGCGCGCCGGCATTTCCTCGGCGCAGTGGTGTCTGTTCGGGCAACCGTGGCCGTCCGGCCGCGTGCTCGCAGAAGCCATGAGCACGTTCGACATCGCGGGCAAGCGCATCCTCGAGCTCGGCTGCGGCCTGGGCCTGTCGAGCCTCGTGCTGCAGCGGCGCCATGCAGACATCACCGCGAGCGACCACCATCCACTCGCCGAGACCTTCCTCGAATCGAATGCCGCATTGAATGAACTTCCGGTGATCACCTACCGCGACCTGCCCTGGGCGATTCCCGACGCGACGCTCGGACGCTTCGACCTGATCATCGCCAGCGACGTGCTCTACGAGCGCGACCACGCCGCCCTGCTCTCCGCGCTGGTCATGCGCCATGCCGACGCGACGTCGGAGATCGTCATCACCGATCCCGGCCGCGGCAACAGCGCGCCGTTCACGCGCGCGATGCGCGCGCTCGGCTACTCGGTGGACGAACAGCGCAGCCGCTTCGACGAGTCCGACCAGCCTCCGTTCCGGGGCCGGTTGTTGCGCTACGCGCGCGCAGCCGGTCCGTCCGAAGGGGTATCCGCATGAGCGGCCAGCACGGCCACGAGCGCGTGTCGTGCACGTCGTGCGACGCGGTCTGCTGCCGGCTCACGGTCGTCGTGATGCCCGACGACGAGGTGCCTCGGCATTTCGTCGAGCGTGGCGCGGACGGGCTCGAGGTGATGGGTCGCTGCGAGGACGGCTGGTGCGTCGCGCTCGACCATGCACGCATGTGCTGCAGCATCTACGAGCAGCGGCCGCAGGTCTGCCGCAAGTTCGCGATGGGCAGCGGCTACTGCCGTTCGGAGCGCCACGCCTACCGCATGCGCCACGCGATCCCGGTCAGCGTGGTCGACTGAAGGCGGGATCGTGCGTCTCCCAGGCGCCGCCGTGCGGCCGACGTGCATGAGCCCACCCTGCGGGCGATCTGCGCAGAATCCCGGTTGCGCGACGGCGCATTGCGACTGGCGCGCATCTCGCACAAGGTGCGCTCCTACAGCTGCGAGCGGATCGGATACAGCAGCTTCTCCACGAGTTTCTCGCGCAGCGGGCGCCGTTCCCACATCGCGTAGTCGTACTTCCTGGTGCGCGCGAGATCCTGCTCGAACGCCGCGGTCATCCGAGCGGCGAACGCGTGGTCATAGACATTCAGGCTCGCCTCGTCGTTGACGCGGAACGAGCGGATGTCGAAGTTGGTCGAACCGACCGAGACCATCTCGTCGTCGATGATCAGCAGCTTCGTGTGCATCATCGTCGGGACGTACTCGTGGATATCGATGCCGGCCGCGAGCAGCGGGCCCCAGCTGGCGCGCGAGCTCAGGCGCACCGCATCCGAGTCGATGTGTTCGCCGGGCACGATGATGCGGATGCGCACGCCGCGCTCGCGCGCAGCCAGCAGCGCCGTGATCGCGAGCTCGTCGGGCACGAAGTACGAGGCCTCCAGGTCGATCGAGCGCACGGCGGCCGCGATCGCCATGAGGTACATGAGGTGCATGCTCTCGCTGCCGCCCGAGGGCGAGGCGACGAACAGGTGCGCGCGCATGCCCCCGGCCTCGGCCAGCGGCGGGAAGTACGCTTTGCCGTTGAGCACCTCGCCCGTGGTCTTGATCCAGTTGTCGTTGAACGCGGCCTGCAGTTGCGCGACCACCGGACCCTCGATGCGGAAATGCGTCTCGCGCCAGTGCTCGGCGTCTTCCGCGTTGCCCTGCCACTGGTCCGCGATGCCGACGCCGCCCGTGAAGCCGATGCGCCCGTCGACCACGAGCAGCTTCCGGTGGGTGCGGTTGTTCATGCGGCTGATGTTGTACCAGTGCAGGGGCCGGTAGCGCTCGACATGCACGCCCGCGTCTTCCATGCGGTCGACGAGGTCCTGCTCCATCTTGATGCTGCCCACCCAGTCGATCGTCACGTTGACGCGCACGCCCGCGCGCGCGCGCTCGGCCAGCGCGTCGGCGAACTTCGCGCCGATCTCGCCGGACCAGTAGATGTAGGTTTCGAACGTGATCGAGACCTTCGCGTCGTGGATCGCCTCGAGCATCGCGGGGAAGATCTCGACGCCGTTCTGCAACGCGGTCACGCTGTTGCCCGGCAGCACGGCAGGCCCGAGCATCACCGACATCTCGCGCAGGTACTGCGGATCGGCGATCGCGTAGCGATGTTCGATCTTGCGTTCGATCTTCTTTTCGGATGTCGCGAAATTGAGCGCGATCGCGAACAGCAGCGCGGTCGCCACGGCAGTGATGACGATCGTCCAGATCATGCGTTTGCGGCTCCAGCGCTTGGGCATCCCGGGGTCCCCGTTTCCGCCGGCAACGGTGTCGGCAGTGGGGCGAACGGCACGTGAACGGGGGTGCGGGCGCCCGCTCCCGCGCGCGCGCCGCACGAATCAGCCGCCCGATTCGCGGAACACGTACTCGTGCTGTGCGTCGCGCAGGACGAGCGCGCGCTCGCCCTCCGGCGAGGCGACGACGAACTCGAACCCGTCCTCGCCCGGGGAGATCGTGACGAACGAGACGCTGCCGTCGTCGTTGCGACGCGAGGCGACCTCGCTGCGCCAGCCGCCGAAGTCGAACCAGGTCGCCTCGCCCTCGCGCGTCACCACGAGCGAACCGAGCTCGGCACTGCGATAGAGGGAGGCGAGGCGCGCCGCATCGCCGCGCCCGGCGGGTACGACCAAGCGCTTGCGTTCGGCGGCTGCGGTTTCCTTCACGCGGCGTGCGCTCGCCGCGACGCTCTCGGCGGCTTCCGGCTTGCCGTCGAACAACACCTCGAGCAGGCGCCGCTGCAGCGGCCCGCGCATGTACACACCGGGGTCGGAGTTGGTCAGGATCACCGCACCGACGCGGTGGTCCGGCAGCCAGAGCATGTCCGAATGGAACCCGAGCATGTCGCCGCCGTGGTGCACGACCGGCACGCCCCAGGTCGAGTCGACCATGAGGCCCATGCCGTAGCTCGCATCCTGGCCCAGCGCGACCTGCGGCTTGCGCCGCTCGAGCAGGGGTGCGGCATCGATGTAGCGCGTGCCGTCCGGCAACAGCCCCTCGTCGAGTTCCATCTGCACGTAGCGCAGTACGTCGTGCACGTTGCTCCACGCGGCGCCCGCCGGGCGTGCGGGGAAGATGGTATGGTTGAGGTCCATGCTCGCGCGCACCGTGCGCGCGTCGACGTCGAGTCCGTGCGGCATCGCGTGGTTGCCGCCGAGCGCCTTCGCGTAGTCGAACGTGGTCGACGCCATGCCGAGCGGATCGAACACGAGCGCCTGCATCGCCTTGTCGTAGGCGGCGCCGTACTCGAGTTCGGGAAACAGCACGTGGCCGCCCGCGAAACCGGCCGCCGCTGCCATCGGATTGGAATACTGGAACAGTTCGCCGAATTCGCTGGTCGGCTGCATCGTCGCGAGCGTTTGCAGCACCGACCCGGGCGTCGCGCCCTCCGATTCGAACAGCCACTCCATGTCCTGGCGCGGCAGGCCGGTGCAGGCGCAGATCAGGTGCTTGACCCGCACCTGGCGCGTCGTCGCCTCGTCGCCGAGCCGGAACGCGGGCAGGATCGAGGTGACCGGCGTGTCCCAGTCGAAGCGACCTTCGGCGACGAGCCTCGCGAGCATCAGCGTCGTCAGCGCCTTCGTGTTCGACGCGATCATGAACATCGTTTCGGCGTCTACGGGCTCGGGCTTGCCGAGCTCGCGCACGCCGTAGCCCTTCGCGAGCACGACCTTGCCGTCCTGCACCACGCCGACCGCCACGCCGGGGACTTCGAGCGTTACCCGCGCTGCCTCGATGAACGTCTCGAGCTCGGCGAGCCGCGCAGCGTCGAGCGCGTGCGCGCGGCGGCCCGCGAAGGTTTCCCGGCTGTAGCCCTTGGGCAACAGCCGACTGAAGACCAGCGCGACCTGCGCCGCGCGCTTGTCGCCGACCGCGTTCTCCATGTCGTAGATCGCGACCGTCCAGCGCTCGCCGCGCCGCAACGCCTGCGCGAGCACGCCGCGCTTGTCGTTCGCCGACGTCTCGTAGACGTAGCGCCGCGACTGCTCCCACCCGTCGCGCGCGGGCAGGTCGCTCGCGAGCTTGAGTGGCCATTTCGCGGCCGGATCATAGGCCTGCCACGCCGCGGCGACCGCGGCGTCCGCGTCGGCAGCCGCGACATCGACGAGCGCGAGCCGTGATCCGCCTTCGGGTGCCATGAGCACCACCGCGGGCGCGCGCGTTTCGAGCGTCCAGCCGGCCGGCGCGATGAACGGGTTGCCGTCGACGGTGCGGCTCTGCGTGTCGGCGGCGAGCGCCGTGCCCGCCGCTGCAACCGGCGGCGGGGTGTGGTCCGGAACCGGGAGGCGCGTCGCCGGTGCACAGGCACCGAGCGTGAACGCCAGGCAGACAACAATGCCGAGTTGTTGCATTTTTCTGTCTCCTCATCGTCACCGGCGAGGATCGCATGAACGGCGTGCGCGGGTAACGGCATGGCCTCCCCGCCGGTCGCTGAACAGTGGCCGATCGCGGCGCGGCGGCGGCGCCTCGGGCACCGGAATCGGGACTATGCTGTGCGCACGCCGACACGCTCGCGCCGCGAGGAGTATCCGATGCGAACGACTTGGTTGGCCCTGTGCGCGCTCGCACTGCCTGCCTCTCAGGCAGGTGCGCAACCTGCCGATCTCGCGCTCGAGCCCTGGATCACCGGCGTCGGATCGCCGATGACCGTGCGCCATGCGAACGACGGCAGCGGCCGGCTGTTCGTCGTCGACCGTTACGGACGCATCCGGATCCGTCCGCCCGGCGCCGCGACCAACGTGCTGCCGGGATCCTTCCTCGACATCTCGAGCGGCGCGCCGCACGGCTTCAGCATGCCCGGCGAAGGCGGCTTCCTCGGCCTCGCGTTCCATCCCGACTACGCGAGCAACCGCTATTTCTACGTGCATTACACGAGCGCAGACGGCGATGCGACGGTCGTGCGCTACCAGGCACGCGCCGACAACCCGGATGCCGCGGACCCCGCGAGCGCAACGGTGATCCTGCGCGCGGACCAGGATTCCGAATACCACCGCGGTGGCGACCTGCAGTTCGGCCTCGACGGCTATCTCTACATCACGCTCGGCGACAGCGGTGGCGGCGACAGCTACGACGGCTGCAACCGCGCGCAGACGTTGAACCCCGCGGGCCTTGCGGCCAACGATGGCAACCATCCCCAATGCCCGGCCGATGGCGCATTCACCGCGAGTGGCGGCAATGCGGATTCGCGCGCGCTGCTCGGCAAGATCCTGCGCATCGATGTCGACGCGACCACGCCTGCGGGTGCGAATGAACTGTGCGCATCCGATGGCGACGGGTCGGCCGCGTACGCGATCCCCGCGGGGAACCCGTACGCGGGCGGCGCCGGCGGCAGCGGGAACTGCGACGAGATCTGGGCTTACGGCCTGCGCAATCCGTTCCGCATCGGCATCGACCGCAGCAACGGCGACCTGTTCATCGGCGACGTCGGTGAAAGCGAGATGGAGGAAGTCGACCACCTCGCCGCAGGCAGCGGCGGCGTCAACTTCGGCTGGGACCGTTGCGAAGGGACCGTGCCGACGCCGGGCGGCGGATGCAGCGGCTACACCGCGCCGATCCTGACCTACACGCACGCGTCCAACGGCGGCCCCTGCAGTTCGATCACCGGCGGCACGCGCTATCGCGGCGCGATCACCGGGCTGCAGGGCAAGTACGTGTACGCCGATTACTGCAGCGGCAAGATCCACATCGCGACCCAGGGCGCGTCAGGCTGGACCAGCGTGCTGTGGCAAACCGGCCCCGAGCTCAACTACACGGGGTTCGGTGAAGACGAGGACGGCGAACTCCACCTCGCGGCGATCAACCAGGACACGGTCTACCGATTCGTGTCGAGCGGCACCGACCCGGACCTCGTGTTCGAGGACGGCTTCGAGTGACCGGAGGGCGGGCGGCGGCAGCCGCGCGGCGGACGCGACGCCGGGGATGATCCCTGCGGCACCGAGCCGCCGTATGTGCAGGCAACCCCAAGCCGGAGCCTGCCATGTCGATCCGATCCGCTTTCCTGCTCGCGCTCGCGATGTCGTGCACGGGGTCCTGCCTCGCCGCCGACGGCGATGCCGACCCGACGTTCGGGACCGATGCGGAGTTTCCCGGCTACGGCTTCTACATGAATCCGATGGCCATCGGCGAGGTCGACGACGCCGTGGCGGTCGCCGCGGCGGCGGACGGGCGCCTCTATCATTTCGGCAATTTCGCAGATGGCCAGGGCGGAAACCGCGCCGCGATCTGGCGCCTCGACGCGGACGGCTACTTCGATTTCTCGTTCGGCGAAGGCGGGCTGCGCACACTGGTTCCGCCCTGCCCCGATGGCTGGCTCACGCATGCGACGCTCGATGCACTCGGTCGCCCACTGCTCGCGTTCAGCGGCTGCGGTGATTTCGAGATCTACCGCCTCACGCCCGACGGCCTGCCCGACACCAGCCTGCTCGGCAGCGGGCGCCTGACCATCGCGTTCGACATGGGCGGCAGCAACAATGATCGCCCGCTGCGCATCGCGAGCACGCAGGCCAACGGCATCCTCGTCGCCGGCGGCATCGCGAATGCCGACACCAGCGACCTCGGGATCGCGCATTTCACGGCAGACGGCGGCGCCGCACCCGGATTCGGGAATGCGGGGCGCGTGACCCTGCCGTTCACCTGGAGCGTCACGCGCGTCGGCGTGGTGCACGCGTTCGCGGACGGCCGCATCGTCGCGGCTGGCGACACCCAGCAGAATCCGTTCGCGATCACCCAGTTCGCAGTGCGCGTGCAGCCCAATGGCGCACCCGACCTCGGCTTCGGCCACTCCGCGCCCGGCATCAGCGAAGTCAACCTGCGCACGCTGACCGGATTCGACGGCGGCGCGGCGATCTCGCGCGCCGCGCTGGTCGAGCCCACGGGCAGCATCGTGCAGGCCGGAATCTTCCACGACGTGACCGACGAAACGGTCGGCTCGCAGATGCTCGTGATGCGCTGGCGCGACGACGGTGAACTCGATACCGCGCTCGGGCCGTTCGGATACCGCGTCTACGGCCTCGATCTCGGTGGCAGCGGCAACAACGCCGACGGCATCGATGCGATCGCGCGACAGGGCGATGGCAAGTACGTGCTCGCGGGCTACAGCTACAACGCGGACAACCGCGCCGAACTCAGCCTGCTGCGCCTGCGCCGCGACTTCAGCCTCGATCCGCAATTCGGGGTCGCCGGCAGCCTGCACGAACTGGTCGACATCGCGCAGAACGGTTTCCCGTGGATGTCGGCCGGGGAGCTCCTGCTGCGTCCGGGCCGCATCGTCACGAGCCTCGTGATCGGCACCGGACCCGGCGGCGTCATGAGCCTGCGCGCCGCCGGGAACGACCTCCTGTTCGCCGACACGTTCGACTGAGCGACAGTCGGCGCGCAGCGCGCTGCGGACGCGCGGCGGTGCGCAGCACCGGCGCGCGTCCGCTGGAAGTGCTGTCAGTCGAATCCGTCCGCGAACACCGCGTCGGCGCCGCTGCCGACCACGAGCGTCACCGGCATCACGGTGTCGGGTCCGGTTCCGGCGCCGATGCAGATCGACCCGCCCCGCGTTCCCGCCGCGAGCGCACCGGCATCGAGCGCAGCCGCCAGACTCGACAGACCGTCGCCCGGCGCGCTGCCCGACGCAGGGGATACCGCGAGCCATTCGACCGGCGAGGCCGACGCTCCGCAGGGGTCCGACGCGAGCAGTTCGAGCTCGAGCACGAGATGCACCCACTCGAACGCGATGTCCGGCAGCGAGACGGGTTCGGGAAGGCCGCAATCGGGCGCGACCCAGTACGCGGGCGCGGTCTCGCCCTCGCTGTTGCCGCCCGGGTAGGCGCTGGTGCCGTGCGCCGCGCCATCGGGCAGGTACAGTTCGGCGACGAGCACGCGATCGGAGGGCACCTCGATCGGTGCGTCGAACGCCGCGCGGTAGCGACGCAGCGGCTCGTCCGTGATGGTCGCGCTGGCTTCCGCGAGCAGCGTGAGATTTCCAAGCTCGAGCGGCCCATCGAGCGTGTGCAGGCGCAGCGTCAGCGCCTGGCTGCCGCTCGACGACGCGGCCGAGTCGATCGCGAACGCGAGCGCCGCTACGCGGCGCACGTCGCCCGGCAACGCGATGTCCGACGGCGGGAACACGCGCAGGTAGCGGTTCTCGAGCGAGAAGCCGGTGCCCGGATTGAAGCAGCCGAAGCTCATGTTCGCGACCGGGTCGGGGCTGGTGGTCTGGCTCACCGGCACGGATGTCTGCAGCGCGGGATCGCCACCGATGCGCGCGCTCCACGTGCCCGCGACCGGGCCGCCGTTGAGCAGGTCGAACGGCTGCTGCAGCGAGCCACCGACAGGCACCACCACGGACAGCGCGGGCGGATCGGGCATCAGGCACGGCGCGAGCAGGCGCAGGCCGAAATCCGCGTCGGTCGTCGTGCCTGCCGACAGCGCGACCTCGCGCGCATCGGCGAGATGGTCGGGCGCTTCGACCTCGACCTGCAGCGGACCCTTCGATGCGTCGAACCAGTACGCGTAGCGACCATCGGCATCGGTCCGCGTCGTGACGCTGCCGCCTGCATGCGAGATGCGCACGCTCGCACCCTCGATCGGCGTCGGCGCGAGGTCGCAGCGCCCGAGGCCGCTGACGACGCCTTCCACCGCGCCGTAGTGCGCGGGTGCAGTCACCGTCATCCGTGCCTGCGCATCGCCGAATGCCCACGCGTAGGGCGTGTCCTCGGCGACGCGCAGCGGCACCGTGTAGACACCGGGCTGCGCGATGGCGCGCGCATCGAAGTCGACCACGACCTGCTGCGAGGCGCCGACCGCGAGGCTGCCGTGGTCGGGCTGCATGTCGATCAGCGCGTCCTCGCTCGCCGAGTGGAACACGTGCACCTGGTCGAGCATGATCCATCCCCACGGCGGCGCCGCGCGATAGTGGAAGCGCAGCTGCACCGCGGGATCGCCCGCGAACGCGGACAGGTCGACCTCGATCGGCGCGGTCGCACCGTCCGCGCCTTCCGAGTGCGTGCGCGTCAGCAACGCGGTCCAGCTCGCGCCACCGTCGCGCGTCGCCTCCACGTCGAGGCGCGGCCAGCTGTCGGCGCCATCGAGCAGCGACAGGAAGAAGCCGAGCGAGGCCGAGTGGCTCGCGGACAGGTCGAACACCGGCGAGACCAGCGAGGTATCGATCGGCGTGCCCTGTTCGCAATCGAACAGGTCGATGCCGGCCGCGAGGCCGTCCCCGCCCGCGTGATTCGGAAGGCGTGAAGGACGCGTCCAGGCGCAGCCGCTGCCGTGGTTCACGACGGTCCATCCGTGCGCGGGAAAGACATCGCCCTCGAAATGCTCCTCGTGCGCGACCGCTTCGAACGAATACACGAGTTCGCGCGTGCCGCTGTTGCTCGCCACGAGCGTCGCCTGCGCGACCGCGCCGAGTTCGACCGTCGCGGACGGCGTCGCCGGATGCAGGCGCAGGCGACCGGCGGGCAACGCGAGGTCGCGTCGCAGCGTCGTCGAGGTCGCGCCGCTGACCGCCGACTGCGCATCGCCGTAACCGGCGGGCAGCGGCGCGCCCGGCGTCGCCATCACGCTCGACGCGCTGGCAGGCGCGTGCAGCGCATAGAAGCCCGCACCGACGCCTGGATCTTCGCTCGCGCGCGTCGTGACGCTCGCGCCGTCGTCGATGCGCACGCGCGCGCCGTCGAGCGGCAGGCCGGTGTTCGCATCGCGGACCTGGCCGACCACGAGCGCGCCACCCGCTGGCGCACTGCAGCTCATGCGGACCGCGACATCGTCGATCGCCCATCCCGCGCCGAGCGCGCCCCAGTCGTCGCCGCCGAAGTCGTCGGCGTGGAAGCGGATCAGCACCGAAGGCGCGGCCACCGGCGAGAGGTCGACGGCCTGCGTGGTCCAACCCGCGTCGTGCGTCGTCGCGGACGGCGCACCGAGGCGCAGCCAGGTCGCGCCGCCATCGACGCTGGCTTCGACGCGCGCGACCTCGCGCCCGTCCCACGGCGGGGATTCCTGCGTGAGGAAGCTGCGGTAGCTCAACACGGGACGATCGAGCATCGAAAGATCGACTGGCGGCATCACGAGCAGGTCGAAACGCGCGTCGTTGGCCCAGCCGCCATCGGCGCCGAGCTCGTCATTGGCAGCCGCGAAGCCGCCATGCGCGGGAATCGCGAACCCCGGGCTCGACAGCGCGTCGCTGTCGCCGAACTGCCAGCCGAGCCCGAGGCTCGAGCGGTTCCACCCGGGCGGCAGTCCGCCGGCTTCGAAGTCCTGTGCGTAGACGGTGCCCGCGTGCGCATAGCCGGGCGCATTGCAGGCGACCGCGTCGGCCTCGAGCGCGATATCCTCGTTGCGGCCGCCGTCGAAGTCGCCGAGTTCGATCGAGGTCCCCCGATAGCCATCGATGCCCGGAGCGACGTCCAGTCGGTACTGCCCGCCTGCGGGCAAGCGCACCGACCACGCACCGCTCTGCGGATCGCTCCACAGCGGCGCGAGCGGCGATCCGGCCACGGTGATGCGCGCGTGCAGCGGCCAGCCGGTCTGCGCGTCGCGCACGATGCCGCCGAGCTTGTGCGTCGGCGCGAGCGCGAGCACGACGTCGAGCGGCGTGGTCTGGCCCGGCCTGACCTGCACGCCGTTCTCGACGTACGCGAGATAGCCGTAGGCAGTCACGCGCACGCCGAGCACGGCGCCCGTCGCGGGCACGCGGCGCACGTAGCGTCCGTCGGTTGCGGAGGTCGCGTCGGCGGCGGCGCCCGCCGGCAGGAATTCGATGCGCGCGCCCGCGATCGGCGCGCCGTCGGCACCGCGCACGGTGCCCGCGACGAAACCGCTCGGACCACACGCGTCCGCCGCCGCATCGACTGCGGCAGCCGCGTCGATCTCGCCCCAGCCGGTCGCATAGTTCGGCACGTTGCCGGGACCCGGCGAGGGCGTGCCGCCACTCGCGTAATCGATCGGCCGCGCGGTCTGCATGATGATCCCGCCGAGCGCGGGATAGTCACCGACGAGGCAGGAGCCGGCTTCGAGCATCAAGGCGACGAGACCGCTCACGTGCGGCGTCGACATCGAGGTGCCGGTCATCGCACCGTAGTCCTGCGGTCCCTCGATCATCGCGGACTCGATCGCGACGCCCGGCGCGATCACCTGCGGCTTGAGCTGCGGATAGCCGCGCGGATCGGGATAGTCGGGCAAGCCCGGGCTCACCGCGTCGGTCGGGCCCCACAGCGAATGCGGCGCGTAGGCGCCATCGTGGTTGCCACTCGAACCGATCGCGAACGCGCTCGCGAGCGACGCCGGACTCGACAGCGTCGACAGTCCCGGCGGCTCCGGGAAGCCGCAACTGAAGCTGTTGCCGGCCGCGAACGCCGGGAAGATGCCGGCAGCGACCCAGGCCTCGACGATGTCGGCATAGAACGGCGAGGCGGTGCCGTCGCAGTCGCGTTCGGACCACGAGTTGTTGACGACCTGCGGGCGGCGATCGGGGTCGGGCGCGCTGCCGTCGCGGCGCGTCGGCGCGAGCATGAACTCGCCGCAGCGCAGGATCCATTCGCCGGTCGGATCGCCTTCGAGCGCGAAGATGTCGCACGCGATCCAGTTCGCGTCCGGCGCCATGCCGACGCGCTTGCGCGCCGCCGGATCGGTCGCGTGGTTGTCGCCGACGACGGTCGCGGTGACGTGGGTTGCGTGCGCGTTGTCGCCTTCATACGGCTCGTCGTGCGCGCCGAGCCAGTTGTAGTCGTGCTCGAACGTGCCGTTGCCGAGGTTGCCGCGGTACTGCCGCACGATCGACTCGTGCCCGTACATGACGCCACCGTCGAGGATGCCGACGGTGATGCCGCGTCCGGTGGTGCCTTGCGCCCACGCGCGGTCGGCGCCGACCTGCACGATGTTCGGTGCGATCCCGTCCCCGCGCGACGGCGTCGTCGCGAGCGCCGGCCTGGGCTCGATGCGGTCCACGCGCGGCAGGCTGCGGATGCGCAGCACCTGGTCGGACGCGGCGATCGCGGACATCGCCGCGAGGTCGCCGTCGCGCACGAGCAGCACGTTCTTGATCCAGAACGGCTCGCTCGCGATGCCGCGGCGCGCGAGTTCGGCGCGCACGCCGGCCTGGCTGCGCTCCGCCGTACTGCGCAACCGCTCATGCACGTGGCGCCCGCGCGCGCGCCAGTCCATCCCGCGTGCACCGGAAAGGTCCGCGCGCTCGCGGAACTCGACCACGAAGTCGCGTGACTGGCCCGAGCGGAGGCCGCGCAGCAGCTCAGGTTCGACCTCGGCCGCGCCGGTCGCGTGCGGCAACGGCCACGATGGCCGGCCGATCACGCCGACACCGGCCTGCGCGTCGACTGGAGGCGCCAGCACGGCGCTGCACGCGAGCACGACCAGCAACGAGAGGGCAGCCACGCGCCGGCGCATGTGCGCGCAGGCAGGGATCAGGTCGGAAGTCATGCATGCCTCTGGCGTTCGACAAAGCGACCCGTGATCGTGTCGCAGCGTGCGTTGTGCCGCATTGGCGCGGGCTTCGGTTTTCCTTAATTGCGCCTTACAGCGCGCCGGCGAGGCCGCGCATCGGCGCGTGCGCGGTCAGCCGCGCGCGGCCGGCGGCGTTTCCAGTGCGGCCGGGATACGGCGCTCACCGGCAGTCGAGCGCGCACGCACGAGCGCGCTGCGCCAGCCATCGGGGTGGCCGAGCGCGTGCTGGTATCGCAATTGCAGCAACGCGGCCGCATGATCGTGCTCGGCCCAGCCGCCGACCCGTCCCGCGATCACGCCTGCGCGCGCGAGGTCGCCCGATTCGAGCAGCCACGGCAGGTAGGCCTGCGCGACTTCGACGAGTTCGGCCGGCACGCGCCGCGCATCGGCGCGTTCGAATGCGCGCTCGAACGCCACACGCGCCTGCTCCCTGCCCGCGCCTGCGTCCGCAGCCTCGGCGAGATCGAGCTGGATGCGCACGCCCTGGTCGGTGCGCGGCGTGGCCCATGCGCGCATCGCCGCCAGCGTCGGCGTGGCGTCGTGCCCGGCCGCGCGTTGCGCCGCCTGCAGCAGGCGCCACGCGCGCGCGTAGTCGGATTCGCCCTCGCCCGACCAGTCGGTCGCGAGCGACGCCTGCGCGGCATCGAGCGCGTGCGCCGCCTCGCCGGCCTCGATGGCCGCGCGCGCCGCGAGCGCGGCGCCCATCGCGGCGACCGACGCGTCGCCGGCGGTGGTCGCGTCCGCGCGCACGTTGGCGAGCAGCGCACCGGATTCGGCCAGGTGCCCGGTCGCGTGCAGCACCATCGCGCGCACGAGATTCGCATAGCGCCGCTTGGCCGGCGCGGGTTCGAGCTGCACGAGCTCGCGCACGCGTTCGTCGCCCGCGAGCGCGGCGCGCCCGTCGAGCAGCTCCAGCCGCACGCGCGCGAGCGAGAGGCGTGCGAACAGCTCGTTGTTGAAGTCGCGGTAGGCGGTGAGCCGGTCCGCAGCAGCCGTGAGCACCGGCAGCGCTTCGGCGTGGCGCGCGCGCCGCGCGTCGAGGATGCCGACGTTGATGTCCACGCGCGCGAGCGCGAGGCGGTCGCCGACACTCTCGAGCACGACGCGCGCGCGCGCGAAGTCTTCCATCGACGCGTCGTAGCGCGACTGCAGGCTGCGCGCGATCGCGCGCCCGGTCAGCGCGCGACCGAGTTCCGGCGAAGGCGGCAGCGCGTCGAGCAGCGCAATCGCCTGGTCGGAGTATTCCGCGACGCGATCGGGGCGGTCGCGGCGCAGTTGCACGTTGCCGAGCGCATTCAGCACGCGCGCGCGCAGCAGCGGCGCATCGGTCGCGGAGATCTCGCCGAGCAGGGCTTCGAATCCGGCCTGCGCTGCTTCGAGGTCGCCCTCGCGCAGGTCCAGTCCCGCGCGGCGGTAGCGCACTTCCGGAAGTTCGCGCTCGGCCGCGCCGAGCTCTTCGAGCAACTGGCGTGCCACCTCGGGCTGGTCCGCGAGCAGCGCGGCGTCCACCTGGCGCAGGCGCAGCGCGAGCCCGGATCCGGGCGGCAGGTCGTCGCGCGCGCGCTGCCAGCCGAGTGCATCCTCGAGGCTCGCGGCCGCGTTGCGCGCGGCGTCGAGTACTTCGCTCGCGCGCGCCTCCACGACCACCGGCTCGTCGGTCCCCGCCAGTGTGTGCAGCTGCACGCGCCAGCGTCCGTCGGCGAGTTCGGCCTCGCCCGCGACGATGATCGAGGCACCGCTCTCGCGCGCGAGCTCGAGCGTGCGCTCGCCGCCGCGCGTCCACGGGCCGCCCGCGCGCGTGAGCGCGACGACGTTGTCGCTCGGAAGCACGCGCCGGCCACTCGCACGCAACTGTTCGGCGACGAGATCCATCGCGCCGAGCCGCACCCAGCCCGATGGCCCTTCCGCGTGCACCTCGAACGGCAGGACGAGCGCGGCCACCGGCTGCGGATCAGGCGCCTCGCGGCGCAGGTGCAGCCATGCCCACGCGATGCCGGCCACGACGACCACGATCGCGAGCGCAAGCCACGCGAGTCGCGTGCGCGGATGCGACGGCGCCGGTGCGGGCGTCGCAAGGTCGGGCGTTTCCGGCACCGACGGCGGCGCAGGCAGCGGGCCGGTTTCCTGCGCGACTTCGGTCACCGGCGCGATCCAGCGGAAGCCGAAGCGCGGCATCGTGCGGATGTAGCGGCGCTCGCCGTCGGTATCGCCGAGCGCGCGCCGAGCGCGCAGGATCGACTGGTCGAGCAGGTTGTCGCTGACGTCGGTGCGACCCCAGACCGCCGCGATCAGTTCGTCGCGTCCGACCGCACGATCGCGCTGCGCGATCAGGTAGGCGATGCAGTCGAACACCTTCGGCGGCAGCTCCAGCCGCTCCGCGTCGCGCCAGAGCTCGCGGCGCGCCGGATCGAGGCGCAAGCGGTCGAACGTGAACACCGGTGCAGTCATCGCTGGCGTGTCTCCGCGCGCGCGGGCCGACCGCGCGCGGTCACCGCGAACGTGACCGCGGCAGGCGGCGCGACGGCGGGGCGCGGGTCGTTCACGGGTGGTCTCCGGGGAAGGCGCCCAAGCATAGCCGCATCACCGCGGGGCGCGAACGCGCGCTGGCGCGAACGCGGCATCACGCGTCTCGCGCACGCTCGCGTTGCACTGCCGATCAGGCTGGCGCTGGCATGCTGCGCGCATGACCCTGCTCGATCTCTCCGCCACCGGCTCGCGCCGCCTGCTCCACGACGCGAGCGGCACGATCGACCATACGCCGGACTTCCTCGCCGCGGAGACCGCCGCGCGCTGGTTCGCGCAGCTGCAGGCCGGCGTCGCCTGGCGTGGCGGTCGTCGCGTGATGTACGAGCGCGAAGTCGACGTGCCGCGCCTGCGCGCACACTACCGCGCCGACGACCCTGCGCTGCCCGAGCCACTCGGCGAAGCACTGGCACTCGTTCGCGCCGCCACCGGCGCGCCGTACGACAGCATCGGCCTCAACCTCTACCGCGACGAACGCGACAGCGTCGCGCCACACAACGACAAGCTCGCCGACCTCGTCGAGGGCGAGCCGATCGCGCTGCTGTCGCTCGGCGCGACACGCCGGCTCGTGATCCGCGCCAAACGCCCGCCCCGGCGCGTGCTCAATGTCGACCTCGAGTCCGGCAGCCTGCTCGTGATGAGCTGGGAGACCCAGCTCCACTACGACCACGGCGTCCCGAAGGAGCGCCATCCGACCGGTGCGCGCATCAGCATCGCACTGCGCGTGCGTGGCGGCGCGTGGGACTGAAGATGGCACGCCTGCGCATCGCGACCTTCAACGTCAATGGCGTGCGCTCGCGCCGCGCGCACCTGCTCGAGTGGCTCGCGCGCGAACAGCCCGACATCGCCTGCCTGCAGGAACTCAAGGCGCCCGACGAGGCGTTCCCGATCGACGACCTGCACGCGGCCGGCTACGGCGCGGTCTGGCACGGGCAGCGTTCGTGGAACGGCGTCGCGATCCTCGCGCGCGGCGTCGACCCGGTCGAGAGCCGGCGCGGGCTGCCGGGAGACCGCAGCGACACGCAGAGCCGCTACCTCGAGGCGGTCGCGCACGGCGTGATCGTCGGCTGCCTCTACCTGCCGAACGGCAATCCGCAGCCCGGTCCGAAGTTCGACTACAAGCTCGCATGGTTCGAGCGCCTGATCCGGCATGCGCGCACGCTGTGGAACAGCGACCAGCCGGTCGTGCTCGCAGGCGACTACAACGTGGTGCCGACCGACTTCGACATCTACAACCCCGCGTCGTGGCGCAAGGATGCCTTGCTGCAGCCCGAAAGCCGCGAGGCATTCGAGCGGCTGCTCGCGCAGGGCTGGACCGACGCGCTGCGCGCGCGCCATCCCGACGAGCGCATCTACACGTTCTGGGACTATTTCCGCCAACACTGGCCGCGCAATGCCGGCCTGCGCATCGACCACCTGCTGCTCTCGGCGAAGCTCACGCCGCGCCTGCGCGATGCGGGCGTGGACCGCTGGGTGCGCGACCTGCCCGGCGCGAGCGACCATGCGCCAACCTGGATCGAACTCGACGTCCCCCGGCCGCGCCGGACTGCGCGCAAGACGGCGAAGGCACGCTGAGGAAGCGCGTCAGCCGTCGAAGCCATCCACGAACAGGAAGTCGCTCTGGTAGATCACCTGCACGGTGCCGCTGTTGCCCGCAGTGCCGTCATGACCCGGGATCGCGACCGCGAGGTCATTGTCGCCATCCCCGTTGAAATCGCCGATCGCGAGCTGGGCACCGAACGTGTCGCCCTGCGCCGCCGGCGCGGCGGCATAGCCCTGCGTGAGCGCGAAACGCCGCGCGCGCGAAACACCGAGCGAACCCAGCGAAGACGGGATCACCCAGATCCGTCCAGTGAAAGGAAGCGTGCCCTCGCTCGCGAGCGGGCAGCCGATGACGAGGCTGTCGGCGGTGCCCGCCGCTTCGTTGATGCGCCCCGCGGCCAGGCGCGCGCCGCATGCGGCGGTCGCGAGGCTGCCACCTGGCAGCATGCCCTCGTGCAACAGGTCGTTGCCGGCCGCGACGATGCCGGACGCGGACCCGCTCAGCACGGCAACCGCACCGGCGAGCGGCACGCCTTCGAGCGCTTCGCCGGGCACGCCGACGGCGAGATCGTCGGTCGACGGGTCCCCCAGCGCGGCCCCGGCGAACTGGCCTGCGACGAGCGCCGCGCCGAACCGGTCGCCGGTTTCGCAGTCATCGAGCACGCCGGCCTGGGCCTGGCTCCAGTAACTCACGCCCGCGGCGTCGAGTCCGTCGAGGTTGTCCTGCCCGCGCAGCACCATGACCGAACCCGAATCGGCGAAACCCGCGCAGGTCGCGCCCGGGATGCCGATCGCGAGATCATCGACCTCGTCGCCGTCGAAGTCGCCCGCGGCCAGCGCGTAGCCGATCTCCTCGTTCGCCTCGGGCACGCCCGTGAGTCCGTTGCTGCCGCGGTAGAACACCTCGACGCTTTCCGGGAACAGGCCACCGACGCCCTGGTAGACCACCATGACCGCGCCCGCGGACGCCTCGCCGCTCGTGGTTTCGCCCGGAATGCCGATCGCGAGGTCGACGAGCTCGTTCTGGTCGAAGCCGCCGACCGCGAGCGCCGCGCCGAAGTGATCGCCGGCCTCCGAAATCCCGACGTAGCCGCCCTGCCCCTGGCGAATCTCGTCGATCACGCTCCAGCCACCGCCGATCGCGCGGTCGATCACGAAGACCGCGCCATTGCCTTCGGCAAGGAGGCTGTCGCCGGGCACGCCGATGACGATCTCGTCGTCGTCGGTCGCGTCGTGGCCGAAGTCGCCGACCGCGAGCACGGTCGGCGGGCCCGCGGACGCACCGGCCACCGCGGGAATGACGACCGTTTCCATCAGGAACGGGAAGCTCGGCGGCTCGCCGATCGTCCACGCGGTGCCGAGGAACACGTGCACGAGGGTCGGATGCTCGCGATCGGCGACCGCGAGGTCGGCGATGCCGTCATCGTTGAAGTCGCCCGCGACCGTCGCGATGCCGAATGCGTCATCCGCGGGGTCGACCGGGTTCGGATTCGGCAACGCGAAACTGCCGACCGGACCCAGCGCCGCGGCGGCCGCGAGCGGCATGCAGGCGAGCAGCCAGGCCAGCGCGCGCGGCGCGCTGCGGACGGGGGTGGATCGAGGGTGGTCGGGGCGCATGGTCGTATCCTCGTTGCTGCCACCTTTCCACGCGCAAGCGCGCCGCGCGGGGCCACGCATGCGGCGCTGCGGCGTGTCGAATACCGGCACGCCCGTGCGTCGATTCAACGATTCCACCGGGAGCACCCCGCATGTCCGACGACCGCCGCCCTGTCCTCCACGCCCATCCGTTTTCGTCCTATTGCCAGAAGGTCCTCGTCGCGCTGTACGAGAACGGCACCGCGTTCGACTACCGCCTGCTGGAGGGCGACGACGCGATGCGCGAGCTCGAGGCGCTGTGGCCGATCAAGCGCTTCCCGGTGCTGCGCGACCGCGGTCGCACGCTGATCGAGGCAAGCATCATCATCGAGCACCTCGACCTGCATCATCCGGGTCCGATGCGCATGATCCCGCAGGATCCGGACACGGCACTCGAAGTGCGTTTCATGGATCGGTTCTTCGACAACTACGTCTCGACGCCGCAGCAGCGCATCGTGTTCGATCGCCTGCGCCCCGAAGACCGACGCGACCCGCACGGCGTGGCCGAAGCGCGCGCGATGCTCGAGACCGCGTACGCATGGCTCGACCGCCGGATGGCCGGTCGCGAGTGGGCGGCCGGCGATGCGTTCAGCCTCGCCGATTGCGGGGCCGCGCCGTTCCTGTTCTATGCAGACTGGACGCACGCGATCGACGAGGCGTTCACGCACGTGAAGGCGTACCGCGGGCGCCTGCTCGCGCGGCCATCGTTCGCACGCGCGGTCGACGAAGCACGCCCGTATCGCGCGTACTTTCCGCTCGGCGCGCCCGATCGCGACTGATCCGGGCGGCGTCGCCGTGACGCCGCACTGCCGCGCGCGCGCGCTTGCGGCTACGCTGGCGGCACGCGCGGCTCCGTTGCCGCGACCGGAGCCCCGCGTGCCGATTCGCCAGCGCCCGTTCCCTGCCGTGCATCCCGGCATCGTGCTGCTGCTTGCGGCCGCCCTGCTGGCCGGCTGCGCGGCGCCGCGACCGCGCCCGCCCCAGCGCGATCCCGCCGAAGTGCATGCGCAACTGGTGTCGCTGATCCCGCCTTCGACGCGCGATCGCGCGGGCTGGGCCAGCGACATCCAGCTCGCGTTCGAGCGCATCGACGTGCCGCCGAGCACCGAGAACCTCTGCGCGGTACTCGCGGTGATCGCGCAGGAATCGGGCTACGTCGTCGATCCCGAAGTCCCCGGCCTCGCGCGCATCGCGCGCGAGGAGATCGACCGTCGCGCCGCGCGCATCCATGTGCCGCGCATGCTCGTCGATGCGGCGCTGAAGATCGACTCGCCCGACGGACGCAGCTACGGCGAGCGCCTCGCGCGCGTGCGCACCGAGAAGCAGCTCAGCGAGCTGTTCGACGACCTCATCGGCAGGGTGCCGCTCGGCAAGCGCCTGTTCGGCGACGCGAACCCGGTGCGGACCGGCGGGCCGATGCAGGTCGCGATCGCATTCTCCGAACGCCACGAGAAGCGGCATCCCTGGCCCGATCTCGGCACCGGCACGGTCCGCGACGCGGTTTTCACGCGGCGCGGCGGCCTGCACTTCGGCATCGCGCACCTGCTCGATTACCCGAATGCCTACGAGCGGCACCTGTACCGTTTCGCCGACTTCAACGCAGGCTGGTATGCGAGCCGCAATGCGGCGTTCCAGGCCGCCGTGACCGCCGCGACCGGCCAGGCACTCGCGCTCGACGGTGACCTCGTGCTGCACGGGCGTGCGCGCGAGGTCGGCGCGACGGAGCGTGCGGTGCGCTCGCTCGCGCCGCGGCTGGACATGGACCCTGCCGGCATCCGCCGCGCGCTCGAATCCTCGGACAGCTTCGAGTTCGAACAGGGCGAACTGTACCGGCGCGTGTTCGAACTGGCCGAACGTCGCAGCGGCCGCCCGCTGGCGCGCGCGGTGATCCCGCGCATCGCTCTCGAAAGCCCGAAGTTCAGCCGCAAGCTCACGACCGAATGGTTCGCGACGCGCGTGCAGGGCCGCTACCAGCGCTGCGTGAATACCGCATTCGCTCGCTGAACGGCTGCCCGCGCGCGTCATGCCGCGACATCGAGCGCGGCATGACGCCGCGGCACGCGCCTGGACGAGGCGGGAAAATGCGCCCGAACGCACAAAAGTGTGCAGCACTTTGCATTCTGGCCGACGTCGCGCGCCGAACCTGAATGGCCCGAATGCTGCATGCAGGGCGCAGACGCCGAATTTCCCGGCGCGTGCGGCGGCGGTGCGAATGTTCATCGACAGGTTCAGGCGCGACTTCAGGCTCTCGGTGGTCGTGATGTTCGGCGCCATCGCGATGCTCGGCATCACGCCGTTCGCGATCTACCGCTTCCTCGAAGGCGAACCGCTGCACGGCGCGCTCGACCTGCTGCTGGTCGCCTGCATCGGCGCCGGGTCGCTGCATGCATTGCGTTCGGCGAATCCGGAGCGTGCCTCGCTGATGCTCGCGCTCGTGTATTCGATCGGCTGCATCGCGGTCGCGCACCTCGCCGGACTCGCGGGCCTGCTGTGGGCATTCCCGGTGCTGCTCGCGAACTTCATGCTCGTGCGCGGCTGGCGTGCAGTGCTGCTGTCGGCGGGCACGATCCTCGCCCTCGCGACCATCGACACCGCACTCGACTCACTGGTCGAGAAGGCGCTGTTCGTCGCGACGTCGATGGTGGTGAGCCTGTTCGCGTTCGTGTTCGCCTCGCGCGCGGAGCGCCAGCGCGAACAGCTCGAGCAGCTCGCGCTGCATGATCCGTTGACCGGGGCGAGCAACCGGCGCGGCATGCAGGAGCAACTCGAACTCGCGATCGCGGGCAGCGCACGCAGCGGCGAGCCGCTCGCGCTGCTGGTGTTCGACCTCGACCATTTCAAGCAGGTCAACGACAGTTACGGTCACGACGCGGGCGACCGCGTGCTCGTGCAGGTGGCCGACGTCGTGCGTCGCATGACGCGCCCGGGAGACTGCCTGTTCCGCACCGGCGGCGAAGAGTTCGGACTGCTCGCGCGCGGCGTCGCGCCGCATGCGATCGCGCGGCTCGCCGAGAAGCTGCGCGCCGCGGTCGAGCGCGACGCGCGCTGCGGCAATCGTGCGATCACGATATCGATCGGCGCCACGCCGTATTGCCCGTGCGAGGCGCCGAGCAACTGGCAGCGGCGCGCGGACGCCGCGATGTATCGCGCCAAGCGCGCGGGCCGCAATCGTTCGGTCATCGACCTCGACTGCGGCAGCGAGGCGCACGAGGCGCCCGCGTCGCGCAATGTCACACCGCTTGCGGAACGGCGCGCGCGATAGGCGTCACGTTGCCCTCGCCCTGCAGGCTCGCGAGACGTTCGAGCCATTCGAGCAGCGGTTTCCAGTCCTCGCGGTGCGGACGCGCCGCGCTGCCTTCGTCGTCGAACAGGCTGCGCCCCGACTCGGCCAGTGCGACATAGGCCTGCGAGTCGCGCACGCGGCTGCGCGCAGCCTGGGTCAGGCGCTCCAGCGTCGCCTCGAGGCTGCGAGCCGCGCGCGTGCGCTCGCGCAGTCGGCTCGCGACCAGCGCGATGCGAAGCCGCCCGCTGCGCACCTCGGCGAGCTTGCGCACCATGTCGAGGAACACCAGCGTCGCGCGCAGGTCGATCGGAGACGGCACGACCGGGATCACGAGCGCATCGGCATGGCGCGCGAAGCGCTCGAACTCGTGCGCACGCAATCCGGCCGGCGTGTCGATCAGCAACACCTGCGTCGCGGGCGGGACGCGCAGCATCCAGCCCGCGCTGAGTCCGTGCGCGGGATCGTTGCTGCCGAGCGCGTGGATGCGTGGCAGGTGCGCGGCGCGCAGGGCGCACCAGGCGAGCGACGACCCTTGCGGATCGCAGTCGACCATGGTGGTGCGACGGCCGCTGAATGCGAACCAGCCGGCCAGGTTGGTCGCGAGCGTGGTCTTTCCGCAGCCGCCCTTGCTGTTGGCGACGAGTACCCTGAACATTCCCCTTCCCCCGACGAGCGCCCCCGCGCGCCGAATCTACGCGATTCCGCCGCGCAATACCGGCGCGCGCGCACATTTTCCACTCCTTGGCAGCCCTTCGGCGCGCGGAGAGGGCGCGCAGGACGGTCAGCCGGAGAGCGCGTCGACCACCATCACGAGCGCGAAGCCGACCATCAGCGCGACCGTCGCGGGGGTTTCGTGGCCTTCGCCATGCGTCT
This sequence comes from Lysobacteraceae bacterium, assembly GCA_004143945.1. Taxonomy (GTDB): domain Bacteria; phylum Pseudomonadota; class Gammaproteobacteria; order Xanthomonadales; family Rhodanobacteraceae; genus Dokdonella_A. Next base: position 45,331 of record SEHB01000010.1, read on the forward strand.
CGGGGATCACCTCGTGCGAAACCACGAACAGCATCGCGCCGGCCGCGAGTGCGAGTCCGAGCGGATAGGCGAGCGCGAATCCGCTCGACAGTGCGACGCCGAGCAGCGCGCCGACGGGTTCGAGTGCGCCGGTCGCGCACGACACCAGCACCGCGCGCCACGCGCCGATGCCGGCGGCGCGCAGCGCGAGCGCGACGACGAGCCCCTCGGGCATGTCCTGCAGCGCGATCGCACCGGCGACCGGCATGCCGATCGACAGATCGGCATCGGCGAACGCGACGCCGACCGCCATTCCCTCCGGCAGGTTGTGCAGCGCGATCGCGAACGCGAGCAGCCCGACGCGCCCGACGCGGCCACTGCCGGGCCCGCACGCACCCGAATGATCGTGCGCATGCGGCGTGAACGCATCCAGCCCGAGCATCAGCAGCGTGCCGAGCGCGAGGCCCGCGACGACCACGAGCAGTGCGCCCGCGCGTTCGCCGGTCAGCGTCGACGCGACGTCGATCGCCGGGACCAGCAGGGAGAAGAAGCTCGCCGCGAGCATCATGCCCGCCGCGACCCCGAGCAGCACGTGTTCGAGACGTTTCGGAATCGATCGCAGCAGCAGCGCAGGCAGCGCACCGAGCGCATTCGCGACGAAGCACGCCATGCCCGCGACGAATGCGAGCGCGAGCGCGTTGTCCGCGCTCGCGACGCCGGGTCGCGACAGGCCCACTGCGAGCATCCCGAGCAACGCGAGCGCGCCGACGGTGAATGCGATCGACGCGGCCGGATGGCTGCGCGCATGCGCGACGAGGCTGGCGGCCCAGCTCGCCGCGGGCGCGCGCGTGGCGGACGTGGTTTCCATCGCCCGGAGTATCCGCGAATCCGCGCCGTGCGGCGCGCCTGCCGGCCGCCACGAGGCGGCGACGCCTGTCCGCGACCGCGCCGGGACCTTGTGGTGCGCGGCGGCTGCATCTACCGTGCATGCATGCACCTTCTTCTCGTGTCGACCCTGACGCTGCTCGTCGCCGCCTGTGCGACGCGCGAACCTGCGCCCGCACTCGCGACCCCCGCGGATGCATTCTTCGAGCGCCTGCTCGCGTTGTGCGGCAACGCGTACGCGGGCCGCCTCGGCGCCCACGATGCGTCCGATCTCGCCGCGTTCGGCGGCACGCCGGTCATGCACGTGCGCGAGTGCAGTGCCGACGAAATCCGCATTCCGTTCCACGTCGGCGACGACCGCTCGCGCACCTGGGTGATCACGCGCGGCGCGAAGGGGCTGCGACTCAAACACCAGCACCGGCACGCGGACGGAAGCCCGGACGCGATCGACCGCTACGGCGGCGACAGCGCGGGGCCGGGCGCGGGCAGCGCGAGCCGCCAGGAATTTCCCGCGGACGCGGAATCGAAGGCGATGTTCGCCGCGGCGGGCATGCAGGCGTCGATCGGGAACACCTGGGCCATCGAAGTCGAATCCGGCACGCGCTTCGCCTACGAACTGCGCCGGGCGAACCGCCATTTCAGCGTCGAGTTCGACCTCTCCGCGCCGGTTGCGCCGCCACCCCCACCCTGGGGCAGCGAGGCCGCGCAGTAGCGCGGACGCACTGCGGAGGGTCGTCACCCCGCGCGCCGCCGGACGCGGCGTTCGCTGCCGACCTCAGCCCTCGCGGCCGGGCGCGCGCGCGACCAGCACTTCACCCGCGACCGGCTCGCCGACCTCATGGCGGATCACGAGTGGCTCGCGCACGACGTCCACGAAACCCGCACGTTCGAGCGTGCGCGCGGCGAGTTCGGGCGCGTGGCGATAGCGACCGGTCGCAGGCGGCAGTTCGACCTCCGCGCCCGCACTCGACTCGAGCGAGAACGCGAACCAGCCACCCGGCGCGAGTCGCTCGCGCACCGCCGCGAACATCGGCGCGAGCGCGGCCACGTAGACGAACACATCGGCCGCGACGATGAGTTCCCACGAACGCCCGCGCGCATCCGCGAGGAACGCGCCGATCTCCGCCGCGACGAGTTCGCGGTACAGGCCCTTGGCGCGCGCGCGTTCGAGCATGCGCGGCGACAGGTCGACGCCATCGATCACGCGCGCATCGCGTGCGAGTTCGACCGCCATCAGGCCGGTTCCGCAGCCGAGGTCGAGCATGCTGCGTGCGGCATCCGCGCCCTGCGCGCTCAGCAGGGCGGCCAGTCGCGCGGGCACCGAATAGCCGAGGCGGTCGACCAGCGTCAGCTCGAAGCGGTCGGCGAAATCGTCGAACAGTTGCTGGATGTACCCGTCCTCGACACGCGCGGGCAGATCGCCGCCGAGCGAAGCGAGGAAGTGCGCGACCACGGCATCACCGGGATCGAGCCCGTGCGCGCGATCGAATGCCTCGCGCGCGGATGCGGCTTCGCCGAGCCGCAGGCGCGCGCGCCCGAGCCAGGCCCAGGCCTGCGCATCGTCCGCGCCGGCGGCCACGAGTGCGAGCAATGCCGCGGCGGCTTCGGCGACGCGCCCGGCCTGCATCAGCGCGACCGCATGTTCGAGCGCGACCTCGCGATCGTCGGATGCGAGCGAGCGCGCGCGGGTGCGACTCGCGAGTGCCTCCTCCACCTGTCCGAGCGCCGCCTGCGTTGCGGCGAGGCCGCGCCATGCATCGAGCGCGGCCGCGTCGTGCGCAACGAGGGCCGCGTACAGCGGCAATGCGTCGGCGTTGCGCCCGAGACGGCGCAGCGCGTGTGCGCGGTGCAGCAGCAAGGCCGGCTGGCGCGGCGCGATGCGCAGGCCGGCGTCGAAGGCATCGAGTGCTTCGGCGACGTGCCCGAGTTCGAGCGCCGCGAGGCCGAGCGCGTTCCAGGCCGACGCGCGCCCGGGTGCGAGATCCGCTGCGCGGCGCGCTTCGGTGATCGCGCGCGCGCCGTCGCCGCTGCGCCTGTACGCGACCGACAGGTTGGTCGCGACGCCCGCATCGGAGGGTGAGGCGCGCGACACGGGCTCTAGTACCGCGACGGCATCCGCGTAGCGTTCGCGCTGCAACAGCAGCGCACCGAGCGCCGCGCCCGCACGCGCATCGCCTTCGCGCAGGCATGCGCGATAGCCTCGCTCGGCCTCGTCGAAGCGGCCCGCGCGATGCAGGGATAGGAAGGCGTCGAAGTCCTGCGCGGGCACGGGATGCGAGGGAAACGGGCGGTCTCGAATGGTAGCAGCGCGCGCGCGTCGGGCGGTCCGAAAGCGCAAGGCCGGAGCCCCTCCCGCATCCAATGCCGGGCCGGTCCTCGTGGGAGGGACTTCAGCCCCGACGGTTCGCGAGGGAAGCTCGGCGCTGATGCGCCTCCAGCAAGGTCGCGGTGTCGCAGCCGTCCCGCGGAGCGCCGGAGCGCCGGGACGTGACGCAGCACCCGGTTCGGTGCGACCGGGGCGCCGAGAATCCGCGCCTACTGCAGCCGGGGACACGCCGATGACACCGCAGGCACAGCGAGCGTTCGCGTTCCACCCAGACCCTGCCCCCGCCCGACGGCGCGCATGCGCGCTCCTCATGTGCTTCGGCATCGGGCTGTCGGCGCCGGTGTTCGCGGAGTCGATCTTCCGCGACGGCTTCGAGCCGCTCCAACCTGCGCCCGTCGTCAACGTGCTGCGCGATGACCGTGTCGCGACGCTCGAGATCGACTACGACGGCGAGAACGCGTGGGGCCAGTGGTGGACGATGGACGGCAGCGGGAGCGATCCCGCGGGGTTCCGCGTGACCTGGTGGCCACGCGACACGGCGGACACGCCGGCATTTCCAGCGGTCGGTGCGCGCACGCCCGGAGTGTTCGCGCGCAGCCACGACGGCAGCACCGGCTGCCTCAACGCGGAAAACGCGCCCGCTGCACCGCAAGGTTCTGCACGCTGGCTGGTCACCGCGAATCGCCGCGTGCAACTGCAGCCGCTCGTGAACGGCACGCCGTATGTCGTGCGCGTCGAGCGCCTCGATGCGCTCGGACGCGTGATCAGCCAACCTGCGATGGTCCAGTTCGATGGCGGCGACGGCACGCGCGTCGATGCGCTGCGCGCGAGCCTCACGCACTTCGACGACTTCAACCTCGCGGCGGGCGCAGCCGACGAGACGCTGTGGAACAACGCGACGGTCACCTCGACCGACGAGCGCTTCAACCTGTTCTTCATCAACGACCAGTACCACGCGCACACGCTGCACGGCACGCGCGTCGACAACACCGGCGACCGCTCGCAGACCTCGCAGCGCTTCCGCAAGCCCTTGCGCATCGAGGCCGGCACACGTCGCCACATCGTGTTCGACATGGACAGCCCGTTGAGCCCGCGCTCGGTCTGGTACCTCGACCTCAACCCCGTACGCACCGACCTCACGGGCCATGCCGACTTCTTCGACACCGAAGGCGCGACCGGACTGCCGGCCGGGATGTTGCGATTGCGCGCGCAGTTCCAGAGCTTCAGCGTGAGCCTGATCGGCATGGACGGCGCGTCCCACCAGATCGCCTCCGTCGACATGGAGGCGATCGGCCGCCAGGCCGTCACCAACGTGCGCCGCAGCTTCGAGGCCTGGGTCGGCACCGACGGGATCACGGTCTCGATCGACGGGCGCGAGGTCATCGACGCGGACTTCGCTCCGCATGCACTCGCGAGCGGGGACTACGAGCCGCTGTGGATCGGCTTCGGCTACAACACGCCCAAGGACGGCGTGCCGTACTACCTGCTGCACTGGGACAACTTCGGCTTCGATGGCCCGGTGGTCGAACCGCGCAGCGTGCACAACTACGTGACGCGCATCGCGGGAACGGACTACCAGAAGGCCAGCCGCGGCGAAGGCATCGCGCCGAGCTTCACGGTGAAGGTGCCCGACGACCTGCGACCCGTCGTGGCCGGGGCGGTCGCCGAAGCGTGGCTCGTGTTCACCTACCAGATGGGCGACTTCTCGAGCTTCGCGCTCGCCGCTGGCGATCACGTCGAGGTCAATGGCGGCGCCACGCACCCGTTGCCCGAACGCGTCAACAACAGCGTGCCCGAAGACCCGGACCTGCTCGCCTGGGGCCTTCCCTACACCGTACGGCTCAAGCTGGGCGACATCGTGCAGGGCGGTCCGTCGCCGCTCGTGGTCGGAGACAACACGTTCCGTTTCTTCGCGGAGAATACCGGCCTGCTCAACGTGCATGTCGAAGTGGCGTATCCGGCCGGCAGCGCGCCCGCATACACGCCGCCCGCGGCGATCCACCCGTTCCCGACGCACGCGCAGCTGCCGCGGCTCGGCGCGCCCGCGCGCTTCGTGCGCATCGGCGGGACCGAAGTCGGCGAAGCACATCGGCTCAGCGCGGAACCGCGCGAGCGCATCGACGTCGCCGGCGTGGTGCCGGTCGAATTCGTCGTCGGCAACCATCAGTACGCGAACTGGGCACCCGAGCTCATGGTCGTGCCGGTGCAGAGCACGGAAGTCTGGAGCAGCGGCGGCACCGGCGGCATCGCGCGCATCGAGGTGTTCGTGCGTGGCGGAAGCGACGGCGCGCCGGGCGAGCGCGTGCTGCTGCTCGACACCGCGCGCGATGCGCCGACGCCGCACGGGCGCTACGTCCGCGATATCGACCTGTCGGGATTGCCCGATGGCGACTATGACCTGTTCGTCAGGGCGACCTCGCCTTCCGGGCTCGTGAGCCATCCGAGCTACGGCGACGAAACCGGCCTGTGGGATGCCGCGGACCTGTCGGGCGCGTACTACCCGATCGCGATCCACGTCGACAACGCCTCGCAGGCGAGGTGATGCCAACGCGATGCACGGCACGCCTCAGAACGTGATCTTCACCGAGGCCGCGCTGCGCTGCGCCTCGCCGTGGAACACCGCCTCGATGTTGTTGCCGTCGGGATCCAGCACGAACGCGGCGTAATATCCCGGGTGGTAGGGGCGTTCGCCCGGTGCGCCATTGTCCTTGCCGCCGGCTGCGACCGCCGCGCGATGGAACGCGTCGACCATCGCGCGATCACGCGCCTGGAACGCGAGATGATGGCGACCCGTGAGTTCGCCCTGCGCGGCTTCGCTCTGCGCGGTCGAGATGAACAGTTCGTCAGCCCAGAAGTGGTCGGCGCCGGTGCCGCCGAGCGGGATCCCGAGCACTCCGAACACTGCATCGTAGAATGCGCGGCTCGCGTCGAGGTCGCGCACGACGAGCTGGATGTGGTCGATCAGTCGACCGCGGTGCAGTTCCTGGGTTTCCATCATCGCGACTCCTTCGGGGATGCGGGCATATAGCCGCGCGCCGCACGCGCGCGCAAGCGCGTGAACGGGCGCTCGTTGCCGCACGCTCAGGTTCGCCATCGCTAACGCGGGGTTCACCGCGCGGCGTCTACAACGGTCTTCCGTGCACAACGAAGGACCGCCCGATGACGACCCCGCAGGATCTCGAACGCAAACTCTGGAAAGCGCTGAAGTCCGACCGCACGATGATGCTCGGCCTCGACGGCGCCGAAGACGGGCACACGCGGCCGATGACCGCGAACATCGAGGGTGAGTCCGGCCCGATCTGGTTCTTCGCCGGTCGCCCGAACGCGCTCGTCGACAAGGCAGCGACGCCGGCACGCGTGATCGGCGCGTTCTCGGCGAAAGGCCACGACCTGTTCGCGAGCATCAAGGGCACGCTCCGGATCGACCAGGACCGCGCGGTCATCGACCGGCTCTGGAATCCGTTCATCGCCGCGTGGTTCGAGGGCAAGGACGATCCCAAGCTCGTGCTGCTGCGACTGGATCCCGACGAGGCCGAAATCTGGCTCAACGAGAACAACCTGCTCGCGGGCGTGAAGATGCTGCTCGGCGTCGATCCCAAGAAGGACTACGACGACAAGGTGGCCACCGTGCAGCTCGATTGAGTCCGGCGGCGGAATGGCGGCTGACGCCGTGCACCGTCGTTCATTTTGGATAAATCGCGAAACCACAGACTGCAGCTACCGCCGTGCACACGGCAATCCGGAAGGTGGAACACCAATGTCGACGAAGCATGCCATGATCGTGCTCGGGGCCGCCCTGATGCTGGGCGCGTGCGCGGAGAAGTCGCCGGTCGAGGCCCAGCGTGACGTGGCCGAGGCGCGGCAGGAAGCGAACGAAGACGTCGCCAAGGCCCAGGCCAAGGCGGCTGAAGACAGCAGCGAGGCGCGCGCGAAGCTCGATGCGGCTCGCGCCGAAGCTGCGGCCCATGTCGCCGAGGCGAACGCCGACGCGGGCAAGGACCTCGGCGAAGTGCAGCGCGAGGCGAACAAGGATGTCGCGGAGGTGCGTTCGGACGCGATGCATGAGGATGCGAAGGCGCGTTACGACCTCGCGGTCAGGCAGGCCGAGGCCGAGCACAAGATCGAAGTCGAGAAGTGCGAGGCGATGCCGTCCGGCCAGCAGGACGCGTGCAAGGACACCGCCGATTCGCGCCTCGACATGGCGAAGACGCGTGCGAAGCAGGAACTCGACAACGTCGAGGCTGCGACGGGTCACTGATCGGGCCCGAACCGGCCCCGGAGTCGGGGCCGGTTCGTTCCGCACGCGTTCGCTCCATCGGTGCGACACACGGCGTCGTGACGCGCGCGCGATCCGCCACGCGCTGGCCCTTGCCATCCCCGACTCTCGTTGATGGCGCATGGATCGCCATCCCGGCAGGCAACACGCTTCCCCCGATCACGATACGCGACGCGTCGCGCGACGAAGCCTCGCCCTCGTCGTGATGGTCATGCTCGGCTTCGCGGCGCTGATGCTGCACGCACCGAGCCGACGCCTCTTCGTCCAGCTCATGCATGAAAGCCAGCGTCGCGAACTGGAGCCCGCGCTGTTCCAGGGTGCGGCGCTGCGCAGCCGCAACGGCGAGCGCGATCGCGTCTACCTGATCAGCACGCAGTCGGAACGAGTGCTGACCTTCTCGCGGCGATCGCCGCACATGACGCGGCGACACTATCTGCACGTCGACCTGTGGGCCGTCGCTGCGGGCCTCGATGAGATCGCATGGCGCAAGCGCCTGCGAAGCTACGAAGGCAGGCAGCGCGAAGGGCGCGTCCTCACCGACTTCGAGCTGCTCGGCGTCGATGGCGATACCTTGTGGGTCAATGTCGAAGGCCCGCTTGCGATCTCGCTCCCGGACGGAGCCCTGCGCGCAGACGGTGCGCACATCGACGCGACGAATCCGCGACTCGCGGGCAGGCGTGTCGACGAGCGCGGCTACGTCGCTTTCGGCCGCAACGGCCTGCAACTCACGCTCGACGACGCGAGCCAGTGGCGCATCGATGCGCACGACCTCGCTGCGGCGCCGCGCGACACGCGGGTGCGGCACCCCGAACGCATCGTCGTGCCCGCGCAGCGGCGCTCGACGAGCGCGTTCCAGGTCCGCGCGATCCCGATCGGCGATCACTGGCTCGGGTTGCTGACGGACAGCGAGGCGCAGCATCTGTCGACGCCGCCGCGCGTGCCCGGTCGTGACCCCGACGAGCGGCCCGGCGCGATGCAACAGCATCTCGAACGCCAGCACGTGCCCGCTCCGCTGCACGATCCGTTGCCGCAACCGTACCGGCTATGGAGCGCGCGCGTCGCACAGGTCTCGGCCGCCCCACCCGACTGGCCGAAGGACTGGCCCGACAACTGGGGTACGCGCGCGCGCTTCAGCGACTATGCGGTGCTGCCGGCGTCGCCGGCGTTCCTGCGCGCGGGCCTGCTGCGGCCGCACCCCGACAGCGACGTCCCGTTCTGGTACCGCGAACCCGACAGCGTGCTGGTGCTGCACAGTGCGAAGCTCGGCGCGGCCGGGCGGCTCGTACTCACGCGCATCGCGGGCCCACGCGGCGATGTGGTCTGGCGCGCGCCCCTGCCGCTGTCCGAACTGCTCTCGGTCATGCACGCCGACGGCGACCTCGTCCTGCTCGGGCAGGAGCCGGTCGAGCACGAACGCGGCGACGTGCGCACGCATGCCAAGCTCGTGCGCATCGACGTCGCGGGCGGCGCTACGCGCGTACTCGACCTGACGACCGACAGCCTGCGACCCGGGGCGAGCGACGATGCCGCATCGCCGCATCGGGCACGGTGAAGTGCACGCCGCCGACGTTCATGCGAGCGGCGTATGCTCGGCGCGCTGCCACGTCGCAGCCCCTGACCAACGGAGAACGCACGCATGAATCGCACGCAGATCCGATCCTGGTTCCCGCTTTCCGCAGCGCTTGCCCTCGTCATCGCGGGGCCCGTCGCGGCGCAGGACGACAAGGCGGCCGCACCGCCGCTCACGCCGGCCCAGCAGGCCGAGATGGACGCCTGGACCAAGGCCGGGACGCCTGGCGCCGCACATGCCGAACTCGCAAGGACCGTCGGCACCTACGACCTGTCGATCCGGCACTGGCAGGCGCCGGGCACCGAAGCGTCGGTCGAGAAAGGCACGGCCACGCGCACGATGGTCCTCGACGGCCGCGTGCTCGTCGAAGACATGTCGTCGACGATGATGGGCCAGCCGTTCACGGGCCATGGCATGCACGGCTACGACAACCTCACCGGCAAGCACTGGTCGACCTGGAACGACAACATGTCGACCGGCCTCATGACCAGCCAAGGCAGCTGCGACGCGAATGGCGCCTGCACGTTCACGGGCAGCTGGGTCGACCCGGTCAAGAAGACGCCCGTCACCTCGCGCATGACGACGCGGCGGACGTCCGCGAGCAGCGAAGTGTTCGAGATGTTCGGCCCCGCGCCGGACGGGACCGAGTTCAAGATGATGGAAATCACCTACACGAAGAAGCCGTGATCGCAACTGCGCCCGCGCGTTTGGCGCGGGCGCCGTGTCTCGACCGATCGCGCGTCGCGAATGCCGAAGCGCGCGCGAACTCGCGCGAGCCTGCCGCAGCACGCACGGCGACTCCCTGCAGTAGTTGCGTGCCGCCTTCCGTCTTCCCGGGACTCGCCGCGTGCAGGGGCAAGGACCATGCCGCCTGGCGCGTTGCAGACGCAGCGTCGTTCATCACCCACTCGGTGAGCACGCCCTAGTCTGCGAGCGTGACCCCAACGGAGCGACTCGAACATGCCCACGATCTGGACCCTCGTCGCCGACCGCACGCGCGCTCGACTGTTCACGTCAAACCGTGCAGCCGAGCCACTGGTGGAGCTGCGCGATTTCGTGAACCCGGACGGACGCGAACTCGCCCAGGAACTGGTCACCGACCGTGCCTCGCGCATGCCCGCGATGGTGGGCCGCGCGCGCGGCGCGCTCGAGGCGCGCACCTCGCCGGAAGAACACGCCGCGCAGGTGTTCGCACGCGACATCTGCGCGGTGCTCGAGCGCGGCATCGTCGATCGTGCCTGCCAGCGGATCGTGCTGATCGCCGCGCCCGAGTTCCTCGGACACCTGCATGGCTGCGCAGGCAAGCATGTGCGTGACGCCACCGCGTTCGAACTCGGCAAGAACCTGACCTCGCTCGCGCCGGAAGATATCCGCGCCTACCTGCCGGTCGAGGTCTGGCACGAACTCGCGGGCTGAGTGCGCGAGGCGCGCGCCCGATGCGCCCGCGCGGTCACGTGCGCGCGACTTCGCGTCTTGCGCCTGAACGCCGCACGACGCGCTTCTCGAACCAGTGGTCGGCATAGGGATTGTCGTTGTAGCGCTCGATCTCGCGGTAGCCATTGCGCACATAGAGTGCGCGCGCCTCGGTCAACGCGTGATGGGTGTCGAGCCGGAGCCGATGAAATCCGAGCCCGGTCGCGTGCTGCTCGAGCGCTTCGATCATGCGCTGGGCGATGCCGAGACCACGTGCGTGGGCGGCCACCCACATGCGCTTGATCTCGCCGATGCCGCGCCCGCTCGCTCGTAGCGCAGCGCAACCCACTGCCTGGCCGTCGAGCCGCGCGAGCAGCAGCACACCGTGTGGCGGCGCGTATTCGGTGACCGAACCCGCGCCAGCCTGCACGGGATCGAAGCCACGATCGAACCGGGCGGCGAGTTCGCGGAAATAGGCATCGAAGCAGGCGGCCGCGTCGGTATTGCAGGGATCTTCGACGTCGATCTCGACCGACGACGCGCGCAGGCAGCGCTCGACCTCCGCCATCGCAGCGACGAGGCGTCCGCGCTGCGCGGGCAAGAGCGACCCCAGCAGCGATCGAGCGAATGCCTGCGACCGGCGATCGAGCACGCCGTGTTCGCGCACGCCCTTGCGCGTCAGCATCGCGCGGCGCGCGCGGCGGTCGTCGGCGCTTTGCACGCACGCGACCAGGCCGTCCGCCTCGAGCGCGCGCAACAGGCGGCTCAGGTAACCGGAATCCAGTGCGAGCCGTTCGCGCAGCTCGCGCACGTCCGCGCCGCCCGCACCGATCTCGAACAGCAGTCGCGACTCGGCCAGCGGTCGGCCTCGACCGAGGTAGTCGCCGCCGAGCGCGCCGATCCGCCGCGTCACATGGCGATTGAAGCTGCGCACCTGGCTGACGTGGGTTTCGTCCATTGCCTGACTTTAGTCAGGCATCGCGACCGTTGCAAGCGAGGAGGTGCGCGCGCTCAGGCACGGAACGTGCGCAGGTGCGTGCTGGTCTCGGTCGCGCTGACACCGGGCATCTTGCGGATGCGCTCGAGCACCGCGGAAAGCTCGGCGAGGCTCGACACGCGCAGTTCGGCGAGCAGGTCCCAGCGACCATTGGTGTCGTGCAATGCCGCGACCCCGGGTTCGCCGAGCAGTGCGCTGACCACCGTGTTCTGGCGGCCCTCGACGCGGATGCTGGTCCACGCGCGGATCTCGTCGGGCGTCGAATCGGGACGCAGACGCAGCGTGTAGCCCGTGATCACGCCGTCGCGTTCGAGGCGCGCCATCCGGTTCGAAACGGTGCCGCGCGAGACGCCGAGCGCCTGGGCAAGCTCCGCCACCGGCGCGCGCGCGTCGTGCCGGAGTTTCGCGATCAGGCGCTGATCGAGGTCGTCCATTGGATCAATATGCCATACACGCCTGCCATTTTGCCATCGGATTGCTGTTTTGCTGGCATTACTGCCGTTTCGCGCTGACACGCTCCTGCGCACAATGGGGTTCGTCACGCTGCCCGATCCGGAGTTCCCATGACCCTCCTGCTGACCACCCACGACCTCGGCCGCATCGTCGCCGCGCATGGCCTGCCGACGATGCTCGTGCGCATGGTCGACTACCTCGAGGCCGACTTCAGGCGCTGGCAGGACTTCGACAAGTCCGCGCGCACCGCAGCGCACTCCGATGTCGGCGTGATCGAGCTGATGCCGGTTGCGGATGCGCACGAGTACAGCTTCAAGTACGTCAACGGGCATCCGGGCAACACGCGGCACGGCTTGCCGACCGTGATGGCGTTCGGCGTGCTCGCCGATGTCGACACCGGCATGCCGACCGTGCTCAGCGAGCTCACGCTGACGACCGCGATGCGCACCGCTGCCACCTCGGTGATGGCCGCGAAGCTGCTCGCGCGCGCGGGCTCGAAGTCGATGGCGTTGATCGGCAACGGCGCGCAGAGCGAGTTCCAGGCGCTCGCGTTCCACCATCTGCTCGGGATCGGCGAAGTGCGCGTGTACGACGTCGACGCGCGCGCGACCGACAAGCTCGTCGCGAACCTCGCGGTGGCCGCACCGGCGCTGCGTGTCGTGCGCTGCATCGACACCGCCTCCGCAGTGCGCGGCGCCGACATCGTCACGACCGTGACCGCCGACAAGACCAACGCGACGATCATCACGCCGGCAATGCTCGAGCCCGGCATGCACGTCAACGGCGTCGGCGGCGATTGCCCCGGCAAGACCGAGCTGCACGCCGATGTGCTCGCGCGCGCCTCGGTGTTCGTCGAATACGAACCGCAGACGCGCATCGAAGGCGATCTGCAGCAGATGCCTGCGGACTTTCGCGTGACCGAGCTGTGGCGCGTGCTCGCCGGCGGTGCGACTGGCCGTCGGGCGGCCGACGAGATCACGGTGTTCGATTCGGTCGGGTTCGCGCTCGAGGACTACTCCGCGCTGCGCCTCGTGCGCGACTGCGCGCGTGAACTCGGACTGGGTCGCGAAGCCGACCTGATTCCGGACCTGGCCGATCCGAAGGACCTGTTCGGCCATCTCGTCGCACCCTCCGCCGCGCGCCGCGCGGCCTGAGCACGACACAGCGGCGGCGCGACCGAAACACACCTCGCGATTGGAACCACGGAGCACACGGGCACACGGAGGAGTGCCCCGCACGGATGCGCGCGCATCGTGTGCTCCGTACCCCGATCCCTTCGACCCTGGCGCCGGTTCGGTCCACGGCCGTTCCCGGGTCCGTTGGCACAGCGCGAACGGCCACGGAAGCGCGAGCTTGCACTGCGCCGCCGGAGCGCCCGACATCGGCGGCTGCCCGCCGCTACATTGCTCGCCGCGCGCGATTTGATCTTCGCTTGCGCATCGCCAACGTGGCGGACGCGCGCGACCCGGCGATGCGCTGGCGCGAGGCCGAGCCCTTCAGCAAGCGCGACGGCAGCAGCGGCCTCGGACTCGGGCTCGCGATCGTGCGGCGGCTGTGCGAGCGCTACGCGATCGACCTGCGCATCGAGGAAGCACGCGAGCAGGTGATCGTCAGCATTCCGGTCGAGGACGGAGCAGGCGCCGGCGAAATCGACCGCCGCGACGCGCCAGCGCGCGGCTGAGCGCCGCGCGGCGTGCGCGCGGCGATCACGGCCAGCCGACCGCGAGGTCGAAGCTCACGTTGCAGTCCATGTCGGTTTCGTCCATCCCCGCTCCGCGCGCCTCGGTGAGGACCTTGCCGGTGAACCGCTTGCCCTTCGCCGACAGCTCGACGCGGCCATTGCCGCCGTCGAGCCCGGTCAGGGTGCCGTCCGCGGCGAGGTACATGAGGTTCACGATCGTGCTCATGTCCAGTTCGCCGCCGACGTGCGCGAGTTCCATCCAGCCCGCATCGACCGCCGCGTGCTGCGTCTCGATGAAGTCGCCGCGGGCGCTCGTGAACGTGCTCTCGCCGGGTGCGGCTCGACAATCGGCGCAGCCCGCGAGCGCGGCCCGATCGAGCCGCTTCGCGGTCAGGTAGATCGTCGTCGTGACGGCGCCTTCGGCGCTGCGCGCGTCTTCGAACGCGATGCCGTCGGTGAATTCGAGCCGCTTGCCGTCGCGTTCGCAGTATCCGGAGACGCTGTCTGCGTGGGCGGTACCCGCGAGAAGGCACAGGAAGGGAACGAGGATCGCGCGCATGGGCTGCTCCGGAGTGTCCCGGCATGGGACGTTGATGACGATAACGGTACACGGCGCGGGGGCGGGCCACATGGCCGGCGTCAGCGGTTCGCGAACACCTTGCGGAACACCGCGGGCGACGCGCGCCGGTAGATGTTCGAGTGGTCGAGATCGGCCCAGGCCTCGTGCTGCCAGCGCAGGCCGGCCGGCGCATGCGCGCGAAGCACGTCGCGCAACGCGAGCGCGGCGCCCCCGATGTCGTCATCGCTCGCCGTCGCGAGGTACAGCGTGCGCGAACGGCCACGCGGCCACGCATCCAGGCGCGACGCGGCGCCCTTGACCAGCGCGCCGTCGTTCCACCAGAGGCTCGGGCTCAGTGCCACGTAGGTGTCGAACAGGTCCGGCCGCACGAACAGGGTTTCCAGCACGAACAACGCGGCCAGCGATTCGCCGACGATCGCCCTGCGCGCGGTCGTGCGGTACCGGCGTTCGACCTCGGGCATGAGTTCGTCCGCGATGAACGCGCGGAACGCGGCGGAGCGGCCGACGCGCGGTGCGATCGTGCGGTCGCTCGCGACCGTGGTCGGGCCCGTCATGTCGCGGCGTCGCTCGGTGTTCTCGATCCCGACGACGATCATCGCTTCGATGTCGCCGGCGCGGATCGCGGCCGCGATGGTCGCGGCGACATGCGGGAAGTCCTCCTCGACCCCGCCATCCGGCATGTAGAGCACCGGATACCGAACCCGCCCTTCGACCTCGTATCGCGGAGGCGTCTGGACGTTGATGCGCCGCGTCTCCCCGAGCACGCGCGATTCGAGCACGAAGCTCGCGTGCGCCGGCGCGGAATCCTCCGCGCGCGCCGGTCCGTGCGCGCATGCGAGCATGAGCGCGGCCCATGCGATCGCTCCTGGCTTCACCATCGACACTGGCTCCGATGCACACGGGACCGGCATGATCGCATGGCGCATCCGGCATGGCGTCGCATCCGGTGCGCACGCGGGTGCGCTCGTCCGGCAGCCGTCCGAACGCGGCGGCGTGGTCAGCGCGTCGAGAGCGGGATCGAAGGCTCGAAGCCGTCGCGGAACACCGCATCGAAATCCGGGTTCGGCACCAGCGCGATGAACGTGCCGCCCGAGATGCCTCCGTCGGCGCCGTTGGCGAGCACGCCGAGCGACGCGCCGGTGAGCCGGTCGTAGCGCTGCACGCGGTTGCCCCAGAGCACCAGCAGGGAACCGTCGCCATCGAGCGCGAGACCGGTCGGCCGAACCAGACCACCGAGCAGGGTGTCGACGAGTTGCCCGGTTGCCGCGTCGAAGCGGTAGACCGCGCCACTGCCCTCGCCGCCGACGAGGATCGTGCCGCCCTCGTCGACGATGCCGCGCGTTTCGGAGAGTCCCGCGCTGCCCGGCGCGATGAACGTCGCTTCGACCTCGCCGCTGGCCGGATCCACGCGCGCGACGCTGTCGGTGTCGTAGCCGGGAACGTACAGCAGCCCCGCCGCGCTGACGATCATGCCGTTGTCGGCCCCGAGCAGGCCGCTGTCGGACGGCAGGAGCGTGCCGATCACCGCGCCGCTCGCAGCGTCAAGCTCGACCACGCTGCTGCTGCCGTATCCGGCGACGAACACCTCCCCGCCGGCGCCGAACGCGATGCCGGTGGGATCGAAATCCGCGGGCAGCTGCGCGAACACGTCGACGAAGGCATAGTCGTCGCCCCGACGGTAGCGCTGCACCTGGTCATTGCCTTCGCTCACGACGTAGACGAGGTTGTCGCGCGGGTTGTGGCGCACCGCCTGCGCGCCGTCGATGCGCCCCGCGTGTTCGAGCTGGCGCAGGAATGCGCCGCTGCAGGCGTCGTAGATCGCGACGTTGTCGGAGAAATAGCCGCTCACGAGCAGGTGCCGCGTGCACGGCTTCGCGTGCGGGACCGGCGAAACGGCGAGCAGCACCAGGGCCGTCGCAAGGATGCGGGCGTGCATGGGATCACCTCGTGCGGGAAGGAGTGGCGAGGGTGCGCGTCGCGACGACGCGCGACCTTCGCGGAACCTTCGCGCGACCTCCCTTGTTCCTCCCTTCGACGCGACCACGGCAGTCTTCGTAGTCTGATCGCCCGCTGCCGCGCCCGGCTTGCTAGCATTCGTGCATGACCGGCAGCAGCCCTCCCGCGACCGCCTACCGCTTCCTGGATTGGAGCTACGAGCCCGCGCTGCGACGGCTGGTCGGACCCGCAGCGCAAACACGGCTGAAACCGTTGCCGGACCGCCTGCTGCGCTGCCTGCTCGACGCGCCGGGCCAGGTGCTCGCACGCGACCACCTGATCGCGCAGGTGTGGACGCGACGCGAGGTCAACGACGAAGTCCTCTCGCGCGCGATCGCGGAACTGCGCGCGCTGCTCGGTGACGATGCGCGCGAACCGCGTTACGTCGAGACGTTGTCCAAGGGCGGCTACCGCTGGATCGCGCCCGTGCAACGCGTGGTCACCGACGCCCTCGCCGCTGCGCCGCCGGCGGCGGCCGCCACGCCGAGCGGCGTCTCCTTGCGCGCGCCGCGCCGAGCGCTCGCGCTCGTGCTCGCACTGGCCGTCCTCGCCGCCTTGGTGACACTGTGGGCCCGGTGGCCGCATCCGCCGGCGCGCGCGCCGCAGCCGGATCCGGCGCCGCTCGCACTCGCGCTGCTCTCGGCGCGCCCGCTCGCGACGGACCCGCTGCTCGAGTCGGATGCGCGCTTCGACGCGAGCGGTCGCGTCGTGTACGTGCGCACCGATGCGGGTGGCGATCGGAGCGAGCTCGTGCTGATCGATCCGGCGAGCCTCGCCGAGCGCGTGCTGTGGGACGCCCGCGGTGCGTTGCGCCAACCGGCTCCGTCGCCGGACGGGCGCGAAGTCGCGGTATTGCACTTCGCTGACGACGCCTGCGAAGTCTGGAGCGTCGCACTCGTCGACCTGCAACGAACGCGCCTCGGCGCGTGCGCGCGCTCGGTCGTGGGCGGCATGGAGTGGACCGACGGCGGCCAGGGCCTGATCCATACCGGTGTCGCGACGCTGCCGGGGCGCGAACCGGGCCTGGTGCTGCTCGACCGCCGCAGCGGCGCGCAGCGCGTGCTGACGACGCCCGCATCCGGCGAAGGCGCCCACACGCATGCGCGCCTGTCCCCCGATCGGACGCGCATCGTCTACGCGAGCATGCACGATGGAGAAGGCCAGCTCTGGGAATCGGACTGGCCCGCGCTGCGCGCGCGCACCGCGCTGCTGAAGCGACCCGATCCCGTATACGGGCATGCGTTCGAACCCGCAGGCCAGGGGCTGTGGATAGCGGGTGACCTGACCCGCTACCGCGCGTTGCATCGCCTGCTCGCGGGCGGCGAACCCGAACTGATCGGCGGGCGTGGTGCGCGATCGATCGACATCGCGGCCGACGGCGCCGTGGTCTGGTCCGAAGCCAATTACGATGCCGACGTCTGGCTGCGCGCGTCGGCCGATGCACCGTGGGTCGCGATCGCGCGCTCGAACCGCTACGAGTCGCAGCCCGAGTTCTCGCCCGATGGCCAGCGCGTCGCGTTGATCAGCAATCGCGGCGGCAGCGAATCGGTGTTCGTGCATGACCGGCGCGACGGCAGCGTGCGCGCGCTCACGCTGGATCCGGAGTCTCGCTGGGTGCGCCCAGTCTGGTCGATGCGCGAAGACGCGCTGGTCATCACGGCCTACCACGACCGCCACACCCGCCTGTACCGCTTCCGCCTCGACGAGGATCGCGCGCAGCCGCTCGACCAGATCGATGCGGGCGCGTTCCAGGGCACCGAGCTCGCCGATCGCCTCGTCTACATGACCGGCAATGGCGGCGGTCGCGGGCAGTTGATGCAATGGCACGACGCGCACGCGCAGCCGGAGGACCTCGGCGTCGGCGTCGTCACCGCCTACCGCGCGTCGCCGCAGTGGCTGGTCTGGCGCAACGAGGGATCTACCACGCTGCGCGCCGCGCCATGGCCGTCGCTGCAGCCGGTGCGCGAGATCGCCACGGACGATGGCAGCGAAGCGCTCGCGCTCGCAGGCGACACGCTGCACTACCTCGACCGTGGCGCGTTGTGGACGCTGCGTCTTCCCGATGGCGAACCCGTCCGCGCCGGGGCCGAGCGCATCCCGAACGGCAACGGCCCCAGCCTCGCGGCATCGGCCGACGGCGCGATCGCACTCGTCACGCTGACCTCGCTCGGCATCGACCTGATGATCGCCGATGTGCCCGCGATCGGTGCCCGGCCGTAGTGCGCAGTCGCTGATCACGCGCCCGGCGGCAGGCGATGCGCGAGCGTGCCGACGCGACGACACAGCGCAGCCATCGTCACGGCCGTGAGCTGCTCGGCGCTATGATGCGGCACCCCTGCCGCGGAGCTTCCCGATGCGCATTCCCCTGCTGTCTGCCTGCCTGTTCCTGCTTCCGTTGCCTGCACTCGCCGCGATGCAGGCGAAACCGGTCGAGTGGACGATCGGCGAACGTCGCTTCAGCGGCACGATCGTGTACGACGACGCCGGCACTGCGCAGCGGCCCGGCCTCGTCATGGTGCCCAACTGGTTGGGCGCGAATGCATCGGCAACCGAAAAGGCCAAGGCCGTCGCCGGCGGCGACTACGTGGTGCTGGTCGCCGACGTCTACGGCAGCGCCGTGCGCCCGAAGGATGCGAAGGAAGCGCTGGCGGCGGTGAAGCAGGTGTACGCCGACGGCGGCACCACGTTGCGTGCGCGCGTCGCCGAAGCGGTGCGCGTGCTGCGCGCGCAGGCCGGCACCGCGCCGCTGGATCCCAAGCGCATCGGTGCGTTCGGGTTCTGCTTCGGTGGCTCGGCCGTGCTCGAACTCGCGCGCAGCGGCGCGGATCTCGCAGGCGTCGTGAGCCTGCATGGCGGCCTCGACACCCACCTGCCGACCGAAGGCAACCGGGTCCGGACGCCCGTGCTCGTGCTCAACGGCGCCGACGACGCCGATGTCGGCGACGCCAAGATCGCGCGCTTCAAGGACGAGATGGACGCGGCCGGCGCCGACTGGCAATTCGTCGACTTCGGCGGCGCGGTGCACTGCTTCACGCAACCGGAATCGAACGAGCCGCCGAACTGCGTCTACGACGAGCGCTCGGCGAAGCGCGCGTTCCGCATGATGGCCGACTTCTTCGAGGAGCGCTTTGCGGCGGGTTGAGCGCCGCGGGGAATGGCAGCGCCCCGGATTCCGCTCCGGGCGCGTCCAGGGACTTGTCGTGGGACTGCAGTCCCGAGCATTTGGCGTAAAAGGCTCGGGACTGAAGTCCCTCCCACAGAGCCGGAACTGCAGTCATTCCGGCACGACGAGGCCGGGCTCGAGGCCTCCGCCTCAACGCGCGAGCGCGAAATCGAGGGCCGCGCACACCGCAGCCGCCTGCGCCGCGTTGCACTGTTCGGCGCTCGCGCGCGGACTGTCGGGATAGACCTCGGTCGTGGTCTTGTAGCGTGCGTCGGTGACCCCCGCGCAGAGGCCGAGTGCGCGCAGCGGATAGCGGATCACGCCGCGCGCGACCACCGGCGAACCGATGATCTCGCCGTTCGCATCGGCCGGCGCGATGTGCGTGACTTTTTCGACTGCTGCGATCACCGCCTGCTGGAAATCCGGCTGCGGGTGCTCGCTGTCGTCGACGAGGTAGAACCCGTCCGGAATGCCTTCGGGCTCGAACGGCTTGCCGTCACGCGCGGCGAGCGCGGGTCGGAATTCGCTTTCGTCGCTGTCGGTGGTTTCGTGCAGGTCGACATGCACGAGCACGCGCTCGCGCCACGGCGCGAGCAGATCCATGACTGCGGCAGATTCACGCGCGGGGCTTTTTGCGCGGAACGAACGGTTCGGATCGATCGCATCGGGATTCCAGCGATGGATGCGCTCGTACGCCCACGGGCTCACGCAGGGCACGACGACCAGGTTGATGCGACCTTCGTACTCGACCGCGTGGCGCTCGAGGAAACGCAGCGCCCCATGCACGCCGCTGGTCTCGTATCCGTGCACGCCGCCGGTGACGAGCGCGATCGGCAGGTCCTCTCGCCACGCGCGGCTGCGCAGCGCGAGCAGGGGATACGAATCCGGCGCGTAGTCGAGGCGACCGTACTCGACCACGTCGAATCGTCCGCGCAGCCGATCGATCGCATCGAGCACATCGGCGGCGTGGCTGCGCTGCTTGCGCTGGCGAGCGCGCCATTCGGCGATCTCGGCGGTGCCCCAGGGCACGCCGGGCGTGCCGATCGAAACAGGGTCGGGAGCGGACATGCACGGTTCCGGGATTCAGGCGACGGGAATGCGCAATGTAGCATTCCCGCCGAAACTCCCGGACCTGCGCCGCGTGCGCGACGCGTCACTCAGCACTCGAGTCCGGCCGGCAGCGTGAGACGCTCGATCGGCATCGAGCCCGAGCCGTAGCCCGCCACCTGCGACTCCCATTCGAGCGTACCGCGGTTGCAGTCGCTGAAGCGCAGCGTGAGGCTGCCCCAGATCGTGTTCTGCACACGCGCCGGGTCGAAGTTCGGCGCGAAGCGTCCACCCGGTCCATCGATCGTGCTCATCGTGATCGTTGCGTGGTCGCCGCTGATCGGTCCGACACCGCCGATCCAGGCCTGTCCCCCGGCCGGCGCGAACGTGTAGACGAGCGCGACGATGTTTCCGTCGGCGAGCACCTCGAGTCCCATGCCGAGCTGGCCGGTCGCGCCTTCGTCGACCCATGCGCCGGTGAAGCCGCTCGTGATCGGCACGCTGCCGGTCGAAGCGGGCGCCGGGACCAGCGCGATGAACGTGCCGCCCGAGATCGCGCCGTCCGCGCCGAGCGCGACCACGCCGAGTTCGGCGCCGCTGCTGCGGTCGAAGCGGCGCACGCGATTGGCCGCGAGCACGAGCAGCGAGCCATCCGCGGCGAGCGCGAGGCCGGTCGGCCGCGAGAGGCCGCTGATCAGCGTGTTCACGTGCGCGCCGGTGTTCGCATCGAATCGATAGATCTCGCCGCTGCCTTCTCCACCGACGAGGATCGTCGCGCCTTCGTCCACGATGCCGCGCGTCTGCCTGAGGCCGGCCGCGCGCGGCGCGACGAATTGACGGCTCACCTCGCCACTGGCCGGATTCACGCGTGCGACGCTGTTGCTGTCGTAGCCGGGCACATAGAGCAGCCCGGCGGCGCTGACCATCATGCCGTTGTCTGCTCCGGCGAAGCCGCTTCCCGCGGGGAGTGGATACCCGATGACCTGACCCGAATTCCGGTCGAGTTCGACGACGATGCCGTGGCCATAGCTCGCGACGAACACGCGTCCGTCGCGGCCGAACGCGATCCCGGTCGGGTCGAGGCTGCCCGCGAGCTGCGCGAACACGTCGACGAAGGTGTAGCCCGCGTCGCGGCGATAGCGCTGGATCTGGTCGTTGCCTTCGCTGACCACGTAGATCAGGCCGTCGGCCGGGTTGATGCGCACCGCCTGTGCGCCGCGGATCCGGCCGGCCGTGTCGAGCTGGCGCAGGAAGCGCCCGCTGCAGGCGTCATAGATCGCGACGTTGTTGGAGAAGTAGCCGCTGATGAAAAGGTGTTCGGCGCAGGCCTGCGCGCGCAGCGCGGGGGCGAACGCGAGGGCGGAAAGGACAAGGAGGATGCGGATGACCATCGTCGGGCTCGCTGCAGGGGTGACGGGCGCAAGCCTGCCCGCGACCACCGGTCGAATCCTTCGCGAACCGTCCGATCGACCTCCGTTTTTTCTCCGTTCGCCTGTTCGAGCGTGGCGCTGCGGCGAGATGTTGGATCCGTGCGCCGTGCCGTGGCGGCAGCGCGCGCGCGAAGCCGCCCACGCCCTACCCTCGCCGCCCCCCCCGACGAGCACGAAGCCGATGATGCGATCGCTGTTGCGCTGCGCGAGCCTGGTCCTGGCCCTCTTCGTGACGCTGCCGGCGTCGTTGCAGGCCGCGCCGCGCGCACTCGTGGTGCTGACGTCCGTCGACCACGTGTCCGGGGCCCCGACCGCGACGGGCAACTACCTGCGCGAGGTCGCGTGGCCGGTGGTGCTGCTGGAGCGGGCGGGCATCGAGGTGGACTTCGTCACGCCGAGCGGCCAACCCGCGCTCGTGCGCGGCAACGAGGCCTACGGCTTCGAAGCCGACCTCGCACGTGAACCCGTGCTGCGCGAGTTCGCCGACCGGCACCTGCGCGACGGGCGTGTTGCATCGGTGCGCGCGCCACGCGGGATCGACGCGGCACGCTACGATGCGATCGTCTACACCGGCAGCCTCGGCGCCCTGATCGACCTCGCGCGGGATGAGCGGCTCGCGCGGATCGCGCTCGCGATCCATGACCGCGGCGGCTGGATCGCGACCTTCGGGCATGGCATCGCAGGCCTGCTGCCCCTGCGCACCGCCGACACGACCCCGTGGCTCTCCGGACGCCGCGTCGCGTGCTTCCCGCAACGCGACGACGAGGCGTTCTTCTTCGAAGACCTCGGCTGGCGCGACGCGTTGCCTTACCACATCGAACGCCGCGTACGCGATGCAGGCGCGATCGTGGTCGCGCCCGCCGGGAATGCGCCGCATGTGGTCGAGGATGGTCGCCTGATGAGTTCGCAAAACGCCGCCGCCGCCGAAGCGCTCGGCACGCGGCTCGTTGCACGCCTGCTCGAAGCGCGCTGAGCGCGCCGGTCCGCGGCGGCCGGGGTCTCAGCGCAGCGACCGGAACGCCCGCAGGATCGCGTCGGCGCTCGCCGCGATGTCGTCGTCGCTGGTGGCCCAGTTCGAAACCGAGAGGCGCAGCGCAGCCACGCCGTGCCAGGACGTGCCGCTCGCCCAGCACGTGCCGTCCTGCTGCACGCGCGCGATCACCTCGCGCGTGAGGGCGTCGTCGTCGCCGAAGCGCACGAGCACCTGGTTCAGCACGACGTCGGCGAGGATCGCGACGCCGGCTTCGGCGCCGAGCAGGTCCGCGAAGCGGCGCGCGTGCGCACAGCAGCGATCGACCAGCGCGGCGACGCCGTCGCGCCCGAGCGCGCGCAGCGTCGCATAGACCGGAATCCCGCGCGCGCGCCGCGAGAACTCCGGTACCCAGTCCACCGCGTCGCGTTCGGCGCCGCGCGTCTGCACGAGGTAGGCGGCCGACACCGTCATCGCGGCGCGATGCGCCTCCGCGTCGCGCACGATCGCGACGCCGCTGTCGTAGGGCACGTTGAGCCACTTGTGCGCGTCGGTCGCCCACGAGTCGGCGAGTTCGATGCCCTCCGCCACGGCGCTGCGCGAGGCGCTCGCTCGCGCCCACAGGCCGAACGCGCCATCGACGTGCAGCCATGCGCCATGCGCATGCGCGAGGCGCGCGATTTCGCGCAGCGGGTCGAATGCGCCGGTGTTCACGTTGCCTGCCTGCGCGCAGACGATGACCGGCCCGGCGAGCGTCGGCAGCACCTCGGCGAGCCGGTCGGCGCGCATGCGACCTTGCGCGTCGGATTCGACGCGAACGAGCGCACGCGTGCCGAAGCCGAGGTAGCGCAGCGCCACGTCGAGGGTCACGTGCGCTTCCTGCGACGCGACCACGTGCACGCGCGGCGCACCTGCGAGTCCGTCCGCTTCCACGTCCCAGCCCGCATCGCGCAGCACGCCGTGGCGCGCGGCCGCGAGGCAGGTGAAGTGCGCCATCTGGCAGCCCGTGACGAAGCCGACGCCGCTGCCACGCGGCAGGTCGAACAGTTCGAGCAGCCAGCGGGCAGCGACTTCCTCGATCGCGGCGGCCATCGGAGAGATCACGTGGATGCCGGCGTTCTGGTCCCAGGTCGATACCAACCAGTCCGCCGCGAGCGCGACCGGCAAGGAACCGCCGATCACGAAGCCGAAATAGCGCGGTGCCGCACAGGCGGACGCGCCGCGGCCGGCTGCACCCGCGAGCAGGTCGATCACCGCGGCCGGATCATCGCCGTGCTGCGGCAGGGGTGCGTCGACCGCGGCCATCATCTCGTCGCGACTCGCGCGTGCGCCGACGAACCGCTGCGGCAGGGCGCGCAGGAAGGTGCCCGCATGCGCGTGCGCACGGGCGAGCAAGGAATCGAACGCGTCTGTCGTCATCGGACCGGCTCCGGCTTCGGTGCGGGGCGCCCCGCGATCACGCGACGATAGTCGCTTGACGCGGCGAATGGCGGCTGCGGAGAGACCGGATCGCGTGCCGTTCCTGCGGTACGGGTGCGGCGTCCGCGCTGCGCGCGCCGTTCGCCCTCGATTGCGGGGATGGCCACGGATCGCCCCCGACCCGCCAGACCATGCCTTCCGGCCTATTATTATCGTTCTTCGATATGCGTATTATCGCACAACGATAACACGCAAGGGGATGCACCCGTGACCCGCCTGTCGTCTCGCGCGCTCGCAGCCGCCCGCCCGGTGATCCGTGGACTGGGTCTGCTCAACCTCCTGTACGCGCTCGCGCTGGGGGTGCTGTTCGGCATCGGTTGCGTGGTCGAGGACTGGCCGCATCGCCTGCTCGGCTTCGCGCGGGCCGATGCGCATCCGCGCCTCGCCGAAGGACTGCTCGCGATGATGCTGATCGCGATCGCGGGCGCCGGCATCGTGCACGCGATCCTCGGGCGGCTGCTCGCGATCGTCGACAGCGTGCGGGGCGGCGACCCGTTCATCGAAGCGAACGCACGCCACCTCGACGCGATCGCGTGGCGCGTGGTCGCACTCGAAGTCCTGCGCCTCTGTGTCGCGGCGATCGCTTCGGTCGTATGGGAATCGGGTCACGTCGGCGGTTTCTCGTTCACGCCGTGGCTCGCGGTCCTGATGCTGTTCGTCCTGTCCGGCGTGTTCGCCCAGGGTGCGCGCATGCGCGCCGACCTGGAAGGGACGGTCTGACATGGCGATCGTCGTCCGCCTCGACGAACGCCTGCATGCGCGGCGCATGACGCTGACCGAACTTGCGGCGCGCGTGGACATCACGCTCGCGAACCTGTCGATCCTCAAGACCGGCAAGGCGAAGGCAATCCGCTTCTCCACGCTCGAGGCGATCT
Organism: Lysobacteraceae bacterium; assembly: GCA_004143945.1. Classification (GTDB taxonomy): domain Bacteria; phylum Pseudomonadota; class Gammaproteobacteria; order Xanthomonadales; family Rhodanobacteraceae; genus Dokdonella_A. Next base: position 70,450 of record SEHB01000010.1, read on the forward strand.
GCGCGGCGCTCGAGTGCCAACCTGGCGACCTGCTCGCCTTCGATCCCGACGCGCCTGCCGAGGACTGATGACATGCCCATCCACCCGCTGATCCGTTTCGTGTCGCCCGACCCGCTCCAGGATGGCGTGCGACCGGTGCAGGCCTGGGGCCTGCGCCTGTTCTTCGTGCTGATGCTCGTTTTCGTCGCGCCGACCGCATGGAGTGCGCTGATCGCGCACGAGGGTGCCTGGGATCCGCTGCGCGCGGTCGCGATCTCGGCGTGGGCGACCTACCCCGCACTCGCGCTGTTCGGCGTGTTCCGCCCGCTGCGCTGGTTGCCGCTGATGTTCTTCACGATCGGCTACAAGGCGATCTGGCTCGCGTTCGTCGCGTGGCCGCTGTGGCAGGCCGGCAGCCTTTGGGGCACGCCGGCCGGCGAGATCGCGGCGTCGTTCCTGCCGCTGCCGCTGCTGGTGCTGGTCGTCCCGTGGGGTTACGCCTGGCGCACGTACTTCGGCGGAGGCCGGCGCGGGCGCACGGTGGCGCACGCGGGCTAGCGCGCCTGCGCGGTGGCCGGCGGCGCGACGCCGCCCAGCGCGGGCTCGCGCGACGCACGATGCGGGCCGCTGAATCCGAGCCACGTCGCCGCGACTGCGAGCACCAGCGTCGCGAGCGAAAGCAGCGGCGCGGCCGGCGCACCCGCGACCGCATCGCGCGCGTGATGGAGCGCACCGAGGAGGCCCGCACCCCAGGTCGCGAGCAACACGAAGGTGTAGGCGGCGAAGCGCCCGTGCAATCGTTCCGCGCGGAACAGTTCGAACAACGCGCACAGCATCGCGACGCTCGCGAACACGAGGCCGCCGACGACCAGCCGCACGGCGAATGCACTGCCGGCAGCCTGCTGCGTCGACCACGACGCGTAGTCGCCGATCAGTGCGCCGAGGAACAGCGGGACCGTGCCCGCGAGCATGACGGCATGGAACGGGTGGATCGCGTCGTGCCGCGATCGGTCGGCGATGGCAGCCATGTCGATCTCCTCGGGTTCGGGGCCTGCGCGGATCGATGCGATCCGACGCATGTGTCCCCGAGAGATGCGGCCGCGCTCCCGATCCCTCAATCGAGGCAGGGTGAGGCCAAAGGCCGCACCCCGTGCGCGCTACAGCTCGAAGCGGTAGCTGAACTTGACCAGCAGCTGTTCGTCGTCGCGAAGCGAGAAGCTGTCGCGCAGCAAGTGGCCGGTCTGGTCGGAAAACGCGTCCTCGCGGTAGCCGCCGCGGCCGTACACGACATAGAGATAGGAGAGCGGCGCCAGCTCGTAGCGATAACGGATCTGGAAGCCGAGGTTCGTGACGTTGAAGTCGTCCACCGGTTCGCCGGTGGCGACCGCGTGCGTATTCGCACCGACGCGGTACGCGCGGCGCAGGCCGGCATCGAGCGCGATCGCCTGCAGCTTCACGCGCAGCTCCTGGCGGCTGTCGATGGTCCAGTCGACGCCCGCATTGAAGTCGAGTTCGCGCCTGCGGAAGCTGCCGATCAGGTTCTCGCGCTGCCACACCAGCCAGTCCGGGCTGCGGTCGTTGTAGAAGCCCGCATGCAGGTTGAACGCGTCGCTGACGAAATACGTCGCGTCGTACATCACGCTGTAGCCGAGGTTCGTGTTGCCCGAAAGGCCGCCGCTGAAGGCCTCGAGTTCGACCTCGTGCGCCCAGTCGCCCTTGCGCGGACGCTGGAACTGGTAGTACGCGCCGAAGTTCGCCGGCTTCCTGACCGACCCGTTGCCGCGCGTGAGCAGGTCGTCGACGCCGGCGCTGTTGACGTTGACCTGCGCGTACTCGTAGCTGCCGTTGCGGAGTCGGCCTTCGCGGCTCATCCGGAACTGGTCGTTGAGCTTCTCGCCGTGGTCGTTGTAGTTGCGGCTGAGGCGACCGCGCCAGTCCTTGGACGCGTAGCGCGAGGACTGCGGCAGGTCGGCGAAGCGGCGCCGCAATTCCCAGTGCAGGTAGTTCGTGCTGTTGCGCGAAAGATAACCCGCATCGTTGATCTCGAGGTCGTTGCCGAAGTGCATCGCGATCCACTGCTGGCGCCAGCCCTGCCCCATCTCGTAGTCGGCCCAGACCGTCGCGCCGAGCCCGGTTTCGATCGCGCCGGCCGCATCGACGCGGCTGCCGAACACGCGCGTCTTCACGTTCCAGGCCGGCGTCGGTCGCCAGTTGTGGTCGATGCCGAACACGCTCGCCTCGCGGTCGAGCCACGGCCGTTCGACGTTGGTCATCATGAGCCCGACGTTCTGCGTGTCGAAATCGTGCACGAGCCGCAGCGCGGTGAACGTGCGACCGACCTCGTCCGCCTCGTCCGCGGCGAACAGGCCGTACTGGGTCGCGCCGATGCTGCCGTTGACCTTGATCGCCGCGGTGATGTCCCCCGATCCCGCGCCGTCGTCGGCCGGCCCGCCGATGCGCCTCGTATACAGCAGCTGGCTGAAGTCCGACGGCGTGGTGTATTCGAACAGTCCCTGGTTCTCGGTGAAGAACGGCCGCTTGTCGCTGATGAAGGTCTCGGTCGCGTCGAAGTTGACGACGAGGTCGTCGCTCTCGACCTGGCCGAAATCCGGATTCACGGTCGCGGCCATCTGGAATTGCCCGTTCGGCTTCCAGAACACGTCGGCGCCGGCGTCGAACGCGTCGTCGCCGGCGACGAAGTCGTGCAGGCCCGACGCGTACGGCGTGATCGCGAGCAGCGACTGGCTGTACGCGTCGACGTCGACCGGCGCGAAGTCGGACAGGAACCGCGGCCGCTCGAAACTCGCGGACGGCCACGCGGCCCGCTCGCCGGTGGAGCCGATGACCCGGTCGAGATAAACCTTCAGCGTGCGCGTGCCGCCCTGCGCGCTCGCCATCGGCGCGATGTACCACGGGATCAGCATCTCGACCGACCAGCCGTCGTCGTCCTCGCTGACCGCGTGGCGCCAGTTGCCGTCCCAGTCGTCGTTGAACTGGCTTTCGTTCGTGATCACCGCATCGGCGATGCCATCGGTGGACGACACCGTGAAGTTGTATCCGGTTCGGCCGCCCGCGTCGAAGTCGACCATCAGGTTGACGCGATCGACCTGTTCATCGAAATCGCGCTGCACGCGCTGGCGCGTGCGTGGCACGCCGGCCGGCTGCACGTTGCGAAATCCGATCGCGAGCCCCTCGGGCGTCGCGAGGATCCATGCCTCGGTCGGCAACGAGGCCGGCTCGCCGCTGAGCGGTTGCACCTGGCGGAATTCGGTCACGTGGCGCGCACCCTGCCATTCGGCCGGGTCGATGCGACCGTCGACTTCGATCGCGCACGCGGACCACGACAGCGACGCACACAAGGCCCCACCCACCACCTGCGCTGCACGCATGCGCCTGACGCTCCCTGGAAGTCCGGATGATCCATGCCCGCACCGCCCTGCCCGCGGGGTGGCGACGCGTCGCGAGGCGCAAGTGCGCGCAAGCCGGCACTCTGATGCGCGCGGCAGCGAAAGGGTTGCATCGCGCGGACCGGATCACGCCGCGCCGGATGGATCGCGCTACGCGTCCGGCTCGTGCAGTCGACCCGCCGTCGCCGGCGCGACGAATGCCTGCAGGCGCGCCGCATCGGCGATCGCATGCCCGTGCGCGGTGTTGTCGAGGATGCACCATGCAGGCGTCCTCGGCCGACCGTCGCGCGCAAGCTCGCGCGCGAGCGCGCGCAGCGCTTCGTCCGCATAGCGGCTGTAGTACATGCGCGGCGAGCCGTGCCAGCGCCGGTAGGTCCAGCCTGCGCGCGCACTGCCCGCGGTTCGTGCGGCGTCCGCCAGCGATGCGGGGTCGGCCGCGACGCGCGTGATCGCATACCGCTCCCAGAGGCGCGCGACGCGAGGTTCGAACCAGGACGAATGGCGCGGCTCGCATGCGATGCGTGCATCGCAACGCCGCCGCAGCATCGCGAAGAAGCGGTCGGCCACGCGCGCATCGAACACGAGGCTCGGCGGAAGCTGCGCGAGTACGCCACCGAACGTCGTGCCGAGCCCCGCGACCGACTCGAAGAACGCGTCGAGTGCGCCCGCCGTTCCGTGCAGCCGCGCGTCGTGCGTGACCGTCCTCGGCAGCTTGACCGAGAACAGGAAGCCGGCGGGCACGCTCGCGGCCCAGCGCTCGAACGTGGGCTGCCGATGCGGACGGTGGAACGTCGAATTGATTTCGACCACGTCGAAGCGCGTCGCGTAGCGCGCGAGGTGGCTCGGCCCATCGTGGAACAGATGGCCATGCTGCGCGGGAATCGACCACCCGGCACAGCCGATGCGCACGCGTGGCGCCCGCGTGCGCGCGCTCATCGCGATCTGCACGGTCGCGCGCGCACGCGCAACGTGGGCCGGAACGGTCGGCCCTCGTTGTCGTGCGCAGCCCGCAGGCGCTGGACCAGGTGCATCGGATCGGCCGTGTCGTCGCTCGCCGATACGCTGCCGTGGCCCGCTTTAACCGACGCTGACGCTCGCCGCGGTGGCGCCGGGCCGATCCCGGCGTCGCGCCGGAATTCCGTCCGCGCGGTTACGCGGGGTACTGCACCGCGAGTGCGTCGTCGCGCTCGCGCGCAGCCACCGCGGCCGGCCGCTGCGCATGCCGCTGCACGAACGCGGTGAACGCGGGTCGCGCCTCGATCGCGCGGGTCTGCAGGTAGAAGCCGAGCAGCGATGCCATGTAGAGATCCGCCGCGGTGAAATGATCGCCCGCGAGGTGCTCCCTGCCCTCGAGTGTCTGCTCGAGCACGCGCAGCACGTCGTCCTCGCTGCCGTAGCCTGCCGCGCGCGCCGGTGCGAACGCGCCCGCGTACTTCGCCGTCACCACCGCCTCGGTGGGTCCGGCGAGGAAGAACAGCCAGCGGTAATAGCTGCCGCGCTCGCGCGAGCCGACCGGCGGTGCGAGCCGCCGGTCGGGCACGAGGTCGGCGAGGTAGGCGCAGATCGCCGCGTTCTCGGTCACCACGACGTCGCCATGGCGGATCGCCGGCACCTTGCCCATCGGATTGATCGCGAGGTACTCCGGGGACTTCATCGTGGTCCCGAATTCGAGGATCCTGTCCTCGTACGGCAGCCCGGTTTCCTCGAGCATCCAGCGTGCGAGGCGGCTGCGGGAAAGTGGATGGGTGTAGAACACGAGCGTGTCGGACATTGGCAAGGTCCCAGCGGCGGAGGAGACCCAGTGTGCCCGAGGACGCTGACAGGATCTGTCAGCAGTCTTCGGCGAGGCCACGGCGCGCCTGAACCGGCCGCTCAGGCGAAGCACCCCGTTGGCCCCTCGCCGCGCGTGAGGCCGTGGATGCGTGGAAATTGCCTCTCCTCGTGCCGACGCCATGAACCGATGCCTTCCCTCGATCACGCTCCTGCTGGCGCTCGCGAGCGTTCCGGCAGAGGCGATCACCTTCTGCGTCGACGACGCGAACGAACTGCAGGCGACGCTCGAGGTCGCGCTGTCGAATGGCGACGAGGACGATGTGATCCGCATCGAAGCCGGCGTCTACCGCTCGATCTCGCCGGACGGCTTCCGCGCGTTCAATTTCTCCGCGATCGACGCCGACCTCGAGATCAGCGGAGGCTGGACCGAGAATTGCGGGTTGCGCCTTCCGGGCCTGCGCAGCACGATCGATGGCGAATTCGAGCGCCCCGGCCTCGTGCTCGGCGGCACCATGGACGTGCGCGGGCGCATCCGGATCCACGGCATGCAGTTCGTGCAGGGCCTGTCCTTCGAGCCCGCCATCGCCGGTGGACTCACGATCAACCGCGGCTACGACATCCAAGTCGAGTCCAACCTGTTTCGTGGCAATGCGACGAACGGCGACGACGGCACAGCCGCCGGCGCGCTGTACGCGCTGTCGGAAGGCTCGATCACGGTGCGCGGCAACGTGTTCGTCGACAACGACGCGGACACGCCGATCCAGGTCAGCGCCGGCGCCGCATCGCTCCATTGCTATGGCATTCCGGCCGCCGCTGCGTTCATCAGCAACACGGTCGTCGGCAACAGCAGCGGCCAGGGCGCGCCGGGCGACATCGGCGGCGTGCGCGTCTACGGATTCCCGAACTGCAGCTGGAGCATCGCCGACAACATCCTGTGGGACAACACCGGCCTCGACCTCGCGATCTCGGTGGCGGGCGCGAGCCTGCGTTACAACGATATCGACGATCTGGGCGGCACCGAGCAACCCGCGACGAGCACCGGCAATCTCAGCGTCGAACCGGGGTTCGTGTCGGGCACGAACCTGGGCCTGAAGCGCAGCTCGCCGCTCGTGGATGCCGGCACCAACGCACCCGCGGGGGGCCTGCCGAGCGCGTCGTTCGATGGCGGCCCGCGCATCGTCGGCGCGCGCGTCGACATGGGTGCGTATGAACTCGAGCGGTTGTTCACGAACGGGTTCGATCCAACCGGCTTCTGAACACCCGCATCCGACGGGCTGGCCCCGCGACGTCGACCACACCCGCGGGCGACAGGGTCAAGCGCCCCGCTGGCGGGCCACGCGCCGCGCGAGCACCGCGGTCATCGCCTCGCTGACCAGCCACGGAATACCGTCGTCGGGCTCGGCCCACCTGCGCACCGTCGCTGCATGCTCGTCGAAATCGCGCTCGATGCGATCGAGCGTGCGGCGCCAGTCGGAATTGCCTTCCCGTTCGATCGAACAGAACTCGAACGTGTTCAGCAGCCACTCGACGAGGAGCGCGCGTCCGTCATGGCCGGTAGCGTCGCTGTCGTAGGCGTCGAGCGCCGCACCGACGAGCGCGGGATCGGACATGGCGGCGGGCCAGTCCTCGATGCCGACGTCGTCGTCGGGTTGCACGCCGAGGCGCGCGTTCATGCGCTCGATCGTGCGTGCGGTCCAGTTGCAGTCCGGGCTTCTCGGGTCAGCCACGCGCGCACCGATCGGTTCGAGTGGAGCGCAAGCGTACGACGGCCCCGCGCATTCGCACAGCCATCGATGTGAAGGCGCGCCGGCCGGATCCTGCGACGCCCGGCGCCGCGACGGGGTCGATGCGGGTCGCTCACGGCGCGCGAAGTGCGCGCGCGAATCCGTCGTCGTCGCCACCATGACGGCCGTCACACATTGCAATGGCCTCCGCGCACGGCGCACGCCGTGGGATCTGACGGGGAATGTCCATTGCTGCGGAATCCTGACGGCGGCCACGCAGGTGGCCGCACGCCCGCGCGCTCCCCGAATCCATCCGCCAACGGGAGACACGAATTGAACCTGATACGGAAGCTCGGCACCGTCGCGCTCGCCAGCCTTGCCTGCACGGTTGCGACCCACGACCCCGCATTCGCGCAGTCGCTGCCACCGTTCGACCTCGCCACCTACGATCCCGCGCCGGGCCCCTCGCCGTGGGGCGCGGCGGACAGCGCGGGCGCGAGCAACACGCAGACGCCGGCCAAGGTGTACGAAGCAGTGCTGCGCATCGCCACCGGCCGCAGCTTCCGGCTCGCGCACGAGGTCGAGCGCGGGATGCCGACGTTCCCGGGTGCGAGCCCGCCGTTCGCGCTCGAGCGGCTGCCGCCGATGCAGCTGCTCGACCAGATGACCATCGCGGAGCAATTGCCGTTTGCGTTCCCGATCGGCCAGCTCGGCACGCAGGTCGATGCGCTCAACCACTTCGGCCACCTGCCGCATCCGGGTGCGTCGTTCGATGACGCGGTGTTTTACAACCAGGTCACGGGCGCGCAGCTGCTCGCGGACGTCGGCCCCGACGATGCGTACGCGCGCCTCGGGGTCGAGCAGCTCAAGCCGTACTTCACGCGCGGCATCCTCGTCGACGTGGCGCGACACGCGAACGGCGGGCATGCGCTCGCGGCGGGCCAGGAAGTCACCGCGACGATGTTCGTGCAGGCGCTGTCGGCACAGGGACTCGGGCTCGGCGACATCCGCAGCGGCGATGTCGTCGTCGTGCGCACCGGCCATGGCGAGAAGTGGCATCTCGGGACCGGCGGCGTCGATGCGGACGGCGTCTTCCATCCGGGCTATTACCTCGATGTCGTGCCCGGCATTGGCCCGACGTTCGCGGCGCCCGGCATCGGCCTCGAAGTCGCCGTGCTGCTGACCCGACGCGGCGTCGCCGCGGTCGGCGCCGATGCGCCGTTCGTCGAAGTGCAGCCGAACGCGGTCGTCCCCGCAGGCGTGCCGTTCCCGGTCCACAACCACCTGCTCGCCAAGAGCGGCGTGCCGTTGATCGAATCGATGCACCTCGACGATGCGGCCGGGTTCGCAGCCGAACGCGCAGCACAGCTCGCACCGCTGCCGCCACCGATGCGCAAGCTGCTCAATCCGTACGTGTTCGCGTTCTCGATGGACCCGATTCCGGTCGTCGGCGCGTCGGGTTCGACGGTCGCGCCGAAGGCGATCTTCTGACGAGGCCTCGCGCAGCCGCCACGCGCCCCACGACTCCGGGATGCGATGGGCGTGGGGTCCGTGGTCCCTGCCCGGCGCGACGCGCGGCTTGCAGCGGGCGATTCGAGATGCAAGTCTTGCGCGGTCGGGAATCCGAACCGAGGCGGCTGCAGTCGCGCATCCCGAGGGAAACGATGGACACGAGCGTGGACGGCGAAGAGGCCGGGCGTCACAGTCATGCGCGCGTGATGCGGGCAGCGCGTGACTGAGCGCATGGACACGCAGCGCTGGCAGCAGGTCGCCGCGATTTTCGACGAGGTGGTCGAGCTCCAGGGCGACGAGCGCATGGCGCGACTCGATGCGCTCTGCGAAGGCGACCTCGAACTGCGCGCCGAAGTCGTCAGCCTCCTGCAGGGCGACGAAGCGGCCGACAGTGCGCCGTTGCTGATCGATTCGCCGACGCGCGCGCGCGAGGCCTGGCAGGATCTGGTCGCGCCGGCATCGGCGATCGGATCATTGATCGGCCCCTGGCGCGTGCTGCGCGAGATCGGTCGCGGCGGCATGGGCGTCGTCTACCTGGTCGAGCGCGCCGATGGCCAGTACGAGCAACGCGCAGCGCTCAAGCTCATGCGAGCGAGCGTTGACCCGGCGAGCCTGCGCCGGCGCTTCCTGCGCGAGCGACAGATCCTCGCCAAGCTCGAACATCCGCGCATCACGCGCCTGCTCGACGGCGGCGTGACCGCCGCCGGCGAGCCCTACTTCGCACTCGAATTCATCGATGGCGAACCCCTGCTCGCGCACCTCGCCTCACGCCCCGACCTCGACGCGCGCCTGCGGCTGTTCCTCGAAATCTGCGAAGCCGTGCAGTTCGCGCACAGGCAACTCGTCGTCCATTGCGACATCAAGCCATCCAACGTACTGGTCGACCGGGAAGGCCACGTCAAGCTGCTCGACTTCGGCATCGCGAGCCTGCTCGGGCCGTCCGCGACCGCTGCCGATGAAACCCAGCTGCACGCGCTGACCCCGGCGTATGCGGCGCCCGAGCAGTTGCGCGGGGAGCCGGTGACGACCGCGACCGACGTGTTCGCGCTCGGTGCGGTCTTGCACGAAATGCTCACGGGCGTACGCGCGCACCAGCTGGCCGCGAACGCCTCGTCGCTGGATCGCCTCGCCGCGATCAGCAATCCGCGCCGCGCGCTGCCCAGTTCCGCGGTCGAGCGCAGGCACGCGTCCGCGCAACCCGAACCCTATCCGTCGGTGCCGGCGCGCCTGCTGCGCGGCGACCTCGACGTCATCACCGAAACGGCGCTGCAGGCGGAACCCGAACGGCGCTACGCGACGGTCGACGCGCTGGCCGACGACGTGAGGCGCCATCTCGAAGGCGCGCCGATCGCCGCGCGGCGCGCGAGCGCGACGTACCGCTTCGGCAAGTTCGTCGCGCGCCACCGTGTCGGCGTCGGCCTCGCGACGGTCGCGCTGCTCGCGTTGCTCGCCGCGCTCGCGACCGCCCTGCTGCAGGCACGGCTCGCGCGCGAGCAGACCGCGCAGGCGCAGGCCGCCGCGCAGCTCGCGATGCAGCAGAGCGACCGCGCCGAGGGCGTGCGTCGGATCCTCGTCGGCGTGTTCGAACAGGCCGAGCCCGACGCGCACGGCGGCCAGCCGATCAGCGCGCGTGAACTGCTCGAGCGCGGCGAGCGCCAGATCGCGGGCGCGTTCGAGCTGCAGCCCGCGGTCGAGTCCGACGCAGCGACGCTGATCGCCGAACTCTACGTGCAGATCGGCGATTTCGAACGGGCCAAGGCGCTGCTGCAGCGCGCACTCGACGCGAGCGACGATCCGCGCGTACCCGACGACGTGAAGGCGCGCGTGCTGGTCGGCATCTCCGTGGTGGAAGCCGAGACCAACGCCTACGATGCCGCGCTCGAGCACGCGCGCGCGGGCCTCGAACTGCTCGCGAGGATCGGGACCGGCACCGCGGCATCGATCGCGAAGGCGAACTCGGTGATCGCCGCCGTGCTGATCGAGAAGGGCCGCCTCGACGAAGCCGAGGCCTTGCTGCGCGCGTCGCTCGCGCGCGACAGCGTTTCGCTCGGCGCGCACAGCGAGGCGGTCGGGCAGTCCTGGATCCACCTCGGCAACGTGCTCGCGCGCACCGACCGCTTCGACGAGGCCGAGCAGGCGTTCCGCACCGGCATCGCGACGATGCAGGCGCTGTTCGGCGAGGACAGTTACCACGTCGCGCACGCGCTCAACGAACTCAGCAGCCTGCTCAGCGACCGCAACGACTTCGAAGGCGCCGAGCGCGCCTTGCAGCAGTCGCTGCAGATCCGGCTGCGCACCGTCGGCGAGGACCATCGCGACACCTACATCGTGCGCCACAACCTGCTGGTGCTGCAGGAGACCGTCGGTCGCATCGCGGAGGCGTTGCCGCAGCGCCTCGCGCTCGCCGACCGCGCGCGCGCGAGCGGGCGCGTGAACCTGCGCGACCTCGCCTCGTATGACCTCGCGACCGGTCGCGACCAGCGCGACGTCGGGCAGTTCGACGACGCCGTACCGACGCTGCGACGCGCGATCCAGGCGTTCAGCGACACGCTCGGCCCAACCACCGACGTGGTGGTGTCCGCCTGGCGCAGCCTCGGCACCACCCTGACGCTGGCGGGCCGCTACGACGATGCCGAAGAGGTATTGCGCAAGGCGCTGCAGATCCAGCTCGGCCGTCCGGAAGACAGCGCGCTGCGGATGGCCGCCGTGCAGCTCGATCTCGGCAACCTGCTGCGCCTGCGCCACCGCTTCGACGAGGCTTCTGCCTTGCTCGAATCGGCCGCAGCGACGTTCGACGACCGCGCATTCGCGAGCAGCAGCGTGCGACCGGCCGCGCTCGCCGCACTCGCCGAGCTGCAAATCGACCGCGGCGATGCGGCCGCCGCGCGCGAAAGCGCGCAACGCGCAGTCGAGGCGGCGCGTGCGAACCTGCTGCCGCGGCACTTCCTCGTCGCCGCGCCGCTGTTCGCGCTCGCGCGCAGCGAACTCGCATTCGGCAACGCCGAAGCCGCCGAACCGCTGCTGCAGGAGGCGCTCGCGCTGCGCGAGGCGATCCACCTGCCCGACGATCCGCGCCTGCTCGAGGTGCAGGTCGCGCGCGTCGCCCTGCTCGCAGCGCGCGGTCGCGCACGCGAATCCGCCGAGGCGCGCGCGTCGCTGGTTCCGCGCCTGCGCGCGTCGCAGTCACCGTACGCGCGCGACCTGCTCGCGCGACTCGATGCGGTCGACGCGAAGCGCTGACGCGATCCGCCTCGCCCCCACCGTCGCGGAAGTTGACGTCACCCAGCGTTCGACGCCGCGGCACGCGGCCACGCCGGCATGTCGCCATCGGGATGGGGTCGCGACCATCGTGATCGCGCGACGACGCTCCACCGGCGCCGGTCGAGCGCGGTTAATCGATGCTCCGCTAGAACGTGAATCCGTGCCGAGCAGGAGCCATGCGATGAACCACGAGCGCGAACCCGCGACCGCCACCTCCGTCGAACTCGCGCGCTACCTCGGCACCTGGTACGAGATCGCGCGCAAGCCGCTGCGCTTCGAGGGCGAGGACTACACGGACATCACCGCGACCTACTCGCTCAACGACGACGGGACGATCCGCGTCGACAACCGCGCGCTCGATGGCGAAGGCGAGCCGAAGCAGTCCGTCGGACAGGCGCGCGTGCTCGAAGGCAGCGGGAATGCCAAACTCGAAGTCAGCTTCCTGCCCGAGGGCCTGCGCTGGATCCCGTTCACGCGCGGCGACTACTGGATCCTGCGCGTCGACAGGGAATACCGGACCGCGCTCGTCGGAACGCCCGATCGGACCAACCTCTGGCTGCTCTCGCGCACCCCGCAGCCCGATTCCGCGACGCGCGCATCCTTCCTCGGATTCGCGCGCGAACAGGGCTTCGACCTCTCCGACCTGATCGAGCCTCGGCACGGCTGAGCGCGCATTCGGTGCCGCTACGCTGCGGAGCGCACGCTTCGCGACCGACCTTCGGCCGTCGCGGGGAAGACCGTCGACGCGCACTGCGCGAGCTCTTCGCCTCGTCGCGCTGGATCGATGCTGCGCAGCCGGGCGCACGCGTCCGCCTGCATGCGGCGCCGGGCGGCACACGCCGACGCACCGGCACGCGGCGCCCGGGGTTGCGGTACGCTGCGTTTTTTTCGAGCGGGACCGTGATGCGAACCTTCGTCCTGCGCGCACGCGCGGCCCCCACCGACAGCGCGAAGCTGCTCGCCGCCATCGGCGGAGATGCGCATGTCGAGATCCTCGCGCACACGCTCATGAACGCGATCTTCGTCGCGCAATCGCATCGGGCCGACGTCGTCGTCTTCCTCGTGCTCGAGAGCACGCAGGACTATTCGCGCGCGATCCGTTTCGATGCGAACGCGACGCATGGCTTCGGCGGCTTCGACGAACGCGCGCTGCTCGGCAAGATCGCGCAGGCGCTGGACGCCTCGCGCGGCATGGGCAAGGACGAAACCCGACCGGTCGAGCCTGGCATCAGCGTGCGCACGGTGGCGTTCGAGCGCCTGGTGCAGGAGCTCGCCGCCGACCATGCGCTGTTCGTGATGGACCCGCAGGGCACGTCGATCCGGGAACAGGCGTTCGACGGCAACCCTTGCTTCCTGCTGACCGACCACATCCCGATGCCGAAGAAGACCTTCAACAGCCTCGAGCGGCTCGGCACGAGGCGGATTTCACTCGGACCGGTGATGCTGTTCGCGTCGCAGTGCGTGACTTTGATCCACCACGAGCTCGACCAGCGCGCGACTGCAGCTCGCTGAGCGCAACTTCCGTTCGCGCTGAGCGCAGGCCGCAGGCCGCTGAAACTTCCGTTCGCGCTGAGCGCAGCGGCCGCAGGCCGCGGAGTCGAAGCGCATGCGCACGTGCGACGTGCGCCCACGGCGGCCCTTCGACTCCGGCCTTCGGCCTGCGCCCAAGGCGAACGCGTCTTCCTGATGTTCGCGCCGAGCGCAGCGACCGACCGCTGCACTCGGTACGAACCGGTTCACGCATGCATCACACCTGCTTGCGCCCCGCGATCCACTCGTCGACGCGACGCTCGAGCAGCGTCAGCGGCAGCGCACCGCCGCCGAGCACCGCGTCGTGGAAGCCCTTGATGTCGAAGCGATCGCCAAGCTCGCGCTCGGCCTTCCTGCGCAGTTCCTGGATGCGGATCATGCCGACCTTGTAGGCCGTGGCCTGTCCCGGCATGATCAGGTAGCGCTGCACTTCAGAACGGATCGCGGCGATCGGAATCGCGCTGTTCGCATCGAAGTACGCGACGGCCTGTTCCTCGGTCCAGCCCTTCGCGTGCATGCCCGTGTCGACCACGAGGCGGATCGCGCGCCACATCTCCGAACTCAGGCGACCGAATTCCGAGTACGGGTCTTCGTAGGTATTCGGCATTTCCTTCGCGAGCCACTCCGCGTAGAGGCCCCAGCCTTCCGCGTACGCGGTGAACCCGGCCTGCGTGCGGAACTTCGGCACGCCGGTCAGCTCCTGCGCGATCGAGATCTGCATGTGGTGTCCCGGCAGCCCTTCGTGGTACGCGATGACCTCGAGTTCGGGCTTGGGCATCGCGTTCATGTCCGACAGGTGCGCGTAGTACACGCCCGGCCGCGATCCATCCGGCGTACCCGGGAAATAGTGCTGCGCGGCGCCGTCGCGCTCGCGGAACGCTTCCACGCGCTTGACCACGAGGTCCGCCTTCGGCAGCAGGCCGAAGTAGTGCGGCAGCTCCTTCTTGATGTTCGCGATCGCGCGCGTCGCTTCGTCGATGTACGCCTGGCGGCCCGCGTCGGTGTTCGGGAACTTGAATTGCGGATCGGACGAGATGAAGTCGAAGAACGCCTCGAGGTCGCCCTTGAAGCCGACGCGCGCCTTCACCGCTTCCATCTCCCCGCGCAGGCGCGCGACTTCCGCGAGGCCGAGCGCATGGATCTCTTCGGCGCCCATCTCGGTGGTCGTCATCCGGCGCAGCTGGTTCTCGTAGTACGCCTTGCCGTTTGCATGCGTGGTGCCGACGCCCGCGGAATTGACGCGCGCTTTCGGCAGCTCCTGCTCGCACCACGCGATCACGCGCTCGTAGGCGGGCTTGACCTGCTCCAGCAGGGCCTTGCGCGCATCCTCCTTGAGCACCGCAGCGCGAGCCGCGTCGATCTTGCCGGCTTTCGCGAGTGCGTCGACCTTGGCCTGCGCATCCGCCCACAACGCCGAATCCTTGCCGGCGCCGAATGGCGCGCCCGTGATGACCTTGCGCGACTGCTCGATCACGCCCTCGTAGGCGAACCTCGGCGGGCGCACGCCTGCAGCGGCCGAGGCGCGCGCGCGCTCGAGCAACTGGTCGAACGCGCGACCGGTCGCCTCGAGGCGCGAGACGTACGCCGTGAAGTCCGTTTCCTCGTCGACCTTGTGGAAGTTGATCAGCACGGTCGGCAGGAAGCCCTGCGCGCCGTTCATCTGGTCGAATGCATAACCGTCCGACATGAATGGCAACGCGTCGCGCGCGTACTCGTACTGCAGCTTCCACAGGTCGTACGAGGTCCTGGCCTCGTCGCCGAGACGCGAATAGTCGAACGTGCGCTGCATTTCGTCGACGCTCGCCTTCTGCCATGCCACGCGGTCGCGCTGCGCCTGAACGGACATGTCGTCGAGCTGGTCGTAGAGCTCCTTGCGCCCCTGGAACGTGAGCTGGAGCGGGCTGAAATGCAGTTGCTCCTCGTACTTGCGTTCGAACCATTCATTGAGGCGCGCGGTTTCCGAATCGGCAGGCCGCGGCGTGGCTTCCGCACTCGGCGGCACGGCCGGGGGAGCCGGCGTGGTGGCACATGCCGACAACACCAGGGCACATGCGAACGGGATCAGGAACTTGCGCATCGGGAGACTCCTCGTGGCCACGGGCTGGCCCAGACGCGGAACTCTAGCGGATCGGGTACCCGACGCACGAGTCCCGCGGGCATTATTCAGGCCCGCCCCGATGCGACGCGACATGTCCGGGTGCGGAGGCGTGGTACATTGTCGCGTCGCGCAAGTATGGAAGATGGATGGGCGACACCAACCAGGCAATTGAATAGCTTTGGCTTGAACACTTCACGAGAGGACTGCCATGTCAATCAGGACCAGAAGGACCGCACTTTCCCGTTCAATCTTTGCAGCGTGTTGCGTCGCCCTGTCGGGTGCCGCCGTCGCTCAGGTTCACGGCCCCTCTTCCAGGCACATGCCACAGAAATCCGAAGTGCTCGACTGCGCACGCCTGGCCAACAGTGCGATGGCAGAGCCCGCGGGCTATGCCGACCAGTGCCTGCCCTATGCGCCTTCCTACGTGCAGCCGCTGGGTCCGGTTCCGCAGGACCCCACCGATCCTGGCTTCAAGTACGACATGCGCGACAACGTCGGTCTGTACTCGTACGTGCTCAATGACTTCGCCGGCCAGACCTTCGTCGGCAATCCGGGCGACGCGTTCTACGCCTGGGACTTCGACCAGACCGGTACGCTCTACACGATCCAGACCGGTGCGGGCGTGTTCCCGTTCGGCACGGTCGACACCGGCACCGGCGTGTTCACGCCGATCGCGAACGTCAGTGGCGACGTTCCCGCCGAGGTCACCGGCCTGACCATCGCCGGCGACGGCACCACCGCCTACATGTCCTCTGCGACCAATCTCTACTCGCTCGACCTCGCGAGCGGCGCGGCCTCCCTCGTCGGCCCGTTCGGCGCCGGCGTCACGCTGATGATCGATGTCGCGATGAGCTGCGCGGGCGACATGTACGGCCATGCAATCGACACCGACTCGCTCTACTCGATCGACCCCGCGACCGGTGCCGCGACGCTGATCGGCACGCACGGCCTCGCGGCCAACTTCGCGCAGGGCATGGACTTCGATGACAGCGGCGACCTGTACGCTGCGATCTACACCGGTGGCGGCACCTACACCTACGGCACCTTCGACCTCGGCACCGGCGCGCTGAATCCGCTCAGCACGCAGCCGCCGACCGGCGAATGGGAAGTCGCGATCCCCGCGAGCTGCGGTCCCGCGTTGGCCGTGCAGACCGGGGCGGCCACGATCGCCGACGTCTGCACCAGCGCGCCGGGCCAGGAGAACGGCATCGTCGAACCGGGCGAGACCCTGCAGATTTCGGTTCCGGTCGCGGCCTCGGGCGGCAACTTCACCGATGTGGTCGCCTCGCTGCCGCTGCCCGCTCCGGCCGGCATCACCTATATCGTGTCCGAAGCCCAGCTCGGCGACCTCAACGACGGCGACAACGCGACCGCAAACTTCGAGGTCCTCGTCGACCCCGGCTTTGCCTGCCTCACCTCGTTCACGCAGCCGATCGCGGTCACCGCGGCTGAAGGAAGCGCATCGGGCAGCATCGACGTCGACGTCGGCACCGCGGGCGCGCCGACCTTCACCCCGCTGGCCGGTACCGGCCCCGGCGTCGCGATCCCGGACAACTCGCCTGCCGGCATCACCTCGACGCTGTCGATTGCCGAGAACGTCTCGATCTACGACCTGCGTGTCGTGGTGAATGCGACGCACACTTGGGTCGGCGACGTCAAGATCTCGCTGACGAGCCCGGGCGGCACCACGGTGCAGCTGCTCGACCAACCGGGCGTGCCCGGCAGCACGTTCGGTTGCAGCGTCGACAACATCGCGGCGCTGTTCGGCGACGGCTTTGCGCCGAACGAAGACGTCTGCCCCGGAACCTCGCCGTGGCCGGGCGCGTCGCCCGAGATCGCGCCGACGGACCCGCTGGCCGCCTTCTCGGGTGAAAGCACGGTCGGCGACTGGGTGCTGACGATCAGCGACAATGCGTCCGGCGACACCGGCGCGCTCGACAGCTGGTCGCTGCAGGTCGCGGAAGGTCCGGGCGAACAAACCTGCACGGTGTGCGCCGGCAACGACGTGATCTTCGCGGACGGCTTCGATCCGTAAGGCACATGGCACGGGCGTCGTCCTGACGCCCATGCCGCATCGGAAACAACCGGGAGGGTGCGCCGCACCCTCCCGGACCGCGGCACCCTCGCCGTCGCATCGCCCTCCCAGGCACGGCACCTTCCATCGAATCGCGCCGCCCACTGCGAGCGCGCGCACCGACCGCCGCATGCATTGCGCGCGCGTCCTTCCGCTTCAGCTCTCCTCCTATCCGTGAACGCGTCGCCGCGCTCGACGACGGCCGCGTGATGCCGGTTGCGGTCGTCGCACGCGACCGCTGCGGGGTCATTGCGCCGCCTCGCCGCCCGCGGGCATCGATCCCGATGCGCCGACTGCGTCGACGATGAGAGCGCATCGCGCACCCCGCATGCGCGCAGGTATAGTGGCGCGAATCGGCGGGCACCGTGTCCGCGGCGGGAGGTCTCATGGGTCTGGTGCAGGCAGTGGTGGGCTCGGTCGGCGGCATGCTCGCGGACCAGTGGAAGGACTTCCATACCGTTCCGGACGGCCTGGCCCCGACGGCTGCGCTGTTCGCCGCAGTACCACGCGGCACCAACGCCGGTCGCGGTTCCAACACCAAGGGTTCCGCGAACATCATCACGAACGGTTCGAAGATCGTCGTGCCGGAGGGCTACGGCCTGCTGCTGTTCCAGGACGGCCAGGTCACCGGGTTCGCGGCCGAGCCGGGCGGCTACGAGTGGCGATCGGACGACATCAATTCGAAGTCGATCTTCGCAGGCGACGACCTCGTCGAGTCGCTCGTCAAGCAGAGCTGGGAACGCTTCAAGTTCGGCGGCCAACCAGGCTCGCAGCAGGCCGCGTTCTTCGTCTCGCTGAAGGAATTGCCGGACAACCGCTTCGGCACGCAGTCGGAGATCTACTGGGACGACGCGTTCCTCGGCACCCAGGTCGGCGCGGTCACGCGCGGGTCCTACACGCTGAAGATCGTCGATCCGATCCTGTTCGTGAAGAACTACGTGCCCGCGTCGTACCTGCAGTCGGGCCAGGTGTTCGATTTCACCGACCTCGACAACGCGGCCGCCAGCCAGTTGTTCAACGAAGTGGTCGCCTCGCTCGCGCCGGCGTTCAGCCTGTACTCGAACGATCCCGGCAAGGGCAATCGCATCACGAAGCTGCAGCAGGACTCTCTCGGATTCGCGAAGAGCCTGTCCGAGGCGGTCGAGAACGCGTACCAGTGGCGTTCGGATCGCGGCCTCGCGATCGTCAAGACCGCGATCGTCTCGATCGAGTACGACGCCAATACGCGCGAGTTGCTCAAGACCGTGCAGCGCGCCGACGCGCTGGCCGGCCAGCGCGGAAATTCCAACCTGCAGGCGAGCATCGCGCAGGGCATGCAGTCGGCCGGTGAAACCGGCGGCGCGGCCGGCATGATGGGCATCGGCATGGCCTCGGGCATGATGGGTGGCCTCGCCGGCCTGCAGCAACCCGTCGCGCCGGCCGCTCCCGCGGCGGACGATCCGGTCGCGAGACTCACGAAGGCCAAGGAGATGCTCGACCGCGGACTCATCACGCAGTCCGACTACGACGCGCTCAAGGCCAAGGCACTCGGCCTGTAAGTCCCAGCGCGCCCGCCATGGCCACCCCACGTGTACCACCGCCGCCGGGGCCCGCCCCGGTCGGCCCCGGATCGCCGCAGGACGTGCCGCCGCCCGCGGGCAGTTTCCCGATCGACCCGGCCACGTTGCCCGAGCCGATCCGCGACGAACTGCTCGCACCCGATCCCGAAGCGATCGACACCGCCTCGGCTGAACTGCGCGACGGCGTCAACCGCTGCCCGAAATGCGGCGCGACCGACGTGCGCCACAAGATCGGCAGCGACCTGCTCGTGTGCCAGTTCTGCCGCAACGAGTGGCAAGCCGAGCGCGTCGAGGATGCGTTCGGGCTCGGCGAAGGCATCGCGGAACTCCGCGGCACCGTCGTCGCGTCCGGCGCGCGCGACATCGAAGCCGATTCCTCGGCGCTCGTGAGTTTCAAGTGCAGCGGCTGCGGCGCGCAGGTCACGGTCAACACCGGCCATGCGATGACCGCGCGCTGCCACTGGTGCCGGCACGTGTTCGGCATCAACGAGCAGGTGCCGAACGGCGCGGTGCCCGACGCGGTGCTGCCGTTCCACATCCGCAAGGAGGACGCGGTCGCGCGCATCCGCCAGTTCGTGCACAAGCGGCGGCTGTTCGCGCTCAAGGAATTCAAGGAGCAGTTCACGCCGGAGAACGTGACGGGCGTGTACCTGCCCTACATGATCGTCGACGGCAACGCGAGCGCCGACGTCTCCGGCAAGGGCGAGATCGAGACGCGACGCTACACGCGCGGCAGCGGCAACAACAAGACGACCTACTACGACGCCGACGTGTACCAGGTCGGCCGCCACGTCGATTTCACCGTCGACGACCTGCCGCTCGAATCGTCCAGCGAACGCGGCAACCTCGACGCGCGCGTCAATACCAACAACATCATCAACACCATCCTGCCGTTCGACACCAAGAACGCGGTGAAGTGGAATGCGTCCTACCTCGTCGGCCACTCGTCGGAGAAGCGCGATCGCAACGTCGACAACCTGCACCCTCTACTCGAGGACCAGTTGCTGTCGATTGCGCGATCGCAGGTCCTCGATTCGGTCAAACGCTACGACCGGGGCGTACGCTGGGAACAGGAGGCCCTCGACGTGCACGGCACGCGCTGGGTTTCGATGTACCTGCCGGTGTGGCTGTACTCCTACCACCAGCCCGGTCGCAACGGCGGATTGCTGCACTACATCGCGGTCAACGGCCGCACTGGAGAGACGATGGGCAGCATTCCCGTGCAGCAGTGGAAGCTCCTGCTCGCCGCCCTCACGGTCGGCACCTTCGTCGAAGGCATCGCCCTCTGGATCCTGGCGCATTCATGAGCGACGACGGCGGACTCTGGCTGCTCACACTCGGTCCCGTAAGCGGCACGGCGCTGTACTGGGCGCTCTACCGCTACTACCGCAACACCGACAAGTCGCACGCGTTCGAACGCGAGACGAAGATCGAGGCCAAGCCGATCCGCGGCGCGGAGCGTGATCGCAAGGTCGACGTGATCAACGGCACGCGCGAGTCGCGCATCAAGGGCGACAACGCGCGCGAGTTCCGCAAGCGCGTCACGCGGTTCCGCAACGACAGCAGCTAGCGACACGCGTCGACGCCGCACCCCGCTTTCCCCTGCACAGGTGACGCGATGGCCCTCGATCTCTTCCTGAAGCCCTACAAGCCCAAGTCACGCTCCAGGAGCGCGGCGCTCGCTGCACGGCAGGCACTGGTCGACGCGCTGCGCGCCGCCCACCCGCAGACGCAGCTCGTCGGCGACGTCACGCGCGGGCACGTCGAAGGTTTTCCGATGGGTGAACTGCATTTTTCGCCGACCGAGCTGCACTGGGCCATGCACGGCGTCGACGATCCCGAACCCGTCCATGCCCTCGCGGACTGGTTCTTCGATCACGGATTCGCCTGCGACGACCCGCAAGGCGCGGGCTTCGACCGCCCACGGCCGAAGCCGGTCGCGGTGCGCGGCAGCTTCGAGGACCTCGTCGGAGCCGAATGGCTCGGCTTCCGCTTCGATCGCAACTACGCCACCGCGCTCGATGCCGACTTCACCCTTCCCGATGGCCGCAACGCGCGGCTGCGGATGCTGCACCTCGGGCGCTGCACGGTCCCGGAGCTTTCGCCGCTCGTGAAGGCGCGCGTCACCGGCTGTCGATTCGTCCGCGGCAACTACGACACCCTCGCCGTGGTGTTCGAGGGCGGGCACGAACTCGCGTTCGCCGACGCGGTGTTTGACGCCGTGCGGATCACTCCCTGATCACACACGCCCGTCGAGTGGCCCTGTGGTCGCCCGGATAGCCCGGATCACGCGCACCGCGTGTCGCGCCAGGGACGATCCCTCCGCTGCGGCCGAAGCAGGTCTGTCGATCCGCGATGCCGTCATGCGTCGTCAAGGTAGCGCTGCCCGAATGGAGCGCGGGAATGATCCCGGACCGACCGTACCCGAGCACGAGGAATCCACCATGAAAATCGTCACCAGCCTGAGTTTCCAGGGCCAATGCCGCGAAGCGTTCGAGTTCTATGCGCGCGTGCTCGGCGGCCGCATCACCGCCGCGTTCGAGTACGGCGATGCACCGCCCGGCATGCCGATCGCCGAGGACAAGTCCTCGTGGCTGATGCACTGCTGGCTCGAGGTCGGCGACCAGGCCCTGATGGGCGCCGACATGGACAGCGAGTGGGCGCCCAACATCGGCAAGCCGAAGAACGGCTTCGACGTGACCTTGCATACCGACGACATCGAGCAGGCGCGCCGCTGGTACGAACACCTGTCGGAAGGCGGCAAGCGCGTGATGCCATTCGCCGAGACGTTCTGGTCGCCCGGATTCGGCTCCCTCGTCGACCGCTTCGGCATTCCCTGGATGGTCAACGTGACGCCGTCCGCGGAATGGAAGCCCTCGCAGGGCTGATCCGCGACGAGCCGCACCGCGCGACCACGCCGCTTCGCGGTCGCGCGACGTCCGTTCCGCTGCAGCACGACTGGAGGCCCTGCACATGCCGAAGGCGCCCGCGAACAACACGACTCGCAAGCCACCCGATCCGTCGAACGACCACGCCGACGTCGCGACATGGCTCGCACGCACGATGCCGGACCTGCAGCCGATCGTCACGTATCTCGACCGCCTCATTCGCGAGACGATTCCAGGACTGCACTACGCCGTGAAGTGGAAGAAGGCGCACTACGGGCTCCCGAAGCGCGGGTGGATCATCGAATTGGTCGCCTATGACGTGTCGGTGAACCTCGTGTTCTTCGCCGGCGCACGATTCGATCCGGCGCCGCCACAGGGCGAGGGCTCGCGCTACGTCAAGATCCGCACGCTCGACGAGGCGCGCGCGCCGGAAATCCGCGCCTGGATCCGGCAGGCGGCGCAGCACCCGGGTTGGACCTGACGCGGGGGCGTCGAAGGAGGCGCTCGCGCGAGGCGAAGCCGTCGCGTGCCGGACACTCGCGCCTCGAGGGCCACGTTCCAGCGCTCGGTCCGCGGCCGGCCCGCACAGGCATGCGGCAGCACTCCGTCGCTTGCATCCACGCATCCGCTTTGACAGCCTGCGCGTTCAACTCGGGGAGCACCGATGTCCGACCCTGCCGCGCCACCCGGCGACGATGCACCGATGCGCCTGCCGCCGCGCACGACACCGACGTGGGAGGTCGAACTCCTGATCTCCGGCGTCGCCGTGTTCGCGATGCTGCAGTTGCCCGGCTGGCTCGACGACCGGATCTTCGCGCTCGAGCCTCGCTTCAATGAACTGTGGGGCGACCCGATCCTGATGCTGTACGTGTACCTGAAGTGCACGGCATTGATCCTGGCCGTGACCTTCTCCATGCATCTGCTGTTGCGCGCCCAGTGGATCGCGATGGTGGGGATGCATTCGATCTATCCCGGCGGTATCCGCTGGGACAAGCTGCGCATGGGAGTCGTGCAGCGCTCGCTCGAGATCCGCCGCCACGGCAGCGCGGACGCTGCGATCGAACGCGTCGACAACCGCGCCACGATCGTGTTCGCGGTCGGCGTGATGATGGCGTCGATGTTCCTCATGATCAGCGTGCTGGTGACCGCGCTTTTTGCGGTTTCCCTTGCAATCGCGACCTTCACGGGCGCAACGGCGGATGCAGGCGATCTGCTGCTCGCCTGTCTCGCGATCACGTTGCTGCCGCTGCTCGCCGCGAGCCTCGTCGACCGCTATCGCGGTGATCGCCTGCGCGAACGCGGCTTCGCGCGACGCGCGCTGTCCGCGCTGTTCGGCCTCTATGCGCGCATCGGCCTGACCCAGAAGTCCGCGAATCCGATCTTCTCGCTGCTCGCCAGCCACGGCGGTGAGCGCCGCGCGGTCGCGCTGACGACGTTCGTGACGTTGGTCATCGGCGTCGCCGTCGCCTTGTCGTTCGCCTACCAGAAGGCGCCGGCCAGCCTCGGCAACTATGACCTCTTTCCACGCTTCGCGGACGGCTCCCGCACGCTCGACAGCGCGCACTACGACGACCAGCGCAATCCCGCGCGCGATCCACCCGTGCCGTTCATCGCGTCCATGATCGCCACGGGCCCCTACCTGCGACTCGTCGTGCCGTACGATCCACAGCACGACGCCATCGCGTTGCGCGATCGATGTCCTTCCGTTGCTTCAACGACCGGCGACGCGCGAGCCGCCGCAGCGCTCGACTGCCTCCAACGCCTGCGCGCAGTCAGCCTGGACGGCAGTCCGCTACCCGCGCTGCAATTCGAACTCGGGGCCGATGCACGCACCGATCGCCCTGCCCTCGTCGCGCTGATCGACGTGCGCGCCCTGTCGGCGGGGCGTCACGAACTCCGGCTCGCGCGTGCGGCCGAAACGCGAAACGAGGTTCCCGGAGCGGCTGGTGGAAACGGCGCAGAGGCTTCGACGTGGCGGATCGCCTTCTGGCGATGAACGAACCGCGCCGCGGCGCGACGACCCCGCGCTGCAAGCTCGGCTGCCCGGATCTTGCTGTCCAGTCGTCGGCGCGGCCACCCGCATCATCCGCCGAGCGTCACGGAAAACGGCGAAGTGCGATGGCCACGCATCAGACCCCTCGATCGACGTTCGCCATGCTGCGTTCGCCGGGGCTTCGGGTGTCGCTCGCGATCCGCCCATCCACGAGGGTCACCGTCCGGTCGCACTGCCCCGACAGTCGCGGGTCGTGGGTGACCAGCAGCACGGCGCAGCCGAATTCGGCGTTGAACCTGCGGAACAGATCGAACACGCCGGCGGCGCTTTGGCTGTCGAGGTTGCCGGTCGGCTCGTCGGCCAGCAGCAGGGCTGGCCGGCTGACGAGCGCGCGCGCCACCGCGACGCGTTGCTGCTGGCCGCCCGAGAGCTGGTCGGGCTTGCGCTGCTCCAGTCCCTCCAGGCCGACACGCGCAAGCAATCCCCGCGCACGATCGAGTTGTTCGCGGTCCGGCTTGCCGTTCGCGACCATCAGCGGGATCAGCACGTTCTCAAGCGCGGTGAAGGCCTGGATCAGGTGATGGAACTGGAACACGAAGCCGATGGTGCTGCCACGCAGTGCCGTGCGCCGCGTGTCGCTCATTTGCGTGGTGGGTTCGCCAAGCAGGAACAATTCGCCGGTGGTCGCACGGTCCAGCAGGCCGATCAGGTTGAGCAGCGTGCTCTTGCCTGAGCCCGATGCCCCGACCAATGCGGTGAAGTCGCTGCGCTGCAGGCGCAGATCGAGGCCGTGCAGCACTTCCGTTTCGGTCGGCAAGCCGACGTTGTAGCTCTTCCTCAACCCTTCGAGGCGCAGCACTTCCTGGCCGGCGTCATGCTCAGACATGACGAATGGCCTCCACGGGATCCAGGCGCGCGGCGCGGCGCGCCGGTACCGCGGCGGAGACGATGCCGGTGGCCGTCGCGAGCACCGATGCGGCGACCAGCAGCCACGGATCCATCGGAATGTAGAACAGCTTCGGCCCGAAGTTGTTGAACAGACCCACCATTGCCCACCCGGAGACACCGCCGAACAGCGAACCACCCAGGCCGAACAGCGCACCCTGGATCAGGAACACGCGCAGCATCTGTCCGCGCGTCGTGCCGACGGCTCGCAGGATGCCGATCTCGCGCGTGCGCTGCACGACGCTCACCGACAGCACGCTGGCGATGCCGAGCGCCACGCTCAATGCGACGAATACGCTGATCATGCTGGTGGACAGGCTCTGCGAGCGCAACGCGTTCATGAGCTGGGCGTTGGTTTCCATCCAGCTCTCGGATTTCAGGCCGGTGAGGCGTCCGATCAGCGCGGCGACCGGCTGCGCGGAGAAGATGTCGTCCACGGTGACGTCGATGACCGTTGCAGCGCCCGGCAGGTCCAGCAGCGATTGCGCCTGCTTCATGTCCAGGTACACGTAGCGCGAATCCAGCTCGCGCACGCCCAGCTCGAAGATGCCGGCCACGTTGACCACGCTTTCGCGACCCTGACCACCGTCGAGGCGCAACTTGTCGCCGACGCGCAGGCCGAGGTCGTCGGCGAGCTGGGTGCCGACCACGGTCTCGCCGGCGCCGATGCGGAACACGCCGGCGACGAGGTCGTCCTCGATCGGGATGATGCGCTGGTAGCGTTCGGCATCGATGCCGAGCAGCGCCACCGACTTCAGTGCTTCGCCGCGACGCGCGAAGGCCGGCCCCGAGATCACCGGCGACACCGCGCGCACCCGCGGCAGTGCATCCAGCACCGACATGACCTGTTGCCAGTTGTTGATCGAGCGCAGGCGCTGGGCGCGCTTGTTGTCGAGCACGAGTTGCACGCTTCCATCGCGCGCGGCGACGACGCGGTTGCGCTCCTCGGCGGGCTGCACGCGTATGTGCGCCTGCGTGCCGAGGGTGCGTTCGATGATGTTGCCCTGCAATCCCGTGATCAACGCAGTGAGGAACACGATGACCGCGACGCCGACGGCGATACCGACGAGGATCAGCGTACTCTGCGCCTTGCCTTCGCGCAGGAACTTGGTCGCGATGGTCCACTCGATCCACATCAGTCGAACGTCGCCGGCAGTTCCTTTCGCGTGGCAGCGTCCGCCCCCTCGGTGGGCAGCGCTTCGCGCACGATGCGCACGCGGTCACCTTCCGCCACCGGCGCCGCGGCATCGGCGAGGATACGATCGCCGGGCGCGAGACCCTCGATGATCTCGGTCATCGCGAGCCCACGCAGGCCCAGCCTCACCTCGCGGCGGAACGCGCGCCCGTCTGCAACGCGCCACACCTCGGCGCGCTCGCCGTCCACCGCGCCGAGTGCGTCGTTGGGCGCCACCAGGGCGCGTTCCCGACGGCCCGTGGTCACGTTCACCGACACGGTCATGTCCTGGCGCAGGAAGTCGGGGACCGGCGAAACTGCGAGGCGGATGTCGACCGTACCGCGCTGCGGATCGATGCTCGGCGCGATGAAGCCGAGCGTTGCCGGAAACGGCCGCGACGGGTAGGCGTCGGCAACGCACATCGCGGGCTGTCCGAGCGCGAGCACTTCGAGGTTCTTCTCGTCGAGCGGCACCAGGATCTCGGTGTCGCCATCGCGCGCGATTTCGAACAGGATGCGGCCGGGCTGCACGAGGTCGCCTGGCTCGGCGTTGCGCGTGAGCACGGTGCCGGCGACCTCGGCGCGTATCGTCGTCTTGGCCAGTTGCGCGCGGGCCGTGGCGAGGCGGGCGCGTGCAGCCGCTTCATCCGGACTGCCCTCTGCCAGCGAACGCGCAGCCAGCCGCGCCTGCTCGGCGGCGCTGCGCGCGACGGCCTCGGCCTGCAGGGCCTGCTCCACTGCCTCGCGCGCGATCAACTGGCGCTTGAACAGGTCCTGGCGGCGCGCGGCCTCGCGGCTTGCCTGGGCGAGGCGTGCGTCGGCTTCGCGCAATGCAGCCTGCGCCTGCGGACGCGTGGCCTGCTGCAGCCGGGCAAGCGCTGCCTCGGCCTCTCGCACGGCAGATTCCAGATCGTCGGCGCGCAGCACCGCCAGCACGTCGCCCGGGGCGACGGCATCACCTTCGCGCACGCGCCGCTCGACCACCACACCGGTCACCGGGCTGCCAACCTGCGCGCGCGACACCGCCACCACCCGGCCCGTCGCCACGACCGTCTGAACCAATGGCCGCGACATCACGTCGTAGCCCGCGAGCACCGGACCGCGCATGTGCTGCAGCAGTCCCCACGCGAGTCCCGCCACTACCAGGCAAGCGACAGCAATCAGCAGCGGGCGTTTCATCCGATGCTCCGGAACAGGGCAGCCTTACGATACCGGCAACGGAGCCCGGCTGCCGATCGAGCACGGATGCGGGCATCGTCATCGCGACGCGATCCCCGACGCATGTCCGGCAACCACGACCGCGTCATGCCAGCGCGCGGTCCGCACCCACGCTCATCCGCCACCGCGTGGCGCAGGATCGCGCAACCTCCAGCCCCGTTCGATCGTGCTGTCGAGCGCGGGGCATGGCACCTGCCGCACGTACAGCAAAGCCCTACACTCTCCCCTTCCCTGCCCACGGTTCCTTCGATGTCCGACCCCGTTCGCCTGGCCAAACGCGTCGCCGACCTGGCGGGCTGTTCGCGCGCCGATGCGGAGCGCTACATCGAGGGAGGATGGGTGTCGGTCGACGGCGTGGTCGTCGAACGGCCGCAGCACAAGGTGTCCGACGAAAGCGTGACGATCGATCCGCTCGCGCGGCTCGAACCGGAGGCGCCGGCCACGGTGCTGTTGCACAAGCCTGCGGGCGTCGACGCGATCAGCGGCGCGAACCCCGCTTCCGCGCTCGTGACCGCGGCGACGCATTGGGCCGATGACGCCTCCGGCATCCGCATCGTGAAGCGCCTGCTCCACCACCTGACGCCGCTGGTGCCGCTCGACAGGGACGCGAGCGGACTCATGGTACTGACCCAGGACGGACGCATCTGGCGCCGGCTGACCGAAGACGGCGACCAGATCGAGCACGAATACATCGTGGAGGTCGCGGGCGAGATCGCGCCATGGGGACTGAATCGCCTCTGCCACGGCCTCTCGTACGAAGGGCGCGAACTGCCGCCCTGCAAGGTGAGCTGGCAGAACGAAACCCGCCTGCGCTTCGCGATCAAGGCGGTGCAAGGCGGGCAGTTGCGCGCCATGTGCGCGCAAGTCAGCCTCGAGGTGGTCTCGATCAGGCGCATCCGGATCGGCAGGATCGCGCTCGGCAAGATGCCACCGGCGGCGTGGCGGTTTCTTGCCGCAGGCGAACGATTCTGAGTCCACGCTTCTTCTCGCGCAACGGCGCGCATCTCGGACTCAAGCACGTGCTTGCGAAGGCGTAAGAGATGCATGCCGGAAGCGGCATCAATACCTCGTCGGTCGCCGGACTGCGCGGCTTGACCGGCGTGCTGCCGGGCGTCTCGCGCAAGCGGCCGACCCAACGGCGCTCGTGCGTTGCGGTCAGCCGAGGAACAACCCCAGATACTCGCCGACCGGCCGTCGCAGGATCGTCTCATTGACATAGAGCGGAATGCGGCCGCCGTTCCAGCGCCCGAGGCGTACGCCCGCGGCACGACCGCGCTCGAACGCGGCTGCGGCGAACGCCTCGTCCATCTCGAGCCAAAAAATGTTCGACGCGTTCGGCGAACTGCGCTCGCGCACCTTGCCGCTCGCGACGAGCGCGCCCACGAGCTCGCGCGCGGCCCGATGCGCGCGCGCGATCGCAGGCATGAACGCCGGCAACGCATCGCGCGCGAGGACCGCGGGCATCCAGCCCTGGTAGAGCGAGCCTCCGAACACGCGCCGCAGCTCGCGGGCCTGCGCGATCTCCGCCACGCGACCCGCGAGCACCGCGCCGAACGGCGCGCCGAGGTACTTGTAGAGCGACACGTAGACGGTATCGAACTCGGACGCATATGCCGCAATGTCGAACGAGGGTGGTGCAAGCAGCAGCCGAGCGCCATCGAGATGAAGGCGCGCGCCATGCGAACGCGCAAGCGTCGCGATCTCGCGCACCAGCGGCAGCGGAACCATCTCGCCATCGACGCGACGCACCGGGCTTTCGAGCGACATCGCGCCGATCTTCATCGGATAAGGCCCGTTCTCCGACGCGTCGATTGCGGCACGCACTTCGGCGAGCGCCGGACTTGCGCGACCTGCTGCGAGCGGGATCAGGTTGATGCCGGACAGGCGCTGCGCGGCATCGCTCTCGTCGCGGTACAGATGGCTCTCCGCCTGCACGAGCGCGCGCCGATGTTCGCCGCACAGCACGCGCACCGCAATGTTGTTCGCGAGCGTGCCGGTCGCGAAGAACGCGCAGTCCTCCTTGCCGAGCAGTGCTGCGAACGCGCGCTCCATCGACTCGACCGCCCCGCCGACCTCGTAGCGATCACGTACGTCGGCATCCGCGCGCACGCCCTCGGCCAACCGTGCGCTCATCGCGACCGGATCCGGCGGAGCGCTGTCACCGACGAGCCAGACACTGCGCTCGTCGATCGGTGGAAATTCGGGAGGCGCGCTCGCAGAGCGATCCTGCGCGCTCGCAATGGCCGGCAGCGTGGTGGCCAGGGTGGCTGCGAGCGATCCTTGCAGGAAATGACGTCGGTGCACGAGGGCTCTCCGGAAGTGGACGCCGATTATCGAGGGAACATCTGCGCGCCGATCAAGTCCTGGAGCCGAATCGCGTGCAATCGCGCCGAGCCGATGGGCGGGTCGCGAACGCGTGCCGCTGCGCGCTTCAGTCCATTCCCGAAGCGGTTCGATCGCCGCCCTGCGCGCGCTCGATGAGCCACGCGCGCAGGCTCGCGAGCGAATCGAGCCGGTGCGCGCCGATCTCGGCGAGCACGTCCCCATAGGCGGGCGCGCCCGCGCCACCAACGAGCAACGCGATCGATCGCGGCAGCGCACCGCGCAGCTGCCGCAGTTCCTGGCTCACGTGCGGGTGGTCGCTCGGATGCACGATCGAGAGCGCGACGGTGTCGGCGCCCGCCACGCGCGCGGCGCGCGCGAGTTCGTTCGCGGGCAGGCTCGCGCCGAGGAACGCGACGCGCCATCCGCTCGTCGCCGCGACCGTGGCGGCGAGCATCGCACCGAGATCATGCAACTGCATCGCGGGCGTGCCGATCACGATCGTGCGCGCATCGTCCGGCACCGCGGGCGCTTCGGTCATCCAGGTGAGCACGCGACGCACCGTCGCGGTCGCGAGGTGCCCGTTCGCGGGCGGGAACGTGCCCTGCTCCCATCCTGAGCCGATCTTCTGCAGCAACCGGCCGAACACCTTCTCGAGCGCATCGTCCGACGGAAGCTGCAATGCCGCCGCGCGCAACGTTGTCTCGAGCAGGTCCGCATCGAAGTGCTGCGCGGCGTCGAGCGCCTTCTGCACGTACAGCGCGATCGCGGAGTCGTGCACATCGTCCGCGGCTGCATTCGTGTCCGCGCGCCGGTCGCCCGCGACGAGTTCGCGCAGCTCGTCGTTGCCGAGCGTCGCCACGTGCCCGATCGACCGCCCGGCCGCGGTGACCTTGACGAGCAGCTGCAGGCGTTCGATGTCCGCATCCGAATAGGTGCGCTGTCCGCCCGCGGATCGCGCGGGCTGGACAGCCCCGTAGCGCTTTTCCCACGCGCGCAGCAGGTCGGGCGTCAATCCGGTGCGCCGCGCGACCACACGGACGGAATGCAGGGGCGCGGTATCGGTCATGCCCTCATCGTAGGCGGACCGCACTTTCTTGTCCATGTATTTATCAATACTGTCCAACTAATTGACCCCTGTTGACAGCAAATAGTTGGACATGTAGTGTACAAACCGCCTGGTCGCCTCCAGATAGATGGACAACCGGTGGACAGGCTCCCTTCCCCATCGCTCAGGATTCGACATGAACAAGATCTTCACTCTCTGCGCCGCTGTCGCGGTTGCCGCCCCTCTCACCGCACTCGCCGGCGGCACCGGCTCGATGACCGCGAAGAAGGACATCGTCGACACCGCGGTCGCCGCGGGCTCGTTCAAGACGCTTGCCACGGCGCTCGAGGCCGCCGGCCTCGTCGACACGCTCAAGGGCGCCGGACCGTTCACGGTGTTCGCGCCGACCGACGCCGCGTTCGCGAAGCTGCCTGCGGGTACGGTCGACGGCCTGCTCAAGGACAAGGCCAAGCTCACTTCGATCCTCACCTACCACGTGGTGCCCGGCAAGGTGATGGCGGCCGATGTGGTCAAGCTCGACGGTGCAAAGACCGTCAACGGCCAGTCGGTCGCGATCAAGGTCGTCGACGGCAAGGTGATGGTCGACAACGCGACCGTGACCCAGGCGGACGTCGGCGCGTCGAACGGCGTGATCCACGTGATCGACACGGTGCTGCTGCCGAAGTAATCCACGTCGCTGGCGTGATCGCGAGCTCGCCACGTCACACCAGGGTCCGACTGCACCCCGCCGCTGTCTTCAGCGGCGGGGTGCACTTTTTTCGGTCGAGATCGGATATCCGTCGGCGCGAACGCCTGATGCGCGGGTTCGCGTCCGGCGATCCTACGGCGTGTTCTGCGCTCCCGGCGACGGCGTGGTCGAGAACGCCCAGTCCGTGTCCGCGTCATCTGTGTCGGCGCCGTTCGGCAAGCGGACCAGCGAGCCGTTGACGGTATTGCCGTCGATCGCCGTCGCCGGCGTGCCTTCGACGAGATTCACCGGCGTCGGGAAACCGCCGATCGTGCCGGCGGCAAGCGAGCCTTCGTAGGAAAGCGCATCGATCACCCCGCTCGCCCCGGTGGCGATCAGCGCGACGCCGTCGGGTGCGCCGTTCTGCATGCAGGTGTCGACGCAGTCGAACGGCAGTTCCAGCGTGCCCACGGGCAGCGGTACGGAGCCGCCGTGCACGACGAGGTAACCGCCGGCCGGCAACGCGCCGGCCGGTCCGAGGTCGATGCGTCGGTACTCGTTGCCATGGTTGCCGTCCACGAGCACGAGTGCGAGGCCCGACAGGTGCACGCTCGTCGCCGACGTGTTGTGGATCTCGACGAACTCCATCGTGTCGACCGCGCCGACGTTGTCGTAGTCGACTTCGTTGATCACGAGCGATCGCATCACGGTCATCGTGCCGAGCATGGCGGGGTCGAAGTCGAGCCCTGCCCCCGCACCGGCGCCGTCGGTGTCGCAGTAGGTCCAGCCCACGCCCGCATCCTGGCTGAAGCGGAACGTGTAGGCGTAGTCGCCCGCGGTCCACGGCGCGGTCAATGTCGCCATGAACTCGTCGTCGTTGCCGACCTGGGTGTTGTAGATCGCGTCGACGAAGTGCCAGCCCGCGAGCAGGCGCGGATCGGTGCCGATCGGTCCGACGCCGAGCGAAGCGATCCAGCCTGGGGGTGAGCCCGCTGGATCGGTGACGCCCGACTGGAACAGCCGCCCGAAGATCGGCGGACTGAGCTGTCCCCCGAGCACGTCGAACGCGCCCGGGAACTGCAGGTTGCAGAAATCCGCTTCTCCGCCTGCGCTGCCGACCTCATTGAGCGCGCCCTCGACGCGCACGCCGGCCGACACCGCATTGCCGAGCGTCGCCGTCACGGTCACCGGCGCGGGCCCGCCGACGAGGCCGCTGACCTGCACCGTTGCAGTGGATTCCCCCGCCAACACCATAGTCCCGCCACCCACCACGGCGAGACGCGCAGGTTCGGTCGAGACGATCGGCACGAAGGTGTCGATGGCCGCGGGTTGCGACAGCGTGAGCGTGAGCGGCACCGGCAGCGTGTCGCCACTCGCGCCTTGCGCGATGTAAACCGGACTCGGCGACAGCGCGTGCGCGCCGTCCTCGAACGCGTTCGCGAACAGCGGATCGGGCGGGAGGATCTGCGCGCTCGCCGGCAAAGCGGCAACGAGCAGCCACACACCGCACATGGTCATGCGCATGACATATCCCCCTTGGCCCCGAGCCATGATTTCCCACATGCAAGTGAGCGTCAAGGAGCAGGGAACAAGACCCAAAGGCCCCCGCGAAACGGATCCTGCGCAGGAGCGCACCCTGTGCGCGATTCGCGGGAATGCGAAGCATCGCGCACGAACGGTTTCCTGCGCGGATCGCCCGCAGGGTGGGTTCCTGCACACGTGATCGGATGTGCGCCACGCCTCTGTAGGAGCGCACCCTGTGCGCGATTCGCGGGAATGCGAAGCACCGCGCACGAACGGTTTCCTGCGCGGATCGCCCACAGGGTGGGCTCCTGCACACGTGATGGGATGTGCGCCACGCCTCTGTAGGCGCGCACCCTGTGCGCGATTCGCGCGAATGCGAAGCACCGTGCACGAACGGTTTCCTGCGCGGATCGCCCACAGGGTGGGCTCCTGCACACGTGATCGGATGTGCGCCACGCCTCTGTAGGAGCGCACCCTGTGCGCGATTCGCGCGAATGCGAAGCACCGCGCACGAACGGTTTCCTGCGCGGATCGCCCACAGGGTGGGCTCCTACAGACGTGATGGAATGTGCGCCACGACTTCGCGGGATGCGCGCCGCGTGCGCACGTGGCACCGCGCGGGTGCAAACCTGCTCAGACCGATCGCGCCTTCCAGGCTGCCAGCAACGCCGCTTCCTGCTCGCGCGTGATGCCGGCACGCAACGTCGCCTGCCGCTCGGCCGGCAATCGGCGGAACCACGCAAGCAGATCGTCGACGGTCGTCTCGAGCGACCGGAACGTGAGCCCCGCCTCGATCGCGCGCGCATTGCTGACCGCGCCATACCCCGCATACGGCCCGCTCTTGCGCGAGACCCAGATCGGAAGCTCTGGCACCTTCTGCGCCTCGAGGAACTCGGGCGTCACGTGCGTGTACGTCGGCTTCGCATGCGTGACCTTCTCGCACGCGCGCAACATGGCATCCATCGTCAGCGGCTTCGCAGGCCCTGTCGCGTTGAACGTCCCCAACGTGCGCGACTCCGCGAGGCGGATCATCCATTCGCCGAGATCGCGCCCGTCGATGAACTGCACGGGGTCGGCGCCATCGCCGGGCACGAGCATCTCGCCGCCCTGCGCGACGCGATGCGGCCAGTAGGTGAAGCGGTCGGTCTCGTCGCGCGGACCCACGATGTAGCCCGGCCGCACGATCGTCACGCGCTCGCCGAACTGCTTGCGCGCCTCCGCTTCGCTGAGCGCCTTGAGCGGTCCGTAGAGGCCTTCGATGTCGGCACGCAGCGACTCCTGCGTTTCGGCCATCGCATCCTTGCCGGTGTAGACCGCGAGCGCGTCGTCCTCGTCGATGCCCGGCTTGCTGCCGTCCGCATACACCGAGATCGTCGAAATGAAGAGGTAGTGCCCGACGTTCCCCGCGAGCGCCTTGCCCGCATCACGCACCCAGAACGGCAGGCTCGTCGGGTTGTCGATGCAGACATCCCACTTGCGCCCGTGCAGCGCCTTCAGGTCGCCCGTGTTGCGATCGCCGAGCAGCTGCTCGACATGACCCGGCCACTCCGGCGACGGCCGCTTGCCGCGATTGAACAGCGTCACCTTGTGGCCGCGCGCGAGCGCGTAGTTGACCTGGAACGGGCCGGTGAAGCCGGTGCCGCCGAGGATCAGGATGTCCAGTGGCTTGCTCGCACGCGTCACGGACGCAGCACCCTGCGCAAGCGCCCACGAGGGCAGTGCGACCGAGGTGGCGGCGAGTGCGCCGAACTTCAGGAGATCGCGACGGGTCGGCATGGAAGGCTCCAGTGGGGCGAAGCGGATGGGCGATGGGCCAGTGGATCTTATGCGACTCGGGCCACCCCGGCGCTTGTCGATCCACGCGCCCCTGCTTCGTCGCCATCATGCCCGGCAAGCGATCCCAGGAGCGAGCGATGGCCACCCGCACACCGAAAACGCACCCCACGTCCACCGCCACTCGGCCAGCCAGGCCCGCGGCGGCGGCCAGTCCGCTGCCGGAATCGATGAACGGCAAGGCGAGCCCGGCCAAGGCCGCGGTCGGCGACAAGCCCGTCTTCGCCTACATCGCGAGCCTGCCGCAACCGCAACGCGGCATCGCCGAACGCATCGACGCACTCGCCGCGCGTACGCTGCCCGGCCTGCAACGCAGCGTGAAATGGGGCATGGCGTACTACGGGGTCGGCGATGGCTGGTGCTTCTGCTGCGGCGCGTTCGCGAGCCACGTCAAGCTCATGTTCGTCAACGGCGTGACACTCGACCCGGTACCGCCCGTGACGCCCGTGGCGATGGGCAAGGCGACGCGCGGCGTTGAACTCGCGTCCATCGACGAGATCGACGAACGGCAGATCGCGGCGTGGATGACGCGGATCGCGGCGATGCCGGGCGTCGGGAAGCGACCGCGGGAAAGGGACAAGACGCCGACGCGCTGAGCTTCGGATTGCGCAACGGCCACGGACGCGGGAAGCCATGGCTGCTCGCGGCGCGATCCCGCCCCATTCGGAACGGGCGTTCGATACCGGCCAATCCGGTCGCCCACCTCCGTCCCCACTATTGCGCGGGTCAACCTGGTTTCGCGCCGCGCTTCCAGGTCGTGGTGTAGAGATCGTGGCGCCGGTCGCGCAGGTTCTGCACGCTGCCCGACGCGCGCGCTTCGACGAGGTCGTCGAGGCGCAGGTCGGCGAACGCGACCTGTTCGGCGTTGGGCGTGGTGTCGGCGGCGATGCCCTCGGGTGCGAACGGGAAGTCGCAGGGCGTGATGATGCAGCTCTGCGCGTACTGGATGTCGAAGTTGTTCACGCCCGGCAGGTTGCCGACGTTGCCCGAAGTGACCACGTAGACCTGGTTCTCGATCGCGCGCGCCTGGCAGGAGTAGCGCACGCGCAGGTGGCCCTGCCGCACGTCGGTGCAGTACGGCACGAACAGGATCATCGCGCCCTGGTCGACCAGGTGCCGCGCCATCTCCGGGAACTCCGAGTCGTAGCAGATCATCACGCCGATCGGCCCGCAGTCGGTCGCGATCGCCTCGGCGCTGTCGCCGCCCGAGATCTTCCACCAATGGCGCTCGTTCGGCGTCGGGTGCAGCTTCTCGCGCTCGTGCAGGCTGCCGTCGCGCAGTCCGACGTAGCAGACGTTGTGGATGTCGCCATCCTCCATCTGCGTCGGGTGCGAGCCGCCGATGATGTTGATGTTGTACTTCACCGCGAGCTGCTGGATCAGGTCGCGCACCTGCTGCGTGTACCGGGTCAGCGTGCGCATCGATTCCGCGGGCTCGAGCTTCTCGTTCGCAACCGACAGCAACTGCAGCGTGATGAGCTCGGGAAACACCACGAAGTCGCTGCGGTAGTCGGCGGCGATGTCGACGAAGTACTCGACCTGGGTCGCGAACTCGGAAAAGTCGCGGATACGGCGCTGCTGGTACTGCACCGTCGCGACCCGCACGCAATCCGGCAGCTCGCCGCTGCGCTGCGCCTTGCGGATCACCGGGTGGTCGGACTTGCGCGGATTGCGCCAGACCAGATGCGCGCCGAAGCCGAGCGATTCGTGGTCCGAGGGCAGGTAGTTCGGCAATACGCCGAGCAGCTCGAAGCCGTTGCGCAACTGGAAGCTCAGCGCGAGGTCGCGGACGCGGTCTTCGCGCACCGCCTCGATGTAGGCCTCGGCGCTGCCGAATTGCTTCATGCGCTTCGCGAGACCCGGCAGGCGCCCACCGAATACGATGCCGCGCAGGCCGAGCTGCTGGCACAGGCGCTTGCGGCGGTCGTAGAGGCGCCGGCCGATGCGCAGGCCACGAAGCTTGGGGTCCACGCAGACCTCCATGCCGTACAGCCAGTCGCCCTTTGCATCGTGCCGCGACGCGTAGCCTCCACCCGTGATCTCGCGCCAGCTATGCCGGCGCAGCGCCACCTCTTCGGCAATGCGGAACGTCGCGCAGTAACCGACCACCGTGCCTTCGAAGACCGCGACGAACTGCCCCTCCGGAAACTGCGCGAGTTGGCCGCCGACCATCTCCGGCAGGTAGCCATAATCCTGGCCATAGGTGCGCGCGGTCAGCGCGACGATGCCCGGGATGTCGGCACGCGTCGCGGCGCGGATGACCAATGAAGGTTTGGTGCCAGGATTGGCCGTCATGCGGATTCTGCGGATTGTGGGGTTGAAAGCTCCGTTGCAGTCTGGCGATCGGGCAACGATGGCGCAAGCGTCCATGCATGCGGGGCTGCTTCACGCGACTCGGCGACCGCGCGGCCCGCGTTCGAGTTCGGGAAACTGATGGCGGCCGCTGCAATGAAGCATCCTTCCGAGCATGGACGCGCTGAAGCGGATCGAGACGAGTGGCGCGGCAGATCGTGCCAATGCGGTGCGCTGCCGCAGGTCGACGAGTCCGACCTCACCCTCTGCCCTCTCGGGTTAGAATCGTCGACTTCTCGAAAGAACCGTCATGGCCGAGGCCATGAAGGGCTTTCATGCTTGCTTCCCATCGGGAGTGGAGATGAACAGTCCTTTCGTTTCGCTGTGTCCGGAGATCACCCGCGCGGATGCGCTGACGCTGATCGAGTGGCTGCAAGACGAATGCGTCACCCGCCACCTGAGCGACTCGCGTGATGTCTCGCGGCAGATCGAGCAGGTCGTCGCCCGGGTGCAGTTGCCGACCCTGACCCATCTGTTCAACCAGGGCGGTCGCTTCTTCATCGTGCACGACCGCCACGACGTTCCCGTGGGCTTCGTTCGCCTAATCAAGACGGGGACGGATTGCGAGCTGGTCCTGGTCGTCGGCGATTCGCGCAACTGGGGTCGCCGACTCGGCGGCGCCGCGATCCGCGAAGGCATGAAGCTCGCGTTCCTCGAGATGCGCGCCGAGAAGCTCATCGCGAAGATCCACCCGGACAACGCGCGATCGCTGAGGGCTTTCGAGCGCTGCGGCTTCCTGCTTGAAAGCGAAATGTCCGTGCTGAAGTCATTCGCCATCACGTCGGCACGCTATCGGCAGCTCCTGCGCGAAGCGCCAGCGGGCCATGGCGCCGACATCTGCATCACCGAGATCGACAAGGACCGGCTCGATCGCGTCATTGCACTCGCGCAGGACGCCTCCGTGTTCGAACTGGAGCACGAGATCGAGCGCGCGATCGTCGTCGAGCCGCGTCAGGTGCCGCCCGATGTCGTCACGATGAACTCCACGGCCTTGCTCAGGCTGGACGACGAGGAACGCGAGGTCACCCTCGTCTATCCCGAAGACGCCGACGATGGCGCCGGGAAACTGTCGGTGTGCTCGGGTATCGGCACCGCGATCCTAGGGTACAAGGAAGGCGATGCGTTCGATTGGCGATTGCCGGATCGGACTCGGCATATCCGCATCGGGAAAGTGCTTTACCAGCCGGAAGCGGCGGGGAATTTCCACCTGTAGGTTGCACGCAAGAACACGCCGATCGGCGCATGGGCAACGCCCGCTCTCGTTCGCGGTCCCTCACATCCGCATGACCCGAGCTACGCCAGCGGGGAAAGGCTACTCTGACCCCGGCTTTTCCAGAAGGCTACTCTGACCCCGATTTCGTCCGATTTCGTCGATTTCGTCGTCATGCACACAAGGCACCTTCTCTGACCATCTACGCTGAAGTCGTTGTTGTCTGGCAAGTCGGAATTGTGGGGAAACGTCAGGCTCTGACACCGATTTCGCTGTCGTCGCGACTATCGTATCGGAACTAAAGATGCAAAGCCGTCATGGATGTAGCTGTGTCGTTCTGCTCCAAGATCGACTTCAACACTCTATCCGTAATGAATCTCGCGAACCTCTCGTTATCAAGCACGAATGTGTCACCGAGATCGCCCT
Source organism: Lysobacteraceae bacterium (assembly GCA_004143945.1). Taxonomy (GTDB): domain Bacteria; phylum Pseudomonadota; class Gammaproteobacteria; order Xanthomonadales; family Rhodanobacteraceae; genus Dokdonella_A. The sequence continues at coordinate 108,988 of SEHB01000010.1, forward strand.
GTCTATTGCTCCTACTTTCGAAGTACGCCTGCATGTAGCTCATTACGAACGGATCACTTACGAAATACTTGCCAGAATCAGCATTAAAGCTTAAGACGCCGCCTCGCTCCTGTTGTTGTAGGAGCGCAATATACCGGCCAAGATTATTGATATCACAATCGTCTCCATCCTCCGAAATGGAACGCGTCAACTCCCCAATTGTCGTTCCATCTGGTCCGAACTTGCTCAGGTGCCTAAGGACCACCTCATAGGTATTAAACTTCGAGCGGCGTTTGACCTTTGTAGCCTTCTCGAATCTTTGGCGAATAGAGTCCGAGGCAGACTCGGCATACATCGTAATCGAACGCTTGAAAGACTCATCTGATAGCCTGCGGTCCCCATCACCACGTTCGCTCTCGATACCATGCGCAATGCACGCGTTCAGACAGAGTTGATGACACGTACTCGCCAGTCCGTTGGAGAACAAGACAATCGAAGCAGACGCACCCTTCGAGAACTCAATGTTCAGCTTTGACGCTCCGATACGGATAATTTCCTTCAACTCCGCGTCAGTCATGAGCGGGACCTCAATTTCTGACACTCGGCCGCGCATCTCCTGATCATACTGAACTACTTCCCTCGCAGTCGCTACTGCCCCGACCGCAACTGCCTTCAGTTCCGGGTAGTGCCGCGCCATATCCATGAACATCTTCATTGCCTGAGCCAATCTGATCTTCTCCGGCTCCTCAAGCTTATGAAAATCTTCAAGCACCCAGCACGCCTTCACTTCGCCCAGAAACCTCGCGAGACTCTGTGCCGTCAGTTGCGGTGGAAGTAATCTACTGTTTTGAAGCTCGTGAGCCTTGCTCTTCGCCGCAGCGATGGTGGCCCATTGGGACCGAAGCTCCGCATTCGCACTAACAACGCTGCTCTGCTTCATTAGGGATTCATAGTACAAGTCCAGCTGGTCAAAAGCATCCAGTAACACGGACTCGAATGTCATGCCCCTCATGCACGCGGTTGTTATGTGCTTCTCATACAACTCGAATAACTTGCGCTCAATCAACGTGGACTTTCCGGAGCCGCTGTGCCCGTAAACTATAATCTGCTTTCCCGGCGTCTTAAACGCATCCACGAGTAGGTCCTGCACATTCCCTCTTTCGACAAACGTTTCTTTCGCCGGCGTGGTTGGAGTAAAAACGTCGAAGATTGAATACTTATAACCCACAGCGGCATCAGTCATACCTTTCCACTCCAACTTAGTAATCATTTCGCTACAATAGATTTCTCGGGAGGACACCACGAAGTCGGCAATCGTGCAAACGTGGCGATCGAGGCTAGCTCTGGAATTCTATAGTCGTCGCCAAGATCCGGGCCGCACGTAATAACTCCGAAGTACCTCGTCAAGCACCGCTACTTCGGAGGACTCTTGGGCAGCGGGGCAAAATCGGTACCCGCGGTCAGAGTGCACATTCTCGCAGTAAAGTCGCTCACTTCGCCCCGCCCTGCATCCGCTTGAACTGCTCCCTAACCTCCGGCGCCACCACATCCCCCTGCCGCTTCGCCTGCAAGAACGCCCTCTGCCCCGCCGGCAACTGACAGTTCCGCGACAACGTCTCCGCCTCGTCCCCGTTCTTCCCCGTCACGTCCTGGACATTCACGACGACGGCCAGCGTGTCCCCGAGCGGTTCGAGTGCGACGCAGACGCGGTCGATTGTCTGCATCGTCCGATGCTGCTGCCCGCCGACCATCACCACGAAGTTCTCGCGGTCCAGCCACAGCGATGTGCGGACGCCCTCGATCGATCGAACGGCAAGGCGCGCGGCTTCGTGATCGATAGGACGATGCGGATCGGGCATGCGCGCAGAGCGCGTGAGGTCGGTCGCGACGGTCTTGATGTGTGCTTCGGCGGCCTTGCTGTTGCCCGTGGCCGCCGCCACTCGCGCGGCATGCAGATGGGCCGCGAGTTTCACGTGATTCACCGGCTGGCCCGCTTGCTGCGGACGCGGCTCTTCGGCGCGTTCGTTCGCAGCCTCGCGCTCGCACGCGGCGACGGCGAGCGCCGCCATGACGAGGCAGATCAGCTTGGCATGGACGCGCCGCGATCCATGGCGACGCGGCCATGGAACGGAATGGATTCCCATCTTCGCCCCCTGTGGCGTCGATGGGATCAGTAAGCAACAAACTTCCGATCAGCACAAGAGTGTCTTGTGTAAGAAATTTCTTACACGGAGTCCTTGCGCGAGGCCCGCAGCGTTTCTAGCCGCCCACCAGGATCGCGTGAAGTACGCCGACATCGGCCGGCTTCACGAGGTGGTGGTCGAAGCCCGCCTGCCTCGACATCGCTTCGTCGTTGGCCTGGCCGTAACCGCTGAGTGCGATGAAGCGCGCCGGATGCCCGCCGATCGCCTCGCGCAGGCGCTGCGCGAGTTCGTGGCCCGTCATGTCTGGCATGCCGATGTCGAGCACGAATGCGTGCCAGTCGGTGCGCTCGGCCGCCCGGGCCAGTGCCTCGTAGCCGTCGGTCGCCACGCTGACGTGGTGGCCCAGCAATCGCAGCACGGTGGCGAGCGTCGTGGCGGCATCCGCGTTGTCGTCCACCACCAGCACGTTCCTGCGTTGCGCCTCCGCCCCGAGCGCAGGCGCCGCCGGCGACGGAACGACCGCCGCCGCCGCGCGCGGCAAGGTCACGAGGAAGGTACTGCCCTGCCCGCTGCCGCCGCTGCTGGCCGAGACCTGGCCGCCGTGAAGCTGCACGATGCTGCGCACGAGCGCCAGGCCGATGCCGAGCCCGCCCTGCGCGCGATCGGGGGTGCGCTCGCCCTGGGTGAACAGATCGAAGACATGCGGCAGCAGGTCGGCATCCATGCCGATGCCGTTGTCCGAAACGCGGAGCTGCACCGCGTCATCGGGTGCCGCGACGGACAAGGTGATGGTGCCGCCCGCTGGCGTGTACTTGGCAGCGTTGTTCAACAGGTTGGATACGACCTGCACGAGCCGGTGCCGGTCGCCGATCACCCGCATGCCCGCGGACGCGCCTTCGACGATCAAGTGGTGCCTGCGCGTGTGCAGGAACGGCTCTGCCTGCTCGACCGCGGCTGCAACGACCTCGCCCAGCTCGACCGGCGCCTGCTCGATCTGCGCGAGTCCGCGGGTGACGCGCGACACGTCCAGCAGGTCATCGACCATCTGGGTCATGTGCCCCACCTGGCGCGCGATGATGTCGGCCGCCTTGCAGACCGCGGCGTGGTTCCCGGGCGCCATTCGCAGCAGTTGCGCCGCGGTGCCGATCGGCGCGAGCGGGTTGCGCAGCTCGTGCGCGAGCATCGCGAGGAACTCGTCCTTGCGCCGGTCGCCTTGTTCGAGGGATTCGATCATGCGTCGGCGCTCGGTCACGTCGAGCACGGTGCCGATCATCGACCCGGCCACGCGCTGCCCACGACACAGCACCCATACCACGCGCGCGTCGGCAAGCACGAGGCGGAATTCCTGCGCGAACACGCCGTCTCCGCCCGCCGCCATCGCAGCGCGCATCGCGCTCTCCACGGCTGGCCAGTCGTCGGGATGCATCCGGCGCGCGAGGTCATCGAGCGTGAACGCCTCGCAGTCCGCGTCGACATCCGCGATCTGCCGCGTGCGCGCGTCCATGCCGAGCGCGCGCGTCGCCGGGTCCAGCGTCCAGGTGCCGAGCTGCGCGACGTCGAGTGCGAGCGCATTGCGCTGTTCGGAAAGGCGCAGCGAGTGTTCGATCCGCTTGCGGTCGGTGATGTCCACCGACGCGCCGATCAGGCCGACGACCTCGCCGTTTTCCATCATCGGCGCCTTGTGCGACCACCACCACGCGGGTGTGCCGTCGGCCAGCCGGATCTCTTCCTCGACCTGCTCGGCGACGCCCGAGTCCATGATCCGGCGATCATTGCGCATCACCGCTTCCGCCTGCTCTGCGTCGGCGAGAAGTTCGCGATCGGTGCGGCCAAGATAGACCTCCGGCGGCACACCGAGCAGTTCGGCGACACCGCGGTTGCCGAGGATCAGGCGGCCCTCGCGGTCCTTCGCATAGACCACGCCGGGCACCGCCTCGATGAAGCTGCGCAGCAGCACCGTGGCGCGGTCGCGCTCGGACTCGGCGCGGCGTCGCTCGGAGTGGTCGCGCAGCACGCCGGGGAACCTGACCGGCGTGCCCGCCGCATCGAGTTCGACGCGGCCATTGGCCTCGACCCACTCATACGATCCGTCATGCGTGCGCACGCGGTACTCGCAGGAATAGGCGCCGCCACGCGCCATCGCGGAGGCGATCGCGGTGCGCACCCGGTCGAGATCGTCCGGATGGATCGCCTGCATCGCGATGGACAGCGCGAGGCCCGCCTCGCACTCGCGCGGATCGAGTCCGAACAGGCGCGCGAAGCGTTCGTCGCCGGTGATCCTGTCGTCGGTGATCGACCAGATCCAGGTGCCGACGATCGCGCCGGCCTCGAGGGCCAGATGCACGCGCTCGGCCGCGAGCGCAGCGTGCGCGGCGTCCTGGCGCCGATCGGTGATGTCGCGGAACAGCACCGCGATCCCTTCGTCGGTGGGAAACGCGCGGACATCGAACCAGCGGGGTTTTCCGTCGACCTCGCCGTAGGGGTATTCCAGCGACGCAGGCTGCCCGTCGGCCAACACCTGGCGATACACGCGGCCGATTTCGGCGTCGCGCGCGCCAGGATAGAGGTCCCAGTACGTCGCGCCCAGCAGCGCCTCACGCGGGCGCGCGAGCAGGCGCTCCGTTCGCGCGTTGACCTCCAGTATCCGGAAGTCGCGATCCATCAGGAGAAACGCCTCTTCCATGTTGCTCAGCACCCGCGAGTGGCGCTCGAGGCTCAGCGCAAGGCGGCGCTCCGCCAACACCTGCTCGGTGATCTCGTTGCAGCAGCCGAACAGGCCACCGACCGTGCCGTTCTCTTCGCGGATCGGCGCGAAGAAGAACGAGAAGTGCGTTTCCTCGAGACGGCCGTGCCGGTTCAGCGCGAGCTCCATGCGCGGCACCTGAACCGGCTCGCCCATCCGCGTCGCCTCGACCAGCGGCTCGAGCTGGCCGCGGATCTCCGGCCAGACTTCGGAAAGCAGGTCGCGGCCCAGCGCAGCCGGATGCTTGTCCCCGAGGAACGGTGCGTAATGGTCGTTGTAGAGAAACGACCGCTGTGGTCCCCACGCGATGTACATCGGCTGGTTGGAGGCGAGCATCAAGCCCACCACCGTGCGCAGCGCCGCCGGCCAGGCCGCCGCCGGCCCGAGCGGCGTGGCGCCCCAATCGGCGGACCGCATCAGTGCGCCAACCTCGCCGCCGCCGGCGAGGAATGAGGGGCTTGGGGGATTCATCGCGATAGTGTCGCGCAAAATGCGGTTGGAGTTCGGGTGCTGTCGTCGAGGCCAGAAGCCGGCGCTTCGCGGGCATGCGTGCCGGCATCGGTCGCGCGTGTGGGAGGGACTTCAGTCCCGATCGATCATGCGAAGAACTCGGGGCTGAAGCCCCTCCCACAAGGCCCCCGACCGGCGCTACCGCCCTTTCCCTCCCGCGAACGTTGCCCCACCTTGATCACAAGACGAAGACGAGCCGCTGGCCCGTCGAGGTGCCCCTGCGCGTTTGAGGAAGGGGTAGGCCCGACGAGCAACCCGGTACGGCCGATCCTTCAGGAGCATCCCGTCATGCAAACCAAGGCTTCGACGTCGTGCCGCTGGTCACGGTGGCCCGCAATCGCGCTCGCGACCCTCATCGGCACCGCGAGCCCGCTCGTGCATGCCAGCGATGCGGAGCTTGTGCCCGATGGGCCGGCCGTCACGCTGCGGGTGCTGATGTCGATCGATCCGCTCGATCCTCCCATCGAGCATGACCCTTGCGGGACCGTCGGGTCGATGGTGGCCTATACCGGCGAGAACGTGCGCTGGTGCTACCGGATCACCAACAATACCGACGTGCCGCTGACGCGACACACGCTGGAATCCGACCGCGCCGGCACGATCCTCTCGGATTTTCCGTTCACGCTGGTGCCGGGCGCTTCCGCATTCATCACGCGGGTCGAGCCCATCACGGAATCGGTGCAGGAGACCGCGACGTGGCGTGCCTCCACGCCCGACACGCCGGATGACTACAGCGACGATTCAACCGGAACGCTGACCGTGCGTTCCGGCATCGAGGTCGTGGTCACGGCGTCGATGGATCCGGTGGCGCCGCCGCCCGGATACGATGAATGCGGCACGCAGAACGCCATCGAGGCGACTCCGGGTCGCACCGTGCGCTGGTGCTACACCGTTCGCAACGTGAGCTCGATCCCGCGCACGCGACACACCGTCGTGACGAGCCAGAACGGCACCGTGATCGAGGATTTTCCTTTCACGCTGGTGCCGGGCGCCTCGGCCTTCCTCACCCAGACCCAGGTGATGGACGCCTCGGCGCTCACCGAAGTGGCGACCTGGACCGCGTTCCGGACGGGGCCCGAGCATCTCTCCACGGCGACGGCGACTGGGCGCGTGCTTGCGGTGGGCGATGCGATTTTCATGTCGGGGTTCGAGTAGGCGCCTGAGTCGCCGCTCGAACGTCAGGTTGGGCGAGTGAAGCGGCGGCGTTCTCAGCACTACGCCGGACCGGGAAACTGTCTCCGCGCCCAGTTGTCCCGCACCTCGTAGGCCGGACGACCGCAGGTCGGCCGGCGCTCCCAAGCCCGAAATCGCGGCACAGGCTCAACTGCCCTACCCGTTGCTCGCGCTCGTGCTGCCACCTCCAGGTGCGGCTTGTCGCGACTCCAGCGAGCGCGCAAGATGCAACCGTGCAAGACGATGCCACCTCTCTAGACGTCAGAATGCGGCAAGCCGCGTTCGAGCACGTTCGCGCGCTCAATGACATCTACGACGACCTGACCTCCGACGACCTTCGAGCAGGGTTTCAGTTTGAGGGCAAACGATTCCCGCTGGTCAATCCGCAACGCGGAATATTCAAACCCAGGGAGATGCGTTTCACCCTATCGATCAGGACGGTCTACCCCCGACCCGGCGCGAAAATCTGGTATGACGATCAGACCCGCGTCCATCAGCAGCTGTTCGCAAGCGCTGACTTCGTCGATTACGCCTTCATGGGTTCGAATCCGGACGCAGCTGATAATCGCGGACTTCGCGAGGCGTACGAGCATCGCGTGCCACTGCTCTACTTCGTGGGAATTGCCCCCGGACGATACCTGCCGCAAATCGCCTACATCGCCGGATGGGACGCACTATCCCTCAAGGCGCGCGTCGGCTTCGGCTATCCGTCGAGGCTCGATGCCGCAAGGTTTCCCGACTCTGCTCCGGCACGCGAGTACGCCATTCGTGCTGTCAAGCAGCGTCTACACCAGGCGACGTTCCGCCAAGCCGTCCTCACAGCCTACGACGGTCGGTGCGCGCTATCCGGGCTCCCTGAGATCCGGCTGCTGGATGCGGCTCACATCATCCGCGACGGTGACGAACGCCTGGGTCAACCACTCGTGACGAACGGCATACCGTTGACGAAGCTCCACCACGCCGCGTTCGATTCCCATCTCATCGGAATAGACCCCGACTTCAAGCTGCATGTCTCAAGGCGCCTCCTGCTGCAGCGCGACGGGCCCATGCTTGAGGCGCTCAAGTCACTCGATGGGCAGACCCTGAGGTTGCCCCCAAGAGTCAGGGACCGCCCGGACCGAGATCGACTTTCGATGAGGTACTCCGACTTTGTCGCGGCCGCATAGGTAGGCACCGGCCTGCGATGCAGTCGCCGAGCAGCTACGTGGTCAACTACCTCCGTCCCATTAGTCCGTCCCCATTAGTCGGTCCCTTTTTGGTCTTATTGGTCGCCACTATTAGACGCATTCTTCGGCCCTCTAAGGGGGTAGCCGTCCACGAGATAATCGATGGCCCGTGAATTGCCCTTGAAGCCGCTGGCGTGGGCTTTCCCCATACTCGCGTATAGCCCAAACCAAGCCCGCGCATTCGGCACAAGGACGTTGACGATACTAATTCCGGAATTCGGTCCGGCGCAGCGCTGCTTGAATCGCTCGGACAGTCGGTAACTGAGCACGTCGTTGACATCGGTGAATGCCACGATCCTGAGGTCGGACTCCCTGCCTCTCACTTTCCAAGAGGCCGGGCTTGGAAATGGGCACGCTACCTCACCGCTTTCAAGCCATTCCTCGAGTGCTTTGTCCCGGGGAGGATTGACGTCGGCTAGTTGAAGTAACGGAAGCTGGTTCGCAAGCATGAAAATCGATACCACGTTCGAACGAACCCCATTGACTAACCCGGCGGGCGCTTTGCGCTCGTCCTGAATGTCTGTCTTCTTGGCGCAGCCCTCATCGTACGCGCATATTGTGTCTAGAATGACCTTGCTCCCCAAGCTATCGCTGATCACAACCATCGGCACATTGGAATTGAGAGGCGAGGCATCTCGCCCTTCCCATTCCATATTGCTCGCCTTCAGCAAGCGCGAGCGCTTGATCGAAAGCTCCTTCTCGATCCCCGCAACACCGCTCCAGATCGCTTCACGAATCAATGCCCCAAACTGGCCCGAATAAAGCACAGGATCGGACAGGCTGCGGTTGACGAACCGCTTGGCGGCGCTGTTGATCAGCGCCCGATGGTCCTCCAAATCAGAAGATTCCCGGAAATTCGATTCGAGGTCTAGAAACGCCCGCTTCAGCCGCCGGCCCGCGTCGCCCCATGCCATGCAGGAGAAGTAGAGGGTAGTGGTACGATCTAAACTTGCGTAAACATGGGTCGAGTAGGACCCGATCTCGATCTCTCCCACACGCAACGGCCGGGGATCCGAAACACCGTCCACCTTGGATAGGCCGAGTCGATTCGCAATCACACGCTGGAGGCCTATGTTTTTGCCGTCGTCTGCGCAGTATTCCTCGGCCCGGTGGTCCCCCATGCCGTGCATCTGCATCACATGCAGTTCCCCGTGGTTGGCCGATTGCGTCATCTCCTGCCGCAATCCCGGGAACGGCCCGTCGACCTTGTGCAATCCACCCATGCATCCGCTACCGCCCGCCAGCGTCACTACGATCAGAAGGGCTCTGATTGACATGCCTGCATCTCCCTTGGGTATGCTTTCGCGCCTGCACCAGTAGGCATCGGTGAACTGGTCCCTACAAGCGGGGCGCACGTAGGAAATTTCATACATTTTCAGTAGGAAATTTCCAGTCGTGGGGAAATTCGAGTGAGGGTCGGAGGATTTTCCTGCTCTTCAAGCTCCGGCCAGCGCGTCGCCATTGGGGATGACGGCCGCGCACCATCGAAGGTCGATGCGCATCGATGTTGGCGCAGCTCTCACCTTAGTTTCCGAAATTGCACTCTGACCCCAGTTTCGCTGCAACCACGGGGCGCGCACTCCGCGGAGATGGACCTCCACGAGAACATCGGCGGGAGAAAGGGCATCCGCCGTATCACGTCAACCATCCCCTTCCCGTCATTCCAGTGATTGCCTGCTCGGGCGCCGCCACTGCGCGCAAAGGCGGTCCTGAACCGCCTCACGCAAACACACCCGTCCCCTTTGTGGGCGAGAGGCGTTAGGCTCCAGGCGTCCTGCTGCGGAAATCCCCGATGCTGATAAAGAAGCCCGACGACCTCTCTCCAGTCCTCGCCTCGCTCGAAGGACTGGCAACATGCCCCGGGCCGGAGGCCAAACGTGCGGCCGTCGAGCTGCGCAACCGGAAGGCGGGCCTACGAGCCGAGCGTGAGTCGGCCTACCTGATCGACCACGACTTCGCCGCGTCGAAGAACTGGGCGGTCATCCACGACCTGCGCCTGGAACACGGAGGCCGCGTTGCGCAGATCGACCACGTGCTCATCAACCGGTGGCTGCAGGTCTACGTGCTCGAAACGAAGGGCTTCCACGACGGCGTGAAGATCAATGAGGAAGGCGAGTTCCTGCGCTGGAACAACTTCGCCAAGCGTTACGAGGGCATGCCGTCCCCTCTCGCGCAGAATGATCGCCATATCGACGTGCTCAGGGGCGTCTTCAACACCATCGAACTGCCCACGCGCCTCGGCTTGCGCATGTCGCCGGAGTTCATGTCGTTCGTGCTGGTTTCGCCCGATGCGCAGATCAAGCGACCGCACACATTCGACGCCTCGCGGGTCATCAAGGCGGACCAGCTCAAGAAAGCCATCTGGCGCGACGTCGACGGGGAAAGCGCTTTGGTGGGACTGCTCAAGACCGCTGCTAAGTTCATCTCGAGCGAGACAGTGCAGTTCATCGCCCGAGAGCTTGCCGGGAAGCATCGCCCCTTGGTGAGAGACCTTGCGACTCCCGCAGAAGCGCAGGCCGCGCCTCCCACGCTGCTCCCTCCGGCCAATCAGACCCCAAACCGTGGGAACGCACCGGCGCCGGCCGGCAGGCCATCCTGCAAGGCGTGCCACGCGAAAGGCGGGGCCATCCTTTACGGAAAGTATGGCTACTACTTCAAGTGTTCCGCGTGCGGCACAAACACCGCAATTCGCCCCACCTGCATGCTGGGACACCAGCCCCGACTACGGAAGGAGAAGGACCGGTTCTTCCGGGAGTGCGCGGAGTGCGGAAGCAGCGAGCTGATCCACACCAATCCTCCGGAGCAGTTATAGCGGTCGCTGCGCAACGAGCTAGCGGACGAACAACGACTCTGACTCCGGTTGCCGATCAAAGTGCACCCTGACCCTGGTTTCCCCCAGGCTCTCGAAGAGGTCTCGCCAGTTGCGCACGGCACGCACTGGTCGAACAGGGGTCAGAGAGGACTTTCCGAATGTTCTTACGCAGAGTATCCGAACTCAGCGACATCGCCTGGCGGCACGCCGCACGACACTCGGCGCATCGTCATGGAACGCCTTGATGCCCCGCCTTCCAAGACTTGACCTGGCCGGTATCGCGCAACACGTGATCCAGCGCGGCAACGATCGCCAACCGTGCTTCTTCACGCCGGACGACTACCGCCGCTACCTGCACGACCTCAACGAGATCGCGCTGCGCGAACAATGCGCAGTCCACGCCTACGTGCTGATGACGAACCACGTCCATCTGCTGGTGACGCCGGGCGAGCAAGGTCGCCTGAGTCGCATGATGCAAGCGCTGGGGCGCCGCTACGTCCGCCACGTCAACCGCACCCATCACCGCACGGGCACACTACGGGAGGGCCGCTACAAGGCATGTCTCGTTGCGGGCGACGCCCATCTCCTGCGCTGCCATCGCTACATCGAGCTCAATCCGTTGCGCGCGGCAATGGTGCCCGATCCACGCGACTATCCCTGGTCCAGTCATCTTCACAATGCGTTCGGCGAGCACGATCCGCTGGTGCGACCGCATCCGGTCTACAGCGCCTTCGGCGCGGAGGCGGATGAGCGGCGCCGACGCTATCGCGCCTTCGTCATGGACGATGTGACGTCCGAGGAAACCGACGCCATCCGCGCGCACCTGCAGCGCCAGCACGTCTATGGCCCCGATCGCTTCCGCCTAGCCATCGAAGCGCAGCTCGGTCGGAGCGTGGGCCCGCGAAAGATCGGGCGGCCTCGCAAGTCCCCGCAGGACACCGAAGTGGCTTCAAAACGCGAAAGTGCACTCTGACCCCGGTTTCGTCGCCAGGTTAACTACTTCCGTCCCCATATTTCGACGCTATCGCGCCTTCGTCATGGACGATGTGACGGCCGAGCAAACCGACGCAATCCGCGCGCACCTGCAGCGCCAGCACGTCTATGGCCCCGATCGCTACCGCCTGGCCATCGAAGCGCAGCTCGGTCGGAGCGTGGGTCCGCGCAAGGTCGGGCGGCCGCGCGCGTCCCCGCAGGGCTCGAAAGCGGGTGCATACCGCGAAAGTGCACTCTAACCTCGGTTTCCACGTACCGCTGCGTCTCGCCCCCTCGACGCTCGATCGAATCTGCTGCAAATCCGCCGGATCGCGGGTTACCCTGGGCAACGTGCAGACGGCGGAAAGGGAGCGCAATGGCAAGTGGGGAAGACTGGTCACGCGTCGAGGTGGAGGACTGCGCGGCTGATTGCCTGCAGATGCTCACCCTTAAGCTCAACGGCGCGACTTTCAACAAGACCGAACGCATCCGGGCGCTCATAGGTCACCTGGGCGGCCGCAGCAAGGCGTCTGTCGAGGACAAGTTCCGCAACATCAGCGCCCTTTTCCCCTTACCCGACGTTGACCTCAATGTGGCCTTCGAGCAAGCTTGAGACCATTAATCTGAGCGGCATACTTTTGATGCGGTCGGCCACTTTCCCGCAGGGGGCGCAATGCAAGATCCGGTTTTGACGTCATTTCTCAATGAGTTCGCGAAGAATTTCAATCTGGAGGATTTACCTGAGACAGCTCTCTTTGAATACTTCTCCGCCTACTGCGTCTTTCACAGAGACTTCTCGGAGCACACGAATCTTCGCGATGTCGTCATCGCGGGGACAAACGACACCGCAATTGACTCGATGGGAATACTCATCAACGAAATTCCAGTGATATCGAAGAGTCAAGTCGATGACGTTTCCAACAAATCTCGAATCGATGTGGATTTTGTGTTTAGCCAATCCAAGACATCACGATCCCTAAATGCCGCAGAGATCGGAAGCTTCGTCCAAGGAGTTCGCGAGTTCTTCTCGACCCGCTACATGCCAGCGAACGATGAAGTATGCGCAAAAAGGGAGCTGACCGATTACGTATTCTCGAAAAGCGTAAAGATGAAGTCAAAGCCGAAACTGCATTTGTTCTACTGTTACACCGGCGCCTTTCAGAACGATCCAAACATTGTTGCTCGCTGCGAATCAGGCAAGAAGGATCTTGCCGACCTCAATATCTTTTCAGACGTATCGTTTACTTTTCTTGACCTAGACGCACTACAAGAGCGCTACCAAGAAGTAAACCTTCGAATTGAGAAGGAGATCCAGATCAACGAGTATGCATCGCTGCCAGTGATCGCAGGCATCCGGCAGGCGTACATCGGAGTTCTTCCATGCATAGAGCTGGTCAAGCTAATTTCGAACTCTGACGGACGTCTTCAAAAGTCCATCTTCAATGAAAACGTTCGAGATTTCCTCAGCAATAACCCTGTAAACGATGAGATCGCCTCAACGCTACGCGACCCAGCCTCTCAAAGTCGCCTACCGGCCCTCAACAATGGCATCACGATTGTCGCGAAGAGCATTCGCATCATCGGCAAACGGTTCACTCTCTCTGATTTCCAGATCGTAAACGGGTGTCAGACCAGCCACATTGTCTTCGAAAATCAGGACGCCCTTCGCCCGGAGACATCCGTTTCAGTAAAGATGATCGAACTAGCTGATCGCGAGTTGATCAATGACATTGTGCGAGCCACCAATCGACAGACAGTGAACCGCCCCGGGATTCGTGGAGGCTCCAACTCTTGAGAGAATGGAGCCATGACCAAGACCAAACAGTTTTCCCCTGAGGTGCGTGAGCGGGCCGTCCGGCTGGTGCAGGAGCACCGG
>SEHB01000023.1 GCA_004143945.1 Lysobacteraceae bacterium
CAGACACGATCAACACGACGACGGTGAACGTGACGGCCAACGCCAGCGTAGCCGAAGGCGGCACGATCACGTACACAGCCAGCCTCACAAGCGCAGCCGGCACGGCGATGCAAGTGACGCTGAGCAACGGAGCGGTGATCACGATAGCGGCAGGCGCCAGCAGCGGAAGCGCGACAGTGGCCGCGCCAGGCGAAGACGCGGTGATCGATGCAGGCAGCGTGAGCGCGACAGTGACCACCACAAGCGGAGGCAACTTCGAGGCGGTGGCGGTCGGGACCGGAGCGGCAGGCAGCCCGGTGGTGACCACGGTGACAGACACGATAGACACGACGACGCTGAGTCTGAGTGCCAGCACGAGTGTTGCCGAAGGCGGCAACATCGTCTACACAGCCAGCGTGAGCAACCCGGCAGGCACGGCGATGCTGGTGACGCTCAGCGGCGGCACAGTGATCACGATAGCGGCAGGCGCCAGCAGCGGAAGCGCGACAGTGGCCGCGCCGACAGACGACGTGTACGTTGATGCAGGCAGCGTGACGAAAAGCGTGACCGGCACAAGCGGAGGCAACTTCGAGGCTGTGGCCAACGGCGTGGTGAGTGCCACGACGACGGTGACAGACACGATCAACACGACGACGGTGAGTTTGACCGGCAGTGCATCAGTCAACGAGGGCGGTACAGCTTCCTACACGGTGAGTTTGAGCCACCCGGCACAAACAACTGCCGTGACAGTCAACATTACCTATAGTGGAACGGCAACCGACGGCAGCGACTTTACTGGGGTGGCGACAGTCACGATTGCGGCAGGCAGCAGCTCGGCCAGCTTTGATATTTCAACGATTGATGATCTTCTGGCGGAAGGCGCAGAGACCCTGATCGTGACTGTGGCCTCAGCCACTGGGGGTAACTTTGAGAGTCTGGTGGTTGGCAGCCCGGGCAGCGTTACCACGGGGATCGTCGATAACGACATTTCTACAGTGAGTCTGTCGGCCACGCCGACGCTGAGCGAAGCGGGCGGCAGCATTGTGTATACGGCGACACTGACACAGGCGCCAACCAGCGCCCTGACGGTGACGCTGTCCAACGGGGCAACGATCACCATTGCTGCAGGCCAGACGAGTGGCACCACCAGTGTGGTGGTGGCGGCAGATGAAGATGTGTATGTGGATCCGAGCAGCGTAAGCGCCACCATCAGCTCCACCAGCGGTGGCGGCATTGCGGTCTCCATCAATCCAGCGGCTGCCACCACGGTGATAGCAGACACGATCAACACGACGACGGTGAACGTGACGGCCAACGCCAGCGTAGCCGAAGGCGGCACGATCACGTACACAGCCAGCCTCACAAGCGCAGCCGGCACGGCGATGCAAGTGACG
>SEHB01000024.1 GCA_004143945.1 Lysobacteraceae bacterium
TGAACCGCCCCGGCTTTCGTGGAGGCTGTTTGGTTTAAGTCACGCCGTCTCCGCAACCCGCGACTCAGCGAGTTGCCGGTAGTAGTTTGCCTCGGCTTCGGCGGGCGGGATATAGCCGATCGGTGCGAGCAGTCGCTGGGTGTTGAACCAGGACACCCATTCCAGCGTCGCCAGTTCCACGGCCGCCTTCGTCTTCCATGGTCCTCGGGGATGGATCAGTTCGGCCTTGTAGAGTCCGTTGATGGTCTCGGCGAGCGCATTGTCGTAGCTGTCGCCGCGGCTTCCGACGGAGGGTTCGATGCCGGCTTCTGCGAGGCGTTCGCTGTAGCGAATGGACACGTATTGGGACCCGCGGTCGCTATGGTGAATCAGGGCGCCGTCGCGCTCCGGCCGGCGTGCATAAAGCGCCTGCTCGAGCGCATCGAGGACGAAGTCCGTACGCATCGAATCGCTGACCCGCCAGCCGACGATGCGGCGGGCGAACACATCGATGACGAAGGCCACGTACAGCCAGCCTTGCCAGGTCGAGACGTAGGTGAAGTCGGACACCCACAACTGGTTCGGCCGCTCGGCGCGGAACTGCCGATTGACCTTGTCCAGCGGGCACGGCGCCGCGCTGTCGCTGAGGGTGGTGCGCACCACCTTGCCACGCCGCACGCCTTGAATGCCCAGCTTGCGCATCAAGCGCTCGACCGTACAACGCGCTGCCTCGAAGCCTTCGCGGGCAAGCTGTCGCCACACCTTGTCCGCGCCGTAGACCTGCAGGTTGGCTCGCCATACCCGCTGGATCTCCGGCACCAGTCTCTCGTCGCGCTTCGCTCTCGCCGGACGCCGCTCAGGCTCGCGTCGTCGCGCCGCGTGCCGCCGGTAGCCGGACGGAGCGATCTGCAAGGCTCTGCAGATCGGCTCGACCCCGAACGTGCTCCGGTGCGTGTCGACGAACGCCTTCAGGACTTCAGCCGGCGGTCGAGCTCCGCCTGGGCGAAAAACGCACTGGCCAGCTTCAGGATCTCGTTGGCGCGGCGCAGTTCCTTGTTCTCGCGCTCCAGCTCCCTGACCCGCTTGGCATCTGCCGTCGTCACGCCATCGCGGACACCGGCGTCAACCTCCTGCCGCTGCACCCACGTCAGCAGCGTCTGCGGCACGCAGCCGATCTTCGGCGCGATCGACTCGACCGCCGCCCACAACGAGGGATACTCGCCCCGGTGCTCCTGCACCAGCCGGACGGCCCGCTCACGCACCTCAGGGGAAAACTGTTTGGTCTTGGTCATGGCTCCATTCTCTCAAGAGTTGGAGCCTCCACGAATCCCGGGGCGGTTCA
>SEHB01000003.1 GCA_004143945.1 Lysobacteraceae bacterium
CGGGAGGAAGATCATGGCGGAAGGGGATCGCGCGCCCCGCTGGCTGGGGCCGGCAGCGCTGTTCGTGTTCGCGTTGTCGGGCTGCTCGGGCCTGATCTACCAGTCGATCTGGTCGAAGTACCTCGGCCTCTACCTCGGTCATGCCGCCTACGCGCAGAGCCTCGTGCTCGCGATCTTCATGGGCGGCATGGCGATCGGCGCCTGGTGGGCGAGCACGCGCAGCATCGGCTGGAGGAACCTGCTGCGCGCCTACGCGATCATCGAACTCGTGATCGGCGTCGCCGGCGCGCTGTTCCATCCGGTCTACGGCGGCCTCACCGGCTTCGCCTACGACACCGCGTTCCCGAACCTGCCCGGCAGCTGGGCGGTGCAGGCGTTCAAGTGGAGCAGCGGCGCACTGCTGATCCTGCCGCAGTCGATCCTGCTCGGCATGACGTTCCCGCTGATGAGCAGCGGCCTGATGCGGCGCCTTCGCGTCGGCGACGGCGCGATCCTCGGCGGCCTCTACTTCACCAACAGCATCGGCGCCGCGTTCGGCGCGCTGTTCGCGACCTTCGTGCTGCTGCCCGCGATCGGACTGCCCGGGGCGATGCGCTTCGGCGCGATCCTCAACATCGTGGTCGCGCTCGGCGCGTTCCTGCTCTCGCGCGAGGACGAGCAGCCGCAGGCGCCGGCCGCGAGCCGCGTGGAAGGCCGCACCGGCTTCGCGCGGCTGCTGCTGGTCGCCGCCTTCGTCACCGGCGCCACCTCGTTCGTCTACGAGATCGGCTGGGTGCGCATGCTGAGCCTGGTGTTCGGCAGCACCGTGCATGCGTTCGAGCTGATGCTCGCCGCGTTCATCGGCGGCCTCGCGTTCGGCGGCCTCTGGATCCGCGGCCGCATCGACGGCTACGCCTCGCCGCTGCGCGTCGGCGGCTGGGTGCAGATCCTCATGGGCCTCGCCGCGCTCGCGAGCCTGGTCGCCTACGACCGCGCGTTCGACTGGGTCGCGTGGTTCCTGCGCGATGGCGGCGGGCGTCTACCGCACCGGCGTCGCGCGCATGTCCGAAGCCAGGGGCGAGGAGGTGCTGTTCTATCGCGACGGCAAGACCGCGAGTGTCGCGATCCGGACCATGGCCGACCACATGCGATCGATCGCGACCAACGGCAAGGTCGATGCGGGCATCCGCATGGCCGACGACGGCAAGCCCGCGGCCGACGAGATCACGATGGCGATGGCCGGGGTCGTGGGCCTGCTGCATCATCCGCAGCCACGCACGGCGGCGGTGATCGGGTTCGGTTCGGGGCTCACGACGCATACGCTGCTCGGTGACCCGCATCTCGAGCGCGTCGACACGATCGAGATCGAGCCCGCGATGATCGAAGGCGCGCGCCTGTTCGGCAAGCATGTCGAACGCGCCTACACCGATCCGCGTTCGCACCTGCACATCGAGGATGCGCGCACCTACTTCGCGGCGAACCGTTCGCGCTACGACATCATCCTGTCCGAACCCTCGAACCCGTGGGTGTCGGGCGTTGCGAGCCTGTTCAGCACCGAGTTCTACGAGTTCATCCCGCACCACCTCGCGCCGGGCGGGCTGTTCGTGCAGTGGGTGCAGCTCTACGAGATCAACGATGAACTCGTCGCGTCGGTGGTGCATGCGCTGTCGCAGACATTCGGCGACTACCGCATCTACCTCGCCTACAACAACGACATGCTGATCGTCGCGCGCGCCGACGGTCCGGTGCAGGACATCCGCGAGGAGGTGCTCGCCGCACCGGTCCTGCAACCCGAACTCGCGCGCCTCGGCATCGGCACCGGCCCCGAGGTGCTCGCGCACCAGATGGGTGACCGCGCGTCGCTGGGTCCGCTGTTCGACGCGCTGTCGCAGCGCGTCAACTCCGACTACTACCCCGTGCTGTCGCTCGAGGCGCCGCGCGCGCGCTTCGCCAACCAGGTGGCGTGGGCGATGGTGCGGCTGCCGGTCGCGGACCTGCCGTACCGCGAAGTGCTCGCCGGCCTGAAGCCGCACAAGGCGAGCGGCATCACCGACACCTCGAGCTATGCCTACACCGGCGCATTGCACCGCGCCACGCGCATCGGCGCGGCATTGCGCGACGGCACGCCGCTCGAAGGCGCGGATGCAGCGACGCTCGCGTTCGTGCGCGAGTCGGTCGGCGAGTGCCGCGGCGCGCAGGATCCAGAACTCGCGATCGGCGCGCTCCTCGGCCTCGTCGACATCACGCTGTCCTTCCTCGACGACGAGGCGCGGCGCGGCGTCTGGATCGATCCGGCCTGGGTGCGTTGCACGACGCAGCCTCCCGAAGTGCGCGGCATGCTCGATGCGATCTCGGCGCTCGCGCGGCACGATGGCACCGCGCTGCAGCAGCACGCGGTGCAGCTGCTGTCCGGCGGTGGCGCGCCGCGTGCGCCGAACGTGCGCGACTGGCTGCTGCGCGCCGCGATGCTCGGCGCGATCGAGGCAGGCGACCCCGCGGCCGCGGTGCGCCTCGAGCGCACGCTCGGCCGCGGCATTCCGTCCACGGCGCCCGACCTCTGGTACCGGATGTGGATGCTCAATATCGCGACGCGGCAAGCCGGTGCCGCGGCGCCGGCGGCGCCCGGATCCTGAAGGTCCGGCTGCGGCGTATCGACGCAGGATTGGACAATCCGGGGCGCGGATTGTCACTACCGGACAATTTTGGCGATGCCGGTTGTCAACCTGAGACCGGCGTCTCATCCGGGAAAGTTGGATTGTCCAACCCCGTCACGACTCGGATAAGCTTCACTTGGCACGGAAGCTGCTAATCCTGAACCGCGAGCCGTCGATCGCCCGGCAAGAGAACAGCGATCGCGGAAGCGGGCCCGCCTGGCAAGGTTGGCGGCTCTAGGGGCAAACCGTTTTACCCAATACCAGAGGAACCACCATGAAGATGATGCAGAAGGGCTTCACCCTGATCGAGCTCATGATCGTCATCGCGATCATCGCGATCCTGGCCGCGATCGCGCTGCCGGCGTACCAGGACTACACCGTCCGCTCGAAGGTCTCGGAAGGCATGGTCGGCGCGAGCGCCGCCAAGGTCGCCGTCGTCGAGGCGTTCCAGGCCGGCGGCATGACCGGCGTCAAGGCGGTTGCGGCGGACTACGCCAATCCGAACGCCTCCACCAGCTCGAAGTATGTGCAGTTCATCTCGATCGATGAAGACAACGGCATGATTACTGCTACCTACGACGCGACCAATGAGAACGGTATCCCGACGACCGAACTCGGCAAGACGCTGACGTTCTCGCCGTACGCGATGGCGACCGGCGCCCCGGTTCTGATCAATACGGCTGGCGCCTCCGGTTCGATCGACTGGGGCTGCTCGTCGCTCACCCACGTCACGGCAGACGATCGCAAGCTCGCTCCGATCGTGGCTGGTTCGCTGACCCCGAAGTACGCGCCGGCCGAGTGCCGTTGATCGCTTGACCTGATCGGCTTCCGGCCTGCGTCCCGGGCCGGTGGCAGTGCGATACCGGAAGCCCCGCACTGCGGGGCTTCCTTTTTCAGGGCCGCTTGCCGGCCTTGTCCGGAACCGTGGGTCCGGACTGCGCGAGATGCGCTGAACCCTCCACGCCACGCTTCTGGCCGGTCGACTAGGGGGCCGTCATGAAAGCTGTCGTTGCGCGCGGTTTCACGCTGATCGAACTCATGATCGTGATCGCGATCATCGCGATCCTCGCGGCGATCGCGATCCCCGCCTACCAGGACTACGTGGTGCGCGCGAAGCTCATCGAAGGCTTCGGCGGCGCCACCAGCATCAAGCCGTCGATCGGCGCCGCGTTCGCGGGCAACGGGATGACCGGCGTCAAGGGCATCGCCGACGACTACCCGATGAACAACACGAGCACGAGCAGCAAGTACCTGCGCTTCGTGCATGTCGCCGATACCGGCGTCATCACGGCCTACGTCGCCGCGACGCCGAGCAACGGCATCCCGTCCGACCTCGACGGCACCACGTTCACGCTGACGCCGCAGATCGCGAGCGCGGCGGGCTACGTCGCGCTCGATTTCGATACGCCTGGCCGCATCGACTGGGCCTGCGCCTCGCTCTCCAATGTCGTCGCGGACGCGCGCAGCATGCTGTACACGCCCGGCACGCTGCCCTCGAAGTACCTGCCGGCCGAGTGCCGCTGACGACCGCGGCACGCATGCGCCGCCTGTGCCGCGGCGCCCGCGCGGCGACGGCCGCCGATCGTTGCACGGCGCGTGCGCGCGCCCTACGCTCGGCCCATGACGACCCCTGACCTCCGCCGGGCAGCCCGTTGGCTGTTCGCCGCGGCCCTCGCGCTCACCTGCGTCGTCTACTGGCCCGGATTGTCGGGCGGCTGGTTCTTCGACGACTTCCCGAACATCGTCGACAACGCCGATGTCCAGCCGCAGCGTCTGGGCGTCTCCGAACTCGTCGCCGCGGCGCTGTCTTCGCCCGCGAGCGACCTCAAGCGACCGCTCGCTTCACTGAGCTTCGTCGCGAACCATGCAATGGGCGGGCTCGACCCATTCGGATGGAAGCTCACCAACCTCGCGCTGCACCTGCTCAATGGCGCGCTCGCGTGGTTGCTTGCGCGCGCGCTGTTCGCGGCGAGCGCGCTGCGCGCGCGCCCGGTCGCGCACGCGCGGCTGGCCGCGAGCCTGGTCGCGGGCGGATGGCTGCTGCTGCCGATCAACCTGTCCGCGGTGCTGCTCGTCGTGCAGCGCATGGAGATCCTCGCCAACCTGTTCGTGCTCGCCGGCCTGCTCGGTTACGTCGGCGCGCGGCGGCGCATGCTCGAGCGCGGCGACGGCGCCGGCCTGTGCATCGCGAGCCTGATCGTGCCGACGCTGCTCGGTGCGCTCGCGAAGGAAACGGCCGTGATGCTGCCGCTGTACGCGCTGCTGGTCGAGGCGACGCTGTTCGGCTTCCGCCGCTCGTCCGGCGGCCTGGACCGTCGCATCCTCGGCCTGTTCGGCGGCGTGCTCGTGCTGCCCGCGATCGCCGGCCTCGCATTCCTCGCGCCGTGGGTGCTCGATCCGGCCACCTGGGTCGCGCGCGATTTCACGCTCGCGACGCGGTTGCTCAGCGAGGCGCGCATCGTGGTCGCGTACATCGGCTGGACGCTGCTGCCGTTGCCGCAGTCGCTGTCGTTCTACCACGACCATTTCGCGGTCTCGCAGGGCGTGCTCGCGCCGTGGACCACGCTCGCGAGCCTGCTCGCGATCGCCGGGCTGCTGCTGCTCGCGTGGCGAATGCGCGACCGGCTGCCGCTGCTCGCGCTCGGGATCGGGCTGTACTTCGCCTGCCACCTGCTGACCGCAACGGTGATCCCGCTGGAGCTGATCTACGAGCACCGCAACTACTTCGCGAGCTATGGGCTGCTGCTCGCGGTGGTGCCGTTGCTGCTCGCGCCGACGCCCTGGCCCGCGCGCGTGCGCCACGCGCTGCTCGCGATCCTGATGCTCTGGTGGTGCGCGATGACCTGGCTCACCGCGCAGGCCTGGGGCGATCCGCTGCGCCTCGCCGCCGACCTCGCGGCGCGCGCACCGGATTCACCGCGCGCGCAGTACGGCTTCGGCCGCGCGCTGCTCGATCGCAGTGGCCCGACGCCCGCATCACCGCTGTTCGCCCAGGCCTACGAGGTGCTCGAACGTGCGGGGGCGATGCCCGAGTCGTCGATCCTGCCCGAGCAGGCGATGATCCTGACCAGCAGCCTCGTCGGCCGGCCGGCCGAGGATCGCTGGTGGGACCGCCTCATCGACAAGCTCGCGCGGCGCGCGCCCAACAACGAGGACATCAGCGCACTCGGCGCGTTGACGCGCTGCGAGCGCAACGGCGACTGCAACCTGCCGCACGAGCGCATGCACGCCGCGTTCGAAGCCGCCGAGGCGCACCCGGGCAAGCGCGCGAAACTGCTGGCGATCCGCTCCGACTGGGCGTGGAGCGTGCTCGGCGACCGCGTGCTCGGCGAGCGCTATGCGCAAGCCGCCGTCGAGGCCGCGCCGTCGGATGCGGATGCCCGCGTGACGCTCGCGCGCATGAACATCGTGCTCGGGAACATCGCGAAGGCGCGCGAACAGCTGCTCGCGATCGAAGGATTGAACACGGGCGGGCGCCACGATCGCCTGATCGCCGGGCTGCGCCCGCTGGTCGAGCGCTCGATGCCGGCTGCACAATGACGACGCGCGCGCTCGCGTCACCCGATGGCGCCGCATCCGCGCGTGCGCCGCGTGCGCGACAACCGGATCCTTCGCCTTGAACCACGCCACCGACCTTCCGCTCGTCAGCATCGGCATGCCGGTCTACAACGAGGCGCGCTTCATCGACGCGAGTCTCGCTTCGCTGCGGCGGCAGGATCATCCGAACCTCGAGATCGTCGTCTGCGACAACGCCTCCGGCGACGACACCGTCGCGATCTGCGAGCGCCATGCGCGCGAGGATGCGCGCATCCGCATCGTGCGCGCGAGCGAGAACCACGGCGCGATCTCGAACTTCCAGCGCGCGCTGGATGAAGCGCGCGGCGACTTCTTCCTGTGGGCGGCAGGGCACGACCTCTGGAGCCCGAACTTCGTCTCCGCGTGCCTCGGTGCGCTGCTCGCCGATCCGCGCGCCTGCCTCGCGTTCGCGTGCTCGCGATGGATCGATGGCGCGGGCGCGCCGCTCGCGCGCGCGTCCGGCTGGACCGATACGCGCGGCATGGATCCGCTCGCGCGGTTCTTCACGGTGTACTGGGGCAACATGCATCCGATCCTCGGCCTCATGCGCACACCCGACCTGCGCGCCTGCACGCCGCTGCTGCAGCTGACCGGCGGAGACCTCGTGCTGCTGTCGCGGCTGAGCCTGCGCGGCGACTTCGCGCACGCGCCGGCCGCGCTCTGGAGCCGGCGCGAGTTCCGCGCGGAGGCCCGCTACGAAGACAAGCTCAGGCGCTACGCGTCGAAGGATGTCGCGATCGCGAAGTCGCTGCTGCAACGGATGTTCCCGCTCGTGCAGCTGCCGTTCGCATTGATGCGCGTGGTGTGGCGGGCGCCGTTGCCATGGCTCGACCGGATCGGCGCGCTGCTCGTGCTGCTCGCATCGTTCCCGCTGCGCTATCGGGTCGGGCGGCGTGACAACGCACGATGACGCACCCGCCAGCGCGCGCGCGGCGGCCACGCTGCGGCGCGTACTCGCGGTGCTTCGCTGGCTGTTCGCACCGCTAGCGCTGCTCGCGCTCGCATGGGCCGGCTGGCACGCGCGCCCGCTGTTCGCGCTCGTGGCGGGCCAGACCGATCGCGCGCTCGTGCTCGCCGCGATGCTGCTGTGGATCTCGCTGCACCTGCTGACGCCGCTTTTCACGTGGATCGTGCTGCACGGTATCGGCGCGGGTGTGCCGTATCGCACGTTGCTACGCATCCATGTCGCGCGGCTGCCCGCGCGCTACCTGCCGGGCGGCATCTGGCACACGGTGTCGCGCGCGATGGACCTGCATCGGCTCGGCGTGACGCGCCGGCATCTGTCGGTCATGGTCGTGCTCGAGCATGCCGTTCCCGCGGGCGCTGCGTTGATGCTCGGCGGTCTGGCGCTTTCGCTGTCGGGCGCCGCAACCTGGCTCGCACCCGCTGCCGCCGTCGCGGGCGTCGTCGGTCTCGCCGCGACGTGGGTCGCGCTGCGCCATCCCGCGCTTCGACTCGCACGCAGGTTCGAATGGCCTCGCTACCTCGGGCTCGTCGCGACCATCTGCGGCTTCTGGCTGGTGGCCGCGACCGCGTTCCTTTGCTACTGGAGCGCGTTCCCGCTGGTGGTGCGCGGCGACGCGCCTGTGCTGCAGCTGTATGGCGCCTACCTGCTCGCGTGGGTCGCGGGCTTCGTCAGCGTATTCGCGCCACAAGGCATCGGGGTGTTCGAATCCGTCGCCGGCCTGTTCCTGCGCGGAACGCTCACGCTCGGCGGTACCGCCGTGCTCGTGGCGGGATTCCGCATCGTGGTGCTCGGTGCGGACCTCGCGGCATTCGGCATCCTCTGCGCATGCCGCTTGTTGCGTCGTCGCGGCGGCCCGGACGCGCATTGACACGGGATTTCACGGTCGGCTCTAATCGTGCAGGCCTGCCATGCATGTTCGCGCGCGCATCCATGTGCGCCCGTCGCCGGCCCCGGAGACCGCTGCAATGAAAGCCGTGATCCTCGCCGGTGGCCTCGGTACCCGAATCAGCGAGGAAACCGCGGTCAGGCCCAAGCCGATGATCGAGATCGGCGGGATGCCGGTGCTCTGGCACATCCTGAAGATCTACTCGCACCACGGCATCAACGAGTTCGTAATCTGCCTCGGCTACAGGGGCTACCTGGTCAAGGAGTACTTCGCGAACTATTTCCTGCACATGTCGGACGTCACGATCGACCTGCGCAGCAACTCGATGGACGTGCACCACAAGCATGCCGAGCCGTGGCGCGTGACGCTGGTGGACACCGGCGTCGAGACCCAGACCGGCGGGCGCCTCGCGCGCGTCGCGGGCTACCTCGGCGAGGGCCCGTTCTGCTTCACCTACGGCGATGGCCTCTCCGACGTCGATGTCGCGGCGACGATCGCATTCCATCGCGAGAAGCGCACCCTCGCCACGGTCTGCGCGGTGCAGCCGCCGGGGCGCTTCGGTGCGCTCGACATCGAGGAAGGCCGCATCACGCGCTTCGAGGAAAAACCCTCGGGTGACGGCAGCTGGATCAATGGCGGCTTCTTCGTGCTCGAACGCGCGGTGCTCGACTACATCGACGGCGATGCCTGCATCTGGGAGCGCGGCCCGCTCGAGCATCTCGCGCGCGATGGCCAGCTGTCGGCGTTCACCCACCACGGATTCTGGCAGCCGATGGACACGCTGCGCGACAAGATGCGACTCGAGGACCTCTGGCGCAGCGGCGCGGCCCCCTGGAAGGTCTGGTCTTGAAGCAGCTGTTCCACGGGGCCTACGCCGGCACGCGCGTGCTGGTGACCGGCCATACGGGCTTCAAGGGTTCGTGGCTGTGCCTGTGGCTGCATGCGATGGGCGCAGACATCCATGCCCTCGCGCTGCCGCCCGCGGCAGAACCCTGCCACTGGTCGCTGCTCGGCCTGGCCGACGTGCGCGAGCGGCATGTCGATGTTCGCGATGCGTCCGCGCTGCGTGCGGCGCTCGCCGACGCGCGACCGGAGATCGTGTTCCACCTCGCAGCGCAATCGCTGGTTCGTCCTGGCTACCTGCAACCGTCCGACACGTTCGCGACCAACGTGGCCGGCGTGGTCAATCTGTTCGAGGCCGTTCGCGCATGCGCGTCGGTCCGCGCGGTCGTCAACGTGACCACCGACAAGGTGTACCGGGAACCTCCCGGCGAATCGGGCTACGCCGAAGACGATGCGCTCGGCGGCCACGATCCCTACAGCACGTCCAAGGCCTGCGCCGAGCTCGTCACCGACTGCTATCGCAAGAGCTATTTCACGGGGGCCGGCCACCCCGGCCCGCGGCTGGCGAGCGCGCGCGCGGGCAACGTGATCGGTGGCGGCGACTGGGCCGAGGACCGGCTCGTGCCTGACATGGTGCGCGCGGCCGCGGCTGGCACGCCGCTGCGCCTGCGCCATCCCGACGCGGTGCGCCCATGGCAGCACGTGCTCGACTGCCTCTCGGGCTACCTGCGCCTCGGCCAGGGCCTGCTCGCGGGCGCCGCGCTCGAAGGCGCGTGGAATTTCGGCCCCGAGCCTGCGTCCGCGCTTCCGGTTCGCGAGGTCGTCGCCCACGTGCAGGCCGTCTGGCCCCGCCTCGGGGTCGAATCCGCACCGGGGCCGCACCCGCGCGAAGCAGGCGTGCTCACGCTCGATTGCCGCAAGGCGACCGCGCTCCTCGACTGGCGCCCGGTATGGGATGCCCAGCGGGCCATCCAGCGAACGATGGACTGGTACCGCGCGTTCGACGAGCGCGGCGACGTGCGCAGCAGCACGGACCTGCGCGCCTACGTCGACGCCGCGCGCGACGCCGGGCTCGCGTGGGCGAAGCTCGCATGATGCGCGTCCATCCGACGCCGCTGGCCGGGCTCGCCGTGATCGAAACCGATCCCTTCGCGGACGACAGGGGTCGCTTCGAACGAGTGTTCTGCGAGCGCGAGCTGGCCGCGCTCGATCCCGCCATGCACGTGGCGCAGGTGAACCTGTCGACGACGTTCGAAGCGGGGACGATCCGCGGCATGCATTTCCAGCGCGCGCCGGCCGCGGAGGGCAAGCTCATCCGCTGCCTCAGGGGCCGCGTGTACGACGTGGCGGTGGACGTGCGCGCCGGTTCGCCCACGTTCCTGAAGTGGCACGCGCTCGAGCTCGACGCCGATGCGCCGTTGCAGGTGTTCCTGCCCGCGGGCTTCGCGCACGGTTTCCAGGCGCTCACGCCCGACGTGCAGCTGCTGTACCTGCACACGCAACGCTGGAACCCCGGGCTCGAGGCGACCCTGCGCCACGACGACCCTGCCCTCGCGATTCGCTGGCCGCTGCCGGTCGGTACGGTGTCGCGCAAGGACCGCAAGGCCGGACTGATCGACGCGGGTTTCGAAGGCGTGCCTCCGTGAAGTGCCGATGCTGCGCCACGCGCCTGGACGAGCCCGGCCTCGACAACGTGTTCCTGGACCTCGGCACGGCGCCGCCCTCGAACGCGTTCCTGCTGCCGGCCGCATTGTCGGCACCGGAGCTGCATTTTCCGCTCAAGTTGCTGACCTGCCCGCAATGCCTGCTCGTGCAGGTGGATGAAGTGCAGGCACACACGCAACTGTTCGCGCCCGACTACGCGTACTTCTCGTCGTACTCGCGCTCGTGGCTCGTGCACGCCGAACGCTACGTCGATGAAGCCCGCGAGAGGCTCGCGCTCGACCAGCGCAGCCTCGTCGTCGAAATCGCGTCGAACGACGGTTACCTGCTGCAGTACGTCGCGGCGCGCGGCATCCCCTGCGTCGGGATCGAGCCGACCGCGGGAACCGCCGCCGTCGCGCGTTCGCGCGGCATCGAGACCCTCGTCGAATTCTTCGGTATCGGCAGTGCACGCCGGTTCGTCGCGCAGCGTCGGCGCGCCGACCTCGTCGTCGCGAACAACGTGCTCGCGCACGTGCCCGACCTCGACGACTTCGTCGCGGGCATCGCGGAGTTGCTCGAGCCGCAGGGCGTGGCGACATTCGAATTCCCGCACCTGCAGCGCCTCGTCGCGCAGCGCCAGTTCGACACCGTCTACCACGAGCACTTCTCGTATTTTTCGCTGCACGTGGTGCGCCGCGTGCTGGCGCGCCACGGTTTGCGCGCCTGGGACGTGCAGGTCCTGCCGACGCACGGCGGATCGCTCAGGGTATGGGCCGCGCGCGACGCGAGCCGCCATCCGGAAACGGCGTCCGTGCATGCGGTGCTCGCGGGCGAAGCGGACGCCGGCATGCTCGCGATGGACTACTACCGCGGGTTCCAGCGCGAGGCCGATGCGGTGAAGAACGGACTGCTCGAGTTCCTGCTGCAGGCGCGTCGCGAAGGACGCACGGTCTGCGGCTACGGGGCCGCGGCGAAGGGCAATACCCTGCTCAACTATGCCGGGGTCCGCCCGGACCTGCTCGCGTTCGTCGCCGAGGCGTCCCCGCACAAGCAGGGGCGCCACCTGCCGGGGTCTCGCATCCCGGTGGTCGCCGAAGCGCATCTGCGTTCGCGACGCCCCGACTACGTGCTGATCCTGCCGTGGAACCTGCAGGATGAGATTTCGGCGCAACTCGCCTACATTCGCGACTGGGGCGGGCGATTCGTCGTCGCCGTTCCGGAACTGGCGATCTCATGAACGCAATCGCGTCCCGCATCCACTATTCCAAGCCCTCGATCACGCAGCTGGAGAGCGGCTACGCGACCGATGCCGCCGCGAATGGGTGGGGCGAACACTGCTACGACTACATCCGGCGGTTCGAGCAGCAGTTTCGCCGCTACCTCGGCGTGGAGCACGCGATCGCCACGTCGAGCGCCACCGGCGCGTTGCACCTCGGCATGGCCGCGCTCGACATCGGCGCGGGCGACGAGGTGATCCTCGGCGACATCAACTGGATCGCGACGGCGGCGCCGATCCGCCACCTCGGCGCGACGCCGGTGCTGGTCGACGTGCGCGAGGACAGCTGGTGCCTGGACCCGATCGCGGTAGCGGCGGCGATCACGCCGCGCACGAAGGCGATCGTCGCCACGCACGTGTACGGAAACCTCTGCGACATGGACGCGTTGGGCGCGATCGCGCGGCGACATGGCCTGCACCTGGTCGAGGACGCGGCCGAGGCCGTCGGCTCGACCTGGAACGGCAGCAGGGCCGGATCCCTCGGCACGTTCGGGGCGTTCTCCTTCCACGGGACGAAGACGGTCACGACGGGCGAAGGCGGGATGTTCGTCACGCGCGACGCGGCGCTGCACGAGCGCGTGCTGACCCTCTCCAACCATGGTCGCGCACGCGGCGAGCAGCGCCAGTTCTGGCCCGAACGCATCGGCTACAAGTACAAGATGTCGAACGTCCAGGCGGCGATCGGGTGCGCCCAGCTCGAGCGCGTGGAGGAACTGGTCGCCGCGAAACGCGCGATCTTCTTCCGCTATCGCGACCTGCTGGAGGGATTGCCGCTCGCGATGAATCCGGAACCCGCGGGTTCGACCAATGCGTTCTGGATGCCGACGATCGTGGTCGACGCCGATGTCGCCTTCGATCGCGACGCGCTGCTGGCCGCGTTCAAGGCCGACAACATCGACGGCCGCGTGTTCTTCTGGCCTTTGTCGTCGCTGCCGCCGTTCGAAGGCCACCCGCGTCCGCGCGTGAGCCATTCGGTCTCCGGCCGCGCGCTCAATCTCCCGAGCTACCACGACATGACGGGCGCGGACATCGAGCGTGTCGCATCGCACGTGGTCGCGGCGCTCGGCGGACGTCGATGACGCGCGTCGTCGTCTGGGGCGCGACCGGGCACGCCGCCGTCGTGCGCGAAGCGCTCGGTGGCACGGCGACCCTGCTCGCCCTGTTCGACAACCGCGACATCCCCTCGCCGTTCGACGGCGTCGCGATCCACCTCGGCGAGGCGGGTTTCGACGACTGGGAACGTGGATACCGGGGCGAGCGACCCGTGCATGGCTGCGTGGCGATCGGCGGAGCCGGCGGACGCGACCGGCTCGCACGCATGCATTGGCTCCACCTACGCGGTTACCCGCCCCTGGCCGTCCTGCATCCACGCGCGTTCATCGCCGCCGATGCATCGCTCGGCGCGGGTTGCCAGGTGCTCGCGATGGCCGCGGTCTGCACCCGCGCCACGCTCGGCGAGGCGGTCATCGTGAACACCGGCGCGTCGGTGGACCACGATTGCATCGTCGGCGACGGCGCCCATCTCGCGCCGGGCGCGAGGCTCGCGGGTGAGGTCGTGGTCGGCGAATGCGCGTTCATCGGCACCGGCGCCGTGGTGCTGCCGCGCATCCGGATCGGCGCCGGCGCGATCGTCGGCGCCGGTGCCGTCGTCACACGCGACGTGGCCGCGGACGCCACGGTGGCCGGCAATCCCGCCCGCCTCCTGCGCAGGAACCCGTCCCATGCATGAAGACCAGGACCCCGAAGCGGCGTTCCGCGAATCGGTCGCCCGCAACGTCGACGGACTCAAGCAGGATCCTTCGATGCGGCGGCAGTCCGACGAGTGGCTGTTGAACTCGCTTCCGCACCGCTATTCCTACAACTTTCGCTGGATGGGCAGGCCGCTCATCCAGTACCCGCAAGACATGCTCGCGATGCAGGAGATCCTGTGGGACGTGCGGCCGGACCTGATCGTCGAGACCGGGATCGCGCATGGCGGCTCGCTGGTCTACTACGCCTCGCTGTGCGAGTTGATGGGACACGGCGAGGTCGTCGGCATCGACATCGACATCCGCGCGCACAACCGAGCGGCGATCGAGGCGCATCCGATGTTCCGCCGCATCACGCTGGTGGAAGGCTCGAGCACCGCCGCGGATGTCGTGGCCCAGGTGCAGCGCATGGCGGCGGGGAAGAAGGTGCTGGTCGTGCTGGACTCGAACCATACCCATGACCACGTCCGCGACGAACTCGCCGCGTATGCGCCGCTGGTGTCGCCGGGGAGCTACTGCGTCGTGTTCGATACGGTGATCGAGGACCTGCCGCGCGGCCTGTACCCTGATCGCCCCTGGGACGTCGGCAACAATCCGAAGACGGCGGTGCGGGAATTCCTCGCCGCGCACCCGGAGTTCGTCGTCGATACCGACATCGAGGCGAAGATCCAGATCACGGTCGCGCCGGGTGGCTACCTGCGCCGCCTGTAGCAGCCCACCCCGTGGGCGATGCACGCAAGACCCGGATTCCCACGCTGCAAACGGATGTCCGCGGATCGCGCACAGGGTGCGCTCCGACGGGTCGTCATGCATCGCGCCGATAGGTGAGCGCGGTGATCTGTTCGGAAATCAACCCGATCAGGAAGATGATGACCGCGGCGCTGAACAGCAGCAGGCTCATGTTCGTGAAGCGGTGTTGCGTCGTGTAGGTCCACGCGTAGTAGCCGAGCCCGGTCAGGAAAAACAGCGCGCTCGCGGGCAGGAACAGTTTCAGTGGCGAGTACAGCGTCGCGATCTTGAAGATGATGAGCAGGAAGCGCAGGCCGTCGCGCAGCGGGCGGATGTGGCTCCGGCCGATGCGCCGCGCGACCGGCACGGGCTCGTATGCGACCGCATACGCGCTTCGGAAGAACGCCATCGTGCAGGTGGTCGGGTACGAGAAGCCGTTCGGCAGCAGGTGCAGGAATTCGCGGAACCTGTTCGCGCGCACCGCGCGGAAGCCCGAGGTGAGGTCCCTGACCACGCAACCCGTCATGCGGCTCGCGAGCCAGTTGTAGAGCGTGTTCGCGATTCCGCGGCTGACCCCGGCCTGGCCGGCCCAGTCGCGCGCGCCGACGACCATGTCGTAGCCTTGGTCGAGACGCTGCAGCAGGCGCGCGATCAGTGCGGGGTCATGCTGGCCATCGGCATCCATGAACACGAGCACGTCGCCGCGCGCTTCGCGCGCGCCGCGCTTGATCGCGGCACCGTTTCCCATCGAATAGGGCTGGCGCAGCGTGCGCACGCCGGCTTGCGCGCAGAGCTGCGCGGTGTCGTCGGTCGAGCCGTCGTCGACGATGATGATCTCGGCGTCGGGCTGCGCCTCGCGCAGGCGCGGCAGCAGGCCCGCCAGCGCGGCGGCTTCGTTCTTCGCGGGCAGGATGATGCTGAGCATGGAGTCCCCTGCGGGCGGCGATGCCGCCTCCAGGTCCCGATGATGCCCGAGGCAGCGAGGGTGGGCGAGCGCCGCCCCGTAGGCTGGACGACCGAAGGTCGGCCGGCCGCTTGTGCCGTTTGCGTCGCAAGCGCGAGAAGCGCCGGCCGCGCTGCGCGCGTCCAGCCTACGAAGCGCGCATGCCGGGCGTAGGCTGGACGACCGAAGGTCGGCCGGCCGCTTCTCCGGATACGGGTCTAAACCGCCAGAAGCGCCGGCCGCGCTGCGCGCGTCCGGCCTACGCGGGTCCGGTGGCTTTCGGCGCCTTTTGGGCTACGCGAATCGCCGTTATGTGCCGCAGGTCGCCATTCCGGCGTGGCGGGAGTTCAATCGGCACGGTATTTGGAGTAGATTCAGTTTTGGATTCGGGGGCTTACACGGCATTCCTATGGCGACGCAGATGAATACCCCGCCGCTGGCCGGCTTGACGGGCATTGCCCGGCGCCTGGTGGTCGAAGGCGTGCTCGCCGAAGCCGAAGCGCGCAAGGCGGCCGAGGACGCGGCGCGGCAGAAGATCCCGATCGGCGCCTGGATGGTCGAGAACGGGCTCGCGTCGGGTCGGCAGGTCGCGACCGCCTCGTCGGCGGAGTTCGGCATGCCGCTGCTCGACGTGCAGGCGATGGACTTCAGCCAGCTGCCGATGAACCTGGTCCGCGAGGACCTGATCGCGAAGCACAAGGCACTGCCGCTGTTCAAGCGCGGCAACCGCTTGTTCGTCGGCATCGCCGACCCGACCAACGTGCGCGCGCTCGAAGAGATCAAGTTCCAGTCCAACCACATCGTCGAGCCGATCCTGGTCGAAGTCGACCTGCTCGATCGCGCGATCGAGCAGGCACAGAGCGCGGCGTCCAACGTGATCGCCGACCTCGGCGAGGATTCCGAAGGCCTCGACAGCCTCGACGTCGGCTCGGTCGACGACGACGGCGATTCGACCGGTGTCGATGCGACCGGCGGCGAGGATGCGCCGGTCGTGAAATTCGTGAACAAGGTGCTCGTCGACGCGATCAAGCGCGGCGCATCGGACATCCACTTCGAACCCTACGAATCGGCCTATCGCGTGCGCTTCCGCATGGACGGCATGCTGCGCGCGGTCGCGGCTCCGCCGGTCAAGTTGAGCCCGCGCATCTCCTCGCGCCTCAAGGTCATGAGCGGCCTCGACATCGCCGAGAAGCGCGTGCCGCAGGATGGGCGCATCAAGCTCAACCTGTCCAAGACCAAGGCGATCGACTTCCGCGTCAGCACCTGCCCGACGCTGTTCGGCGAGAAGATCGTGCTGCGCATCCTCGATGCCTCGGCCGCGAAGATGGGCATCGAGAAGCTCGGCTACGAGGACGACCAGAAACAGCTGTTCGTCGACGCGATCGCCAAGCCCTACGGCATGGTGCTCGTCACCGGTCCAACCGGCTCGGGCAAGACCGTGTCGCTGTATACCGCGCTCAACATCCTCAATACCGAAGGCCGCAACATCTCGACGGTGGAGGATCCGGTCGAAATCCGCCTGCCCGGCGTGAACCAGGTGCAGCAGAACGTCAAGCGCGGCATGACCTTCGCTGCTGCGCTGCGCTCGTTCCTGCGCCAGGATCCGGACGTGATCATGGTCGGCGAAATCCGCGACCTCGAAACCGCCGAGATCGCGATCAAGGCGGCACAGACCGGCCACATGGTGCTGTCGACGCTGCACACCAACGACGCCGCGCAGACGATCTCGCGCCTCATGAACATGGGCATCGCGCCGTACAACATCACCTCGTCGGTGACGCTGGTCATCGCGCAGCGCCTCGCGCGACGGCTGCACGACTGCAAGAAGCCGCTGGCCCTGCCGCCGGCCGCGCTGCTCGCCGAAGGCTTCAGCCAGGCGGACATCGACGCGGGCATGCAGATCTTCGACGCAGTCGGTTGTTCCGGCTGCAACGAGGGGTATAAAGGCCGCACGGGCATCTACCAGGTCATGCCGATGACCGAGGCGATCCAGAAGATCATCCTCGAGGGCGGCAGCGCGATCGCGATCGCCGAACAGGCGCGCAAGGAAGGCATCCGCGACCTGCGCGCATCGGCCCTGATGAAGGTCAAGCAGGGCGTCCTGAGCCTCGCCGAAATCAACCGCGTCACCAAGGACTAATCCATGGCCACTGCCACTGCCGCCGCCGTGAAAGCCAAATCCGCGACCGCCCAGCGCGGTCGCGATCGCGCGAAGATCAGCGAGATGCAGACCTTCACCTGGACCGGTCTCGACAAGCGCGGGATCAGGATCAAGGGCGAAACGGTCAGCAAGAACGCAAACCTCGTCAAGGCGGACCTGCGCAAGCAGGGCATCAATCCGCAGGTCGTCAAGCCGAAGGCGAAGCCGCTGTTCGGCGCGTCCGGCAAGAAGATCACCGGCCGCGACATCGCGGTGTTCAGCCGCCAGCTCGCGACGATGATGGCCGCGGGCGTGCCGATGGTGCAGGGCTTCGAGATCGTCGCGGGCGGCCAGGCCAACCAGCGCATGAAGGACCTGCTGACCAACATCAAGACCGACATCGAAGGCGGTTCGGCGCTGCACGAGGCGCTCGGCAAGTACCCGGTGCAGTTCGACGAGCTGTTCGTGAACCTGGTCAAGGCGGGTGAATCGGCGGGCGTGCTCGACACCGTGCTCGACACGATCGCGACCTACAAGGAAAACATCGAGAACATCAAGGGCAAGATCAAGAAGGCGATGTTCTATCCCGCCGCGGTGCTCGCGGTCGCGGTGATCGTGGCCTCGATCCTGCTGATCTTCGTGATCCCGCAGTTCGAGCAGGTCTTCCAGAACTTCGGCGCCGACCTGCCCGCGTTCACGCAGATGCTGGTCGAGATGTCGCGCTTCATGGTGTCGTACTGGTGGATGGTGCTCGGCATCTTCATCGCGGTCGTTTTCGGCATCATCTTCCTGTACAAGCGCTCGACCAAGTTCGCGCATTTCGTGGGCCGCATGATGCTGAAGATCCCGATCATCGGCGAGATCCTGCGCCAGTCCGCGATCGCGCGCTACGCGCGTACCCTCGGCGTCACGTTCAAGGCCGGCGTGCCGCTGGTCGAGGCGCTGGACTCGGTGTCCAACGCGACCGGCTCGGTGGTCTACAACGACGCGGTCAAGCGCATCCGCGAGGACGTGGCGGTCGGCCACCAGCTGCAGCTCGCGATGAAGCAGACCAACCTGTTCCCGAACATGGTCACGCAGATGGTCGCGATCGGCGAAGAGGCCGGCGCGCTGGATGCGATGCTGTTCAAGATCGCGGAGTTCTACGAGACCGAGGTCAACAACGCGGTCGACGCGCTGTCGAGCCTGCTCGAACCCCTGATCATGGTCATCATCGGCGTGGTCGTCGGCGGCATGGTCGTCGGCATGTACCTGCCGATCTTCAAGCTCGGCGCGGTCGTCGGCTGATCGGCAGGCAATCCGTCGAAACGCGGGCGCTTCGGCGCCCGCGTTCGTTTGCGGCACCCCTTCGCACCCGTAGGCTGGACGCGCGCAGCGCGGCCGGCGCTTCTGCGACGACGAGGCGAACAGCGGCCAGCCGACCTGCGGTCGTCCAGCCTACGGACGCGGGGACGCAGGCGGTCGGGTGGCTTCCCGGACGATGCGCTACATTGTGGCTTTCGGCGATCGCCGTCGTACTGCGTCCAGACAGAAGACACGCCCACGATGCCCGAGCTCGACTGGTTCCACGAACCCGCGGTATTGATCTCGCTGACCGCGCTGCTGGGGTTGCTGGTCGGCAGTTTCCTCAACGTCGTGATCCTGCGACTGCCTGCGCGGCTCGAGCACGAGTGGCGACTGCAGGCCGCCGAGATCCTCGCCGATCCCGTCGACGACATGCCAGCCGCGCCGGACACGGTGCGCGACGGCGTGTTCGGCGCCCAGCGCGAGGGGCCGACGCAGCTCGACGCGTTCGCCGCTTCCGATGCCCGCGCGGATGCGTCGATCCAGGACGACCCGGCATCGTCGGTCGCCGACGCGGCACCCGCCGCGCCGCCGGACCTCGTCTTCACCGGCTCGCATTGCCCCCACTGCAAGCACGCGCTTTCGCCGCTCGACAACATCCCCCTGCTGAGCTGGCTCGCGTTGCGCGGCCGTTGTCGCTACTGCGGCGCGGGCATCTCCTGGCAGTATCCGCTGGTCGAGGCGCTCACCGCATTGGCCTCCGCGGTGATCGCCTGGAAGGTCGGGTTCGGATGGGAGCTCGCAGCCGCGCTCGCGTTCACCTGGGTGTTGATCGCGGCCTCCGGCATCGACGTGCGCACGCAGTTGTTGCCCGACCAGCTCACCTTGCCGCTGATGTGGCTCGGTCTGCTGGTGTCCCTGCTTCCGCTGCGCGTGGATCCCGGTGACGCGATCCTCGGCGCCGCGCTCGGATACCTGAGCCTGTGGTCGGTGTACTGGCTGTTCAAGCTGTCGACCGGAAAGGAAGGCATGGGTTTCGGCGATTTCAAGCTGCTGGCCGCACTCGGCGCATGGATGGGTCCGATCGCGCTGTTGCCGACCGTGCTGTTGTCGTCGCTGATCGGCGCGCTGGTCGGAGGCGCCGCGCTCGCGCTGCAGGGGCGCGACCGCGGCACGCCGATCCCGTTCGGACCGTTCATCGCGGCGGCGGGCTGGGCCTGGTACGTGGCAGGCGATGCACTCGGTGCGCTGTATGAGCGGCTGTTCGGCCTGTGAGTCGATCGCGATGACGACGACGAGAACGCGCTATACGGTCGCGCTGACCGGAGGCATCGCGAGCGGCAAGTCGGCCGTTTCCGACCGCTTCGGCGCGCTCGGCGCCGATGTCATCGATGCCGACCTCGTTTCGCGCGAACTGGTGGCCCCGGGCGGCGCCGCGCTCGCCGAGATCGCCGCGGCATTCGGCCCGGGCGTGCTCGCATCCGACGGATCACTCGATCGCCGCGCGATGCGCGCGATCGTGTTCGCCGACGATGCGCGGCGACGCGGCCTCGAGGCCATCCTGCATCCGCGCGTGCGCGACATCCTGCGTGAACGGGCGCATGCCGGCGCCGCGGCCTACGCGGTGCTGGTGATCCCGCTGCTGGTCGAGAGCGGCCATTACGACTGGGTCGACCGCGTGCTCGTCGTCGACGTGCCGCGCGAGCTGCAGCGTGCGCGCCTCGTCGCGCGCGACGGCATCACGCCCACGCTCGCCGACGCGATGCTCGACGCACAGGCCTCGCGGGAGCAGCGCCTCGCGATCGCCGACGACGTGATCACGAATGACGGCACGCTCGCCGACCTCGACGCGCGCGTGCGCGACCTGCATGAACGCTACCTCGCGCTCGCACGCGGCGCATCCGGCAGTGTCCACCCGTAGGCTGGAAATCGCAGGCCGGCCGGCTGCTCGTTGCCGCAAACGCGCCTGAAGCGCCGGCCGCGCTGCGCGCGTCCAGCCTACGCGGCGTGCGGCTCGCTTCGCCTCGAGCCGATTCGACCCGGGCGGCGCTGCCACAGTGCAACCCCCAGCGGCAGCGCATTGACGAACATGAAGAACGGCAGCGAGTGCAGGTAGCGGTACGAGGCAATGCTCGAGAACAGAACCTCGCTCGCAACGAGGCCACATGCGAACAATGCCGCGAGCACGGCCTGCACGCGGCGCGGGCTGTTCCAGTGCACGAGCACGTTCGCGAGCGCGATCGGAACGAGAAGGAACAGGCAGGCGACGAGCCAGCGCGAGCCCTGCTCGAATGCGCGGCTGGCCGGCGTCCAGCGCTCGGCGACGCCCACGAGGTCGTACGCCCAGTGGGTCGCGACCGATTCGATCACGTTCGGCGGATACGGCATCGGGTCGCGCCCGAGGTCCTTGGTCAGTCGCAACCTCGAGCTTGCCGGATCGAAGTAGCCGCCGAGCGTGCGCACGCCGAGCCGCACCACGCCGAACGGATCGTCACGCACTGCATAGGCCGACAACTTGCGGCAGGTCGCATCGACATCGAGCCCGGCCTTCCCGATCGCGTCGGCGAGTCCACCCGGGCTCCACAACTGTGACGGGCGCGTGCCCGGATCGGCGAGATCGAACGCGAGGCGCGCGGCGAAATCCGCGGGCAGGCCGACGCGTTCGAAGTGCGCCGGGGTGATCAGCGGCGCGACCAGCCCCATGCGCATGAAACCCGCCTGCCCGATGTAGCCCGGAGGCCGGTCGAACAGCGTGCCGACGTAGCTGCGGTATTCGCCATGCGCGGCCCAGAAACAGAGCCCTGCAAGCGCGCAATGCCGCAGCACGGCGGGCACGCGTGCGCGGCGTTCGCGCTCGACGAGGAGCAGCAGCGGCAGGCCGAGCGAGATCACGATCACGACTGGCAAGAAATTCATGCGCAGCGTGACGGTTGCGAGTCCGAACAGGATCGCGAGCACGAGCCACGCGGAGCGACCCCTCGCGAGGTACGCCGACGCGCACGCGAAGAATGCCGCGAACGCGAGCATGCCGAACGCCTCGGCCAGCACCATGCGCTCGTAGAAGAGCTGCGCAGGCTCCAGCGCGAAAACGCAGGCCGCGGCGAACGCGAGCACGCCGGGCAGGTCGAAACGCAGCCGCAGCACCGACGCGAGCAGCAGCGCGACCAGGATGCCGGCGAGGGACTGCCAGTACAGCAGCGCATGCAGCGATCCGGTCGGGCGCACGAGCGCCTCGAGCAGCATGGGATAGGTGAAGCTGCGATCCGACGGCAACCAGCCTTCCGCACGCGCAGCGAACAAGTAGCTGGACGAGTCGCCAAGGAACAGGCGGATCTGTGGATCGACGAGGATGCCGACGAGCTTCAGCAGCGCGAGCGCGAGCACCAGCGCGCCCCACCAGGCGAGTCGCGCGTGCGTACGCGTCACGCGGATGTGCCGGCGGCGTCACGCGACAGCGTGTCGCGCAGCATCGCGAACCCGGCCAGCGCGAGCAACGCGTCGGCGATCACGGTGACGAGTCGGTACGCGAGCGCGAGCGCGAGTGCGGGCGCTGCACCGAGCACGGGCGCGAGGCCGAGCGCGAGCACCGCTTCGCGCAGCCCGAGTCCGGCCGGCGCGCCCGGTGTCACGTAGCCGACCGCCCACGCCAGCGCGAGCCAGCCGCACCATGCGGACAGGGGAAATGCATCCGGTTGCGCGCAGAGCAGGCGCAGGGAGAGCGCCGCCGTGAAGAAGAACGCGAGGTCGAGCACGAAGACCGTCGCGAGCGGCCCTGCCGTGCGTCGCGGAGCGAGGCGCTCCTGGCCCGCGCGGCGCCCGACCAAGCCGATCCCGATCCACGCGAGCAGTGCGAGCAGCGGCGCGGTCCACACCAGCGCGCGCGCCCATGGTGCGAGGGCTTCGATGCGTGGATCGGACACCACGCCGAGCGCGAGGATCGCCGCGCTCGCGAGCAGCAGCACGGTCTCGAGCGCGAGTGCGAGTGCGAGCGCGCGATGGCCTGCGCCTTCGCGGCGTGCTGCGAGATGGCGCCATGCGAGATGGAACACGTTGCCGGGCAGGTACTTCGCCAGTTGCGAGCGCAGGTGGCCGACGATCAAGGGGGTGCGGCGCAAGCGGGCGGACGACCCGATGCGCACCAGCGACGACCACGCGAACGCGAGCAACAGTCCGCCCGTGACGTAGGCCGCGAGCGCGAGCGCGAACCCGCCCAGCGGGATGCGCCGCAGTTCCTCGCCGAGCGCGTCACCGAGCGCCAAGCCGCGGCGCACCAGCAGCACGAGCGCCACCACGCAGAGCACCGCGCCGGCGAGGTGCGCGGCGCGTTGCAGCCGCGACCGGTTCAGCGTCGCCTGCACAGCGCCATCGTCCACGGCAACGGCGCACGGACTTCGACCACTTCGAAGCGCTTGTCGAGCAGTTCGAGGAAGCCGTGGCGGCTCCAGTGGTTGACGTGTCCCGGCGTGTTGCCGAGGTCGGCGAGGTATTTCCCGCGCGCGATGTTGAGCACGCGCCAGATCGGTTCGCGCGGCACGCTCGCGAGCAGCCATGGCTGCGCGAGTCCGGCGAGCGTATCGACGCCGCGAATCGGATCATCGAGATGCTCGAGCACCTCGCAGCACACGACGAACGGTGCTGCCTCGGCCGCGACCTCGATCGATTCGACCGGGCAGGTGAAGAAGCCGGCTTCGACGCCCGCATGCGCCGCTCGCCTGCGCGCCTCCTCGACGATGTCCGCGGAGATGTCGCAACCGCGCATGCGGAAACCGCGCCGCGCGAGCCGGATCGACAGCTCGCCCTCGCCGCAGCCGATCTCGAGCGCGGCCGACGGCGGCACCTTCGCCGCGAGTGCATCGAACGCGTCGAGGAAGCCCTGCATGAGCTTGCGCGCGATCGGGTTCGCCGTGTGGTACTTGTCGTAGTGGTTGCCGGCCGGCTGCGGGCTCGCGCTCATGCCACGCGTTCCCTGTGCGCTTCCTGCACCGGTCGCGACGCAGCCGGGCCGGCCTGCTGTTCGAGCTGGCGCAGGCGCCAGTCGATGCCCTCGAGCAGGCGTCGGTTGACCGACTGCAGGTCCGCGATGAAGCCGAGCATGAACATCAGGATGCCGATCGATACCGATGCCGCCGCGAGCAGCGCCGACTGCACGTGTCCCGCGCCCTGCCCCGAGAGCATGTGCACGAGGTACCAGCCACCGAACAGGCCACCGACGAGCAGGAAGAACGCGGCGATGAGCCAGAAGAACGTCAGCGGCCGATAAGTCGCGAAGATCCGCACGATCGTCGACGCCGACCGCCACACGTAGCGACCGACGCTCTTGACCAGCCGCGACGGGCGCAGGTCGGGGTTGGTGCGGATCGGCACCGACAGCACGCGGATGTTGCTGTGGCCGGCCTGGATGATCGTTTCGAGCGTGTAGGTGTAGGAACTGAACACATTGAGGCGCTGCGCCACGCCGCGCGTGAACGCGCGGAATCCGCTCGGCGCATCGGCCACGTCGGTGTTGCTCGCCATCCGCACCACGCGGCTGCCGAGGCGCTGCAGCTTCTTCTTGAGCCACGAGAAATGCTCGGTGTCGCCGATCGGCCGTGCGCCGACGACCATTTCGGCGCGGCCCTCGAGGATCGGCCGGACCAGCGTCTCGATGTCGCGTGCGTCGTACTGGTTGTCGGCATCGGTGTTCACGATGATGTCGGCGCCGAGCGCGACCGCGGCCTCGAGGCCGGTCATGAACGCGGCGGCGAGGCCACGGTTCACCGGATGCCGCACGACGTGGTCGGCGCCGAGGGCCTTCGCGACCGCGGCGGTTTCGTCGCTCGAACCATCGTCGATGACGACCCATTCGACGCTCGAACACCCGGCCACTGCGCGCGGCAACTGCGGCAAGGCGTGCGGCAGCGACTCCGCCTCGTTGTAGCAGGGGATCTGGATGAGGAGCTTCATGGCCTTCCGAGCGGACGCAACGTCCCCATGGTACCGGGCGCTGCGGTGACGTGCAGCAGCCCTGCATCGATCGACACCGCGCGTCGCACTGCGCGCGCCCGAATCGCTGCGCTACGCGCTCGCTCTTGTAGGCTGGACGCGCGCGCAGCGCGGCCGGCGCTTCGGCTGCGGATCAAGAGCGGCCGGCCAACCTTCGGTCGTCCAGCCCGCACAAGCCTCGTGCTTCGCAGCTGACGCGCGCAGCGCCGCGTGCGCGCCCTTGTAGGCTGGACGCGCGCAGCGCGGCCGGCGCTTCGGCTGCGGATCAAGAGCGGCCGGCCGACCTTCGGTCGTCCAGCCTACACAGGCCTCGTGCTTCGCCGCTGACGCGCGCAGCGCGGCGTGCGCGCCCTCGTAGGCTGGACGCGCGCAGCGCGGCCGGCGCTTCGGCTGCGGATCAAGAGCGGCCGGCCAACCTTCGGTCGTCCAGCCCGCACAGGCCTCGTGCTTCGCAGCTAACGCGCGCAGCGCGGCGTGCGCGCCCTTGTAGGCTGGACGCGCGCAGCGCGGCCGGCGCTTCGGCTGCGGATCAAGAGCGGCCGGCCAACCTTCGGTCGTCCAGCCCGCACAGGCCTCGTGATTCGCAGCTGGACGCGCGCCGCGCGACACCGGAACCCGGAGTCGCGTACCGGGGATCACTCCGCGCGCGACGCCAGCGCATGCTGCGCCGGCCACAGGCCGCGGATCGCGGCGATGCCCTGCGCGCCGGACATGCGGGCCGCATCGATGTCCTGTGCGTCGAGGCCACCGAGCGCGAACACGGGCAGGGTCGCCTGGGCGGTGATTTCCGCAAAGCGCTCCCAGCCAAGCAGCTCGGCGTCGCGATGCGAAGGCGTGCGGTGCACCGGCGAGAGCGTCGCGAAGTCGGCGCCGATGCGCGCGGCGTGCTCGACCCCCGCGCGATCGTGGCAGGACACGCCGACGAGGCGGCCCGGCGGCAACGGACGCCGTTCGAGCATGCGTGCGATGCGTTCGGGCAGGTGCACGCCATCGAGGCCGAGCACGCCCGCGAGTCGCCAGTCGCCGTTGAGCAGGAGCCTCGCGCCCTGCGCCGCACAGACCGCCTGCGCCTGCTTCGCGGCTGCCGCGAGCGCGTCGCGTGGCCAGCCGGGCTGGCGCAGCTGCACGAGCCGGACGCCGCGCCGGCATGCGGCCTCGATGCCTGCGACCAGATCGGCGATGCCGGCAGGTTGCGTCGGCGGTGTGATCAGGTAGTGGTCGGGCAAGCGCAACGCGGCGACCAGCGGGAGATCGGCGGGCGGCATCTCGATGCGGTCGAGCGCATCGAGCTGGACCCATGCGAGGCGCTGGCCTTCGAGCGGCAT
The DNA here is from genome assembly GCA_004143945.1 of Lysobacteraceae bacterium. Taxonomy (GTDB): domain Bacteria; phylum Pseudomonadota; class Gammaproteobacteria; order Xanthomonadales; family Rhodanobacteraceae; genus Dokdonella_A. Next base: position 25,977 of record SEHB01000003.1, read on the forward strand.
GGGCGTGCCCGACCACGCGCCGACCTGCCAGCCCACGAGCACGATCGCACCGCCCGGATACGCATGCGGCACGCTGATCAGCGGATGGGCCGATTCGACCACGATGCCGAGCTCCTCGCGCAGCTCGCGCGCGAGCGCATCGATCGCGGCCTCGCCTTCGTCGACCTTGCCGCCCGGAAACTCCCAGGCGCCGGCAAGGTGCTTGCCGGGCGGCCGCTGCGCGAGCAGCACGCGTCCGCGTGCATCACGCAGGACGCCCGCGACGACCTGCGTCGCTGCGCCGCTCATGCGCAGGCTCTCGTGAGCGCGCGGTGCCGCGACGCCAGTGCGACGCGGCATTCTCGCCTCAGACGAGCTTGCCGTGGCACTGCTTGAATTTCTTGCCCGAGCCACACGGGCAGGGATCATTGCGGCCGACCTTCGGGCCCTCGCGGTGGACCGTCGGCTGCGCGAAGCCCGCATCGGCCATGGCCTGCGCGAGTTCGGGTTCCGGCTGCGCGAAGCCGCCCGCATCGGCGTGCTGGAACTGCATCGCGCGTGCCTGCGCCTCGGCCTGCTCGCGCTGCTGGCGCTCGAGTGCCTCGATCTCGTCTTCGCTGCGGATGCGCACGCGCGCGATCATCTGGATCACTTCATGCTTGAAGCGCGCGAGCATCGCTTCGAACAGCTCGAACGCCTCGCGCTTGAACTCCTGCTTGGGCTGCTTCTGCGCATAGCCGCGCAGGTAGATGCCCTGGCGCAGGTAATCCATGCTTGACAGGTGCTCCTTCCAGCAGTTGTCGAGCACCGACAGCATCACGTGCTTCTCGAGCCCGCGCATCACTTCGGAGCCGATCATCGCTTCCTTCTCGCGGAACAGGCGATCGGCGCTCGCGAGCACGTGCCCGAGCACGGCGTCTGCGTCCGCTTCCTCCTGTTCGTCGAGCCAGCGTTGCACGCCCGCCTGCAGGCCGAACTCCGACGCGAGCTCGTTCTCCAGCGCGGCGATGTTCCACTGGTCGTCGACCGAGTCGCGCGGCACGTGGCGGCGCACGAGGTCGGTGAACACGTCGTTGCGGATGTCCGCGATCGTCGCGCCGACTTCCTCGCTGTCGAGCAGTTCGTTGCGCTGCTCGTAGATGACCTTGCGCTGGTCGTTGGCGGTGTCGTCGAACTCGAGCAGGTGCTTGCGGATGTCGAAGTTGTGCGCCTCGACCTTGCGCTGCGCCTTCTCGATCTGGCGGCTGACCATCTTGTCCTGGATCGCGTCGTCTTCCTTCATGCCGAACATGCGCATGAGGCGCGCGACGCCCTCGCCCATGAAGATGCGGATCAGGTTGTCCTCGAGCGACAGGTAGAAGCGGCTCGAGCCGGGGTCGCCCTGGCGACCCGAACGGCCGCGCAGCTGGTTGTCGATGCGGCGCGACTCGTGGCGTTCGGTGCCGACGATGTGCAAGCCGCCGAGCGCGATCACTTCGTCGTGGCGCTGCTGCCATTCCGCGCGGATGCGGGCGCGTTCGGCATCGGTCGCGTCCTCGCCGAGCGCGGCGAGCTCGGCTTCGAGGCTGCCGCCGAGCACGATGTCGGTGCCGCGGCCGGCCATGTTGGTCGCGATCGTGATCGCCTTCGGGCGGCCTGCCTGCGCGACGATGTGCGCCTCGCGCTCGTGCTGCTTCGCGTTGAGCACCTCGTGCGGGATGCCGCGCTGCTTGAGCTTGTCGGCCAGCAGTTCGGACATCTCGATCGAGGCGGTGCCGACCAGCACCGGCTGGCCACGCTCGTGGCATTCCTTGATGTCTTCGACGATCGCCTCGAACTTCGGTCCCTGCTTGAGGAACACGACGTCGGGCTCGTCCTTGCGCACCATCGGGCGATGCGTCGGGATCACGACGACTTCGAGGCCGTAGATCGACTGGAATTCGTAGGCTTCGGTGTCCGCCGTGCCGGTCATGCCGGCGAGTTTCCTGTACATGCGGAACAGGTTCTGGAACGTGATCGAGGCGAGCGTCTGGTTCTCGCGCTGGATCGGCACGCCTTCCTTCGCCTCGACCGCCTGGTGCAAGCCGTCCGACCAGCGCCGGCCCGCGAGCGTGCGGCCGGTGAACTCGTCGACGATGATGACCTCGCCGTCGCGCACGATGTAGTCGACGTCGCGCTGGTAGATCGCATTCGCGCGCAGCGCGGCGTTGAGATGGTGCACGACGGCGATGTGCTGCGAGTCGTACAGGCCTTCGTCTTCGCCGATGATGCCTTCCTCGCGCAGCAGCTGCTCGGCGTGCTCCATGCCCTCTTCCGACAGGTGCACCTGCTTCTGCTTCTCGTCGACGTAATAGTCGCCGGGCTCGGGCGGTTCGCCCGGCTTGCTGTCCTTGGCCTGGCGCGTCATGCGCGGCACGATGCGGTTGACCTTGACGTAGAGTTGCGGCGACTCGTCGGACGGCCCGGAAATGATCAGCGGCGTGCGCGCCTCGTCGATCAGGATCGAGTCGACTTCGTCGACGATCGCGTAGTGCAGGCCGCGCTGGTAGCGCTGCTCCTTCGAGAGCGCCATGTTGTCGCGCAGGTAATCGAAGCCGAACTCGTTGTTGGTGCCGTAGGTGATGTCGGCCGCGTACGCGGCGCGCTTGTCGCCATGGTCCATGCCCGGCCACACCACGCCGACGCTGAGGCCGAGGAAGGTGTAGACGCGGCCCATCCATGCCGAGTCGCGCCGCGCGAGGTAGTCGTTGACGGTGACGACGTGCACGCCCTTGCCTTCGAGCGCATTGAGATAGACCGGCAGCGTGCCGACCAGGGTCTTGCCTTCGCCGGTGCGCATCTCGGCGATCTTGCCCGAGTGCAGCACCATGCCGCCGATCAGCTGCACGTCGTAATGGCGCAGGCCGAGCACGCGTCGCGCAGCCTCGCGCACGGTCGCGAACGCCTCGGGCAGCAGGCTGTCGAGCTTGGCGCCATCGGCGAGGCGCTGGCGGAACTCGGCGGTCTTGCCGCGCAGTTCGTCGTCGCTCAGGGCCTGCATGGCCGGTTCCAGCGCATTGATCTGGTCGACCGACCGGGCAAGCTGGCGCAGCACGCGTTCGTTGCGGCTGCCGAAGATGCGCGTCAGGAAACTGTTGAGCATGGGTGGGCTTCGATTGGGAAACTGGGGTGCTGCCGCGGCCGCCGGAGGCGGCGCGGCGCTTGGCCGGACCCGACGATGGCCGGATCCGCTACGGCGCGCGCACGGAACCGTCGATGATACGACCCCGGGCGCGCAATACAAACCAGTTTGTGTCCGGCGGCAGGGGTTTCAAGCGGCGTCGTTCCCGGGGCGGAGCCGGGTTTCGTGCGTCGCGCACGAAGCTCGAGAGCGCCTTCTTCCGCCCCTGCGGGGCACTTTCCCCCGCAGGCGGGGAAACGGAAAGCAGCGTCCGGTTCGGAGGTTTTGCACGCGCCTTCGCTTCCCCCGCAGGCGGGGGGAAGGGACAAGCGACCGGAAGGCGGGTCAGGCGCGCGTGGCGCGCTTGGTCTTCACGTAGGCGATCGGATTGACCGCGCGCCCGTTGAGCCAGACTTCGAAGTGGCAATGCGGGCCGGTGGAGCGGCCGGTGGAGCCGACCTTCGCGATCGTCTGGCCGGAGTGGACGCGCGTGCCGACCTCGGCGATGTTGCGCGAGTTGTGCGCGTAGCGCGTCATGTAGCCGTTGCCGTGGTCGATCTCGACCACGTTGCCGTAGCCGCTGCGTTGGCCGGACCAGGTGACCACGCCGTCGGCGACCGCATGGATGTCCGAGCCGTACGGCGCGTCGAAGTCGATGCCGCGGTGCATGCCCGCGTGCCCGTCGATCGGATCGGTGCGCGAGCCGTAGCCGGAGGCGATGTAACCCTGCGCGACCGGCATGCCGCTCGGCAGCAGCGCGTTGTCGATCGTGCGGTCGCGCAGCAGGTTCTCGAGCACGTCGAGTTGCGCCTCCTGGCGATCGAACTCGGCCGCGAGTTCGTCGATGTTCGCCTGCAGCGGCAGCGTGCCGCCGATGCCCGCGACGCGTTCGTCGGGACCGCCGAGGGCCGGTTCGGAGCTGAAGTCGAACTCGCCGTCGCCGAGCTTGCCCACTTCGGCGAGGCGGTCGCCGAGTGCGTTGAGGCGGGTCGCTTGCGCCTGCAGCTTGCCGAGCTGCATCGCGAACGCATCGAGGTTGCGGTGGGAGTCTTCGCCGAGCCCGACCAGGGCATCGCGCTGCACGGCCAGTGATGCGCGCAGCTCGGCGATTTCGCGCAGGTCGTTGCCGCGCGTGCCGCCGAGCAGGAGGGTGGACACCGCGCCCAGCGCGATGAAGAACAACGCGCAACCGGCGAGTGCCGCGACCGCGAGCAGGCGCGAACGCCGTCCGGACAGGTCGAGGCGCCGTGGCACGGTATGGGCATTGCGGACGATAATGATGTTCATCGGGGACAGCACCGGTTCAAAGCTTCATGTCGCCAAGGCGCAATCCGCTCCATGCCCACGCGCCAGGTCCAAGGCCTGCCGCGGAGTGCATCCCCCTCGACGCACTCGCGGAACGCGCGCGTGCGCTGGATGCGCTGGATCAACGATTGCGCCGCCTCTTGCCCGCCGCGACCGCTCGCGAGACCAGGCTCGCGGACGTGCGCAACGGACGGGTTGTCTTCCTGGCGTCGAGTCCGACCTGGGCCAGCCGGCTCCGATTGCAGCAGGCTGCAATCCTCGCCGAGGCCCGCGCCGCATTGGGCGACGGGATCGAACGCTTCGCCGTGAAAGTGGCGCCCTTGCCGACCGTTCCCCCGGAACCGACAAAGCCGAAACCGCTTTCCGCTGCCACCGCACGCCACCTGATGGCGACGGCGACAATCCTCTCTGACCCCGAACTGCAGGCCCTTTATCGCAAACTGGCGTCCATCGCCGATGACGGTTCCAGCGCTTGACCGGAACCGGGGCGGTTCGGTCTCCCCTGCGCGGACCTCCTGGCGGAGGCCTTCCTTCTGGGACCGGTCCGATGCCAGGCATCGCGACCGGTTGCGACGAACGGCGCAGCTTCGCCGTCTTCCGTCCGTCTGCGGGTACGCTGCCCGCGGTATCGGCATCTTCCCGTGCCGAGGGGTTTTTTCCGTGACCGGATTCGCCGAAGGCGAAGCCGACCGGGAATGTTACACGCTCAGACGGCCTGCGCCGGGTGGGCGTAGGAAATCGGGGCCAGCTTCTCGTCCTCGAAGCTCACTTCCTCCCACGCGCTCGCATCCGCGAGCATCGTGCGCAGGAGCTTGTTGTTCAGCTCGTGGCCCGACTTGTAGCCATAGAATGCACCAATCAGGCTGTGGCCGAGCAGATAGAGGTCGCCGATCGCATCGAGGATCTTGTGCTTGACGAACTCGTCCTCGTAACGGAGGCCGTCCTCGTTGAGCACCCGATAGTCGTCGAGCACGATCGCGTTGTCCATCGATCCGCCGAGCGCGAGGTTGCGTTCGCGCAGGTACTCGATGTCGCGCATGAAGCCGAACGTGCGCGCGCGGCTGACTTCCTTGACGAACGAGGTCGTCGAGAAATCGATCTCGCTGGTCGAGGTGCGCTTGGTGAACATCGGGTGGTTGAAATCGATCGAGAACCCGACCTTGAAGCCGTCGAACGGCTCGAAACGGGCCCACTTGTCGCCGTCACGCACGGTGACCGACTTCTTGATCCGTATGAAACGCTTGGCCTTGGCCTGTTCCTCGATGCCTGCCGACTGCAGCAGGAACACGAATGGGCCGGCGCTGCCGTCCATGATCGGCACTTCCGGCGCCGACAGGTCGACATACGCGTTGTCGATCCCGAGCCCGGCCATCGCCGAGAGCAGGTGCTCGACCGTGGCGATGCGGACATCGCCCTTGACGAGCGTGGTGGAGAGGCGGGTGTCGCCCACGTTCTCGCAACAGGAGCGGATTTCCATCGGGTTCGGCAGGTCGACACGGCGGAACACGATGCCGGTGTCGACAGCAGCCGGTCGCAAGGTCATGTACACCTTGTCGCCCGTATGAAGACCCACGCCCGTCGCCCTGATGACGTTCTTGAGCGTGCGCTGTCTGATCATTTTTATGGTTTGACCCCTGGGGCAGGAGCTGACAAAACGCCGACGAGGTTAGCACAGCGGATTTGTGCTGAAAAGTTAAACGACGCACGGAACCCACACGCTGTTGCGAAAGCGCAACAGGGTGGCGGTGCCGGGATGGACGCGGAGCGGACGCGCGGTCGGCTTTGGTAGGACGCTGCGGCGATACGCAGCGAGCGCGGCCTGGAGATCATGGGCTGCACGCGCGCATCGCGACCGGCATCCAGGCGCGCACGCCCAGGCAGGGCGCCGGCCGCCCTGCAGGGACGACGACGCCCGCCCTCATGACGCCACATGGGGCGGAGTCGTTGCCGGTGGCGGATCGCCGGCGGGTCCGCGGCGTCAACCGCGGACCGGAGGGGCATGACGCGGCCGGCTCAGTCGGCCTGGCGGCGCAGGAACGCCGGGATGTCGAGGTAGTCGCCCGACGCTTCCGGCTGCGACGCGTGCTCGACCGCGGCACGCGTCGCCAAGCCGGGCATGCCGCCCGCGTAGTCGATGACCTGCCCGGTGGTGCCGTCGCGCACGACGCGCATCGGCGGGCGCGGCGTCGACATCGCTTCGCGCTCGCGCGATTCGCGCAGCGGCTGCCGCGCGACCGCGCGGTTGAGCCCGGTCGCGACCACGGTCACGCGCACGTCGTCCTTGAGTTCCGGATCCAGCGCGGTACCGACCACGACGGTGGCGTCCTCGCTGGCGAACTCGTGGATCACCTGGCCGATGTCGTCGAACTCGCGCATCGTGAGGTTGGTGCCTGCGGTCACGTTGACGAGGATGCCGCAGGCGCCGGCGAGATTGACGTCGTCGAGCAGCGGGTTGTTGATCGCCGCCTCGGCCGCCGCGATCGCACGATCGTCGCCGCGCGCGGTGCCCGTGCCCATCATCGCCATGCCCATCTCGCTCATCACGGTGCGCACGTCGGCGAAGTCCACGTTGATGAGGCCCGGGCGCGTGATCAGGTCCGCGATGCCCTGCACCGCCCCGAGCAGCACGTCGTTGGCCGACTTGAACGCCGACAGCAGCGTGACGTCGCGACCGAGCACGGTCAGCAGCTTCTCGTTCGGCACGGTGATCAGCGAGTCGCAGTACTGGCCGAGGTCCTCGATGCCCTTGAGCGCGACCTGCATGCGCCGGCGGCCTTCGAACGGGAACGGCTTGGTCACCACGGCGACGGTCAGGATGCCCATCTCCTTGGCGAGCTGCGCGACCACCGGCGCCGCGCCGGTGCCGGTGCCGCCGCCCATGCCGCACGTGATGAAGGCCATGTCCGCCCCGGTCAGGAGTTCGACGATGCGCTCGCGGTCCTCGAGCGCGGCCTGCCGGCCGACTTCGGGATTCGCGCCCGCACCGAGGCCCTTGGTCACGTTCGCGCCGAGCTGCAGCGTGAACTTCGCGCCGCTGCCCTTGAGCGCCTGCGCATCGGTGTTGGCGCAGACGAAATCAACGCCCTCGACACCGGCCTGCACCATGTGGCTGACCGCGTTGCCGCCGCCGCCGCCGACGCCGACCACCTTGATGACCGCGTTCGGTGCCATCTTCTCGACGAATTCGAATGCCATGTCCCATCCTCCGCAAAGTTGTGTACCGCTGTTCTTTATCTTTCCCGGGCGCGTGACCTTCCCGGTCCGCCCCGTCCGACGGCTGGCGCGCCGCCTCGCGACCGTTTCGGTCGCTTTCCGCGATGCTCCGCACCGCGTCTTCCAGGGCTGAGGGCAAAGGGCTGAGGGAAAGCCCGGTGACGCGTCGCTCCTCAGCCCCCAGCCCTCAGCCCTCGCTCCTCAAAACTCGCCCTTGAACCAGGTCGAAACCCGACCCCACAGGCCGCCCACCACCGACGCGCTCGGCACCACCGCGCGCGTCGCGCCGCCGCGACTGCCGTAGATGAGCAGCCCGACGCCGGTCGACTGCATCGGGTTCGCGACGACGTCGGCGAGTCCGGTCACGTGCTGCGGCGTGCCGAGGCGCACCGGCATGTGGAACAGTTCCTCGGCGAGGTCGAGCGCGCCTTCCATGCGCGCCGCGCCGCCGGTCAGCACGATGCCCGCGCGCACGAGCTCCTCGCGGCCGCTGCGGCGAAGGTCCGCCTGCACCATCTCGAAGATCTCCTCGTAGCGCGGCTGCACTGCCTCGGCGAGGTTCTGGCGCGCGAGCCGGCGCGGCGGGCGATCGCCGACGCTCGGTACCTGGATCGTTTCCTCCGCATGCGCGAGCTGCGCGAGCGCGCAGGCGTAGCGCACCTTGAGTTCTTCCGCGTGCGCGGTCGGGGTGCGCATCAGGTGCGCGATGTCGCTGGTGACCTGGTCGCCGCCGATCGCGAGCGAAGTCGTGTGGCGCAGCGCACCGCCGGTGTAGATCGCGATGTCGGTGGTACCCGCGCCGATGTCGACCATGCACACGCCGAGTTCGCGCTCGTCCTCGGTCAGCACCGCGCGCGCGGACGCGACCGCGGCGGGCAGCAGTTCGTCCACCTGCAGGCCGCAGCGGTTGATGCACTTGGTGATGTTCTGGATCGCGCTCGCCGCGCCCGTCACGAGGTGCACGTTCGCCTCGAGCCGCACCCCGGACATGCCGACCGGATGGCGGATGCCTTCCTGGCCATCGATGAGGTATTCCTGCGGCTCGCGATAGAGCACGCTGCGGTCGGCCGGGATCGCGACCGCGCAGGCGGAATTGAGCACCGCGTCGAGGTCGGCCGCGCTGACTTCCTTGTCGCGGATCGGCGCGGTGCCGTGCGAGTTCTCGTCCTTGATGTGGCTGCCCGCGATCGACGCGTAGACCGAGCGGATCTGGCAGCCGGCCATCAACTCGGCTTCCTCGACCGCGCGCTGGATCGAATGCACCGTCGATTCGATGTCGACCACCACGCCGCGCTTGAGGCCGTGCGCCGGGTGCGAACCGACCCCGATGATCTCGACCGCCTCCCCCGCCGCGTGCTCGCCGACGATCGTCACGATCTTCGACGTGCCGACATCGAGGCCCACGATCAGGTTCTTTTCGGACTTGGGTTTCATAGCGGCCGGGAATGGGGAATGGGGAATGGGGAATGGGACATGCCAGTGCCCGCTTCGGCCAGCAGCCGCGCATCGTTCGAACGCCAGTCGTGGACGCCGGCATCGGGGGGCATGGCGCCGTGACCATTGCCTGTCCCCGATTCCCCATTCCCGGCGTCGGGACCCGGCAACGCCGCGTCCCAACGCACGGCGAATCCATTCGCATACCGCAGGTCCACCGACTGCGGCGGGTGCGCGCGGGTGGACGCGATGCGCGGCCAGACGTCGAGGAAGCGCTTGAGGTGCAGCATCGCGTCTTCGCGGCCGAGCTCGACCACCGTGGCGGCGCCGAGGTGCAGGCGCCAGCTGCCGCGTGGCGAGAGGTCGACCGCATCGAGCACGAGGCCGCTGCCGCCGAGCTCGCGCAGGCAGTCCGAATGGAAGCGCAGCACGTCGTCGAGGCGCTCGTCGGGCCCAGCGAGGCGCGGCAGCCCCTGCAGCAGTTCGCCGCCGGGCACGCTGAACAACTGGCCGGTACGGCTGACGAGGCGGCCGCCGCTCCAGTGCGCGTACGGCTGTTGCTCGTAGACGACGAGCTCGACCGTGTCCGGCCAGCGCTTGCGTGCTTCGACGCGTTCGACCCACGGCAGGCGCGCGACCGCGTCGCGCACCTGGTCGAGCTGCATCGCGAAGAAGCCCTGCCCGAGGCCGGGTTCTGCCGCCGCGCGGATCTGCTCGGCACTCACGTGCTCGAACTCCGCGCGCACCGCGAGTCGCGTCACGGGCCAGCGTTCGCTCGCGAACCAGCCGTTCAGCACGCCGACGACCGGTAGCGCGACGAGCGTCAGCGCGATCGCCCATGCGAGCAGCTTGGCGAGTCCGCTGCCGGTCACGCGGGGCCTCCGGGTTCGCGATCGAAGCTCGTCTCGAGCACGCGCCAGCACAGCTCCTCGAACGGGATGCCGATCGTCGCGGCCGCCTTCGGCACCAGCGAGTGGCTCGTCATGCCCGGCGCGGTGTTGACCTCGAGCAGGAAGTTGCGCCCCGCGCGATCGCGCATCACGTCGACGCGGCCCCAGCCCGAGCAGCCCGCGGCATCGAAGGCCGAGAGCGCGAGCGCGCGCAGTTCGACCTCCGCGTCGCCTTCGAGGCCCGGGCAGATGTACTGCGTGTCCTCGGCCACATACTTGGCGTGGTAGTCGTAGAACGAGCCCTTCGGCACGATGCGGATCGACGGCAGCGCCACGCTGCCGAGGATGCCGACCGTGAGCTCGTCGCCCTGGATCATTTCCTCGACCAGCAGGTCGCCCGGATAGCGCGCGGCGAGTTCTGCGGCATCGTCGAGATCGCGTTGCTCGAACACGCGCGAGACGCCGACGCTCGAGCCCTCGCATGCGGGCTTCACGATCACCGGCAAGCCGACCTTCGCAGCCGCAGCGTGCACGTCCATCTGCACGCCGCGCCGCGGGTCGGCGATGCGGTCGGCCTTGCGCAGCGCGACGAAGCGCGGCGTCGGCAGGCCTTCGGCGATCCACACCTGCTTGGTGCGCACCTTGTCCATCGACAGCGCCGATCCGAGCACGCCCGATCCCGTGTAGGGCACGCGCAGGGATTCGAGCGCACCCTGGAGCACGCCGTCCTCGCCACCGCCATGCTGCCCGTGCAGGATGTTGAACACGCGCGCGTAGTGGCCCGCGCGCAAGGCGTCGAGCAGCGCCGGGATGCCGTCCACCGGATGTGCATCGACGCCTTTCGCGCGCAGCGCGGCGAGCACGTTGCGACCCGAATCGAGCGACACCTCGCGCTCGGCGGACTGGCCGCCCATGACGACGGCGACGCGGCCGAACGCGTTCGCGTCGTTGACGCGAAAGCCGGGAATGGGGAATGGGGAATGGGGAATCGTCGGAGCATTCACTGGCTGGTTCCCCGCGTCTTGAGTTGTCCGGCGGCAGCGAGGTCGGTCGCGGTCGCGCCGATGTCGCCGGCGCCGAGCAGCAGCAGCAGGTCGCCGTCGCGCAGCAGCGGCGGCAATGCATCGCGCAGGTCGCGCGGGTGGTCGACCAGCACCGGATCGACCTTGCCGCGTGCGCGCACCGCGCGCGCGAGCGCGCGCCCGTCCGCGTTCGCGATCGGCGCCTCGCCGGCCGGATAGACCTCGGTCAACAGCAGCACGTCGACTTCGGCCAGCACGTTCGCGAAATCGTCGATGAGATCGCGCGTGCGCGAGTAGCGGTGCGGCTGGAATGCGACCACGAGCCGACGCTCGGGCCAGCCCGTGCGCGCGGCTTCGAACACCGCCGCGAGTTCGCGCGGATGGTGGCCATAGTCGTCGACGAGCAGAGCGTGTCCCTCGTCGAGCGCGATCTCGCCGCGCACCTGGAAGCGCCGGCCGACGCCCTCGAACCTGGCGAGCGCCGCGCGCATCGCGTCCGCGTCGACACCGAGCTGCCAGCCGACTGCGCACGCGGCGAGTGCGTTCAGCACGTTGTGGCGGCCCGGCAGGTTCAGGCGCATCGGCAGGTTCGCGCCGGCCTCGGGCAACTGCATCATGAACTCGGTCGCGCCGCCGCGCTGGCGCAAGCCGGTCGCGCGCACGTCGGCGTCTGCGTCGATGCCATAGGTCAGCACGCGGCGATTGGTTTCCCGCGCGAGCGCGGCGACTTCCGGATCGTCCGCGCAGAGCACCGCGACGCCGTAGAACGGCAGGCGGTGCAGGAAATCGTGGAACGCCTTGCGCACGCGGTCGAAGTCGCCGTCGTAGTTCTCTAGGTGGTCGGCGTCGATGTTGGTGACGATCGCGATCACCGGCGACAGCAGCAGGAACGAGCCATCCGATTCGTCGGCTTCGGCGACGAGGTATTCGCCGCTGCCGAGGCGCGCGTTCGCGCCGGCCGCGATCAGCTGTCCGCCGATCACGAACGTCGGGTCGAGCCCGGCTTCGGCGAGCACGCTCGCGGTGAGGCTGGTCGTGGTGGTCTTGCCATGCGTGCCCGCGACCGCGATGCCGCGCCGGAAGCGCATGAGCTCGCCGAGCATCTCGGCGCGAGGCACCACCGGGATGCGCCGCTCGCGTGCGGCGACGAGTTCGGGATTGTCGGCCGCGATCGCACTCGACACGACCAGCACGTCGGCATCGGCGCCGTGCGCAGCGTCGTGCCCGCGTTCGATGCGCGCGCCGAGCGAGGCGAGCCGACGCGTCGTCGCATTGTCGGCCTTGTCCGAACCGGACACCGCATAGCCGAGGTTGCAGAGCACTTCGGCGATCCCGCTCATGCCGACGCCACCGACGCCGACGAAGTGGACGCGCCGGAAGTCCTGCATGATGTCGCCGTGCTGGTGCAGGCGGACCGGCGTCATGCGGCGACCTCCAGGCAGGCGTCGGCGATGCGTCGCGCGGCATCGGGATGCGCGAGCGAACGCGCGGCTTCGGCCATGCGCACGAGCACCTCGCGACGGCCGATCTCCTCGAACATCGCGCCGAGGCGCTTGACGAAGTCGTCGCCTTCCGCGACGAGGCGCGCAGCACCGGCCGCGACCATCGCTTCGGCGTTGCGCGTCTGGTGGTCGTCGACCGCATGCGGATACGGCACGAGGATCGACGGGACGCCCGCGGCCTCGAGCTCGGCCAGCGTGAGCGCGCCCGAGCGGCAGATCACGAGGTCGCACCAGGCGTATGCCGCGGCCATGTCGTCCTCGAACGGCACCACGTCCGCTTCGATGCCTGCGTTCATGTACGCCGCGCGCGCCTTGTCGAGGTGTTTCGCTCCGCACTGGTGGCGCACGACCACGTCGAGCCGCGCGCCGCGACGACGCAGCACCTCGGGCAACGCGGCATTGAGGCTCTGCGCCCCCTGGCTGCCACCGAGCACGAGCAGGTGCAGCGCACCCGCGCGCCCGGCATAGCGCCGCTTCGGCGCAGGCACCGCGGCGATCGCGGCACGCACCGGATTGCCGACCCATTCGCCGTTCGCGAACACCCCGTCGAAGCCGGTCAGCACGCGCCGCGCGTGGCGCGCGAGCAGGCGGTTGGTGAGGCCCGCGATGCTGTTCTGCTCGTGCACGACGAGCGGAACGCCCGCGAGCTGGGCCGCGATGCCGCCGGGTGCCGCGACATAACCGCCGAGCGAAAGCACGCAGCGCGGCGCGAGCGTGCGCAACAGTCCGCGCGCGGCGGCCACCGCGCGCATCACGCGCAGCGGCGTCGCGAGCAGCGTCAGCAGGCCCTTGCCGCGCATGCCCGAGATCGGCAGCGTTTCGAGCTGCAAGCCGTGCTGCGGAACCAGCCGCGTCTCGAGGCCGCCGGCCGCGCCGAGCCAGACCACCGGCACGTGTCGCGACTTCAGTTCCTCCGCGACCGCGAGGCCCGGGAAGATGTGGCCGCCGGTACCGCCGGCCATCACCAGCACCGGGGCGTCCGCACGCGCGGTCGCGGCGCTCACGGGCGCACCTCGGCGAGCCGCGCGGTCGCGATCTGCAACATCGCGTTCTCGGCGCGGCTGACTTCGTAGCTCACGCGCACGAGCAGGCCGATCGCGGCGCAGGTCATCAGCACGCTCGAGCCGCCGGAGCTGATCAACGGCAGCGTCAGGCCCTTGGTCGGCAGCACGCCGAGGTTCACGCCGATCGACACCAGCGCCTGCAGGCCGATCATCAGCGAGATGCCGAACGCGATGTAGCCGGCGAAGCGCCGGTTCTGCTCGACCGCGCGCAAGCCGATCGCGAAGCCGCGACCGACCAGCATCGTGAACAGCGCGAGCACGATCAGGATCCCGGCGAGGCCGAGTTCCTCGGCGAGCACCGCGAGGATGAAGTCGGTGTGCGCCTCGGGCAGGTAGAACAGCTTCTGCACGGAGCCACCGAGTCCGACCCCGAACCATTCGCCGCGGCCGATCGCGATCAGCGCCTGGGTCAGCTGGAAGCCGTCGTTGAACGGATCGGCCCACGGGTCGAGGAACGAGGTCAGGCGCTTGACGCGATAGTCCTGGCTCAGCGCCGCGCCTGCCAGCAGCGGCGCGGCGAGCGCGCCGAGCAGCAGCAGGTTGCGCACGCGCGCGCCGCCGAGCCAGACCATGCCGAGCGTCACCGCCATCAGCAGCGCGGCCGAACCGAAGTCCGGCTGCGCGAGCAGCAGGCCGACCAGCAGCGCGGCGATGCAGAGCGGTTTGACCAGGCCGAGCAGGCTCGCCTGCACGTTGTCGCGATGGCGCACGAGGTAGCTCGCCATGTAGACGATGAGGATCACCTTGACCACTTCGACCGACTGCAGGCCGAAGAAGCCGAGCCTGAGCCAGCGCCGCGCGCCGTTCACGCGCACGCCGATGAACGGCACGAATACGAGCAGCAGCAACACGAAGCCACCGAGCAGCAGCGGCAGCGCATGTCGCTCGATCCAGTCGAGCTCGACGTGCGCCATCGCGATTGCGATCGCGAGGCCGAGTGCGAGGAACACGAGGTGGCGCTCGAGGTAGTAGAACGCGCCGATATGCTGGTTGTCGGCCACTGCGATCGAGCTCGACGCCACCATCACGGCGCCGAGGCACGCGAGCAGCACCGCCGCGAGGATCACGCCGCCGTCGTAGCGCCCGCGCACTTCGGCGAAACGCTGTGCCTGCGGGTCGGCGTGGAGGTTGACGAGGAGCATCAGCGCACCTTCAACGTCGCGAGGCCGATCAGCACCAACACCACGCTGATGATCCAGAACCGCACGATCACGCGCGGCTCGGGCCAACCCTTGAGCTCGAAGTGGTGGTGGATCGGCGCCATCCGGAAGATGCGCTTGCCGGTGAGCTTGAAGCTCGCGACCTGCAGCATTACGGAAGCGGTTTCCATCACGAACACGCCGCCCATGATCAGCAGCACGATTTCCTGGCGCACGATCACCGCGACCGTCGCGAGCGCCGCGCCGATCGCGAGCGCGCCGACATCGCCCATGAACACCTGCGCGGGATAGGTGTTGAACCAGAGGAAGCCGAGTCCCGCGCCCGCGAGCGAGGCGCAGAAGATCGCGAGTTCGCCCGCACCCGGGATCGCCGGGATGCCGAGGTACTCGGAGAACACGCGGTTGCCCGCGAGGTAGGCGAACACGCCGAGCGCGCTCGCGACCAGCACGCTCGGCATGATCGCAAGGCCGTCGAGGCCGTCGGTGAGGTTCACCGCGTTCGAGAAGCCGACCACCATGAAGTAGGCGATCGCGATGAACGCGGCGGCGCCGGCCCAGACGAGCCACGGCGTCGCGTCCATGCCGGCGAGGTGGCCGAGCGGGACCTGCACCTGCTTGACCAGCGGCAGGTAGAACGTCGTCGCGGCCGGCGTATCGGCGCTGAAATACAGGAACAGCGCGACCGCGAGCCCGAACACCGACTGCCAGAAGTACTTCCAGCGCGCGGCGAGGCCGCGGCTGTCCTTGAGCACGAGCTTCTTGTAGTCGTCGTAGAAGCCGATCGCGCCGAACGCGAGCGTCACGCCGAGCACCAGCCAGACGTAGCGGTTGCGCAGGTCCGCCCACAGCAGCGTCGACACCGCGATCGAACCGATGATCAGTGCGCCACCCATCGTCGGCGTGCCGGCCTTCGCGAGATGCGACTGCGGCCCGTCGTTGCGGATGACCTGGCCGACCTTCACTTCGGTCAGCTTGCGGATGATCGCGGGCCCTGCGAGCAGCGACACCGCGAGCGCGGTCAGCGTGCCCATGATCGTGCGGAACGTGAGGTACTGGAACAGGTGGAAACCGCTGATCCATTCACGCAGCAGCGCGGCGAGTTCAAGCAGCATCGCGGGCACCTCCGTTGCCGGCCGCGCCGCCGCCGAGTGCGGCGACGACGCGGTCCATCGCGGCCGAACGCGAACCCTTGACCAGCAGCACGATTCCGGCGCGCAGTTCCGCGCGCGCCGCGTCCACGAGCGCAGCCTGGTCCTCGAAGTGGCGCGCGCCGGCGCCGAATGCATCGACCGCGGCGCGGCTGTTGGCGCCGGTCGCGAACAGGCGCTGGATCCCGCTGCGTCGCGCGAGCGCGCCGACGTCGGCGTGCAGGCGGCGCGTGTCGCTTCCGAGTTCGGCCATGTCGCCCATCACGAGCAGGCGCTCGCCGGGCTCGGCCGCGAGCGTCGCGATCGCGGCCGCGAACGAACCCGGATTCGCGTTGTAGCTGTCGTCGATCAGCAGCGCTCCACCTGCGAGCTGCGTGCGCGCGAGCCGCCCCGCGACCACCGGAGCGGCCTCGAGTCCGGCCTTGATCGTCGCGAGCGGCACGCCGAGCGCAATCGCGATCGCACTCGCAGCGAGTGCGTTCATGACGTTGTGCCGACCCGGCAGCGGCAGCGCCACCTCGATGCCGCCACTCGGCGCGAGCAGGCGGAAGCGCGCGGCATTGCCGGCGTCCGGATCGACCGATGCACCGACGTCGGCACGCCGCAGCAGGCCGAAGCGCAGCACGCGACGCGGCGCCGCGAGCAGCGCGAAGTAGTCGGCGAATGCATCGTCGGCATTGATCACCGCGATGCCGTCGTTCGGCAGCGCGCGGTAGATCGCGCCCTTGGTTTCGGCCACGCCCTGCAGCGAGCCCATGCGTTCGAGATGGGCCGAGGCGACGTTGTTGACCAGCGCGACATCGGGCCGCGCGATGCGCGCGAGGTAGGCGATGTCGCCGGGCTTTCCCGCGCCCATTTCCAGCACCGCGTACTCGCTGTCGCCCGGCATCGCGCACACCGTCAGCGGCAATCCGATCTCGTTGTTGAGGTTGCCCGCGTTGACGTGCGTGCGGCCATGCCGCTCGAGGATCGAAGCGACCAGGCTCTTGACCGTGGTCTTGCCGTTGGAGCCCGTGATGCCGACGACCTTGGCGCTGCTGCGCTGGCGCAACGCGCGGGCGAGGTCGCCGAGCGCGGCGAGCGTGTCGGCCACCACGACCTCGGGCAGGCCGCTCGCAAGCTCGCGCTCGACCATGAGCGCGGCCGCGCCCGCGTCGCGCGCGGCGGCCGCGAACGCGTGCGCGTCATGGCGTTCGCCGCGCAGCGCGACGAACAGCGCGCCCTCGCGCAGGCTGCGCGTGTCGGTCGAGACCGAGCCCACGCGCACGTCCGCGCCGTGCAGGCGGCCGCCGGTCCAGCGCGCGACGTCGGAGAGCGCGAGGTTCAGCATGCGCGTGCTCCGAGCGCGCGACGCGCGACGTCGAGATCGTCGAACGGGCGTCGTGCGCCCGCGATTTCCTGATACGGCTCGTGGCCCTTGCCCGCTATGAGCACGACGTCGCCCGGCTGCGCCTCGCCGATCGCGAGCGCGATCGCTGCGGCGCGGTCGCGCAGCACGCGCGCATGCGCGGGACGGCGCAGGCCGCCGATGATCTGCTCGATGATCGCGTCGCCGTCCTCGCCACGCGGGTTGTCGTCGGTGACGACGAGGCGGTCGGCCAGCGACTCGGCCACCACCCCCATCTCCGGGCGCTTGCCCGCGTCGCGCTCGCCGCCGCAGCCGAACACCAAGCTGAGCCGTCCGCTGCAATGCGCGCGCAGGCTCGTCAGCGCCTGTTCGAGGGCATCCGGCGTGTGGGCGTAGTCGACCACCACCAGCGGCTGCGCGCCGCTGCCGCCGAGGCGGCTCATGCGCCCCGCGACCGGCTCGAGCGCGTCGAGTGCCGCGACGAGGCGATCGAACGGCACGCCGAGCGCACCGAGGCAGGCCGCGACCGCGAGCAGGTTGGAGACATTGAATCGCCCGAGCAGGCGCGAACGCACGTCCGCCTCGCCCCACGGCGTCGACAGGTGGAACGCGAGCCCGCCCGCATGGCTTTCGAGCGCGCGCGCGACGACTTCGGCATCGTCGTGCTGGATGCCGCAGCGCAGGAGCCGTACCGACGCGGGCACGCGAGAAGCGAGCGCACGCCCGAACGCGTCGTCCACGTTGATGACGGCGGTGGACAGCCCGGGCCACTCGAACAGGCGCTGCTTGGCCGCGCCGTAGGCGGCCATCGTGCCGTGGTAATCGAGGTGGTCGCGCGTGAGGTTGGTGAACACCGCGAGGTCGAACGCGACCGCGTTGACGCGGCCTTGGTCGAGTGCGTGCGATGACACTTCCATCGCGACATGGCTCGCGCCCGCGTCGCGGAACTGCGCGAGCAGCCCGTGCACGGCGATCGCGTCGGGGGTGGTGCGCTCGCCTTCGCGCACCGCGCCGTACAGGCCCGCGCCGAGCGTGCCGATGGTCGCCGCGACATGGCCTGCGTGCTGCAGTGCCTGCGCGAGCAGTTGCACGGTCGAGGTCTTGCCGTTGGTGCCGGTCACGCCGATCACTTCGAGCGCCTGCGACGGCTCGCCGTAGAACCGCGACGCGATCGCCCCGAGCGCCTCGCGCAGGCCCTCGACCCACACGACGGGCGCGCCAGCGTCGCTGCTTGCGCCCTTGCTGGCGTCTCGAACGATTCCCGATTCCCGATTCCCCATTCCCCGTTGCAGAGCAGCCGTCGACGCGGACGCCGCGAGGCCTGCCGGATCGGCCAGGACCACCGCGGCGCCGCGCGCCGACGCCGCCGGGGCAAACGTGATGCCGTGCGAACGGGTACCCGAGAGCGCGACGAAGGCATCGCCCGCGCGGATCGTGCGCGAATCGAGATCCAGTCCATGCACGAGGATCGCGCCCGCGGCGCCCGCATCGGCGCGGCCGCGCAGCAGTTCGGCGACGCTGATCGCGCGCGCGCTCATTCGGGCACCTCCTCCGCGAACTCCGCGTCCGCGGTCGCGCCGTCGGGCGCGCGCCTCGCCGCCTGCGGGTTCACGAGCGCGAGGTTGGCAGACGGATCTGGCGCGCCGGTGAACCAGTTCTGGACATCGTCGGGCGGCACGTCGAGCAGGCGCAGCGCGCCGTCCATGACCTTGCCGAAAACCGGCGCCGCCACCAGCGAGCCGTAGTACATGCCGGCCGACGGATCGTGGATCACGACCACGCCGACCAGCCGCGGCGCGCTCGCGGGCACCATGCCCGCGAACAGCGAGATGTAGCGTTTCTCGTAGCCGCCGCCGACCGCCGTGCGCGAGGTGCCGGTCTTGCCCGCGACGCGGTAGTTCGCGACCGCGGCCTTGACGCCGCCCCCCGGTGGACGCACCACGGTCTCGAGCATCGCGCGCACGCTCGCGGCGATCTGCGGGTCGATCACCGCGCGGTCGGGATTGCGCGCGCCCTTGACGAACGTCGGCGCACGCAGGCGTCCGTCGTCCGCGATCGCGGCGTACGCCTGCGCGAGTTGCAGCGGCGTCAGGCTGAGGCCGTAGCCGTACGCGATCGTCGCCTGTTCGACCGGCCCCCAGTTCTTCGCGATCGGCAGGTTGCCGGGCGACTCGCCCGGGAAACCGCAGCCGGTGACTTCGCCGAGCCCGAAGCGGTGGTAGACGTCGTACATGTGGTCGCGCGTCATCGCGCCCGCGATCTTCGCGGCGCCGACGTTGCTCGAGTACGTGATCACGCCGGTGACGTCGATCAGGCCGCGATTGCGCACGTCGTTGATCGTGTGTCCGTACAGCGTGTAGGTGCCCGGCGTGGTGTCGATCGGGGTGTGCGCCTTCCACTTGCCGCTCTCGAGCGCGGCAGCGATCGTCAGCGCCTTCATCGTGGAGCCCGGCTCGACCACGTCGGTCGCGACGCGGTTGCGGCGCCACGCGGGGTCGACGTTGCCACGCGCGTTCGGGTTGAACGACGGCTGGTTGACCATCGCGAGGATCTCGCCGGTCGGCACGTCGAGGATCACCATCGAACCGGCTTTCGCGTTGTGCTCCTGCAGCGCGGCCTTGAGTTCGCGGTAGGCGAGGTACTGGATGCGGCGATCGATCGACACGTGCAGGTCGCGACCCGGCTGCGCCTCGCGCACCAGTTCGACGTCCTCGACCTCGTGGCCGAGGCGGTCGCGGATCACGCGCTTGACGCCGGGCTTGCCCGCGAGCCAGTCGTCGAACGCGAGTTCGAGGCCTTCCTGCCCGCGGTCGTCGATGTTGGTGAAGCCGAGCGCGTGCGCGACCACTTCTCCATTCGGGTAGTAGCGGCGGAATTCGCGCTGGCTCGCGACACCCGGGATCCCGAGCGCGAGGATCGCCGCGGCGTCATCGGGGTTGAGGTGGCGCTTGATGTAGACGAACTCGCGCTCGGCGCGCTCGTCGAGCTTCTGCCTGAGCGACTGCTCGTCGAGTCCGGTCGCGCGCGCGAGTTCGCCGATGCGATCCGCATGCGCGAGCAGCTCGGTCGGATTGGCCCAGATCGATTCGACCGGCGTCGACACCGCGAGCGGTTCGCCGTTGCGGTCGAAGATCGTGCCGCGTGAAACCGGGATCTCGATGTCGCGCAGGTATCGCGCGTCGCCCTGCTCCTGGTAGAAGTCCTTGCGCACGACCTGCAGGTCGACCGCGCGCACCACCAGCGCGCTCGATGCGAGGCCGAGCATCGCGAGCACGACGTAGAGCCGGGTGCGCAGGCTGGCGGGCTTCACGCGCGCGTTCATCGGCGCACCACGACGGTATCGGCCTGCGCCGGCGCGACCATGCCGAGCGTGCCGCGCGCGATCTGCTCGACGCGGTTGTTGTCGGCCCAGGTGGCCTGCTCGAGCTGCAGCCGGCCGAATTCGATCTCGAGGTCGTCGCGCTCGTTGACCTGGCGCGTCAGCTCGACGAATGCGAGCCGGCTCTGGTGGCGCGCGTAGACCACGCCGATCGCGGTCACGACGGTCGCGAGCAGCAGCACCAGCGTGGCCAGGCGCAGCGTCATCGATGCGCTCCTGCTGCATGGTCGCCGCCGACCTTCTGCGCGATGCGCAGCACCGCGCTGCGCGCGCGCGGATTCACGGCGAGCTCGGCCTCGGCCGCGAAATACGGCTTGCCGACCGCGACCAGGGCAGGCGCCGCCACCTCGGGCAGCGGCAGGCCACGGCGCGGTGCGCGCGCGACTTCGCCGCGGATGAACTGCTTGACGACGCGGTCCTCGAGCGAGTGGAAGCTGATCACGGCGAGGCGACCGCCGGGTTTCAGGCAGTCGCGCGCGGCTTCGAGCCCGCGCTGCAGCGAGCCGGCTTCGTCGTTGACGTGGATGCGCAGCGCCTGGAACGTGCGCGTGGCCGGATGCTTGTGGCGCTCGCGATGGCCGATCGTGCGCGCGACGAGCTCGGCGAGCTCGCGCGTCGTGCGCAACGGCTGCTCGCGCACGCGCTCCACGATCGCGCGCGCGATGCGTCGACTCATCCTTTCCTCGCCATGACGCCACAGCACGTCGGCGATCTCCCTTTCGTCCGCATTTGCCAGCCAGTCCGCCGCACTGACGCCGCGCGTCGGATCCATCCGCATGTCGAGCGGCCCATCAGCCTGGAAACTGAAACCGCGCGTGGCATCGTCGAGCTGCGGCGAGGACACGCCGAGGTCGAGCAACACGCCGTCCAGTCCCGCCGCCGCTTCCTGCCATTCGCCCATCTCCGCGAAGTTCGCGTGGCGGATGCGGACCCTTGCATCCCCTTCGAATTCCCGTCGCGCGTCCGCGATCGCCTCCGGATCGCGGTCCATCAGCAGCAGGCGTCCCTCCGGACCCAGCCTCGCCAGCACCTCCCGCGCATGCCCGCCGCGTCCGAAGGTGCCATCGAGGTAGCTGCCATCCGCCTGCACGCGCAGGCCCTCGAGGACCTCCGCGAGCAACACCGGAACATGCGCGAATCGCGGCGTGTTCATCGACGGATTCCCGTCACAGCCGCAGCTCGAGCATGTCCTCCGTGATCTGGTCCTCGCCGATCGTTTCGCGGATCTTCGCGAGGTGCGCCTGCTCGCCCCACAGCTCGAACTTGTTGCCCATGCCGAGCAGCACCGCGCGCTTCTCGATGCCGGTCGCGTTGCGCTGGCTGCCGGGCAGCGTGACGCGGCCGTTCGCGTCAGGTTCGACATGCGCGGCAGCGCCGACGAGCTTCATCTGCAGGTTGCGGTGCACGGCCTTCACGCTCGGCAAGGCATTGACCTCGTCGCGCACGCGCTCCCACTCCTTCTCCGGGAAGATCCAGAGACAGCCGTGCTCGAACGGGTTATAGGTGACGACGAGGCGGTTGCCCGCCTTGGCGACGGTCTCCCGATGGGCGGCGGGAATGGCCACCCGGCCCTTGTCGTCCAGCGTTACCGCCGTCTCGCCCTGAAACATGGACCACGATCCACCACGAAAAACCACTGAAACCCACCTTAGGTGGCAAGCTACGGTCTGTCAAGGAAAAATCGGGATTTCGGGCGCGGTTTTTTCAGGCGGATTTCAGCAAATCTAAGGGGGATTGTGAGGAGCTGACGGCAACATGTTGAAAGCATTGCAGGCGCCGGGCGAAGGTGCCCCGCACCGCGCGCGCGGGCGGAACCGATTCGCGCGCCTCGCGGAGAGAGATGCCGCGAAGCGGCAGCAGGGAGCTGGCTTGATCACGGTCCACGGGGGATGCGCGCGCAGATCAACGGCCGCGCCCATCCGCCCCCGCGGGGCCCCTTCTGCCGCAGGCGGGAGAAGGGAAGCTACCGCAAGCGGGAGAAGAGGAACGCGCGGAACCGGACGCTGAAATGAAGCCGCAGCACCCGCGCGCGAATGACGGGGGCCCGAAGATGAAGTGGAAGCCGGCCGATAAGCCGGGTTCTGTCGTGGGCAGCCATTCCTCTAGGTCCTGCGTCGCCGCAGGACTCGAGCGACCAACCCGGGAACGACGCGGGCCGCGTCATGGTTCCCCTATTAGGTCTTGCTCCAGGTGGGGTTTGCCGTGCCGGTCTGTTGCCAGACTCGCGGTGCGCTCTTACCGCACCGTTTCACCCTTGCCTGATCCGCCTCGCGGCGGCCATCGGCGGTTTGCTCTCTGTTGCACTGTCCGTCGGCTCGCGCCGCCCAGGCGTTACCTGGCACCCTGCCCTGTGGAGCCCGGACTTTCCTCGGCGCGCAAGCGCGACGCGGCTGCCTGGCCGGCTTCCTTCTCGAGTGTAACAGAGCAGGGAACGGGGGAATCGGGTATGGCAACGGCGAGCGCTGCTTCCTGACCATTCCCCATTCCCTATTCCCCATTGCCGGCCTCGTACAGCCCCTTGCGCGGCGCACCCGTGATTGCCGCGGCGAGCTTCGCGGCGCGCGCGGGCGGCAATTCCTCGCGCAGCAGCGCGAATACGCGGCGGCCTTCGGCGAGCGTCGCGTCGGCGGCGTCGCCTTCGGCGCCCGTGACCAGCAGCACGAATTCACCGCGTTGCTGGTCGGCGTCGGCGTCGACGCGCGCGTGCAGTTCACCGAGCGGCGCCGCGATGAAGGTTTCGAACAGCTTGGTGAGTTCGCGCGCGAGCACGGCGTCGCGCGACTCGCCGAATACGGATGCCGCGTCGGCGAGAGTGTCGAGGATGCGATGACTCGACTCGTAGAACACCAGCGTTCGCGGCTCGCTCGCGAGTGCATCGAGGCGGACGCGTCGCGCCGACGCCTTCGATGGAAGGAAGCCCTCGAACACGAAACGATCGCTCGGCAGGCCCGCGGCCGACAGTGCGGCGATCGCGGCACAGGGACCTGGCACCGGCGATACCACGAAGCCGGCCGCACGTGCCGCACGCACGAGCCGGAATCCCGGATCGCTGACCAGCGGCGTGCCCGCGTCGGACACCAGCGCGACTTGACGCCCGTCGCCGAGCCATTCGAGCAGGCGCTCGGACTGCTGCGCCTCGTTGTGGTCGTGCAGCGACACCACGCGTCCGCGGAAGCCCGCGCGCGCGAGCAACGGTGCGCTGTGGCGCGTGTCTTCGGCTGCGACGATGTCCGCATCGCGCAACGTGTCGCGCGCGCGCGGCGACAGGTCCTCGAGGTTGCCGATCGGCGTCGCCACGATCCACAGGCGACCTCGTTGTTGCGACATGAATGCGTCCCCATGCCGGGCGCCACGGCAGCGAGGGAGCGACCGCGATCGGCTATGATCGGAGCGTAGCTCATCATGTGCGCGAGGAGGGATCGCCATGCTCCGCTGGACAGCCAGGATGCTGCAACGTCGCAGTGCGTCGCGCATGCACGCAGCGGGCCTTGCCCGCTCCGCGCTCTTCATGCTGATGCTCGCGCTCGGCGCCTGCGCGAGCCTGCCCGGGACGCCGGGCACGGCGGTGGTCGAGCAGGCAGGGCACGCCGAACGCCTGCTGGCCGACGGCGAGTTCGTGGCGGCCGCAGCCGAGTTCCTCGCGCTCTCGCGCACGCATCGAGGCGATGCGTCGGCCTACTATCGGCTGCGCGCGGCTGAAGCGCTGCGTGACGGCGGTGACATCGAAGCCGCCGAGCGCGCGCTCGGCGACATCAAGCGGCGCCGATTGCACGGCGACGAGCCCGAGCGCCTGGACCTGCTCGATGCGGAGGTCGCGCTGCGTCGCGGCGACCACGAACGCGCGCGCGCATTGCTCACGTTCGACGATGCGACGCTGTCGCCGGAACTGCGCGTGCGCGCGCTCGAACTGCGCGCACGCGCCGAGTTCGCCGCCGGCGACGCGTTCGCGTCCGCACGCATGCGCGCGGCGCTCGACCGCCACCTTCGCGGCGGCGACCGCGAGCACAACCGCGAGCAGATCCGCGAGGTGCTCGCGACGATGGAGCCCGCGGCGCTGCGCGAGCGCTTCGCCACGCTGCCCGAGAACGACGCGATGCGTCCGTGGGTCGAGCAGAGCCTGCGCAGCAAGGGCCATCCGCTCGCACGCACGCTGCCGCGGCCGAACCGGCCGGTCGGCACGATGCGCCCGGGCGACGGTGGCGGGCTCGCGCCCGAAGGCTACGTCGCTCCACGCCAGGTCGCGCTGCTGCTGCCGCTCGCGCAGCTTGCCGGCGTGTCCGAACCGATCCGCGACGGCTTCCTCAGCGCGTACTTCGCCGACGCCGCCGCGCAACGCCCGCTGCTGCGCATCTACGACGCCGGCAGCTCGCCGGCCGACGCGATCGCAGCCTATCGTCGCGCGGTCGCCGAGGGTGCCGACCAGGTGGTCGGCCCGCTGCAGCGCGAGGCGGTCGGCGAACTGTTCCGCCTGCCGCTCGAGGCGCGCGTGCTCGCGCTGAACCATCCCGACAGCGGTGAAGTGCCACCGCCCGGCAGCGCGGAATTCGGCTTGCTGCCCGATGCCGAGGGCGCACAGGTCGCCGAGCACATGCTCGCGCGCGGCATCACGCGCGCATCGGTGCTGATCGCGGGCGCAGACTGGGCGGACCGCGCGTCGCGCGCATTCCGTACGCAGTTCGAGGCCGGCGGTGGCAGCGTCGTCGGCGAAGCACGGCTTGGCGACAAGGACGTGGATTTCGCGCCCGCGATCGCGCAGGCGAGCGGACTGCTCGGCAGCGACGGCAACGCCGGCGTCTTCATCAGCATGCGTCCTCAACAGGCACGGCTGCTGGTGCCGCAGCTGCGCGTCGCCGGCATCGGCGCGCCGGTGTTCGCGACGTCGCACATCTACGCGGGCGACGCCAACGCCTCGCTCGACCGCGACCTCGAAGGCGTCGAGTTCTGCGACGCGCCCTGGCTGTTCGGATCGATTCCCGGACGCCCGCTACGCGCGGCGGTCTCGGGCCGGCTCGCGAGCGCGAACGGATTCGGTGGACGCCTGTTCGCGTTCGGCATGGATGCGTACGCGCTGTTGCCCTACCTCGACTGGCTGTTCGCGAACCCCGATGCGTACGTCGCGGGCGCGACCGGCGAACTCACCGCCGACAGCTTCGGGCGCATCAACCGGCTGGTCGGCTGGGCCCGCTTCCGCAACGGCATGGCCGAGCCGGTCGAGGGCGCGCTCAGCGCGCTGCCTTCGCGCTGAAGCGCGCCGCGCGCCGATGCGCAGCACGGGTTCGCACTACGAGCAACTCGCGTGCACGCACCTCGAACGCGCGGGCCTCGTGTTGATCGAACGCAACTTCAACTGCCGCCATGGCGAGCTGGACCTCGTGATGCGCGATCGCGACGTGATCGTGTTCGTCGAGGTGCGCTATCGTCGCGGCGGCGCCCGCTCGGGCTTCGGCGACGGCATCGATTCGGTCGGCGCGGCCAAGCGTGCGAAACTCGTGCGCGCGGCCGGCGCCTGGCTCGCGCGCCATCCGCGCGAGGCGCGCCTGGCGTGCCGATTCGACGTGGTCGCGATCGACGGCGAGGACGCAACCGCGTTGCTGGACTGGCGTGCGAGCGCATTCGACGCCGCCTGAACGCCCTGACCTGCCACTGCCTTGAGGATCCACGATGCCGCGCCACCTGATGCCTGTCCTGCTCGCGCTTGCATTGCCGCTGCTGCTCGGCGGCTGCATAGCGGCCGTCGTCGGCGGCGCCGCGGTCGGTGCGCGCGCGGCGCACGATCGCCGCGACCTCGGTACCTGGTTCGACGACAAGCGCATCGTCCTCGACGCGTACGACACGCTCAATCGCGACAAGGAACTCGCGCTGCACAACAACGTCTCGCTCGTGGTCTACAACGGCGTGCTGCTGATCGTCGGCCAGGTGCGCACCGAGGAACTCAAGCACCGTGCCCGGCAACGCGTCTCCGACGCCTCCGCGCGGCGCATCGTCAACGAGCTCGTGGTCGCGGAGCCGGAAGGCTTCTGGTCGCGGCGGCGCGACAACTCGGTCACCGCGCATGTGAAAACCGCGCTGCTCGACCTCACCAGCCTGCCCGGTTTCGATCCGACCCGCGTAAACGTGACCACCACGAATCGCGTGGTCTACCTGATGGGCAAGCTCACGCGCGAGGAAGACGAAGCCGTGGTCGAGGTCGCGCGCAACGTGGCCGGCGTCGCGCGCGTGGTGAAGGTATTCGAGTATCTGGACTGAGAAGCCGTGATTCGTGATTCGTGATTCGTGATTCGTGATTCGTGATTCGTGATTCGTGATTCGTGATTCGGGCGCAAGCTACGGCACTGGCCTTCGGGCGAACGCAGGTATTGAGGCACTTCGGCTGCGAACATGCTCACACCCGCCGCTCTCGCCGAGCTTCAACGCATCTTCGCCGCCGACGCGATGACGGTCGACGCGGCCGAGTGCCTCGTCTACGGTTACGACAATTCGCGGCACCAGGCTGCGCCGGATGCGGTCGTGTTCCCGCGTTCCCACGAACAGGCGGTCGCGCTCGTGCGCGCATGCCGCGAGCACCGGTTGCCGCTGGTCGCGCGCGGGCGCGGCACCAACACGACCGGAGCGAGCGTGCCGGTCGCGGGCGGCGTGGTCGCGAGCTTCGAGCGCATGGACCGCATCCTGCGCATCGATCCCTACAATCGCCTCGCGGTGGCCGAGCCCGGCGTGCTCAACGCCGACCTGCAGGCCGCCCTCGCACCGCATCGCCTGTTCTGGCCACCCGATCCGACGTCGGCGCCGTTCTGCACGATCGGCGGCAACCTCGCCTGCAATGCGGGCGGCCCGCGCGCAGTGAAATACGGCGCGACGCGCGACAACGTGCTCGCGCTGCGCGCGGTAGCCGGCACCGGCGAAGATCTTCGCTGCGGCACGCCGACCACCAAGGGCTCGACCGGCTACGACCTGACGCGGCTGCTGGTCGGCTCCGAAGGCACGCTCGCGCTCGTGACCGAGGCCACCCTGAAACTGACACCGCTGCCCTCCGCGAAGCGCACGCTGCGCGCGACGTACACTGATGTCGGTGCCGCGGCGAAGGCGGTCGCGCGCATCATGGCGCAGCCGGTCGCGCCGTGCGCGCTCGAGTTCCTCGACGACGAATGCCTGCGACTCGCGCGCGCGCACGGCGGCGAGTCGATTCCGCTCGCGGGCGCGATGCTCGTGATCGAAGTCGATGGCGAAGCCGCGATGCTCGCCGACCTCGCGGCCGCGGTTGCGCAGGCGGCTCGCGGCGACGGATTGCTCGACCTGCGCATCGCCGCGGACGACGCCGAGGTCGCGCAGATCTGGGCAGCGCGCAAGGCGCTGTCGCCCGCATTGCGCACGTTGTCGCCGAACAAGATCAACGAGGACGTCGTGGTGCCGGTCAGCCGCGTGCCCGAACTCGTCGCGGCGACGCGCGAACTCGCCGCGAGGCACCGGATCCCGATCGTCTGCTTCGGCCACGCAGGCAACGGCAACATCCACGTGAACCTGCTGCCGCGCGACACGCCCGAACAGGCACGTGCCGAACGTGCGCTCGACGAACTCTTCGACATCGTGATCCGCCTCGACGGCACGCTGTCCGGAGAACACGGCATCGGCCTCGCGAAGCGCGCGTTCCTGCCGCGCGCGATCGACGCGAATGCGCTCGCGCTGATGCGCGCAATCAAGTTGCAGTTCGATCCGGACGGCATCCTCAACCCGGGCAAATTGCTGCCGCCGTCCTGAGACGCTCGCACCGGGGCGCGAGCGCCCGGGTGGCTCGGCAACACGCAGCCGCGATCACGCGGGCTCGGGCTGCCCACGTAACGCGCAACTAACAATCCCAATGTTCCAATCCGTGCAATCGGCACAACGCCAACCTGCGGCGATCGTCCGAGCCAAAGCGGGACGCAGATCCCGCGAACTGCGAGCACCGCGCCAGGGGTGGCGTCGCGCCGCGCCCAATTCGACAACTACGGAGTGAGCATGAACAAGAATCTCTGCATGGCGGCGACACTCGTCGCCACGATCGCGAGCACGAGCGTGCACGCGATTTCCCTCAACCAGCGTGGACTCGGGCAAGCACTGGTGTACCCGTATTACACGGTCGAGAAGAACCAGGACACGCTGATCTCGGTGGGCAACGCGTCGGACGTCGGGAAGGTGGCGAAGGTCGTCATCCTCGAGGGACGCAACGGTCGTCCGGGCCTCTACTTCAACCTGTTTCTGGCGCCGAACGATGTCTGGACGGCGAGGCTCAGTCAGGTCGCCGGCGAGGTTGCGCCGCGGATATTCACCGCAGATGCGAGTTGCACGCTGCCGCCAACCGTACAGAGCGCAGAGGGCATCCCGCTGCGCTCCGCAGCCTATGCCGAACCCGCTGCGCCACTGTTCCCCGTGGATGGTGGACCCACCGGGCTAGAACGCACGCGCGAGGGCATGCTGATGATCGTCGCGATGGGCGATGTCGTGGCGGGTTCGCCACTCGCGCTCGCGATCGAGCACGATGCCTCCGGGGTGCCGGCGTGCGGCGCGCCCACCGCGATCGGCAGTTTCACCGCGGAGGACCTCGATCCACCGGGCAACGATCTCTATGGCACCGGCACGATCGTCAACGTGGGTGAAGGCACGTTCTTCGGCTACGACGCCGATGCACTCGCCGACATGACCGACGTCGCGATCGATCGGTTGGACACGCCGAACCAACTCCCGCCGCTGTTCGACACCGTGCACAGCGCCGGGCTCGCCGCAGGGCGGGCCGTCGCACATGTCAGTCGCAACGATGGTGCGACGGTCGCGCTCGAGTATCCCGGTGCGGTGGCCGCGAGTGCGGTCTTCATGGCCGAATCCATCCTGAATTCCTATCTCGTCGCGCCGGGCCTCGGCGCAGCCACGGACTGGGTGGTGACTTTCCCGACGCGCGCCCACCATGTCGATCCGCTGTACACGAACGCGGTCATCGGCCCATTCGTCGAACCCGCGGTCGCGGGCCAGTCCACGGTGACCGTGGACGCGCGGGTTCGCGACCAGGCGCAAGGATCCTCTGGCACCCCGGTCGAGTTGCAGCTGGCCAACCAGGTGAACGTGGTTTCGGTTCGCGCCGCCACGGCGACGGACGCGCCATCCGGCGTGCTGGGTTCCTCGCTCGCCGTCAATGTCGCACCACGCGGCGATGCCGGCTGGATCCGCCTGGACCTCGCCGGCGGTGACGGTCGCCACGCGCTGCCGCCCGCGACCGATGGAACCGTCGTTCGCGGCCTCCCGGTGACGGGCTTCATGGTCTACAACATCATCAACTCGAACGCCGCGCCGGGACGGCTCGCCAACTACGGCGGTACGTTCGCGCATCGGTCGAGCTACGCGGAAGCGGTCGAGTGAGTCGATGAGCATGCGGCGCCCCGGCTCCCGGGGCGCCGCGATCTGGCGCGCGGCGAGCGCCGCGTGCTGCGCGCAATCAAGGGGCAATTCGCTCCGGGCGGCATCATGAATCCGGGCAGGCTGTGGCCGCCGTCAGCAACCGATCCCGCATCAGTACAGCCGCACTGAAGTCGCCTCCTTTATCGCGCCGGCGCGACGCTGCGTAGCGGGTCGCCGACACATTGGTGATAAAGGCAACGCGCTTCGATAGCGCGCATAGCAATACCCGATGGGCACCCCGTGGCATGACCTCGCGAGTCACGTGGAGTACGATCGACACAGGGGGAGTGCGAGACATGCGCAACTCGAAAGGGAAGGAGGTCATGTCGAGGGCGCCGTTCCCCGCCGCCGCGGCACTCGCAGCCGCGCTCGCGGCACCCTGCGTGAGTGCGGTGAGCCTCAATCCCCATGGTCTTGGCGAGGTACTGGTTTATCCGTACTACACCGTCAACAAGAACCAGGACACGCTGATCACGATCGGCAACAGCACACCGGTGTCGAAGGTAGTCGCGGTCGTGATTCGCGAAGGCATGAACGGCAGGCCCGTTCTGTACTTCACGCTGTTCCTTTCACCGCACGATGCGTGGACTGCGCGCATCAGCGGAACCGGTGGGGAAGGCGGAGCGTTCCTCATCACACAGGATTCCAGTTGCACCTCGCCGGGCTTATCCGAGGGAGGAATGCGGTTCTGGTCGGAAACCTATGCTGGGCCGGCACGCCCCGCCGACGGCGGGCCGACGGGCATCGAGCGCACGCGCGAAGGCATGATCGAGTTCATCGAACTCGGACACGCGATCCCCGGCAGCGCCCTCGCCCGCACCATTGAACACGTTCCAACCGACCATCCGAATGAGGGCGTGCCGGAATGTGACACGGAAGCGCTTGGACTGCGCAACGCCACGAATGCGGGGCCACCGGGCGGAGGCCTGTTCGGCACCGCGAGCATCGTCAATGTCGCGGAGGGTACGTACTTCGGATACCAAGCCGATGCCCTTGCCGGATTCAGTGATGTCGTGCTGCCGCCCAAGGACTACATGCCTATCCCCTTCGAAAGGATGCTGGCGTTCGCCAACTCAAGCGATTCCTCGGTCGGCGGCGCGAAGGCAACCGTCATCGAGCGCGACGGTCGTGCAGTGGACCTCGACTACGCGCGAGGGATCGACGCCGTCAGCGCCGTGTTCATGGCGGAATCCCTCGTCAACGAATACCTCGTATCGCCCGCGCTCGGAGCGAACACCGATTGGGTCGTGTCCTTCCCCACTCGCACCTTTCTTGTCGACTCGTTCTACGCCGCCGCCCAAGTCCCGAGCCCGCCATTCACTCAATCCGCGGTCGCCGCGCGCTCGGATGCTTTCGTGCATCCCGCGATCTACGACCAGGAGGCAAGCCAGTGTCCATCCTGCGCCGTCTCGCCGCCCATCGGTCCACCTCCAATGCTCAAATGGCAGGTCAACGTGGTGAGCTTCCTTCCCGACGGCACGCCGAACGCACCGTCCCCCGTGCTCGGATCGAACCTTACGACCCGCCTCGCACCATTCGGCGACGCCGGTTTGGCCGTACTGAGCCTGGGTTCGCACACCGGGCAGGAGCTTCCCGGCGGACGCGGGAATGGATATGCGGCCACGTTGCATGGGCTGCCGGTCGCCGGCTTCATGGTCTACAACATCATCAATGCGAATGCCGCGCCGGGGCGGCTGGCAAACTATGGCGGCGCATTCGCGCACAGGACGACGATGCTGTGCGTGGCGCAGGCGCAAGACGGCGGTTCAGCGTCATGCGTTACGGGCGTCGTCCAGCGTTAGCCACGCGCGCGCGGGCACGACGACAAGCGCGCCCGGGTGCTTCACGGCATGCGGATCGAGCTCGGCCGCATCAATGACCTCTCGGGCGAGCCACAGCCGCGCGACGACGCGTTCATGCGGAGGACCGGCAGTCGTGCTGCCGCAGGCTGGACGCGCACAGCGCGGTCGGCGCTTCCGCCAGCGTCCACGCGCGAAAGGCCAGAGCGAGCCGGCCGACCTTCGGTCGTCCAGCCTACGACAGCGCGAAGAGGACGACGGCGGCGCCGAGGCCCGCGAGCGCGTCATCGAGCATCACGCCGATGCCGCCCTTCACGTTGCGATCCGCCCACGACACCGGCCACGGCTTCCAGACATCGAACAGGCGGAACAGTGCGAAGCCGCCGAGCACCCAGCGCCAGTCATGCGCGAGCCACAGCAGCGGCGCGAGTGCGATCCACTGGCCGACGAATTCGTCCCAGACGATCGCTCCCGGGTCGGCGATGCGCAGCCGCGCGACCGCGATGTTCGATGCCCACACTCCTAGCGCAAACGCGGCGACCAGCGCGAGCACGTACCACGGCCACGCGAGTTCACGCAGGGCAAGCCACGGCAACAGCGCTGCCGCACTGCCGACCGTTCCGGGCGCGACGGGACTGAGGCCCGAGCCGAAGCCGCAGGCGATCCAGCCGGCCGGATGGCCGAGCAGCGCGCGCCGTTGCGCCGGATCGAGCCTCACGCGAAATGATCCCAGCCGCGTCGACGCAGTGCCACCGGCTGCCGCGCCGCATCGAGCAGGCGCACGCCTTCGCCCTGGACCACGCGACCGATCCGCGTCGCGCCGCAGCCGCTGCGCGCGAGGTCGCGCAGCAGGTCGCGTTCGCGCGCGGGCGGCGCGGTGAACGCGAGTTCGTAATCGTCGCCGCCGGCGGCCTGCAGCGATACGCGCGCGTCGGCGTCGAACAATGCGAGCAACGCGGAGGACGCAGGCAGCGCCTCGAGGTCGATCTCGATGCCGACGCCGCTCGCGCGCGCGACGTGGCCGAGGTCGGCGAGCAGGCCGTCGGAAACGTCGATCGCGGCCGACGCAACGCCGCGCAGTGCATGCCCTGCCGCGATTCGCGGCGTCGGCCGATTGAGGCGCGCGAGCAGTTGCTCGCGCGTGTCGCCGGGTGCGTGGAACAACGCATGCGCGTGCACGTCGCGAGGATCCAGGCAGCGCAGTCCGGCGGCCGCATCGCCGAGCGTGCCGGTCACGAACACGAGGTCGCCGGCCGAAGCGCCCGATCGCAGCAGCGCGCGCTGCGCGGGCACGAATCCGTGCACGGTCACGCTCAGCGAAAGCGGCCCGCGCGTGGTGTCGCCACCGACGAGCGCGACGCCGTGCTGCGCGGCGAGTTCGTGGAAGCCCTCCGCGAGGCCGCTCGCGAATTCGCGGTCCGGCTCGGGCAACGTCAGCGCGAGCAGCGACCATGCGGGCGTCGCGCCCATCGCGGCGAGGTCGGACAGGTTCACCGCGAGCGCCTTCCAGCCGAGGTCGCGCGCGCTGGTCGAACCCGGGAAGTGCACGCCCGCGACGAGCGTGTCGACCGCGACGACGAGCTCGTGGCCCGCGGGAACCGCGAGCACGGCGGCGTCGTCGCCGATGCCGGTGCGCACGTCGGCGCGCGAGCTTGCGCAGCGCGAGCGGAACAACTCGATCAGGTCGAATTCCACTGCGGCCTCCCTGCGAACCACGCACCCTGGTGCAAGACGCGCGATTCCGCGTTCATGCGCGCACTGCGGCGGGTTCGCCGCGCATGTGTCAGCGCCGCGCGCCGTACTCGGCCGCGCGCCATTGCGCGGCGAGCTTGTCGAGCACGCCGTTGACGTAAGTGTGGCCGTGTTCGGAGCCGAAGCGCTTGGTCGTCTCCACGGCTTCGTTGATGACAACCCGATACGGCACGTCGATGCGCTCGCGCAACTCCCAGGCGGCGATCCGAAGCACCGCGCGTTCGATCGGATCCACGCGCGCGATCTCGCGGTCCAGGAACGGCAGGATCGCCGCATCCAGTTCCTCGTGCATGCGCGCGACGCCGCGCACGAGGTCCTCGAAGTAGCCGAGGTCGGCGATCTGCATGTCCTGCTCGGCGCGGAACTGGTCGATCACGTGGTCGACGCGGTTGCCACTGAGCTGCCAGGCATAGACCGCCTGCAACGCGCGACGACGCGCGCGCGAGCGCGCCGCGGGATCGATGCCCGACGGGTGGGACGCATCGTTCACAGTTGTCTCCAGAGATCGGCGAGTTCGAGCGCCGCGAGTGCGACCTCTTCGCCCTTGTTTCCATGCGCGCCACCCGCGCGCGCTTCGGCGTCGGCGTGGCGTTCCACCGCGAGCACGCCGTTGAGGACCGGCAGTCGATAATCGATAGCGACCCGCATCAATCCCTGCGCGCAACCATCGGCGACCTGTTCGTAGTGGCGCGTGTCGCCGCGCACGACGCAGCCGAGCGCGAGGATCGCCGCGTGTCCGCCTGCGTGCGCGAGCCGCGCCGCCGCCTGCGGGACTTCCCATGCTCCGGGCACGCGCACCACTTCGATCGCATCGGCCCCGACGCCGTGCTCGCGCAGCGTGCGCACGGCCGCCTGCACCAGCGCATCGACAATGCGCGGGTTCCAGCGGCTCGCGACGATCGCGTAGCGCGCGTCGGCGACGGGGCGGAGTTGGCCGGAGAGGGTCATCGTGCGTAAACCTGCTTGCGAACTGCTCGATGGCCGGAATTCGCGGGAGGGACCGGGACGGACCGGTCCGGCTGTCGTCCTGCAACGACGCGAAGTGTAACCGAGGGCCCTTCCGAATCCCGAATCACGAATCCGCGGTCCCGGCTTCTTCGTACCCCACCACCTCGAGTCCGAAGCCCGCGAGGCCGACCAGCCTGCGCGGCGTGCCGAGCACGCGCAGGCGCTGCACGCCGAGGTCCGCGAGGATCTGCGCGCCAACGCCGAGCCGGCGCCATGCGGCAGGCCCTTCGGCCGCGAGCGGGCGTCCGTGCAGGCGATCGAGCAAGCCTTCGGGCGCTTCGTCACCCGCGAGGACGACCACGACGCCGCGCCCCTCGGCGGCAATGCGACGCAGGGCGGCGGTGACGGTCAGTCCGAGATCGGTCCGCTGCAGGTGCAGCACGTCCGACAGCGTGTTGCGGACGTGCACGCGCGCGAGCACCGGCGTTTCACCCGCGACCTCGCCGCGCACGAGCGCGAAGTGGAGTTCGGGCGCGAGCAGGTCGCGCCAGGCGACGAGGTGGAAGCGACCGAACTCGGTGTCGACGTCGCCTTCGTGCACGCGCTCGATCGTCGTCTCGGTCTCGAGCCGATAGCGGATCAGGTCGGCGATCGTGCCGATGCGCAGGCCGTGTTTCGCGGCAAAGATTTCAAGCTCCGGGCGGCGCGCCATCGTGCCGTCTTCACTGAGGATCTCGACCAGCACGCCTGCGGGTTCGAGCCCCGCGAGGGCCGCGAGATCGCAGGCTGCCTCGGTGTGTCCCGCGCGAGCGAGCACGCCGCCCGGCTGCGCGGCGAGCGGGAAGATGTGGCCGGGCTGCACGATGTCGACGGGACTGGCGCCTTCGCGCACCGCGGTGCGGATCGTGTGCGCACGGTCGTAGGCCGAGATGCCGGTCGTCACGCCTTCGGCCGCCTCGATCGACGCCGTGAAGTTCGTATGGTGCGGCGAGGTGTTGGTGTCGACCATGGGTTTGAGCCCGAGCTGGCGACAGCGCGCGCGCGTCATCGAAAGGCAGATCAGGCCCCTGCCCTCGCGCGCCATGAAGTTGATGTCCTCGGCGCGCACGCTCGCCGCGGCCATGATCAGGTCGCCTTCGTTCTCGCGGTCCTCGTCGTCGACGATCACGACCATGCGGCCGGCGCGGATGTCGGCGAGGATGTCGGGGATCGTCGAGAAAGACATGTGCAAGGTCCGGAGTGGTCGCGCGCCGCGCATCGCGGCGGTCAGGCGGGATCGGCCATTGTCGCAGCCTGCAGGCGTTCGGCGTAGCGCGCCATCAGGTCGACCTCGATGTTGACCGGGTCGCCCGGCTTGCGCCCGCCGAACGTCGTCATCGAGAGCGTGTGCGGGATCAGGGTCACGCCGAAGCCTTCCGCATCGACCATGTTGACGGTGAGGCTGGCGCCGTCGACGCAGATCGAGCCCTTGGCCGCGACATAGCGCGCGAGCGCAGGCGGCAGAGCGAAGCTCCAGCGCTGCGAGCCGCCGTCGTCGTCGATGCCGCGCACGAGGCCGACGCCGTCGACATGCCCGCTGACGAGATGCCCGCCGAGCCGGTCGGCGAAACGCAGCGCCTTCTCGAGGTTGACTGCATCGCCTTGCTGCAGCGATCCGAGCGTGGTCAGGCGCAAGGTTTCGGCCGAGACGTCGGCGGACCAATGCCTGCCCTCGAGGGCAACGACGGTCAGGCAGGCACCTGCGACCGCGATGCTGTCGCCGATCGCGACATCGGCGAGATCGAGCGTCGCCGCATCGATCACGAGGCGTGCATCCGAGCCCCGCGTTTCGCGCGACTGGATGCGGCCTACGGCCTGGATGATTCCGGTGAACATGGTGCGTCGTCCTCGCCTCGAGCGAACGTCAAGAGCTGCCCTCACCCGCCCCTGCGGGGCACCTTCTCCCGCAAGCGGGAGAAGGGAACTCGTCATGCGCCTTCCGCTTGCGTTGATTCTGCTTCCCCCGCTCGCGGGGGAAGATGCCGCGCAGCGGCAGAAGGGGGCCGCTCTTGATCCTGATTTTCCCTGGCCTTGCGAACGCTCAACCAACTGCGTCGCACGGCCGCAGCACCAGCCGCAGGTCCTCTCCGAGTTGGCGCTGTTCGACGAGCCGAAGCCCGAAGCGCGCGGCCATCGTGGCCGGCGACGCCATTGCCAGCAGCGGCCTCGCCGCGTCGCCGAGCAGCACGGGCGCGACGTACAGCAGCAGCTCGTCGACGAGCCCGGCCGCCAACAGCGCGCCACTGAGTGCCGGGCCGGCTTCGACCTGCACCTCGTTCATGCCGCGCGCCGCGAGCACCTGCAGCACCTGATGCAGATCGAGTCCGTCGGGCCGCGTTTCAACCGCGGCAAGCGCGACTTGCGCGAATCGGTCATCCGGCGCGAGCGCGCCCGGTGCGTGCAGCAGCAAGGTCGGAGCCGTGCCATCGAGCACCTTCGCGCCTTTCGGGGTGCGCAGGCTTCGATCGAGCACGACGCGCAGCGGCGCAGCGGGCGTGAGGGATGGCGCCCCTGCGCCGGCCGGCGCGACTCGCACCGTCAGCGCGGGATCATCCGCGAGCACCGTGCCGCTGCCGGTCAGGATCGCGGAGCTGCGTGCGCGCCAGCGCTGCACATCGCCGCGCGCGGCGTCGCCGGTGATCCATTTCGACTCGCCGTTCGCGAGCGCTGTTCGGCCGTCGAGACTCATCGCGAGTTTCACGCGCAGCCACGGCCGCCCGCGTTCGACACGCGAGAAGAAACCGCGATTGAGTTCGCGCGCGGCCTCGCGCATCAGCCCGGACTCGACCGCGATGCCTGCGGCGCGCAGTCGATCGATCGCACCGCCTTCGCGCTGGAAAGGATCTTCGGCCGCGATCACCACGCGCGCGACGCCGGCCGCGACCAGCGCATCCGCGCACGGTGGCGTGCGGCCGTGCAGGCCGCAGGGTTCGAGCGTCACGTAGGCGGTCGCACCGCGCGCGCGCGCGCCGGCGACTTCAAGCGCGAGCACTTCCGCGTGCGGCTCGCCGGCGCGGCGGTGCCAGCCCTCGCCGACCACCGCGTCGCCGAGCGCGATCACGCAGCCGACGCGCGGATTGGGCTGCGTGCTCGAGAGGCCTTCGCGCGCGATGCGCAGCGCACGCGCCATCAGCGCGTGGTCGCGTGCCGAGAACGCCGGAGGCTGCCCGGGATTCATGCGTGCGGGTTCGAACGCGGGGGCGCCGCGCACCTCAGCCGCGCGCCTTGCGCGGCGGCTCGCCGAGCAGCGGCAATTGCAACCCTTCGATCGCGGGGAGGTCGCGCTCGAGGCGCTCGATCTCCTCGCGGAACGCCTGCACGTCTTCGAAGCTGCGGTAGACCGAAGCGAAGCGCACGTAGGCCACATGGTCGAGCTTCTTGAGCTCGCGCATCACGATCTCGCCGATGCGCAGCGAAGGCACTTCGCGTTCGCCGCTGCGGCGCAGCTCCTCCACGACGACGCGCACCGCGGCGTCGACCTGCTCGCTGCCGACCGGTCGCTTCTGCAATGCGCGCATGAACCCCGCGCGCAGCTTGCCTTCGTCGAACGGTTCGCGACGCCCGTCGCCCTTGACCACGTTGGGCAACTTGATCTCGGCCGTCTCGAACGTGTTGAACCGCTCGCCGCAGGCCTCGCACTCGCGCCGCCGCCGGATCGTCGCACCGTCCTCGGAAACGCGCGAATCGATCACGCGCGTGTCTTCGTGCTGGCAGAAGGGGCAGTGCATCTTGTTGGCGTGATTGGTGATTCGTGATTGGTGGTGGGTGGTGGGTGGACGTGGGACAGGTGCCTTGTCCCGGCGATCAAAGCACAGTTGATCATCTGCGCCAGTCGATCGGCCGAGCTATGCCGAATCACGAATCACGAATCACCCATCACGGCTCTTCAGCCATACACCGGAAACTTCGCGCACTGCGCCGTCACCGAAGAGCGCACGCGCTCGATCACGGCGTCGTCGTTCGGCGCATCGAGTACATCGCAGATCCACCCGGCGAGGTCGATGCAGTCCTGCTCGCGGTATCCGCGCGTGGTCACGGCGGGCGTCCCGATGCGCAGGCCCGAGGTCACGAACGGCTTTTGCGGGTCATTCGGCACCGCGTTCTTGTTGACCGTGATGTGCGCCTTGCCGAGCGCGGCTTCGGCGTCCTTGCCGGTAATGCCCTTGCCGATCATGTCGACGAGCATCAGGTGGTTCTCGGTGCCGCCCGATACGATGCGGTAGCCGCGCTGCACGATGACCTTCGCCATCGCCCGTGCGTTCTTCACGACCTGCTGCTGGTAGTCCTTGAAGCCGGGTTCGAGCGCTTCTTTGAACGCGACCGCCTTGGCCGCGATCACGTGCATCAGCGGACCGCCCTGCAGGCCCGGGAACACGATGCCTTGCAGCTTCTTGACCAGGTCCTCGGATGCGCCCTTCGCGAGCACGATGCCGCCGCGCGGTCCGCGCAGGGTCTTGTGCGTGGTCGACGTCACGACGTGTGCATGCGGCAGCGGACTCGGATACACGCCCGCGGCGACCAGGCCCGCGACGTGCGCCATGTCGACGAAGAAGATCGCGCCAACCGAATCGGCGATGCGACGCATGCGCGCCCAGTCGACGACCTGCGAGTACGCGCTGAAGCCGCCGATCAGCATCTTGGGCTTGTGCTCGTCGGCGAGGCGCTGCACCTCGTCGTAGTCGATGAAGCCGTTCGCGTCGACGCCGTACTGCACCGCGTTGAACAGCTTGCCGCTGAGGTTGACCTTCGCGCCGTGCGTGAGGTGGCCGCCGTGCGCGAGGCTCATGCCGAGGATCGTGTCGCCCGGCTGCAGCAGCGCGAAGTACACGGCCTGGTTCGCCTGCGAACCCGAATGCGGCTGCACGTTCGCATAGTCGCAGTCGAACAGCTGCTTGACGCGCTCGATCGCGAGCGCCTCGGCGACGTCGACGTATTCGCAGCCACCGTAATAGCGCTTGCCCGGATACCCCTCGGCATACTTGTTCGTGAGTTGGGAGCCCTGCGCCTCGAGCACGCGCGGACTCGCGTAGTTCTCGGACGCGATGAGCTCGACATGGTCCTCCTGGCGCCGCCCCTCGTCCGCGATCGCCTGGGAGAGTTCGGGATCGTAGCCTTCGATGCGGGCGTCTTTCGGGAACATGGCGGGAGACCTGCCTCGAGCGGGGGAAGGCGTATTTTAGCCTGAGGGCTGAGGGCAGAGGGCTGAGGCCGAGTCGCGAGCTCCGGCAGGCCCACGTGCGTGCGCGGCATGACCGAGCCGGCCGCGTGCACTCGAGTGCACGCTGCAGCCGCGCGGCGCGTGGCTTGGGCCTAGGCCCTCGCCCCGGCATGAGCGATAATGCGCGGCTGTCCCTCGCCATCCGGCCCCGGCGCGACCTCTCGCCGCAGCGGCCTTCGGAGTCCGCCATGCAGTACATCTACACGATGATCGGCGTCAGCAAGATCGTCCCGCCCAAGCGCCAGATCATCAAGGACATCTCGCTGAGCTTCTTTCCCGGCGCGAAGATCGGCCTGCTCGGCCTGAACGGCTCGGGCAAGTCGACCGTGCTCAGGATCATGGCCGGCGTCGACACCGATTTCCAGGGCGAATCGCGACCCCAGCCCGGCATCAAGGTCGGCTACCTCGCGCAGGAGCCGCAGCTCGATCCGGACAAAACCGTGCGCGAGGCGGTCGAAGAGGGCGTGTCCGAAGTGCTCGATGCGCAGAAGCGACTCGAGGAGGTCTATGCGGCCTACGCCGAGGAAGGCGCCGACTTCGACAAGCTCGCGAGCGAGCAGCAGCGGCTCGAGAACATCCTTGCCGCGTCCGACGCGCACGCGCTCGAGCGCCAGCTCGAAGTCGCGGCCGACGCGCTGCGCCTGCCGCCGTGGGACGCGAAGATCGCGAAGCTGTCGGGTGGCGAGAAGCGCCGCGTCGCGTTGTGTCGCCTGCTGCTGTCCAAGCCCGACATGCTGTTGCTCGACGAACCGACCAACCACCTCGACGCCGAGTCGGTCGAATGGCTCGAGAACTTCCTGCACGATTTCCCGGGCACGGTCGTCGCGGTCACGCATGACCGCTACTTCCTCGACAACGCGGCCGAGTGGATCCTCGAACTCGACCGCGGCCGCGGCATTCCGTGGAAGGGCAACTACTCGTCGTGGCTCGAGCAGAAGGATGAGCGCCTCAAGCAGGAAGAGAGCCAGGAGAAGGCGCGCCAGAAGGCGATCCAGCGCGAACTCGAATGGGCGCGCCAGAACGCGAAGGGCGGCCGCTCGAAGGGCAAGGCGCGACTCGCGCGCATCGAGGAACTGCAGTCGGTCGATTACCAGAAGCGCAACGAGACCAACGAGATCTTCATTCCGCCGGGCGAGCGCCTCGGCACCTCGGTGATCGAGTTCAAGGGCGTCACGAAGTCGTTCGGCGACCGCCTGCTCATCGACGACCTCAGCTTCATCGTGCCGGCCGGCGCGATCGTCGGCATCATCGGTCCGAACGGCGCGGGCAAGTCGACGCTGTTCAAGATGATCACGGGCCAGGAAACGCCGGACAAGGGCGAGATCGTCAAGGGCCCGACCGTGAACATCGCCTACGTGGACCAGAGCCGCGAGAAGCTCGAAGGCAACCACAACGTGTTCCAGGAAGTCTCGGGCGGCGCGGACATCCTCAACATCAACGGCGTCGAGATCCAGTCGCGCGCCTACATCGGCCGTTTCAACTTCAAGGGACCGGACCAGCAGAAGCTGGTCGGCACGCTGTCGGGCGGCGAACGCGGTCGCCTGCACCTGGCCAAGACGCTGCTGCAGGGCGGCAACGTGCTGCTGCTCGACGAACCGTCGAACGACCTCGACATCGAGACGCTGCGCGCGCTCGAGGACGCGCTGCTCGAGTTCCCGGGCAACACGTTCGTGATCTCGCACGATCGCTGGTTCCTCGACCGCATCGCGACCCATATCCTCGCGTTCGAGGGCGACTCGCACGTGGAGTTCTTCCAGGGCAA
The DNA here is from genome assembly GCA_004143945.1 of Lysobacteraceae bacterium. Lineage (GTDB taxonomy): Bacteria > Pseudomonadota > Gammaproteobacteria > Xanthomonadales > Rhodanobacteraceae > Dokdonella_A. Next base: position 67,501 of record SEHB01000003.1, read on the forward strand.
CTACCGCGAGTACGAGGAAGACAAGAAGCGCCGCCTCGGCGACGAGGCGGCCCAGCCGCATCGCCTGCGCTACAAGAAGCTGGTTTGAGGGAGCGGGAATTGGGGATTCGGGATAGGGAAAAGACTGAAACACGGAGCACACGAAGAAGACACGCTTGTGAAGCGCATCGACTCCTGCTTGCTTCGTGTGTTTCGTGTTTCACGCTTGCCGCTTTGGCCCTGGGGTTGGAAGGAGAGTGCCGATGACGTTCGTGCAGATGCTCGCGCAGGCGAGGCGGCGCAATGATTCGCTGGTCTGCGTCGGGCTCGATCCGGAGCCCGCGAAGTTTCCGGCGCACCTTGGCGGCGACCCCGATGCGGTATTCGCGTTCTGCCGCGCGATCGTCGATGCGACCGCGGACCTTGCCTGCGCGTTCAAGCCGCAGATCGCGCATTTCGCTGCACTCGGTGCCGAGTGCGCACTCCAACGGCTGGTCGCGCACATCCACGAGGCGCATCCCGGCATGCCGGTGATCCTCGATGCGAAGCGCGGCGACGTCGGCTCCACCGCGGGGCACTACGCGAGCGAGGCCTTCGATCGTTACGGGGCGGACGCGGTGACCGTGAATCCCTACCTCGGCCGCGACTCGCTGCAGCCGTTCCTCGACCGCGCCGACAAGGGCGTGGTGATCCTCTGCCGCACCTCCAATCCCGGTGCGCGCGACCTGCAGGACCTCGATGTCGGCGGCCGGACGCTGTACCAGCACGTCGCCGAAACGGTCGCGCGCGAGTGGAACGCGAACGGCAACTGCGCACTCGTGGTCGGCGCGACCTGGCCGGCCGAACTCGCGGACGTGCGTGCGCGCGTCGGCGACCTGCCGCTGCTGGTACCCGGTGTCGGCGCGCAGGGCGGCGATGTCGAGGCGGTCGTGCGCAATGGCTGCACGAGCGACGGAACCGGCCTCATGGTGAGTTCGTCGCGCGCGATCCTGTACGCCGGCGATGGCGAGGATTTCGCCGCCGCCGCCCGCGCCGCCGCGACGACCCTGCGCGACGACATCAACCGCCACCGCACTCCGCGCCCGTAGGAGCCCACCCTGTGGGCGATGCGCGCAGGAAATCGGCGCCGCACAGGAACCCGTCATCGACGCGATCGCGCACAGGCTGCGCTCCTGCGCGGAGCGAGTGATGGTTTGCGCGGAGCCCACCCTGCGGGCGATCCGCGCCGCACGTGCGCGGTCGCGGCGTGACGCGCGCCGGGCCTTGTGCTTACATTGCATCCGGCCTGCCCCATCGGCAGCCACCTTCTTTCGAACAAGGGGCAGCCCATGAAGTCCGACCCGGCCGCGACCGCGCCCGTCGCGCAGCTCACCGTACGCGCGGTCATCCTGTCCGTGATCCTCGCGGTCATCCTCGCCGCGGCGAATGCCTACCTCGGCCTGTTCGCCGGCCTCACGGTCGCGACCGCGATCCCGGCTGCCGTGGTGTCGATGGGCGTGCTGCGCCTGTTCGGCGGCGGCACGATCCTCGAGAACAACATCGTGCAGACCGGCGCCTCGGCGGGTTCGTCGATCGCTGCCGGCGTGATCTTCACGATCCCCGCCCTGATCATCCTCGGCTACTGGCAGGACTTCCGCTACTCGTGGGTGCTCGCGATCGCGGGCCTCGGCGGTCTGCTCGGCGTGCTGTTCTCGGTGCCGCTGCGCCGCTCGATGATCGTCGAGGATCCGCTGCCGTTCCCCGAAGGCAAGGCCGCGGCCGAGGTCCTCAAGGCCGGTGAAAACCCGGGTCCGGGCCTCAGGATCCTCGCGTTCTCGGCCGCGATCGGTGGCGTGCTCAAGGCCGCGGCCGCGAGCGGCATGCGCGTGATCCCGGACACCGCCGCGCACGCGGGCTTCCTCGGCAAGTACCTCGGCTACATGGGCACGAACCTGTCCCCCGCGCTGCTCGGCGTCGGCTACATCGTCGGCCTCAACATCGGCATCGTGGTGCTGTCGGGCAGCATCCTGTCCTGGCACATCGCGATCCCGCTCTATCACATGTTCTTCCTCGACACGGCGCCTGCGCTCGCTTCGAGCATCGCCGGTGCCGACGCCGAAACCATCGCGGGCGCGATCTGGTCGGCGCGCATCCGCTACCTCGGCGTCGGCGCGATGCTCGTCGGTGGCGTGTGGACCCTGTTCTCGCTGCGCAAGTCGCTGCTGTCGGGCGTCAGGAGCGGCATCGCGGCCGCGCGCGCGGGTTCGGCTGGCGGCGCGGTCGCGGAGACCGAGCGCGACCTGCCGATGAAGTGGATGCTGATCGCGCTCGCCGCGTTCGTGGTGCCGCTGCTGCTGCTGTACCAGGCGATCGTCGGCATGTGGCACGTGAGCATCCCGATGGCGATCATCATGATCGTCGCGGGCTTCCTGTTCGTGTCCGTATCGGCCTACCTCGCCGGCCTCGTCGGCTCGTCGAACAACCCGGTGTCCGGCATCACGATCGCGACGATCCTGTTCGCATCGGTCGTGCTGCTGCTGTTGCTCGGCGACAGCGGGCGCATGCCGATCGGCCCGGGCGGCGCGCCGCTCGGCGCGGTCGCCGCGATCATGATCGGCGCGGTCGTCTGCTGCGCGGCCGCGGTCGGCGGCGACAACCTGCAGGACCTCAAGGCCGGTTACCTCGTCGGCGCGACGCCGTGGAAGCAGCAGCTGATGCTCGGCATCGGCGCGTTCTCGTGCGCGCTGATCATGGCGCCGGTGCTGAACGTGCTGTCGGAAGCCTACGGCATCGGTGCGCCGACCGCCGAACATCCCAACCCGCTGTCGGCGCCGCAGGCGACGCTGATGGCGTCGGTCGCCAAAGGCCTGTTCGGCGGCGAGCTGCCGTGGACGATCATCGGCATCGGCGCGGTGATCGGCGCGATCATCATCGCGATCGACGAAACGCTCAAGTCCAGGGGCAGCAGCTTCCGCGTGCCGGTGCTGGCCGCGGCGATCGGCATCTACCTGCCGCTGGAACTCATGGTGCCGATCTTCCTCGGCGGCCTGCTCGCGTACTTCGTCGAGAAGCGCCACGGCATGGTCGGGACGAAGGACGAAGCCGCACGCGACCGCATCCACCGCCCCGGCACGCTGTTCGCCGCGGGCCTGATCACGGGCGAGGCGCTGATGGGCATCGGCGTCGGCGTCGCGATCTATGCGAGCGGCAATCGCGACGTGCTCGTGCTGCCGGAAGCGTTCCAGCAGGGCGAGATCGTCGGCCTCGTGGTGCTCGCGATCGTCGGCTGGCTGCTCTATCGCACCGGCGCGCGCGCGAACAGGTAGCCGCCTTTAGCGCCCGCCGATCACTGCGCGGAGCGTGCACAGCGCTCCGTGTAGCGCCAGCGCGACGCGCACGAACGCGCGCGCGAACGGATTTTGTGCGGCCGGATCGAACTTGTTGAACCAGCGCCACATGCCGCGCAGCTTGTGGCGTTCGACGAACAGCCGGCGGTGGCGGCTGGAACCGCCTTGCGCATGCGTCACGCGCAGCGCATGGACGATCGCGACCGCGAAGCCCGCGTCGCGCACGCGCCGGCACAGGTCGAGGTCCTCGACATGCAGGAAATACCCCTCGTCGAATCCACCGACACGTTCGAACACCGCGCGTGGCAATGCCATGCAGGCGCCGGACACCGCATCGACGCGTTCGATCGCGGGTCCTTCCTGAATGCGTGCCGGCATTTCCACGCCCTGCAGCGCGGGCCAGCGCGCCTCATGCCGTGACAGTCCCGACATCGATGCCAGCGCGCGTCGCAACAGCGGGTCGCGACGGCGGTTGCCACGCGCAGGAGGGCCGTCCGGATCGCAGACGGTGACGCCGAGCAGGCCCAGGCGCGGATCTTCGTGCAGGGCGGTGCGCAGTCGGGCGACCGTATCGGTGCGGATGTCGCAATCGGGATTGAGGAACAGCAGCACGTCGCCGCGCGCGATCGCCGCACCGCGGTTGCAGGCGGGGCCGAACCCGATGTTGTCGGCGTTGCGCAGGATGTGCAGCCGCGGATCCGTCGAAAAGCGCTGCGCAAGGCGTTCGACTTCGCCATCGACCGATGCGTTGTCGACGAGCACGAGCTCCACGGCCGCGCTCGATGCCAGTGCGGCGTCGATGCAGGGCCCGAGCGCGGGTCCGCTGTCTGCTGCGACGACGACAATGCTCGTGAGTGCGACAGGCTCGGTCATGCGTTTCCTGCGTCTTCACTCGATCGACACTGCGGCAAGACGTGCGCGGTCGCAGGCGGGATGAGCTCGCCTCTTCCCCTTGGGGGGAAAGGGCGGCAACAAGGATCAAACCGCGCCGAGCAGCCTTCCGCCCTGTTCGCGCGCCCAGTTCCAGAGCGCGGGCCAGGCATCGAACGCGGATGCGAGCGCGAGCGACTCGTCGCGCAGCAGGTTCGCGCAGCCCGCTTCGTCGATCGCCTCGGGCCAGTCGCCGAGCCGCGGCGGCGCCTTCGAGATCAGCGCACGCCCGTTGGCTTCGATGATCGATCGCACGTCGGCCTGCCACCAGATCGGCGCGTCCTGCGCGCCGTCGAACTGGTGCTGCAGGCGCTCGATGAGGTCCGCGCGCGAATAGGCGAGGTATTCCCGCAGCTGGCGCAGGCGGCCGCCCGCATCCGCGGCACCGATGTCGCGCAGGTGCGCCGCCAGCAGGCCGAGCCGCTGCGCAGGCTCGGCCGCATGCAACTCGGGTAGCTGGCGCTGCACGAAGTCGCCGACGAAGTAGTTGAAGCGCGGCGTGTGCGCGGCCATCGTGCGCGCGGATCGCTTGCGCTGGGCCTCCTGCACATGGCCGATCGCGACGGGAAGCTCGAGCGTGAGTGCATGCGGATGGCACAGGTCCATCACGCGCGAGAACAGCGCGTCTTCGCCGCGGCCAAGCGGGTTCGTGCAGGGCAACATCACGCTGTTGTCGAGCGCGAACGGCGTGAACGACGCGATCCGCGCCGCATGCGCCTGCGTTCGTCCGTACCAGATGCTGCCGGCCTCGATGTTGCGCAGGTAGGCGTCGCGGTCGCGCGTGAACTCGGCGCGTTCGTGCGGCGACAGCTGGTACATCCAGATGCCCGATTCCGTGCGCGAGCTGCCGTAGGCGCCGTGCTGGCTCGCGAGGATCGGCGCGTCGCCGAGCAGATGATCGAGCCTGCTCAGCGGCAGCCCGCGCAGCGACGCGCGATCGATCGCGTAGTCGGGCGTCGAGGCGAGGTGGCCGAGCGCGTAGCCGGCGACGCCCAGGTGCAGTTCGAACGGATCGACGTCGAGTTCGTCGCCCGCGCCGAGTGCATTCTCGATGTTGCGGTGGAAGCGCGTGGTGGTCGGCGCCGACGGATTCGGGTCGAGGCCGGTGCGCGCATCCTCGAGGCGCCGCAGCGGCAGGCGATGATCGTCGTCGAGCAGCACGAGACGGGCGCCCGCGGACAGCAGCAGCGCGAGGTTCCATGCGCGGCCGCCACCGAAGCGGTCGGATCGGGTGCCGCCGCCGAGGACGACGGGCAGGATCGAGGCGGCCTGCGGCACGGCCTTGGCCATGCGCTCGACGAGCTTGGCGCGCTCCGCCGCTCCGATATAGGTGAGCTTGCAACCGGTCGCACGCGCGAACTCGCGGACGAGGTCGCGGTGGCCATCGACGGCCTCTCGCGTGCCCGAGTCGTCGAGCACGACGTAGTGCCGGTTCGCATGGAAACGTCGCTCGTATTCGGTCAGCGTCGCGAGCAATTGGGCGAGCTGGCGCGGGCGGTCGCAGGCACGGATGAAGACGCCGCGCAGCGCCGCCGGTTCGCGCGCCGGCGCGGATCCGACGCGTTCCAGGAACTCGCGGTCGGCGACGAGCAGGCCGCGCGAAACGAGGCCGTCGAGCACGCGCGCGACACCCTCGCGCTGGGAGGCGAGCCCCGGGATCGTGGCGAGGATGCGCGCGACGTGCTCGTCGAGCGTGCGGAACTCGCGGCTCTGGTCCAGGGCCTGCAGCACCTGGAACGTCATCACGTGGGTCTCGCCGCTGCGCCGGACCTGGAAGATGCACTCGTTGTTCGATAGCGAGGCGACGACGCCGTCCTCGGAGGCGTACAACGGCGCGTTCGCGTCGCTGCGCGGGGTCGCGGCCTGGACGCCGAAACTGCCGTAATCGATCGTGTAGTCGGGGGTACTGCTCATGCGTTCACCGGTGTGGCCTGGGCTTCCATCCCGCCGTGCTGCGCGGCCGGGTGTCGTCGATCCATGTCGCGCGCGTCAGCGCGCGCGCTTCCACCAGCGCCAGCCTCGCGTCGCGCTGGTCGCGGCGCCGAGCCGCGCCACTTCCGCCTCGAGTTCGGCGATGCGCGCCCCGGCCGCGATGTTCTTGCGGATTTCGTGATTGTAATGCGCATACACCGATTCCTCGCGGTCCCCAAACAGCGACAGGTCCGGCAACGAATCCGGCAACTGGCGCTTGGCGCACACCGCCACGTAATACATCGGCGCATGCGCCGGGCCGGGGTCCATGCGGCTCCCGTCCGCCGTCGCGGTCAACGCCTCGCAACTGTCCGGCTCGGAATCGAGCGCCCACAACGCGGACTGGAACAGGAGTTTCTGGCCATACAGGCGGACTTCGCCGAAGTGCGGCATCAGGAGATCCAGCAGCTCCTCGCGGTAGAGCTCGCGCACGTGGAACTCGTTGCGAAAACCCGCGAGTTCACTGTAGGTGCGCTTGTCCGGGGAGGACACCACGAGCAAGCCGTCGTCGGCGAGCACGCGCCCGAAGCCACGCAGCAGGCGCTCCTGCGCCGACAGGTGCTCGAGCGTCTCGAACGAAACAACGAGGTCGAAGCTCGCGTCCGCGAACGGCAGCTCGGTCGCGTCCGCGACTTCGTAGCGCAGGTTGAGCTGCGAGCCGTAGCGATCGCGCGCATGCGCGACGGATGCGGCGTCGATATCGACGCCGACGACGTCGTCGGCGACCTTCGCGAGCAGCGCCGAGCCGTAACCCTCGCCGCAGGCCGCGTCGAGCACGCGCCGGCCGGAGGCGAGGCGGCGCGCGAAGGCGTAGCGATGCCAGTGCTCGTACCAGATTTCTCGCACGCATTCGGGCGTGAAGCGTTCGCCCGTGAACGGAAGCGTCGAATCGTCGCTCATCGGGCCTCCTCCGATCGCAGGCGGTTCCAGCGGTGCGGCAGCCGCACCAGCCCGAACTCGCGCGACGCGCCGCGGATCGTGAGCGCGCGTTCGACCGTGTCGAACACGCGCACGCCTTCCGGGTCGAGCGGATGCAGGCGCACGCTGTAGCTGCCCGGAAGCAGCGGCAGGTCCTCGAACTCCACTTCGCAGCCGTACTCGTTCGGCCCGATGCGTTGTGGCGTTTCACCGTCCATTTCGGTGCTGAGCCCATACACCGGCGTGCCGTCCGCGCGCACGACGCCGACCGCGACGCAGGGCGCGCGCCCGTCGCGCGAGCGGATGCGCACGCCGACACGCAACCGATCGCCGTGCTCGAGCACGACGGGTTGCTCGCGGTCCTCGCCGTTGAGGCTCGCGCCGATCACGCTGAACTCGAGCGCGCCGACCGCGATCTCGTCGCGCGCGGGCGCGGGCGCGGATTTGCGCTCGTGCCAGGCGAGGTAGGCCTGGGTGACCTCGAACACGTCGCCCTGCATCGCGATCTCGCCGTCGCGCAACCAGCACGCATGCCGGCACAGCTTCTGCACGTGGTACATGCTGTGCGAGACGAGCACGAGCGTACCGCCGTCGGCGAGGTAGTCCTGCATCCAGCGCACGCACTTCTTCTGGAACGATTCGTCGCCGACCGCCAGTACCTCGTCGGTCACCAGCAGGTCGGGACGCAACGCCGCGATCACCGCGAAGCCGAGGCGCACGACCATGCCCGAGGAGTAGTGTTTGACGGGCTCGTCGATGTACCGCCCGATGTCCGCGAATTCGATGATGCCGGGCAGTCGTGCGCGCAGTTCGGCGCCCTCGAGACCCTGCAACGCAGCGGCCATCACGACGTTGTCGCGGCCGCTGTACTCGGGGTGGAAGCCCGCGCCGAGCTCGAGCAACGCGCCGATCTTGCCGTCGACTCGCACGCTGCCGCTGCTCGGCGTCAGCACGCCGGTCATGAGCTTGAGCAGCGTCGACTTGCCGGCGCCGTTCGCTCCGATCAGTCCGAGCGATTCGCCACGCCGGATCTCGAGGTCGACGCCCCGCAGCACGCTGATGCGATCGGGGTCCGCGCGCGTGAACAGCAGGCGGCCGAGTGCCCGCAGGCGATCGCCGGAACGATGCACCTTCGGGTAGGCCTTGCCGAGGCCGCACGCCTGCACCAGCACGTCGCTCACAGGAAGTCCTCGAAATGGCGATCGAGGCGACGGAACAGCCAGTGCCCCGCGATCAGCAGGCCCGCCGCGAGCACGAGCGCGATGCCGAACCGCGTGGGGTCGAAGCTTCCGTGCCCGAGCAGCACGGCGCGGAAAGACTCTGCGTAGAACGTGAAGGGATTCAAGTCGAGCAACCCTCGCACGCGTTCGGGCAGCAGGCTGCGATCATAGAAGATCGGCGCACCGAACATCAGCAGCGGCAGCAACTGGCCGAGCGCTTGCACGAGGTCGCGCACGAACACCTGGATCGCGGCGCACGCGAGCGCCACGCCGAGCGCGCCTGCGAACAGCGGCAGGTAGAGCGCGATCGCCGCTGGCAGCCCGGCCAGCCGGATCGGCGTTCCGAACAGGCGCAGCACGAGCAGGATCGCGACGAAGCCGACGAGGTGGATCGCGAAACTCGCGCATGCGCTCGCGACCACGAGCACTTCGCGTGGCAGCGCGACCTTGCCGATCAGCGCGGCATTGTCCTGGATGGCGGTGGTCGAGCGCAGCACCGCCTCGGCGAACGCGGTCCATGGCCACAGCGCCACGACGAGGAACGGGATGTAACCGGGGGCATCCGCGCCCGGGACGCGCGCCTTGAACACGTGCACGAACACGAAGCTGTAGACCGCGAGCTGCAGCAGCGGCTGCATCAACGCCCACAACCCGCCAGAGAAACTGCCGGCGAAGCGGTTGCGCAATTCGCGCGCGATGAAGCGCCGCGTCAGCGTCGCGAGCGACATGCCGACGCGCCGTGCGCTGACGGGCACTCGTGCGAAGCGGTCACGCGCCTACTTCGCGGGCGGCGCGGCGGCGGGCGCGGTGGCCGGCTGCCCATAACGCGTCCGCAGCGATTCGACGAGTTCCTCGTTCGCATCGATCGGATGGTTGCGGAGTTCATCGGTGTACCGGTGGACCGCGCGCTCGGTGTAATCCTTGAGCATCTTGGCCTCGAGCCGCTCGCGGACGTCCTCGAATGATTGCTGCTTCGCCGGGATCTTCGACAGGAGCTGGATGACGTGGAAACCGTAGCTGGACTCCACCACGGGCGACACGTCGCCGGGCTTCGCGAGCGCGCGTGCGGCCGCGGCGAATTCCGGCGCGTGCTCTTCGCTGCCCGCATCGTGCAGGACGCCCTTGTTCTGCGCCTTGCCCGGTTCCTCCGAGTAGCTCTCGATCAGCGCGTCGAAGCGCGAAGGATCCTTGCTCGCCTGCTCGCGCACGTCGTCCGCGAGCGCGCGCGCCTCGGCCTCGCCGCGCGTGCCGGTCGAGATCAGGATGTGCTTGACGTCGAGCACCTCGGGCGACGCGTAGGCCTCCCGGTTGGCGAGATACTCTTCCTTCGCGAGCTGTGCCACGTCGGGCTTCGGCAGCGACTCGCGGAAACGTTCGATTTCGGCCTTCGCGAGCCCGGCGTCGGTGACTTGGCCGAGAGGGGCCTGGAACTCCGGCTTGCGATCGAGGCCCGCTTCGACGGCAGCCTTCGCGAGCTGCTTCTGCAACAGCAGGTTGCGCAGCAGCGACTGCACGCGGCGCGAGTTGTCGAAGAACTTCGCGCGGTCAACCGGCGGGATGTGTTCCACGTAGGTGTCGATGTCGGCGAGCGTGACGACCGCGGCGCCTTGCGAGGCGACGACCGCGGTGGGCTCGTCTGCGAGGATGCCGGTGGAGGCCAGCAGACACAGGACCAGCGCGCCAAGGCGCAGGCCATACCCGCGTCGGGTGCTGCGATTCATCGTGTTCGAACTCCAGTGGCTTCAGGTGGGACGCCAGCCCGTGCGTGCCGGCGCCCGAAACGAGCCGACCGCAGCGTGTGCTGCGGTCGGCTGGTGTAACCGCGTCCATCGCCTGTTGCGAGGACGGCAGGAGTGGTTTACGGCGTGTGGTTGTTCTGGATGTTGATCTTGCAGGTCGCACCGGAACAATCATTGTGGGTGGCGGGCGGCGGACTCGTGATCCTGATGTTGAGGTAATACGTCTCACCGGGCGTCAGTTGGCACAGCGACGGCCCCGGGTAGCCCGGAAGCTTCCACGCGATCATGTTGTCACCGGTGTCGATACCCGTGACGTTGCAGCGGAAGTCCGTACCGGCGAAGTCACCGCACGTCGAACTGATCGAGGCATCCAGCGGCGGACCCGAGGTCGTGGCGGCATGATTGAAGATGCCCCACGAATTCAGGGGCAGCAGCGGGGCCGTGAACTTCGCCGAAATGTAGCCGGACTTCTGCATGTTCTTGATGATCGCGAACACGTTTTCGCCCGGGAACATCGCAAACGTCGTATCCGTGCCGCTGGTGCGGCCCCAGATGTTCTCGAACTTCGTCACGTCCGAATTGTTCGCGCAGTTGCTCGGACCGTAGCTGTAGCAGACATCCGCGGTCGTCTGCCGTCCGGCCGGGCAGCTCGGATCGCCGACGGGGCTGACCGTGATTGCACGCGGCTGGCTCGCCGTGGAGCCGTTCGCATTCGAGCAGGAAAGATTCAGCACCCAGGCACCCGCCTGCGCGAAGGTCACGGAGCGCGGCGACGTCGCGGACGTCACGTCGGTCCAGCCCGCGAGGCTCGCGGAGCTTCCGTTGAGCGAAGCGCTACCGGTGCACGCGGTGGCGCCCGTGACGGCCCAGCTCACCTGGATGGCCGTGCCGACGGTAGCCGTGGCCGGCGCCGTCAGAACGAAGTTCGGCGGCTGCGGGGCTTCGGGCGGACCACTCGCAGTGAGCCCGTCCTGGGCGAAGCCCGTCGCGTTCGTGCAGGTCATGCTGAAACTGTAGTTGCCGGCACCCGGAAGGGTGACGGACTTGTTGTGGGTGCCCGTGCACGCCGCGCCATCGCATGCGGTCTGGCCAACCGGCCAGTCCGTCACGCCCGGGGTTCCGCCGTAGGTGCACTTGGTGGCCGCGTCAGTCGCGCTCCACGAGATCGTGAACGGGGTACCCGCGACGGCGGATGCCGGCGCGTTGACGGTCACGTCGAATTCCGAATTCGCCGATCCACAACCGGTGCCCGTCAACGTGACGCCGGTTGCCTGCAGGTCGGTACCGCCGGGCACGAGCTGCAGACCCTGCACGTCGGTGACGGCGACGCAATTGGTCTGCTCGACGGTGGTGAGGTTCAGGGTGACTTGGGCCTGCGCCATCGGTGCGGCGAACAGCGCGGCACCGGCGAGGATCAGGGAGTTTCTAATGGCGGCAAGAAGGTGCATTGGACGGTTCCGGCAACGGCAGGGAGACGCAATGCATATTCTATAGCCCATTGGCAAGCCTTAGCCACACATATCCTGCCAATTGTCGTGAAGCACTGCGCGATCGGCGAAAAAAAGGGGCCCGAAGGCCCCTTTTTCCTGACACTTTGCTGCTTGCGATTACGAGCAGGCCGGATCCACGCCCGTGCACGAACGGCTCGCACGGTGACGGAACAGACCGCCGTAGTTCGCCAGCATGCCCGGCTGGGCATTGGCGTTGATGATGTTGTACGCCTCGAAGCCGGTGGTCGGCAGACCATGCATGACCACGCCGTTGCCGGCCGGACGCATGGAGTGACCGCCGTCGCCCGACGCGAGGTCGAGGCGCAGCCAGCCCGCATCGCCGTACGGCACGATGTTGGCGCGGAGCACCGAACCGAACACGCCCGAGGGATCCTCGGCAGCGGTATCGGTCAGGAAGCTGATCACGTTGACTTCGTACGGCAGGGCCGACGGACGCTCGCTGATCGGCGGCGAGAAGTCTTCCGGCTGCGTGGTGAAGCCTTCTTCCTGGTCGTACATGTTGATGCCGACTTCGACGAACGAAGCGCCACCGGCGAAGTTCTCCGAGAACGGCGGGATGACCGCGCCGCCGTTGAAGAACGTGTCGACGTAGAAACGCTTGGTCGGGAACGTGACGACCCAGTCGGTGTTCGCGCCGAGGCCCGCAACCGTCAGGTACTCGTTGTAGATCGCGTCCGCCTGGTACACGGCGCTGACCGCGTCGATACCGTTCGGGTAGTCGAGCGTGAGCAGCGAGCCGTTGGCGAAGATGTACGCAACCGCACCGCCGACGAACGCCGACGTCAGCGGGGTGTTCGCCTGCTGCAGCGACGGGGTCAGACCGCCCGGACCCGAGAAGATGTTCGTGTCGCTGAAGCCGTCGATCGCATCGGCGTTGTACGCGAAGAACGTACCTTCACCGACATTGACGATCGCGCCCGAACCGAACAGGCCGCCGCCCGGAGCGGACAGGTACGGAGCCGGGTTGTTGCCGCTGACAGCGGCGCCGCAGCCCGGAACGCCACCGTTCGGGGTGCCGTCCTGGTCGTGGATCGTCGCGTCATCGAGCGGCGAACCCGGGATGATCTCGCCCATTTCGATCAGCTCGAGGTAGCCCTCGCGGGTACGCTCGACGCCCTGCGGACCGGAGTCCTTCGGGAACACGCTGCTGCCGTCATACGCGGCCGCGCGGAACGCCACGCCGCCCGCCGGGATCGGCGGAGCCGTGCAGCTGCTGTCGTCGGTGAACATGCCGGCGCCGTCGCCATTGCCGATCTCGCTGACGCGAGCCGTCCACACGTCATTCGGAGACAGGAACAGGTTGAAGTCGAGGACTTCGCGGCTGTTGTAGCCTTCGAGGAAGCGAACCTTGACCGCCTTGCCGACTTCCGTGGTGTTGACCACGGAGAACAGCGAATCCTGGCTCTTGTTGACCGTGTAATACGGGTAGATCAGTACCTGGCCCAGACCGTCCGGATTGAGTTCGACGGCGTTCGCCAGGCCCGCGAAGCCAGCGACGCCGGCGATACCGGCGACGACGGCAGTCGTCAAGCTGTTCTTCTTCATCGCAACACTCCTAATTTTGACCACAGGGCTTTTTGCTTTACCGCCAACCTTGCTTCGGTCATGCAGGCTCGGCCCTCGCGGGCAGGGCAAGGTTAGGCAACAGCGCTGCCATGTTAAGGCAAAGGAAAGAGGCGTGCAATCCTTTTTCCCCTGCACCGAATACGGCCGCGAATTCAACTACTTGGAAGAAAATACCACGCTCCGTCGACGAGCAGCCACGTCTCTGTCTGGGTACGCGTCCCGCCCCCCGACTGATTGCCCGCGCCGGGCATCAGGAGCGAGTAAGTCACATCCACCTGGACCTTGCAGCGCTCCGCATCACACTCCTTGGACTTGAACTTCGCTTCCTTCCACTGCACCGGACGTGAATTCATCGAACTCGCGTAGGTTTCCCGCGACTGGGTCGAGCGGAAGCCCGGCGTGAGGTAGTCGTAGGCCTGCTCAGCCTGGTGCGCGATCAGGTGGTTCCAGCGTTCGACCGAGCGCGTGTCGATGGTGTCGGGATCGCCCTTGTCGACGCAGCCCGCGAGCGCGAGCAGCAGGCCGCAGGCGATGCCGATGCGCGGAAGATCAGTTTTCATTCGGCAGGTCCTCTTGCGGCTTGGCTTCTTCGATCGGGTAGGTGCGCGCAGGCGCGGTGCCCGGCTCGACGCGCGCGCGTTCGTCACGCGAAGTGCGCAGCGGCGCCAGCGACTGGAACTGGCGACTGTAGTCTTCGGTCATTTCGCGTGCTTCGTCGATCGTGCTGATGACGCGTGGCGTGATCAACACGATCAGCTCGGTGCGATCGTTCTTCATCGTCGTGCTGCCGAAGAGATTTCCCACCACGGGGATGCGGCTCAGCAGCGGCACGCCAGTCTGCCCCTTGGCACTCTGATCCTGTATCAGCCCGCCCAGCAGCAGCGTCTCACCGCTCTGGACGGCCACCTGGGTCTGGAGCTGTCGTTGCGAGATGGCCTGATTGCCCTGCTCGTCTGGAGCGCCGGTGGGTGAACTCACCTCCTGCGAAATGTCCAGGTACACCAGCCCACCTGGATTCACGCGCGGTGTGACGGCCAGAACGATGCCGGTATTGAGGTATTGCACCGATCCGTAGCTCGGGGTGGCACCACTGCCGATGATTCCGGTGTTGACGTACGTCTGTCGTACCGGGATCTGCTGGCCTACGTTGATCTGCGCTTCCTGGTTGTTGGCTACGACCAGCGAAGGAGCCGCGAGTGTCTTGGAGTTGTCGGACACTTCCAGCGCCTGCAGCGCGACCTCGAAACTCTTGTTGAGGAAGGAGTAGAAGAACCCCTGGTTGTTGGGCGGCGCGACGTTGCCACGGGCGCCGAGCGTCAGGCGCTGCCGGTCCCACCGATTCCCCGAGTATTCGATTGGATACCTGCCGTTCTCCTGTGCGGAACCGGTGGCCGTGCCCATCATGCCCTTGAGATACCACTGGACGCCGTAGCTCAGATCGCCCGACAGCTTGACCTCGAGGATCTTCGCCTCGATCTGCACCTGCAACGGCACCACGTCGAGCTTCTTGATCGCGGCCTCGATCTGGTCCCACTCGATCGGCGTCGCCTGCACCATGAGCTGGTTGTTCTCTTCGATCGCGGAGATGCGGATGTTGGTGTCCTTGTCGCCGCCACCGCCGCCCGCAGCCGGTGCGCTCGGCGTCGCCGCCGCGGGCGCGGCCTTGTCGTCCGCCTGCGTGCGCAGCGAATTGCCGTAACTCATCGAATTGCCGCCGCGCCCGCCGACGCCGCCGATCGTGACCGGGCGCAGCCCCTGGCCGACGCGGCCCGACGTGCTGCTGCGACGACTGCCACCCGATGTGCCGAGGAAGATCTGGCTCAGGTAATCGGCGAGGTCCGGTGCCTTGAGGTTCTTCACGTTGTAGACGTAGAGCTGCACCGAGTTCTCGGCGCCACCGCGATCGAGGCGACGCAGCCATTCCTCCGCCTGGCGCAGGTAGTCCTGCTGCGGCGTGATCACGATCATCTGGTTGGTCTGCTCGATCGGCATGAAGCGGAACATCCCGGCCAGCGGCGATTCGCCCTTGCTGCCGAACAGCAGGTCGAGGTCGGGCATCAGCTTCGTCACTTCGACGTGCTGCATGGTGAACACGCCGATCGACATGCCGCCGAGCCAGTCGACGTCGAACGTGTCGATCGTGCGCTGGTAGTTCTCGAGTTCGGACGGATTGCCCGCGAGCACGAGCAGGCTGCGGTTCGGATCGATGCTGACGAACGCGTCGGGCTTCGCATACGGCTTGAGCAGCTTGGCCATCTCGCTCGGCGAAATGAATTCGAGCGGGAAGATGCGCAGGCCGTAGCCGGGTTGCTGGCTCGCGCCGATGCGCGGCGTGAGCTTGCCCGGGATCGCATCCTTGGACTGCAGCACGATGTAACGCCCGCCCTCGCGCACGAGCGCGTTGCCGGTCCACGACAGCAGCATCTCGAGCACCGGCATCGCATCCTCGCGACGGATCGGGCGCGAGGTCGAGTAGGTGACGTTGCCGCTGACGTTCGGTGCGATCGTGTAGTTCTCCTGCAGCATGTCGCCGAGGATCGCCTTGACCACCGCCTGGATCGGCTGCGATTCGAAATTGAACGTGACCTGGCCTTCGCCGCCGCGCTCGCCGCGGGGCGGCTGCACGGTGAAGAACTTGCCGGTTCCGACCTCGATCTCGGGCGGCGGCAACGCGCGATTCGGATCGGTCTCCGGCGAGATCGCGATACTCGAGACGATGTCTTCCGGAGGCGCCACCGGCGTCTTCTTCAGGACCGTGTCCGCGGTCAGGATGTCGGCATCCTGCTTGCGCACGCCGCCCGGCGTACTGCAGCCGGCCAGCAGGGCCAGGCCCAGGGCGATCAGGAACGGGATCAGTCGCACGTGGCTCACTCCATCACTTCTTCTGTTGCGCGGCTTCGCCACGCAAGCGTTCGGCATCTTCACGCATCTTGCGCCGGCGTTCCTCGATGCGCTGGGCGAGGTCGGCGTTGGCGTCCTGCTTCTGCGCGGGTGGCTGGGCGTTGCGCGTGGCGGGTGGAGCGGTCGCGGTGCGGCGCCCGCGTTGCTGCGGCGGAGGCGGCTGCGCGACCGAGGTCTGGAGTTCGACCTCCGTGGTCTCGTTCGCCGCGTTCCTGAACACCGCGCCGCGCGGCTTGACGTCGACCAGGGTCCAGCTCGCCTGTTCACCCTCCAGCGGCATTCCGACCCGCAGCGCGACCGGTTGGTTCCGCGTGAGGTCCTGCAGCATCGCGATCTTCACGTCACGATCGAGGATCACGCCGGTCAGTATCACGCTGAGCGGGTTCGGTGGAGGTGCTTCCTCGTCGCCCGCGGCTGCCGCGTCCACCGGCGTCGGTTCGCGGTCATCGTTGAACAGCGGATGGCGCGAGATCGCCGCGAACGCCGATTCCGGCGGCAATTGTACCGGCGTATTGTCGATGCGTCCGACTCCGCCGCGCTCGACGTCGCCGGCCGCGTCGCCCGACCAGCCATAGCCGCGGCCGAAACCCGCGTACTGCAGGATCGCGAGCAGCAGCAGGCCGCCGCAGAGGCCGGCCAGCGCGTTCGTCGCGAGTCGCGCGGTGCGCACGTTCACTTGGGTGCCTTGCCGGGCTGGCGCAGGTAACCGGAAAGGTTGAAGCGCACGTCGAGCGGGTTCGGCGCGACCTTCACGCCCGGCGGCGAATAGGACTGCTGCTTGTAGATCATCACCTGGTCCACGAACAGGTAGGGCTTGCCGTTCTCCAGGTCGTAGAGGACCGCCGCGAGCGGCTCGAGGTCGCACTTCAGGCGCGCCTGCACGGTCACGCGCTTGTACAGTTCCTCCTCGCCGCTGTTGAAGCTCTGCGTGCTGACGTTCTGGCAGCGCTTCTCGTCCTCGACGTGGTCGCTCATCGCCTGCTTGAGGCGCTGGATCAGCGCAGCCGAAGCCGCATTCGGATCGGTCTCCGCGAGGAACGCGCGGTTACCCTGCTCGTACGCGCGCACTTCCGCGAGGCGCTGCTCGATCTCGGGCCGGGCTGCGATCGCGGTGCGGTAGCGCAACTGCTGGTCACGCAGGTCCTGCATCTCGTTCGCGTACTGGAGGTGCGGCTCGACGAACCACCAGTGCACGCCGAGCAGGTAGCCGAGCAGCAGTACGATGAGCAGCAGCACGACCGCGAGGAAGCGACCGTCCCTGGGCTTGGCCGGATTAGTCGCCATCGGTCTCCCCGGCCTGGTCGGCGTCGACGGTCGCGGCCTCGGGGCTGATCCTGGCCGGGCGGTCGACCGCGGTCGGCTTGCGCGGCTCGGGTTTCGAACGCGGCGGCTTGGCGGTCGCCCCGGCGGGTTTCTCGGCGGACGCGTTGCCTTCGCGCGACGCGGCCGCCAGCGGTTTCACCGGCGGCTTGGCAGCCCGGTCCTCGCGGCCCGCTTCGGGCTTCGACGGCACGGGCGCTGCGGGCGCCTTGTCGGTGCCTTCCGGCTTCTTCACGGAGTCGGCGGCGACGGGTTGCGCGGCCGGCGCGGCGCCTGCTTCGCTGCCTGCGGCTCCCGGCGGATCGCGCCCGGCCTGGGTGCCGGCTGCGAGGCTGCATGCCTTGAGGCTCGCGTTGATCTGGAAACGGTCCTTGCCGGTGCGCGCGTCGGGCTGCACTTGGCCCTGGAATCCGGGATTGCCCAGGCACGGGGACGCACCAAGCAAGGCGATGAGCTTGGACGCTTCTTCGGCCTGCCCCTGCAACTGCACCTGTTCGCTCTCGATCTGCAGGCGCTCGAGGTAGGTGTCGAGTGGAATGCGCGTGGTGAGGTCGTTGATGAGCCCGACCATCAGCGGACCCTGGCGCTTGCGCTCGGTCAGGAAGTTCGCGCCCGCGATCGAGTCGACGAGGGTCTGGCGCAGCGTCGAGACCTGGCGCGCCGCATCCGCGGCCTGCTCGACCTCGGCGCGCATCAGTTCGACCGCAGCCGCGCGGTTGGCGAGCGACAGGTCCATGTTGACGAACAGCAGCACCAGCGCGAGCGCGGCGAGGCCGGCGTTCAACGGCATGCGCATGTTGCGCCGGCGCGCGCGCCGCTCGGGCGGCAGCAGGTTGACTTGCCGTCGCGCCGCGCCACGTCCGTCGCGCCAGGTGTCGACGCCGTCGAGTTCGTTCGCGCCACCGGGCAGCACGCCGAGTTCCTGGTCGAGCTGTTCGCGCGGGATCAGCACGAGTTCGACGCGTGCGCTGCGACCGCTTGCATCGTGGCCGAGCACGCGACTGTCGAAGTAGACCTGGTCCGCCTTGAACGGCGTCTGCCGGTCCATCTCGAACGCGAGCACCTGGCGCAGGTTTTCTTCCGCGGCGGCCGGCAGGCTCAGCATGCGGCTGAGCACGCGGCCGGGCGGGATCACGAATACGGTGCGCACGTCCGGATCGTCGATCGCGTTGCGCAGGCGACGGAATTGCGCGGCCTGTTCCTCCACGGGTGCGCCGCGCGGGATGCGCCCGTACTCGCGCACCGCGTCGCCCTTCTCGCGCCAGACCACGAACTCGTCGCCCTGGACGTCGAGCAGCAGCGATTCGGAGCGTTCGGACAGCACCTTGCGCCAGCGCTCCGGCAGGCAGGCGAGCAACTGCGTGCCCCACCAGGCGAAGAATCGCGGCAGCGGCGTCTTGGCAAGGCGCACCCGCAGGCGTGCCAGTTGTCGTTCGATGCTCGGGTTCACGGCGTCAGGAAGATTCCCCATCGCGCCAGCGCAGGATCACATACGGCCTTCCGGCTGCATTGACGCCGCCCATGCGGATAGTCGCGTCCAGGGTGGTACTGGCTCCGTTCGGGAGCTTGGCACGGGACTCCACACTATACGTGAGGCCCCCGCCGCCCGCCACGATCGGGGTGACGCCGTCGCAGCCCGGGATCTCGTTCGCGGCCGGATCGCCCGGCGGGATCGACTGGCGCAATTGCACGATCAGCGTGGCCTGTTCCTCGGTGCATCCGGCCGCCATCAGGGTCGGCACATCGGCAAAGCCGATGTTCGGGTCCGATCGTCCGGAGTAGATCGTCAGCGAAGGCTCGATCCTCGAATAGAGCTCGTAGTTCATGCCGAGCACCTGCTGCAGCTCCGACACGGTGTCGAACGGTGCGTTCTTCGGTCCGTACGGCAGCCCGAGCGCCTTGTAGTCGTCGATCTCGGCGCCGTTGGGCTGCGCGAGGTCGTCGGTATCGATCCAGTCGACGATCGAAGCGGCGAGCGCCTCGGCCTGCTCGAGTTCGACGCCGCGCGCGGCGAACAACGCCGAGAGCCGCTCGGGATTCGGCGCGTTGATGTCGATCTTGCCCGAGTCATCGTGGATGCGGACTTCGATTTCCGCTTCGCCGTAGCCGAACGTGTACGCGCGTCCGTCGCCGACCCAGCGCATCGCGGGATCGGACTTGCGCAGCTCGAACACCGCGAGGTTGAGGCCGGCCTCGGCCGCGTAGCGGGCCTGGGTCGAATCGAACAGGTGGCGCGCCTGCAGGTTCTCGGTGCGCGCGACCAGCGCGAAGCTGCCGAGCAGGATCGACAGCATCGCGATCACCCACAGCACCAGCAGGAACGCGACGCCGCGCATGCGCGCGCGTCGCGCGATGCGGGCGGGACTGCGTCCGCGCGAGGCGATCGCGGCGCTCATTGCGTCCGATCCGATCGACTCGAAGAGCGCGAGCGCAATCCGCCGGAGTCAAGTCCGACGCCGGGCAGCAACTGTCCCGGACGCTGGCGGCGCACCGCGCCGACGTCGAGCATCAACGGGATGTCCATCTGCGGGAACGCGACGCGCGCCTCCGGCTGCATGCGAATGGCCAGGCGCACCATCAATGGCGTGATCGACGCGTCCTCCCACTCGTCGCTCCAGTCGGCGAGTTCGCCTTCATCGTCGAGCGTGCGGAATTCGAAATGCGCGTCTTCAATCTGGTCGAGCAGCACCACCGGTTCGTTCTGCTCGCCGGCGCCGTCGAGATCGAAACCGTTCAACATCGCATTGCCGAAAAGAAGCTGGCGCCCGCCGCGACCGCCCTTGATCTCGAGCGTCTGCACGTACGGGCCGCCCTTGG
Source organism: Lysobacteraceae bacterium (assembly GCA_004143945.1). Lineage (GTDB taxonomy): Bacteria > Pseudomonadota > Gammaproteobacteria > Xanthomonadales > Rhodanobacteraceae > Dokdonella_A. Next base: position 87,699 of record SEHB01000003.1, read on the forward strand.
ACAGATACCCGGGCATCGGCGCGACGAAGCGGATGTAGTCACGATCGCCCTCGAACACGTAGTTCATGCCGGTGCCCTCGTCGCGACCGAACGACAACGGCATCGCGCGGCTGACCTGGCGGCGGATGAAATCCTGCGCGACGCGCACGCGGTTGGTGCGGTCGACTGCGGCTTCACCCGAGGCGATCGAGCGCACCGCCGTACGGATCGAGCCGTAGGTACCGGCGAGCAGCAACGCGAACAGCAGGATCGCGAGCGTGACCTCGATCAGCGTGAAACCGCGCGTGGGCCGGACCGTGCGCACGCTCAACCGCCCCCGCGCCCGGTGCGCGGATTGCGCTGCCGCGACATCGGCTGCGTGCCGTCGCCCTGCTGCGCCTCCGGGTTCACGACGCGCAGCGTGCCGAAATGCGCGCTGCGCGGCGGCCGTCCGCCACCGCTGTCCCAGGACACCACGAGGTCGATCTGGTAGATGTCGAACGGCGCGATCTCGATGCCTTCGCCGAGGCCTGCGTTCGCGGCCGACACGGTCGCACCGAGCTGCGGCGGCGGCTCGACAGCGCTCGGGTCGACCTGCTGCACGGTGAGGTCCCACTTGTAGGTGTCGTCGAAACTGCCGTTGCTGCTGCCGGCTTCGATGCGTTCGCCGACGCCGACCGCATCCAGCTTGGACTGTGCCCACAACGCGGCCATCGTGTAGTCCGACGACTGGCGCACCTGGCGCATCGCCGAGCTCAGCACCTGCATCAGCAACCCGATCGCGATCGCGAACACGAGGAATGCCGCGATCAGTTCGATCAGCGTGAATCCGCGGGCTCGGCGGCTGGCGATGGGCAATGGGTGCTTCATGGATGCAGTGGACCGCGGCTCACGGGCCGAGTTCGAGCCGAATCACTCGGGCTGCTCGTCGAGTTCGATCTCGCCGGTGAGCCAGGCGACGTTGATGCGCCATTCGCGCTGGCCCATCAGCACCGACACGTGTCCGCCGGTCGAACTGCCGTCGCCGAAGAAGCGGATCCCGCCGGAATTCGCGCCGGTCTGCTCGGTCTCGGCCGTGGTCAGGCGCAGCACCATGTCCTTGGGCAGTTCGACCGGCTTCTTGCCGGGCGCGACGTACGAATTCTTCTCGAGGTCGAGCACCAGCACCTGCGGCTTGCCCTTCACGATCGCCTGTCCGCGCGTGTAGCGCAGCGCCGCGACGAGATCCTTGCTCGCGGCACGCACCTTCGCGCTTTCGAGGCTTTTCGACAGCGACAGCGAGGCGATCGCGAGCACGATCGCGAGCAGCACCACGACCGCGATCAGCTCGATCAGCGTGAAGCCGCGCGCACGGCTCGGCCACCGCGGTGCCGGCACGCGTGCGTTCATCGCGACCGCCGGCGTGCATCAGTTGGACGCATTGAAGTCCGCGTTCATGTCGCTGCCGCCGGCCTGGCCGTCCTTGCCGAGGAACACCACGTCGAAATCCGCGCCGCCCTCGCCCGGCACCTTGTACGCGTAGGTGTGGCCGAACGGGTCCTTGAGGTTGGCTTCCTTGGTGTACGGGCCGAGCCAGTTGCTCGCATTGCCCGGGCGCGTCACGAGGTCGGCGAGCTGGCCCGGGAAGTTGCCGTTGTCCATCTGGTAGTTCTGCACGGCCTGCGCGAGCTGGCCCGCGCCGACCTTGCCCGCGTTGTACTTGGCGCCGCTAAAGCGGTTCATGATCGGGCCGCTGACGACCGTGATCACGATGCCGAGCAGCACGATCACCGCGATCATCTCGACCAGCGTGAAACCCCGCGCGACGCGGCGCGGCAGGCGGTGCGGCTTGTTGCGGTTGTCGGTCTTCATCTTGAACTCCTTCATTGGATCGAGCCGGTCAGACTGAGGATCGGCATGATGATCGCCATCATGATCACCGCGACGACGACGGTCATGAGGACGGTGGTGGCCGGCACGAGCGCCGAGAGCATGCGGTCGAGCGAATTGCGCACTTCGATGTCGAAGGTGTCCGCCACCTTCAGCAGCATCGAGTCGAGCTCGCCCGATTCCTCGCCCACGCTGATCATCTGCAGCGCGAGCTTGGGGAAGCGTTTGGACTGGGTCAGCGCGTGGCCGAGGCCGCCGCCGGACTTGACCTCTTCGGTGGCGGCGTCGACCGACTCGGCCAGCGCGGCATTGCCCATCACGTTGCGCGCGACGGTGAGTCCGCCGAGCAATGGCACGCCGTTCTTCAGCAGGGTACCGAGCGTGCGAGCGAGCCGCGCGGTTTCGATCTTGCGGACGAGGTCGCCTACGATGCGCAGCCCGAGCAGGCGCTGGTCGATCCTGAGCCGCGAAACCGGATCGGCCATGCGCCGGCGCACCCAGCTCACGCCGAACACGATGATCGCGATCATCAGCCACCAGAAGTTCTGCAGGGTCGCGCCGACGCCGACCACCACGCGCGTGATCAGCGGCAGTTCCACGCCCATGTCGGCGAACATCACCTCGAACTGCGGCACCACCACCACCAGCAGCACGAACAGCGAGACCAGCACCATGCCGATCAGGAACGCCGGGTAGACCAACGCGTTCACGACGCTGCCCTTGAGCTGGCGGCTGCGCTCGAGGTAGTCGGCCAGGCGCGTCAGCGTGTCGCCGAGCGAGCCACCGGTTTCGCCCGCGCGCACCATGTTCACGTACAGACGCGAGAAGTTGCCGTGCTCGGATTCGAGTGCATCCGACAGCGGCGTGCCGCCGCGCACCTGGTCGCGCACACGCTCGAGCAGGCGCCGCGCCTTGTCGGTTTCGGGCAGCTCCAGCAGGATCTGCAGCGCGCGATCCAGCGGCTGGCCCGCGTTGAGCAGGGTCGCGAGCTGCTGCGTGAACTGCACGACCTGCGCCTCGCGCAGCGTCGCGCGCTTGAACAGCGAGGCGAACAGGCTCGCCGAATCCCCGCTGTCGGCCTCGTGCACCTCGAGCGGGATGTTGCCGGCGTCCTGCAGCTTGCCGATCACCTCGTCGCGGCTCGCGAGGTCGAACTGCCCTTCGAGCGTCTCGCCGGCGGGGGTCACGGCCTTGTAGTAGAAGAGGGTCATTGGTGCGGGGAATGTGGACCAGGGAACAGGGAATCGGCAAAGCCGCCATCGACAATGCAGTGCTTCTCGATGCACGCATCGCAGGATAAGCAGACACGGGATTCCCGATCAGCCTGGCGCGAGCCCACGATGCGCGCCCGGACCATTCCCGATTCCCTGTTCCCAATTCCCTGCATCATGATTCCTGCGTCACGCGCAGCACTTCCTCGATCGTGGTGTGCCCGGCGAGGGCCTTGACGAGGCCGTCTTCGTACATCGTGCGCATGCCTTCCGCACGCGCCTGCTGTTCGATCTCGCCCATGCCGGCGTGCTGCATGATCTGGCGGCGGATCGGGTCCGACATCACGAGGAATTCCATGATCGTCGTGCGCCCGAAGTAGCCGGTCGGGTTTGCGGGGCTCGAGCCTGGCTTGTAGAGCTGGATCGGGCGCTCGTCGGTGTACTTCTCGAGTTCGAACTCCTTGACCACCTCGGGCAGTGCGAGCTCGCGCGTGGCGCTGCCTGCATCGAGGCGGCGCACGAGTCGCTGCGCGAGGATTCCGTTGACGGTCGAGGTGAGCAGGTAGTCCTCCACGCCCATGTCGAGCAGGCGCGTGATGCCACCGGCCGCGTTGTTGGTGTGCAACGTCGACAGCACGAGGTGGCCGGTCAGCGCCGACTGGATCGCGATGCGCGCGGTCTCGAGGTCGCGCATTTCGCCGATCATGATGATGTCCGGGTCCTGGCGCACGATCGAGCGCAGCGCATGGCTGAAGTCGAGCCCGATCTGCGGCTTGGCCTGGATCTGGTTGATGCCCTCGATCTGGTATTCGACCGGGTCCTCGACCGTGATGATCTTGACGTCGGGCGTGTTGAGCTTGCTGAGCGCGGTGTAGAGCGTGGTCGTCTTGCCCGAGCCGGTCGGACCGGTGACGAGCAGGATGCCATGCGGAAGTTCCAGCACGTCGAGGAACTGCTGCAGGAACTGGTCGGTGAAACCGAGCTTGTGGAAGTCGAACACGATCGCTTCGCGATCGAGGATACGCATGACCACCGACTCGCCGTGCGCGGTCGGCACGGTCGACACGCGCAGGTCGAGTTCCTTGCCCTGCACGCGGATCATGATGCGCCCGTCCTGCGGCAGGCGGCGCTCGGCGATGTTGAGCTTGGCCATGATCTTGATGCGCGAGATCACCGCCGCGGTCGATGCGGCCGGCGGCGACTCGACTTCGTGCAGGACGCCGTCGATGCGGTAGCGCACCTTGAGGCGGTTCTCGAATGGCTCGACGTGGATGTCCGACGCACGCTGTTCGACCGCGCGCTGGATCACGAGGTTGACGAGGCGGATCACCGGCGCTTCCGACGCGAGGTCGCGCAGGTGTTCGATGTCGTCCTCGCTGCGGTTGTTGTCGTCGGTGAGGTTCTCGACGATCGTGCCCATCGCCGAACGGCCCGAGCCGTAGTAGCGCTCGATCAGGTCGTCGATCTCGCTGCGCAGGCCAATCGCGAGGCGCACCTCGCGCCCGGTCGCGAGCTGCACCGCCTGCGCGGGGAACGCATCGGCGGGGTCGGCGACGAGAAGGGTCACGCTGTCGTCGGTTTCGGCGATCGGGCAGACGTGGTGGTGCTTGAGGAATCGCACCGAGGCCTGCACGTTCTGCGGCGGCGCTTCCGGGAATTCCTTCGCGGTCAGCAGCGGCAGTTGCAGCAGCTCGGAGACACCCTCCGCCATCTCGCGCTCGGACACGAGGCCGAGGCGCGTCAGCAGCGCGACGAGGCTGCCCGACGCCGGGTCTTCCTCATGCAGGCGTCGCCCGCGCGCGAGATCGGTTTCCTTCAGGCGACCGCGCGCGACCAGGTACTGGCAGATGCGATCGTCGAGGCTGGCCTCGGCATCCGCCGCGACGGGGGCTGGTTCGATCGGTAGGACTGCGGCCATGGGACCCCTGGCATCGAAATACGGGACGGAAGACGCGCATTGTTCCACATCGGGCCCGGCACGGGTCCGCATGGCCGCGCTGGAGCGGCCCTCGCGCTCGCTCCGGCTGGCCGCATGTGGCTGAAATCCCGGGCCGTTACGCGCTCCGCTGCCAGCGCGGCAGGTCGACCCTGACCATTGGACCCCTCAATCGCGCGACGGTTCCCGCGCCGATCCGACCAGCTGCTCGATGAAGTCGCGATTGAAGCCGATCCAGAGCAGCGCCGGCACCACCGCCGGCACGATCAGGTAGCTGAACTGGTAGGCCAGCGCGATCGCGGGTCGCGAGAGGCCTGCGGCCGCGATCGCCGATGCGCCTTCGGGACCCGAATCGAACGCGATCGTCTTCAGCGCCTCGGCCACGATCCCCAGCCCCTGGCCGATCCAGATCACGAGCAAGGCGACCAGCAGCTGCAGCGCACGCCGCCGCGCCGGCAGTGGCGTCGCCATCGCGAGTCCGCAGAACAGCGGCATCGAATAGGCATAGACCATCGGATTGACGGTCGGCTCGAGCACGCCGACGCCTCCGGGTCCGCCGGGCCCGGCCGGCACGCGGACCATGACCGAGGTCGCGAGATGCACGAGATGCCCCGCGCGCCCGACGACCCTGCCCGCACTGTCGAGGATTTCGCCGCCGAGGCCCACCGCAATGAAGATCTCGCCCCAGGCGCCGAGCAGGATCTGCTTGGCCAGGAGCATCGCGGGCCACACCCAGAACGGCGCCAGCCAGAACCACACCACGAACGCGAGCGGCAGCCACAGCACTGCGCGCAACGCGAATTCGCGAATGGGTGACGCGGTGATGGGTGAGGCCGACTTCTGCCCGGGTGCGGCGACTGCGCGATCTTCATTCATGGCCATCTCCAGATGCGCGCGCACTGGCAACCGCGCGAATCCGCGCAGCATTGCCAATCACGCATCACGAATCACCGCTTCAGCCGATCCATGCCCTCGCATTGCGGAACATGCGCATCCACGGCGAGTCTTCGCCCCATTCGCGCGGGCGCCACGACATCTGCACGCTGCGGAACACGCGTTCGGGATGCGGCATCAGGATCGTAACGCGGCCATCGTCATTGCTGAATCCCGCGTGCCCGTCGGCCGAGCCATTGGAGTTCAGCGGAAACGCTTCGGTCGCGCGGCCATGGTTGTCGACGAAGCGCACGCTCGCCGCGGCGCGGCGCGCATCGCCGGCGGCGTCGAACACCGCACGACCCTCGCCGTGCGCGACCACGACCGGAATGCGCGAGCCGGCCATGCCGGCGAAGAACAGCGACGGCGACTCCAGCACTTCGAGCGTGACGAAGCGCGCCTCGTACTGTTCGCTCGCATTGCGCACGAAGCGCGGCCAGTGCGCCGCGCCCGGGATGATCGGTTTGAGCTGGGCGAGCATCTGGCAGCCGTTGCAGACGCCGAGTGCGAAGCGCGTGCCGTCGGCGAGGAAGCGCGTGAACTGTTCACGCAGCCGCTCGTTGTAGAGGATCGAGGCCGCCCAGCCGCGGCCCGCGCCGAGCACGTCGCCGTAGCTGAACCCGCCGCAGGCTGCGAATCCGTGGAAATCGCCGAGCTCGCGACGCCCGCTCGCGAGATCGCTCATGTGCACGTCGACCGCGTCGAAACCCGCGCGGCTGAATGCGGCCGACATCTCGACCTGGCCATTGACGCCCTGCTCGCGCAGGATCGCGACGCGCGGGCGCGCGCCGCGCGCGATGAACGGCGCCGCGACGTCCTCGGCAGGATCGAACGACAGGTTCGGCGTGATGCCCGGATCGGCGGGATCGCAGCGCCACTCGAGTTCCTCGTCGGCGCTGCGCGGATTGTCGCGCAGCCGCTGCATCGCATGGCTGGTCTCCGACCATGCCTGCATCAGCTCGCGCCAGTCCCATGCGGCGAGCGGTTCTCCCTCGAGCGAGAGCTTTACCTGCATCGCCTCGACCGGCGCGCCGATGCGATGCGCGAGCGCGGCGACCCCGTGCGCCTGCAGGATCGCACCGAACGCCTCGCGATCGCGCGTGCGCAGCTGCAGGAGGATGCCGAGCTCTTCCGTGAACAGCGCCGCGAGCGGATTCGCGCCCCAGCCGTCGAGCTGGAGATCGAGGCCACAGTGGCCCGCAAACGCCATCTCGATCAGCGCGACCAGCGCGCCACCGTCGCTGCGATCATGGCAGGCGAGCAGGAATCCCTGCGCGGCCGCGTCCTGCACCGCGGTGAATGCGGCCTTGAAGCGCTGCGCATCGTCGAGGTCGGGCGGCTCGCCGCCGCCGCGATTGAACGCCTGCAGCAGGCTGCTGCCGCCGAGGCGGTTGCGGCCCGCGCCGAGGTCGAGCAGCCACAGTTCGCTGGCGCCCTGGTCGAGCTGCAACTGCGGCGTCAGTGCGGCACGGACGTCGGGCGTGCGCGCGAACGCGCTGACGATCAGCGAGACCGGCGACACGGTGGTGAATTCCGTCGATGACGGGTTCGACGCCGGCTTTGCCGGAACACCCGCGTCGACCGCGGGCGACGACCACCGCACCTGCATCGACATCGAATCCTTGCCGACCGGTATCGAGATGCCGAGCGCTGGACACAGCTCCATGCCGACCGCGTGCACTGCGTCGTAGAGCGCCGCATCCTCGCCGACATGACCGACCGCCGCCATCCAGTTCGCCGACAGCCGCACCTCGTCGAGCGCGACACGCGCGCCGACGAGGTTCGTGAGCGCCTCGCCGACCGCCATGCGCGCACTCGCGGCCGCATCGAGCAATGCGAGCGGCGTGCGTTCGCCCATCGCCATCACTTCGCCCGCATGGCCGTCGAAATCCGCGAGCATCACCGCGCAGTCCGCGACCGGCACCTGCCACGGGCCGACCATCGGATCGCGCGAGCACAGGCCGCCGACGCTGCGGTCACCGATCGTCACGAGGAACGACTTGCTGCCGACCGCAGGCACGCGCAGCACGCGCTTCAGTGCGTCCTCGAGCGTGATGCCGGTGGTGTCCGGCACGAGTTCGATGCGCGCCGGGCGGCGCCGCGCGTCGCGCTGCATGCGCGGCGGCTTGCCGAACAGGACATCGAGCGGCAGGTCGATGACGGCCGAGGGCCGAGAGCCGAGGGCGGAGGGCTGCGCATCCGTGACGAGGAGGCGGCGTTCCGTGGTGGCATGTCCGACCACGGCGAACGGGCAGCGTTCGCGCGCGCAGATCGCTTCGAATGCCGCGAGGTCTTCGGGTCGAACGCCGACCACGTAGCGTTCCTGCGATTCGTTGCACCAGATCTGCATCGGCGACAGTTGCGGATCGTCGCTCGGGATCGCGCGCAAATGGATGCGCCCGCCGACGCCGGAGTCGTTGAGGATCTCGGGGATCGCATTCGAGAGGCCGCCCGCGCCGACATCGTGGATCGACACGATCGGGTTGTCGTCGCCGCGCGCCCAGCAGGCGTCGATGACTTCCTGGCAACGCCGCTGCATCTCGGGGTTGTCGCGTTGCACCGACGCGAAGTCGAGCTGCGCCGAGCTGCTGCCGGCCGCAACCGACGAAGCCGCGCCGCCACCGAGACCGATCAGCATCGCCGGCCCGCCGAGCACGACCACCGCGTCGCCGTCACGCAGCGTGCGCTTGTCCACGTGCGCGGCGCGCAGGTTCGCGAGCCCGCCCGCGATCATGATCGGCTTGTCGTATCCGCGCACGAGGCCGGGCGCGTCGCCGGGTTGCTCGAACGCGCGGAAATAGCCGCCGAGGCAAGGCCGCCCGAATTCGTTGTTGAATGCGGCGCCGCCGAGCGGTCCGTCGCGCATGATCTCGAACGCGCTCGCGAAGCGCGGCGGCAACGCGCGCTCGCGTTCCCACGGACGCGCAAGCTCGGGAATGCGCAGGTCCGACACGGTGAAGCCGACGAGGCCGGCCTTCGGCTTGCCGCCGCGGCCGGTCGCGCCTTCGTCGCGGATCTCCCCGCCCGATCCCGTCGACGCGCCCGGGTACGGCGAGATCGCGGTCGGATGGTTGTGGGTCTCGACCTTGATCGCGAACGGTACGTCTTCGGCGTGCGCGCGCCAGGTCGAATCGGCGGGATCGGCGAACCAGCGCTGCGCGACGCTGCCCGCAATCACAGCCGCATTGTCGTGGTAGGCGGACAACGTGTGCGCGGGCGACGCCGCATGCGTGTTGCGGATCATTCCGAACAGCGATTTTTCCTGCACCGCGCCGTCGAGCGTGTAGCCCGCGTTGAACACCTTGTGCCGGCAGTGCTCGGAATTGGCCTGCGCGAACATCATGAGTTCGGCATCGGAAGGATCACGCCCGAGCACGCGGTACTGCGCGTCGAGGTACTCGATTTCGTCTTCGGCGAGCGCGAGCCCGAGCCGCGCATTGGCCGCACGCAGCGCGGCGACGCCGTTGCCGCCCAGGCCGATGCGCTCGAGCGCACGCGCCGGGCCGGCCTCGAACACGCGCGCGTCCGCAAGCGCCGCCACCACCGATTGGGTCATCGGGTCGTGCAGCGCGGGCAGCATCTCCAGCCAGTGTCCGCTGCCCGGCGCGGGCGCACCCTCGAGCTCGAACGCAGTGCCGCGCTCGATGCGCCGGACCGCGAAGCCGCAGTCGGCGAGGATGTCGGTCGCCTTGCTCGACCACGGCGAGCGCGTGCCGAGGCGCGGCACTACCCAGAGCGTCGCGGAGCGCGCCGGTCCGGCTTGCGCCTGCACGACTTCGCCGAGTCGCGCGAGGTCGAGCGTGGCACCGTCGTGCGGATCGACGAGGTAGACATGGCGCGTCGCGAGCACGCGCGCGCCGGGCACCACGCGCCCGAGCGCCTGGTTCAACCGGTCGATGCGGAACGGGGACAGCGCGGGGAAGCCGTCGAGGACGATCATGGCGCGGCAGCGTGTGCGGAGCCCGCTATGATAGCCGATGGCATGCGCGAAGGCGTCCGGCGCGCGCCGCAGCGGGGACGCGCGCAGTCCGATGCACGCGTCCCGGCTGGACGGTTCAGTTCGCCGCGAGCTTGCCGTCCTCGAGCGACTTCAGCTTCGCGAGCATGTCGTCGGGCGGCAGGTAGCCGCCGATCTTGCTGCCGTCGGGCGCGATGATCGTCGGCGTGCCGGTCACGCCGACCTGCATGCCGAGCGCGAACTGCTCGGACACCGGGTTCTCGCACTTCTTCGGCGCCGGATCCTTGCCGGCCTTCGCATCGGTGAGCGCGCTCTTGCGGTCGTCCGCGCACCACACCGACACGGCCTTGTCGAACGACGGCGTGCCGACGCCACTGCGCGGGAAGAACAGGTAGTCGACTTCGATGCCGCGCTTGTTGAGCTCGCCGACTTCCGCATGCAGCTTGCGGCAGTAGCCGCAATCGATGTCGGTGAACACGGTGATCTTGTACTGCGCCTTGCCCGACGGCGAGAACACGATGCGCTTGTCGGCGCCGACCGCATCGACCTTGCGCTTGCTCTCGACCGCGAGCCGCGCAGCCGTGAGGTCGCGACGCGCGCCGATGTCGTACAGCGTGCCCTGCATCAGGTACTTGCCGTCGTCGCTGACGTAGACCATCTGGCCGCCGACGATGACCTGGCGGAAGCCCGGCAGCGGCGCCTGTTCGACCGAATCGATCTTCGCCTGCGGCACCAGCTGCTTCAGCGCGTTGCGTGCGGCCGCGTCGGCCGGCGAGTCGGCCGCGTGCGCGAGCGGGGCACCGACCAGGGCCGCGGCGAGCAGGCCGCGGAAAGTCGGGTGGACGAGGGCAGGCACGGCGCCGGCGATAGCGGAAAACTTCATCATGTCGTTCCTGTCAATTCGCCTTGGCGGCGGCGATACGGTCGAGTTCGGCTGCGAGTCGATCGGGCGACATCGCGACCTGCGAGGGGAGCTGGCTGCCATCCGGCGCCAGCAGCGTCGGCGTGCCGCCGATTCCGAGCGACTTCGCGACCTCGGTCAGTTCGGCGACCGGATTCGGGCACGTGCCCTTGCCCGGGTCCTGGCCCGACATCGCGGCGGTGAACGCGTTCGCGCGGTCCTTCGCGCACCACACCGCGATCGCCTTCGCGTCGGCACCGGGGTGGATCGTCAGCGGGTAGAACAGATAGTCGACCGCGATGCCTTTCGCGTTGTACTGCGCGATCTGCTCGTGGAAGCGGCGGCAGAACGGGCAATCGATGTCGGTGAATACGGTGACCGTGTGGCGCGTCTCGATCGGCGCCTGCGGCGCGAACACGATGCGCTTGTCGGGCCCGATCCGGGACAGCGCGACGCGACGCGCGTTCGCGCGCGACGCCTCGGTGAGGTCGCGCTTGGCGGCGACGTCATAGGCGCTTCCATCGACGAGGAAACGCCCGTCGGTGGTCACGTACACGAACTGGCCGCCCGCCACCGCCTCGTAGAATCCGGGGATCTGCGACTCCTGAACGGCATCGACCTTGACGCCCGGCGCCATCACCGACATCGCCTTCTGCACGGTTTCCTGAGGTGTCGCGGCGAATACGGGGGCAGCCAGCAGCAGGCTGGAGAGGAACGGCAAAGCACGCATCGGGGACCTCGCAGGCAACGTGGCGGAACTCCGGACCGGCCGCGCGCACGCGATCTTGCATGCCGCCGGCGACGGGGTGTTGACCACGTCGCGCCTCCGGGGTTCCCCGCGGTCGGGGACCGTGGATTGTCTCATGCGCGCGCGCGCCCGGATAGTGAGGCGGCTCGCGGACTTGCGCGCCGCTGCGGCGTTCAGCCGCGCGGGTGGTGGCGCTGGTGCAGGCGCTTGAGGCCTTCGCGCGCGACCAGGGTATAGATCTGGGTGGTCGAGAGCGATCCGTGCCCGAGCATCAGCTGCAGTGCGCGCAGGTCCGCGCCATGGTTGAGCAGGTGGGTCGCGAAGGAGTGGCGCAGCACGTGCGGCGAAATGCGCGCGGCGGGGATCCCGGCGGCCAGCGCGTGGCGCTTGACCAGAGTCCAGAACATCTGCCGCGTCATCGCGGCTCGCCGGGTGCTGACGAACAGCGCCTCGCTGCGCGCCCCCTTGAGCAGCTGCGGCCGCGCTTCCGCGACGTAGCGCGCGAGCCAGTGCGCCGCCTCGTCGCCGAGCGGCACCAGCCGCTCCTTGCCACCCTTGCCGACCACGCGCAGCACGCCCTGGCGCAGGTTGACCTGCGCCGCGGCGATGCCGACGAGTTCGCTGACGCGCAGTCCCGTCGCATACATGAGCTCGAGCATCGCGCGGTCTCGCAGTCCGAGCGCGCTGTCGGTCGGTGCCTGCAGCAGTGCGTCGATTTCGCGTTCGGACAGCGCCTTGGGCAGGCTGCGCGGCAGCTTCGGCGCATCGACGAGCAGGGTCGGGTCCACCTTGATGCGGCCATCGCGCACGAGCGCGCGGTAGAAGTGGCGCAAGCTCGACAGCAGGCGCGCATTCGAACGCGCCGTGTGCCCGCTGCCGCCGTCGGCCTTGCCGCGGCTGCGCTGGCCGAGGTAGGCCTGCAGGTCCGCGCGCGTGGCGCCGAGCAGCGAGCCGCCGCGCGTCGCGAGCCAGCGTGCGAAGCCCGCGAGATCGAGTCGGTAACTCGCGAGCGTGTTGTCGGCGAGGCCGAGCTCGGACCATGCGCGCTCGATGAACGTGGCGATCGCAGCGGCGTCGGGCGCGGCCAGCGGCGCCGCGGGGGGACGGCCGCGACGTCGCGGGGCGGTGGCCGCCTCGTTCGGCGCTGGGACGGATTTGGGGTTCATCGAGGCCTGCATGCGCTTGCGCGGTCGAGCCTAAACCGCGAACCTGCGCGCCGTCATCCCCAGGCCCGATCCCGATGCCCACTGCCACGCCGGCGCCGCTGCACCTGCGCCTGTTCGCGCTCGCCTACGACCTGTTCCCGCTCGCCGCATTGTGGATGGCGACGGCGGGCCTGGTGCTGTTGGCGGCACACGGCGACGTCGATGTCGCGCATCCGCCGGCGGGCTACCGCCTCTTCCTGCAGTTCGCCCTGCTCGCCGTCAGCGCGGTCTACTTCGTGCTGTCCTGGACACGCGGCGGGCAGACGATCGGCATGCGCGCCTGGCGCATCCGCATCGTCGCAGCGGAAGGCGGCGCCCTGCCCTGGCCGCGCGCACTGCTGCGCTTCGGCGTCGCGTTGCCCTCGCTCACCGCGTTCGGCCTCGGGTTCCTCTGGTGCCTCGTCGACCGCGATCGCCGCGCGTGGCACGACCTCGCCGCCCGCTCCGCCTGCGTGCGCGTGGCGAATGCGAACGTCTGAAACACGAAGCGCGCGCGGGAAAGATCCCGGATCAGGCGAGGAGCGAAGCGGACAGCCTGAAACACGCAGCACGCGGCGAGCGCGGAGGAAGCAATGGCGCTGCTGCAGGAAAAGCTCTTCTCCGTGTACTCCGTGATTCGATCTTGCGATCGTGCTCTTGCGGCGTGCTTCGTGTTGCAGCTTTCCGCTGCAGAACGCGGGGCTACGCGGCAAGCGCCTTGGCGACCATCGCTTCGATCGCGTCGAGATCGGGGATGACGGCACGATCGTCGCGCACGAGCACTTCGGCACGCACGCCGGGTGCGTGCGGATGTTCGTCGCTGGTCGGGATCAGGAGTTCCTGCGTGATCGTGGTCAGGCGCGGGAAGCCCTGCGCGAGCAGCGCGAGGAACGGCATGCCGGCGTGGCCGCCGAGCGCCTTCAGCACCGCGACGCGCGCGTTCGAGCGGCTTTCGTCCTCGAGCTGGCCGGTCAGCATCGGGAACGAGAACAGCGGCAGGCGCCAGCCACGCCAAGGCAGGCGACCGAGCAGCCAGGCGGGCGCATTCGCGACCTCCTCCGGCTTGGTGTAGCTGATGACCTCGGCCACGGTCGCGTTCGGCAACAGCACGCGGCCGTTGCTGACGGGAACCATGACACCACGGATTTCGCGCGGCAGTTCGTTCATCTCACGACTTCCCGATGGGCGACCGCGGTGCGATCGCGATCATGCGACGGAACCCGCCGCGCGTCGCGCAGTCGGGATGCCCGGCAAGGCAGGCAGGGGTTCATGTGCCGCCGGCGATCAGTTTCGCGGCGAGCTCCTTCGGCGAACCGCTGAAGCTCACGACGCCGGTCTCGGTGACCGCATCGATCATCGTGCTGACCACGGCGCTTTCCGCGCTCTGCGTGTAGACGCGCCCGCCCTTCGCGGCGAGTGCGCTGCAACCGCGCACCGCATCGTCTGAAACGCCCGAGAAGATGATCGCGCCGGCGCCATCGCCATACCGTTCGGCCACGTCCTCGATCACGCGGTCGATCGACGGGCTGTACGGCGGTTCTTCGGCAAGGCGCTCGAGCACGACCACGCCATCGGTGCCGACCTGCAAGCGATGCGTCAACGGCACGATCACGACTTCGCCGTGGCCGACGCGCTCGCCATGGGTCGGCGTACGCACGGTCAGCACCGTGGACTTCGACAGCTGGCGCGCCATCATGTCGACGAACTCGGCGCCGAGGTGCTGCGCGATCAGGAACAGCGCGGGGTGATTGCGCGGGAATTCGGCGAGGAATTCGCGCAGCGCTTCCGGTCCGCCGATCGATGCGCCGAGCACCCAGACGGTGCGCACCTTGGCGACCGGCGCCGAATCCGGATCCAGCCAGGTTTCGGTCTCGGGACGCTCGATCGCCGTCGGCGCGACGGCTTCCTCGAGCGGAATCAATTCAAGCGAGAGACCGCTCGCGTTGAACTCCTCCGCGCGCGGATCCTGCGCGTCCGCGGGAGCGAGGTACTCCGCGGGACTCATCGTCTCGATGCCGAAATCGGCGGGTTTCGCCGGCACCGGCGCGACTTCGACTCCGCCTTCGACGACGTCTTCGAGGCTCCAGTCGAGCGGTGCCGACACCTTCGGAGCCGCGCGCTCGCCCGCGGCGGTCGCATCGAGTTGCTGCACCGGTTCGAGGTCGGCGGCGAACTCGGCGCCGAAGTCGGGTTCTTCGCCGATCGCGCCGTGCGCCGGGAAGCCCTCGTCCGCCGGCAGCTCGAACGACGGCAGCTCGACGTCGACGTCGTCCGCGCGTTGCGGTGCCGTGGGGACTTCCGCGGCGATGTCGAGATCGACGAGCAACGCGTCGAGATCGCCGACGAGGTCGGGTTCGGATTCGCTCTCGAGTTCGATCGCGACCGGCATTTCGTCGTGGCTCGCGCCCTCGCCATCCTGAGCGGGTGCGAAGTCCCAATCGAGATCGAGCGCCATGCCGGCTGGCTGCACAAGTGGCGCGGTCGCGGCTGGATCCGGGTCCGGCGGCGCGGTCGGCGTGAAATCGGTCGCCGCGGCCGCATCCGGGGCCGGTTCGTCCGATGCATGCGTGGCCTCGCTCGACGAGCTTGCAGCCTGCTCCGGCTGCACGGGTGCATGCATGACCGGCTCGACCGCCTGCAGTGGGCGTGCGCCCGTCTCCTGAACCGCGCTCGTCGCACGTGCCGGCACCGGTTCGGCATCGGCCGGGCGCGGCGGATCGATGTCGGCGCCGAAGATCTTCGCCGCGAGGTGGCGCACCCAGCGCGCCTGGTCCCAGCCACTCAGCGCGCCGGACACCTGGCCATCGTTGAACACCACGCGATAGCGCGCATCGTCCAGCAGTGCGTACACCGCGTCGAGCGCGGGGTCGTCCTCGTCGTCGAGGTTCACGACGACGACGCTCGCATTCGATCCGGCGAGCCGTTCGCGGTCGAGTTCGGCCGCGCTCGCCTCGTAGACGACGCTCGCCCCGAGGTCGGCCAGCGCGACGCGCAGGTGCTCCCCGCCTTCGCGCGTTTCATAGAGGAGCGCGATCGGTACGCGTCGGCCTGGATCAGACACGCTCGCGCCTCAGCACTTCCTGGACATTGCGCAACAGCTCGTCTTCCTGGTACGGCTTGCCGAGGTAACGCTCGACGCCGATTTCGAGCGCGCGCTGGCGATGCTTCTCGCCGGTGCGCGAGGTGATCATGATGATGGGCACCTGGCGCAGGCGCACGTCGTTGCGCATGTAGGTCGCCAGTTCGTAGCCGTCCATGCGCGGCATCTCGATGTCGAGCAGCATCAGGTCGGGCACGTTGTCCTGCAGCTTCTCGAGTGCGTCGAGGCCGTCCTTCGCGGTCAGCACCTCGTAGTCGACGCGTTCGAGCACGCGCGTGGTGACCTTGCGCATCGTGATCGAGTCGTCGACGACCATGACCAGCGGCTTCTCGCGCGCGTCGGTCGCGCGTTCGGGTTCGCCGACGAAGTGCGTGGGCGCCTCCTCCATGCCCGCATCGATGCGTTCGCGCAGCGCCGCGAGGCGCCGCACCAGCGGTGCGAGGTCGAGGATGATCACGACCGAGCCGTCGCCCATGATGGTCGCGCCGAAGATGCCCGGCACCGAACTGACCTGCGGGCCGACCGACTTCACCACGATTTCGCGGGAGCCGATCACGCCATCGATGCGCACTGCGGCGCGTTGCTCGCCGGTGCGCGTCATCAACAGCGGAACCTGCGTCTCTTCGCTCGCCAAGCGGCTGCGCGGCAGGCCGAGCAGTTGCGCGAGGTCGTAGATCGCGTATTCCTCGCCCGCATAGGCGTGGCGAGGGTCGCCGGCCGCGATGCGCCGCTCGAGGTCCTCGCGCGCGATGCGCGCGACGCCCTGCACCGACGACATCGGGATCGCGTAGGCACTCTCGCCGAGCTTGACGAGGATCGCCTGCGTGACCGCGAGCGTGAACGGCAGCCGGATCGTGAACGTGGTGCCGCGGCCCTGCGTCGAGTCGATGACGAGCGAGCCGCCGAGCTGCTTGATCTCGTTGTGCACGACGTCCATGCCGACGCCGCGACCCGCGAGCTGGGTCAGCTCGCGCGCGGTCGAGAAGCCGCTCTCGAGCACGAACGCGTAGAGGTCGCGGTCGGGCAGCTCGACGCCGGCCTTGAGCAGGCCGCGCTCGATCGCCTGGCGACGGATCGCATCGCGGTCCATGCCGCGTCCGTCGTCGGACACGCGCAGCACCACTTCCGTCGATTCACGGCTGACCGCGATGTTGACGGTGCCCTCGGCGGGCTTGCCGGCGGCTTCGCGTTGCTCGGGCGACTCGATGCCGTGCGCGAGCGCATTGCGCAGCATGTGCTCGAACGGCGCCTTCATGCGCTCGAGCAGGTTGCGATCCATTTCGCCGTGCGCGCCGTCGACCTTGAGCTGGGCGCGCTTGCCCACTTCGTGCGCGGCCTGCCGAAGCGTGCGTCGCAGGTTCGGCACCAGCGAATCGAACGGCACCATGCGCGTGCGCATGAGGCCTTCCTGCAGATCGGAGCTCACGCGCGACTGCTGCAACAGCAGCGTTTCGGACTGGCGCGTCTGGTCGTCGAGCAGATTCTGGATCGAGACCAGGTCGGACACCGACTCGCCGAGAGCGCGCGAAAGCTGCTGCAGCTGCGAGAAGCGGTCGAGTTCGAGTGGATCGAACACGCCCTCCTCGTGCTGCTCGCGCTGGTAGCGCGCGATGATCTGCGCTTCGGTTTCGATCTCGAGCTTGCGCAGCTGCTCGCGCAGTCGTGCGACGGTCTGGTCGAGCTCGACGAGGTTGAAGCGGAAGGTCGAGATCTGCTGCTCGAGGCGCGAGCGGTAGATCGACACCTCGCCCGCGTAGTTCACGAGCGAGTCGAGCAGGTCCGACCGCACGCGGATCATTTCCTGCGGCGCGTGCGCGACTTCTTCCTGTTCGAGCGCCGTGGCCAGGTGGCGAGGCGCCGGGCGCTGCGGCTGTTCGGCCACGGGCGCTTCCGGCGCCGGGATCGTCGCTGGCGTCGCTGGCGACTCGGCCGCGGGTACGTCGGAAGCCTCGGCGGCCTCAGGCTCGATTCCACCGACGAGGCTTTCGAAGCGCGCGATCGCGTGCGCGGGCATCGCGATCGCACGACGCTGCGCGACGCGCTGCACGAGCACGTGCAGGCGATCGAAACCGCGCTCGAGCGACTCGACCGCGGCGCGGTTGACCTCGAGCCGGCCTTCGCCGACGGCGTCCACGAGCGACTCCATCGCGTGGCTGAGGTCGCCGATCGGGGCGAGGCCCGCCATGCGCGCGCCGCCCTTGAGCGTATGCAGGTCGCGTTGCAGTCCGGTGATCGGCGCGCGATCGGACGGCGCCTCGCGCAGGCGCGCGACCAGCGCGTCGGCGTGGTCGAGGATGTCCGCGCTTTCCTGCACGAAGATGTCGAGCAGGTCGTCGTCGGCGTCGGCGACGTCGAGCGCGCCTTCGGGTTGCGGGTCGTCGGCGAGCGGCGGCGAGCGCGGGCCGTCGAGCGTGGCCGCAGCGTGCTTCGCGGAAGGCGCCGGCGCAGGCGACTCGGCCTCGCTGCGCGCAGGCGCGGCGTCGGCGACCGCTTCCGACGGCGCGATCTCCGCCTCGTCGAACAGTGCGGGCTCGGGAACCTCCGGCACGACCCCATCGGGTGTTTGGCTTGCTGCCCACCGGTCGGCCGCGTCGAGCCCGGACACCTCGGTCGGCGCATCCAGTTCCGCGAGGTCGAACGTGGTGGCGTCGCTGGCTTCGTCCCCGGCGTCGTCCGCCGCGGTTTCCTCGACGAACGCGGACAGCGCCTCGTCGTAGCTCATCAGGGGCGCCGCGTCGGTGTCCTCTTCGGCTTCGGCTTCGGCTTCGGCTTCGGCTTCGGCTTCGGCTTCGGTGTCGGCCGCGGCCGCAGCCAGCTCGCCGAACATCGCTTCGAACTCGTCGTCACGGGCGACTGCAGGCGTTTCCGGCTGGCTGATTTCGGGTGGGTGCGGGACTTCGAAATCCGCGAGCGCGGCGCTGACGTCGGCGACGAACGGATCGACCGGCGATACCGGCTCCGAGGTCAGCTCGATGATGTCCTGCCACAGCGCTTCCTCTTCGGCAGCCGCGCTCGCAGGCGGGGCGCCGACGGCCTCGACGGCGTCGCTGGCCCAGACATCGGCCGTATGCACGTCGGGCAGCTCGTCGCGCAACGCGACCATGCGCGCGACCAGGGCGGTCGAATCGGGCAGGTCGCTGCGCCCCGCCTCGAGGCGCGCCATCGCCTCGCGCGTGAGCACGATGGTGTCGCGCAACGCGTCGATGCCTTCGGGTGAAGGTGGCACGCCGATGCCGCGCAGGCGCTTGATGTAATGCTCCAGCGGCGCGAGCACGTTGCCGATGGCCGGGATCTCGACCATCGCGATCGCGCCGTTGAGCGTGTGCGCGGCGCGCAGCAGCGGTTCGCTCGCGGGCAACACGGTCGGTTCGCAGCGCGCGAGGTAGTCGTCCATCACGCCGAGGTGGGCGGCGACTTCGCTCTGCAGGATGTCGAACAGCACGGGGTCGATGTTCGGCAACGGACCCGCGACGAGCTCGGACGCGGCGCCGCTGAAGTCGGCTTCGCCCGCGAGGCTGCCGCTCGGCTGCACGAAGGCATCCAGTGCAGGCGTCGCATCGTGGTCGACGCGGACGCGCCGGCGCACGGTGCGGCGCACCTTGCGCGTCCCGGCCGACGACGCGGGAACGCTCGCTTCCTCGCCGGCCGCGATGCGATCGGCGGTCTCCATGATGCCGCTGATGTTCGCGTGCCCCCCGTTCTCGCCGCGCAGCGCGCCGAGCAGCACCGGGATCGCGTCGACGGCGTGTTGCACCAGCGCGACCACCGACGGGCTCGGCTGGATCGAGCGATCGAGCACGCGGTTGAGCGTGTTCTCGACTTTCCAGCTGAACTCGCCGAGCGCGAGCGCGCCGACGAGGCGGCCAGAGCCCTTGAGCGTATGGAACGAGCGGCGGATCGCCTTGAGTTCGTCGAGGTTGTCGGTCGCGCGCGTCCACAGCGGAAGCTGCTGGCGCAGGCTGGCGATCTCTTCCTGCACTTCCTCGATGAATACTTCGCGGATGTCGTCGTCGATTTCTTCGCCGGCGGTCCCTTCGAAGCCCGCGACGACGACATCGTCGGCGGGGACTTCTTCCTCGATGACTTCCTCGATCTCGACCCAGCCATCGTCCGATGCTGCATCCGCGCCGGCGTGCGTGCCGGTTTCGGCGAGGCGCAGCCCGGCGACGTCCTGTTCCGGCAGCGCCTGTGCGGGTGCTTCGCCGATCACGAGATCGCCGAGGTCGACGCCCGGCGCGAGCTCGATCGTCGGCAGCGACGCAGCGCCGTCGGGCAGGAAATGGCGGGCAGCTGCGTCGACCGGCTCGGGCGCGGCGGGCGCCGCCGAGCCGGTCGCGGGCGTGTCGTTCGCAGGCGCCGCGTCGACGCGCGCGACGGCCGGCGGCTCGGACCGCGCCGGCATCGAGGGCACGGACAGTTCGGGCAGCGCGCGTTCCAGCGCAGGCGGCAGCGGCCAGTAGCCGAGTGCATCGAGGCTCTCGCGTGCGACCTCGAGGATGCGGTCGCGACCGCGGCGCTGTTCGCGCGTGGCCTCGAGGTAATACTCGATCGCCGCGAGCGCGTCGGCCAGCTTGTCCATCTGTTCGGCGGTCGGGACGCGCTTGTGCGCGATCAGCTCGACCTCGACGAAACGCACCACCGCGGTCATCAGCTCGCCGGCATCGGCGAGGCCGAGCATGCGCAGCGCGCCCGCGATTTCCTCGAGCAGGCGCGGGATCTGGGTCACGCGCTGGTGGTCCCAGGGCGACTCGATGAACGCGATGACGTCCTGCTTGGCCTGCTGGATGTTGACCGAAGCCTCGCGCATCAGCGCATCGAGGATCCGGCGTACTTCGGCCTTGGGCAGCCGCACTTCGCCGGCGCGAAGCTCATCCTCGCCTTCGTCGCTGGTCGCGCCGAGGCGCTCGATGTGGTCGTCGAGCGATGCTTCCACGTAGAGCAGCGCGCCGGCGACGTCGAGCAGCGCGCCTTCGTCGATCGGGCGGCGACGCTGCGCCATTTCCTCGATCACGCCGCGCTGTTCGCCGACGACGCGGCGCGGCACGCCGAGCCCGAGCATGCCGAGCGTGTCCGCCACACGGTCGAGCACCTCGACGTGCGTGGCCAGCTCGCCTGCATCGGAGCTGCGGCTGCGCAGGAAGATGTCGAGCGCTTCCTTGACGCGTACGAGGTCGTCCTTGATCGCGGCCGACACCGTGCCGAGCAGGTTCTTGTTGCGCCCCGTCATCGAGCCCTGCGCATGCTGCAGTTCGCTCGCGGTCGGCAGCAGCGTGTCGAGCTTCCAGGTCGCGCGGATCTCGGCGCCGCGCGCGCTCGCGGGCGTCGCGCCACCGGCCACGGTATGCGCGACGTAGTAGAGGAGGTTCTTGGTCAGCTCGCGCGGCGGATCGGCCTTGAAGCCGGCTTCGCCGTTCTGCGCGAAGCGATGGATCTCGCGATCGACGCGGCCGAACAGCAGCTTGACCGCCACGCTCGCCTCGAGGTCGCTCTTCTCCACGGCGTCGACGACACCGGCGGCCACCCACCACAGGCGGCGCGCTTCGGCGCCGTTCGAGATCGCGCGCAGGCGGTCGAGCACGTCGACGAGACGGCGCAGGTGCTCGGACGCGGCTTCGTCGCGATACCACTTGAGCAATGCGGCCTGGAACGCAAGCCGCAGGCGCAGCGCCTGCGCGCGCAGGTCCGCCGCGGGCAGCGCGGTGGTGCTGCCGGACGCGCTCGCGGGCAGGGGCAGTTCGAGGTCGGGCGCGAACAGCGCCGATTCGCTGAGCAGGTTCTCGCCGCGTACCGCGCGCAGGTCGTTGAGCAGCGGCAACAGGACGATCGGGATGTCCTTGTGCCCGCTCTGCAGTCGCTCGAGGTAGTCGGGCAACTGCACCATGCCGCGCATCAGCACGGAATAGCCTTCATCGCGCTGGCGCACGCTGTTGGCCACGAGCCCCTCCGCGAGGCGCTCCATGTTCTCGACCACCATCGCCGCGCCGTACAGCTCCACCATGCGCAACGTGCCCTGCACTTGGTGCAGGTGGTCGACGCACGCGCGCATCGGCGCGAGGTCGTCGGGTTGTTCGACATAGACCTCGAGCGACTCGCGCGCCTGCGCGAGCGTCGCATCGAGCGCCTGCTTGACCCAGCTGAGGGCGGTGAAATCGCCGTCGTCGTGAAGTTTCATGCGGTCAGCCTCGGCTGCGACGGCCGGCGTGGCCCGCGACACGGGCGCAGTGCGTCGTGGCGGCGGGCGGATTCAGGGTTGGCGTGCACCGCGTCATGCGCCTCGGCTCATCCTGGCAACTTGAAGTCGGCGACCGAGCGACGCAGGTCCGAAGCCAGCTGCGCGAGGTTTCCGATCGATTCGGCCGTCTGGCTCGCGCCGACCGAGGTCTGCGAGGTGATCTCCTGGATCACGTTCATCGTCGCCGAGATGTTGGTCGCGGCCGCCGACTGCTGGCGGGCCGAGGTCGAAATGCCCTGGATGAGTTCGGCGAGGCTGTTCGACACCGTCTCGATCTCGCCGAGCGCATGGCCCGCGTCCTCGGCGAGACGCGCGCCGGAGACCACTTCGGAGGTCGTCTGCTCCATCGAGCTGACCGCCTCGTTGGTGTCGGACTGAATCGTCTGCACCAGCGTTTCGATTCGCTTGGTAGCACCCGCGGAACGCTCCGCGAGTCGCTGCACTTCGTCCGCGACCACCGCGAAGCCGCGGCCCGCCTCGCCGGCCGAAGCCGCCTGGATCGCCGCGTTCAGCGCGAGAATGTTGGTCTGTTCGGCGATGTCATTGATCAGTTCGACGATCGAGCCGATCTCCTGCGAGGATTCGCCGAGTCGCTTGATGCGCTTGGACGTCTCCTGGATCTGGTCACGGATGTTGTCCATGCCCTGGATCGTCTGGCGCACGACCTGCGCGCCGTTCGCGGCGATCTGCACCGAGCGCTGCGCCACGTCGGCGCTCTCGGCCGAGTTCTTCGACACGTTGTCGATCGAGGTCGCCATTTCGTTGATCGCGACCGAGGCCGAGCTGATCTGGCGCGCCTGGTGCTGCGCGGCGTCGGCCAGGTGCATCGCGGTCGCCTGCGTTTCCTGCGCGGCCGCCGAGACCTGCACCGCGGTCTCGTTGATCGTCGTCACGAGGCTTCGCAGCGCTTCCACCGCGAAGTTGACCGAGTCCGCGATCGCGCCGGTGATGTCCTCGGTGACGGTCGCCTTGACGGTGAGGTCGCCTTCCGCGAGCGAGCCCATCTCGTCGAGCAAGCGCAGGATCGCGTCCTGGTTGCGCTGGTTGAGCTCGTTGGTCTGGGTCAGGCGGCGGCGCTGCTCGCGGATCAGGTTGACGCCGACGAACAGCAGCAGCAGCAAGGCGATCGCCGCGGCCGCGGCGCCCCAGATCGGCATGCGCATGATGTTCTTGCGCGGCAGCTCGTCGATGCGCTGCGCGACGTTGACCGCGCGCAGCAACACGCTCTGGCTGTCGGTGAAGCTCGCGTCCGCGGCATCCTTGACCTCCTGCAGCGTGGTGGCCGAGTCGAGGATCTGGCGCACGGGCGCGTTCACCGACGACCACTGCGTCGCGACGTCCTCGACGATCTGCCTCGCCGCCGCGTTGTCGAGCGGCCGGATGTTGAGTTCGGAAGCGCCCTCGAGCAGGCCGGTGACGACGGTCTGGTAGAGGCGGGCGTCGCGCTCGAGGCCCGCGGCCGACGCCTGCGTGTCGGTGCCGCCCGCGAGGATGCGCGACACGCGGCTGCCCATGCGGTCGACCAGCTGCATCTGGCGCGAGGCGATGTATACCTGCGAGGCGCTCGCATTGCGGTCGGTCAGGATGTTGACGACCTCGCTCATGCGCGAGTTCAGCGCCGACAGCTTGTCGCCGAAGTCCTTCGCGCTCGTGGTCGCGTTGAGGACGGTGTCCTTGCTGTCGAGGATCTTGCGCGCGCCCGTCTGCAGCTGCGCCCAGGCCTTGGTCAGCGCGTCCAGCTCGGGCGAGACCGTCGCGATGCCGCGGTACGACGGCATGCCGCTCTTGTCGCCCTCGTTGAGGTTGCGCACGAACAGGTCGATGTTGCCGCGCGTGCTTTCGAGCTCCTGGAACGCGAGTTCGTTGCCGCCCGCGGCTTCCGAGGCGTACTTCGCGAGCTGCTGCGAAAGCACCTGGATCCTGGTCGTGTAGCCGACCGCCTGCCTGTCCTGCTCGTTCTTGAGGTACAGGAACACGAAATCGACGATCGCGAACACGAAGAGCAGTCCGAGCAGGACGAACAGCACCGTGTTCGTGCTGCCGCTGCGTTCCTGTCCCAGTGAACCTGCCGTTGTACTCACACTTCACCCCCTAGTGCCCTGAACCACCGGCGCCTGCGCGGCCTCCGGTGACACCCCATCATGCCGCGGCCTGCTGGAACTGCGGGCTGCGCGCGAGTGCGGCCATGCTGAAAAGGCCCCACATCAACTCGCCCGACTGTACGTTCTCACCGACGAAACGGCCGTAGTTGCCGTCGGCCTCGCCGACCGCCGCGGCGAGTTGTTCTTCCGAGAAATTGCGTTGTCCCAGTACCTCGTCGACCAGCAGGCCGACGCTGCCGCCGTGCTGGCGCACCACCAGCACGCGCGTCGAATCGGTGATCTGGCTGCGGCCGCCACCGATGAAGTCGCGCAGGTCGATCGCGGGCACGAGGTTGCCGCGCACGTTGGCGACGCCGAGCAGCCAGCTGCGCGCGCCCGGCACCACGGTCAGCAAAGGCAGGGTCAGGATTTCGTTGACTTCGGCGATGCTGCTGACGAAATGGCGGTCGCCGATGCGGAAACCGATGCCGCGCCAGAGCCCGGGCGCATCGATCTGCTCGGCCGCGCCGGCCACGTGCGCAAGGCTGCGCTGCTCGTAGCCCGCGAGTACCTCGAACGGCGTGGTGGAGTAGTCGTGCGTGGCCACGTCAGCGCCCCGCGACCGCACGCGCGGGCCGCGCACCGGGCGCGGCCGCGACGAAGATGTCTGCGTTGGATGTCATGGCCATCGTCACGTCCCCCCTGCTGCCCCGTTCGCGCCAGCTCCGGCTCACGTCCCTTCCACGTGCCGCCTGATCGCCCCGAGCAGCTCGTCGCGCGTGAACGGCTTGGTCAGGTACTGCTCGGAGCCCACGATCCGGCCACGCGCCTTGTCGAACAGGCCGTCCTTCGAGGACAGCATGATCACCGGCGTGTGCTTGAACATCTGGTTGTTCTTGATCAGCGCGCAGGTCTGGTACCCGTCCAGGCGCGGCATCATGATGTCGACGAAGATGATCTGCGGCTGCTGGTCGGAAATCTTCGCGAGCGCCTCGAACCCGTCGGTCGCGGTGACGACGTCGCAACCTTCCTTGCGCAACAGGGTCTCGGCGGTGCGCCGGATGGTCTTCGAATCATCGATGACCATGACCTTCACGCCATTGAGGCCGCCTTCTTTCGTTTGGTCCACCAAAATCCCCCTGCCGCCCGGGCGAGCCCGCATGCTGCCCAAGCCGCCTCAAAGAATGACGGCCACACATGCAAGTGCCGTGCCGCGAAAGGCCCTTCCGGACCGCGCGTGGCCGGCAAATCCACGGGACCGACTCGCCTTATCCGACATAGCTAGCGAAGCTGTCAAGTTGTGATCGTAAGTCCTCGGCAGTACGGAAGATAATCTTCGCGAAGCGCCGTCGCTACCGGGCCCGAGTGTAGACTACGCGGGCTGCCGCGGCTGCGACGCGGATCGCGCTTGCAACCGGCGCTGGCCGGCCGGCCAGCGGCTCAATCTGACAGCCAGCGCGGTGGCCGCGGCGTGTTTCGCAATGTTCGTGCCGCCGCGCCGCTATGCTCCGCCCCAGCGTTTTCCGGAACTGCGCATGCCTCGAACCCTCGCCGTCCTGATGGATCCGATCGCGTCGATCCAGCCCAAGAAGGACACCACGCTCGCGATGCTGCTCGAAGCCCAGCGCCGCGGATACCTGCTGCACTACATGCGCCAGGGCGACCTCGCTGTGCGCGACGGCGTCGCCTGGTCGCGCCTCGCGCCGCTCGCGGTGCGCGACGACCCGCGCGACTGGTTCACGCTCGGCGAACCGGAATGGCGCGAACTCGGCGGCATCGACATCGTGCTCGCGCGCAAGGACCCGCCAGTCGATGCGCAGTTCATCTACGACACGATGGTGCTCGAACTGGCGCAACGCGCGGGCGCGCTCGTCGCCAACGATCCGCGCGGCCTGCGCGACGCCAACGAGAAGCTGTTCTCGCTGCACTTCCCGCAGTGCTGCCCGCCGACAGTGATCGCGCGCGACGCGCGCGAGCTCAAGCGCTTCGTCGCCGAACAGGGCGAAGTGGTGCTGAAGCCGCTCGATGGCATGGGCGGGCGCAGCATCTTTCGCTCACGCCATGGCGACAGCAACCTCAACGTGATCCTCGAGACGCTGACCGGCAACGGCCAGGCGTTCGCGATCGCGCAGAAGTTCATTCCCGAGATCAGCGCGGGCGACAAGCGCATCCTGCTCGTCGACGGTGAGCCGGTGCCGTACGCGCTCGCGCGCATCCCGCAGGGCGACGATTTCCGCGGCAACCTCGCCGCGGGCGGCAAGGGCGTGGGCGTGCCCCTGTCGGAACGCGACCGCTGGATCGCGGCCGAAGTCGGGCCGGAACTCGTCCGTCGCGGCATGCGGTTCGTCGGCCTCGACGTGATCGGCGACTGGCTCACCGAAATCAACGTCACCTCGCCGACCTGCGTACGTGAGCTCGATGCGCAGTTCGGCCTCAACATCGCCGGGCAGCTGTTCGATCGCCTCGAAGCGACGGGGGCGGCATGACCGCAGACAGCGGCGCCGCCGGCGCCGACCGGCTCGGCGTCACGCTGCTGTTCTCGGTCGTCGCCCACGCGGTGCTCGCACTCGGCATCACGTTCCAGTACGAGAAGGCGCCGCCGCGGCTGCCCTCGCTCGACGTGATCCTCGTACAGTCGGCCAACAGCGAGACGCCGGAGAAGGCCGACTTCATCGCGCAGGCGACCAATGCGGGCGGCGGCGAGTCGGACAAGGCGCATCGACCGGCGCAGCCGATGTCGAGCGCGTTGCCCAAGCCGTTGCCGGGCGTGGCGCCGGTGCCTCTCGAGGACGGCGCGCCGCGGCCGACCCCGCCGAGCCCGGTCGAGCGCCTGACGCAGCACAAGTCCGACTTCAGCGTCACCACCGAGCGCGAGGCCCAGGAAGCGCCGGAACTGCCGCTGGCCGAGCGCGAAGCCGAGCAGCGCCGGCTCGAGATGGCGCGCCTCGCGCAGGAGATCCAGCGCGAGTCCGAGCAATACGCGAAGCGCCCGAAGAAGAAGTACATCTCGGCGAACACGAAGGAATACGAATTCGCGGCCTACATGCGCGCCTGGGTCGCGCGCATCGAACGCATCGGCAACCTCAACTACCCCGACGAGGCGCGCCGGCGCCAGCTGCACGGCCAGCTCGTGCTCACGGTCGGCCTCGACCGGCAGGGCCGGGTCAAGAGCATCGACGTGATCCAGTCGAGCGGCCACAAGCTGCTCGACGACGCGGCCGAACGCATCGTGCGGCTGGCCGAGCCGTTCCCGGCACTGCCGGAGACGAAGGAGAAGGTCGACGAGCTGTACATCTCGCGCACGTGGCAGTTCCTGCCGGGCGACATCCTGCGCAATCGTTGAGGGCTGGGGGCTGGGGGCTGAAGCGAGGGCCGCGGGCCGGGGCTCGACGCGGATGCCGGATGACTTGCAGATCCGTCCCGACCAGCGGTCGGCAAGACGTCAACTGCAGCGCAGCCGCACGTGTCTCGGCAAGCCAACCCTCAACCCCCAGCCCTGCAAGCGGGGCGTTCCCCTCGCGTAAAGCCACCACGCCCCAATCTGCACGCTGCGGCGCCCCGCGGCGCGTCCGGTACAATCCCGCCATGGCCGAAGCGACACCGCTCACGAACCAGTTGCTGATCGCGATGCCGAACCTGCGTGACCCGAGTTTCGCGCGTGGCGTCGCATTCCTGTGCCAGCACGGCGAGGACGGCGCGATGGGCATCCTCGTGAACCGCCTGTCCGAATACCGCCTCGGCGACGTGCTCGCGCAGATGAATCTGCATTCGGAACTGCCCGAGGTGATCGACGCGCCGGTGCTGATCGGCGGTCCGGTGCAGCCCGAGCGCGGCTTCGTCCTGCATACACCCGGCGGCGAATGGGAATCTTCTTTCAGGATTTCCGACGAAGTCAGCGTGACCACTTCGCGCGACATCCTGCTCGCGATCGCCGCGGGCAACGGCCCGCGCCGCGCGGTCGTCGCGCTCGGCTACGCGGGCTGGAGCCCGGGCCAGCTCGAGCATGAGTTGTGCGAGAACCACTGGCTCACGGCGCCGGTGTCCGAGCAGGTGCTGTTCGACACGCCGCTCGAAGAACGCTGGGAAGCCGCCGCGGGACTCGTCGGCGTGAACCTCGCCCAGCTCGCCAGCTATGCCGGCCATGCCTGAGGCAGCCGACGGCGATGCGGCTTGCGCGCTCGGATTCGACTACGGCACGCGATTGATCGGCGTCGCGGTCGGCAGCCGACTCGGCAACGGCGCGCGCGCGCTGGCCACGATCGCGAACGGCGACTGGACGCGGCTCGACGCGCTGCTGGCCGAATGGAGTCCCGCCCGCCTCGTGGTCGGCCTGCCGCTCGCGCTCGATGGCAGCGAACAGCCGATGTCGCGTGCGGCGCGCGAGTTCGCGCGCATGCTCGAGCGCCGCTATGGCCTCGCCGTCGACCTCGTCGACGAGCGCCACAGCTCGGGCGAGGCCGCGCGCCGCTTCGCCGCGCAGCGCGCGCAAGGCACGGCGCGCCGCAAGGACGGCGAACGCATCGATGCACTGGCCGCGACCGTGATCCTCGACGACTGGCTCGGCGCGCACATGCACGCCGGGCGACGCGAATGACGAACCTGACGGAATCGACGATGCACGACCCGCAACTCCCTGCCGAGGGCTGCCTGCGCCACCTGCTCACGCTCGACGGACTCGGGCGCGCACGCATCGAAGCGATGCTGGACCACGCGGCGCGGCTGCGCGCGGCGTGGCGCTCCGGCGAAGCGTTGCCGCAATCGCTCGGGCGGCGCACGGTCGTCAACCTGTTCTTCGAAGCCTCCACGCGCACGCGCACGAGCTTCGAACTCGCGGCGCGGCGGCTCGGTGCGGACGTCGTCAATTTCGACATCGGCTCGTCGTCGACCAGCAAGGGCGAGACGCTGGAGGACACGCTCGCGACGCTCGAAGCGATGGACGCCGATGCATTCGTCGTGCGTCATCGCGAGAATGGCACGCCCGCGCGCCTCGCGGCGCATGCGCGGCGCGCGGCCGTGCTCAATGCAGGCGACGGCAACCACGCGCATCCGACCCAGGGCCTGCTGGACCTGTTGACGCTGCGTGACCGCAAGGGCGGGATCGACGGGCTCGTCGTGACGATCTGCGGCGACATCCGGCACTCGCGCGTCGCGCGCTCGGACGTGCACGGCCTGCGCGCGCTCGGCGCCGCCTCGATCCGGCTGTGTGGTCCGCGCGAATTGCTGCCGGACGCGGCCGCGTTCGCAGGCTGCGAGATCGGCGAGGATTTCGATGCGGCGGTCGAAGGCGCCGATGCGGTCGTCATGCTGCGGATCCAGAAGGAGCGCATCGACGATCTTGCGGGCCTCGACGAAGCAGGCTACTTCGCGCGCTACGGCCTGACCCCGCAGCGGCTCGCGCGCGCGCGAGCCGATGCCGTCGTGATGCACCCGGGCCCGATGAACCGCGGCATCGAGATCGCGAGCGACGTCGCCGATGGCCCGCAGTCGGCCGTGCTCGACCAGGTCGCGAACGGCATCTTCGTGCGCATGGCGGCGCTGGCCGAACTGCTCGGTGTCGCGCGCGGCACCGCGGCCGCGACCACGCGCTGCTAGACTCCGCCCCTGCATTTCGAGGGGGGAGAACCGATGAAGCGTCCGTTCCTGCGCGGGGGCCTCGTGCTCGCCGCGTTGCTGTGCCTGCAAGCCTGCGCCGACAAGGTCGACCGCTCGGCGCCGCTCGCGTTCGTCCCTGCCGACGCCCCGTGGGTGTTCGCGAATCTCGAACCGGTCCCCGAACCCGTGCGCGCGCGCTTCGAGACCCAGGTTCAGGCAGCCTGGCCGGTCATGTTCGAGATGTTCGACCACTCGCTCGCGGACCTGCGCACGCTGTCGGCCGACGCGCCCGCGACCGCCGACACGGCCACCCTCCTGCGCCTGTTCGAAGGCGTGCTGGATGAACTGCGCACACGCGATACGCCGGCGAAGTGGCGCGAGATCGGCTTCGGTACCGACGCGCGCATGGCGCTCTACGGCGTCGACCTGTTGCCGGTGGCGCGCGTGGAACTCGCCGACCCGGCTGCGTTCCGCGCACTGGTCGAGCGGCTCGAACAGAAGGCGGGCCAGCCGCTCGCGACGCTGCGCATCGGCGAGCAGGACGCATGGACGTTCGGCGGCGAAACCGCCGGGGGGTTGATGGCGATCCAGGGCGGCCACCTCGTCATCGCGATGGTCCCGGGCGGCGCCGACGAGGCGCTCAAGCGCCGCGTGCTCGGACTCGATCGACCCGCGAAGAGCATGGCCGACGACGACGCCTTCACGACGTTCAACACGCAACGCGGCTACCTGCCCTACGGCAGCGGCTGGGTCGACACGCGCCGCATCGTGGCGCTCGCGGCATCCGAAGGACATGGCTTGGGCATCGCGCGTGCCAAGGACAGTCCGCCGACGGCGCTCGACGCGACCTGCCGCGCGGAGTTCGATTCGATCGCGGCCAAGGCGCCGCGCCTCGCGTTCGGCTACACCGCGTTCGAGGCCGACCGCATGGCGATGCATGCGCGCATCGACCTCGATCCTGCGCTCGCGACCTCGCTGATGTCGCTCGGCGCATCGACGCCGGGCGCGCCGTCGCGCGACGCGCTGTTCGACTTCGGCATCGCGCTGCCGATCCTCGGCATGCGCGACTTCCTCGCGGCCCAGGCCGAAGCGGTCGCGAAGGCACCCTACAAGTGCGGGCATCTTGCGGCGCTCAACACGGGTTTCGCGGAACTCAAGCCCAAGCTCGAAGGCATGCTGCCGCCGCCGGTCGCGAACCTCTCGGGCCTGCGCCTCACCGCGACTCGAATCGACTGGCCACAGGACGCCCCGATGCCGGAATTCGGCGGCACCCTGCTGGTCGGCAGCGGCAGTCCGGCCCTGCTCGCGG
The DNA here is from genome assembly GCA_004143945.1 of Lysobacteraceae bacterium. Classification (GTDB taxonomy): domain Bacteria; phylum Pseudomonadota; class Gammaproteobacteria; order Xanthomonadales; family Rhodanobacteraceae; genus Dokdonella_A. The sequence continues at coordinate 118,732 of SEHB01000003.1, forward strand.
GGCTCGCGCAGCTCGCGTCGCCGGAACTGCAGAAGATCGTGCTGACGCCCGACGGCAAGCCGGTCGCCGTTCCGGCGAGCGCGCTGCCGCCCGGCTTCGCCGACGTTCCGGTCAGCGTCGCAATGGGCGAGCAGGCGCTCGCGATCGCGGTCGGCCAGGACGACGCTGCACGCCTCGCCGCCGCGGTCACCGCCGCGCCCGCAGGCGCCGGCACCTGGCTCGACATGAATTTCGATGGGCGCGTGTACGGCGTGTTCGGCGATGCGATCGACCGATTCGGCGCATTCCTGCCCGACGCGGACCGCAAGGGACTGGAATCGCAGCGCAAGCTCTACGCGATGTACGCGAAATGGTTCAAGCGCCTCGACGTGCGCATCGCGGTCGTCGCCGAAGGCATCGACGTGACCGAATCGGCCGAGTTCGCGGCGCACTGACCGCACGCCCGTTGCGACAGCCAAGGCGAGGATCGAAACACGGACCACACAGGGCACACGGAAAAGGCGATGAGTCGAAGTGCTTTTTCGTCCGTGTGCTCCGTGTTTCAGTCTGGTCGCTTTCGCTTCGGCGCGTTCAGGCAGAAGCGCCGCGGGGGTCCCCGGGTTCCAGCAAGAGGTCGAGGTGCAGGCGATCACCGAGGCCCGCGCGCGCGTTCGCGTCGCGCCACGCGCGCATCACGTCCTCGGGTTCGACGCAGCGCTCTCGCGTTCCATCGCGATGCAGGATCGTGAACGCGGGATGGAACCTGCGCAGCCAGTGCAGGTAGTCGATCGGCGCGACGCCCGACGCACGTTCGATCGCCCACGGGTGGAATTCGCTGAGCAGAGCGGGCCGGAGTCTTGCGAGCGTGCGTTCCAGCCCGCGCAGCGCGAGCGGCTCCATGCCTTCCACGTCGATCTTCACGAGGTCGAGGCGAGCGAGTCCCGCGAGCCTGTCGTCGAGCACGACCATCGGTACCCGCACGCTGCGACCTGAATCATCGCGCAGCAACTCGCCCGCGGCGGCGGGGCGCGCGCTGTTGCTCGTCGATGGATGCGTGCGCAGTTCGAGTTCGCCCGCGGCGTCCGAGGCCGCCGCGGCGACGAGTTCGACTTGGTCGAAGCCGTTCGCCTGGACCGAACGCGCGAGCAGCGCGCGGTTGCGCACGAGCGGCTCGACCGCGATCACGCGCCCGCGCGCGCCGACCAGCGAGGCGGCCAGCATCGCGAGGCTGCCGATGTTCGCGCCGATGTCGAGCACGACGTCGCCTTCGTGCAGCAGCTCGCGCATCGCGCGCTCGACATGCGGCTCGTGCACGCGGCGCGACGACAACGGCGCGGCGATCTGCACGTCGGCGGGATCGGCGAACAGCACGTAGCCGTCGCATTCGATCCGCAATGGCGAAGGCGCCTCGTTCACGACGGTCCAGCGCCTGCCGCGCCATCCGGGGCCGGCGGCGCCATCGTCGAACGCATCGTGCAGGCGCAGTCCCGGGTGCCGTTCGAGCAGGTCCAGCAGGCGTCGTTCCGGCAGCGGGTGCATCTCGAACACCGCGCGGCGCCGCCACAGCACGCGCCGCAACGGATTGAGCCAGCGGTTCGACGCGATGCCGAACACGCGACCGCGCAGGCTCTCGTCGGCATCGTCGACGAACTGGAACACCGCCACGCCGCCCGGTGCGAGCACGCGGAAGAACTCGGCCACGTAGCCTTCGGCCAGTACCGGCGGGATGTGCTGCAGCGTGATGTGGGAGAACACGAAATCGACGCTCGCGTCGGCGATGCGCTCGATGCGTGGGGACGCGTTCTCGCGGAACTCGGCGTTCGGCACGTCGGCGTTGAGACGCCGCGCGGCCTCGATCATGCTGCCGGAGACGTCGACACCGATCACGCGCTCGAAATGCCGCGCGAGCGCGCGCGACAGCCTCCCCGCGCCGCAGCCGAAATCGAGCGCGAGCCCGCGCGCTCGCGGCCACCCGCCGGCCGTGAGCGCAGCGAGCTGCACGTCGACCTCGACCTCCCCCGTCGCGAGGAACTCCTCCGGGTCCCAGCGCCCGCCGCGCTTGTCCGCGTGCGAGAGCACCGCCCACATCGGATCGTCACGGCCCAGCGTCTGCCAGACGCGGCGCAGGTGTTCCAGTTGCAGGGATTCGGGATTCGGGATTCGGGATTCGGAAGAACCACTGACGGACGCACCGGTGCCACTGCCCCGGGAACGAGGCTCCCGCTTCAAACCATTCCCCATTCCCGATTCCCTATTCCCTGCTCGTCACGTCTCGACCAGCTCGACGCCGTCCAGGCCCTGGCTCAGCGTGTGCGCGTCACCGCCCTGCGCGAGCTTGATCTTCAGGCGCACCTCGTTGGCCGAGTCGGCATGCCGCAACGCATCCTCGTAGCTGATCTCGCCGGCCTGGTACAGCTCGAACAGGCTCTGGTCGAAGGTCTTCATGCCGAGGTTGGTCGACTCCTTCATCACGTCCTTGAGCTTGTGGATCTCGCCCTGGCGGATGTAGTCCTGCACCAGCGGCGTGCCGAGCATCACTTCCATCGCGACGCGGCGCGACTTGCCGTCGGGGGTCGGGATCAGCTGCTGCGCGACCACGCCCTTGAGGTTCAGCGACAGGTCCATGAACAGCTGTTCGCGGCGGTCCTCGGCGAAGAAGTGGATGATGCGGTCCATCGCCTGGTTCGCGTTGTTCGCGTGCAGCGTGCACAGGCACAGGTGGCCGGTTTCCGAGAAATTGATCGCGTGCTCCATCGTCTCGCGCGTGCGCACCTCGCCGATCATGATCACGTCGGGCGCCTGGCGCAGCGTGTTCTTCAGCGCGTTCTCCCACGAATCGGTGTCGATGCCGAGCTCGCGCTGGGTGACGATGCAGCCCTCGTGCTTGTGCACGTATTCGATCGGGTCCTCGATCGTGATGATGTGGCCGGTCGAGTTCTGGTTGCGGTAGCCGATCATCGCCGCGAGCGAAGTCGACTTGCCGGTGCCGGTCGCGCCGACGAAGATGATGATGCCGCGCTTGGTCATCGCGAGCTGCTTGATCACCGGCGGGAGGCTCAGCTCCTCGATCGTCGGGATCTTGGTCTCGATCCGGCGCAGCACCATGCCGACGCAGTTGCGCTGGTAGAAGCACGACACGCGGAAGCGGCCCACGCCGGTCACGCTGATCGCGAACTGGCATTCGTGCGTCTTCTCGAACTCCTCGCGCTGCGAGGGCGTCATCACGTTCAGCACCATGTCGCGCGACTGCTGCGGCGTGAGCGCGTTCTGCGTGATCGGCGCGATGCGGCCGTTGACTTTCATCGACGGCGCGACACCGGCCGTGATGAACAGGTCGGACGCCTTCTTGTGCGTCATCAGTTTCAGGTACGACGTGAAATCGACGCTGCTGCTCATGGCCATTTCCCCGGACCGGCCCGAAGCCGGCGCGACGGGGGCATCTTACACCGCGGCCGGTGGCCCGCTGCGGCGATCGCGGCACATTTCCGGCACGCCGCGGCTCAGGGCGCCGCCGCTTCCCGGTGGTAGCGCCCGCGCAGCCGCAGGAACGGCAGCTCGACCCAGCGATAGGTCAGCGCCGAGATCGCGAGCGTCGCCGGCAACGCGAACAGCAGCGTGTTGAGCAGCGCGTCGACCACCGGCCGGCCCGTGAACGCGCGTGTCCAGCCGAGTCGCAGCAGCGTGTCGATGACCATGTAGTGCACGAGGTAGATCGAGTAGGAGACCTCGCCGATGCGCGCAAGGACGCGCGACCAGAGCGCTTTCGCGGCATTCGCGAGGTCGACGTAGCCGATGATGAAACCGGCCCACAGCACCGCCTCGAGGGTCGGCCACGCGATCTTCCACGCCGGCGCGGTCGGCCAGCCGCCCGCCGCATTGAAACTCCACAATGCCACGACGGCCAGCGCCAGCGCCGAGGCCGCGAGCATGCCGCCCTGCCCGCGCGACAGCGGATGCGCGCGGAACAGCCACGCGGCCCACATGCCGATCAGGAACTGGTCGAGCCGGCCGAGGATCGTGAGGTAGCCGATCTCGCGCGCATTGCCGCCCGCGAGCACCGCGAACGTGCGCAACAGCAGCAGCACCGCGAGCAGCCCGAGCAGCGTGCGCGTCCAGCCGGCCTTGAGCACGAGCAGCAGCAGCGGGAACAGCAGGTAGAACTGCCACTCGATCGCGATCGTCCAGAGCATGCTCGTGAACGGCGGCGCGACCAGCGCACCGGGCAGGTTCGCCATGCCGAGCACGGTCTGCGCGAATGCGCGCAGCTCGAACGTCGCCGGGCTCGCGGCGACGCCCGCGACCACCAGCAACAGGAACAGGGGATAGGTGCGCAGCAGCCGGTTGCGCACGAAACCGCGCCACTCGACCATCGCATCGAGCGAACCGTAGGTCAGGATGAAACCCGACAGCACCATGAATAGCGCGACCGCGGTGTGCCCCTCTGCGAGCGCCGCGAGCAGCGGGTTGGACGGCTGCAGCCAGTGTTCGATGCCGAACGCGCCGCCGAAGCGCCAGTGATGCGAGTACAGGTGCAGTCCGTGGTAGAACACGATCAACAGCGCCGCGTACGCACGCAGGTGGTCGACGGCCGGGAAGTAGCGGATGTTCGGACTGCGCATGGGCGACCGCTCGGCCTCGCGTTGCGCTGCGGAAAGGGCGCCCGACTATAGCCGGGCGCGGGGCTGCGCGGCGATGCGCGGCGCTTCGCTCATGCGTTGCGCCGGAACCAGGCCCAGGCCGCGGCGATCAGGATCAACGGCGGCGCGAGGTTCGCGAGCGCAGGATGCACGCCGTAGACGACGCCGACGCTGACCACCGAGCGTTGCAGCAGGAAGAAGCCGATCGCGAGCACGAGTCCGAGGAACAGGCGCTTGGACAGGCCGCCGCTGCGCAGCGCACCGAACGCGAACGGCATCGAGCAGAACACCAGCACCAGCAGCGTCGGCGGATAGAACACGCGTTCCCAGTATTCGCGCCGGTAGGTCGAGGCGTCCTGCCGGTTGCGTTCGAGCGCCGTGATGTTCTGCGAGAGGTCGCGCAGGTTCATGTACTTCGGATCGACGATGCTCGAGGCGAGCAGGCCGGGGTCGAGTCCCGATGCCCAGCGCGCGGACGGCTCGACCACGCTCTTCGCGCTGTCGACGTCGAACGCGGTGCGCCGCACTTCGCGCATCGTCCACTCGCCGTCCGCGTGCACCGCGGCGACCGCGGTCTCGAGCGACAGCAACCGGCCCTCCGCGTCGAACTTGAATACGCGCACGCCGTCGAGGTCGACCTCGCCGCGGCCTTCGCGCGCGCGGCCGCGCCGCGCGCCGATCACGGTTTCGCCGTCGCGCGCCCACAGCGCGCCGCCGCGCGCGAGCGCGACGTCCTTCGATTGCGCCGCGAGCTGCAACGCCTGCGCGCGGCGCTCGCCCCACGGGCCGATCGTCTCGCCGATCACGCAGACGCCGACCGTCAGCAGCGCGAGCGCGAGGGCGACCGAGGCGCAGATGCGCAGCTTGGAAAGGCCTGCCGCGCGCAGCGCGGTCAGCTCACCGGTGCCCGCGAGCGCACCCAGTCCGAGCAGGCCGCCGATCAGTGCGGCGAAACCGAACATCTCGTAGAACCGCCGCGGCACCGTCAGCAGCACGTAGCTCGCGGCCTTGGCGAGCGTGTAGCCGCCCTCGCCGACGTCTCCGATCTCGGCCACGAAGATCCGGAACGCGTCGAGCGCGACGAGCACGAGCCAGGCCAGCGCGACCGCGCCGAGCACGCTGCGCGCGACGAGCCGGTCGACGAGCAAGGGCTTCCAGAGGCGCATCAGGCACTCCCCGCGCGCACGCGCCGACGCCGCAGGCGCTGGCTGCCGCGGATCATCCAGGCCGCGAGCGCGAGCGCGGGCAGGTGCACCCACCAGAGCCCGAGCCAGCCCCAGGCCTGGTCCTGCCCGAGCCAGGCGCGACCGATCAGCAGCAGGTTGTAGTAGACGAGCCATGCGAGCAATGCGAGCAGCAGGCGTGCGAAGCGCGGCTCGCGCGGACTCGATCGCGCGAGCGGCAGCGCGAGCAGGCCGAGCACGAACGCGGAAACCGGCGCGGCGAGGCGCCAGTGGAGTTCCGCGCGCACGCCGGGCTCCTGCTCTGCGGCGAGCAGGTCCGAGCTCGGTGCCGCGCGCCGCAGCGCCGACTCGCTGCCGGTGCCGACGCTGTCGGGCAGCCGGATGTCGTTGCGCGCGAAGCGCATGAGGCGGAAATCGTCGTGGCCGAGCCGGCCTTCGACGCGGAAGCCGTCCTCGAGCGCGATGTAACGACCCTCGCCGTCCGCGTCGTGGTAGAGGAAGCCGTGCGTGGCGGTCACCACGTCGATGCGCGTCTCGCCGGTTTCGGCATCGACGCGCTCGCTCTCGATGAACATGCGCCGGAAACGCGTGCCGTCGCCCGACATCTCGCCGACGTAGATCACGCCGTCGCGCCCGGGTAGTTCGACGAAGCGGCCGGGCTCGAGCCCGGCCACGATCAACGAGCGGTTCGCCTCGGTCAGCAGGCGCTGCCCGAGGCGGTCGGAGGCGGGCGCGATCCAGAAGGAGACGAGGCCGAGCAACAGCGAGGCGGGCAACAGGAACATCGCGAGCGGCCGCAGCAGCGCGCCGGCGCCGAGGCCGGCCGACTGCAACACCGCCATCTCGCTCTCGCGCCAGAGACGTCCGAACGCGAACATCACGCCGACCAGCACGGCGAGCGGCATGATGATCGTGAGCGCGGCGGCCGTCCGCAGGCCGAGCAGCGTGAACAGCAGTTCGGCCGGGATGCGCCCGCGCGCGATCTTGGTCAGGAGGTCCGCCAGCGTGCCGCCGAGCATGACCAGCAGCAGGATCAGGGTCGCGGCGAGGAAACCCGCGGTGATCTCGCGCAGCAGGTAGCGGTCGACGATGCGCAGGCGGGGCTGCGCGCGCGGGGCGGGCGGGCTTTGCCTTAGAATGACGGGCTTCATGCGTGGCGCCGGCCGCGCCGGCGGCGGAATGCCGTGGTGCCGTGCCGAGTCGATCCGGGGTTGTTCGAGGACGCCCCAGTGTACCCGCGTCGGCCACCTGACCCAACGAATCGGCACTCCGGGAATCCCGTACATGAGCCTCACGTTCCAGCTCAGCAACACCGCGCCCGAAACCGCGGCCACGCCCTGCCTCGTCATCGGACTGTTCGAGGACGGCAGCCTCGGCACCGCGGCCGCGCGCGTCGATGGCGCCTCCGGCGGCGCGATCCGTCGCCTGCACGCCAGCGGCGACCTGTCGGGCAAGGCCGGCGCGACGACGACCCTGTTCGGCCTCGCCGGCATCACGGCGCCGCGCGTGCTCGTGGTCGGCCTCGGCGAAGCGCGCAAGTTCGGCGCGGCCGCCTACCATCGCGCGGCGAACGACTCGGCGCGTGCGCTGCGCAACCTGCCGGTGGACGCCGCGCTCTCGACGCTGCCCACGCTCGAGGTCGCGGAACGCGACTTCGCCTGGAAGCTGCGCGCCGCGGCGCTCGCCGCGGACCACCAGAGCTACCGCTACACCGCGACGTTCAAGCCGAAGGATGCGCCGAAGAAGCCGACCCTCGCGACGGTCGCGTTCAGCGGCGAAGCCGCGCCCGCGCAGGCGCGCGCGCTCGCCGAGGCCGCGGCGATCGCGGAAGGCGTGCGCTTCGCGCGCGAACTCGGCAACCTGCCGCCGAACATCTGCAACCCGGGCTACCTTGCCGAGCAGGCGCGCGGACTCGCCGCCACCCACGAGGGGGTCACGGTCGAGGTGCTCGAACGCGAGGACATGGCGCGCCTCGGCATGGGCTCGCTGCTCGGCGTCGCCCAGGGTTCGGCCAATCCGCCTCGCCTGATCGTGCTGCGCTGGCAGGGCGGCGAGGCCGGCGCGCGACCCTATGCGCTGGTCGGCAAGGGCATCACGTTCGACAGCGGCGGCATCTCGCTCAAGCCCGGCGCGGGCATGGAGGAGATGAAGTTCGACATGGGTGGCGCCGCGGGCGTGCTCGGCGCGTTCGTCGCGGCCGTGCGCCTGAAGCTCGCGCTGAACCTCGTCTGCATCGTGCCGGCGGTCGAGAACATGCCCGATGGCGCCTCGTACCGACCGGGCGACATCCTGACCAGCATGTCCGGCCTCACGATCGAGGTGCTGAACACCGATGCCGAAGGCCGCCTGATCCTGTGCGACGCGCTGACCTATGCGCAGCAGTTCGATCCGGAAGTCATCATCGATGCGGCCACGCTGACCGGCGCCTGCGTGGTCGCGCTCGGCAAGCATGCGTCCGGCCTGATGACGCGCGACGACGATCTCGCCGCGCAGCTGCTCGCCGCGGGCGAGCGCACGCACGATCGCGCCTGGCGCCTGCCGCTCTGGGACGACTACCAGGGCCAGCTCGATTCGGGCTTCGCCGACGTCGCCAACATCGGCGGCAAGTACGCGGGCGCGATCACCGCCGGCTGCTTCCTCGCGCGCTTCACGAACGGCCGTCGCTGGGCCCATCTGGACGTCGCGGGCACGGCCTGGGACGAAGGCCGCAAGGGCCTCGCGACCGGACGCCCGGTGCCGCTGCTCACGCAGTACCTGATCGACCGCTGCGCGTGAACGCTGCCCCACCCTCTCCCGTGCATCGGCAGAAGCAGGCGACGCTGGTCGCGCTGCTCGGTGCATCGGTCGTGCTCGGCATCGTCGAGATCGCGCTCGGCCTGCCGATGCAGGACTCGCAGCAGCGGCTGGTGTTCACGTTCGTCGGCAACCTTGCGCTGCTCGTGCTCGGCTTCCGCTGGCTGCAGCTGGACGCACGCGAACTCGACATCCGTCGCCCGATGTGGCTCAACATCGGCATCGTGCTGCTGGCCGCCGTGTTCGTGCCGTACTACCTGTTCAAGACGCGCCCACCCGAGCGGCGGCTGGTCGCGATCGCGTCGTTCTTCGGCCTCGTGATCGCGTGCATGCTGGCCTCGGCGTTCGGTGCAGTGCTGATGGCGACGCTGTCGGGTTCACCCTTGGCCACCGGTTGAAGCGATGCCGCGCGCCGACTTCTACCTGATCGACAAGCCGCGCTTCCGCGAAGATCCGCTGCTGCTCGTGTGCGAACTCGTGAAGAAGGCCTACGCGGCCGAGCAGCCGACGCTGGTGCTCGCGCGCTCGCGCGACCAGGCCGAACGGCTTGACGAGAAGCTCTGGGAATTCGACGACGAGTCGTTCATCCCGCATCAGGTGGTCGGCGACGCCGATGACGACGCGGTCACCGCCGTGCTGATCGTGCCGCCCGACCTGCAGACACCCGATCGCCCGCTCGTGATCAACCTGCGCGACGATTGCGCGCCCGGGCTGTTCGAGCGCGTGCTCGAAGTGATTCCCGCCGACGATGCCGAACGCGCGGGCTCGCGCGAACGCTGGAAGACCTACAAGGCGGCCGGCTTCGAGGTTGCGAAGCACGATATGTAGCGAAGCCGGGAATGGGGAATGGGGCGTGGCAGAAGCCCTTCACCTGCCCTCCCGCTTCGACACCGCTTACCATTCCCCATTCCCCATTCCCCACTCCCCGCCATGGAAAAGAGCTACGAACCCGGCCAGATCGAATCGAAGTGGTACGCGCGCTGGGAGGCGGAGGGCGTGTTCCAGCCAGCTGGCGCGGGCGAGCCCTACTGCATCCTGCTGCCGCCTCCGAACGTGACCGGCACGCTGCACATGGGCCACGCGTTCCAGCAGACGATCATGGATGCGCTCGCGCGCTACCACCGCATGCGCGGAGAGCGTACGTTGTGGCAGGGCGGCACCGACCATGCGGGCATCGCGACGCAGAAGATCGTCGAGAACCAGCTCGCGGCCGAAGGCAAGTCGCGCCACGACCTCGGCCGCGCTGCGTTCGTCGAGCGCGTGTGGGAGTGGAAGGAGCAGTCCGGTTCGACGATCACGAACCAGATGCGCCGGCTCGGCGCTTCGGTGGACTGGTCGCGCGAACGCTTCACGATGGACGAAGGGCTGTCGGCGGCCGTGCGCCGCGTATTCGTGACCTGGTATCGCGACGGCCTGATCTATCGCGGCAAGCGCCTCGTGCACTGGGACCCGGTGCTGATGACCGCGGTGTCGGACCTCGAGGTCAACAACGAGGAGAAGGACGGATCGCTGTGGTCGATCCGCTATCCGGCATCCGATGGGGGTGAAGGGCTCGTCGTCGCGACGACGCGTCCGGAGACGATGCTCGGCGACGTCGCGGTCGCGGTGCATCCGGACGACGAGCGCTACCAGGCGCTGATCGGCAAGACCTTGCGCCTGCCCCTGAGCGGCCGCGACATCCCGGTGGTCGCCGACACCTACGTCGAACGCGAATTCGGCACCGGCGCGGTCAAGATCACGCCCGCGCACGACTTCAATGACTGGCAGCTCGGCGCGCGCCACGGCCTCGAGCCGATCGTGATCCTGACCCTCGATGCGAAGGTCAACGACAACGCGCCGCAGAAGTACCGCGGCCTCGATCGCTTCGCCGCGCGCAAGGCCGTGCTCGCCGACCTCGAGGCCGAGGGCCTGCTGGTCGAGACGAAGAAGCACAAGCTGCAGGTGCCGGTCAGCCAGCGCACGGACGCGGTGATCGAGCCGATGCTGACCGACCAGTGGTTCCTCGACCTCACGCGCGACGTGCTGCCCGATGGCCGCCCGGGCGGACGCACCGCGATCACCGAGCCTGCGCTCGCCGCCGTGCGCGACGGCGCGGTCCGCTTCGTGCCCGAGAACTGGGCGACCACCTACAACCAGTGGCTCGAGAACATCCAGGACTGGTGCGTGAGCCGGCAGCTCTGGTGGGGACACCGCATCCCCGCGTGGTACGACGAAGCCGGCAACATCTTCGTCGGCGAAGACGAAGCGGATGCGCGCGCGCACGCCGACTCGCCGCCGGTCGGCGAGCTGCGCCAGGACGAGGACGTCCTCGACACCTGGTTTTCCTCGGCCCTGTGGCCGTTCTCGACGCTCGGTTGGCCCGGCGAGACGCCGGAACGAGCGGCGGAATGGCAGCAGTTCAACGCGTTCGTGCCGAGCAGCGTGCTGGTCACGGGTTTCGACATCATCTTCTTCTGGGTCGCGCGCATGGTGATGGCGACGCAGTACTTCACCGGCAAGGTGCCATTCCGCGAGGTCTACATCAACGCGATCGTGCGTGACGCGGAAGGCCAGAAGATGTCCAAGTCGAAGGGCAACACGATCGACCCGCTCGACCTCATCGACGGCATCGACCTCGAGTCGCTGGTCAGGAAGTCGACCGCGTCGCTGCTGATCCCGCAGGTGCGCGAGAAAGTCGAGAAACGCATCCGCAAGGAATACGCGGGCGGCATCGCCCCGGTGGGCGCGGACGCATTGCGCTTCACGTTCGCGGCGCTCGCGACCTACGGCCGCACGATCAACTTCGACCTCAAGCGCGCCGACGGCTACCGCAACTTCTGCAACAAACTGTGGAATGCGGCGCGCTTCGTGCTCATGAATTGCGAAGGGCCGGGGACGGTGACGGATTCCGGATCAGGAAAAGCGCCCGTGACCGAGGCGGAGCGCTGGATCCTGACCCGCCTGCACCGCACGCTGGCCGAGGTGGAGCAGCATTTCACGAGTTACCGCTTCGACCTGCTCGCGCAGGCGTTGTATGAGTTCGTCTGGAACGACTATTGCGACTGGTTCCTCGAGCTCGCCAAGCCCGCATTGGGCGGCACCGACGCTGCCGCTGCGGAATCCACGCGGCGCACGCTGCTCGTCGTACTCGAGGCGGTGCTGCGCGCGCTTCACCCGATCATGCCGTTCATCACCGAGGAGATCCGCAGCGAACTTCCGCCCGAGTTCCTCGCGTCATTGACGGGATCGGAACCGCACGATGCCATGGCGACGAGCATCTCCACGCAGGCCTACCCACGCGCGACCGGCTTCGCGACCGACACGCAAGCCAGCGCCGAGATCGAGTGGCTCAAGGGCGTGCTCGGCCAGGTGCGGCGCATCCGCGGCGAGATGAACATCGTGCCGGGCAAGACGATCCCGTTGCTGTATGCGAACGGCCATGCGACCGACCGCGCACGCACCGCCAAATTCGGCGCCGCGATCGCCTTTCTCGCACGCGCGGAGTCGCAGCGCTGGCTCGATCCGGGCGAGGCCGAGCCGGCCGCGGCGGCTGCCGTCGTCGGCGAGATGAAGCTGTTGATCCCGCTCGCCGGCCTGATCGACCTCGATGCCGAGCGCCAGCGCCTCGAAAAGGAAATCAGACGCATCGAAGGCGAACACGCGCGTTCCACCACCAAGCTCGCGAACTTCGGCGAGAAGACGCCGGCTGCAGTCGTGGCCCAGGAGCGGCAGCGACTGCAGGACTTCGAAACCGCGCTCGCGACACTGCGCGACCAGCACCACCGCCTGGGCTGCGCGTAACGCGACGGCGCCCCTGCAGGAGCGACACAGCCGCGACTGGCGAAGCCGCGAAACCGCAGGGGGTGGCGAGCGGGCAACGGGACGCACGCCGCTCCTGCAGGAGCGTTCAGTCGGAAGGCGGTAGCAACTCCATCGCCATCACCAGCGCATCCTCGCGCCCCTTCTTCGCGGGGTAGTAATGCGGACGGCGGCCGAATTCGTTGAAACCGAGCGAATCGTAGAGCGCGATCGCACGCGGATTGGAAGGTCGCACTTCGAGGTAGACGCGCTCGGCGCGATGCCAGCGCGCGATGTCGAGCAGGCGACGCACGATCCGGCGCCCGAGGCCGTGGCCGTGCCGCGCGGGCGCGACGCAGACGTTCAGCACGTGCGCCTCGCCCGCACCGGTGGAAAGCACGCCATATCCGATCACTTCGTCGGCATCGACGAGCACGATGCACTCGTAACCTGCGCGCAGGCAGTCGGCGAAGATCGCACGCGTCCACGGGAAATCGTAGGCCGCCGCCTCGAGCGCCGCGACGGCATCGAGGTCGTCCGCCTGCATGCGGCGGAATTCGGCTTCCGCCTGCTTGAGGATCGCGACCACCGGCAACAGGTCCTCGCCCGGCGCGGCGCGGGCGTCTCGCGGCATCTTGCCATGAATCAAGGCGATTGCATCCACGCGCACGGCGGCGCCGCGCCACCGTTCGTCAATGGCGCGTGCGATCGGCGGGCGCGAGGCCGCGCAGGATCCGCTTCAGTTCGCTCCACATCGCGCGCTTGGCCACGGCATCGCGCGCGAGATCGGCGGGTTCGGCCAGCACCACCCACCCGATCGACTGCTGGCGCGCCGTCGGCAGGCAGGCGCCGGCGGCGCGCGCGCGCGCGTCGCCGAACGCGACCAGTGCGTCCGCCGCGGCCAGCGCGTCCTCGTCGGCGCTGGCCTCGATGCGGCAGCCGACACGCGCGAAGGCGAACGCGCGCCGCACGTCGCCGAGCAGGCGCGCGGCGCCCGCGTCGTCGGCCAGCACGACGACGACGCGTCCATCGGCCGCAGAGCCGGCCGCGGCCGCGGCCACGGGCAGCGTCGCAGTAGCCGCGACCTGCGAACCGCGCAGCACGTACACGTCGATGCCGATCTCGGCGAGCCGGCGCAGGCTGGCCTCATCGCGCATCGCGATGCCCCGCCTTCGCGCGCAGGTCGGCGTCGAAGCGCCGGAAGATCGTGTCGAGCGCGGCGCCGTAGGCATCGACGGTCGCCTGCAGCGTCGCGTCGGCGGCCGGCGCTTGCGCGCGGTAATAGTCGTCGATGATCGGTTCGCCATCGATCGCGCTCGCGCGCAGCTTGAGCGCCGCGACTGCAGTGAAGCCTCCCGCGTCGCCGGGCACGCGATCGAGACGCAGGATGACGCCGCCGATCCGCACCGCGGGTCGGCTCTTGGGCAGTTCGTCGGTCACGGTCGACGCCGCGCCCGCATCACGCAATTGCGCGAGCAGGCGCCGCTGCACGATGCGCGTCGGCGGATCGGTCCAGAGCTGGTAATGGTATTGGCGCAAGCGCTGCGCGCCCGGGTCGAGTGCGTACACCAGCGCCTGGTCCGCGTAGAGGCCGTCGGCGCCGAACGCCTCGACCACGATCGGCGCATCGAACAGCGGCGTCGCATGCGGCTCGAGTGGCTGCGGTCGCGGCATCCGGTACCAGGTGAAGTCGGGCACCGCGGGCGCGCCGCCGCAGCCACCCAGCGCGAGCACGAGCACGGCCACGATCGCGCGCTTCGTCATTGCGGCTCCTCCTGGAGCTGGTCGGCTTTCGGCGACAGGATCAGCCGGTTCGGATGGCGGCGGATCTCGCGGCTGAACTCGTCGAGGTTGCGGCTCGAGGACTCCAGGTGGTGGGTGATCACGTCCATGCGGCTCGACAGCGAGGCGAGCACGCTCGCGAGGTCCTGCACCGCGCGGCGGATGTCCTGCCGGTTGTCGCCCGCGATGCCGGCGAGGTCGCCGAGCGCGCGATCGAGCGTCTCGCGCGTCTTGCGCAGCTCGCCCGCGAGCGCGCGGGCCTCGCCGAGGATCTCGCCGACCGCGGCGCGATTCGCCGGTTTCAGCACGTCGTTGAGTCCCGCGGAGGCCTGGTTCAGGCGCTCGAGCAGCACGCGTGCCTGCTCGACCAGAATCGGTGCACCTTGGTCGATCGTGCCGGTGATCGAATCGACGCGCTCGGACAGGCTGCGGATCAACGGCGATATCTGCGTGCGCGTCAGCGTCGTGACTTCGCCCGCGAGCTGGTTCATCGCGGCGAAGATGTCGGCGCCCTCCTCGCCCCGGAGCTCCGCCCCCGGCGCGAGCATCTCGCGGCTTGCGCCCTCGCGGATCCCGATCGACACGTCGGCGAGCAGTCCGCTCGACTGCAGCCGCGCGATGCTGTCGACCGGGATCGGCCAGTCGCGACGCAGTGCGAGTTCGACCTTGTAGCGGGTGCCCTCGGCCGTGCGTTCCGGCACGACCTCCCCGACCTGGCCGATGCGGTACCCCTCGTAGAACACCGGCGCGCCGTAGCGCAGCCCCGTCACGTTGCGATAGCGCACGAGGTAGTCGTCGCTCGCGACGCTGCGGCCGGTGATGAGCGCGAGGCCGAACAGCAGCAGTCCGATCGCGGCGACCACGAAGATGCCGACCAGCGTGTAGTTGACGGTGTCGCGTCTCAAGCCCCTTCCCCATCCGGCACGCGGCGCCGGTGCGCCGGAGCCGCGGCGGAATGATCGCACAGGATCACGCCTCTTCCTCGGTGAGCCGCCTGAGGTATGCGTCGGCGTCGACGAGCACTTCGCGCGGGCGGCGATTGAGCAGATCCTGAATGCGCTCGATGCCCGATGCGCGCACGTCGGCGACGCTGCCGGTCAGCAGCACCTCGCCCTGGTCGAGCACGGTGATCGTGTCGGCGATCTTGAACGCGCTCTCGAGTTCGTGCGTGACGACCACGATCGTCATGCGCAGCGCATCGCGCAGCCGCAGGATCAGCTCGTCGAGTTCGGCCGAGACCACCGGATCGAGGCCTGCGGACGGCTCATCGAAGAACAGCAGGCGCGGGTCCATCACGATCGCACGCGCGAGCGCCGCGCGCTTGACCATGCCGCCCGAAAGCTGGCTCGGCATCAGGTCCTGGAAACCGCCGAGGTTCACCACCTCGAGCTTGATGCGGCTCATGATCCGGATCGTCGACTCGTCGAGCGTGGTGAGCTCGCGCAGTGGCAGCGCGACGTTGTCGCCGACCGTCATCGAAGTCAGCAGTGCACCGCCCTGGAACGACACGCCGATGCGCTTGCGCACGTCGAGCAGCTCGCGCGCGCTGGCCTTGCCGAGATCGATGCCGAACAGTCGCACGCTGCCCGATGCCGGCCGCTGCAGCCCGAGCAGGTGGCGCAGCAGGGTGCTCTTGCCAGAGCCCGAACCGCCCATGATCACGCGGATCTCGCCCGCTCCGACCGAGAAGTCGATCCCGTGGAGCACGCGCCGACGGCCATACCAGGCTTCGAGTTTCTCGACTTCGATCAGTGGCGGAGGGGCGTTCACGGTCACCGATTGAGGAAGTAGCTGAACACCATGTCGACCACGATGATCCAGCAGATCGACAGCACCACCGCGCGCGTGGTCGCGCGCCCGACGCCTTCCGCGCCGCCACTGACCGAGAAGCCGGTGCTGACGCCGATCAGGGTGATCAGCAGCGCGAACACGACACTCTTTGACACGCCCTGCCAGACGTCGCCGGGATCGAGCAGCGACATCGACTGCAGCAGGTACGCCGCGGGCGTCACGTCGAGCGCGGGCGCGCTGTAGAGCGCGGCACCGAGGATCGCGACTGCATCCGCGAACACCGTCAGGGCGGGCAGCATCACGAGCATCGCGATCAGCGCGGGCGCGACGAGGAAGCGCACCGGCGCGATGCCGATCACCGCGAGCGCGTCGACTTCCTGCGACACCGACATCGACCCGATGCGCGCCGCGAGCGCCGACCCCGAACGCCCGGCGACGAGGATCGCGGTGATCAGCGCACCGAACTCGCGCGTCACCGACTTCGCCACCGCGACGACGACCTGCGACTGTGCGCCGAATTCGCTCAGCGAGGCGACGAACTGGATGCCGAGCATCAGGCCGACCGTGAATCCGAGCAGGGTCACGATCGGCAGCGCATCGACGCCGATCTCGCGCATCTGCCGCGCGATCGCGGCGAGCCGTACGGGCTGGCCGACGCGCCATCCGGCGGCCGCGTAATAGAGCGAATCGAACAGCAGCACGGCCGCATGCCCGACGCCCGCGAATGCATCGAGCGTGCTGCGCCCGATCGCGGCGAACGGGCGTGCCGGCGCGCTCACGCGAGCAGGGCGTCGGCAGCGGGCACGAGGTGGAACACGCGGTCGAGCCGCGCGAGTTCGAGCACCGCGCGCACCGCATCGCTGACCGCGACCAGCGCGAAGCGGCTGCCGCGCGCGCGCGCCGCCTGGAAGCCTTCGACCAGCGCCGCGATGCCCGAGGAATCGATGTAGCTCACGGCCGATAGCTCCACCCCGACCGGCGCACCACTCGCCAGCGCGTCGAGCACCTCGCGCCGGACGTCCTGTGACCACGACAGGTCGACTTCGCCGCTCAGGCGCACCAGCACGTAGCCGTCGCCGTCCTCGCGCGCGACGCTGTTGCCTTGCATGTTCATGCCTCGTTGGCCTCGTCGTTGGTGCCGTCGGTGATGCGCTTGCGCAGGATCAGCCGGTTGCCCTCGCCGCCGGGCGCCGGTTCGATCTGCCATTCGTCCATGACCTCGTCGATGAGCGCGAGACCGAAACCGCCACAGCGGCACTCGCCGAGCGGTTTCGCGCGGATGCTCGTCGCATCGACGCGCGGCGCGCGATCGGTCAGTTCGAAGCTCACGACGTGGCCCGCGCGCGACAGTCGCAGTTCGATGTCGCCACTGTGCGTGGGTCCGTAGGCGTGGCGGATGATGTTGGTGCAGGCCTCGTCGACCGCGAGCACGAGGCAGTCGCGCAGGCGCGGTTCGATGCCGATGCGGTCGAGCGCCTGGCGCAACGCGCCACGCAGGCTGCGCATCTCTTCGGGCCGCGCCGGCACGCGTAGTTCGAGCAGGGATTCGGGCGCACCCGCGCGCGGCGCTTCGACCATCAGCAGCGTGGTGTCGTCGACGAGCCGCAGTTGCCTGAGGTCGGTCAGCAACCCGCGCAGGCGCGCATCGGTCGAAGCGGGGGCGTGGCGCGCGATCAGGTCACGCACGCCCGCGTTGCCGATCGGTTTGCCCGCGGCGTCGCGCACGTCGGTCGCACCATCGGAGAACGCGTACAGCGTGCCGCCCTCGAGCGCGACCTCGTGTTCGTCGAACGCGATCCCGGGGAGGATGCCGAGCGGAGGCCCGCCGGACGGGTACTCGGCGAACCTGCCGTTCGCGTGCACGACCACCGGCGGAAAGCCCGCGCCGGCGAAGCGCACGCGCGTGGCGGCACGGTCGCAATAGCCCACCACCGCGCAGACGAAGCGGCCGTCCTGCGTCGTTTCGCAGAGTTCATCGTTGACGCGCGCGAGCCAGCGCGAGGGATCGGCGCCGTCCTTGCCGGCCCAGCGCAACAGCGAGGCGGTGCGCACCATCAGCAGCGCCGCGTCGAGGCCCTTGCCCGAGACATCGCCGATCACGAAGCCGATGCGGCCGTCGGGCAGGTCGAAGTAGTCGTAGAAATCGCCCGAGATCTCGTGCGCCGGTCGATTCACGCCGATCACCGGGAAACCGTCGCGCCGGCGCCTGGGCAGCAGCGAGCGCTGCAGCCTGCGCGCGAGGTCGAACTCGCGCTTGAGGCGTTGCTGTTCGAGCAGCACGCTGGCCATGCGCGCGCTGTTGATCGCGAGCGCCGCGGGCGCCGCCACGAGGTCGAGCAGTTCGGCGTCTGCATCGTCGAACGGGCGGCCGTCGCGCCGGTTCACGATCTCGAGCGCACCGATCGGACCCGCGGCGGTGCGCAGCGGCGCGCATACGAGGCTGTGCGTGACGAAGCCGGTCTGGTCGTCCGATTCGCGCCACACGCGCGGATCGCTGGCTGCGTCGACGACGAGCTGGGTCGCGTTGTCGGCGACCGTGCGCCCGACGATGCCCTGGCCGACTGCGAGCCGCGTGCCGCTGATGTCGACCGGCCCGACGCAGACGCGGCAATCCAGCACGCCGGTCAGCGGATCGAGCAGGAACAGCGATGCACCCTCGACCTGCATGAAGTCGACGACGCGATTCACGACCTCGGGCAGCGTCTGGCGCAGGTCCAGCGAGACCGCGAGCGCCTGCGAGAGGCCGGCGAGGAACCGCAGCGTGTCGGCGGCCCCGGCCGGCGGCGCGCCTGCGCCGGCGACGGTTGCCGGCTGCGTGGCATGCGCGAGGTTCATCCGTCGCCGTGGGCACCGCCGCGCGCGGCCCGCTGGCGCCGGTTCTGCTGCAGGCCCCACAGCGTCATCACCGGACCCGACAGCACGTACAGCACCGCGATCGCGAACAGCACGCGCGGTGGATCGAGCGCAAGCCCGACCAGCACCAGCATCGCCGCCGGAATCCAGATGAACGGCACGCGATCCGACAGCGGCCACGCCTTGAAGCTGAAGTAGCGCACGCGGCTCACCATCAGCAGTCCCGCGATGACCGCAACGAACGGCGTCACGAAGTCCATGTCGGTCGCGTGCAGGCCGAACAGTCCGCCGTCCTCGACCGACCACACGAAGGACATGCACAAGCCCGCCGCGGCCGGACTCGCCAGGCCCTGGAAGTAGCGCTTGTCCGCGACACCGACCTGCGTGTTGAAGCGCGCGAGGCGCAGTGCCGCGCAGGCCGCGTAGATGAAGGCGGCGGCCCAGCCGACCTTGCCCCAGCTGGGTCCGTAGGCGGTCAGCGCCGACAGCGACCACGTATAGAGCACCAGCGACGGCGCGAGGCCGAAGCTCACGAGGTCCGACAACGAGTCGTACTGGACGCCGAAATCGCTCTGCGTGCCGGTCAGGCGCGCGACCCGGCCGTCGAGGCCGTCGAGGATCGCAGCGACGAACACCGCGATCGCGGCCTGCGTGTAGCGCCCGCCGATACCCGCCACGATCGCGTAATACCCCGCGAACATCGCGGCCGTCGTGAACAGGTTCGGCAGCAGGTAGATTCCGCGCGGTGGCTTGCGCGCTCCGGTCGGGCTCGGTTCCATGTCGATCCGCGAGGCTGGGCTGCGATGGGCGGAGTGTACCGTGATCCTCAATTCCGCGGTTTCTTGCTTGTATCGTGTGCCGACTGGTGCTATCCAGTCGCCTGTCCGGCGCCTCGCGGCGCCCATCCGAGATGCGAAAGCCCCCATGAAGCGTTCCTGGCCCCTGCTGTTCCTGCTCGCCGCCTGCGTGCCCGCGCTCGCCGCCGACATGTACTCGTGGACCGACGCGAATGGCGTCCGCCACTTCTCCGACTCCCCGCCGCCCGCAAGTGCGAACGCGCAGAAGATCCGGCTCAAGGGCGGCGTCGCGACGAACGACGAGGCGGCGCCCGCGGACGCGACGGGCGCGGCCAGTGCGGGAACATCGCTCGCCGCGGCGGCCGGTTACTCGCCCGACGACATCAAGCGCAATTGCGAGATCGCGCGCGGCAACCTGTCGGCACTGCAAGGCCAGCAGCCCGCGGTGGATGCGGACGGCTTCCCCGTCGACCTCGACGCGGCGAAGGATCGGCAGGCGCAGATCGACAAGGCGAACCAGCAGATCTCGCTGTTCTGCACGAACTGAACCGGCTCTGCGCGCGCATTGCCGTCGGCGCGGGCGTCCGATCGAAGGGCGCGGGCCGGCGCGCATGCGTCTAGCCTCCGTGACGTCGATGCGCGCGTTTGCGGCATCCCCTGCGCCGCGGCCACCTTGCGCCGCATGAGCGTGCGCTGCCCGCGCTGCCCGCGCTGCTAGAATCGACGGTTCCGTCGTCCACGCCCTACTGCCATGCGCCTTTCCCGCTTTCATCTCGCGACCGTCAAGGAAGTACCCGCCGACGCGGAGATCGCCAGCCATCGGCTGATGATCCGCAGCGGCATGATCCGCAAGCTCGCTTCGGGCCTCTACACCTGGTCGCCACTCGGCTTGCGCGTGCTCGCGCGCGTGGAGGCGATCGTGCGCGAGGAGATGGACCGCGCCGGTGCGCTCGAGGTGCTGATGCCCTCGGTGCAGCCGAAGGAACTGTGGGAAGAGACCGGCCGCTGGGAAAAATTCGGCGGACAGTTGCTCAAGATCAAGGACCGCAAGGACGCCTGGTACTGTTACGGTCCGACGCACGAGGAAGTCGTCACCGACTTCGCACGCCACGAACTGCGCAGCTACAAGCAGCTGCCGGTCAACTTCTACCAGGTGCAGACGAAGTTCCGCGACGAGATCCGGCCGCGCTTCGGCGTGATGCGTGCGCGCGAATTCCTCATGAAGGACGCGTACTCATTCCACTTGACGGCTGATTGCCTCGAGCGCGAATACCGCAACATGTACGACACTTACGGGCGCATCTTCACGCGCCTCGGACTGCGTTTCCGCGCGGTGCAGGCGGACACCGGTGCGATCGGCGGCAACGCCAGCCACGAGTTCCAGGTGCTCGCCGATTCGGGCGAGGACGCGATCGCGTTCTCGGATGCGTCCGACTACGCGGCCAACATCGAGCTGGCCGAGGCGCTCGCGCCGGCGACGCCGCGGCCGGCGCCGACCGCGACGGCGGAGCGCGTCGCGACGCCGGTGCAGAAGACGATCGACGAGGTTTCGGCCTTCCTCGGCGTGGCCCCTGCGCAGTGCATCAAGACCCTGCTCGTGCGCGGTCGCGACGGCCTCGTCGCGCTGTGCGTGCGCGGCGACCACGAGATCAACGAGGTCAAGGCGGCCAAGCTCGAGGAACTGCCCGGCGAAGTCACGCTGGCCGACGAGGCCGAGATCGTGCGCGTCACCGGCGTCAAGCCCGGCTTCATCGGCCCGGTCGAATTGCCCGATTCGATCCCGGTCATCGTCGACCGCAGCGCGGCGGCGGTCGCCGACTTCGTCTGCGGCGGCAACCAGGACGGCACCCACTGGCGCGGCGCCAACTGGGAGCGCGATGCGCGCACCACGCGCGTCGCCGACCTTCGCAAGGTGCTCGCGGGTGATCCTTCGCCCGATGGCCATGGCACGCTCGCGATCGCGCGCGGCATCGAAGTCGGCCATGTGTTCCAGCTCGGCGACACCTATGCGAAGGCGCTCGGCGCGACCGTGCTCGACGATGGCGGCAAGGCGCAGGTGATGCAGATGGGCTGCTACGGCATCGGCGTCAGCCGCATCGTCGCCGCCGCGATCGAACAGAACCACGACGACGCCGGCATCCTCTGGCCCGAGCCGATGGCGCCCTGGCGCGTCGCGATCTGCCCGATCAACGGCGCGCAGAACGCACAGGTGCGCGAGGAAGCCGAGAAGCTGCACGACGAGCTCGTCGCGCGCGGCGTCGAGGTGCTGCTCGACGATCGCGGACTGCGCCCGGGCCCGATGTTCGCCGACATCGAGCTGATCGGCATCCCGCACCGGATCGTCGTCAGCGAACGCGGCCTCGCGGCCGGGACGTTCGAATACCGGCGCCGCGGCGAGGCGGAGAATCGCGCGGTGTCGCGCGCCGAGTTGCTCGAACTGCTCGCGTGAATGCGGCGTCGCGGGCGCGGCTGGCCCCCGCGCGGCCCGTTCGCCGATAATCGGTCGGCGTCGCCTTCGCGCCGCGCAGTGCGAGGGAGTGCCCGAACCGATGTCGACCCATGCCGCCATGCCGATGAACAAGCCGATCTGGGAACCTGGCAGCGATCGCGTCGAGCGCGCGAACATCAGCCGCTTCATGCGTTTCGTGCGCGAGAGTACCGGCAACGACGACATCCGCCGCTACGCGGCGCTGTACGATTTCTCGGTGCGCCAGCCGGACAGGTTCTGGTCGCTGGTGTGGGAGTTCTGCGGCATCCGCGCGCATGGCGAGATGGAGCCGGTGCTGGTCGACCGCGAGAAGATGCCCGGCGCGCGCTGGTTCCCGAACGTCACGCTGAACTTCGCGCAGAACCTGCTGCGCTACAAGGATGACCGTTGCGCGATCGTGTTCCGCAACGAATGGGGCCACAAGCGCGAGTACACCTATGCCGAACTGCACGCCGAGGTCGGTCGCCTCGCGCATGCGCTGAAGGACGCTGGCGTCGGCGTCGGCGATCGTGTCGCCGGCTTCCTGCCGAACATCCCCGAAACCGTGGTCGCGATGCTCGCGACCACGTCGCTCGGTGCGACCTGGTCGTCGTGCTCGCCCGACTTCGGCATCCGCGGCGTGGTCGACCGCTTCGGCCAGATCGCGCCGAAGGTGCTGTTCACGGCCGACCAGTACGGTTACGGCGGCAAGCGCTTCGACTGCCTCGGCAAGATCCGCGACGTGCTCGGCGAATTGCCGAGCGTCGAGACGCTCGTGGTGATTCCGTACGGCGGCGATGCGCCTTCGCTCGATGGGCTGCGCGGTGCCGTGGCATGGCCGGACTTCCTCGGCGACGGCGAGCACGCGCCCCAGTTCGTCGCATTGCCGTTCGACCACCCGCTCTACGTGATGTACTCGTCCGGCACCACCGGTGTGCCGAAATGCATCGTGCACGGCGCCGGTGGTACGTTGATCCAGCACCTCAAGGAACTGGTACTGCACACGGACCTCAAGCGCGAGGACCGCATCTTCTACTACACGACCTGTGGCTGGATGATGTGGAACTGGCTGGTATCGGGCCTCGCGGTCGGCGCGACGCTCGTGCTCTACGACGGTTCGCCTTCGCACCCCGACGGCAATGCGCTCTGGGACCTCGCCGACGAGGTCGGCATCAGCGTGTTCGGCACCAGCGCGAAATGGATCAGTGCGATCGAGAAGGCCGGCGTGAAGCCGCGCGAGACGCACAAGCTGATCCACCTGAAGACGATCCTCTCGACCGGCTCGCCGCTCGCTCCGGAGAGCTACGACTACGTCTACCGCGACATCAAGGAGCGCGTGCTGCTCGCGTCGATCTCCGGTGGCACCGACATCGTGTCGTGCTTCGCGCTCGGCTGCCCGGTGCTGCCGGTCCATCGTGGCGAACTCCAGTGCCGTGGACTCGGCATGAAGGTCGAGATCCTCGACGATGCGGGCAAGCCCGTGCGCGGCGAGAAGGGCGAGCTCGCGTGCACCGCGCCGTTCCCGTCGATGCCGGTGTTCTTCTGGAACGATCCCGACGGCGCGAAATACCAGGCCGCGTACTTCTCCCGCGTTCCCGGCGTCTGGTGCCACGGCGACCATGCGCTGCTGACCGCGCACGACGGCGTGGTGATCTACGGGCGTTCCGACGCGACGCTCAATCCCGGCGGCGTGCGCATCGGCACGGCCGAGATCTACCGCCAGGTCGAACAGGTACCCGAGGTGCTCGAGTCGGTCGCGGTCGGCCAGCAATGGGGCGATGACGAACGCGTGATCCTGTTCGTGCGGCTGCGCGAGGGCATCGTGCTCGATGACGCGCTGCGGGATCGCATCGCGAAGCAGATCCGCACCAACACCACGCCTCGCCACGTCCCGGCGAAGATCCTCCAGGTGGCCGACATCCCGCGCACGATCTCGGGCAAGATCACCGAGATCGCGGTGCGCGACACGATCCACGGGCGCGAGGTGAAGAACACGGATGCGCTGGCGAATCCTCAGGCGCTGGAGTGTTTTCGCGGAGTGGCCGGGCTGGATGCATGAGGGTTCATCCGACGCCGCGATGCGCCCTGCACGCTCGGCAACGGATGGGGATTGCGTGAGACGCGCGTCATGAGTCCGACGCAGCCCGCAGCTGAAGCTCGTGCAGCTTCACGCCGAGAACCCGAGAATCGGCCGAGATGCCGAGCGCCGCTGGCGTAGTTGCCTGACGGGTGGAAAGCCGGATTCGCGTATCGCGCGCGGTGTCGATGGTGGGGGGCAATTCGAAGGAATGCCATTGCTCGCGTTCCGCATCGATGCGCCAATGCGCGACCACCCGCTCTTCGACGCGCACCTCGAGCACGAGCGGTTGCGCTGCCGAGGCTCGCAACGGCTGCACCAGCATTGCCACGCGACATGCCTTCCGGCAGGCCGCATCGATCGGGAGCCACAGTTCCGCGTCACCCGCGGACCAGACTCCCGCTGGTTCGGGCGCGTACCACCCTTCGCCGAGCATCAAGCCGAGCTGCTGATTGTCTGCGCTCGCAACGACCTTGTCGCCGACCGTGAGCCAGGACGGCGAGCGCGCAGCGTCGCGCAACCACAGAAATGGGCCGGGACGAGTCGACATCGCGTCGTGCTTCTCGCTCGCCACTGCCGTGAGGCCGGCGACGCGCCGATCGAGGTCCCTCGACCAGGATATGAGCGGACCGTCGCACGAGGTCCGCCACTCCTCCACCGTCGTCCGACGCAAGCCGTTGCCGAACAAGTGGGCACCGTACTTGGCCCACATCTCGATGGAATTCTCCGAGGGACCGGCGGAATCGACATCGAGGCCGACGCATGTCGGCGAATGGGCGATCTGCGTCCGGATATGCTCGGCAAGGGCGAAGCGCTCGGCATAGATTTCGTGGCAAGGCAGCAGGAAGCGAGCGTAGACCAGCCCGGTACAGGCAAGGAACACGATCACGAACATTGCCGAGCGCGCGAGGTCGTTCCGCACGAGGAGGATCATGCTCGCGACGACCCCAGCCGCCAGCCACCACTCCGGCACCTGGCGGTCCTGCAGGACGGATGCTTGCCAAAGTGCAGTCACGTTGAGCATGTTGATGACGGTACCCGGTTCGGCGCCCGCCAGCACGACGGCGCACGCCGCGCCAAGCAGCAGTCCCGCGAGCGCGGTGCGATCGAGCCGTGAGGGCATTGCGAGATATCCCATCGCAAGCGCGGGCATCATTGCCCCTTCGAGGTATCGCCCATACATCCAGTGATCAAGCCGCTGCGCGTCTTGCGCCGCGAATGTCAGCGCGGATAGCGCGAGCGTCCCGAGCAGGCCGAGTATCGCGAAGGCGGCGGCGCCGATTTCGGGTTCCAGCCCCCGCGCGCGCGTGCTTGCAACGAGGTCCCTCAGGAGCTGCGACGACGCGAACCAAACGAGCCAAAGTGAACCGGCAAGCAAGTAGAACGTGTGTCCCGCGAGCCGCTGCGCAAGATTAATGAGGCCTCCGGCGGAAAGCAGGGGCTGCAATGCCGCTTGCCAGGACGGGTAGTGAAGATTGGGTGGATAGCTCCCGACGGAGAGTCGCGATATGAGCCACGGCTGCACCCAGCTTGCGTACACCACGATCAGCGAAGCGCACACTAGGAGGAAGGCGAAGAACCAGCCCCACTCGCGACGTCGAACCGCAAACAGGATGGCGATCGCGAACGCGACCCCGATGGACGCTATCGCCGTGGGGTGTATGAAATACAGCCAACCACACGCGATGCCCCAGCCGATCCAGTACCGACCGCCACGCCGGCCAACCTGCAGGCATAACCAGGTTGCAGCGCAGAACGATGGGACCATCGCGTTTTCGGACATCGCGAGCGAAGAAAGCACCATCCACGCCGGATATGCGGCTGCAACCGCAAGAGCGAGCAGGCGCCGCGCGGCGCGTTCGTCCGGGAAAAGTTCGGCAATCAGACGGTGCACAAGCAGGATGGATATCGCCGCCAGCAGAAGATTGACGGCCTGCACGCCGTGATAGATCGAGGTCGGCTTGTCGAACAGCAGGAATGCCGGTGCGATCAGCAAGGAATATCCGGCGTGGTATGAGCTCGCGCCGTCAAACGCGAAGCCGGCGAACGCAGCGGCATTGGAGAGGTAGCCGCCTTCGTCCCGCACCACCAGCGACGCATCGTAGTTGCGGTTGAGGAACGCACGCATCAAGCAAGAGCTCGCGACGATCGTCGCCAGGCCGTAGCGTTCCCACGCCGAAACGAGCCGCGATGCCGAAGCGGCGCTCATCGCGGGCGGTATCCGCACCCGGCGTGCGCGCGCGCGGGGATTTCCGACAGGAGCCACGGCATCCTGTCACGCCATCGCATGGGCGAGTTCGTCGCGAAGGTCCGCGAGGTCCTCCACCCCGACGGATAGCCGAATCAGCGAATCGCTGATGCCGAGCTTCTTTCGATTCGCCGGCGGGATCGACGCGTGCGTCATGATCGCGGGATGCTCGATCAGGCTTTCTACGCCACCGAGCGATTCGGCCAGCGCGAACAATTCGCATCGCTCGAGCACCTTGCGCGCCTTGCGCAGGCCGCCCTTGACCTCGATCGAGACGATCCCGCCGAAGCCGTCCATCTGCTTCTTCGCCAGCGCATGCTGCGGGTGCGACTTCAGGCCCGGATAGATCACGCGTTCGACCGCCGGATGCTTCTCGAGCCAGCGCGCGAGCTCGAGCGCGCCCTCGCAGTGCGCGCGCATGCGCAGGTGCAGTGTCTTGAGGCCGCGCATCGCAAGGAAGGAATCGAATGGACCGGCGACCGATCCGACCGAGTTGTGCAGGAAGGCCATCTGTTCGGCGAGCTCGGCGCTGCCGCCGACGACCGCGACGCCTCCGACCATGTCCGAGTGGCCATTGAGGTACTTGGTCGCCGAATGCACGACGATGTCGGCGCCATGCTCGATCGGCCGCTGAAGCATGGGCGAGCAGAACGTGTTGTCGACCACGAAGATCAGCCCGTGCTTGCGCGCAAACGCGCCGACCTTGTCCAGATCGACGAGTTTGAGCATCGGGTTGGTCGGTGTCTCGGCCCAGATCATTCGCGTGTTCGGTTTCAGCGCGGCCTTCAGCGCCGCCATATCGTTGAGGTCGATGAACGTGAAATCGAGACCGGCGCTGCGCCGACGCACGCGTTCGAACAGCCGGTAGCTGCCGCCGTAGAGGTCGTCCATCGCGATGACGTGGTCGCCGCTGTCCAGCAGCTCGAGCACCGTGCCTGCGGCAGCGAGACCCGAAGCGAACGCGTAGCCCTGGCGCCCGCCCTCGAGATCGGCGACGCAGCGTTCGTACGCCATGCGCGTCGGGTTCTGCGTGCGAGAGTATTCGTAGCCCTGGTGCACGCCGGGGCTCTTCTGCACGTAGGTCGAGGTCGCATAGATCGGCACCATGATCGCGCCGGTGGACGGATCGGGTGACTGGCCGGCGTGGATCGCACGGGTGCCGAGGTGTCGCTGGGTCTTTTTCATGGCGTCGGAGTGTCCAGGGTTTTCGTTTCGGGTATCGCTTCGAACGCGAACAGGTAGGAAGCGTCCGCGTCGTCGTGCACGAGGGTCGCCTGCGGGAACCAGCGTGCATCGAATATGCCCGAGCGTGCCATCTGCGGCAGGTGCACGAGTCCGGTCCTGCGCACGACCGAGAAGCCGGCCGCATTGAACACGTCTTCCAGCTGTGCGGGCGTGTATTCCAGCTTGTGGTCCGCGTTGATGTAGGCGTGCGGCGAATGGATCTTCGTGATCGCGCGATTGGGCGTGTCCATGATGAAGCGCCCCCCTGGCAGCAAGTGCGCGCGGATCCATCCCAGCAACGCGGGCAATTTTTCCGGAAGGATGTGCTCGATCGCCTGGCCCATGAAGACACACTCGTAGCGGCGCGCCTGCAATGCAGCCACGTTCGCGACGTCTTCGGCGCTGCCGTGGAAATACGTGACGCGCCCCCAATCGAAATCCACGGGCTCGGTCTGGTCGAAGGTCGGCTCTCCCCAGAACTGGCGATCCGGGGGAAGGTCGAGGATGTCGAGGCGCGAGGGACGATGGGGATAGCCGAGCTCTATCAGCGCGCCTTCGCGGCGGCCCGCACTGCTGCCGCCGATGTCGAGGATGGAATCGAAGGCATCGACCGAACGGATCCATTGCTGGCGCGCGAGATGCAGGTAGCGGAAGATGTCCGCGCCGTGGTTGGCGAGGTATTCGTCCGATCCAAGCAGGGCGTCCAGCACGCGTTGCGTGTCGAACGTTCCCCGTTCGATCCGACGACGCCAGTCGTTGATGCCGGTCTCGTCGATTTGGCGGCGAAGCAGGACGAGGTAGGCGAGGCGCACGTATTCTTCCGGCCCGATGTCTTCCCCACGCGTGCGGGCGACGATCGCGGCGCGGATCCTGCCGGCGAGCAGTCGCACGGCCCGCCTCATGCGATGGACCCGGTGGCGCTCATTCCGTTTCGGCGAGGGGTCATCCCGCCCTCCGCCTCAGATAGTTCAACAGATCGATCCGCGTGATCAGGCCGACGAATTTCGACCCGTCCATCACGATCGCCACGTGCCCCGCGTCGAACACCGGCATCAACGCCTCGATCGGGGACTTCACGTCGAGCACCTGCAGCTTGGTCGCCATCGCGGTCGAGACCGGATCCCGGAAGCGCGCGTGGTCGGCGTGCACGTGCAGCAGCAGGTCCGATTCATCGAGGATGCCGACGATCGAGTCGCCATCCATGACCGGGAGCTGCGAGACGTCGTAGAGCTTCATGCGGTTGTAGGCGGTGACCAGCAGCTCGTTCGGCCCGACCACCACGGTGTCGCGCTGCGCATACGGGCGCAGGATCAGGTCGCGCAGGTCGCCGGTCGGCTGGCGGTCGAGGAAGCCGTTGTCGAGCATCCAGTAGTCGTTGTACATCTTCGACAGGTATTTGTTGCCGGTGTCGCAGACGAGCGTGACGACACGCTTCGGCTCGCTCTGTTCGCGGCAGTACCGCAGCGCCGCGGCGAGCAGCGTGCCGGTCGAGGACCCCCCGAACACGCCCTCCTTCGACAGCAGTTCCCGCGCGGTCAGGAAGCTCTCCTTGTCGCTGATCGCGAAGGCCTTCTTCACGCGCGAGAAATCGCTGATCGAGGGCAGGAAGTCTTCGCCGATGCCTTCGACCATCCAGCTCGCGGACTTGTCCGACAGCGTGCCCTCGTTGATGTACTGCGCGAGGATCGAACCGACCGGATCGGCGAGGATGAATTCGGTCGCGGGCGACACGCGCGCGAAGTAGCGCGAGAGGCCCGTCATCGTGCCGGACGAACCGCAGCCGAACACGATCGCGTCGACCTTGCCGCCCAGCTGTTCGAAGATCTCGGGTCCGGTCGACTGTTCGTGCGCGATCGGATTGTCGGGATTGCCGAACTGGTTGATGAAGTACGCGCCCGGCGTCTCGCGGGCGATGCGCTCGGCGAGGTCCTGGTAGTACTCGGGATGCCCCTTGGCGACATCAGAGCGCGTGAGCACGACCTCGGCGCCCATCGCCTTGAGGTTGAAGATCTTCTCGCGGCTCATCTTGTCGGGGACGACGAGCACGAGGCGGTAGCCCTTGGCCTGCGCGACCAGCGCGAGTCCGAGCCCGGTATTGCCTGCGGTGCCTTCGACGAGGGTCGCGCCGGGCTGGAGCTTGCCGGCGTTCTCCGCGCCCTCGATCATCGAGAGTCCGATCCGGTCCTTGATCGACCCGCCCGGGTTCGCGCTCTCGAGTTTGAGGAAGAGTTCGCAGGGCCCGGTGTCGAGGCGCTGGGCCTTCACCATCGGCGTGTTGCCGATGAGTTCGAGGACGCTGTCGTGGACGGTCATGCGGGCTCCGCTGCGGCGAGGCCGGCGGGTCCGTTCGACCGGGGCGCGTCGCGCCGCTCGGCAGCCCGCGATGGGTGCTGCGAAGGCGATGCGGCACCGCCGGTACGCACCGGAGCAGCGGGCACGGGTTTCGGGCGGCGTTCCCGGGGGAACGCCTGCGGATGATAACCGAGAGGAACCAGCGCGGGCAGCGGGAGCGCGCGCGAAGGGTGGCTCGCGCCGCGCACAATACGCTCGTCGCGATGGGCGACGCGCCGGGCCTCGCCTCGGGCTGCCGCGCCTCGCGGCAGCCCGCTTCGACTCGCCGCCCGCTGGACGCGGTGGCGGTTACGTCGCGATTCGGCCGCTCAGTGTGCGGCGGTGTGCGAGGACCACATCGACGTGAGTCGATCCTTCGCGTGCAACTTTTCCTTCTTCATGTTGAGCAGTGTCACATCGTCCATCGGCAGTACGCCGAGCTCGGCGTCGCGAACCTTGCTGTCCAGTTCCTTGTGCCTCTGGTAGAGGCTGCGGAACTCCGCGTTGCTCTGCATCAGTGCTTCGACTTCTTGCTGGTTCTGCTCGAACATCTGCTGACCTCCTCTTGGCGCGAACACCGCGGACGCAGCGACGCGGCGGCGAAGCCGCGTCGCTGCGTTGCGGGACGAGTTGCAGCTGGACTGCGATTGGCTCGGAAGGAGCCGCCCTGGCCGCCTGACGTGATGCAGGACCGGTGCGGAGGCGTCGGCCGTTCGGAACGGACGCCACTGCCAGGAAAACATCCGACCACACGACCCGACTCCCGGTGTCCCGGGGCGTCGAGGGCCTCGCTTGCGGTCGCTGCTGTCATGGGGCTTGGGCCTTGCCCAAGTGGGCCTCTGGACGTGAGCCACTTGGGAGACAGACGCTACTCCTTCGACCGATGCTTGGCAACGCCGAAAACGTGCCATCGGTCGGCGCACGGCGCCGGAAAAGCTGCAACGACAGTCCTGTAATCAATCACTTGCGACGTGCCGCCGTGATGCGCGCCGAGGCGTGCGCTCGTGTCGTCGCGGTCACGGCGAAGGCCGGCGTTCAGCCTGCGCCATCGCCGACGACGATCCGCATCGAGGCGGATTTCGCCTTGCCCGCATCGATCGAAAGCCGCGCATCGGCGACGCCCCCGGCCACCAGTGCGTTGCGGACCATCGCCGCGCGGCGATCGGCGAGGCCGGCGTCGGAGGAGCGCGACACGATGCGGACGCGACTCGCGGCCGGAGCCGACTTGACGTCGTTGACGATGCGCGCAAATCGCGCGGAAGCACCGCCCGCGAACGTCGCCTCGCCCTGCACGAACAGCGACTCGGGCACTCTGATCTCGCGCGGCGCCTGCTTGGCCGCAGTGCCGCCCGCGAGCGCGGCTTCTAGTTCCGCTTCCTTCTTCTTCAGTGCATTCGCACGCGCCTGCGCATTCGCCATGCGCTTGGCCTGCGCGACTTCGGCGCGCGCCGACTCGGCCGCGAGCGCAGCCTGCTCGCCTTCCGCGCGCGCCGCGTCGGCTTCGAGGCGCAGTCGCTCTGCCTCTTCCGCGCGGATCTGCGCCTGCAGTCGCTGGCGTTCGAGTTCCGCACGCGCCTGCGCGGCGTCGCGGCGCGCGAGTTCGAGTTGCAGGCGATCGCCGTCGCGCTGGAGTTCGTCGCGCTCCGCTTCGAGCACCGCGGCTTCGGCCGTCGCGCGCGCGGTCTCGATGCGCCGTTCCGCGACGTAGGCCCAGTGCTCGCGGTCGCGGCGCCGCGCCTCCGCGAGCTGCTGCAGCGCGACGCGCGCACGCGCGATCTCCGCCGGGACCCGCGTGCCGAGAGCGGGGTCCGCGGCGAGGCGGTCGAGGCGCATGGCGAGTTGCTCGTACTCGGCCGGCGGTGGCGCATCCAGTTCGCGGCGGACCTGGGCGCGCGCGTCGGTGACGCCCGCCGCGAGCACGAGCGTGAGCAGCGAAGACGCGAAGCGGACGTTCATGGCTGCTCCTCGAAGGCGGCGGGCGCGGCGAGGTCGCGCGTGAGCGTGGCGTTCTGATCGCGCAGTCGATCGACCTCCGCGCGCGCGGCGGCCCGACGCGCGCGCGCGACCGCGAGTTCGCTGTCCGAGAGCGACTGGCGCGCGAACTGCGCCGCTTCGTCGTAGTCGCCTCGCGCCTGCGCGGCTTGCGCCTGGTCGAAGCCGCTCGCGGCGGCCCGATAATCAGCCGCGGCGCGTTCCGCCGCACCCGCATCGCGCGCGGCACCGAGCGCACGCGAGGCCGCATCGAGCTGGTCGGTCGGAGGCCGGGTCGGCGCGCAGGCCACGAGCATCGCCATGATGGCCGGAAGCACGACCAGTGCATGGATTTTTCGGCGGTCGGGTGTCATATATTTCCACGTTCAGGGACGGGTGCCGGCTGGTATTGTGTGAAGGCCGGAGCCTCGATTGCAATCGGCCGCCCGCGGACGCCCCCAGATACCCCAGCGAGATCGCAGATGGACATCGGATATTTCCTGAAGCTCATGACGGAGAAGGGTGCGTCGGACATGTTCCTGACCACCGGCGCCCCGGTGAACATCAAGGTCGAGGGCAAGCTGTATCCGCTCGGCAACACCGGCATGCCGAACGGCATGGTCAAGAAGATCGCGTATTCGCTCATGGACGAGGGGCAAGTGCCGCAGTTCGAGAAGAACCTCGAGCTCAACATGGCGATCGCGGTCAAGGACGCGGGACGGTTCCGCGTCAACGTGTTCAAGCAGCGCGGCGAAGTCGGCATGGTGATCCGCGCGATCAAGAGCGAGATCCCGACGATCGAGCAGCTGCGCCTGCCGCAGCTGTTCAAGAGCATCATCATGGAACCGCGCGGCTTGATCCTGCTGGTCGGTGCCACCGGTTCGGGCAAGTCGACCACGCTCGCGTCGATGATCGACCACCGCAATTCCAACACCTCGGGCCACATCCTCACGATCGAGGACCCGATCGAATACCTCTACCGCCACAAGAAATCGGTGGTGAACCAGCGCGAGGTCGGGCTCGACACGCACAGCTTCCACGAGGCGCTCAAGAACGCGATGCGCGAAGCGCCCGACGTGATCCTGATCGGCGAGATCCGCGATGCGACCACGATGGAGGCCGCGATCACGTTCTCCGAAACGGGCCACCTCTGCCTCGCGACGCTGCACTCCAACAACGCCGACCAGACGATCGAGCGCATCCTCAACTTCTTCCCCGAGGCCGCGCACAAGAACATCCTCATGAACGTCGCGCTGAACCTGCGCGCGGTCATCAGCCAGCGCCTCGTGATGGGCAAGGACGGCCACCGCCTGCCCGCGGTCGAGGTGCTGCTGAACACGCCGCACATCCGCGACCTGCTGCGCCGCGGCCAGGTCCACGAGGTCAAGGAAGCGATGGATCGCAGCCTGCAGGAAGGCATGCAGACCTTCGACCAGGCGCTGTACGCGCTGTACAAGGAAGGCAAGATCGAGCTGGAGGAAGCGCTCAACCACGCCGACTCGCGCGATGGCCTCGCACTGAAGATCCGACTCGCCGAAGGCGCGGACGTGCCGATGGCGGACGGGTTCGACGTCAACAGCTTCTGATCGGATGCGGGCAACTCGATCGGCACGGCATCCCGCCCGACGGCGCGCCCGCGGGCGCGGAAACCGCATGATCGCGTAGACTCGTGATCGATCCCGCGCGTCCGCACGGCCCGCATGCCGCCACCCGCTCCGCCACCCGTTTCCCGCCTGCAGGGCCTTGATCGCGCGCAGGCGATGCAGGTCGTCGCCGCCGCGCAGGCGCTCGAGGCCGGTCGCGTCGAGCAGGCCGAGCAGGCGCTCGCGCCGCTGTTCGCGCGTTCCGGATCGCATCCCGAGGTGCTGCGCCTGCGCGCAGGCATGCGCAGCCTGCGCGGCGACCATGCGGATGCGATCCTGGCCGCCTCGCGCGGCGTGGCACAACGGCCCGACGATCCGTTGCAGCACAACACGCTCGGCACCGTGCTGGCCGAAGCCGGGCAGTACGACGAGGCGATCGCGGCGTTGCGTCGATGCTGCGATCTGCAGCCGGGCTACGCGGTCGCGCACTACAACCTCGGCGTATTGCTGACGCGCTGCGTGCGCCATGACGAAGCGGTCGTCGCGCTGCGCGAAGCGG
This sequence comes from Lysobacteraceae bacterium, assembly GCA_004143945.1. GTDB lineage: Bacteria > Pseudomonadota > Gammaproteobacteria > Xanthomonadales > Rhodanobacteraceae > Dokdonella_A. Next base: position 152,785 of record SEHB01000003.1, read on the forward strand.
TCGCACTGGCGCCCGCGCACGCCGACGCGCGCGCGCTGCTCGCGGACATGCTGCGCGTTTCGGGCCACGCGGACGAAGCGGCCGCCGAGTACCGGCGCATCCTCGCCGAGCGGCCCTGGACCGGCATGGCCTGGTGGGGCCTGGCCGATCTCAAGACGATGAAGTTCGAGGCCGGCGACGTCGCACGCATGGAATCCGCCCTGCGCGATGCGCGTGGAAGCGACGACGATCGCGTCGCAATCGGCTTCGCGCTCGCGAAGGCGCTCGACGACGAGGGTCGGCTGGCCGAATCGATGGCCGCGCTCGCGGCGTCGAACACGATTGCACGTCGGCGCCGTCGCTGGGATGGAGCGACGTTCGCCGCGCAGATGACCGCGGTGCGCGCCGCGTTCGAACAGGCACCTGCGACCGGGTCGGGCGACTTCGGCAAGGCGGCCATCTTCGTCACGAGCCTTCCGCGATCGGGTTCGACCCTGATCGAGCAGATCCTCGCATCGCACAGCGCGGTCGAAGGCGCGGGCGAACTGCCGGACCTGCCGCTCGTGATCGCCGAGGAGTCGCGCCGTCGCGCGCAGGCGTTCCCGGCCTGGGTCCCCGCGATGCAAGCCGCCGACTGGAAGCGACTCGGGGAGCGCTACCTCGAACGCACGGCGCACTGGACCGCGCGTCGACCGCGATTCACCGACAAGCTGCCGAACAACTGGTACTACTTCGGCGCGATCCGCGCGATGCTGCCGGGTGCGCGGATCATCGCGGTGCGCCGGGATCCGCTCGAAACGTGTTTTTCATGCTATCGGCAGCTGCTGCACAACAACGAGTATTCACGCACGTTCGATGACCTGGCCGGTTTCTGGCGCGAGTTCGACCGATCGGTCGTCGCCGCGCTCCCGCTGCAACCGGGGCAGCTGTTCGAGAGCGTGCACGAGCAGCTCGTGGCGGCGCCCGAGGCGCGCATCCGCGCGCTGCTCGAGCACTGCGGGCTGCCGTTCGAGCCTGGCTGCCTCGAGTTCCACCGAACCGAACGCGACGTGCGCTCGCCGAGTGCGATGCAGGTGCGCCAGCCGCTCAGGCGTGACACCGCGCGCGCGGCGCGGTACGGAGACCTGCTCGATCCGTTGCGCGCGGCGCTTGCGCGTGCGACCTCTGCCTGAGCGCATTCGTCACGCAGATGCGCGGATCGCCGCCTCGGGCGCGGGAGCGGTCGGATATTCCCAGTGCCGGAGCATCGGCTCGAGGATCGGCAGGACGGGATCGAGGTACGCGCGATAGCGATGCCAGCGATTCATGCCCTTGGCATTGATCGGCTGGATCACCTGGGTGTAGCTCGGCGTCGCGATGAAGCCCTTGTCGCGCGCGTGCTGGTCGAAGCGCAACAGCGGCGAGGCGTCCTCGAGGCCTAGGAATGCACCGATCCGCTGCGCCTGCGCGGTCGGGTCGGCGATCAGTTCCTCGTTGCGGACATTGAGCACTGCCGGCTGCAGCACCTCGACGTGATGCAGCCAGTTGCGCATCGAAGCGACGTAGGCCGTCGCGAGCCGCTCGAGCGTGGTGCACGCCGCCGCGAGCATGTTGGAGCGGAAGTTCTGCATGTAGCAGCTCAGGATCACGTCGCAGGGATGGCGCAGCGCGAGGATGTAGCGCGCATTCGGGAACAGGCGGTGGATGAACGGCAGCCACAGCATGTTGAGCGGATTCTTGTCGACGATCTGCGCATCCCACTGACGCGGCACGGTGCGGCACACCATCGTGAGGTAACGGCGTCGCAGCTCGTCGCAGTCGCGCTGGCCGAGGCGATGGATGTCGTACGGAACCATGATCCCCTGGTCCGCGAGCTGGTCGCACAGCTTGTTGAGGAACGGGTTTTCGTCCATGGACTGCAGGTGCGGATGCGCATCGAGCATCTGCTCGAGCAGGGTCGTGCCCGATCGCGGGAAGCCCACGATGAAGACTGGCGACTGGCCCTGTTCCGGCGCGATCAAGGTGGGCCAGCGCTCGTAATCGGCCCGCTCGATGCATCGATCTGCGGCCGGCAGCACGCTCGCGCCAGGTTGGAAGCGAGCGGGCACGGCCTGTTTCAATTCGACCTGCTGCAACGCGTGCGCCGATTCCAGCGCCTGCATCGTCTGTTCGACATTGCCGAGCCGCGCGTGGATGTCGGCGAGGCTGAAGTAATGCGCAAAATCACCTTCGCCGCGCGGACCCGCGCCCTCCAGCAACACTCGCGCATCGTCGAGATCGCCGGCACGTTGGGCGATCTTGGCCAGCACATGCGTGAGTTCGGCGGCCTGCGCGGGACCGATGCCGGCCCGCAACGGCTGGATGCGCGCCATCGTCGCCTGCGCTTGCGGCAGCTTGTTGAGGCGCTCGTAGGCGGAAGCGAGGTGGACCAGCGCCGAGACATTCGCGGGCGCGCGCTGGACGAGTTGTTCCAGTACCGCAATCGCGTCGAAACCGTCGCCGCTGGACAGCAGCAGGTCGCCGAGTTCGAGCTGCAGGTCGTCTTCCAGCGGCAGCCAGTTGCGCCAGGGCGCCAACAGTTCCTGGGCCTCGTCGTATTCGCGGCACGCGTCCGCGGCGCGAGCAGCGCGGATTCGAGCCTCGGGTGAACCTGGATTGAGCGCGAGCGCCCGCGACAAGGTCGCCCGCGCCGCCTGGTAGTCGCGCCGGTGCAGCTGCAACAAGCCGTAGTTGGTCAGCTCGTGCGCGTCGTCGGGCGCCAGCTGCAAGGCACGTTGGTGCGCAGCGGCTGCCTCGTCGAACGATCCCGCCTCGCGCAAGGCGGTCGCGTAGTTGCCCCAGTAGGTCGCGTTCTGCGGGAACCGCTGCGTCAACTGCGCATGGGCTGCGACCGCGTCGGCGATCTTGTCCTGCATTTGCAGGCTGATCGCGAGCATCAGGAGCAGGTCTTCGCGGTGCGGGTGCGTCGACAGGTGCAGCCGGGCCTGACGTTCGGCCTCGGCCCAGTCACGAACGCGGATGGCAGCGGACACAGCGGGGAATTCGATTGCAGTCATGGTCTTCGGGCAATAAAAAAGGCCGCGCGGATTGCCCGCGCGGCCTTCAAGTTTACAGCCTAAGCCGATCTTAGAACTTGACCGTGACGCGACCGAAGTAGTAGCGGCCCATCAGGTCGAAGTTGGACGGATCGGTGTTGGCGTTCAGCGTGTTGTTCGCGTACAGGAACGGCGGCTGCTTGTCGCCCACGTTGTTCACGCCGAGGTCCACGCGCGTGTTGATCGGCTCGATGTTGTAGCCGAACTGGATGTCGTGGTACGTCGTCGAACCGTAGTCGGTGTACAGGCCGTCCAGCGACGCGTTGCCGGTACCGTACGGATGCGTGTCCTGCGACGGCGACGGCGAACCCATGCGGAAGCCACCGATGTAGCGCATGTTCCACGTTGCGTCGAACGCGCCCATCTGCCAGCCGATGCTGGACTGTGCGCGCCAACGCGGGAACAGGCACACGCCACCACCGGCGCCCGGGCAGGCAGCCGCCTGTGCGGAGCCGAAGCCCATGAAGTGGCCGGAGTAGTGGTACACGGTGTTGGCATCACCCAGGCCAGGCGCCGTCTGCAGGTCGTACTTGCTCAGGTACGTCGCATTGAGCGCGACGTTGAAGCGACCGAACGAGAACTCCGGCAGGCGATAGTTCAGCGCGAAGTCCACACCCTCGACGTCGACGCGACCGAGGTTGCCGGTCGGCTCGAGCAGGGTCTGGATCTGGCCCGCGCCGTTGCCCGACTGGAAGCGGCGGATCAGCGAGCAGTACTCCGTCTGACCGGCGAAGCACAGGTCGATCACGCTCTGCGCGCCGATGTTCGTGATGTTGTTGTTGAGGTACAGACGCCACATGTCGGCGCTGACCGACAGGCCTTCCAGCCAGTTCGGGTCATACACCACGCCGAAGTCGAACGACTTGCCGGACTCCGGACCGATCGGGAAGCCCGCGAAGGCCGAACCCGACGCGATCGCGTTGAGCTGCGAACCGCTCTGCACCGCCTCGTTCTGGAACGGACCGGTCGACGGGACGCCCACGCAGCCCGGGTGGCCTGCGTTCGGGTTGGTGCCGGTGCCCGAGTAGTCGCACGGGTCGCGCGAGATACGCGGGGCATCGCTGCCCGCGCCGGAGAAGATGTTGCCGATGGTCGGCGCGCGGAACACTTCCGCCACCGTGCCACGCAGCAGCAGGTCTTCGATCGGGCGCCACTCGAGCGCGATCTTGGTGTTGTTGGTGCTGCCGAACGAGCTGAACTTCGAGTAGCGGTCACCCAGCGTCAGGTTCAACGCGTGAAGGAACGGGATGTCCTTGACGATCGGGATGAACAACTCGGCGTAGGCTTCCTTGACGTCGTAGCCGCCCTGCAGCGCCGAGGCGCACTGGCTGCCGAGCGCGCAGTTGCCGTTGAAGTCGATCAGCAGGCTGGTGTCGACGTTCGAGTTGATGTACTCGTCGCGCTTGCTGACGCCGAGCGCGAGCTGCACGGTGCCGCCCGGCAGTTCGAACAGGCCGCCGTTGAGGTCGAAGCGCTTGACCTTCTGGATCTGGAAGAACTGGCTGACGCCGATCTGCTGCGATGCGAGCAGCGCGGCAACCGTGTTCGGATCCTGCAGGTTGAACGGATTGAACGGCGTGCAGTTCGCGATCGGATCGTCCGGCGTGCCGCAGACGACTTCGCCGGTCACCTCATCGAGGAACGACGGACCCGTGCCCTGGTTCAGCGCGCCGAGGCCCGGCAGGCCGAGGGTCTTCGTGCTCTGGTGCACGTGGCCGTAGTCGTAACCGAGTTCCCAGTTCCACTGGTAGTCGTTCCACACGTCGAACGAGCCACGGAAGCCGGTCGACACCTGGTTGTTCGCGGTGCCATTGGCGGCCGCGCGATTGCCGAGCGATTCGAGACGCGCGCGGAAGTCGTCACCCACCGACGGCGAGAACTCGACGCCGAACGGGTTGTAGTAGCTGTCGGCCGAGACGACCGCACCGTACACCGCGCCGTACACGGCGGGCGCGAGCTGGAACGACGCCGAGGTCTTGTTGCTCAGCACCGACAGGTAAGCTTCGACGTTGTCGGTCAGCTTGTAGTTGCCATTGAGGAACAGGCCGGTACGCTCCTGCGGCGTCATGATCAGGTTGACGGTCGCATAGTTGTACAGGTCGTTCGCGTTGACGTAGCAGTGGTAGTCGGTTTCGACGTTCAGACCGCTCGCTTCCGGGTTGCGCGCGATGAACGTGCAATCGTAGGTGTCGCGGAACTCTTCCGGCACGCGGATGCGGCCGTACGGCGAAGCCGGCGAACCACCGACGAAGGTGCCGATCGGGCTCGAGGTCGAGCCGAGGCGGGACACCGCGTTGGCCGAGAAGTCGCGGTGGCCCGAGAGCACGCCGTCGATCTTCTTGTAGTTGATGCCGCCCATGATGCTGCCACGGTCGGTGCTGTGGCCGAACGTGAAGCTGTAGCCCTGGCTCTCGCCATCGTCCTTGTCGGAGATGCCGTAGTCGAGCGCGAACTCCGCGCCCTGGTAGTCGCTGCGCAGGATGAAGTTCACGACGCCCGCGATCGCGTCCGAGCCGTACACGGCCGACGCGCCCGAGGTCAGGACTTCGATGCGCTCGACCATGTTGGCCGGGATCGCGTTCGGGTCGCCGCTGAGGAAGCGGTGGCCGTTGATCAGCACGAGCGTACGCGGCGAACCGAGGCCACGCAGGCCGATGCTCGAGAAGCCGCTGCCGCCGGAGTTGTTGACCTGCGGGTTGGTGTTCGGACCGGTGACTGCGGGCAGGGACTGCACGAGGTCGCCGAGGGTCAGCTTGCCGGTCTTCTCGATCGCGGCGCGATCGATGGTGACGACGGGGTTGGACGTTTCGATATCGACGCGACGGATGTTCGAACCCGTCACCGTGATCGTTTCCAGCTGCTGGCTGGATTCATCCTGCGCAAGCACAGGCGCGGCCGACAAACCGACCACCGCCGTCGTGCCTGCGTACAACGCATAGCGCACGGCTTTGAAAAGCTCGTTGCTCATAAGATTCATTACACTCTCCAACGTCAGAGTTGTCACAGCTCGGGACAAGTGCTCTCCCATCCATGGGAACGACCAAGACGGTCCACCAAAAAACCCTCGGCAGTGGACGATACTAACAAGATTCTTACGCCTTGGGAATCCCTGAGCAGCGCCTTAACTTGTGGCGTATTCGCGAAGAAAATCATCGACTTGCAGCACCCGCAGGTATGCGGCAGTGCAGTGTGGAAGACACTTGCGCGCGCGCTGGAAGCGTGCCTGCGACCGGCCCGATCGGGGTGCGTGCACGCTTGGGTGCGGCGAGGGGCGGACCGCTGCGGTCGGGTCGGGACGGCGCGGCCGGCCACGCGGGAGAGGTCACGCGGCCTGCATCTGCGCGAAGTGCGTGCCCCAGGCAGGGAGGGCGGATCGCGGGAGCACCCGAGGAGGGCCCGGACCGCGAATCCGATGCGACTCTCGGTTGCGCGCGGAGCGCTCCGACGTCACGCGCCAACGACCGGAAGCGGACTACAGGTCTTGGCGGTACTGGATGTACGGCGTGCGCGCCTTCGCTTCCGCGTCGGCCGCCGAATCGATCGGCGTCGACCAGAGGTTCTGCGCGCCGACGCTGAGTTCGCCGCTCCACGGCGTCCGCCATGAAACGCCGAGGTCGAGCGTCGACCAGCGCTTGCCGGCGAGCACGGGATCATCGCTGCTGAGCACGTGGCCGATGATCGCACCGCGCAAGGAACCCGCGTCGAGGCCGAGGCTCAGCGACAGCTGCTCGAGGTCGAGGCCGGGGCCGAGCGGATCCATGCCCGCGCCGAGTTCGGAGGCGCGACCACGCCCGAATGCCGCGGCGACGTCGAATGCCGCCTGCTTGCCGAACTGCCAGCGTCCGCGCGCATACATCGATACTTCGCTGTCGAGCGCGTACAGGCCGCCCTCGGGCAGGCCGAGCAGCGGCGTCGTGCCGAAGCCGAATCCGGTGAATGCAGCAGGACCGTCTTCACGCTCCAGCCAGGAGAGGCCATACGCGAGATCCAGTCCTTGCGTCGCGCTGGTCCAGCCGAGGCCGAGCGAACCGGCCACCGAACCCTGCGTCCACGCGCGATCGGCGTGCGCGTCACAGGTCTCGCCGCCGCACGCGAGCGTCGCGCCCGCGAGGTAATGGCCGAGCGTCGCATCGAGGTGCAGGCCGCTGTTGCCGAACAGCCAGCTGAGGCCGCCGCCGCTCGAGCGGCTGCCGGCGAGGTGCCAGGTCGAAGGACCACCGTAGGCAGGCGTGGCCTCGATCGGCGAAACCTGCCAGTCCTGCGGCAACGGCACGACCGCGAGCAACTGGCCGTTCGCACCGGACCAGATCGGAAGCACCCGCGTCGCGTGGTCGGTGAAGGGCTGTCCGGCCGGATCGATCGCGAGCAGTTGCTCGACCATCGGCGTGGACGAAGCAGGAACGATCGACGGCAGCGTCTGTGCCGTTCCCGCGAGGGGCAACAGCAGCAACGCCAGCCAGGCCATCGACAACCGCATCTTCACGCTTCGATCCAGATCACGGGGGTAAAGATCGCGCCGCCGCCGGGGAGTTCCCGAGCGACATTGGCACGCAGACATCTTAGCGCCTTTCACAAAAAACTAACAGCGCTTCAACGGCCTGCGACAGGCCTCAAGTGTGGTCGCGTTCACGTCCCGGCAAGCCCGTCTCCATCCACGTCCGGACGCGCGGCGATGCGCGTTCGTCGCAGGTTCGCGCGCGCCGACCTTCCCCGGGCCGGGCACGGCTCCGTCAAGCGGCGTATGCCGGAAGTTGTGCTGCCAAGCGCGTGGGTCGCCGCGCATACTGGGCCGGTTGCCACCTCCGCCATCTTCCTGGGGACTTTCGTCATGAACACCCTGCCTCGCCGCACCGCCCTCGCCATTGCGTTCTCGATCGCGCTCGGAAGCGCGGGCGCCCTCGCCGCCGACCTGGTTCCGGCCGCCCTGCCCTCGATCGATGCGATCGACGCCGCGCGCGGCGACGCGGACCTGCTGATCCTGCGAGCGGGCGTGTTCGATCCGAGGACCCAGCACCTCGACCTGCAGGCGATCGGCGCAGCAGCTGCGGCCCCGACCACATACGCGATCGTGCAGTTCGAACCGGGCCGGCTCGACGCGCGCAGCACGCTCGCGCGCGCGGGCATCGAGTTCCTCGGCTACGTGCCGAACAACGCGTACTACGTGCGGCTCAACGGGGTGACGCTGGAATCGCTGCAACGCGACGCCGCCGTGCGCTGGGCCGGTCCGCTGCAGCCTGCGCTCAAGCTCGACCCGCGCCTGTGGCAGGCGGTGCGCGCCAATTCACCCGCGCTGCAGAACGATGGTCGCCACGAACTCATGATCGAGGCGTTCGACGGCGTGTCGTCGGCGCGCATCGAGGCCGCGATCCTGCGCGCGTTGCCTGATGCAGAAATCACGTTGCGCAGCGTGCGCGCGGATGCCGCGCCTTACGTGCGCGTGCGCGTCGCCGCCGCGTCGCTCGACGCATTGATCGACACGGCGACCGCGCTCGACGGCGTGGCCTGGGTGTCGCCGTGGCGCGACACGCACACGATGAACGCGGGCGGCATCGGCGCGCTGCAGGGGAACCTCACGGGCACCTGCCCCGGCAGCGGCGCGATCTGCGGGGTCACGCCGATGTTCGACCAGGGCCTCACCGGCAGCGGCCAGATCGTCGCGGTGGCCGACTCCGGCACGACGCCGAATGCGGCGTGGTTCACTGCACTCGACCGCGGCCAGGGTCCGCACACCGAAGTCACGTTCGCCGAAAACCCGCCGCCCGTCCTGCCGGGCATCGGCACGCTGCATCCGGACAACAAGATCATCGCGTACTGGACGCAGCCGGGCGGTCCGATCGACTACGACGCGAACTCGGGCCACGGCACGCACACCAGCGGCACCGTGCTCGGCGACGCCGCCGGCACGTTCGGCGCGAACACCTACCTGCCCTCGACGCCGTACCTGCCCAATCACGAGATCGCCGACGGCATGGCGCCCAACGCGCAGTTGCTCATGCAGGACATTGGTCCCGCGTCGCCGACCGCGGTGATCGCTCAGGATTTCGAAGGCACGATGCTGCAGGCCGTCGCCGCCGGCGCATACATCCACAGCAACAGCTGGGGTTCGGACAACGGCGCGCAATACACCGCGGAAGACGCGAACGTCGACCGAGCGACCAGCAAGCGCGAAAGCCTGCTCGTCGTGATCGCGGCGGGCAACGACGTGGCGGGGCCGATGGCGGTCGGGTCGCCCGGCGTCGCGAAGAACGCGGTCACGGTGGCCGCGCTCGGGCATGCGGGCAGCCTCGCCAAGGCCGGTTTCTCGAACGCGGGCCCCACCGCGGATGGCCGCATGAAGCCCGACGTCGCCGCGCCCGGCAGCAGTACCGTGTCGGCCGACAATGCCGGCACCGTCACGCCGACGATCAGCGCGCCGCTGACCGCGACGATGTCGGGCACCTCGATGGCGACGCCGACGGTCGCGGGCAACGCGGCGCTGGTGCGCCAGTACTTCGTCGACGGCTTCTATCCGCGTGGATTCCGCAACAGCGCCACCGGCGCGGACGTCGTGTTCGCCGACGGCTTCGACGGCGTCACGCCGCCCCTGCCGCAGGGCGCGCCGCTGGACGCGTTCAATCCGAACGGCCCGGTGCTCAAGGCCGTGCTGCTCAATGGCACGGTGCAGACGACGAGTCCGTCGGCCTTCCCGAATACCGGCACCGGTTGGGGTCGTCCGTGGCTGGATGCGAACCTCTGGTTCCGCGACACGATGCCGGGCGGCGACGACAGCCGTCGCCTGCGCGTGTTCGAGCGCCCGAACGCAGCCGGCATGGAAACCGGCGACGTGCACGAGTACACGCTCGCCGATGTCGAGGCCGGTTTCGAATTCCGCGCGACGCTGACCTGGTTCGACCCCGAAGCCGCAGCCGGTGCCGCATCGACGCTGGTCAACAACCTCGACCTCGAGGTCGTCGCGCCGAACGGCACCTACCTCGGCAACGTGTTCGCGGGCAACGTCTCGGTCCCGGGCGGCAGCGCCGACGCGAAGGACACCGTCGAGCAGGTGCGCCTGCTCGCACCCGTCGCGGGCAGCTACACGCTGCGGGTGAAGGCCACCTCGGTGCCGGGCAATGGCCGTGCGAACACCGATCGACAGGGTTACGGCCTCGCAGTCTCGGGTCGCTTCGGCATCCCCGATCCGGTGCCGCTCGCCGCGCCGACCGCGTTGATCATCGATGCGAACGGCAGCGCCGGCATCGACATCGATGCGACCGCCCCGGGTGCCGCGCAGGGTTACCAGCTCTACCGCGCCGACGATGCGACCTGCGCGACCGCGGCCGACGGCGATTTCCACCTCGTCGCGCACGGCAGCGCGCTGCCGCTGGTCGACGACCGCTCCCAGGGCGGCTACAGCTACGCGTACAAGCTGCGCGGCGTGCAGGGCGACGTCGAAGGCGAGCTGTCGGCCTGCATCGACGTGGTGTCGGCCGACGACTGCACGCTCGCACCGGACTTCGACGTGCTCTCGGTCGATGCCGACGCGAGCAACGCGAGCTGCTCGGTCAATCTCGCCTGGGCGCCCGGCGCCTCGAATTGTCCTGCCGCTGGCGCGATCACGTATTCGGTCGAGCGCGACACCGATCCGTATTTCGGTGCACCGGTGACGCTCGCGAGCGGGATCGTGCCGACGACGTTCAGCGATTCCACCGTCGCGAACGGGACGCCGTACTACTACCGCGTGCGCGCGGTCGACGCAGTCGGCAACGCATCGGTGCCATCGGCGGTCGCCAACGCGACGCCGAGCGGTGTCGACGGTCCCGACCCGGGCAGCTTCCTCGATGACGTCGACACGCACACGTACATGACGATGCAGTCGCCGTGGCAGATCACCGACACCGCGGCGTCGGCGGGCAGCCACAGCTACCACAGCAGCAACGACGACGAGCCCTACATCGACAATGCATGCTACGCGATCACGACACCGCCGCTGACGCTGACGGCCGGCGCCGCGCTGAGCTTCCAGGCGCGCTACGACATCGAGTACCAGTGGGACGGTGCGGTGATGGAGATCTCGACCGACGGTGGCGGCAGCTGGAGCGACCTGCCACCCGACGGCGGCTACCCGAGTTCGTTCGCGCAGACGCAGAATCCGCCGCTCAACACTTGCGGCTACGCGGCTTCGCATGGCGCGTTCAACGGCGTGACCACCGCGGCCTCGAATGCCAATCCCGGCAACGGCACGGTGGCCGCGGTGTTCAAGCCGTTCACGCGCAACCTCGCGGCGTTCGTCGGGCAGACCGTGCAGATCCGCTGGCGCATGTCGACCGATCCCGCGGTCGGTTTCGACGGCTTCTTCCTCGATCAGGTACAGATCAGCGGCGCCGCCGGTCCGGGCAGCTACATGTGCACGCCCTGATGCGGTAACGTCGGCGATTGGAGGAACACACCGGCGCGGAGATCCCGCGCCGGTGTCGTTTCCGCAGGCGGCGTACCGGAGGCCCGTTGTCGAGCACGCGCAAACGTTCGTGGCCACGGCGCGTGCTGCGTGCGCTCGCGCTGGGGCTGGTCGCATGGATCGCGCTCGGCATCGTCGCCGTGCTCGTGTTGCGGTTCGTGCCGCCGCTGGCCTCGTCGGTGATGCTGCAGGACTGGATCGGCGCACGCCTCGCGGGCGACCGCGACTTCGAACTGCGCTATCGCTGGACGCCGTGGGCGCAGGTCGCACCCGCGTTGCCGATCGCGCTGGTCGCCGCCGAAGACCAGAAGTTCCCGCTCCACCACGGCTTCGACATCGATGCGATCCGCGGCGCGCTCGTCGAGGCCGGCGAGGGCGAACGCCTGCGCGGCGCGAGCACGATCAGCCAGCAGGTCGCGAAGAACCTGTTCCTGTGGAATGGCCGCAGCTTCGTGCGCAAGGGCCTCGAGGCCTGGTTCACGCTGCTGATCGAGACCTTGTGGCCGAAACAGCGCATCCTCGAGGTCTATCTCAACATCGCCGAGTTCGGGCACGGCACGTACGGCGCCGGAGCGGCCAGCGAGCGCTACTTCCGCAGCACGCCTGCGCGGCTGTCGCCGCACCAGGCCGCGCTGCTCGCGGCGGTGCTGCCCAATCCGGCCCGTTTCAGGGTCGAGCGTCCCTCGCCTTACGTACTGCGCCGCGCGGCGTGGATCCAGCGCCAGGCGAACCAGCTCGGTGGCCCCGAGTACCTGCGGCGCTGACCGGGGCGACGGTCCGGCTACGCCGGGGGCAACGCACGTTCGTACCAGCCTCGGCTGCGATTGACGATGTCGACGACCGCGAGCATCAGCGGCACTTCGATCAGCACGCCGACCACGGTCGCGAGCGCTGCACCGGACTCGAAGCCGAACAAGGCGATCGCGACCGCGACCGCAAGCTCGAAGAAGTTGCTTGCGCCGATCAAGGCCGATGGCCCGGCGACGCAGTGCGCCTCGCCGACGACGCGATTGAGGCCGTAGGCGAGCGCGGAATTCACGACGACCTGGATCGCGATCGGCACGGCCAGCATCGCGATCACGAGCGGTTGGCGCAGGATCGCCTCGCCCTGGAAGCCGAACAGCAGGACCAGCGTCGCGAGCAAGGCGAGCATCGACCACGGCTGCAGGCGCCGCGTCGCCGCCTCCACCCCGCCGGGGCGCCGCGCCACGAGGCGCCGAAGCAGCTGCGCGAGCGCGAGCGGCGCCAGGATGTAGAGCAGCACCGAAAGCAGCAGCGTGTCCCACGGCACCGAGATCGAGGCGACGCCGAGCAGCAGCGCGACGATCGGCGCGAACGCGAACACCATGATGGTGTCGTTCAGCGCGACCTGGGTCAGCGTGAAGTGGGCCTCGCCGCGCACCAGCTGGCTCCAGACGAACACCATCGCGGTACACGGCGCGGCGGCGAGCAGGATCAAGCCCGCGATGTAGCCGTCATGCTCGGCCGCGGGCAGCCACGGCGCGAACACGTGGCGTACGAAGATCCACCCGAGCAGCGCCATCGAGAACGGCTTGACCGCCCAGTTCACGAACAGCGTGACGCCGAAGCCACGCCAGTGCCTGCGCACGCCGCCCAGCGCGGCGAAATCCACGCGCATCAGCATCGGCACGATCATCACCCAGATCAGCGCGCCGACCACGAGGTTGATGCGCGCGACCGTGAGCAAGGCGAGCGCTTCGAACACGCCCGGCAACCCGTGTCCGAGTCCGATGCCGACGAAGACGCACGCAGCCACCCAGAGGCTGAGGCCTCGTTCGAACAGGCCCAGCGGAGCGTGCCGCGGCGTCGCCGACGCAGTCATCGCGTCTCCTCTGCGATCTGCCGCAGCGCGGAAGCCGCTGCGAGGCCATCGAGCTTGTCGGCCGGCAAGGCCAGCAGCAATTCGACGCGTCGACGCAGCGTCGCGAATGCATCGCGATACGCGGCCCGTCTCGAGTCATCGTCGCCCGAAACGGCGGCGGGATCCGGCACGCCCCAGTGCGCGAGCGCTGGATGCCCGGGCCAGATCGGACAGGCTTCGCCTGCGGCGTCATCGCAGACCGTGATGACCATATCCATCTGCGGTGCCCCGGGGACCGCGAATTCGTCCCACGCCTTGCTGCGCAGGCGGTCGGCCGGATAGCCGAGCGCGGTCGCGAGTTCGACCGCATGCGGCTGCACCCGGCCGGTCGGCCGGCTGCCCGCGCTGAATGCGTTGAAGCGCCCCGCGCCGAGTACGCCGAGCAGAGCCTCGGCCATGATGCTGCGCGCGGAGTTGCCGGTGCAAAGAAACAGGACGTTCCCGGCCATCTGGGCGCCTTCCTCAACCGCAGCACTTCGCCGCGCCGACCGGCGCCGGCCCGCAGCAGCCCGAGGCCGGTTGCGTCGCGGTCGCCGCCGTCGTCGCAGCCGACCCGGCACGCGGTCCGCAGCATGCGGCTTCCGTCGCGGGGTCGAAGTACGTCGTCGCTTCGCCGTGCGTGTGGAACGTTTCCCAGCGCAGGCCCTGCGGGTCGGCGGTCCAGTACTTGTCCGAGTGGGCATAGCAGCATGTCGTGCCGGTCTCCTCGAGCGCGATCGCATCGGCCGCGGCGAGTCGCGCACCGATCTCGGCGAGCTCTTCCGCAGTCTCCGATTGCACGCCGAGGTGGTCGACGCCGGGTTCGCGTTCGCGCCGCGACATCGCGAAGTTCACGCGCGGGTCTTCGAGCATCCACTTCGCGTAGTCGGGCTTGACCACGCTCGGCACGCTCGCGAACAGCGTCGAGTAGAAGCGGATGCTCGCGTCGAGGTCGCGCACGTTGACGTGCACATGGAAGCGTTTCATGGGCGGTTTCTCCGGCTGGGTCGGGGTGGGCGGCAGGTCGCGGCGGGGACGCATGCGTTCGCGTCGCCGCAGCAGTTCTCGGTGAGGAACGCGAGCAGCGCCTTCATGCGCGCGTAGTCGGCATGGCAGGTGATCGAACGCCCGTCGCGCGCATCCACGACGAGTCCCGCGCGACGCAGCGCATGCAGGTGATGGGTCAGGGTTGCCGGAGGAATCCCGGTCCGCGCCTGGAGTTCGCCGACGGCGAGGCCACCTGGTCCCGCCTGCACCAGCAGGCGGTACAGCGCGAGGCGATGCTCGTGCGCGAGCGCGGCCAGTGCGGCGACGGCATGCTTCGATTCCATGATTCTAGAATACTCGAATTATAGAGGATGCACAAGGACCGTCACGAGGGCGCACCGCCGAGTCGGTTAGCATTCGAAGCCCGTGCCGATCCAGAAAGCCATGTCGAGACTCACCGTCGTCGTGCCCGCGTACAACGAGAGCGAGGGGCTGCGCGCCTTCCACGCGCGGCTCGCCGCGGTGCTCGACGGACTCGACCTCGCCGCCGACGTGCTTTACGTGGACGACGGCAGCCGCGACGACACCTGGTCGGTCATGTGCGCGTTGCGCGCGGAAGACGCGCGCGTTTCGACGCTGCGCCTTTCGCGCAACTTCGGCAAGGAGCTCGCACTGACCGCCGGCCTCGACCACGTCGACGCCGATGCGGCCGTCGTGATCGATGCGGACCTCCAGGATCCGCCGGAACTGATCCCGACCTTCGTGCGCCACTGGCGCGAGGGGCATGACGTGGTCTACGGCACGCGCGCCTCGCGCGCGGGCGAAACCGGCTTCAAGAAGATGACCGCCTCGGGTTTCTACCGCGTGATGGAGCGGCTCTCGAGCACGCCGATCCCGCGCGACACCGGCGACTTCCGCCTGCTGTCGCGCCGGGCGCTCGACGCATTGCGGCAGGTGCGCGAGCGGCAGCGCTTCATGAAAGGCCTGTTCACCTGGGTCGGATTCCGGCAACTGCCGGTGGTCTACCACCGCGATCCGCGCCACGCCGGCCAGACCAAGTGGAACTACTGGCGCTTGTGGAACTTCGCGATCGAGGGCATCACCTCGTTCTCGGGCGCGCCACTCAAGGTCGCGACCTACGTCGGGCTGCTGGCCGCGCTGCTCGCCTTCGCGTTCGGTCTCTGGGTGCTCGGCAAGGCGATGCTGTACGGCGACCCGGTGCAGGGCTATCCGTCCCTGATGGTCGTGGTGCTGTTCCTCGGCGGCATCCAGCTGATGGCGCTCGGCGTCATCGGCGAGTACCTCGGCCGCCTCTACCTCGAGTCCAAGCAGCGCCCGTTGTACCTCGTGGATGAGTATCATCCGCCGCACGGCGGAGCATGAGTCCGCCGCTCTCTCGCGGGGACGACCAAATGACGAAGTGGATTGTGGGGCTGGTGCTGGCCGGGGCTGCGCTGGCCACCGCCGGCGTGCTGGTGTGGAACGGGGGCGAGGCGAAGCCGGAACACGTGCGCAGCGGCAAGGGCCGCCCGCCGGTCGAAGGCGACTATTGGGCCGTGCGACTCGCCTACGGCGGCGACCCCGCGCGCATGCGTTTCGAACCGCAGTGGCTGCTCGATGCGAAGCGCCAGGACCTGCGCGTCGCCAGTGGCGTGCCCGCGGGCCAGCGCACCTACGCGCGTTCGGGCGACAGCGCATTCGCGCTGGATCCCGATGCGTTCACGCTGCTCGGCCCGAAGCCGCTGGTCGGCCAGGACTTCGGCGCGGGCAGCAACGCCGGTCGCGTGAACGTCATCATCACGGATCCCGATGATCCGGCGATCGCCTACCTCGGCGCCGATGGCGGCGGCGTCTGGAAAACCAGCAACTGCTGCACGGCCGCGACGACCTGGGAAGTGAAGACCGACTTCCCCGAACTGTCGAGCATGGCGATCGGCGACATGACGCTCGATCCGAACGACTCGAACATCGTCTACGCCGGCACCGGCGACCTCCGCTACGGCTCGTTCTCGTTCGGCTCCGCGGGGCTGCTCAAGAGCACCGACAAGGGCGAGACCTGGCAGGTGCTCGGCGAGGACGTGTTCAATCCGTTCTACGGGCCTTCCGCGAACGGGTTCCCGCAGTACCAGTCGATCGGCAAGGTGGTGGTCGACCCGAACGATTCGGACAACGTGATCGTCGGCACCAAGACCGGCCTGTATTTCTCCTACGACGCCGGGACCAGCTGGGCCGGCCCCTGCTACACGAATGCCTTCTCGAGCGGTCCCGGCGCGCAGCGCCAGGACATGACCGCGCTGCACGCGGTCGACCGCGGCGGCAACACCGTGCTGTACGCGGGCGTCGGCACGCGCGGCCTGCCGACGCCGGTGCAGCCCGACCTCGTCAACAACGGCGCGAACGGCGTCTACCGCGCAGCGATGCCGGCGAGCGGTTGCCCCGCGACCGGCGACTGGACCCTGCTCGCGAACGGCTTCCCCGCCGGCACCGGCGACGGCACGCCGAACACCACGCGCGGCCGCCTCGAACTCGCGGTGGCGCCGAGCAACACGATGGTGCTGTACGCGATGTTCGCGCACTCGGCCAATCGCAACGTGCTCGGCGTGTGGCGCAGCAACGATGGCGGCGACACCTGGGTGCAGACGACGACGGGCTCGACCATCCCCGACGCGGGCGGCAGCCAGATGTGGTACGACGCCGGACTCACGGTCTCTCCCGACAATCCCGACGTCGTGTTCCTCAGCGGTGTCGATCTCTACCGTTCGAGCAATGGCGGAACGAGCTTCATCAACTTGACGGCGGCCTACAGCGGCGGCCCGGTGCACCCGGACAACCATGCGCGTGCGTTCGTCGGCGGCGATCCGCAGAAGCTGCTGAACGGCAACGATGGCGGCGTGTACTTCCTGTCCAACGCGAATACCGCGACGACCGCATTCAATGCGACCTGGATCGCGCTCAACGACACGCTGCCGACGATCGAGGTCTACCACGGCGACATCACCGCGAACTTCGCCGAGTCGGCGAGCGCGGGCGTCGCCGCGGGCTTCCAGGACAACGGCAGCGCGGTCGCGGTGTTCTCGGGCGATCCCTCCGCGACGCCGTGGACCCACGTGTTCGGTGGCGACGGCATCGTCTCGCGCATCGAGCCCGTGCTCGGGCAGCGCTGGTACGCATCGAGCCAGAACGGCAATGTCGTGGTCAGCACCAACGGACCGAACGATCCCGACAGCAACGCGGCCGGCGCATGGAGCAGCGACGTGCGCAGCTTCATCTTCCCGTTCGACCTCTATCGACACGGCGAGCTCGACGCACCCGGAAGCGGCTGCACCAGCGCGCAGGGATGCACGCGGCTCATCGCGGGCTCCAACCGCGTATGGGAAACCACCACCGGCGGCGTCAATGGCAGCGGCTGGGCCGCGAAGACCGGCAACGTCACCAAGAACAACCTGATCCTCGGCAGCGACAACCGCTCCTTCATCAACAACCTGCACTACTCCGTCAGCGATCCCGCGGTCGCGATCGTCGCGACCAACGACGGCAACGTGCAGTACGTGTTCGGGCTCGGCCAGGCCGGCGCCGCGACTGCGGTGAACGTGACCGGCGCGAATGCGGTGCTGCCGAACCGCCCGATCATGGACGTCGCGACCGATCCGCTCGATCCGCTGGTCGGCTATGCCGCGGTCGGTGGCTTCACCGCGAACACGCCGGCCACGCCGGGCCACGTGCTGCAGGTCACCTGCACCGCGCAGTGCGCGAGCTTCGACTGGGTCGACAAGAGCGGCAACCTGCCCGACATCCCGGCCAACGCGGTGATCGTCAACCCGCACCAGCCGCAGCAGGTGTTCGTCGGCATGGACTGGGGCCTGTACTACACCGACGACATCAGCGCTGCATCGCCGGTGTGGCAGCGCTTCGAAGGCCTGCCGCACGTGATGATCTGGAGCCTCTCGATCGACCGCGGCTTCACCACGCTCGCCGCGTACACGCGCGGGCGCGGCACTTGGGCCTGGCCGTTGCCGCAGGCGCCGACCGGCGACGGAGCCGACCTCGACGTGACGATCGAACTGCCCGAGGGGCCGGGTCCGGGACTCGAGTACGAATGGTCGGTCACGGTGACCAACAACGGGCCGGAAGCGGCGAGCAACGTCTCGCTCGATGCGCTGATCCCGGCTGGATTCACGCTGCGCCACAACAGCGGGGACTGCACCGTCGCCTGGCCGTGCACGTTCGCGCAGATCGCGCCCGGTGCATCGCGCACGGTCGTCACGCGCGCTTGCGTCGCGCGCGACTACGCGGGGCCGGATCCGGTCGTGTTCGGCGCGAGCGTCGACAGCGACACGCCTGATCCGGTCGCGGCGAACGACGTCACGAGCGGCTCGGTGGCGCTCATGCTGTCGATGTTCGCCGACGGCTTCGACTGCGCGGCGCAATGAACGAGCGCCGGCGCCGCGCGCTCGCGCGGCGTCGGCGTGTTGCGCGGCGACGAGCGTCGCCGCGGCGTGGGCGCTAGACTGGCCGGCGACGGCGGCAGGCCGTGCCGCGCGGAGGAGATCCCATGCTCCAGGTCAAGCACCTGCTCGCGGAGAAAGGCAACCAGGTCCATGCGATCGGCCCGGACGATCCGGTGCTGGCCGCGGTGCAGTCGATGGCGGATCGCTACATCGGGGCGCTGCTCGTGATGCGCGGGGACGAACTCGTCGGCATCGTGTCGGAGCGTGATTACGCGCGCAAGATCGTGCTCAAGGGTCGCTCCTCGAGCGGGACGCCGGTGCGCGACATCATGACCTCGCCGGTGATCTCGGTGAGTCCGGCCGACTCCGTCGACACCTGCATGCGCCTGTGCACCGACAGCCGCGTGCGCCACTTGCCCGTGGTCGAAGGTGGAAAGGTCATCGGCGTCGTTTCGATCGGCGACCTCGTCAAGGCCGTGATCAGCGAGCAGGGCGAGCAGATCGAGCAGTTGCAGCGCTACATCGCGGGTTGAGCATCGGACTGATTCTGCGGGTGCGCGGCGTCGAACTCGGGCAAGGCGAGGCAACGTTCGTTGATCGCGCGGATCGTCGGATACGGCGCGAGGTCGAGGCCGAAGCGGTTCGCGTTGTAGACCTGCGGCACCAGGCAGATGTCGGCGAGTGTCGGGGTGTCGCCGTGGCAGAACGCGCCGGTCGCGGCGTCGCCTGCGAGGATCGCCTCGAACGCCGCGAAGCCCTGCCGGATCCAGTGGCGCGTCCACGCATCGCGCGCATCGGCGCCGACGCCGAGCTCGCGCTCGAGGTACTGCATCACGCGCAGGTTGTTGATCGGATGGATGTCGCAGGCGACCAGCTGCGCGAGTCCGCGCACGTGCGCACGATCGCGCGGCGTGGTCGGCAGCAGCGGCGGGTCCGGATGGATCTCGTCGAGGTACTCGATGATCGCGAGCGACTGCCGGACCACGCGCTGGCCGTCGACGAGCGCCGGCACCAGTTGCTGCGGATTGATCTGGCGGAATGGGGCGCCGTGCTGCTCGCCGCCATCCTTCACCAGATGCACGGGCACGCGCTGGTGGCGCAGGGCCTTGAGGTTGAGCGCGATGCGCACCCGGTAGCCCGCGCTCGAGCGCCAGTAGTCGTGCAGCGTGAGTTCCGGCGTCCCCGTCATCGCCTGCTCCCTTCCTCGCGTCAGCCGCGCGGTGGCTGCCGCGTGACGACCTGCTCGATCGCGCCGAAGATGCTCGCGCCATCGGCGTCGGTGATCTCGATGCGCACGGTATCACCGAATTTGAGGAACGGCGTGGCCGGCTTGCCGTCGCGCAGGGTCTCGACCGTGCGCTGCTCGGCGAGGCAGGAGGCGCCCTTGCCGGTGTCCTCGTTCGCGATCGTGCCCGAGCCGACCAGCGTGCCGGCCGCGAGCGGCCGCGTCTTCGCCGCGTGCGCGACGAGGTCGGCGAAGCTGAACTGCATGTCGACCCCGGCTTCGGCTTCGCCGAACCAGCGGCCATTGATCCAGGTGCGCATCGGCAGGTGCAGCTTTTCGCCGTGCCATGCCGCGCCGAGCTCGTCGGGCGTGACGAGCACCGGCGACAGCGCCGAGCGCGGCTTGGACTGCAGGAAGCCGAAGCCTTTCGCAAGCTCCCCCGGGATCAGTCCGCGCAGGGACACGTCGTTGACGAGGCCGACGAGCTGGATGTGACCGGCCGCCGTCGCCGGCGATACGCCCATCGGCACGTCGTCGGTGACGACGACGACCTCGGCCTCGAGGTCGATGCCCCATTCCTCGCTCGCGGCGAGAATCGGATCGCGCGGGCCGTAGAAGCCCGCGCTGGTGGCCTGGTACATCAGCGGGTCGGAATAGAAGCTCTGCGGCACCTCCGCGCCGCGCGCGCGGCGCACGCGTTCGACATGCGGCAGGTAGGCGCTGCCATCGACGAATTCGTACGCGCGCGGCAGCGGGGCCGCGAGCATCGCGTCGTCGAGATCGAACGCTCCATCGGCGCGGCCTTCCTGCAAGGCCTGGTACAACGCGTTGAGCCTCGGGGCGGCGTTCGACCAATCGTCGAGCGCCTGCTGCAGGGTCGCCGCGACGCCATCGGCGCGCACCGCGCGTTGCAGGTTGCGATCGACCACGACCAGGGTGCCGTCGCGTCCGCCTTCCTTGAGTGATCCGAGTTTCATGCGCTCTTCCGCTGCGTGGGACATGGGAAGGGCGCGGCCATGGCCGCGCCCGGGACGCGAGTATCCACCGTCGCCGCGATCACCGCGACGACTGCGGCATCGCGAAGTGCTTGCGCAGGCCGCTCCAGCAGGCCTGGTAGTCGCGCTGGCGGTGCGCGGCATCCAGCGCTTGCGCGGTCGGGCGGATCACCGCGCGCGTTTCGAACATGAAGGCCATGGTGTCGGTGATCACGTCGGGTTTCGCGAGATCGGCTGCGCTCGCCTTCTCGAACGTCGCGGCGTCCGGTCCGTGGCCGGTGAAGCTGTTGTGCAGCGAACAGCCGCCCGGCACGAAACCTTCCGCCTTCGCGTCGTAGGCACCGTGCACGAGGCCCATGAACTCGCTCGCGACGTTGCGGTGGAACCACGGCGGGCGGAACGTGTCCTGTGCGACCAGCCAGCGTGGCGGGAAGATCACGAAGTCCATGTTGCTGGTGCCCGGCGTGTCGCTCGGCGAATGCAGCACGAGGAAGATCGACGGATCGGGGTGGTCGTGGCTGATCGATCCGATCGTGTTGAAGCGACGCAGGTCGTAGCGGTACGGCGCGTAGTTGCCGTGCCAGCCGACCACGTCGAGCGGCGAATGCGCGATGTCCGCGCGCCACAGGTGACCCTGGAACTTCGCGACGAGTTCGAACGCGCCTTCGACGTCCTCGAACGCCGCGCGCGGCGTTTCGAAGTCACGCGGATTGGCGAGGCCGTTGCTGCCGATCGGGCCGAGATCGGGCAGGCGCAGCGCTGCGCCGAAGTTCTCGCAGACGTAGCCGCGCGCGCTGCCGTCGGGCAACGAAACCGCGAAACGCACGCCGCGCGGGATCACCGCGATCTGTTGCGGCTCGACCTCGACCACGCCGAACTCCGTGGCGATGCGCAGGCGCCCCTGCTGCGGCACGATCAGCAACTCGCCGTCGGCATCGTAGAACCAGCGACCCTGCATGTCCCGATTGGCCGCGTAGAGATGGATGCCGACCCCGTTTCCCGCAGCCGGCGCGCCGTTCCCGGCCATCGCATACAGGCCTTCGATGAAATCCGCGGGCGCGGACGGCATCGGCAACGGGTTCCAGCGCAACTGGTCCGGCGTGACCGGACCCTCGCCGAAGTCGTTGTGGAAAGCCGGCTGCGCGAAGCGCGTGAACGGCCCGTGCATCGCGGCCGGGCGGATCCGGTACAGCCAGCTGCGACGGTTCGAAGCCCGCGGCGCGGTGAACGCGGTGCCGGACAGCTGCTCCGCATAGAGCCCGTGCGCGACGCGCTGCGGCGAGTTGCGTCCGATCGGCAGCGTGCCGGCGACCGCTTCGGTCGCGAATTCGTTGCCGAAACCGGTCTGGTAACCGTCGTGTGTGCTCATCGATGTTCGCTCGTGGCCGGGGGCGGCTCCCTCGTCGCGAGGGCGCGCGACCGGGGGTTACAGCACGCCGCGCTTGATCTGGTCGCGCTCGATGCTTTCGAACAGCGCCTGGAAATTGCCCTCGCCGAAGCCTTCGTTGCCCTTGCGCTGGATGATCTCAAAGAAGATCGGGCCGATCGCGTTCTGGGTGAAGATCTGCAGCAGCAGGCGCTGCTTCGTTTCCTTGTCGGCGTCGATCAGGATCTTGTTGCGCGCGAGGCGCGGCACGTCCTCGCCGTGGTTCGGAATGCGCTCGTCGATGACCTCGAAGTAGGTGTCGGGCGTGTCGAGGAACTCGACGCCGGCTTCGCGCATGCGCTCGACCGTCGCGTAGATGTCGTCGGTGAAGCACGCGATGTGCTGGATGCCCTCGCCGTGGTACGCATCGAGGTATTCATTGATCTGCGACTTGGGATCGGACGATTCGTTGAGCGGGATGCGCACGACGCCGTCAGGAGCGGTCATCGCCTTGGACACCAGTCCGGTCTTCGCGCCCTTGATGTCGAAGTAGCGGATCTCGCGGAAGTTGAACAGCTTCTCGTAGTAGTCCGACCACTTCTGCATGTTGCCGAAGTAGAGGTTGTGCGTGAGGTGGTCGATGAAGGTCAGGCCGTAACCCTTCGGCTGCGGGTCCGCGCCCTCGATCGGCTCGTAGTCGCGCGCGTACACATCACCTTCGCGCGGCACCAGGTACAGCATGCAGTCGCCGATGCCTTTGACCACGGGGACCTCGATCGCGCGTGATTGCGGCTTGTGCGCGACCGGCTCGCCGCCGTTCTCGAGCACCTTGCGCTCGACCTCGGCCACCGGCCTGGTGAAGCGCACCGCGAAGCCGCAGGCGCTGGGACCGTGGCTGGCCGCGAAATCGGCCGCGAACGAATCGGGAGCCTCATTGACGAGGAAGTTGACGCCGTTCTGGCGATACACCGTGATCGGGCGCGTGCGGTGGCGCAGCACCGCGCTGAAGCCCATGCGCCCGAACAGCGCATGCAGTTCGGCGCCCTGCCCGGCCGGCGCGGCGAACTCGACGAATTCGAAGCCGTCGATCCCCATCGGGTTCTCGAACGTGGTGACCTGCATGCCGAGGTTAGGCTGGGCGTTCATCGTGCATCTCCGGCTGGCGTTGCTTGGAAGCGGCTTGGCGACCGCCGCGCGCCGATGATCCGGCAACGCGCGAGGCCGCATGTTATAGTTTCAAATGAAACCAATATCAAGGGACGCCGCCGCATGGCCGCCCACGCGCCGCTCGAACTCGAACGCTTCCTGCCCTACCGGCTGTCGATCCTGTCCAATCGCGTGAGCCAGGCGATCGCGCGCGACTACCAGCAGCGCTTCGACCTTTCGATGACGGAGTGGCGCGTGATGGCCGTGCTCGCGCGCTTCGATGGCGACGGGCTTTCGGCGAGTGCGGTCGCAGGACACACCGAGATGGACAAGGTCGCGGTCAGCCGTGCGGTCACGCGCCTCGCCGCCGCCGGACGCGTGACGCGTCGCGCGCACGAGGGCGACAGGCGCCGCTCGGTGCTGCGCCTGACCGCGGCCGGATGGAAGGTGCACGACGCGATCGCGCCGCTCGCACGCGCGCACGAGCGCACGATGCTCGCCGAACTCGACGATGACGAGCGCCGCGCACTCGCGCGCATCCTGGACAAGCTCGCGCCGGTGTGAGGCCGGGAATGGGGAATGGAGAATGGGGAATGGGAAGAGCCATGCTGCGCATGGTGGCTGGCACGAGCTCAGCTTGACGATTCCCGATTCCCGATTCCCTGTTCCCCGCTACTTCACCCCGTGCATCAGCCGCTGGATCAGCGGTGCGATGAGGAACAGCAGCACGCCCGGGATCACGAGCGCCCAGAAGCCGAAGGTGTAGCCCGACAGCGCCGAATCGACGCTCATGCCGGTTTCCCCGCTGACGTGGCTCGCGAAGATGCCGGACAGGTTGTTGCCGATGCCGGTCGAGAGGAACCAGCCGCCCATCGCGAAGCCGACCAGTTTGGTCGGCGCGAGCTTGGTCGTCATCGACAGGCCGATCGGCGACAGGCACAGCTCGCCGATCGACTGGATCACGTAGACCATGAACAGCGTCCAGAACGGGATCTTGCCCGCGTCGCTGACCAGGCTCGACAGCGCGAACATCAGCAGCAGGAACGCGAGGCCGTTGAACACCAGGCCGAGGCCGAACTTGCGCGGGATCGACGGGTTGTTGCGACCCATGCGGATCCACAGCCACGCCAGCAGCGGCGCGAACGTGATGATCGCGATGGAATTGACCGACTGGAACCAGGCGACCGGGAAGACCCAGGAGCCGAACTCGCGGTCGACGATCTTGTCGGCGAGGAAGTTGAACGAGCTACCTGCCTGCTCGAAGAACATCCAGAAGAGGACGTTGAACGCGAAGATGATCAGCATCGCGATCGTCTTGTCGCGCGACACCGCGCCTTCGCGCACGCCCTCGACCAGCAGCATCACGCCGAGGCCGATGAACATCGCGGTCAGGATCCACTGCAGCGAGCTCGCGCCCATCGAGAGCAGGAAGTAGATCACCGGGATCGCGATGACCGCGCCGACCACGGTCATCATCACGCGCCCGAGGCCTTCGGCACCCTGCGGCGGACGACCGATGCCCTCGAGCTGGCGACGACCGAACCAGAACCAGACCAGGCTCAGCAACATGCCGATGCCGGAGGCGATGAACACGACCTTGTAGGCCGGCATGCCGGGTTGGCCACCGAGGACACGCTCGGCCAGCCATCCGGTCAGCAGCGGCGCGAGCATCGCGCCGAGGTTGATGCCCATGTAGAACAGCGTGAAACCGGAGTCGCGGCGTTCGTCACCACGCGTGTACAGCATGCCGACCATCGTCGAGATGTTCGGCTTGAACAGGCCGTTGCCCGCGATGATCGTCGCGAGGCCGAACTTGAACAGGTTCTCGTCGGGCATCGCGATCATGAACAGGCCCGCAGCCATGATCACCGCACCGACCAGGATCGAGCGCTGGTAGCCGATCACGCGATCCGCGACGTAGCCGCCGAAGATCGCCGCGGCGTAGACGAGCGCGAGGTAGGCGCCGTAGGTCTGGTTCGCGGGCGCCTCGCCGGTACCGCTGCCGCCATGGAACTGCGCGACGATGTAGAGCACGAGCGCCCAGCGGATCCCGTAGAACGCGAAGCGTTCCCAGAATTCGGTCATGAACAGCATCCACAGCGGGCGTGGATGCCCGAGCATCTGCCTGAATTCCGGCAGCGGCTGCTCCGGCACGTTGGTCGCGGCTCCGCTCATGCGGCTGTACCCCTTCGGTGACTGGTGATCGGCGCGGGCCGGTGGCACGCGGCCGACGAGATTTACCGGCTGGCGCCGGCCACGTCAACGCGAATCGGGCAAACCGATGTGACGCATCGCAACAATCAGGCGCTGCCGATGTGCGTGCGCACGTCCAGCAGTTCGGGGAAGAACACGAGGTCGAGCGCCTTGCGCAGGAAACCGACGCCCGAAGAACCGCCGGTACCCCTGCGGTAGCCGATGATGCGCTCGACGGTCTTCATGTGGCGGAACCGCCAGAGCTGGAAGTTCTCTTCGATGTCCACGAGCTGCTCGCACAGGTGGTATTCGGGCCAGAACGCGCGCGGGTCCTCGTAGATGCGCCGGAACACCGGCAGCAACGCGGGCGCGCGCTCGTGCGGTGCGGTCACGTCGCGCGCGAGCAGTTCGGGCGGCACCGGGTGCCCGCGGCGCGCGAGATAGCGCAGCACCTCGTCGTACAGGCTCGGTGCCTCGAGCGTTTCGCGCAACTGCGCCTGCGAAGGCGGATCGTGCTCGAACACGCGCAGCATGTCCGCATTCTTGTTGCCGAGAAGGAACTCGATCATGCGGTACTGGTGTGACTGGAACCCCGACGCAGGTCCGAGCACGTGGCGGAATTCGAGGTATTCCGACGGCGTCAGCGTCGCGAGCACGCCCCACTGCGCGAACAGCTGCTGCTGCACCTGCTTGACGCGCGCGAGGATCTTGAGCGTCGAATCGACATCGTCCTCGCGCAGGCGCAGGATCGCGGCGCGCAATTCATGGATCATGAGCTTGAGCCAGAGCTCGGCGACCTGGTGCTGCACGATGAACAGCATCTCGTCGTGGTGCGGCGGCTCGCTCAGCGGCTTCTGCGCCGACAGCAGCACCGGAAGCTGCAGGTAACCGCCATAGGTCGTGCGATCACGCAGGTCCAGCTCGATGCCCTGCTCGAGTGCGCGCCGGTTGTGCGATTCGGTCATTGCGGATCCCAGGGTTCCGGAACGAACCAGTC
This sequence comes from Lysobacteraceae bacterium, assembly GCA_004143945.1. Lineage (GTDB taxonomy): Bacteria > Pseudomonadota > Gammaproteobacteria > Xanthomonadales > Rhodanobacteraceae > Dokdonella_A. Next base: position 179,490 of record SEHB01000003.1, read on the forward strand.
TAACGCCAAGCGGCGATGCTGCGCCGAGTCTTGCGGACCTGCGGGCGTCTTGCTTACTGTTCGACATTCCCTCGCCGGGCCCGCGTCGATGGCCCGCGACGCGCCCCGCCCGACATCGGCGCCGCGTCCCGCGCGTGATCGCGCCCGCGAGCCTGCAACGGAGGCTGTCTTGTCCATCGCCGCAACTTTCGAGATCGAATTCCTCCAGTACCTCGACGCCGAGGGCAAGCTGGTGCGTGACGACCTGCCCGCGATCGCGCGCGACGTGCGCGAGCTGGTCGAGCTCTACCGGCAGATGCTGTTCGTGCGCGTGTTCGACGCGAAGGCGGTCGCGCTGCAGCGCACCGGCAAGCTCGGCACCTACGCGTCCTGCCTCGGCCACGAGGCCGCGCACATCGCGATCGGCAGCGCGATGCAGGAGGACGACGTGTTCGCGCCGATGTACCGCGAGTACGGCGCGCAGTTCATCCGCGGCGTCAAGCCGCGCGAGGTGCTGCTGTACTGGGGCGGCGACGAACGCGGCAGTGACTTTTCCGGCCCCGCGCACGATTTCGCGTGGTGCGTGCCGATCGCGACGCAGTGCCTGCACGCGGCTGGATCCGCGCTCGCGTTCAAGCTGCGCGGTGAACCGCGCGTGGCGGTGACCGTGGTCGGCGACGGCGGCTCGTCCAAGGCCGACTTCAACAGCGCGATCAATGTCGCCGGTGCGATGCAGCTGCCGCTGGTCGCCGTGATCGTCAACAACCAGTGGGCGATTTCGGTGCCGCGCAAGGCGCAGACCGGCGCAAAGACGCTCGCGCAGAAGGGCATCGCGGCCGGGCTCGAATGCCTGCAGGTCGACGGCAACGACCTGATCGCGATGCGCAGTGCGATGGACCACGCGATCAAGCGCGCGCGCCACGGCCACGGCGGGATGGTCATCGAGGCGGTCACCTATCGCCTGTCCGACCACACCACCGCGGATGACGCGCGCCGCTACCGGCCCGACGACGAAGTCAAGGCCGCGTGGCAGCGCGAGCCGCTCAAGCGCCTCAAGGCCTATCTCGTCGGCCTCAACGCGTGGACCGAGAAGGAAGAGGAAGACTGGAAGGCCGACTGCGCGCAGCGCGTCGACGCCGAGGTCAACGCCTACCTCGAGACGAAATCCCAACCGGTCGAAGCGATGTTCGACTACACCTGGGCCGAATTGCCCGCCGACCTCGCCGCGCAGCGCGCGCAGGCACTCGGCGCCGACAAGTCCCACTGAACTTTTCCACCGCCCCGGCGCAGGCCGGGACGGTCGCGCGACGCGCGGAAGACGCACGAGGAAACCCGGATCCCATGGCACAAATCACCCTGATCGAAGCCGTCACTCAGGCGCTCGCGTACGAGATGAAGATCGACCCCGGCGTCGTCGTGCTCGGCGAGGACGTCGGCGTCAACGGCGGCGTGTTCCGCGCGACCGTCGGCCTGCAGGAGAAATTCGGTGCCGACCGCGTGATCGACACGCCGCTGTGCGAAACGACGATCGCGGGCCTCACGGTCGGGCTCGCCGCGCAGGGCATGAAGCCGGTCGCCGAGGCGCAGTTCGAAGGCTTCATCTATCCGATGATGGAACACATCGCGTGCCATGCGGCGCGCCTGCGCACGCGCACGCGCGGTCGCATGACCTGCCCCGCGGTGTTCCGCGCGCCCTGGGGCGGCGGCATCCGCGCGCCCGAGCACCATTCGGAAGCGAACGAACACCTGTTCACGAACATCCCGGGCATCCGCGTCGTGCTGCCGTCCTCGCCCGGGCGCGCCTACGGCCTGCTGCTCGCCGCGATCCGCGACCCCGATCCGGTCGTGTTCTTCGAACCCAAGCGCATCTATCGCCAGTACAAGGAAGAGGTGCCCGACGACGGCGAGGCGTTGCCGCTCGACGTCTGCTTCGTGCTGCGCGACGGCAGCGACGTCACGCTCGTGACCTGGGGCGCGCAGGTCAAGGAAACCCTGGAAGCTGCCGATGCGCTGGCCGAGCAGGGCGTCAGCGCCGAAGTCATCGACGTCGCGACCCTCAAGCCGCTCGACTTCGACACGATCCACGAATCGGTGCGCAAGACAGGCCGTTGCGTGATCGTGCACGAGGCGCCGCGCACCGCGGGCTTCGGCGCGGAAATCGCCGCGCGCCTCGCCGACGAGGCACTCTACGACCTGCTCGCGCCGGTCGAACGCGTCACCGGCTACGACACCCACATCCCGCTGTATCGCCTCGAAATGAAGTACCTGCCCAGCGTCGAGCGCATCGTCGCCGCTGCCTTGCGCACGTTGGCGGCCAGCTGAGCTGCCCGCCAACGTGCGTGGGAATGGGGAATAGGGGACAGGGAATCGTTCAAGACTGAACCTGCACGATGCCGACGACCCGCCTTTCCCATTCCCTGTTCCCCATTCCCGATTCCCGGATTTCGAAATGGCCGACCTCAAGACATTCCACCTCCCCGACCTCGGCGAAGGCCTGCCCGACGCGACCATCGTCGAATGGCTGGTGCCGGTCGGTGGCACCGTCCGGCTCGACGAGCCGATGGTCTCGATGGAGACCGCGAAGGCCGTCGTCGAGGTGCCTTCGCCGTTCTCGGGCACGCTCGCGAAGGTGCACGGCAACGCGGGCGACGTGATCGCGACCGGCGCCGCGCTGGCCGAGTTCGAACTCGACCCGAACGCACCGCAGCGCGCCGAAGCCGAGTCCACCGGTCACCACCATGCGCCGCCGCCGAAGGGTCCCGCACCGGGCAAGGGCGTCGGCAACGAAGCGGCCGACGGCACCGGCGTGGTCGCATCCGACGAAGGCGGCGAGATCGTCACCGACGACGATTCGGGTCGCGCGGACGAAGGCACCGTCGTCGGTGCGATGCAGTCGAGCGACCGCGTGCATGCCGAGCAGGCGACGAGCATCGGTGGCGTCAAGGCGGTTCCGGCGGTGCGCGCCCTCGCGAAGAAGCTCGGCGTCGACCTCGCTCGCGTGCGCGCGAGCGGCGCAGGCGGGGTGGTCACGCTGAAGGACGTCAAGGACGCCGCCGCGGCCGGCACGGCCAGAGCCGGAACCGTCGCTCCATCCGCACACGTCGCCCAGCCTTCGCCTCAAGGCTCCCAGCCCTCCCAGGCCCAGCGCACCGCGGTCTCCGCGAGCGGCAAGCCGATGCGCACGACGCCACCGGGCCCGAGCGCGACGGGCCAGCCCGAGCAGCTCAAGGGCGTGCGCCGCAACATGGCTCGCGTGATGGCGGACGCGCATGCGAACGTGGTGCCGACCACGCTCGTCGACGACGCCGACCTGCATGCATGGATCGGCAAGCAGGACATCACCGCGCGCCTGATCCGCGCGATCGTCGCGGCCTGCAAGACGGTGCCTGCGCTCAATGCATGGTTCGACGGCAAGAACCTGACTCGCACGCTGCATCCGCACGTCGATATCGGCATCGCGGTCGATACCGACGACGGCCTGTTCGTGCCGGCGCTGCGCAACGCCGACATGCTCGATGGCGCGGGCATCCGCACCGCGATCCAGCGCCTGCGCACGCAAGTCGAGGATCGCTCGATCCCGTCGTCCGAGCTTTCCGGCTACACGATCAGCCTGTCGAACTTCGGCATGTTCGCGGGCCGCTACGCCACGCCGGTGGTGGTGCCGCCGACCGTCGCGATCGTCGGCGCCGGCAAGCTGTGCCACGACGTGGTCGCGGTCATGGGCGGCATCGAAGTGCATCGGCGCATGCCGATCTCGTTGACGTTCGACCACCGCGCCGCGACCGGCGGCGAGGCCGCGCGGTTCCTCAAGGCCCTGCTCGACGACCTCGCGCGGCCGCAGTAGCGGCCGATGGCGGAGCAGCGATCCGCGGGTGCCGCTGACCTCGGCGCGCATGCCGACACCGACCCGCCGCGGCTGGTCGCCACCGCGCAGCGGCTCGCGCCGTTGCTGCTCGCACACCTGCGCAGTCACGCGCGCCACGCGCGCCGGCGGGTTCGCGCGGGTGAAACTCTGTGCACGACCGCGCTCGTGCATGAAGCCTTCCTGCGCCTGCAACCCGCCGATGGCTGGCACGGGGAACAGCATTTCCTGCGCGCGGCCGCGCTTGCGATGCGCCAGGCGCTGGTCGATCACGCGCGCATGAAGCTCGCTGCCAAGCGCGGCGGCGGCGCGACGCTCTCGCTCGAGGAAGCCGGCACCGAACCCTGGTGGGACAGCGACGAACGCCTGGTCGAACTGCACGAGGCCCTGCAGCGGCTCTCCGTGCTGAGTCCGCGCCTGACCCGCGTCGTCGAGTGCCGCTTCTTCGGCGGCTACTGCGAGCGGGACACCGCGCGCATCCTCGGCGTCACCGAGCGCACCATCCGACGCGACTGGCTCAAGGCGCGTGCCTGGCTCTACCGCGAACTCGGCGGCGTGGCTGCCAGCCCCGGGATCGTCGCGGGAAGCGCGGCGTGAGCGCGGGCGCGTCCGACCGCTTCGCGCGCATCGAATCCTTGCTCGACGCAGCGCTCGACCGGCCGCTCGATGGCCGTGCCGCGTTCCTCGAGACGGCGTGCGACGACACCGGACTGCGCGAGGAAGTCCACGCCTTGCTGCAAGCGATCGAGGCATCGACGGGTTTCCTCGACGCACCGGACGTCCCGCCCGTCGGCCACGCCGGTGACGAGATCGGCGCCTGGAAGCTGGTGCGCCCGCTCGGGCGTGGCGGCACCGGCGAGGTATGGCTTGCGCGTCGGGACGATGGCCGTTTCGAGCAGCAGGTGGCGGTCAAGCTGCTGCACCACGACGGCGGCGATCACGCGCGCCTGCTCGACGAGCAGCGCCTGCTCGCGCGTCTTCAGCACCCGGGCATCGCGCGCCTGCTGGACGCAGGCAACCTCGCCGACGGCCGACCGTACATGGTGATGGAATACGTCGATGGCGTACCCCTGCTGCGCCACAGCCTCGCGCATTCGCTCGCGGTCGATGCAAGGCTCGCGCTGTTCCTGCGTGCCTGCGATGCGGTCGCGTTCGCACATCGCCATCTGGTCGTGCATGGCGACTTGAAGCACGAGAACATCCTGGTGCGCGCAGATGGCGGCGTGGCCCTGCTCGATTTCGGCGTCGCGCGCCTGCTCGACCAGCCGCCGCGCGGGCGGGAACCGGAGATGGTTCACCTGACGCCGGCGTACGCGGCGCCGGAACAACTGCGTGGTGCGCCGCCGAGCACGCAGGCCGACGTGCACGCACTCGGCGTGCTGCTGCACGAGTTGCTCGCGGGCCAGTCGCCGTGGGGCCCTCTCGCTCCGTCGGCGCCACTCGCGCTGCTGCAGCGCGCGCAGGCTGGTGCGGCACGGGCACCCAGCACCCAAGCGGGATCGGCAACACTCTCGCGCCGGCTGCGCGGCGACCTCGACGCGATCGTCGAGAAGGCGACGCAAGAAGAGCCGGCGCTGCGCTATGCCTCGGTTGAAGCACTCGCGGACGACGTGCGACGCCACCTCGCGCACGAACCGGTACGCGCCCGCCGCGGCGGTGGCGGCTATCGCCTGCAGCGACTGCTGCGCCGCCACTGGTTCGCGGCCGGCTCCGCGCTGCTGTTGTTCGCCTGCATGACCGCCGCACTGGCGGCGATCTCGCTCGCGCGCCGCGATGCGCTGCGCGAGCGCGATGCCGCGCAGGTCGAGGCCAGGCGCAGCAAGGCGGTGCGCGACTATCTCGCGCACATGTTCCGCGATGCGGGACAGCACGCGCAAGGCGGCGCCGCGTTGAGTGCACAGCAGGTGCTCGCGCGCGCGGCTGCGCGCGTCGACGCGGGATTCGCGGATGCGCCCGCAACCAATGCCGAAGTGCTGAAGGCGCTCGGGGAACTCCATTTCTACATCGACGACTACGCCGGAGCCGAGCCCCTGCTGCGTCGCTGGCTCGCGCGCGAATCCGCGATCGCGGACGACGTCGCGGCAGCCGACGTCCGCTTCACGCTGGCCGAGACGGTCCACCGCATGGGCAGGCCTGCGGAAGCGAAGGCGTTGCTCGCCGCAGCGCAGGCCTTCTGGCTAGGCGATCCACGGCGACATGCCGACGTACTGTTGACCAGCCGTGCGCTCGAGGCACGCCTGCTGCGCGAAGGCGGTGACCCGGATGCTGCGTTGGCGATGCTCGAACGCGCGCGCGACGAACGCCTGCACCATTCCGGGCGCGTGCATTTCGAAACCGCGGCGTTGTACACCAACCTCGGTGCGGCGTATGGCGCGTCGGGTCGCCTCGACGAGGGCATCGCGGCTTCGCGAGAGGCGATGGAGCTGTGGCACCGACTCGGCCTCGGTGACGGCAACGATGCGCTGAACACGCTCAACAACCTCGCCGCGATGCAGTTCCGCAAGGGCGACCTCGTCGAGGCGGAAGCCGCGTTCTCGCAGGCGCTTGCGCTGCGTCGCACGCTGCTCGGACCGTCCGCCGCGACTGCCGCCTTGATCGGAAATCTCGCGCGCGTGCTGCAACGCCAGCAGCGCCATGACGCGGCGCTCGTGTACGCCGACGAGGCCGAAGCCATGGCGTCGGCGCACGCGGGCGCATCCAGTCCGCTCGCCCAGGCTGCGCGGCTGACGCGAGCGGAACTGCTGCTCGCGCTCGACCGCACCGACGACGCCGCCTCGGCGCTCGATGCATTCTCGTCGCACGATCCTTCGCCGCTGCCATCGTCGCTGCGCCTGCGCGCGGCGCTCGCCGATGCGGATCGTCATCGACGCGTCGGCGACGATTCGCGCTGGCGCGCCCGGCTGGCCGACGCCGAGTCGCTGGTGGACGCGATGGGCGTGGAAGCCGAGCCGTTCCGCGCGCGCCTCGATGCGCTGCGCCACGACGCCGGTTCCGCCTCGCGGCAAGCACCGCACCTCGGGCACTCGGGCTCCCGCGCGAGTTCGACCCGGTAGCTGACGTCGTCATCGAACAGCACCCCGGCAGCGCCCGATTCCGACCGGGGCAGATGCAGGACCAGCGGGTTCGATGCGTCCGCCGAAATCGCAAGCCGCAGGTACAGGCCATCCGGCGCGACCAGCGCCTGGCCGACCTGCCCGCGCGCGCCGACCCATTCGCAGGGTTCGGCCATCACGTCGGGACAGATCGCGCGTCCGGCGGTCCACGCGACGTGCGCACGTTCGCTGCCGCGATCGTGCGCGATCGACAGGCGCAACGCCTCGGCGCCCGCGCGCGTGCGGATGCGCGGATCGGCACGCAGCACCCGCCATTCGCCCTGCCAGTGCCCGGCCGGCAACTCGAGCGCGCGCTCCGCGGCGGATTGCATCGCATGCGCCGCTTCCTGCGCGGGGCTGGTCGATGCACACCACATCACCGCGGCGAACAGTGGTGGCCCACACCGGAAGCTGCGATTGATGCAGTGTCGTGGATGAGGCGGCGCGGAAACGGTCACGGCGCGCGCACGTGCAGCTCGGAGATGTCGAAGCGACCGCTCGCGCGGGGGAGCGTTTGACCGGCGAGTCCCTTCGCGAGCACACCCGGGCGCATGTCCTTCGCTTCGAATCGGCCAGCGACCGACCAGGTGTCGGCACTGCTGCGTTCAAGGCGATCCAGTTCGAGCTGCAGGTCCCCGCCCTTGCGCGATTTTGCTTCGAAACGGTCCGCCACCCGCTTGCCCGCAGGTCGATATTCGAGTGTCGGGTCGATCACCTCGTCGCCGCCGATGGCCAGCGAGAATCCCAGCGTGACCTTGCTGCCGTCCGTCGCTTCGCCCTCGATCGACACCAGCTGGCGCCGGACGATGTCGACCGTGCGCATCTGCGCGGAATAGATCGTCTTGCCCGCAAACGCATCGGCGATGGCCTGCACATCGGAGGCACCGACCCTCGCCGCTCCTCCAACCCGCGCGTTCGCCTCCTCCAGCGCAGCCTTGCCATCGCTGCGTGCGAGACGCTCTGCGGCGCGCTGGCCGAGGTCGTCGGCGATCTTCGTCGCCAGCACGCGGTAGCTGCGCGGACCCTGGCCGAGATCCAGCGTGATCGTGCCCTGCAGGCGTTGCCCCGGCTGCAATGCGCCAGGCGTCGCTTCGCCGCGGGCTTCGCGCGTTGCAGTCTCCGCGCGGTCCAGCGCGGGCGTCGGGTCGGAGCCGGCCGTCGGCGCGGCGTCCGTGCACCCCGCAAGCAGGGCGACGCAGAAGGATGCAGCCGGGAGCAATGCGGCGCCCCTGCAGTGGAGCCGATGCAGCGCGCCGAATCGGCGCGCGCGGCTCACGGCTGTACTCCGGGCAGCGCCTGGCAACCGACTTCGTAGGAACCGAAGGGGCGCTGGTAGTCGTCGGGCATGCGCGGGAACTGCGCGCCGTCCGGAACGCTGAAGTTGCCGCCGTCGTAGCCGGGCTCCGTGAACACGAGGATCCCGCACCCCTGCTCGCAGGCCAGCGACTTGATGCCGTTGCGCCAGCGTTCGGGCGTCTCGCGCACGCGCAGGCCGGATTCGCCACCCATCTGCATCGAGTTGCCGGTGTAGTTCTCCTGGTCGTATGCCGTGCAACCTTCATTGAAACGGAGACTCGCGGTCTCGGCCGGCGGATCGTCGGCGCAGGACGTGCCGCCCTCGATCTGGATCTGGCGCACGCCGGCCTTGATGCCCATGGCGCTGCCCTCGGGTCCTTCACTCGGTTGCGCCAGCGCGGTGGCGGCGTCCCAGCGGAAGCACACGGGCTTCGTGCGGAAGTTGCTGCCGATCGGCTCGAAGAACCACGCGCTGCACAGTGCGTCGCCTTCACACAAGGCTCGGCATGCCTGCGGCTGCGTGGCCTCCGCAAGCTCGATCGATTCGAAGGATTTGCGACGCTCTTTCGGCAGATCGTCCGCCACGCCGCCCGTCGGCCAGGTCGACATGCCCGGCATCCACGGTTCGCCCGCGGCGTACTTCCCGCATTCCGGCGTCGGCTGCTCGAGCGGAGGCGCAGCCGCGACGGACGCCATCGCCTGGTTCAACTCGGCGGCATCGCGCGCATCGAGGTAGCGTCCGCCGGTCGCGCGAGCGAGACACTGCAGCTGGTCACGCGCCTTCGGGTTGCGTTCGAGGTCGAAGCCGATCACGTGCGCGGTGAAGTCGACGCCGTGCGCCTCGAGCTCCGCGCCGACCGCGCACGGATCGGCGGAGCAGGTCTCCTCTCCGTCGCTGACGAGGATCACGGTGGCCTTGCGTTCCAGATGCCGCAGCGCCACTGCAGCCTGTCGCACCGACTCGCCGATCGGCGTCATGCCCCTGGGCTGCAGCGCGGCCACGCGCGTGCGGATCGCGTCGGCGTCGAAGCGGCCGACTGCCCGCAACAACTCGATGTCCGCGCAATCGCCCTTGCGCCGGTGCCCGTAGGCCATGAGTCCAAGATCGGTCGCGTCGTTCCATTGCGCGACGAGCGTACCGACCGCCTCGCGCGCGATCTCGATCTTCGCGCGGCCATCGACCTGTCCCCACATCGAGCCGGAGGCGTCCAGCACGAGCATCGCGCTCGCGTTCTCCCCAGCCTGGGCAGTTCCCGCCGTCATCAGGAGCGCCAGTCCCATGAACCCGTTCTTCATGCATGTCCTCTTCGATGGTGGGCCGCGACGGCCGGATCGCGCGTCACTTACGGGGAACCGCGTCGAATCCGGACATCCGCCCGGCGAACCGAGCCGCGTCCCGGGATGGCGCGAGCCGCAGGGCCCGCCTGTGCCGCCCGTTTCGGGACGGCGCCGATGCCGTTGCGATGAGGGAGGCCGCCGTCCGATCGCGCGGGCGCGGCCTGGGCTGCGTCGCAGGCACCGCGTGCCGTGAACGCTGCAGCGCCGTAGAATCGGCCAACGGGCTGCACCTGCAGGCGCAGACGCGCTCGTGTATGATCCGCGCCCTGATTTATCCCTACATCCGTATAGAAGGATATTTGCCGCGATGAGCAGCTACCTGTTCACCTCCGAATCGGTCTCCGAAGGCCATCCGGACAAGGTTGCCGACCAGATCTCCGATGCCGTGCTCGATGCGATCCTCGCGCAGGACAAGCGCGCGCGCGTGGCGTGCGAGACGATGGTGAAGACCGGCGTCGCGATCGTCGCGGGCGAAATCACCACCAGCGCGTGGATCGACCTCGAAGCGCTCACGCGCAAGGTGATCCTCGACATCGGCTACGACAGTTCCGACGTCGGCTTCGACGGCGCGACCTGCGGCGTGCTGAACCTGATCGGCAAGCAGTCGCCCGACATCAACCAGGGCGTCGACCGCAAGAAGCCCGAGGAACAGGGCGCCGGCGACCAGGGCCTGATGTTCGGCTACGCGACCAGCGAGACCGACACGTTCATGCCTGCCGCGATCCATCTTTCGCATCGCCTCGTCGAACAGCAGGCGAAGGTGCGCAAGAAGAAGAACTCGCCGCTGCCGTGGCTGCGCCCGGACGCGAAGAGCCAGGTCACCCTGCGCTACGAGAACGGCAAGGCGGTCGCGATCGACGCGGTCGTGCTCTCGACCCAGCATGATCCTTCGGTCAAGCAGAAGGACCTCGTCGAGGCCGTGCGCGAGTACATCCTGAAACCGGTGCTGCCGAAGAAGTGGCTGCACAAGGGCACCAAGTTCCACATCAACCCGACCGGCAAGTTCGTGATCGGCGGGCCGGTCGGCGATTGCGGCCTGACCGGGCGCAAGATCATCGTCGACACCTACGGCGGCTGGGCGCGCCACGGTGGCGGCGCGTTCTCGGGCAAGGATCCGTCGAAGGTCGACCGTTCGGCCGCGTACGCGGCGCGCTACGTGGCCAAGAACATCGTCGCGGCCGGCATCGCCGACCGTTGCGAGGTGCAGGTGTCCTACGCGATCGGCGTGGCGCAGCCGACCTCGATCTCGGTGACGACGTTCGGCACCGGCAAGATCGACGACGGCAAGATCGAGAAGCTGATCCGCAATCATTTCGACCTGCGCCCGTACGGCATCATCCGCATGCTCGACCTCGTGCACCCGATGTACCAGGCGACCGCCGCTTACGGCCACTTCGGGCGCACGCCGTACGACGTGGTGACGGCTGACGGCGGCACGTTCACCGCGTTCTCGTGGGAAAGGACCGACAAGGCCGCCGAACTGCGCAAGGCCGCGGGCCTGCGCTGATCCCGGGGCCGGGCGGGCTGCACGCGCAGCCCGCCCGCACTCTGCTTCCGCCTCCGCCTCCGCCGCGAGGCTTCCGCCTCCCGGCTGATTGAAGTAGCCTCGATGCCCCGGTCGCCCTGCTGCGGCGACGCCGGTTGCATGAGGCATCCGAATGCTCGTTCCCTCCCGCGCGCATCTCGCCGCGCGCCTGCGTGTTTCTCGCATCTGCGCGTTCGTCCTGCTCGCCACGTCCGCTGCGTCCGTGATGGCCGCCCCGCGCACGAAACCGCCGCTCGACCTGCTGCACGCGCAGGACAACTGGCTCGTCGCGGCCCGGCTCGCAGAGATCGTTCCCGGTCGCCTCGTGTTCGAGCGCGCGGACGTGCTCGCGGGCAAGGGCGAGCCGCCCGAGCGCATCGACGTGCGCGCCCCGGTGGTTCCGCGTGCGCCGGCGGTCGGCGACGCCTGCATCATCGGCTTCAGCATGGTCCATCGCGACAAGCGGCTACCCACGATGAAAGCCGGCAACACCGAGGGCGCGGTCCTCCTGTCGAGCACGGGCCTCGAACCCGCACTGTTCGCCGATACGCCGCAGTTGCGCGAGATCCTGCGCACCGGTGCGAGCGTCGCCGGGCGCCAGTCGCGCGAGATGCTCGACCTGCTGCTCGCGGCGCTGGCCGGCGAAGACCACGCGTTGCGCGACCTCGCGGCCGCGCAGATCGCGATGGACCCCCACATCGGCAAGCAGATCCGGCGCGCCGACCGCGCGGCACTGGAACACGCGATGCGCGAGGGTGGCCTGTCGGCCGATACCCGCTCCACGCTGCTGCTGGCCGCGGCGACGCGTCCGGGCGACCTCGGGGGCTGGTGGAAGCAACTGGCCACGGATGTAGTGACAAGTACGCCCACAGGCGGATATTCTCGGGAGGCCCCGGTCCCCGTCGCCATCGTGCTGACGGCGTTCGAGGTGCTGGAACAGCACGCCGTAAAGCTTCCGCCGGAATCGGTCTCGCGCTGGCTGCGCAGCCCCGAGCGGCTTCTGGTCGAGCGTGCCGGTTCGATGTTGCGGCGGGAATCCCCGACGCTGGAACGGAAAGCGACCGAACAGGCGCTCGCCGATCCCGCTTTGCCGGAGACCACGCGTCGCTACCTCGGAGATCACCTGCGCCGACTCGAGCGCGCCACCGGCGACAAGGACGCACGGTAGGACGGGCACAAGATCGCGATCCCGCCGCGGACGACGGCAGTCCGCCGCCGGGCACACAAGACGCCGCTTCTTTCCTCAGGGGAGTTCCGCCATGGTCCTGCGTTTCCGCCCGGCCGCGCTGCACGCTGCCGTCCTGCTCGCGCTCTGCGCGCCTGCCGCGCATGCGGCCGCCGTCACCCCGGACGTTATCCGCGCTTCGCGGCACGACGTCTCGGCGCCGATGCGCGACATCATCCGCACGATGCCGCCGGCCTTGCCGATGGGCAGCGGCGATGAACCGTTCCTCGTTCCGAACATCCTGCTCAAGCCCGAATCGCGCACCAGCTCGCTGGTGCCCGACTACTCGCGCGCCCAGACGCGCGGCACCGGCATCCCGGCGCCCGCGGTCGACCTCAGCTTCGACGGCATCAACCAGGCCACCTCGGGCTGCGGCTGCCTGCCGCCCGATACCAACGGCGACGTCAGCGACGAGCACTACATCCAGTGGGTCAACGGCGGCTGGGCGGTCTACGACAAGACCACCGGCGCGACCGTGCAGGCCCCGACGCCCGGCAACTCGTTCTTCGTCGGCTTCGGCGGCAAGTGCGAGACCACCAACTCGGGCGACCCGATCGCACTGTGGGATCCGCATGCACAGCGCTGGGTCATGAGCCAGTTCGTCACCACCGCGCCGTTCGCACAGTGCGTCGCGGTCTCGACCACCTCCGATCCGCTCGGCACCTACGCGCGCTACGAGTTCAACTGGCCGGTGTTCGGCGACTATCCGAAGATGGGCGTGTGGACCGACGAAGGCGGCACGCAGGACGCGTACACGCTGATCACGCACGAGTTCGGTGCGTCGTTCCAGGGCGCCGCGCTGATTGCGATGGATCGCGCAGCGATGCTCGCAGGCGAGCCGGACGCGGCGATGGTGCGCTTCGCCGGCTTCGATGCCTACGGCGTGCAGCCGATCCACCTCGGCCCGGGCGAACTCGCGCCGAACGGCACCTGCCCGACCTACATCCACTTCGACGCGAACACCGCCGACTACCTGTTCTGGGACATGTGCCTGGACTGGGACACGCCGGCCAACACGACGATCTCGGCGCAGCCCGAGCGCGTCGCGGTCGCCCCGTTCGTGCCGTTCTTCGACGACGTTCAGCAGCAGGGTTCGGCCAACGGCCTCGATTCGTTCGGCTCGAACCTGATGTACCGCGCGACGGCCCGCACGTTCCCGGCCGATGCGCCGACGCGTACCTCGCTCGTGGTCAACCACGTCGTGCAGGGCCCGTTGCAGCAGGCTGGCATCGGCTGGGCGCATTTCAACCTGCGCCCGACCAGCATCAGCGCCGGCAACGACCGCATCTTCGGCGATGGTTTCGATGGCGCACCGCTGCCGGAGATCCCTGCTGAACCCGCGCCGAGCGCTAAGTCGCTGGTCGACGAAGGCACCTACGCGCCGGATGCGTCGAATCGCTGGATGGGCGGCATCGCGATCGATGCGAGCGCCAACATCGGCGTCGGCTATTCGCAATCGAGCGCGCTGATGCATCCGCAGCTGCAGATCACCGGTCGCGCGCTCTCGGACGAACCCGGCATGCTGCGCGACGAGCAGAACTGTACGGCCGGTGTCGCCAACGGTTCGCAGACGAGCACCAGCGGCCGCTGGGGCGACTACTCGTCGATGAGCCTCGATCCGGTCGACCAGTGCACGTTCTACTTCACGAGCGAGTACTACGCGACGACGTCGGCGGCGTCATGGCGCACGCGCGTGTGCTCATTCAAGTTCGAAGGTTGCGGCGATCCGGACTTCGCGATCGTCGCCGATTCGCCCAAGCGCCTCGAGATGTGCGCGGTCGGCGCATCCGACCCGCAGTGGGAACTGCGCGCGGGCGTGCTCAACGGCTTCACCGGTCCGGTCTCGCTGACCGCGATCGGCGCACCGGGCGGCTCGACGCCGAACTTCTCGGCGAACCCGGTGCAGGCGCCAGGCACCAGCACGCTGACGCTTGCCGGCGGCGCGACGCTCGCATCGGGCGAGTACGCGTTCAGCGTCGAAGGCACCAGCGGCGCGAACACGCGTTCGGTCGCGCTCGAACTCGGCATCTCGAGTGCGGCGCCGGCGGCACCCGTGCTGACCACGCCTGCCGATGACGCCACCGGCGTCAAGGTCGTCCCGACGCTGAGCTGGAACGCGGTGCCGGGCGCGCTCTCGTACGCGATCGAAGTGGCCAGCGACGCGGGCTTCACGACGATCGTCGCGAGCGGCACCAGCAACGTGCCGACCTGGGCGGTGACCGCGGTGCTCGATTCGGAAACCGAGTACTTCTGGCGCGTCACGCCGGACAACTACTGCGGCGACGGCCCGGTTTCGACGACCTCCAGCTTCACGACCGGCGTCCCGGGCGAATGCCCGACCGGCACGACGGCGACCGTGCTGTTCGAGGACGACATGCAGTCCGGCGTGAACGGCTGGACCACCGACGGCACCGGAGCGGCCGGCTGGACCCAGCAGACGCCGCCGGCGGCGACGGGCCTCCTGACGACTGCGTGGGGCATCCCGAACAACGCGACCACCAGCGATCGCGGCCTCGTCTCGCCGACGGTGCAGCTGCCGGTCGGTGTCGCGGCGACGATCCTGAGCTTCGACACTTACCACAAGTTCGAGATCGACGGTCCGAGCGGTTGCTGGGACAACGGCACGATCGAAGCCAAGCTCGGCGCGGGCGTCTTCAACTACCTCGACAACAGCCGCCTGTTCACCGATCCGTACGACGGCCTCGCCTCGCCCGGCATGCTCAACGCCGGCGCGCTGTCGTGGTGCCATACGCCGGCGAGCGGTCCGATCCACTCGATCGTCGACCTCGACGGCTTCGAGGGCCAGGACCTGCAGCTCCGCTGGCGCGCAGTCTCCGACTCGAACACGACTGCACCCGCGCCGAACGGCATGTACGTCGACAACGTGAAGATCGAGGTCTGCCAGTAAGCACTGACGTCGCGCGCGAGCACGACATCGGAAAGAAGATCGGGCCGCGCAAGCGGCCCGATTTTTTTCTGCGCGCGGGCAGCGATTCCCGATCGGTGAAGCGAGTGGCGATTCGCACCTCCCGATCGACGACACGACACGACCGCCGATCAACCAGGCGTGTCCGCACGTCCATCGCCCGTGTCCGCATCAGGGGACGGTCACGGCTCGCCGTTCCCGTCCGGCGCACTCGGCCCGCATGCCCTCCGCAGCAGCGCCGCGATTCCGCATCGGGAACAGCGCGTTCAGTCCGGCCGCATCGCGACTGCCATCCCGGCATCGGGGCCAGCGACGATCGACGCCGTCGCGGAGGCGTCGACGGGCCCGCCGTGCCTGGCGGGATCCGTGCGCGCCTGTTGGAGTCGGGGACCCAACAGCGCGTCCTTCACGCCACGTTGCGTGCGGTGGAGGAAAAAAACGGGCCGCGCATGCGGCCCGCTTCCGTCCTCTGCGACAATTGCGGCTTCCGATCGATCAATCGCCGAGCGCGACGCCTGTCGCCGCGAGCTGCTCGATTCGGGCGCGTCCGCCCGCGGCATTCGCCGGCGCTGCCGGATCGAAACCATCGATGAAGATCGCGTCCGTGACGACCGACTCTTCGACCAGAACGAACACGTCGCTCGCCCCGTTGTGGTCGTTCGGATCCACGTCGCTCGCGTCCGAATCCCAGGCCATCGACAGGCCGGACGCGTTCACCGCGAGCGTCGTGCCCGTGTAACCGTTGCTCGCTTGCCCATTCGCGGCCGGGCTGATGAATTCCGGCGCGCCTGCGCCGGGTATGGACAGGAACACCTGCGTGTAGCGGCCCGTGCCCGTCCAGTTGTTGAGGCACGCGAGCATGACCGTCGCGATGTCGGAAATCGCCGATACGCTGCAGCTGTCGTATTCGTCCGCGGGAACCAGCGCAGGGCGCGGGATCGCCGCCGTCGTGCCGGCCTGGCGGTCACGCAGGTAGACGCCGCTGTTGCCGACGCTGTCCACGCCGTTGGCATAACCGAGGCCACCGTAGCCGCGGGTCTGGAAGCTCACGAAGCGCCCGTTCGGCGAAATCGCGGGTCGATTCGCAAACGCGGTGGACCCGTTCGGCGCCCCCGCGCTGCGGCTGACCAGTTCGGTCGTGTTCGCCTGCAGGTCGCGCACGTAGGCCTGCCCGCCGGTCGCACCCGGCACTGCGGCCGCGCTGCAGGTCATCACGAGGTAGCGCCCCGTCGCCGAGAGGGCATGCGGATACAGGGCGCAATCGGTGGCCATCACACCACTCGAGTTCATCGACGCGATCTCGACCTGGCCGGTCTGCATGTCCTTCACGTAGATGATTCCCGAGCTGCCCTGCGGGGCATGCCCCTCGTCCGCGGCGAGACCCGCCCCGGCCTGGAACGCGACGTAGCGACCATCGGCCGACATCGAGATCGTGTTGTCCTGGGTGCCGAGGGCCGGAGGCTGGCCAGCTGCGTTCGAACTTGCGAGTTCGAGCGCACCGGTTTCGCGGTCCTTGCGCAGCGCCTGCCAGTTCGGACCGAGCGCGTGGTTCAGGGCAAGGAACGCGACGTAGCGGCCGTCGCCCGAGACGACGGGGGCTTCGCCGCGGAATACCGAGCTGCCCGCCGCCGATATGGCCTCGACGACCCCGGTGTCCAGATCGACGGCGATGACGCGGGTGCCGTTGTACGTGTCGCCGACCCAGTTCTGCGCCGTGGTCGCGAAGACCACGGTGCGACCATCGACGGAGACGTCGACGTCGCCCGAAGCGCCGTCGGCTTCGACGCCGGGCCCGGGCACGAGGCGGCCGTAGAGGAAATCGGCATGCGCGAGCCCGGGCAGGCCGAGCACGGTGGTCAGGGCGAGCGACAGCGCAAGCGGGCGAAGGGTGAAGTGGGACGACATGGCGAGCTCCGGATTGGGGTTCGGCAGCCTTCTACGCGGTTCGGCGCCGATTCCCCGAACGGCCAGCTCCACACCCCGCGCACCCGCCGGTGCAACCGCCATTCAATCTCTTTATCCGGAACAAGCGATATAATGCGCGCCAGCCTTCCGTCGAGGGGCGCTGCAGCGGGTCCCCCGCGACGCTCGACGGACATGCATCCCCTTGCAAGGGCGCCCGGCCGGACTGCCACGCAGCCCGCCACGAACCGGAGACCCACTGATGAATGCTGTTCCGAAGAATGCCGCCGCGCACGACTACAAGGTGCGCGACCTCGCCCTCGCCGACTGGGGCCGCAAGGAGATCGAGATCGCCGAGCACGAGATGCCCGGCCTGATGTCGATCCGCGGCAAGTACGCCAAGGCGCTGCCGCTGAAGGGCGTGCGCGTCACGGGCTCGCTGCACATGACGATCCAGACTGCCGTGCTGATCGAGACGCTGAAGGACATCGGCGCCGACGTGCGCTGGGCGTCGTGCAACATCTTCTCGACCCAGGACCACGCCGCCGCCGCGATCGCCGCGTCCGGCACGCCGGTCTTCGCGTGGAAGGGCGAGACACTCGAGGAATACTGGGACTGCACGCTCGACGCGCTGTCGTTCCCCGACGGCAAGGGCGGCTTCCTCGGTCCGCAGCTCGTCGTCGACGACGGCGGCGACGTCACGCTGCTGATCCACAAGGGTTACGAACTCGAAAAGGGCGACGAGAGCTGGGTCAACAGCGCGTCGGGCAGCCACGAAGAGCAGGTGATCAAGAACCTGCTCAAGCGCGTCGCGAAGGAGCGCCCGGGCTACTGGACGCGCGTGGTCGCCGACTGGAAGGGCGTCTCCGAGGAAACCACGACCGGCGTGCATCGCCTGTACCAGCTCGCCGAAGCCGGCAAGTTGCTGATCCCCGCGATCAACGTCAACGACTCGGTCACCAAGAGCAAGTTCGACAACCTCTACGGTTGCCGCGAATCGCTCGCCGACGGCCTCAAGCGCGCGATGGACGTGATGCTCGCGGGCAAGGTCGCGGTCGTGTGCGGCTACGGCGACGTCGGCAAGGGTTCGGCGCACAGCCTGCGCGCGTACGGCGCGCGCGTGGTCGTCACCGAGATCGACCCGATCAACGCGCTGCAGGCCGCGATGGAGGGCTTCGAGGTCAACACGGTCGAGTCCACGCTCGGCCGCGGCGACATCTACGTGACCACCACCGGCAACAAGGACGTGCTGACGCTCGCGCACATGCAGGCGATGAAGGACCAGGCGATCGTCTGCAACATCGGTCACTTCGACAACGAGATCCAGGTCGATGCGCTGTACGCCTCGGGCGCGACGCACACCAACATCAAGCCGCAGGTCGACAAGTACACCTTCTCCAACGGCAACAGCATCTTCCTGCTCGCCGAAGGCCGTCTCGTCAACCTCGGTTGCGCGACCGGCCACCCGAGCTTCGTCATGAGCAACTCGTTCTCGAACCAGACGCTCGCGCAGATCGACCTGTGGGCCAACAAGGATGCGTACACGCCGAAGGTCTACATCCTGCCGAAGAAGCTCGACGAGGAAGTCGCGCGCCTGCACCTCGAGAAGATCGGCGTGAAGCTCACCACGCTGACCGCCGAGCAGGCGGCCTACCTCGGCGTGCCGGTCGAAGGGCCGTACAAGCCGGAGCATTACCGCTACTGATCGGCGGATCGCGACGTGGTGACGACGGGCGCCGCGAGGCGCCCGTCGTGCATTGCGCGCGGCGAACGCTCCGCACGGGTCCATGCCCGTGCTGGAGCCGCGCGATCAACCGCCGGCATGCGGGTCGGACTGGACTGCGCGGCCGCGCCTACGCGGAATCGCGCACGCGCTCGCGCACCCTGCGCGCATCCGCGGCGGGCGGTTGCCCGAACATGCGGCCGTATTCACGCGTGAATTGCGGAACGCTCTCGTAGCCGACCGCATGCGCTGCCGTGCTCGCGCTCGCACCCTGCGACTGCATCAGGCGACGCGCCTCGATCAGGCGCAGTCGCTTCTGGAACTGCAGCGGCGACAGCGTGGTGACGCGGCGAAAGTGCTGGTGGAACGACGAAGGACTCATGTCGGCCTCGCCCGCGAGGCGCTCGATCGGGATCGCGCGCGCGTACTCCCGGCGCAGCAGCCTGACCGCGCGCGCGACACGCTGCACGTGGCCGTCGGGCCAGCCGAGCTTGCGGATCGCATCGCCGTGCCGGCCCGCGAGCAGCCAGTAGTGCATCTCGCGCACGCGCTGCGCATGCAGCACCGGCAACGCCGCGGGACGGTCGAGAAGCTCGACGAGTCGCAGCGCCGCCGCGGCAGTCTCGGTTTCGGTCGGATCGACGCGCACCGGCGCTTCGTCGATCGCGGCAGTCGACGGCATCTGCGCGACGAGATCGGCGATCACGCCCGCATCGAGTTCGAGCACGAGCGAGTAGTACGGCGCGGCGACGCTCGCCTGCGTGATCTGGCTGACTGTCGGAACGTCGGCGGTGACGAGCAGCGAGTCGCCGGCCGCGAACTCGAACACGCGCGCGCCGCTGGTCACGCGCTTGGCGCCCTGCAGCACCAGGCAGGCGAGCGGTCGCTGCACGTCGTGCAGCAAGGCGCTCGGCGCGGTCGCGCGCACGATCGCGAGGCCGGGCACCGCTGTCGGCGCGGGTCCGTCTGCCGCGGCGCTTGAATGGCGGCGTGCCGCATCGAGCAAGGTCGTCATGCCACAAGGGTAGCGCTTCCCGCGTCCGTCGCGTGGATCTGCTGGAGGATCAGGCAAGGGTCCGCGAGCATCCGGCAACCCGCGTCCGCGCGCGCGGAGCACGCTGTACACGTCTTCCCTTGCCTCGAAGGATCCGCCATGACTTCGCATCCCGCTTCCACGATCACCCTCGTCACCGGCGCCAGCCGCGGACTCGGTCGCAGCACCGTGCTCGCGGTCGCACGCGAGGGCGGCGATGTGGTGCTGACGTACCGCAGCCAGGCCGACGAGGCGCAATCGGTCGTCGCCGACATCGTCGCGCTCGGGCGCAAGGCCGTCGCGCTGCAGCTCGATACCGGCGCCGTGTCGACGTTCCCCGCCTTCGTCGAGCGCCTGCGCGTCGCGTTGCGCGACACCTGGCAGCGCGAGCGCTTCGATCATCTCGTCAACAACGCGGGCCACGGCGACGTCGCGCCGATTGCTGCCACCACCGAGCAGCAGTTCGACCGGCTCGTCGACGTGCACTTCAAGGGCGTGTTCTTCCTGACCCAGGCGCTGCTGCCGCTTCTCGACGACGGCGGGCGCATCGTCAACCTGTCGACCGGCCTCACGCGCTTCGCGTATCCGGGCTACGCGGCGTACGCGGCCGCGAAGGCGGCGGTCGAAACCCTGACCGTCTACATGGCGAAGGAATTCGGCGCACGCGGCATCACCGTCAACGCCGTGGCACCGGGCGCGATCGAAACCGACTTCGGCGGTGGCGCGGTGCGCGACGACGCGGAGATCAATCGGCACCTCGCGAATCTCACGGCGCTCGGGCGCGTGGGCCTGCCCGACGACATCGGCCCGATGATCGCGAGCCTGCTCGGCGATGCGAACCGCTGGGTCACGGCTCAGCGCATCGAAGTGTCGGGCGGCCAGGCGATCTGATCCGGCCACCGCATCGGACCGCGGTGCTATCGTTGCGGCATGCGCACGGCCCCCACGACGATCCGGTTCACCGCGACGCTGCGGCGACCCGCGGAACCCGGGATCGCGACCTGGACGTTCATCGTGCTGCCGAAGTCGGCGAGCGCGAAGCTTCCGACGCGCAGCATGGTGACCGTCGACGGCGCGCTCGCGGGCGTGCCGTTCCAGGCGACGCTCGAGCCCGACGGCGAAGGCAGCCACTGGTTCAAGGTCGAGAAGACGCTGCGCGTCGCCGCAGAGGCAGAGGCCGGATCGACGGTCGAACTCGAGGTGGCCCCGGTGGCCGAGGAGCCCGAGCCCAAGGTTCCGGCCGACCTGCGCAAGGCGCTCGCAGCCGATGCGCGGGCACTCGCGACATGGAAGGACATCACGCCGCTCGCGCGGCGTGACTGGATCCACTGGATCGGATCGGGCAAGAAGGCAGAGACCCGAGGGAAGCGCATCGCGGTCGCGCGCGACAAGCTCGCGAGCGGCAGCCGCCGCGCGTGCTGCTTCGATCGCTCCGGGATGTACAGCCGGGGCGGCATGGGTGCCCCGAAGGCGCTCGAGTGAGCGACGCATCGCACTCGCCTGCTCCGGCGCGCGCGGCAGCGAGTTGGCGCATCCACGCGCTCGGTGCCGACGACGTCGCGATGCTGCGCTCGATGCTCGACCTGTTCGGCGACGTGTTCGGCGACGCCGCGGAGCATGCCGCCGGTCGCCCCGACGACGGCTACCTCGCGCGGCTGCTCGCGCGTGACACGTTCATCGCGATTGCAGCGACGCTCGGAGACCGCGTGATCGGCGCCGCGGCCGCGTACGTGCTGCCGAAGTTCGAGCAGGCGCGCAGCGAGATATACCTCAACGATCTCGCGGTCGCGGTCGCTCACCGACGCGAGGGCATCGCGACGGCACTGATCGCGGAACTGCAGGCGATCGCGGCCGAGCGCGGTGCCTGGGTCATGTTCGTGCAGGCCGACCACGGCGACGCTCCCGCGATCACGCTCTATTCCAGGCTCGGCACGCGCGAAGACGTGCTGCACTTCGACATCGCGCCCGCGCCACGGCGCGCTCGCTGACCGGTCGCGCACATCGCCGTCAGCGCCAGTTCGCGTTCACTTCCCAGAACGCGACGCTGCGCCGGTACGCCACGGGATCGAGCGGCACGCCGGAGCCGCCCTGCTCAATGCCGAGCGCGTTGCGCATCATCGTGATCGGCGCCATCGGAATCTCCGCGGGTTCCAGCGTGTAGAGGCAGCCGACGATGCCCCAGTCGGCGTCGATCGGCGTGCCCTCTTCCGCGAGCTGCGCGCGGTCGTAGAGGATCACGACGAACCAGTTGGCGACGGGTACCTCGACGCCCTCGAACCAGCGCACGAGCACCGGCAATTCCTGCTTCGTGCGTGCCTCGTAGGCGGAACGGAGCAGATGCCGGTTCCGATCGGTGACCGGCGCGGTGAGGCAGCGCGTCGAAGTCCAGTTGCGGTGCACGTGCAGGCTGCAGAACGGCGCGTAGCCGTCGAGCACGCGCTCGGGCGGCTCGCCGTCGATGCGGCGTTCGAATGCCTCCGGCGTGCAGTCCTGGATCGTGTTGGGGCGTCGTTCGCGCGGGAACAGGCGCGCCCGCGCGAACGGAGTGAGGACGATCGACATGCGCGTTGCCCGTCGGAGCGTGGATGCCCATTGTCGCCGCGCGCGGCGGCGGCTGCACCGCCGTCGGCCGCCAGATCGCGATGCCGGCCAGCCATCCGGCGGCAAGCGAGCCGCTCCCCCGGCCGCATCGCACGCGCCGGGAAATGTATCGCTTCATCGCGACAAAGCGATATAGTATTCGAATCCAGCCGCGGACACGTCGCGATGCCGATCAGCTTCGAATTCTTTCCGCCCAAGACCGATGAGCAACGGGCGACGCTCGACGCGGCACTGCCCAGGCTCAAGGCGCGCGAACCCGAGTACGTGAGCTGCACCTTCGGCGCGGGCGGCTCGACGCTGCGCTACACGCCCGAAACGATCCGGCGCCTGCGCGAACAGCATGCGCTCGATGCCGCGCCGCACCTGTCGTGCATGGGCGGCACGCGCGAGGAGATCCGGGCGCTGCTCGAGGACTACAGGGCGTGCGGCGTGCGTCGCCTCGTCGCCCTGCGCGGCGACCTGCCGTCCGGCATGGCCAGCCACGGCGACTTCCGTTACGCGAGCGAACTCGTCGAATTCATCCGCGCCGAGCACGGCGATCGGTTCCACGTCGAGGTCGCGTGCTACCCCGAAGTGCATCCGCAGTCCGACGACGCGCACGCGGACCTGCGCCATTTCAAGGCCAAGGTCGATGCAGGCGCCGATGGTGCGATCACGCAGTACTTCTACAACGCCGACGCGTACTTCCGCTTCGTCGAAGCCGCGCGCGGCGCGGGCATCGAGATACCGATCGTGCCCGGCATCATGCCGATCGCGAACTTCACGCAGTTGAAGCGGTTCTCGGACCTGTGCGGCGCCGAGATCCCGCGCTGGATGGCAAAACGCATCCAGGCGTACGGCGACGACGTCGACGCGATCCGCGAGTTCGCGGCCGACGTGGTGGCCGACCTGTGTCGCCGCCTCGTCGCAGGCGGGGCGCCGGGTTTGCACTTCTACACGCTCAATCGCGCGCGCCCGACGCTCGCGGTGCTCGACCGCCTGTAGGCACGCGCGCCGTGCGCGAAAGCGCGCTGCATCGCATGCGCCGTCCGGGTGGTATGCCGGCGGGAGGCACCTACGCGAACGCGCGCGCCACGGCGGCGTGATGCACGTCCGCGACCGCCCGGCCCGACGGATCGGCTGCCCTCGCGAATGCCGGGTCCCACTCGAGGGCGACACTGGACGAACACGCGATCGACTTGCCGCCCGGCACCGTCGCCGCGCAGGCCTCGCCCGGGAAGTGCTGCTCGAAGATGCGCCGGTACAGGTACGCTTCCTTGGTCGCGGGCGTGTTGTGCGGGTATCGCGCGGCGGCGGCCGCGAACTCGCGATCGCCGACCGCCTGCCCTGCATGCGCCTTGAGCCCGTCGATCCAGCCGTAGCCGACGCCGTCGCTGAACTGCTCCTTCTGCCGCCACAGGATCTCGTCGGGCAGCGTGCCTTCGAATGCCTCGCGCAGCACCGACTTCTCGATGCGGCCGGCACCGGCCATCTTGTGAGAGGCATCCATCGACATTGCGAGGTCGAGGAATTCGAGGTCGAGGAACGGAACGCGCGCCTCGACGCCCCAGGCCATCATCGCCTTGTTCGCGCGCAGGCAGTCGTAGGCGTGCAGCGCATCGAGCTTGCGCACGGTTTCCTCGTGGAACGCGGTCGCCGACGGTGCCTTGTGGAAATACAGGTAGCCGCCGAAGATCTCGTCGGCGCCCTCGCCCGAGAGCACCATCTTCACGCCCATCGCCCGGATCCGACGCGCGAGCAGGAACATCGGCGTCGAGGCGCGCACGGTCGTCACGTCGTAACTCTCGATATGCCGGATCACCTCGGGCAGCACGTCGAGGCCCTCCCAGAACGTGTAGGTGAATCCGTGGTGCACGGTGCCGAGTGCACGCGCCGCGACCGCGGCGGCGGCGAGGTCCGGCGCGCCGTCGAGTCCGATCGCGAACGAGTGCAGTCGCGGCCACCAGGCCTCGCTGCGGTCGCCGTCTTCGATGCGCAGGCGTGCGCAGCGTGCCGCGCATGCAGCCACGAGCGACGAATCGAGTCCACCCGACAGCAGCACGCCATAGGGCACGTCGCCCATGAGCTGGCGATGCACCGCGGCCTCGAGCGCGCCGCGCAGCGCCGTCGGCGCGACCGAGCGACCCTGCACAGAAGCGGGATCGCGCCACGCGCGCTGGTGGAAACGCCGCAGCGAGCCGTCGGCGCTGTCGTAGACGTGGCCGGGCGGGAACACCGCGATGTCCGCGCAGAGGTCTACCAGCGCCTTCATTTCCGATGCGACGCACAGGCGCCCCATGCGGTCATGGCCCCAGTAGAGCGGGCACACGCCGAGCGGATCGCGGGCGATCACGCAGCGACGCGCCGCGCCGTCCCAGAGTGCGAACGCGAAGATCCCGTTGAGGCGCTCCGCCAAGCCGGTGCCGTGCGCGCGGTACAGCGCGTTGATGACTTCGCAGTCCGAGCCGCTGGTGTAGTCATAGTCACCGTCCACGCGAAGTTCACGGTGGTTGTAGATCTCGCCGTTGACCGCGAGTGCGAGCGCGCCGTCGCGCGAGCGCAAGGGTTGCGCACCGCTCGCGGGATCGACGATCGCGAGCCGTTCGTGCACGAGGATCACCCCGGTGTC
The DNA here is from genome assembly GCA_004143945.1 of Lysobacteraceae bacterium. GTDB lineage: Bacteria > Pseudomonadota > Gammaproteobacteria > Xanthomonadales > Rhodanobacteraceae > Dokdonella_A. The sequence goes on from SEHB01000003.1 coordinate 204,600, forward strand.
GACGTACACGCCGCTCCAGTCGGGACCGCGGTGGCGTTGCCGCTGCGAATGCGCGAGCGAAAGCTGGCGCAGCGCGGCCAGGTCGTCACCGGGTTGCAGGTCGAACATGCCGAAGATCGAACACATCGGGAACCTCGTCGTGGCTGGAGATCGCAGGGGCAGAAACGAAGAAGGCCCGCACTGGGCGGGCCTTCGTCTCGTGTCGGTAGTCGAAAATCCGCTACAAGCCGGCCCTCCTGGTCGAGCAGGCATTATTCAGCGCGTTGCCGGTGGCCACGTGGAAGTGGCAGGTGCGGGGACGATGGACGGACATCATGGGCGGACTACAGCACGCCCGTTCGTGCACCGCAAGCGTCGTGTCCGGTTCGGAGCCGGCATCGAGTCGCTCCATGCGCGTCGATGTCGCGCGCGGTCCACGAGCCACATGGGTCGCACGCGTGATGCGAACCATGACGACGGCGATCCCGAATCACCGCGGCGCGTGACAACGGCCGCACGGTCGGTGATCCTCCTCGTCTCGTCGGGAACGGATCGGAGCGGGTTGCCCATGCCGGATTTGGAGCGGGGACGCAGGGATACCGAGCTGCGCGCACGTCCGCGCAGCGTCGGCATCTGGTTGCTGGCGTGCTGCGTGGTGCTGCTGGTCCTCGTGATGGTCGGTGGCGCGACGCGGCTGACCGAATCGGGCCTTTCGATCGTCGACTGGAAACCCGTCGCGGGCGTCTTGCCTCCTGTCGGCGAACCCGCATGGGAGGCGGAGTTCTCCCGCTACCAGGCCAGCCCGCAGTACGCCCAGGTCAATCGCGGAATGAGCCTCGCCGAGTTCAAGACGATCTTCTGGTTCGAGTACGTGCACCGCCTGCTCGCGCGACTGCTCGGTTTCTGCTTCGCCCTGCCCCTGCTCTGGTTCTGGTTGCGTGGCGCGATTCCCGCGCGCATGCGCTGGCCGCTGCTCGGCATCTTGGCGCTCGGCGCGGCGCAGGGCTACATGGGCTGGTACATGGTCCAGAGCGGACTCGTCGACGTGCCCCGCGTCAGTCCGTACCGGCTGGCCGCGCACCTCGGGCTCGCCGTGCTCGTGCACGCGCTGATGCTGCGCGCGGCTCTCGGGCTGGTATGGCCGCGTGTCGCCGATGCGGGTACGTCCGCGCGCCGCTGGCCGCGGGGCATGTTGCTCGCGCTCGTCGCGACGACGATCCTGTTCGGTGCATTCGTCGCCGGCCTGCGCGCGGGCCTCATGTACAACACGTTCCCGACGATGGCGGGGCACTGGATACCGCCTGGACTGGCCGGGATGGAACCGGCGTGGCGCAATCTTTTCGAGAACCCGGTGACCGTGCAGTTCATCCACCGCGTGCTCGCGTTGACGACATTGGTGGCCGTGGCCTGGGTCGTGTGGCGGCTGCGAGGAGCTGCCAGCGATGCAGCACGCGCACGTTCACGCATTGCGCTGCTGCTGATGGCGCTGGTGCAGGTCGGTCTCGGCATCTGCACGCTGCTGTGGGCCGTGCCCGTCTGGCTCGGCACCCTGCATCAGGGCGGGGCAGTCCTGCTGCTGAGCGCCGTGATCGTCGCGGGTTGGAGTTGGACCACGCGGCCCGCGCACGCGCGCTGACCGCCGACGCGTGCGTACCCGCGCTCGCCGCATGCGAGCGGCCGGAAGCCTGCCGCGCGCTTGCACGCGGAATGCGCGTTCGCGGTCGCCTGATCCGTGCGTCCACCGACCCGCGTCGAGGGGTGATAGCCTCGGGCCCATGCTCTCCTTCCGTGCGATCCGGGCCTGCGTGTCGGCGGCGCTGGCCGTGTCCGGCATGCCCTTCGCGCATGCCGGAGCAGGCCAGCCCGTCCATCGCTGCGCGGGCCGACATGGCGAAATCGTGTTCTCGGGAACGCCGTGCAGCACGGGCGCCGCGCTCGGCGAGCGAGCGGCCACCCTGCCCGCGATGTCTGACGCCCGCGATTGCCCGACCTCGCGCGACGACCTCGTCGAGCGTGTCGCGGCCGCGATCGGACGCAGCGATGTGAATGCGCTGGCCGGCCTGCTGGGCTGGGGCGGCGTCGGCGCGCGGGCCGCGGACGAGCGACTGCGCATGCTGCATGAGCTCGTCACGCGGCCGCTGCTCGGGATCGATCGAGAAGGCGACGGCGACTCCGTCGTGGGCGCTTACGCCGAGGGGGGTCGCGACGCGGACGTATTGCACGTCGAACATTTGCGTGTGCGAACCGGCGGCGGTGATGCAGGCGGAATGCGCGAGCATGCGTTCGGCATGGAGGTCGCCGCGGGATGCCACTGGCTAGTCTGGTAAGGGGGCGGGCGCCCGGCGCGCCTTGCTATCATGCGTGCTTTCAGCGGGAGCGCGCGCATGGCCCGGCAATATCCCGACCACATCTGGCACAACGGCGCAATCAAGCCGTGGGCCGAAGCCACGGTGCACGTGATGGCGCACGCGCTGCATTACGGCTCGTCGGTGTTCGAAGGGATCCGCAGCTACGAAACACCGCGCGGCGCGATGATCTTCCGCCTCGCCGACCACAACCGGCGCCTGTTCCAGTCGGCCAAGATCCACGACATCGTGATCCCGTACGCGCGCGAGGAGATCGACGCGGCCTGCCGCGAGGTGCTCGCCGCGAACGGCTACCGCCAGGCCTACCTGCGGCCGGTTGCGTTCCGCGGGCTCGGCGGCTTCGGCCTCTCGGCGGAAACGCCGACCGACGTCGCAGTCGCGACCTGGCAGATGGGCGCCTATCTCGGCGCCGACGTGCTGGAAGCGGGCATCGATGCCTGCGTGTCGAGCTGGCAGCGGTTTGCTCCGAACACGATCCCGGCCGGCGCCAAGGCCGGCGGCAATTACCTGTCGGGGCAGCTCGTCGCACGCGAGGCGCGTCGCCTGGGGTTCGGCGAAGGCATCGCGCTCGCGTCGACCGGCCTGCTCAGCGAAGGCGCGGGCGAGAACCTGTTCCTCGTGTTCGACGGCGCGTTGCACACGACGCCGGTCAGCGCCGCCCTGCTCAATGGCATCACGCGCCATTCGCTGATCACGCTCGCACGCGCGCACGGGATCGAAGTGGTCGAGCGCGACCTTCCGCGCGAGTACCTGTACCTGTGCGACGAACTCTTCATGTGCGGCACCGCGGCCGAGATCACGCCGATCCGATCGGTCGACGGCAAGCCGGTCGGCGCGGGCAAGCCTGGACCCGTCACGCGTCGCATGCAGGACCTGTTCTTCGGCCTGTTCGACGGCCGCACCGAAGACCGCTGGGGCTGGCTCGAACCCGCTGCTTGAGCATTGCGGCGAAGCGTAAAGAGGCCTGCCACCCTCCACGCGTCAATACGCCGTGTTGGGCGGGCGGCCAAATTCGATCGTCGCGGTCGCACCGCCCTGCGGGCGTGGCGCGAGCGAGACCTTCCAGCCGTACAGTTCGCACAATCGGCGCACGATCGCGAGGCCGAGGCCTCCCCCCTTGCCGACCGTCGTGCCGCGCACGCCGCGCTCGAACAGCTTGTCGGCGTCTTCCGGATTGATGCCGGGCCCGGTGTCCTCGACCGTCACGCGGCCATGGCCGACCGTGACGATGACTTCGCCCGACTGCGTGTACTTGAACGCATTGCCGATCAGGTTTCCGAGGGCGACCGAGACCACCGATGACGGCGCCGCGGCCTCGAGCGGCTGCTCCACCTCCACGCGCACCGACACTGGCTTGTTCGCGACGTGCGGGCGCTGCGTGTCGACGACCTGCTCGACCACTTTCGCGACATCGGTGGTCTCGCCGTCGGTCGGCGCCTGGCGCTCGCGCCGCGACAGCAGCAGCAGCGCGTCGATGAGTTCGGTCGACTGCCGCACGGCGCGCTCGATGCGATACAGGCGTTCGCGCGGCTTGTCGGCGAGATCGGGCGAGGCCTGCAGCAGTTCGGTCGTGCTCGCGATCACCGCGAGCGGCGTGCGCAGCTCATGGCTCACGTCGGCATTGAACTCGCGATCGCGCTGGACCATTTCGGTCAGCCGCGTCGAGTAGTCGTCGAGCGCCTCCGCGAGCTGGCCGACCTCGTCGTCGGCGAAATGCGACTTCAGCAGTTCCGGCCGCCCGCTGCGGCTCATCGCGCGCACGCGCTGCGCGAGTTCGGTCACCGGGCTCATCACGCGCGCGGACAGCCAGAAGCCGATCACGAGCGAGAGGATCGCGAACATGAAGACCGCGGAGATCAGCACCGTCAGCAACTGGCGCTCGCTGAGCTTCTGCGTGCTCACGTCGAAGCGCAGGAAGGCCCAGTAGTCGGCGTCCTTGTACACCGCGAGCTTGTACGGACGCAGCTTGCTCTCGCGGCCGAAGTCCTCGATGTCGTGCACGCCGGGCTCGAACTTCTGCCACGCGAGCGGTACCGTCGCGATGCGGCCCGCGCGCACGATCTGCAACTGGATCAGCGCCATCGGGAACTGCGCTTCGGGCGAGGGGTTCTCGCGCTTGAAGTCGACGAACTTGTCGAGCTCGCGCTGCAGCGTGGTGTTGATCAGCTGGTCTTCGAGGCGCGTGCGCATGTACACGGTGGCGACCGCGAACAGCGCGGTCAGGCCGAGCCCGAACAGCGCGAACGAAATGATGATGCGGGAGCGGAGCCTACGTCGGTAGCGCATCCGGATCGACCATGCGGTAGCCGATGCCGTGGCGCGTCTGGATCAGCGGCTTGTCGAACGGCTTGTCGATCGCCGCGCGCAGGCCGTGGATGTGCACGCGCAGGCTGTCGCTGTCGGGAAGTTCCTCGCCCCACACGCGCGTTTCCAGTTCCTGCCGCGTCACCACCGATGGCGAGGCCTCCATCAGGGATTGCAGGAGCTTGAGCCCGATCGGGTTGAGCTGGATCTGCTTGCCCGCGCGGCTGATGGTCAGGGTGTCGAGGTTGTAGGTGAGGTCCGCGAGCTGCAGCAGGCGGCTCTTGTTGCCCTTGCCGCGGCGGCCGAGGACTTCGAGCCGGGCCGCGAGTTCCTGCAGCGCGAACGGCTTGACCATGTAGTCGTCGGCGCCCGAATCGAAGCCGGTGAGCTTGCTGTCGAGCGTGTCGCGGGCGGTCAGCATCAGCACCGGCGTCTGGCGGCGCGCTTCCTGGCGCAGCTTGCGGCAGACTTCGAGCCCATCCATGCCGGGCAGGCCGAGGTCGAGCACGATCACGTCGAAGTCGTTGACGACGGCCAGGTGCAGGCCGGTCACGCCGTCGCCCGCGAAGTCGACCACGTGGCCCTTGTCGGCGAGGAAGTCGCCGATGTTCGCGGCGATATCGCTGTTGTCTTCGATCACGAGGATGCGCATGGGTCTACTCTAACGCGTGACGGCGCCGATGCGGAGCGCGACGGCGCGCGAAAAGTTCGCGCGCGGCGTGCGTCAGCAGGCCCGTCGAGGACGACAGGGCTCACCGCTTCCGTCTTCCGGCGAAGGCGGCAGTCGAGCGGATCCGGGAACGATGTCGGGACTCCGGCGATCCAGGACGGACCGCGCGGGCGCACTCAAAAGAAAATGGCCCAAGGAGGTGTCATTGGGGGAACACACCTCGCTTGGGCCAAAAAGCTACTGCCCCGATTACCGTAATCTGCCAGTCACCTGACCTGACTTAGGAGTGTCGAGCAGAACTACAGTGCTTGGGACTATAGGCAGCGATTGATTAAGTGGCCGTTAAAGACCCCTGATCCTTCTGTTAACGCCCGGCCTCACCGGCCCGGGCTGTAACGGATCAAGGTCGACGACTCCTCGGGATCGCGGCAGACCAGGGAGCCGGTCGGCTTGATGCACTCCTCGCGGGCATCGGCGCCGCGCGGCGCGAACACGAAGGTCTGCGTGTAGCGGGACGCGTCCGCGCGCAGGCTCGCCGGATCGAATCGCCACTGCTCCAGCGCGCGCTCGGCCGCGCGCGCGAACGAGCTGGCCGCATCGCCCTCGACGATCCGGATGTCGGTCACGCGCCCGTCCGGCGTGATCGCGAAGCTCGCCTCGACGCGCCCGGCGGGGCGCCGCGCGAAGCTCGGGAATTTCGGCTGGACGATGCGTGTCGCGACCGGACGCGGGGCTGCAACCGACGGCGCGGAGACGACCGGCGCGGGCGCCGGTGCGACGGCGGCGGGGACCGGCGCGAGATCCGCGGCGGCAGGCGCGGCAACCACCGCGGGTGACATCACGGTCGCATCCGCGCGCGCGGCCGACGCATCGGGCGCGACGCGTTCGCGCAGAGCCACGGCTGGCGTCAGCGCCGGCACCGCGTGCGCCGGAACGGGCGCTGCCGGCTCATCGCCGCGCTCCACCGACGTCGCGACAACCGGTTCGAACGGCAGCAGCCGCAGTCGCGGGCGCTCGAACGGCAGTGCGAAGGTCGCGAGCGGCAGCGTCGCCGCCGGGCGCGACGCCAGCCAGTCGGCCGACAGCACGGGCACGTCGAGCGTGCGCGCGTCCTCCCTGCCGATGCGCAGCGCGAACACGAGTCCGATGCCGAGCAGCGCTGCCGCGAACAGCCAGCGCATCTGCGCCTGGCGCGGCGCGACCACGCGCGACGCGGGCATGCCGATGATGCGGCGCACGCGTTCGATCAGTTCGCCGCCGCTGGCGGCGAGCGCGAACGACGCCGGCAGCTGGCGCAGCTCCTCGAGCGAGGCCAGCGTGTGCGCGTACTCGCGTGGGTCGCCCTGCGTGAGGCGCAGCACCAGCGCGTCACAGCACAGTTCGCGCTCGTTGCGCACGTCGCGCGAGATCCAGTGGACGACCGGGTGATAGAACAGGACGGTTTCGAGCATCGCCTGCGCGAGGTTGACCAGATGGTCGTAGCGGCGCAGGTGGCCGAGTTCGTGGGCGAGGATCAGTTCGAGCTGCTGGCGCGGGAAGCCGAGCGCGACCGCGCTCGGCAGCAGCACGACCGGCTTGATCCATCCGATCAGCATCGGCGTGTCGACGCGCGCAGATACCAGCACGCGGACCTTGCGCACGAAGCCGAAGCGGGCATTCACCGCGTGCATGATCGAATCGAGCTCGGGGCTCGCGAACGCCCAGCGCCGCGTGAGCGTCACGAGTTCGCGCCACTGGCGCAGCGCGCGCCAGCCGACCACGACGACGCCGACGAACCAGAGCGAGACCAGCCACGGCAGCAGCGCATCGATGCCGGCATCGAAGCCCGCCGATGCGCCTGCCGCGAACGTGCCGAGCGGAGAGGACAGCGCGTCGCCGGAGCCCGTGGCGAGGCCGGCGCGCGGCCGCAGCGCGAGGAAAGTCGCGACCGGCCACAGCGCGAGCAGCGCGAGGGCCGCGAGGCCCGCCGCGTAGCGCGCATGGCAATGCGTCTTCGGCAGCAGTGCGCGCACCGCCGCGTGCGCGAGCCCGATCACGACGCCCTGCCAGAGCACGTGCACGAGGGTCCAGCCCAGCGCGAGGATCCACGGAAGCCAGTCGAGGGAGGCGCTCACGACCGGCCTCCCTCGATGCGGTCGAGCAAGGCGCGGATCTCGTCGAGTTCCTCGCGCGTCGCCTTCGGCTTGCCGCCGAGCGCCTGCAGAACCAGCTGCGACGGCGAGCCGTCGAACACGCGCTGCACCATGTCGAGCAGGAAGCGCTTCTGCGTGCGCTCCTTGCTCACCGCGGCACGGAACACGTGCGCGCGTTCGGAGTCGTCGCGCAGCACCAGGCCCTTCGCGTGCATGATCTGCAGGAGCTTCAGCGCGGTGGTGTAACCGGCGCCCTCTTCGCGGTACAGCACCTCGTGCACGTCGCGCACGGTGCTCGGTCCGCGATCCCACAGGACGTTGAGGATTCCGAGTTCGGCCTCGGTCGGCTTGGGCAACTGTTCGTTCTTCGTCACGACCTGATCCCCTCGTCGTACGGTGCGCGCGCGGCCGGCTGCGTCATTGTGCGCGGATTCGAGCCGGCCGGCACCGGTCAGCCCCTCTGGTTCTGGGGCGAGTTCTGCGTCCGCTGGAGGTACTGCAGGTCACCCCTGCGACGCGCTTCGATCTCGCCGGCCGTGACGCACTGGCGGGTCGGGATGTTGGAGCCGATCGGCTTGACGTTCTTGCAGACCAGGCGTTCGTTGTCGCGCTTGGCGAGGATCGAATTGACCTCTTCCTGGAAATTGAACATCTGCATCTTCACGTCGTCGCTCATCTGGTCCACCGCCGGAGTCGTGCGGAAGATCTCCGACATCTGGTCGAGGCGCTGGTTGACGCGCGTGCGCTCGCTCGCCGTCACGTAGCTGTAGCGCCCTCCGTCGCTCATCTGTTCGCGCACCCAGGCCGATACCGTCTCGAACGATTCCTGGCTGTTCGCGTTCACCGCGGGCTCCGCCTCGTCCTTGGCGAATACCGGCATCGCCGCCAGCGCGAGCAGCAACGCAACGCTCCAAAGTGCCTTCATCCCGAACCCCATCTGGTTGCACGCGGCCGGCTTGGCCGCAGCACGTTCTACCACGAGCCGTGTCGTACTTCAATCTTCGTCGACATGCCGGGGCTCCCGATGAGCAGCGGAGGCCAGGGGTTCGTGCGGCAGGCTCGCCGAGGTCACTTCCCCGGCTTGCCACGCGCAGTCGGCGGCGCGGCATCAGACCGCCTGGACGCGCGCTGGCGGCCGGACCTCGCGGCGCGCGGGCCAGGCTCCGCGCGGGTCGTCCGAGCGGCGATATGGTCGATGATCGCGCCAGCGACGTCGACGCCGCTCGCACCCTCGATGCCCTCGAGGCCGGGCGAGGAATTGACTTCCAGCACGAGCGGCCCGCGCGCCGAGCGCAGCAGGTCCACGCCCGCGACCTCGAGGCCCATCACCCGCGCGGCGCGCAGCGCGGAATCGACTTCCTCGCCGCTGAGCTCGACCGCGTGCGCGCTGCCGCCGCGATGGATGTTCGCGCGGAAATCCCCTTCGGGCGCCTGCCGCCGCATCGCCGCGACGACACGGTCGCCCACGACGAAGCAGCGCAGGTCGGCGCCGTCGGCCTCGCGCACGAACTCCTGCACGATGAAGTTCGCGTAGAGCGCGCGGAACGCCTCGATCATGCCCTGCGCCGCGCTGCGCTTCTCGGCCAGCAGCACGCCCTGCCCTTGCGCGCCCTCGTTAAGCTTGATCACGTGCGGCGGCTCGCCGAGCATCGCGAGCAGGTCGCGCGTGTCGTCGGGGTTGTCGCCGAACACGGTGGTCGGCAGCCCGAGGCCTTCGCGCGCGAGCAGCTGCAGCGAACGCAGCTTGTCGCGCGCGCGCAGGATCGCATCGGATCCATTGAGCGAATACACGCCCATCATCTCGAACTGGCGCACCACCGCGGTGCCGTAGAACGTGATCGATGCGCCGATGCGCGGAATCAGCGCATCGAACCCGCGCAACGCGCGCCCGCGCCAGTGCACCTCGAACGAACCGGCCGAGATGCGCATGTAGCAGCGCAACGGATCGAGCACGCGCACGCTGTGGCCGCGCGCGCGCGCGGCCTCGACCAGGCGGCGCGTCGAGTACAACGAGGCATTTCGTGAAAGGATCGCGATCTTCATGCGGGATCCGGCAGCGGCCTTGGCCGAGGAAGCGAATAGGAAAGGCCCGGGTCGACCTGGAAGCGGCCGGCGAGGGCGCTGCGCCCGAGCAGCAGCGGGAACAGCATGCCGCCGCGATCCGTCAGGTTGATGTCGATCTCGCACTCGCGGCCGGCGAGCGCGAGGCGAGTGCGGACGAACCAGCGCTGGCTCGAATGCCCGCCCGAGTCGCGCACCGGGCGCCGGTCCACGATCGGCGCCGCGCATTCGCGCACGCGCTGCGCGCGACGCCGAAGGCGCACGCCGAAACGCGCGACCCGCTCGCCCTGCTCCACCTCCACGCGAATCCACTCGACATGCAGCGACGAACTGCGCGCGCCGGTATCGAGCTTGGCGCGGATCGAGCGGATGTCGAGTCCGGGCAGGCCGACCCACTCGCGCCAGCCGAGGCGGGTGGGCAGCACGGACGCGGACTGGGGGCGGAGCAAACCAGCGGAGTCGGACATGGGCGTACCTGGACATGGCCGACGGCAGGCATCGCCGCGTGCGCTCGATCGGCCTGGCAGTGCGGACGCCGCAGCGCGGATGCTGCGGTCGGGGCGCACGGCAGGGGAATGGAGCGGGTGATGGGAATCGAACCCACGTTAGCAGCTTGGGAAGCTGCAGTTCTACCATTGAACTACACCCGCCCGCGTCGCGCGGACCGCGCGCGAGGCACGGTCCCGGCAAGCGGTCGCAAGCGTATCCGCGCCCGCGTTGCGCGGCAAGCCGGGCGCCCGGGTCAAGCGCGCGCAAGCCACGCGTAAGGAACCGCAAACACGCTGCGGCGGAAGGCGATCGTTCAGCCTCGCTGGACTGATATTGTGCTGTCTGTCAGACCGGGCGGCCGAGCACAGGGAGCAATCCCGCCGTGGCCGGCTCTGGCGTAGGCACAGGAGAGCAACGATGTCCATCCATTCCCTGTTTTCGCGAGCCCGGCAAGCGGTCGCGGTGCTGCTCGTGCTCGGCCTCGTCGCCGGCGCCGGCACCGCGCTGGCCGACCCGCCCGGTCGCGTCGCGCGCGTCGGCTACCTCAGCGGACAGGTCAGCTTCCAGCCGGCCGGTGACGACCGCTGGGCCGAAGTCGCGCTGAACCGCCCGCTCGTCACCGGCGACCGCCTCTACACCGATCGCGGATCGCGGACCGAGATGGACATCGGCGCGGCGACGATTCGCCTCGACGAGCGCAGCACGTTTACGCTGCTCAACCTCGACGACGACCTCGCCCAGCTCGAGCTCACCGAAGGCGTGATGCACCTGCGCGTGTTCAGCGTCTCGAACGGCCAGAGCTATGAAGTCGACACGCCGACGCTCGCGTTCGTGGTCAACCGCCCGGGCAGCTACCGCATCGACATCGACCCGAACGGCGAGTCCTCGATGGTCACGGTGTTCGAGGGCGGCGGCGACGTCTACGGCCAGGACAACGCGAGCTACAGCGTGCAGGCCGGCAGCTCGTACCGCTTCCACGACAGCGCGCTGCGCGACTACGAGGTGCTTGACCTCCCGCGCGGCGACGACTTCGACCGCTGGGTCGACGCGCGCGACACGCGCTACACGCGCTCGGTCTCGCGCAACTACGTCTCGTCCGACACGATCGGCTATGCCGACCTCGACGAGTACGGCAGCTGGAGCAACGTGCCGCAGTACGGCCAGGTCTGGTATCCGACGCGCGTATCGGCCGGCTGGGCGCCGTACCGCAGCGGCCACTGGTCGTGGATCGACCCGTGGGGCTGGACCTGGGTCGACAACAACCCCTGGGGCTTCGCGCCGTTCCACTACGGCCGCTGGGCCTACGTCGGCAACCGTTGGGGCTGGTGCCCGGGCCCGCGCCACGTGCGCGCGGTGTATGCGCCCGCGCTGGTCGCCTTCGTCGGTGGCAACGGCTGGGGCGTGTCGATCAACGCGGGCGGCCCGGTCGGCTGGTTCCCGCTCGGCCCGCGCGACGTGTACGTGCCGTGGTACCGCGCTTCGCGCGGCTACTTCAACAACGTCAACGTACGCAACACCACGGTGATCAACAACATCCACATCACCAACGTGTACAACAACTACTCGTCGGGACGCCCGATCAACAACGTCGACTACGCGTATCGCCGCAACGCGTCCGCGCTGACCGCGGTTCCGCGTGATGCGTTCGTCGCGGGTCGCCCGGTCGCCAATGCGCGCGTGCGGGTCGACGAAGCGCGCCTGCGCAGCGCCGAGGTCGTGAGCCGCGTCGCGGTCGCACCGACGCGCGACAGCTTCGTCGCCGGCCGCGTGCGCTCGGCGCCCGCCGAGGCCACGCGCGCGTTCGATCGGCGGGTCGTCGCGCGCACCGCGCCGCCCGCGCGTGCGGTACCGAGCACCCGTGCACGCGTCGAGGCGATCCAGCGCAACAACGCACAGCCGCTCGCGCGCGAGCAGTTGCGCGAGCTGTCGCAGCGTCCCGGGAGCGCGGCCAGCAACCGCAGGGCGCCGGCCGAGCGCGTGAGCGTGGTCGGCCAGGGCGCGCGCGATCCGAAGCCGTTGCCGAACCGTGCGAGCGCGACGCGCCAGCGCGGCGATGCCGACGGCCAGCGCGCGCCGCAGCAGCGCACCACGCCGGCCGATCGCGAGCGCATCATGCCGACCGGTGGCGAACGCGCTCCGGCTGCACGCGGTCCGGCGAACGATCGCGCGAGCGGAAACCCGGCGCGCGAACGCGCTGCCGGGTCGAACCGCGAGGCGGTGCCGTCTTCTCGCTTCGCGCCACGCGGCGAACGCTCCACGCCGGCGCGCGACGCGACGCCGCGCGGCACCGCCCAGCCGCGCGGCGAATCGCGCACGACGCCGGCCGAACGCGCGCGCCCCGAGGCCCGTGACTCCGGCAACGAGCGCGCCGCGCGCGAGCCGACGCAGCGCGCGCAACCGCGCGCCGAGTCGCGCAACGCGCCGGCGCAGCGCACGCAGCCGCAGCCGCAGCCGCGCGAGTCGCGCAGCGTGCAGGCGCCGCGCGAGGCGACGCAGCGGGCCCAGCCACGCAATGCACCGCAGCAGCGCAGCGAACCGGTGCAGCGCGAATCGCGCCAGCCGCGCGCGGAATCGCGCAGCGCCCCGGTGCAACGCAGCGCGCCCGCGCCGCGCCAGGAGCCGCAGCGCCCGGCGCCGGTGCAACGCTCGGAACCGCGCAGCGCCCCGCAGCCGCGCAGCGCACCGGTGCAGCGCCAAGCACCGCAACCGCGCAGCGAGCCGCAGCAGCGGAGTGCTCCGCAGCCGCGCAGCGCCCCGCAGCCGCGCAACGAGCCGCAGCAGCGCAGCGAGCCGCAACGTCGTGGTCGCAACAACGACAAGGACGACGACGACCGCCGCCGCTGAGCCGCCACGGTTCGCACATCGACGCCGCGCCCTTGCCGGGCGCGGCGTTTTTCGTTGGTCGCGGCGCGTCCACGCACTACACTAGGCGCATGAAAATCCAGCTCAACGGCAGCGAACGCGAAGTCGAGGCTCCGCTCTCGCTCGAGCAATTGCTCGAGGCCAGCGGCTACGCCGGGCGCCGCGTCGCGGTCGAGGTCAACCACGAAATCGTGCCGCGCAGCCGCTACCCGCTGTACGAGTTGTCCGCCGGCGACCGCATCGAGATCGTGCACGCGATCGGCGGCGGCTGATGCGCGGCTTGCGCGCATGCACTCCCCCCACTTTCCCTGGCCCCCGTCGATGAACCTGCCCGAATACCCCGAGCCCGCCAGCGATCCGCTCGTGATCGCGGGACGCACCTATCGCTCGCGCCTGCTCACGGGCACCGGCAAGTTCAGGGACCTCGACGAAACGCGTCGCGCGACCGAAGCGGCGGGTGCCGAAATCGTGACGGTCGCGATCAGGCGCACGAACATCGGGCAGGACCCGGATGCGCCGAACCTGCTCGACGTGCTCCCGCCGGACCGCTACACGCTGCTGCCGAACACCGCGGGCTGCTATACCGCGGAGGACGCGCTGCGCACCTGCAGGCTCGCGCGCGAACTGCTCGATGGCCATACGCTGGTCAAGCTCGAGGTGCTCGGCGATCCGAAGACCTTGTTCCCCGATGTCGTGCAGACCCTCGCCGCCGCCGAAACGCTCGTGCGTGAAGGTTTCCAGGTCATGGTCTACACCTCCGACGATCCGATCGTCGCGCGCCAGCTCGAGCAGATCGGCTGCGTCGCGGTGATGCCGCTGGCCGCGCCGATCGGCTCCGGGCTCGGCATCCAGAACCGCTGGAACCTGCTCGAGATCGTCGAGAACGCGAAGGTTCCGGTGCTCGTCGACGCAGGCGTCGGCACCGCTTCGGACGCCGCGATCGCGATGGAACTCGGTTGCGACGGCGTCCTCATGAACACCGCGATCGCCGGCGCGAAGGACCCCGTGCGGATGGCGCGCGCGATGCGACTCGCGGTCGAGGCCGGGCGCGATGCGTTCCTCGCAGGCCGCATTCCGCGCAAGCGGCATGCATCGGCCTCGAGTCCGATCGACGGCGTGATCTGAGGCGACCGGCGGTGATCGCGCGCATGGATGAATCCGACGCCCACGCGCGCCGCATCCGCAGCTTCGTGCTGCGGCAGGGCCGCTTCACGCCCGCGCAGCAGCGCGCGTTCGACCTGCACTGGGCGCGCTTCGGCGTCGACTTCGAGGGCCGCGCGCGCGACCTCGACGCGCTGTTCGGGCGGACTGCCCCGCGCGTGCTCGAGATCGGCTTCGGCAACGGCGAGCAGCTGCTGCACTCGGCGCAGGCGGAGCCCGCGCGCGATTTCATCGGCATCGAGGTGCATCGCCCCGGCGTCGGCCGCCTGATGAACGCGCTCGCCGACGCCGGCAGCACGAACGTGCGCCTCTACAACCACGATGCGGTCGAGGTGCTCGAACGCGAGATCGCGCCCGCCGCGCTGTCCGAGGTGCGCATCTACTTCCCCGATCCCTGGCACAAGAAGCGCCACAACAAGCGCCGGCTGCTGCAGCCCGCATTCCTCGCGCTGCTCGCGACGCGCACCGCGCCGGGCGGCCGCTTGCATTTGGCGACCGACTGGGCCGACTATGCCCTGCACATGCAGGACGTGCTCGCCGGCAGCCCGCAATGGCGCGTCGATCCGTTCCACCTCGACCCGACGGCGCGCCCGGCCTGGCGCATCGAGACGCACTTCGAACGCCGCGGCCTGCGCCTCGGCCATGGGGTATGGGATTTCGTCCATGAACGAACCTGAGCGCACCTGCGCGCCGGCCTGATAAAAAGCCATCACGCCCCGAATGGACGCCGGCCTGACCCTCACCACCAACATGACGCTCGTGTTCGTGCTGCTCGCGTTCACGGTGCTGATGCTGGTGCTGGAGTGGATCCGCGCCGACCTCGTCGCGCTGCTCGTGATCGTGGTGATCGGCATCACGCGCCTGTTGCCCGTGGACCAGCTGTTCGACGGCTTCGCGGGCAACGCGGTGATCTCGCTGATCGCGGTCATGATCATGGGTGCCGGCCTCGACCGCACCGGCGTGCTCGGCAAGGCCGCCTCCTTCATCGTGCGCACCGCCGGCGGCATCGAGGCGCGCGTATCGCTGCTCGTCAACGCGATGGTCGGCAGCCTCTCCGCGGTGATCCAGAGCCAGGCACTGGCCGCGCTGTTCCTGCCGGTCGCCAGCCGCGTCAGCGCACGCACCGGCATCCCGCTCAAGCGCCTGCTGCTGCCGATGGCCTGCATGATCCTGTGCGGCACCAACATCACGATGATCTCGAATTCGCCGCTGATCCTGCTCAACGACCTGATCGCGAGCGCGAACCGGAACCTGCCGCCCGGCGCGCAGACGATCGAACCGTTCAGCCTGTTCGCGGTCGCGCCGATCGGCATCCCGCTGCTGCTCGGTGGACTGCTGTTCTTCGCGCTGTTCACGCGACGGCTGTTGCCGAGCGACGAGGAACGCCAGAAGGTCACGCCGGGCCGCACCGAAACCTACTTCGCCGAAACCTACGGCATCGACGGCGACGTGGTCGAACTGCTGGTGACGACGGACAGCCCGCTGGTCGGCATGAGCGTGGGGGAGGTCGAGCAACTGCGCGGCGCGCCGCTGATCCTCGCGCTCAAGACCGGCAACGAGGCACGGCTTGCGCCGCCCGGCGACCAGATGATCTGGGTCGGCAGCGTGCTCGGCGTGCTCGGCAAGCGCGACGCCGTCAATGCGTTCGCGAACAACCAGCTGTGCCAGGTGCAGGCGCGACTGCGCAACTTCGGCGACCTGTTCAATCCGACCCGCGCGGGTATTTCCGAGGCCGTGATCCCGCCGAACTCGCGCTGGATCAAGAAGACGATCGGCGAACTGCGCATCCGCAAGACCCACGGCATCTCGGTGCTCGCGGTCAACCGCGGCGACCAGGTCTTCCGCGAGGACGTGCGCCAGGTCGAGCTGCGCGCAGGCGACACGCTGGTGCTGCACAGCGTCTGGCGCGATCTCGCGCAGACGGCCGAATCGCGCGACTTCGTCGTCGTGACCGACTTCCCGAAGGAGGAACAACGGCCGAGCAAGATCTGGCACGCGGTGTTCTTCTTCGCGCTCGCGCTCGGCCTCGGCCTGTTCACCGACATCCGGCTCTCGATCGCGATGCTGATCGGCGCGGTCGGCATGCTGCTGACCGGCGTGCTCAACATGGACGAGGCGTACGGCGCGATCAACTGGAAGACGATCTTCACGCTCGCCTGCCTGATCCCGCTCGGCTGGGCGATGGATTCGACCGGTGCCGCCGCGTGGATCGCGCAGGAAGTGCTGCGCTACCTCGGCGAGTGGCCGCAGTGGGGCCTGCAGGCGGTGCTCGCGGTGATCACGCTGCTGTGCGCGCAGGTCGTCTCCAACGTCGGCGCGGCGGTCATGATGGTGCCGATGGCGATCAACGTCGCGCTCGCGTCGGGCGGGAATCCCGCGGTGTACGCGCTGGTGGTCGCGATCTCGACCTCGAACACGTTCATCCTGCCGAGCGCGAACCCGGTCATCATGATCGTCAGCGGCGCGGGCAGTTATCGCCAGCGCGATTTCCTGCGCGTAGGCCTGCCACTGACGCTGCTGATGCTCGCGATCATGCTGGTGTCGGTGAACCTCGTGTTCGGACGCGGCTGAGGGCTCAGCGCAGCCACACCGCGCCGTCCAGCACCTCGACGCGCAGCGCGACCAGGCCGCTTCGCGCGGGCCCGCCGAGGCAGGCGCCACTGTCGACCGCGAAGCTCGCGCCGTGCACCGCGCAGGTCAGGCGCCCGTCGCGCACGAGGAACTTGCCCGGCGCGTAGTCGAGAGCGCGGCCCGCATGCGGGCACTCGTTGTGGTACGCGAACGCCGCGCCACCGCGCCGCAGCACGATGAGGTCGAATCCGCCGGTCGCGCTCGGCACGTGCACGCCGATCGCGCCGCCATCGGGAATGTCGTCGAGCCGGCACAGCGGCGCGCGGTCGTCCATGCCATCCTTCGGCACTTGCCGGGTCGCGGCGCGACCCCTATGTTGGATGGTTCGAGAACCTCGCAACCCGCACAGTTTCGCACACGGAGAACCCGCCGATGTTCCATGCCCGCTTCCGCAGCATCCGGCCGCGCCATCCGCTCGCGCGCCTGCTGCTCGGCCTCGTCGGCGTCGTCGTCGCACTGATCCTCGTCGCGGTCGGCGTGTTCGCGGCCGCGGCACTCGCGATCGGTGGCGCCCTGCTGCTGCTCGCGCGCTCGTTGCGCACGCGCGCGCCGGCCACGCCGCGCGCGCGTCCCGCGACCGTCGCGGGCGTGATCGAAGGCGAGTTCTCGGTCGTCGACGGCCCGGGCACGCCGGTGCGGATGAAGTCGCCGCAGTTCTGAACCGGGCCTGGCGCGCTCGTCGGACGCGCGCGCATTGGCCCTGCCGCGCGCGCGGCGGGCGGCCCTCGTGATCGTCCCCTGCCACCCCATTGATGCGGCGCGGCGACCTGCCGCGCCCAGGACACCCCGATGGACGACCCCGTGCGCCGCACCGACGCCGCCGCAGGCACCACCGATTCCGCCGCGCGTCGTCGCTGGCTGGTGCCGCTCGCGCTGGTCTCGCTGTACTTCATCTGGGGCTCGACCTATCTCGCGATTCGCGTCGCGCTCGAGAGCTATCCGCCGTTCCTGATGGCCGCGGTGCGCTTCATCGCGGCCGGCGCCGTGCTCTACGGGTTCCTGCGCTGGCGCGGCATGGCCGCGCCGACGCGCACGCAATGGCTCAATGCCGCGGCCACCGGGGCGATGCTGCTCGGTCTCGGCAATGGCCTGGTCTGCTTCGCCGAACAGAGCGTGCCCTCGGGCCTCGCCGCCGTCGCGGTCGCGAGCATGCCGCTGTTCGCCGCGATGTTCGGCGGACTCTACGGCGCCTGGCCCGCGCGCATGGAATGGGCAGGCCTCGCGGTGGGCTTCGGCGGCGTGGTCCTGCTGAACCTCGGCGGCAGCATGGGCAGTGCGCCGCTCGGTGCCCTCGCGTTGATCGTCGCGGCGGCGGCGTGGGCGTTCGGGTCGGTCTGGAGCAAGCGCCGCAACATGCCGCCCGCGGCGATGAATACCGCGGCCCAGATGCTCACGGGCGGCGTGATCCTGCTCGTGTTCGCGCTCGTGGTCGGGGAGCGCTGGCCGGCCGCACCGTCGGCATCCGCGAGCCTCGCGGTCGTTTATCTCGCGGTTGCGGGTTCGCTGGTCGGATTCAGCGCTTACCTGTACCTGCTGAACACGGTCCGCCCTGCGCTCGCGACGAGCTACGCCTACGTCAATCCGCCGGTGGCGGTGATGGTCGGCGTCGCGTTCGGCGGCGAAGTCGTGCATTCGCTGGACATCGTCGCGATGGTCGTGATTCTCGTGGGCGTGGGACTGATCGCGCTCGCGCGCGAGCGCAAGGCGGGCTGACGCCCCTTGCGCGCGTCGATTCATTTCTCGCGGGTTGCAGCGGGAAGCGATATGCATCGACTTCTGGTGCCCGATCTCGCGTGGACCGACTCGCGTCCCTGCGTGTTCGGCCCGCATCCCTGCGGGCCGGTCACTTCTCTTTGCTTGCCCAAAGAGAAGTAACCAAGAGAAAGGGCACCCCGGACGTTGCGCCCTGCGGGCATCCTGCCCGCAGGGTTCGCAGGCCGCGGCCGGGTTCCGCCGACAGCGCATCCTGCGCTGACGGCGGAATCGCGCGCGTCCCTGCGCGCGCCCCTGCGGGCCTTGTCGTCCGCGACCTGCCGCAACGAACGGGGCCCGGAAGACAAGGAGCAGCGCGCTCCGGCGCGCCCAAGCCAAGCCAAGCCATGCTGTTGTGGGAGGGACTTCAGTCCCGAGCTCTTCGCGCGTCCCATCGGGGCTGAAGCCCCTCCCACAAGAAACCGAAGCCGTCGCCGGCAGCGGCTCCGGCGCTTGCTCCAGCTCCAGCTGTCGTTCTGGCTGTCGTTCTGGCTGTTGCTCTGGCGCGCGCAGCGCGCTGCCTTGGCCGTTCCCCTTCAGCGCCGGTGGACGGCGGACGGAACAGCCCGCAGGGGCGGCGCGAGGGATCGCGCCGCGTTCGCTGTCAGCACAGGGATGTGCTGTCAGCGAACCCCGGCCGTCGTCCACGCACCCGCCGGGCCAAAGGCCCGGCGGGCGGCGCTGCCGGGGATGTTTCTCTTTGGTGACTTTCTCTTTCGCAAAGAGAAAGTCACTCGCCCGCAGGGATGCGGGCGAAACCCGCAGGGACGCGAGGCGGTTTACTCGGTATACCCAAAGACCATCGCAAGAATGCAAGAAATGTCCGCGCGCCGGCGCCCGCCCCGACAGACACCAACCAAACTGAATCACAACTCCCGCAATGCCGTCGTCACCGGCAACCTCGCCGCGCGCAGCGCGGGGAACAGTCCGCCGAGGAAGCCGATCGCGAGCGCCCACTTGAGGCCGCTCCAGACGAGACCCGGCGACACCCTGAAGTCGAACACGACCTGGCTGAAGTTGCTGCCGAGCGTCGACACCGTGTAGTTGTTGAAGACCAGCCACGCGATCGCCGCGCCGAGCAGCCCGCCCGCGAGCGCGAGCAGCATCGTTTCGAGCAGCACCGACACCACCACCGGCAGGCCACGGAAACCGATCGCGCGCATCGTCGCGATCTCGCGCGCGCGCGTGGCGACCGCCGCGTACATCGTGTTGAGCGCGCCGAACATCGCGCCGATGCCCATGATCACCGCGATCGTGGTGCCGAGGATGCGGATCATCTTCACGAGTTGCTCGGACTGCTCGCTGTAGTACGCGCGCGTGGTCTTCGCCTCGACCTTGAGGCGCTGGTCGCCCGCGAGCGCGGCCTTGTAGGCGTCGAACGCGTCCGCGCCGGTCAGGCGCACGGTCACCGAGGTTCGGCTGCTGCCGCGCCGGTACGTCGATGCGACGACGTCGGCGTCGCCCCAGATCTCGGAGTTGTGCGCGTCGCCCGAATCGAACGCGCCGACCACGCTCCACTGCTGGTTGTTGAGCGTGAGCTCCGATCCGATGTCGACGCCGACGAACTGGTCGCGCGCGCCCTTGCCGACGATGAGTTCGCGCAGGCCCGGCGTGAACGCGCGGCCTTCGATGATGCGGACCTCGGGACGCACCTCCCAGACGCGCGTGCCGACGCCGCGGATCTCGACGTTCGCGTCCAGATTGTTGCTGCGCTTGGCCAGCGAGGCGACCACCACGAGTTCGGGCGAGGCGACCGGCTGGCCATCGCCGCCCATGAGCACGCCGGGTGCCTGCACGATCGGCGCGATGTCGTCGCGCATCAGCACCGAGTTGAGCTCGGCCATCGCGCCCGAGCGCATGACGATCGCGGTGTCGTCGTTGCCGGTCTGCTTCATCGTGGCCTGGAAACCTTCGCCCATCGCGAGCAGCGCGACGAGCACGCCGACCACGCCGGCGATGCCGACCACGACGACCGAAGACGAGCCGAGGCGTTGCGGCAGCGTCGAGACGCCGACCCAGGTCACCGAGGCGGCCTGGCGCCCGCCACGCGTGAGCCCCATCCAGGCAGCGAGCACGAGCGCGAACGCGAGCAGCAGCCACCACGGCATCATCATCAGCACCGCGAGGCCGGCCAATGCGACGAGCGCGATGCCGAGGG
The DNA here is from genome assembly GCA_004143945.1 of Lysobacteraceae bacterium. Classification (GTDB taxonomy): domain Bacteria; phylum Pseudomonadota; class Gammaproteobacteria; order Xanthomonadales; family Rhodanobacteraceae; genus Dokdonella_A. The sequence continues at coordinate 225,165 of SEHB01000003.1, forward strand.
CGACTGCAATCTTCTTCAGGATGCGCATGCGTGTTCCTCCTCAGCGACCGGCCAGCGCATCGACGATGCGCAGCCGCATGCCGCGCAGCGCGGGCAGCGCGCCGACGACGAGCCCGATTCCGATCATCAGCGCGAGCCCGCGCATCCAGATCTCGCCACCCACCGGCGTCATCGGCATGGTGCCGCCGAGCGCCGCCTGCAGCGCACTGATCACGAGGGTCGCGAGCGCGAGTCCGATCACGCCGCCGAGCACGATCAGCAGCACCGCCTCCGACAGGACCAGCGCGAGCACGCCGCCGTTGGTGAAACCCAGCGTCTTCAGGATCGCGAGCTCGGGGATGCGCTCGCGCACCGCCTGCGCCATCGTGTTGCCGGTCAGCAGGATCAGCGTGAAGAACACGGCCGCCATGATCGCGCCGACGATCAGCCCGATGTCGGCGAACTGGCCGACAAACGCCGCGTTGAACGCCTGCTCGGTCTGGGTCTTGGTCTCGTGATCGGAATTCGCCGACAACCCATCGATCGCGCGCGCGACCTCGTCGGCCTGGTCGCGATCGGACACGCGCAGGATGTACCAGCCGATGTTGCCGTTGCCGAACTGGCGCGCTTCGTCGAAGTAGTCCCAGCGGAACAACAGTTGCGACTCCTGCCCGCGCTGCTTCGGATCGCTCACGTTGAAGATGCCGACGAGGTCGACGGTCCAGGTGTTGCTGCCGTCCTTCTGCGGGTAGATCGTCGCCTCGAGCGGGATCTTGTCGCCGATCTTCCACCCGAAGCGCTCGGCCAGCTGCGCGCCCACGACCGCGCCGGTGCGCGTCGCCGCGAACGCCTGCGCCTGCTCGGGCGGCAGCACGAACTCGTCGTAGACGGCGAAGAAGTTCGGGCTCACCGCCATGTTCGGGAAGAAATTCTTGCGGTCCTGGTAGACGCCGCCGAACCAGTTCGCGTACGCGACCTCCTTGACGCCGGGCGTCGCCTCGATGCGAGGCAGCAGGCTCTGCGGCAGCTCCATCGTGAAGCTGACCTTGGAAATCGTGATCATGCGGTCGACGCCGGTCACGCTATTGCCCGCGTCGGCGAACGCGCTGCGCACCGAATCGAGCAGGCCGAACAGCAGGAACGCCGCGAGCACGGACAGCAGCGTGAAGATCGTGCGCGTCTTCCTGCGGAACAACGCGGCCCAGACGAGGTGGAGGTATTTCATCGTGGTGCTTCCCGGGGAGGCCTGAGGGCTGGGCTGGGGGCTGGAGGACGTCGCGCGCTCAACCCGCGACCTTGCGCCCCGTTTCCTCGACCAGCGTGCCCTTGTCGAGGTGCAGCGTCTGCTTCGCGTATTCGGCCGCCTTCGGGTCGTGCGTGACCATGATGATCGTCTTGCCGTGGTCGCGGTTGAGCGTCTGCAGCAGGCCGAGCACGTCCTCGGCCGACTGGCGGTCGAGATCGCCGGTCGGCTCGTCGCAGACCAGCAGTTCCGGATCGGACACGATCGCGCGCGCGATCGCGACGCGCTGCTGCTGGCCGCCGGAGAGCTCGCCCGGCTTGTGGCCCGCGCGGTCGGCGAGCCCGACCAGCTGCAGCGCGATGCCCGCGTTGCGCTTGCGCTGCGCGGCCGACAGGCGCGTCAGCAGCAGCGGCAGCTCGACATTGCGCTGGGCCGACAGCATCGGCAGCAGGTTGTAGAACTGGAAGATGAAGCCGACGTGCTCGGAGCGCCATTTCGCCAGCGCACCCTCGCCGAGGCGGTCGATGCGCTCTCCGCCGACGCCGATGCTGCCCTCGGTCGGCGTGTCGAGGCCGCCGATCAGGTTGAGCAGGGTGGTCTTGCCCGAGCCCGAGGGGCCCATCAACGCAAGGAAGTCACCCCTCGCGATGTCGAGGTCGACGTTGTGCAGCACCTCGACCTTCTGCCGGCCGCGTTCGTAGACCTTGCTGACGTTGCGAATTTCGACCAGTGCGCTCATCGCTTGCCTCGGCTGTTCGTCGGCGGCGTCCGGGCGGACGCCGGGGTGGGTTCGGTGTATCGCAATTACCTCGCGCGCGGCTCGACGCGCGCGCCATCGTCGAGATCGGCGCCGGGCGCCACGACCACGCGCGTGCCCGCCGCGAGGCCTTCGACGAGGCGCAGGTCGCCGCGCGCCTGTCCCGCAGTCACCGGCTGCATGCGCGCGCGATCGCGCTCGAGCGCGAACACGACGCTGCGACCGTCGCGCTGCACGATGCTCGACGCGGGCACCAGCACGCCCTTCGGGGCTTCCGCGGGCGCCTGGTCCGCCGCGCTCTGCGCTTCGAGGAACGACACGCGCACGCCCATGTCGGGCACGATGCGCGCGTCCTTCTGGTCGAGGCCGACGCGTACCCTGACCGTCGCCTTGCCGCGGTCCGCGGTCGGGATGATCGCGATCACGCGACCCGGGATCTTCCACTCCGGATACGCATCGAGCGCGGCCTCGGTCGGCTGGCCGGCGCGCACGCGGTTGATGTAGGACTCGTTGACGTCGACCTCGACCTCCAGCGAATCCATGTCGACGATCGTGCCCACGCCGGTACGCGTGAAACCGCCCCCGGCCGACAACGGCGAGACGATTTCGCCGGGCTGCGCGGCCTTCGCGATCACGACGCCCGCGAACGGCGCGAGCACGGTGCAATAGCCGAGCTGCACGCGCGCAGCCGCGACCGCGGCTGCGGCGACCTCGACCTGCCGACGCTGCGTCTCGACCTGCGCGGCCTGCACCCCGACCTTCGTGCGCGCGAGCTCGACCGCCTGGCGCGACACCAGTTGCCGGCCGACCAGTTCCTCCGCGCGCGCGACGTCGCGCCGGTCCTGCGCGAGCTGCGCGTTCGCCTGCGCGAGTTGCGCCTGCGCGGCGCGCTGCGCGGCCTCGGCCTGGTCGAGCGCCGCGCGCTGCGCGGTGTCCTCGAGCCGCGCGAGCACCTGGCCCGCCTCGACGCGCTCGCCTTCCTCGATCAGCACTTCGGTCAGCGTGCCCGTGATCTGCGCCGACACGGTCGCCTGGCGGCGCGCGGTCACGTAGCCGGTCGCCTGCAGCACCGACTGCGGTCCGGTCGCGGACGCGGTCGGCGCGACCGCGGTCGCGGTGTCGACGACGACGGCCTTGCCGCCGCGCAGGAACCACCATCCGCCGCCCGCGAGGGCCAGCACGACCAGCAGCCCGAGCGCGATCGCGACGATGCGCGCGGCGCCACCTCGCGGTTCCGGCTCGCGACGGTCGATCCGGAGCTGCTGCAACATGTCCGACTTTTCCACTCGTCCATCCCTGCGTGCGGCCAAGACGTTGAAGTCTGCCATAGACTCGCGTCGCCGCCATTCCATCGCAAGGCGTCCGCATCATCCTGAGGACGTGACAGATGTCAGCCACTCGATCGACCACGGCCGCCGGCTACTCGGGCAAGGCGCCCTGGCAGAAGCTCGGCCTCGCGCGCGGTCAGCGCATCCTGCTGCGCCACGCACCGGCCGATTACGCATCCCTGGTCGGCGCGCACGCCGACGACCTCACCCTGGTCGGTGCGCGCGCCGCGTTCGACATCGCCCACCTGTTCGTCGACCGCTCGGCCACGCTCGCGCGCGAACTCGCAGCGCTGTCCAATCGACTGCCGGCCGACGGCATGCTCTGGGTGTCGTGGCCGAAGAAGGCCTCGGGCGTCCCGACCGACATCCGCGAAGACCACGTGCGCGAACTCGCGCTGCCGCTCGGGCTCGTCGACGTCAAGGTCTGCGCGATCGACGCGACCTGGTCGGGACTCAAGCTCGTGTGGCGCCGCGAGCGTCGCGCGGGGAAGCCCGCGCGCGCCTGACGCGGCTATGCTTGGCCACCACCCGACCACGCGTGCTTCCATGGACTACGTCATTCCCCCGCCCGCCGTCGCCAGCCTCCCCGTTGCGGGCGAGGCCGCGCGCTTCCCGTTGCGACGCATCTACTGCATCGGCCGCAACTATGCCGAGCATGCGAAGGAGATGGGCGCCGAGGTCGAGCGCACGCGTCCGATGTTCTTCATGAAACCCGCCGACGCGATCGTGGCCGATGGCGTGGACGTGCCGTATCCGTCGGCGACGCAGGACCTGCACCACGAGGTCGAAATGGTCGTCGCGCTGCACGCGGGCGGGCGTGACATCGATCCGGCGCGTGCGCTCGACTGCGTGTACGGCTACGGCGTCGGGCTCGACCTCACGCGACGCGACCTGCAGGCGGCGGCGAAGGCGAAGGCGCATCCATGGGACGCGGCCAAGGGCTTCGACGCCTCGGCGCCGGTCTCGGCGATCCACCCGGTCGCGACGGTCGGGCATCCGCGCGACCTCGCGCTCACGCTCGACGTCAATGGCGAACGGCGCCAGCACGCGTCGACGTCGGACATGATCTTCGACGTCGCCGCGATCATCCACGAGCTGTCCAGGCTCTGGGAACTCGCGCCCGGCGATCTCGTGTTCACCGGCACGCCGGCCGGTGTCGCGGCACTCGCGCGAGGCGACCGCTTCCGCGCGACCCTCGGCGCGTTCGCGCTGCTCGAAGGCCGCATCGCCTGATCGGCGACGGGCGCGCCGCGCTGCGGTAGAGTACCCGCGGGCCCGCCGAGGGTCCGGAAATCCCCTGGAGGAACCATGAGTCTCGCGACCGAGTTCAAGGCTTTCGTGATGCGCGGCAACGTCATCGACCTCGCGGTCGGCGTCGTCATCGGCGCCGCCTTCGGCAAGATCGTCACCTCGCTCGTCGACCAGATCATCATGCCGCCGATCGGCCTGTTGATCGGCGGCGTGGATTTCTCCTCGTACAAGTGGGTGCTGCAGGTGGCCGGGCCCGACGGCAAGGGCGAGGTCGCGATCCAGTTCGGCGCGTTCTTCAACACGCTGATCCAGTTCGCGATCATCGCGCTCGCGATCTTCCTCGTGGTCAAGGTCGTCAACCGCATCGTGCGCAAGGCGGAAGCCGCGCCGGCGCCGCCGCCGGAGGATGTCGTGCTGCTCGCGGAGATCAGGGACCTGCTCAAGGCGAAGGTCTGAGCGCGCACGCGCGTGCGCTGCGCGCGACGGCAGCGGCCCCGCGCGGTGCATGACGATTGGCCCCTTCCCTGCGGGCCCGGGCGCATACATGCTTGGCGTTTCCCGATCATTGCCGGAGCAACGCCATGCGCAGACCGCTCGCCCTCGCCCTCGCAGTGCTGCTCGGCGCGCCGGCTGCCGCCGTTGCCGCGGGCAAGCCGACCACGCTGCGCGCCGACGACATCGCGACGGCCGAGCGCCTGCGTGACCAGGCGCTGCGCGACGACACCGCGTGGAACTTCACCGAGGGCCTGACCACCGAAGTCGGCGCGCGCCTCGCGGGCGGCGAGAACGACCTGAAGGCACGCGAGTGGACGATCGCGAAGTTCAAGGCGCTCGGCTTCGACAAGGTCTGGAGCGAGCCGGTGACATTCCCGAAATGGGTGCGCCGCAGCGAGAGCGGCGCGATCGTCTCGCCCCATCCGCAGCCGCTCGCGCTGATCGCGCTCGGCAATTCGCCGGGTACGCCCACCGGCGGACTCGAGGCCGAAGTCGTCGCGTTCGACTCGTTCGACGCGCTGCAGGCCGCCGACGAGGCGAGCGTGCGCGGCAGGATCGTGTTCGTGAACGCTCCGATGCAGGCGCATCGCGACGGCCACGATTACGGCATCGGGTCGCGCGTGCGTTCGCGCGGACCCTCGCTCGCCTCGCAGAAGGGCGCAGCCGGCTTCCTGCTGCGATCGGCCGGCACCGACCACAACCGCCTGCCGCATACCGGTGTCACCGCCTTCGCCGAGGGCGTCAAGCCGATCCCGGCCGCCGCGCTCTCGGTGCCGGATGCCGAACAACTCGCGCGCGTGCTCGCGCGCGGCAAGCCCGTGACCGTACGGCTCGCGCTCGATTGCGGCATGGACGGCGAGTACGCCGGCGCGAACGTGATCGCCGAACTCACGGGCCGCCGCGAGCCCGACGAGTACTTCATCATGGGCGGCCACCTCGACTCCTGGGACGTCGGCACCGGCGCGGTCGACGACGCGGCCGGCATCGGCATCGCGGTCGGCGCGGCGAAGCTCATCGCCGCGTTGCCGGAGCGTCCCGCGCGCAGCATCCGCGTGGTCGCGTTCGCGAACGAGGAATCGGGCCTCTTTGGCGGCAAGGCACTCGCGGCGAAGTACGCGGACAAAATCGGAAACGCCGTGCTCGGCAGCGAGTCGGATGCGGGTGCCGATCGCATCTGGAAGATCACTGCGAGCGTGAAGCCCGAAGCGCGCGGCGCGATCGACCAGATCGCCGCGCTGCTCGCGCCGCTCGGCGTCGAGTACGACGCGGCAGCGCCGGGCCACGGCGGCTCGGACCTCTCCGAGATGCACCGCGTCGGCATGGCCGCGTTGTCGCTGTACCAGGATGCGACGCGCTACTTCGACTGGCACCACACCGAGAACGACACGCTCGACAAGGTCGATCCCGAACAGCTGCGCCAGAACGTCGCCGTCTACGTCGTCGCCGCCTATCTCGCCGCGCAGGCGGAGGGCGATTTCGGATCCGCACCGGGCGCATTCGCGCGCAAGGCGCCGTGATTCCGACGCCAGCACCGCGGGTGCAGCCGCGAATGGCTGCGCTCTCCCGCCGGCTCTCGCAGGAGCCCACCCTGTGGGCGATCCGCGCAGGAAACCGGTGCGCCGCGATCATCCGGCTCTCCGCGGTCGCGCACAGGGTGCGCTCCTAGACCGGCGCGGGTGCGTGCTGGCGCCAGTACTCGCCGAGCAGCACCGCGACACTCGCGGCGACGTTGAGGCTTTCGATCGCACCGCTGCCCGGGATCGTGATCCGCAGGTCCACCGCATCGATCATCTCGCTGCGCATGCCTTCGCCCTCCGCGCCGAACACCAGCACGAGCCGCGCGGGCAGCGTGGCCGCATACAGCGATTCGCCCGCACGCGGCACCGTCGCAGCCAACGCATAGCCGTTCGCGCGCAATGACGCGAGCGCCGAGGCCGGGTCCTCGGCCTGCACCAGCGGCAGCACTTCGGCCGCGCCTTCCGCAACGCGCGCGGCCGCACCGGATACATCGAGGCCCGCCGCGCGCGGCGTGAGCACGCCGTGCACGCCGAAGTGCGCGGCGCTGCGCAGCAGCGCGCCGAGGTTGTGCGGGTTGCCGACACCGTCGAGCCACAACAGCAGCGAGCGCGCAGGCGCGGCAGGCAAGCCCGCGAGGAACGCATCGAGCACGACCGGCTCCGGCCGACGAAGGTCGAAGCACACGCCTTCGTGGTGTCGCGATGCCGTGAGCTTGTCCAGATCCCCTTCCTCGACCACGCGATAGCCGATCCGATGCTGCACGCACCAGGCGAGTACCGGCTTCAGCACCGCAATGCGCGCCTCGGCCAGATACACCTTGCGCAATGCATCCGGCCGCTTCGCGAACGCCGCGAGGCAGGCGTTGAGTCCGTACAGGCGCTGCTCCCGCGGCGCCTGCGACGAAACCTCGGCCACCGGCTGTGGCCTCGGCGCGCGCGGCGCGCCGCGCGCGCCGTCACCCGAACGATCGATGTACGCGCGCGCACGCTCGCGCTTGCGCTGCTCCTGCGCGTCCTGCGTCTCGCGCGGATCGTGCGAACGCGCGGGTCCGCTGCCGGATGCTGCCTTGGGCGGGCCGGCCTTGCGGCCGGGCTGCGCTCGCGCCCACGGCGAACGCCGGTCGTCATCATTGTTCATCGGCTGCACCGTCCCATCATCCTGCAGTCGTCGAGCTGCTCGCGCGTGCGCGCATACACGACGAGATCGAGCAGTTCGCCGCGCTTCATCACCGCGGACTTCTGCGTCCCCTCGCGCGCGAAGCCCGCCTTCTCGAGCACGCGCATCGAGGCCGAGTTGTTCGCGTACACGGTCGCGTAGAGCCGGTGCAGCCGGAACGCCTGCATCGCCGGGCCTGCGAATGCGTCGATCACGCGCGTCATGATGCCGCGCCCCCAGTAGCGCCGTCCGAGCCAGTAGCCGAGCTCGGCCGAATGCCGATGCACGTCGACGCCCGGATGCAGGCTGACGCCTCCGACCGCGGCACCGTCGATCTCGATCGCCCATGCGCGCTCCGACTCGTCGACCGCGCGCGCGAGCCACGCGCGTCCATCATCGCCCGTGTACGGATACGGAAACCGGTCGCGCAGCCCGCGCGAGACGTCGGCATGGCTCGCGTTCGCGACGAGGCTGTCGAGATCGTCGGGGCGCCATGCGCGAAGGCGTGCGCCCGCGCATTCGACGCGCAGCAACGGATCGGATGAAAGGACGCTGGACATGCTCCGATCCTACCGCAGCAGCGCGCGCGGGGCCGCGGATGCTTGCTTCGATGCGCTTGCGCACCGACGATGCGAAGGCCACCCTGCCTGGAGTCGAGCATGGACTGCGAGATCGAAGTGATCGAGGCCGACATCACGACGCTCGCGCTCGACGCGATCGTCAACGCGGCGAACGAAAGCCTGCTCGGCGGTGGCGGCGTCGACGGCGCGATCCATCGCGCGGCGGGTCCACGCCTGCTCGCGGCATGTCGCGCCTTGCCGGAAGTCCGGCCCGGCGTGCGCTGTCCGACCGGCGAAGCGCGCATCACGCCCGGTTTCGACTTGCCCGCGCGACACGTGATCCATACGGTCGGGCCGGTCTGGGAAGGCGGCGAATCGGGCGAGCCGGACTTGCTCGCGTCGTGCCATGTCGAATCGCTGCGGCTCGCCGACGCGCACGGCCTCGATTCCGTCGCGTTTCCCGCGATCAGCTGCGGCGTCTACGGCTACCCGGTGCAGGCCGCGGCCGCGATCGCGGTGCGCGCGGTGCGCGGCTGGTTCGGCGCGCATGCGAGCCCGCGCCGCGTCGTGTTCTGCTGCTTCGGCGGCACGGCCCTGCGCGCGTTCCGCGTCGCACTCGACCTGCGCTGACGCGCGCGAAGGCGCGCGGCCCATGACGGAATCCGTCGCCGAACGGCGTTGATCGATGCAACTGCGCCGATGGCGCGCGCGGGTGAATCTTGCTGCGACCGGGAGAGGCTGCAACTCGAACTTGTGGGAGGGACTTCAGTCCCGAGTTCTTCGCGCAGAAGGCTCGGGGCTGAAGCCCCTCCCACAACAGCCAACCACGCGCGTTCATGCATTGACGCGTCTGGCCGCCGAAACCACTTGCCTGCACTTGCGAAGCGGTCGCCGCGCATGCCTATGATGCTGCACGGCAGCAGCCTCCCGACCTCCTCCTTCCCTGACAGGAACCGTCGCCATGCGCCACGACTCCATCCTCGACACCATCGGCAACACCCCGATCGTCAAGCTGCATCGCATGCCACCCGCGCATGTCGACCTCTACGTGAAGGTCGAGGCGTTCAACCCGGGCGGGTCGGTCAAGGACCGCCTCGCGATCGCGGTGATCCTCGACGCCGAACGCCAGGGATCGATCAAGCCCGGCGACACCGTGGTCGAGGCGACCTCGGGCAATACCGGTGTCGCGCTCGCGATGGTCTGCGCCGCGCGCGGCTACAAGTTCGTCGCGGTGATGACCGAGACGTTCTCGATCGAACGCCGCAAGCTCATGCGCGCGTACGGCGCGAAGGTGATCCTGACGCCGGCTGCAGAGCGCGGCAGCGGCATGGTGCGCAAGGCCGAGGAACTCGCGAAGGCGCACGGCTGGTTCCTCGCGAGCCAGTTCCGCAATCCCGCCAACCCCGCGTACCACCGCAGCACCACGGCGGCGGAGATCCTGCGCGATTTCGCGGGCAGCCGGCTCGACTACTTCGTCACGGGCTGGGGCACCGGCGGCACGCTGACCGGCGTCGGCGAGGTGCTCAGGCTCGCGCGACCCGATGTGAAGATCATCGCGACCGAGCCCGCGGGCGCCGCGCTGCTGTCGGGCCAGGAATGGAAGCCGCACAAGATCCAGGGCTGGACACCCGACTTCCTGCCCGACGTGCTCAGCCGCACCGTCGCGCACGCGATCGAACCCGTCGACGAGGTGCTCGCACGCGACACCGCGCGCCGACTCGCGACCGAGGAAGGTATCTTCGTCGGCATCTCGTCGGGCGCGACGCTCGCGGCCGCGCTGAAGATCGCCGACGGCGCACCGAAGGGATCGGTGCTGCTCGCGATGCTGCCCGATACCGGCGAACGCTATCTGTCCACCTTCCTCACCGAAGGCATGAACGAAGGCTCCGACGACGAGGACGGGCTCGCGTCGCTGTAGGAGCACACCCTGTGCGCGATCGCGCTGGCCCGGGCTCCCTGCGTCTGTAGCGGTTCGCTGCGCGGATCGCCCACAGGGTGGGCGCCTACAATCCTTCGAGCTGCCGCAGCCGTTCGGCTGCGTAACGACTGATATCGGCATCGCCGCCGTCGCCCGCCCGCAGGTTCGCGAGTCGAGTTCGCGCCTGCGCGAGGCGACCCTGGTCGGCTTCGCAGGCGGCCGCGAGGACCGTGGCTTCGATGCGCGCGGCATCGGCGATCCCGTCGATCGCGAGCACCTCGAGGATCGGTGCGCAGTCCGCCGGCATCGCCCCCGAACGCAGCAACAGGCGCGCGTGCTGCAACCGCGGCGCGGCCGCGGCGGCGCCGCCGAAATGTGCGCGTTCGCCCGTGGTGAATGGCTGCGCGCGCGTGGACTGCTCCAGCGCGCGCGCGATGTCACCCTGTTCCTCGAGCGCCTTCGCGAGCGCGACCGTCGCACGCGCGGCGGTGCGGCCGTCGCGCTCGTTGCGGCGCTCGCAGATCGCGAGCGCTTCCTCGAGATGCCCGATCGCGCGCGCGGGCTCGCCCGCGAGCGTGCGGCTCGCGCCCGCGTTCACGAGTGCGTCGGCGACGCGCCGATGATCGGCGGGCAGGTGAGCACGCAGCACCGCCAGCACGTCCTCCATCACGCGCGCGGACTCCGCGTGTCGCTCGAGGTTGCGCAGCGACACGCCCCAACTGATGAGTGCCGAGACCGTGCGCGCGTCGCCCTTGCCGTAGACCTGCTCGATCGCCTGCAACGCCTCGCGGCACAACTGCTCGGCTTCGGCGTAGCGCTTCGCGTGTCCCATCGCGAGCGAGTACGCGTGGATGATCATCGCCTTGCGCGCGAGCGGCAGGTCGGTCGCCGACTGCGCCGCACGGTAGCTCGGCTCGATCAGCGGCAACGCATCGGCAGGTCGATCGAGGGCCTTCAGCGTCACCGCGGTCACGGGCAGCATGTGCGCCACATCGTCGGACAGCGGACCAAGGTGGTGCCTGCGCACCGCGAGTGCGCGTTCGAGGTACGGCCAGGCCTCGGCGTTGCGGTCGAGGTTGCCGAGCGCGATGCCGGTCGAGGAGTCGACGCGTGCGAGCAGCAGCGGATCGTCGATGCCATGGTCGACGATCATGCGGCGCACTTCGCCGTATTCGGCCAGCGTGTCCTCGTAGCGGCTGTTGGTCGAGAGCGCGGAGGCAAGCGCGATGCGCGTGTCGATCTCGGCGCGCACGTCGCCGCTCGCCTGCGCCGATGCCAGCGCGCGCCGCATCAGGTCCTGCACGAAACCGCCGTCGCCCAGGCGCGAATGCGCGCGCCCCATCGCGACGAGGAGGGCGGCGCGCGTGGCCGGATCGAGGTCGGTCTGCTCGTCGATGCGAGCGATACCGCGCGCGAGCAACTCGCTTGCGCTGGGTTCCTTGCCATCGTTCGCGCCGGGTTCGGCTTCGGAGAACACGCGCGTGAGGAACTCGACGACCGCGCCGGACTTGCGTGCCTCCGCTTCGGCGACGTCGCGCTGCGCGCGCGCCCGCTCTGCCTGCCACAGCGCGGCCCCGAGTCCGCCGACCAATGACGCCAGTGCGGCGAGTGCGAGGCCGGCTGCGAGCGCGTGGCGCTGCAGGAAACGCGTCACGCGGTAGCTGAAGTTGCCGCGCCGTGCCTTCACCGGTGCTTGCGCGATATACGCGCGGACGTCGTCGGCCATCGCCTCGACCGAGGCATAGCGTTGCGCAGGCTCCTTGCGCAGCGCCTTCAGCACGATCGCGTCGAGGTCGCCGCGCAGGCGCGCGCGCAGGCCCGACGGCTGCAGGTTGCGCGCCTGCGCGAACGCGACCGCCTCTTGCCCGTCTTCGCATGCCATGCGCGAGGGGCGCGGCGGTTCCTCGGTCAGGATCGCCTGTTCATAGGCCGCGGGCGTCGACGCGGTCCCGCGATAGGGCCTGCGCCCGGTCAGCAGTTCGTACAGCAGCAGGCCGAGTGCGTGCACGTCGACGCCGGTCGTGACCGGCCGTCCCTGGATCTGTTCCGGGGCCGCGTATTCGGGCGTGAACGCGCGCATCGCGGTCGCGGTCGCGCCGGCGTCCGACTCGAGCAGCTTCGCGATGCCGAAATCGAGCAGCTTCACCTGGCCATTGCGGTCGACGAGGATGTTCGACGGCTTGAGGTCGCGGTGCACGACGAGGCTGCGATGCGCATGCGCGACCGCATCGCAGACCGACAGGAACAGGTCGAGCCGTGGCGCGATGCCGAGCCTTCGTTCGTCGCAATGTTCGCCGATCAGGGTGCCGTCGACGTACTCGAGCACGAGGTACGGCTTGCCGTCGTCGGTGACGCCGCCGTCGACGAGGTGCGCGATGTTCGGATGGTTCAAGGTCGCGAGGATCTGGCGCTCGGCTCGGAAGCGATGCAGCAGGGCTTGCGCATCCCAGCCGCCGCGCACGAGCTTTACGGCAGCCTGCTGCGCGTACGCGCCGTCCGCGCGCTCGGCCAGCCAGACCGCGCCCATGCCGCCGCGACCGATCTCGCGCAGCAGCCGCCATGCGCCGAGGCGCCGGCCGGCGAGTTGCGCTCGTTCCTTGTCGCGCGCCTCCGCGTCGATCGCATCGACGAGGTCCGGAAGTTCGGCGGCGAGTCCCGCGGTCGCGCCCGACGCGGCGTCGGACCGCAGCAGCGCATCGACTTCGCGGCGCAGCTCCGGGTCGCCCGCGCAGGCGCGGTCGAGGAACGCGTCGCGCTCGCCCGCCGGTACATCCGAGGCGCGCTCGAACAGGTCGCGAACGCGCTGCCAGGTATCGGCTTGCATCGACGTGGGCTCCGGGAGCGGCGTGTCGCGCGAAGGGTGCCATAGTGCGACGTGCCCGGTGGCGCGTCAGCAGGGACGATCCCTCAAGCGCCGAGGCTTCCGAACGCAAGACGGGCGCCGAAGCGCCCGTCCCGTCGATCACGCAGGTCGCGAAGGCCTCAGCCGGTCTTCTTCCACTGCCCCAGCGCCGCGAGCCCGTTCTGCTTCGCGCGCAGGATCACCATGTCCTGCGCGGCCTTGTAGTTGGACTGCATGTCCTTGCCCCACAGCTGCAGCGCGGCGCTCTGCATCGCGCGGCCGTAGGAGAACGACAGCGGCCACGGGTGCGGGCCCATCTGGTTCATCGCATTGAGGTGCGCGGTCGCCTGCTCGTCGCTCTGCCCACCCGACAGGAACACGATGCCCGGCAGCGACGCCGGCACCGCGGCCTTGAGGCAGCGGATCGTCGCTTCGGCGACTTCGTCCGCGTCGGCCTGGTCCGGGCAGTCCTTGCCGGACACGACCATGCTCGCCTTCAGGATCGTGCCTTCGAGCATCACGTTCTGCTCGTACAGGGCGCCGAACAGCGAGCGCAGCGTCGCTTCGGTGACTTCGTAACACACGTCGAGGTCGTGGTCGCCGTCCATCAGCACTTCCGGCTCGACCATCGGCACGATGCCCGCTTCCTGGCACAGCGCGGCGTAGCGCGCGAGTGCGTGCGAATTGGCTTCGATACAGGTACCGCTCGGCGTGTCCTCGCCGATCGTGATCACCGCGCGCCACTTCGCGAACTTCGCGCCGAGGCGCGCGTATTCGGCGAGGCGGTCGCGCAGGCCGTCGAGGCCTTCGGTCACGAGTTCGCCCGGAAAACCGGCCAGCGGCTTGGCGCCGAGATCGACCTTGATGCCGGGCAGGATGCCTGCGTCCATCATGATCTTCGTGAACGGCACGCCGACCTTGGTCGCCTGGCGCAGCGTTTCGTCGTACAGGATCGCGCCGGAGATGTGGTCGCCGAGCCTCGGCGCGGTCAGCAGCATCTCGCGGTACGCGCGGCGGTTCTCCTCGGTGTTCGGCACATTGACCGAATCGAAGCGCTTCTTGATCGTGGCGGTGGACTCGTCGATCGCGATGATGCCCTTGCCCGGTGCCACCATCGCCTGGGCGGTGCTTTCAAGCTCTTCGATGCTCATCAAGGACTCCGTGGAAAACGCAGCGGGGCCGCAGCGCATGCCGGCCGGTCGTGATTCGAGGGGCCGGCATTATAGGCCAGTTCCCGCGGCGCTGCCCCGCGACGCAGGACCGCCTCGGCCCGCAGCACGCCGGCCGGGCGCGCGATGTCCTTCAGCGGTCGTCCCAGGACACCTTCTCGAGATGGCACTGCTGCATGACCGCGGTGCGTTCCGCCGGCGCTTCGGGCAGGTTGAACGGGAAGATCAGCCAGCTGAACACGCGATCGCGCCCGGCATTGGAGACAGTGGGCTCGAAGCGCATGTTCTTCGCCATGCTCATCGCGATGCCCGCGAGGTCACCCTCGGGCACGAGGCGCTGCACCTTGATCGTGCTCGTGCTGCCGTCCTTCTCGACGACGAACGACACCGCGGCGCAGCCGGGCGAACTGATGTTGCGCGCGATGTTCGGCACGTCCGCCTCGATCGACGAGTTGACCACGACCCAGTACTTGGCGAGGTTGTCGGGCTTGACCACGCGCACCGGCGCGACCGACTGGGCGGCCGCGGGCGCGGCGCAGGCGAGCGCCAGCAGGAACACGACGGGTTTCGGCAATCGCATGGGAGTTCCTCGCGGCACGTGGACGGATGTCGAGGAGCGGAGTCTACGGCCATTCCACTGAAGGATCGCCATCGTCCGCAACCGGCGGCGGCCCACCGCGCAGCGAGCCGTCGCGCAAGCGCCGCAGCAGGCCGCTCAGGCCGCGCGCACCGAACAGCAGGGCGATACCGACCAGCATCTGGATCAGCCAATAGGCGCCGGTCTGGATCAGCTCCGTCGTGTGCCGCTCGACGTCCTGCACGCCGACGTACATCACGTTCTGCATGGCGAACCAACAGAGCGAAACGAAACCCTCCAGCGCGAACCACGCGCCGAGCACGCTCAGGGCGATCCACTGGATCTGCTCGGGCGAGATCGGGCTTTCGGAGACCTGCGCGCTGCTGCGTCCCGCCGCGAGTCGCGCGAGCACGCCCGGCCACGTCCACAACAGGAATGCGATCGCCAGGGTCAATCCCACGCTGCCCACCACGTACCAGGCCACGCCACGCGTCTCGCTGGTGCCCAGGCTGGCCAGCAGGGTCAAGGTGCCCGCGAAGGCCGTCAACGCCAGCGAAACGGCGGCCAGCCTGATCGCGATGCAGAGGATCGTGTAGAGCGACGTGCGAATGGATGCCATCCTCGAATGCAGGCGCCGATGCGTGTAGGCTGGACGCGCGCAGCGCGGCCGGCCGCTCCTGGCACGCTGGAACGAACAAGGAGCGCCGGCCGGCCTGCGGCCGTCCAGCCTACAGGTCGCTGAGGCCTTCGGCGACGCCGTCGGCGCCCACCCGCAGCAGCTTCAGCGTGTTGGTGCCGCCGAGCTGTCCGGTGTGGTCGCCGTTGGTCACGATCACGCGATCGTCGACGACGAGCATGCCGAGGCCGAACAGGTGGCGAATCGCCTCGCGCGCGGCCTGCGTCGGACCGACGCCCTGCGCATCGAATTCGACCGGATGCACGTCGCGATAGAGCAGCATGCGGCGGCGCGCGGCGGCGTTGCGCGAGAGCGCGTAGATCGGGACGGCCGAGCGGTAGCGCGAGAGCCATTGCGCGGTGCCGCCGCTTTCGGTCAGCGCGACGATCGCGCGCACGCCGACCTGGTCGGCGAGGAACATCGCGGCGAGCGCGATCGCCTGGTCGGTGCGGTCCAGGCGGTGCGTGCCGGGCGAGAGATCCTCGGTGGGTTCGAACTGGCGCTCGGCGCCGAGGCAGACGCGGCGCATCGCGGCGACCGCCTTGTCCGGGTGCCGGCCCGCTGCGGTCTCCTGCGACAGCATGACGGCATCGGTGCCGTCGATGACCGCGTTGGCGACGTCGAGCACCTCGGCGCGCGTCGGGATCGGCGATTCGACCATCGACTGCATCATCTGCGTCGCGGTGATCACGATGCGGCTCTGCTCGAGCGCTTCGCGGATGATCTTCTTCTGCAGGCCCGGCAGTTCCGCATCGCCGATCTCGACGCCGAGGTCCCCGCGCGCGACCATCACCGCGTCCGACACCTCGAGGATCTCGGCGAGGTTCTCGATCGCCTCGGCGCGCTCGATCTTCGCGACGAGCGCGGCCGAGCCGCCCGCTTCGCGCAGCAGCGCGCGCGCCTGCTCGACGTCCTGCGCGGTCTTCACGAACGACACGGCGAGGAAGTCGGCTTCGAGTTCGGCGGTCAGACGGATGTCGGCTCGATCCTTGTCCGACAGCGCGGCGACCGTGAGGCCGCCGCCGAGGCGGTTGATGCCCTTGCGGTCGGACAGCCGGCCGCCCGCCAGCACGATGCAGCCGACTTCGCGCTCGCGCACTTCCATCACCTCGAGCGCGATCAGGCCGTCATCGAGCAGCAGCACGTCGGCCGGGCGCAGGTCGCGCCAGAGGTCGTGGTAGCTGACGCCGACGCGCGTCGCGTCGCCGGGCGGAGCCTCTTCGCGGCAGTCGAGCGTGAACGCCGCGCCGGGCTCGAGTTCGACCGGGCCATCGGCGAAGCGCTCGATGCGGATCTTCGGGCCCTGCAGGTCGGCGAGCACGGCCACTTCGCGACCGAGTTCAGCCGCGGCGGCACGCACCGCGGCGGCGCGCTTGCGGTGATCGTCGGCGACGCCGTGCGAGAGGTTCAGGCGCACGACGTCGACACCTTCCGCGAGCAGGCGCTTCAACGCGCCGTCCGCGTCGGTGGCGGGTCCGAGTGTCGCGATGATCTTGGTACGCCGCAGTTGCAGCGGGGTCGAGCCGGTTGCGGAAGGCATGCGCTAAGCTAGCACAAGCCCCTTGCAGGAACGCACATGGCCACGCACCGTGTCCGCGCGCTCGCACTGTCCGCGACGCCCGCGCGTGCGCGCCGCTGGCTCGGGCTGCTCGCATTCGCCCTGCCGGTCGGCGTGGTCGCCGCGACACTCGTGTTCGCGTTGCGCGCCGAACCCGCGTTCGCGCGCGACGTGTCGCTGTGGGTGTTCGCGGGGGTGACGCTGTCGAGCGCGCTGATGTGGTGGTGGCTCGACACGCGCCTCTGCCGCGCCGGCGTCGCGATCGAAGGCGATCGCCTGCGCGTCGACGGCGGCATCGGCCGCGGCGACTTCGCGCTCGCCGAGCTCGCGACAGACGGCGTGCGCACGATCGACCTGTCCGCCGAGCCGGCGCTGCGCCCGGTCATGCGCACCTGGGGCATCGGGCTGCCGGGCCTCTCGTCCGGATGGTTTCGACTGCGCAACGGCGACAGGGCGCTGTGCGTCCTGACCGACCGTGGCCGCACCACCGTGCTGCGCGCACGCGACGGCACGCGCCTGCTGCTCTCGCTCGCCGACCCGTCCCCTCTGCGCGAGGCGCTCGAGCGCGCGCGTCGCTGATCGCCCGACTCCCCCCATCGTGCGCGCCGAGCCGGGCGGCCGGATCTCCATCGTTCGCGCCGAGCGCAGCGGCCGCAGCCCGCGGAGTCGAAGCGCAGGTGCTACGCACGCACGACGCGATCCGGCCCTTCGACTCCGGCCTTCGGCCTGCGCTCGGGGCGAACGGAATTGAAGTGTCGTTCGCATCGGCCGCAGCCACTCTGCCGTCACCATTCGTGCAGGGCGCAGCGGCTCCACCGTCGCATTTCACGCCGAGCGCAGCGGCTCCACCGTTACCGCTCGCGCTGAGCGCAGCGTCTACACCCTCACCGTTCGCGCTGAGCGCAGCGGCCGCAGGCCGCGGAGTCGAAGCGCAAGTGCGTCGCGACTCCCGTGCAGGGAAGCCGTCAGCGCAGCAGCGCATGCAGGCCTGGCGGGTCGTCGGCGATCGCGTCGGCGCCCGCGGCACGCAGCTCCTCGTCGCTGCCGAAACCCCAGCGCACGCCGAGGGCACGCACGCCGTTCGCGCGCGCGCCCTCGATGTCGAAATGCCGATCGCCGACCATGACCGCGTCATCCGCGTGGCTGCCGAAGTCGCGCAGCGCGCGTGCGATCATCGCGGCCTTCTCGCTGTCGCGGCTCGCGGGTTGCGCGGCGTACACGCACTCGAAGCGCGCGCCGAACGGCAGGCTGCGCACGATCTTGTCGGCGTAGAGGTCGGGTTTGGTGGTGACGACCGCGAGGCGGTCGCCGCGCGCCGCGAGCGCCTCGATGACCTCGCCGATGCCCGGATACACGACGTGCTCGCGCCAGCCGACCGTGCTGAACCGCTCGCGGTAGTAGTCGACCGCGCGTTCGACCGCGGCGAGGTCGTCGCCGAGCACGAGCGGGAATGTCACGCGCAGCGGCGGCCCGATCCATGCGCGCAGGTCCTCGCGCGGCGGGATCGGCGCGCCGAGGCGCTCGAGCGCATGGCGGATCGAATTGACGATGCCCGCTTCGGAATCGATCAGGGTGCCGTCGAGGTCGAACAGGATCAGCGCCACGGGCCCTCCCGCGGCATCGGGTCTGACCCGATCGCCGCATCGTGCGGGGAGAGCGCGCGAGGCGCCCGCCCTGCGTGCGTTCGAGACTCAGCCGCGCGCTTCGAGCGCCGCGACCGCCGGCAGCTCGCGACCTTCGAGGAATTCGAGGAACGCGCCGCCGCCGGTCGAGATGTACGAAACGCGATCGGCGACGCCGTACTTCTCGATCGCGGCGAGCGTGTCGCCGCCGCCCGCGATCGAGAACGCGTGCGAATCGGCGATCGCGTGCGCGAGCACTTCGGTGCCTTTCCCGAAGGCGTCGAATTCGAACACGCCGACCGGCCCGTTCCAGACCACCGTGCCCGCGCCTGCAATCAGCGCCGCGTAGGCCTTCGCGGTCGCAGGGCCGATGTCGAGGATCATCTCGTCGTCTCCGACCGCGTCGACCGCCTTCACGGTCGCGGGCGCGTCGGCGCTGAAGGCGGGCGCCACCACCACGTCGACCGGCACCGGCACCGCGGCGCCGCGCGCCTGCGCGGCCGCGATGATCGCGCGCGCCGTGTCGACGAGATCGGCCTCGTACAGCGACTTGCCGACGCCGTGACCGGTCGCGGCGATGAACGTGTTCGCGATGCCGCCACCGACGATCAGCTGGTCGACCTTGCCGACCAGCGACTCCAGCAACGTGAGCTTGGTCGAGACCTTGGATCCCGCGACGATCGCGAGCAGCGGCCGCGCGGGCTGCCCGAGCGCCTTCGCGAGCGCATCGAGTTCGGCCATCAGCAGCGGGCCGCCGGCCGCGATCTTCGCGAAGCGGATCGCGCCGTGCGTGGACGCCTGCGCGCGGTGCGCGGTGCCGAATGCGTCCATCACGTAGACGTCGCACAGCGCGGCGTACTTCTTCGACAGCGTCTCGTCGTCCTTGCCCTCGCCGACGTTCATGCGGCAGTTCTCGAGCAGCACGAGCTCGCCCGGCGCGACCTCGACGCCGTCGATCCAGTCGCGCTGCAGCGGCACGTCGCGCCCGAGCAGCTCGCCGAGCCGGCGCGCGACCGGCGCGAGCGAATCGGCCTCGCTCCACTGCCCTTCCTTCGGACGGCCAAGATGCGACATCACCATCACCGCGGCGCCCTTCTCGAGCGCGAGACGCAAGGTCGGCAGCGCGGCGAGGATGCGCGTCTCGGACGTGATGCGGCCGTCCTCGACCGGCACGTTGAGGTCTTCGCGGATCAGCACGCGCTTGCCGCGCAGGTCGAGATCGCCCATGCGCACGATCGTCATCGGATGTCCTCCAAGCCGGGATGCGGTAACTCCTCATTACAGCGGCAGTGCGTCCCGCGCGCAATGGCGTCGCTCGCGCCGGCCGTTCGGAGAACGCCGGGCCGGTGCGCGCGGCGACGCGCACGCGCCACCGCCCGCGGCGTTCGCCCGCACGACTGCAGGGGTGCGCGCGGGGCGTGCCTCGCCTGCTCCTGCCACGCGCACCGAAATGGCACCGCGACGCAGCCGCCGCCCGCGCTAGCATGCACGCCCCTTCGCATTCGAGGTCAGCGATGAGCACGCATGTCGCCACGGTCCGCTGGCAGCGCGGGGACGCCACCTTCAGCGATGGTCGCTATTCGCGCAGGCACGCATGGACATTCGACGGCGGCGCGGTCGTCGCCGCCTCGCCGTCTCCCGACGTGGTGCCGGCGCCCTGGTCGGATCCCGCCGCGGTCGATCCCGAGGAAGCGTTCGTCGCCGCCGTATCGAGCTGCCACATGCTCTGGTTCCTGTCGATCGCGGCCGATCGCGGGCTGGTCGTCGATCGCTACGAAGACGAAGCGCACGGCACGATGTCGCGGATCGCGCCCGGGCGACAGGCGATCACCTCGATCGTGCTGCGCCCGTGCATCGTGTTCGCGGGCGCGAACGCACCGAGTGCGGGCGACATCGAAGCGCTGCACGAGGCCGCGCACGATCGCTGTTTCATCGCCAATTCGGTGAAGACCGAGATCCGTGTCGAATCGCGCGAGCCATCGACCGCCGAGGCGTCGCGGGGCTGAACGGCCCGGGTTCGCCCGGCCTGCGGGGACGAGGCGAGCCGGTCCGGCTCAGCGGCCGGACCGCGCGGCCCACAGGAACCAGCCCGCCATCACGCCGGCGATCGCGCCGAGGAATTCGAACAGCACGCGCACGCCGAGCATGCCTGGATCATGGATCGCCGCGAGCGTTCGCTGGATCACGTACGGCGATTCGAGGCGCACGATCGAGAGGTGGAACAGCTGCCAGGCGTCGACGCCCGCGCCGAGGACGAGCGCCAGCAGCAATGCGACCCCGATCGCGCTGCCTTCACGCCAGCCCAGGCGTGGCGCGAGCAGGTGCGCGAGCACCGACAGCAGCAGTCCCAGGCCACACGCGATCGCCGCTGCCTGCCAGACGCCGGCCCAGCCGGTCGACAGCATCTGCAGGCCCATCAGGCCGCGGCTCGGCGATCACGGCGGAATCCGGGGCGCATCGACGACCTTGCAGCAGGAAAGCCTCCACCTTAGCAGGCGGGGCGGCGTGCCCGTTGCCGTCGTGTGGCGGGTCTGCACGCGCGGATGCTGCACGGCCGGCGGAAAGTGCCAATGTTCGCCACTTTTCGGCGTGTCCGGGGGCGCGCGGGGAATCGGAGGGCAGCGGCGGCCGTGGCATGCATCTTGCTTTGCGATAGGCAATGGAAACCACTGCCCCCCAGGACCCCATGGCCGCCCAACTTGCCCTCGATGCCGTGCCCGCTGAATTCGTCGGCGAGGCGCTCGAATGGAACACCCGCTACAACGGGCTCGTCGCGATCGCCCGGCTTGGCGGCAAGGCCGTGGCCGGCATCTCGGGGCCCTGGGACGGCAAGTACGCGCTGACCTGGTGGGAACGCCCGCTGCCCGCGCGCAAACTCGAACTGTTCGACACGATGGACGAAGCGCGCGAGCGCGTCGAGGAGTGGGCCGACAGCATCTGCAACGGCTTCTTCCACGCCGAGCCGGCGAGCGCGGCCCGGGCGCGTGTCGCCGACGACCTGCCGGTGTTCGCTGCGCGGCCGCCGGCCAGCCACGAGAGCCTGCTCGGCCAGGTGTTCGAACTGTTCGGCGCGCGCCGTTCGCGCACGGACGAACCGGGCGAGCGCGTACGCGGCCGCCGCAGCGATGAGTCGCTCGACCTCAGCAACCTGCATTTCGCGGCCAATCGCTGAACGGTCCGGCATCGACGGCCGAACCATCGGCAACGCGATGGCCGAACGACTGAAGCACGGAGCGCACTGCGCACCCGGAGGATAAGCGTGGTGCATGGAAGCCCTGCTCCGTGTGCCGGCGTGCCGCTGATTCAGATCCTGGAGCGCCGCGATCCCGAACGCTGCGCACCCGCCGCGCGGCGCGCGCGCACGTAGGTCGACGTGGTCGTGCCATCGCCGACCTTGCGGTTCTCGATCTCGAACAGCCCGCTCGCGGCGACCACTTCGCTGAGCTTGCGCAGGCCGTAGTTGCGCGGGTCGAATTCGGGCGCCTGCTTGGCGATGTTGTTGCCGACCGTGCCGAGGAAGGCCCAGCCCGATTCGTCCGACGACGCCTCGACCGCGTTGCGCAGCAGGGTCGCAAGCCGCGTGTCCTTGTCGATCGACACGATCGGCTTGCCCGCGGACTTCGCGTCTTCGCCGTCCTTCTGCACGAGGATCTCGGTATAGATGAACTTGTCGCAGGCGCTGACGAAAGGCATCGGCGTCTTCTTCTCGCCGAAGCCGTAGACGACCAGTCCCGCTTCGCGCACGCGCGCGGCGAGGCGCGTGAAGTCGCTGTCGCTCGAGACGATGCAGAAGCCGCCGAGGCGACCCGTAGAGCAGGTCCATCGCGTCGATGATCAGCGCCGAATCGGTCGCGTTCTTGCCGGTCGTGTAGCGGAACTGCTGGATCGGCTGGATCGCATGCGTGAGCAGCACGTCCTTCCAGCCCTTGAGCTGCGGCCCGGTCCAGTCGCCGTATATGCGCTTGACGGTCGCGGTGCCGTACTTCGCGATTTCCGCGAGCAGTCCTTCGATCACCGCGGGTTGCGCATTGTCGGCATCGATGAGGACGGCCAGCGTGGTCGAGGCGAGGGCCATCGGCGCGGACTCCGGTCGGGTGGTGCGGGCCAGCCTACACCGCTTGCACGACGCGCAACACCGGGGCGTCAGCGCGGGGAATCGCGCACCATCTCGATATCGACCGGCGTGCCCGGGTTGTGGCTGCGGATCGTGAAGTGATCCTCGTCCAGGCGCAGGATCTCGGTCGGATACGCGATGCCTTCCTCGATCATCACGAACGCACCGTCCTGCAGGGACCAGCGGCCGATGCCGGGCGGCGATCCCGCGACGTCGATGCGCAGGCCGCCATCGGCCGCGAACCGGTAGCGCGTGCCGACGGCCACCGCGCTCGACGACACCACGCGCCAGTCGACGTCGACGAAGCGCGCGCGCGGTGCGGCGACGCCCGCGGGCCGCGCGCGCGCATCCACCGGGTCAGCCGCGGGCGGCGCGGAGCACGCGGCGCAGCTCGAGACCAGCAGCGCGACGAGGCACGGGCGGCCTCGAGACGATCGGCGTGGCAGTCCATTCATCGAAGGTCTCCGTGCAGCTCCGGCTGCGCGCGACATGATCGGACGCCGAACCCGCCCCGTCCAGCCGCGCAGGGCGCCGCCGTGAACGCGCGTTCAGGCCGCGAGCACGTCGCGCACGCGTGCATGCAGGACCGGCAGCACCTCGGCCGCGAACCATGCGTGGCGCTGGAACCACGCGGTGTTGCGCGGCGACGGATGCGGCAGCGGCAGGAACGCCGGCGCGTAGTCGCGCCATGCCGCCACCGTGCGCGTGAGGCTCGGATGCGCACGCGCGCCGAGCATCGCGCGCTGCGCATGCCAGCCGACCAGCAGCGTCAGTCGGATCTGCGGCAGGGCCGCGAGCAGGCGTGCGTGCCAGAGCGGGGCGCATTCGCGCCGCGGTGGCAGGTCGCCTCCGCGGCCGCGCCCCGGATAGCAGAAGCCGATCGGCATGATCGCGACGCGCGAGGCGTCGTGGAACACGCGCTCCTCGAGTCCGAGCCAGTCGCGCAGGCGCTCGCCGCTCGCATCGCTCCACGGGACTCCGCTCGCATGCACCTTCGAGCCCGGCGCCTGGCCGATGATCAGCAACCGCGCACTGGCCGCGGCCTGCACGACCGGACGCGCGCCGAGCGGCAACACGGCATCGCAGGCACGGCAGGCGCGGATCGAGGCGAGCAGCGCATGCAGCGGTTCGCGCATCGGCACCGGATCCATCCCGCGATTGGTCGCGTCGCGCGCGGAATCGTTTCACTCGTCGTCGGGCACCGAAACCTTGCCGCGCACGTCGCGATGGGTGACGTCGCCGGAGCCGCTCGAACGCACGGCGAGGGCGCCGCCGATGTCGACGGCTTCGACGTCGCCCGAACCGATCGCGCCGACCAGCACGTTGCCGGTCACGCGCTGCAGCGATACGTCGCCCGAGCCGACGCTGCCGATGTCGACATGGCCGCCCACATCGGCAAACCTGAGGTCGCCCGAGCCCGAGCGTGCGACCTTGACGTCGCCGCGCACGTCAGCGAGTTTGATGTCGCCCGAAGCGGTGCTGCGGATTTCGACGCTGCCCGACCCGCGCCCGTGCACGTCGCCGGAGCTCGTGCGCACGCCGATCGAACCCGCGATCGCATCGGCGACGAGGTCGCCCGAGGTCGTTTCGAAGTCGAGTGCCGCGACCTTGCGCACCTTTGCATCGCCCGAACTGCCGCGGATGCCGACCACCATGCGTTCGGGAACGCGCAGCGTGAAGTCGATGTAGGCGTAGCTCGATCCGAACAGGCGGAACTCCGAGGGGCGTGCGCGCGAGGTGATCGCGAAGTCCTTGCCGGTTCGCTGCTGGTCGACGATGAGGTCGGGGAGGCGGTCCTCGCTGGAGGCGCAGGCCTTCGCACGCACCTCGATGCGTTCGAGTCCGGCGACGCCCTCGATATCGATGTCGTCGGACTCGAGCGCGAGCACCAGGGTCTGGATCCCAGCCGCGTCGACGTCGAAATCGCGAGGCGCGCTGAACGCGCAGGGCTCCGCGAACGCGATCGCGGGCATCAGGGCGAACAGGCAGGTCAGTCGGCGCATGGCGTCACTCCGCACGGGAACATGATCGATCGGATGCGCGAGCGTAGCGCAGGGTTGAAACGCGCGCGCGGCGCCGCGGCCGCTCAGGCCGGATCGAAGCCGTTTACGAAGATCGCGTCGCCGCGACGCTCGTACGCGCCGGCGTCGAAGCCCGCGCCCTGCGGCCGCGGCACGCGGTCGGCATCGAGCGGTGGCGCCGATTCGGCGCTGCCCGCGTCGACCGCGGCCGCGCCGTCGCGCAGGTGCAGGTCGAACGGCGCATCGACGAACAGGCTCGCGGCATCGTCGGCGTCGAGGTTGTGGTCGGCGGTGATCTCGATGCCGTCGAGCGCATGGTCGGTCGCGAGGTTGTTGCGCACGAGCACGCGCTCGCTCGGCCGCCCGTCCTTGTGGTCGTGCACCATGATCCAGGGCGGACCCGGCTGGCCGCCCGCGAGGTCGATCACGGTGTTGTTGGCGATGCGCGAATCGCGCATGCCGTAGAAGCTGATGCCGTGCCAATGGTCGGTCACGACGACGTTGTTCTCGACGACCCACCCGTCGAAGAAGCCATCGAAGCAGCCGATGCCCTGCATCGAGCTGCGCAGCGGATTGGACGGATCGGTCGCGTTGACGAACACGTTGCCGCGCAGCACCACGCCGGTGACCGCGCCGGTGCCGACGCCGTCGGGCCCGTACGACCAGCTCTGGAAGCCGTCGTCGTGGTTCTCGTCGAAGTCGTCGCCGATGAGGTTGTTCTGCACGCGGTTGTACTCGAACACGCCGCGGTCGCCGAGGCCGCGCATGCCGTCGGCGGAGAAGCCGTCGACGAGGTTGCGCAGGATGCGCGCATCCACCCCCGACACCGCGATGCCGAACCGCACGTTGCGGATGCGGCTGTCGCGCAGCGTGACGCGCGCCGCGTCGATGTCGACGCCGCTCGACGCGAGCTCGACCCATTCGGCCGGACCCCAACCCGAGGCGTCGTCGATCGAGTGGATATCGAGTTGGGCGAGCTCGATGTCGTACGCGGGACCGGACCAGCCGTGATCGGCCACCTCGACGATCGTGACCTGCTCGTTGGTCGCGCCGAACGACGGGCTGATCTCGAGCCCGCTGATGCGCCAGTTCTGCGCGGAACGCACGCGCAGGCTGCGCAGGCGCGCCGTTTCGCCGGGCGCGGCCGCGATCGTGATCGGCGCCGCGTTGTACAGGTGCTCGATCGCGACGTCGCCGTGGTAGCCGGCGTGCAGCAACAGCGTGTCGCCCGCGTGCACGGGCGCGCCGGCGTTGACCGGCACCAGCACCATGCCGTCCTCGTACGGGTATCCGGGCCAGTCGCGGCTCTCGACGAGGCCGGCCTCGAACACGGCCTGCAACGATTGCCACGGCTGCGCCGCGCTGCCGTCGCCGCCCGCACTGCCGTTGACGGGATCGACGTGGAAGGTGGTCGCGCCGAGCGGCGTCGCCCCGATGAGGAACAGCAGCAAGGCGCAACGCATGGCCGGTCCCGGCTTCGAAGGATCCCGATTGCACCACTGCGGATAGGCCACGACCGTGACGCGTTCCCGATCCCGGCGAGCGCACCGGGCGGGCCGCTGACTTGCAGGCTGGGCGCGCGCAGCGCGGCCGGCGCTGCTCGCATGGTCGCGGGTCGGTACGACGCCGGCCGGCCTGCGGCCGTCCAGCCTGCGAATGCCGTCGCGCACGACGTGGCGCTGTTCAGTCGCGCATGCCCTCACGATGCCAACGCAGCACCGCATCGGGCAGCACCGACTCGAGCGGCAGATCGAGCGCGGCGCAGGCATCGAGCGCGTCGCGCAGCGCGCGCGCGGGCCGGCCGGACCCGCCGGGTGCGTCGACCGCGTTGAAGCGTTCGTATTCGGCCTGCTCGAGCATCGCGAGCGACCAGTCGTGCAGGCGGTCGAGCCGCGCGCCGAGCTCCGCGCGCAACCAGCCGCGCAGTGGCGCGTGCAGCTCGAGCCCACCGTCGGCACACAGCGCACGCACGTGCGCGAGCGCGTCGTCGTGCACGCCCGCGTGCCATTCGGTATGGCCGGCCGCGGACTTCGGCACCACGAACGGCGCGATCGCGCGCTGCGCCGCATGGCGCACGAGCAGCGCGCGTTCGAGCCGCCGCGCGTCGGCCACGCGCTCGAGCTCGACCAGCGCGCCCGCGTCGAGGTCGAAGTAGTCGAACCAGCGCGCATGCAGGGTCTGGAACCGCTGCAGCGGCGTGCTCGAGTAGCCGATCTTCACGAGGTCGGACTCGCGGCACGGCAGCAGGTAGACGAAGCTGCGGCCGCTGCCGCGGCTGCTCGTGCGCGGCTCGGGGAATGCACTGGGCGAGGGCATCGGTCGGCGGCTTCGGTGGTCCCGCGATTGTGCGCGCACGCGCGCGCACGCGCACGCGCACGCGCATTCATGTCCGCGCAAGCCGGCTGCGGCGACGATGCGCGCACTCCGGGCAGGCGGCAGTGCATGGACCTCAAGAGTGGATACCCCTGGTGGGTGGTCAGGAACGGGCTGCTCGGCGACTACGGCGCGCTCGCCGAAGACCTCGACTGCGACGTGCTCGTGATCGGCGCCGGCATCACCGGCGCGCTGATCGCGGACGAGCTCGCGCGCGCGGGCCTGCGCACCTGCGTGGTCGACCGCCGCGACGCGGGCTGGGGCAGCACCGCGGCGAGCACCGCGCTGCTGCAGTACGAGATCGACGTGGAGCTTCGCGCGCTCGCGCGCGAACGCGGGCTGCGCGATGCGCTGCTCGCGTACCGCGCGTGCGCCGATGCGGTGCGCGCGCTGACCCGGCTCGCGCGCACGCTCGGGCGCACCGGCGTGATGCCGGTGCGCAGCCTCTACCTCGCGAGCCGCGGCTTCCACCGCACGCGCCTGCGGCACGAGGCGGCGCTGCGACAGGCGCACGGTTTCAAGGTCGAAGTGCTCGAAGCCGAGCCACTGCGTACGCGATTCGACCTCGATGCACCGCTCGCGCTGCTCACCGCGCCCGCCGCGGTGGTCGACCCCTACCGCTTCGCGCATCGCCTGCTCGCACGCGTGCGCCGCCACGGCGGTCGCGTGCACGATCGCACCGGCGTCGCCGGGTTCCGCGTGCGACGCGGCGGCGTCGACGCGGACCTCGAGAATGGCGCGCGCGTGCGCTGCCGCCACCTCGTGGTCGCGGCCGGGTACGAAGGCCAGCGTCACCTCGACCAGCGCGTCGCGCGCAACCGCAGCAGCTACGCGTTCATCACCGACCCGCTGCCGGCCGGCCAGGGACTGCTGCGCGATTGCGTGGTATGGGAATCGGCGCGGCCCTATCTCTACGCGCGCGGCACGCCCGACGGGCGCGTGCTGTTCGGCGGCGAAGACGACCGCATCGACATCCCCGCGCGACGCGACGCGCGCCTCGCGGGCAAGACCGCGCGCCTGCGCGCGAAGGCGCGCAAGCTGCTGCCCGCGCTCGACATCGAGCCCGCGTTCGCATGGGCCGGCACGTTCGCCGAGACCGTCGACGGGCTGCCGTTCTTCGGCGCGCACGAGCAATACGGCCCCCGCGTGTTGTTCGCGATGGCCTACGGCGGCAACGGCATCACCTACAGCCAGATCGGCGCCGGCCTGCTGCTCGACACGATCCGCGGACGACGCCATCCCTGCGCACGGCTGTTCTCGTTCGACCGCCTGAAGTGAGGCGCGCCGCGCCTCAGCGCGCGAGCAGGTCGAGCGCGTCGCGCGCCGCGACCCATTCCTCGTTGGTGCGCTCGACCGCGATCACGAGCCCGGAATCCGCGCGCGAGATCACCGCCTCGTGGCGTGCGTTCGCCTCCTCGTCGAGGCGCGCGTCGAGGAAGCCGAGGTCGGCGCAGACGCGGCGCCGGATCTCGGCGTTATGTTCGCCGATGCCGGCGGTGAACGCGAGCAGGTCGAGTCCGCCGAGCACCGCGGCGAGCGCGCCGATCTCGCGCACGATGCGACGCACGTAGAGCGCGAGCGCGGCGCGCACGCGCTCGTCCCCGGCTTCCAGCGGCAGCAGCGCGCGCGGATCGGACGAGACGCCCGACACGCCGAGCAGCCCGGACCGGTGGTACAGCAGTTCGCCGACCTGCTCGAGCGTGAGTCCCTGCACCTGCATCAGGTGGAGCACGACGCCGGGGTCGAGCGCGCCACAGCGCGTGCCCATCATGAGGCCATCGAGCGAGGAGAAGCCCATCGTGGTCGCGACCGAGCGCAGCGACTGCATCGCGCAGAGGCTTGCGCCGCTGCCGAGGTGCGCGACGATCGTGCGCCCGCGCGCGCGCTCACCGTGGCGCTCCGCGAGCGCGTGCGCCATGTATTCGTAGGACAGGCCATGGAAGCCGTAACGGCGCACGCCCTGCTCCCACGCGTCGTACGGCAACGCGAGCATGCGTTCGACATCGGGCATCGTGTGGTGGAATGCGGTGTCGAAGCACGCGACCTGCGGGATCGCGGGCACCGATGCATGCAGTTCGGTGATCGCCTCGAGCGCGAACGGCTGGTGCAGCGGCGCGAGCGGGATGTACGAGCGCAGGTCCGCGAGCACCGCATCGTCGATGCGCACCGGCGCGAAGTAGCGGCTGCCGCCGTGCACGACGCGGTGCGCGACCGCGACGATGCGCCGTCCCGCGAGACGCGCACGCACGCGTTCGCGGATGTGCGCGAGCGCGGCGCGGTAGGGCGCCTGCGGATCCAGCACGAGCGGACCCGGGTCGACGCCGGTTTCGCCGAAGGTCGGCTGCGCGCCGGTGATGCCGTCGACCTTGCCGTTCCACTCGGCCTGGCGCGGCAGCGGCGACGCGGCCGCGTCGAACAGCGCGAACTTGATGCTCGAGGAGCCGCAGTTGAGGACCAGCACGAGGCCTTCGCGCACGGTGGAACCTGGTTCGGGGAACGGCGTCATCGCGCCGAGCGTAGCAGGAGCACCGCGCGGGTGCGGCGCGCGCGAGCCGGCCGCGCTGCGCGCGTGCGGCCTACGGCGGGTCGGAATCGAACAGCTTGCCCGGATTGAGGATTCCGCCCGGGTCGAGCACGCGCTTGATGCCGCGCATCAAAGCGATCTCGGCCGCGCTGCGCGTGCCCTCGAGGTGCGGCTTCTTGACCAGGCCGATGCCGTGTTCGGCCGAGATGCTGCCGCCGACCTCGGTCAACGCGGCCGACAGCGCATCGGTGACGTCCTCGCAGCGCGCGAGGAACACCTCTTCGGACACCGATGCGGGCTTGAGCACGCTGATGTGCAGGTTGCCGTCCCCGAGGTGGCCGAACCAGACCACGTCGAAACCCGCGTAGCCCTCGGCGAAGATCGCCTGCATCGATTGCATGAAGCGCGGGATCGCGCCGATGCGCATCGAGATGTCGTTCTTGTAGGGACGATGCGGCGCGAGGCTTTCGGTGATGCCTTCGCGCAGGCGCCAGAGCGCGGCGGCCTGCGCCTCGCTGCGGCTGATCACGCCGTCCTCGACCCACCCTTCGCCCGCGCAGTGCTCGAACAACGCAAGCGCCGCGTCGCGCTGCGCGTCGTTGGCCGCATCGAACTCGGCCAGCACGTAGTACGGCGAGGTGCCTTCGAACGGTCGCTGCGCGCCGTGGCGCAGCACATGCTCGAGCGCGCGAACGGTGAAGAACTCGAACGCGGACAGGCGAAGCCGGCTGCGGCAGGCGTCGAACACCCGCATCAGCGCCTCCATGTGCGGCAATGCGAGCAGCATCACGCTGGACGGCGGCGCCGGATCGGCGAGTCGAACCGTGACCTCGACGACGATGCCGAGCGTGCCTTCCGAACCGATCGCGAGGTGGCGCAGATCATAGCCGCTCGCGTTCTTGACGAGGCCTCGGTTGAGATCGAGCAGGTCGCCGTTGCCGTCCACGAGCTTGATCCCGCCGATCCATTCGCGCGTGTTGCCATGACGGATCACGCGGATGCCGCCCGCGTTGGTCGCGACGTTGCCGCCGATCGTGCACGAGCCGCGCGACGCGAAGTCGACCGGGTATGCGAGGCCGCGTTCGACCGCCGCCTTCTGCAGGTTCTCGAGCACCAGGCCCGCCTGCACCGTCAGCGTGCGGTCGACCGGATCGAAGTCGAGCACGCGGTTCATGCGTTCGAGGCTCACGACGAGCTCGCCGCGCGCGGCGACCGCGCCGCCCGACAGCCCGGTGCGTCCGCCCGAGGGCACCAGGCCGATCGCGTGTTCGCGCGCCCAGCGCACGATCGACTGGACCTCGACGGTCGAATCGGGCAGCGCGATCGCGAGCGGCGCCGGGGTCCAGCGCCGCGTCCAGTCGCGCCCGTAGTGCTCGAGGTCGGCAGCATCGGTCTTCAACACCAGCTCCGGCAGGCGGCGGGCGAGATCGGCAAGGGCGGCGGCGTTCATCGGGGCGTGGATCGGAAACGGAGGCGCCAGCCTGCCAGCCACGCGCTCGGCGGTCCACTGCTGCGGCGCCGCATACAGCGGCCGTTCTGGCATAGTGGCCGACCCTTCGAAGGCCCGCCCCGTTGCCCGCCATGAGCCGAACCTCGTTCCCGAAGCAGGACATCCGCGTGCTGCTGCTCGAAGGCATCAGCCGCAGCGCGATCGAGACGTTCGCGGCCGCGGGCTACAGGCAGGTCGAACTGCACGAGAAGTCGCTGCCAGCGGACGAACTCAAGCGCCGCATCGCGGACGCGCACATCGTCGGCATCCGCTCGCGCACCCAGCTCGACGCCGACGTGCTCGCGCATGCGCGGCGCCTGCTCGCGGTCGGCTGCTTCTGCATCGGCACCAACCAGGTCGACCTCGCGGCCGCGCAAGGCGCGGGCGTGCCGGTGTTCAATGCGCCCTACTCCAACACGCGCAGCGTCGCCGAGCTCGTGATCGCCGAGGCGATCCTGCTGATGCGGCGGATCCCGCAGAAGAACGCCGAGTGCCACCGCGGCGGCTGGTCGAAGTCGGCCGCGGGCAGCTACGAAGTGCGCGGCAAGGTGCTCGGCATCGTCGGCTACGGCCACATCGGCACCCAGGTCGGGCTGCTGGCCGAGGGGCTCGGCATGCGCGTGGTATTCCACGACGTCGAGACCAAGCTCGCGCTCGGCAACGCGCGCGCGGCAGCGAGCCTCGACGAACTGCTCGCGCAGGCCGACGTGGTCACGCTGCACGTGCCCGAGACGCCGCAGACGCGGCTCATGGTCGGCGCGGCGCAGGTCGCGCGCATGCGCGCGGGCGCGGTGCTGATCAACGCCGCGCGCGGCAGCGTCGTCGACATCGACGCGCTCGCCGACGCATTGCGCAGCGGCGACCTGGTCGGCGCGGCGGTCGACGTGTTCCCGCAGGAGCCGACCGGCAACGCGGAACCGTTCGTGTCGCCGCTGATCGGCATGGACAACGTGATCCTGACGCCTCATGTCGCCGGCAGCACGCTCGAGGCGCAGGACAACATCGGCATCGAGGTCGCGGCCAAGCTCGTGCGCTACAGCGACAACGGCTCGACCCTGTCGGCGGTGAACTTCCCCGAGGTCACGCTGCCCGAACACCCCGACAGCCGGCGCCTGCTGCACATCCACCGCAACGTGCCCGGCATGCTTTCGCGCATCAACGAAGTGTTCTCGCGCGAGAACGTCAACATCGACGGCCAGTACCTGCAGACTAACGCGACGATTGGCTACGTCGTCGCCGACGTGTCGACTTCCGAGGAAAAAGCCAGCGCGCTGCGCGACGCACTCGCCGCGATCCCCGGCACGCTGCGCACGCGCGTGCTCTACTGATCCCGGCCACGGCATCCGCACACGCCAGGTGTGCTGCGCGGAAGGCAAGCAGCTTCGGCCCAAAGCGCCTCGTCTCCGTGTGCTCCGTCGTGGAAGCTCTCGCTTCTTCTACCTTCGCATGCTCCGTGATGCAGTGGGTTCCCGGCCGGCTCACGCACCGTCGCGGGCGACCTTGGCCATGACGAGCGGGATCGCGGCGATCATGAGTTCGGCGACGAACTTCGCGACGACGAAGCCGATCGCCCAGCCCGCGACGCCGCTCGCCATCAGCCACGAGATCAGCGCGAAGCCGCCGCCCGCGACGAGCAGCATCGCGATGCTGCCGAGGATCGATTCGCCGGGCGCCGTTCGCATCCGGCCGAGCACGAACTCGACGAGCTTGAAGCCGCCGAACACGACGACGAAGAACGGCAACGCGAACGGGATACCGCCGAGCAGCAGCGTGAGGTAGCGACCGATCGCGTCGTGCGAGACCGTCGAAAGGAAGGGCCCACCGTGCTCGCGGTAATGCGCGTGGTCGGCTTGCGCGTGCACCAGCGCCAGCACCAGCGTGACCGCGAGCGGCCGGTGCAGGCCGGCTTCGATCCACGCATCGGGGCCGCGCAGCAGGTCGCGAAAATCGCCGAAGCCGCCGACCATCAGCAGCGACACGCTGTAGGCGCCGCCGAGCCAGACCAGCACGAACGCGAACAGGAACAGGCGCTCGCGCAGCGGCTTGGGTTGCTCGGACCAGTCGCGCCGCGGCACGAAACGATGCTGCAGCCAGGCGATCGCGACCAGCAGCACCGTTTCGGCCATCACGAGCGCGATCAGGTGCGCTGCGCGCAGGCGCCCCTCGACGAGCAGGTGCAGCACGATCGCGTTGCCGACGAGCACCCCGATCACGTTGCCGACGACGACCGACAGGCCCTGCGAGGGAAAGCGACGCAGGTACTGCAGCGCGTCCGCGCGCGTCAGCGTCTCGGAAGTGTCGGCCATCTCGCATCCCCGTCACGACGGCCGGGACGGGCCGGCCCGGGCGCGATCTTAGGAGCGGGCGCGCGCATTCGCCAGTTGACGTCCCGTTGTCCGCCCCCCAGAGCATCCCTTCTCCCGCCTGCGGGAGAAGGTGCCCCGCAGGGGCGGATGAGGGCGCTCTTCGCGCGCAGGCGCAGTGCGCGATGTCAGCTGCGCAACTTGTAACCGGTGCGGAAGATCCACCAGACCGCGACGAGGCATGCGACCAGGAAGCCGATGATCGCGAGCACGCTGATGCGCACGTCGACGTCGGATATCCCGTAGAAGCTCCAGCGGAAGCCGCTGACCAGGTACACGACCGGATTGAACAGCGTGAGCTTCTGCCAAACCGGCGGCAGCATCTGGATCGAGTAGAACGCGCCGCCGAGGAAGGTCAGCGGCGTGACCACCATCAGCGGGATCACCTGCAGCTTCTGGAAGTCGTCCGCCCAGAGCCCGATGATGAAACCGAACAGGCTGAAGGTCACCGCGGTCAGCACGAGGAATGCGAGCATCCAGAACGGATGCGCGATCTCGTACGGGACGAACAGCCGCGCCGTCACGAGGATCAGCACGCCGAGCATCACCGACTTGGTCGCGGCCGCGCCGACGTAGCCGAGCACGACCTCGACGAACGACACCGGCGCCGACAGCAGCTCGAAGATCGTGCCGGCCCACTTCGGCATGTAGATGCCGAACGAGGCGTTGGAGATGCTCTCGTTGAGCAGCGACAGCATGATCAGGCCCGGGATGATGAACGCGCCGTAGCTGACGCCGTCGATCTCGCCCATGCGCGAGCCGATCGCGCTGCCGAACACGACGAAGTAGAGCGAGGTCGACAGCACCGGCGAGGCGATCGACTGCGTGATCGTGCGGAACGTGCGCGCCATCTCGAAGCGGTAGATCGCGCGGATCGCGTGGAGGTTCATGCGGCCACCTCGCGGCGCCCGCCGTGCACGAGGCCGACGAAGATGTCCTCGAGCGAGCTTTCGCTGGTGTTGAGGTCGCGGTACTCGATGCCGAGCTCGCCGAGCCGGCGCAGAAGCGCGGCGATGCCGGTTTCCTGCGCCTGTGCATCGAAGGTGTAGACGAGCGAATGGCCGCCCTGCGCGAGTTCGAGCGGCAGGTCCGCGAGCGCCGACGGAACCCCGGACAGCGGCGACTGCAGCGTCAGCGTGAGCTGCTTGCGCCCGAGCTTGCGCATCAGCACGTGCTTGTCCTCGACCACCACCAGTTCGCCCTTGTCGATCACGCCGATGCGGTCGGCCATTTCCTCGGCTTCCTCGATGTAGTGCGTGGTCAGGATGATCGTTGCGCCGTCGTCGCGCAGCCGGCGCACCATGCGCCACATGTCGTGGCGCAGCTCGACGTCGACGCCTGCGGTCGGTTCGTCGAGGAACAGCACGCGCGGCTCATGTGCGAGCGCCTTGGCGATCAGCACGCGTCGCTTCATGCCACCCGACAGCGTCATGATCTTGCTGTCCTTCTTGTCCCACAGCGACAGGTCGCGCAGCACGCGTTCGAGGTGCGCGGGATCGGGCGGCTTGCCGAACAGGCCGCGGCTGAAGCGCAACGTCGCCCACACGGTTTCGAACGCGTCGGTCGACAGCTCCTGCGGCACCAGGCCGATCAGCGAGCGCGCCTTGCGGTAGTCGCGCGCGATGTCGTGGCCGTCGACCTCGACGCTGCCCGCGCTCGCGTTGACGATGCCGCAGATGATGCTGATCAGCGTGGTCTTGCCCGCGCCGTTCGGACCGAGCAGCGCGAAGATCTCGCCGCGCCGGATCTCCAGGTCGATGCCGCGCAGTGCGCGGAACCCGGAACGGTAGGTCTTGTCGAGCTGGCGTACTGAAATGATCGACGACACCGGGCCTCCTGTTGGCGATGCGGCAACGCACATGCTAGCCCACGCGTCCGCGTCGCGGCATGGCGCGTGACGGACCGCTGCATCCCCCCGCAGGGATGATCGCCCGGACTTGTCGCAAGTCGTGTGCGAGGGACTTCAGACCCGAGCTTTTCGCCGAATCCGCGGCCAACACCCTCTGACAAGGACGAACGACGATGCGAGGCGCCCGTGACGCGTGGGTTACGATCGCGGTTCCCGTTCACGGCCGCATGCAATGAGCTACAGCTTCGCAATCTTCGACTTCGACGGCACGCTCGCCGACAGCTTCCCGTTCTTCATGCACGCGCAGCGGGTACTGGCGGACCGGCACGGTTTCTCGCGCGTGGAGCCGACCGAGGTCGAGTCGCTGCGGCGGAGTAGCGTGGCGCAGATCCTCGCACGCAGCCGCCTGCCGGCATGGAAACTGCCGCTGGTCGCGCGCGACTACCGCGCGATGATGCGCGACGCGACCGGCGTCCCGCTGTTCGACGGCATCGAGCCGATGCTCGGCGAACTTGCCGAACGTGGCGTCGTGCTCGGCCTTCTGACGTCGAATGCGCGCGACAATGTCGAACGCGTGATGGGAAGCGACGCGTTCGCGCGTTTCGCGCACATCGAATGCGGCATGTCGATCCTCGGCAAGCGCCCGCGCATCCGCGCGATGCTGCGCCGGGCCGGCGTCGCGCCCGCCGACGCGATCTACATCGGCGACCAGGACAGCGACGGCGAAGCCGCGAACGCCGAAGGCGTCGCATTCGGCGCGGTCGGCTGGGGCTACGGCGCGCCCGAGCTGCTGCGTCTCCATGCGAAGCACGAGTTCGTGCACGTGCAGGACATCGCGGCCCTGTGGGCAGGCAGCACCTCGTAGGCTGGACAGCCGCAGGCCGGCCGGCGCTGCTGCCACGGCGCTCGCACCGTGCACCCACGCCGAGCGCAGCGAACCTGCGCCGTCGGCGGTGCCCGCGCCTGCGCGGCTGCGTCCCACCCGCCGGCCTCGACCCGGTCAGCCTTCGGGAATCTCGGCCTCGACCAGCGCCGCGAGCTGTGCGAGCGAGTCCTGCCAGCCGAGGTAGCAGCCATCGAGCGGAATCGCTTCGGGCAGGTTGGCCTGCTCGATGTGCACCTCGGTTCCGCACGACACCTGCCGCATCACGACCGTCGTCTCCATCGCGCCCGGAAAGCTGGGGTCCTCGAACACGTCGGTGTAGCGCAGGCGCTGGTTCGGCACCATCTCGAGGTATTGGCCGCCGAACGCATGCGACTGCCCGGTCGTGAAGTTCGTGAACGCCATGCGGTAGCGCCCGCCGACGCGCGCGTCGATCGCGTGCACGTGGCACGTGAATCCGTTCGGCGGCAGCCACTTGGCCATCGCATCGCCGTCGGTGAACGCGCGGAACAGGCGTTCGGGCGGGCAGCGCAGCACGCGATGGAGGCGGATCGTGCGGTCGGTCATCGTCGAATCTCCAGATGGCGGGATCATCCCCTGCCCCGTTCGACGAACGGCCGGACGGAAATTCGACACGGGGTCCGCACGCCCGCTTCGCTCAGGGTTCGTACCCGTCCTCGAACAGCGCATCCATGCGCGCGCGCATCAGCGTCACGTAGTCGGGGCCGATCGCGTTGTCCTCGAAGAACGTGCGCCCGAACATCAGCGCCTCGCCGTTCGCGAAGGCCATGCCGTGGATCTGCGAGTACGGTCCGCTCTGGCCCTGCCCTTCGGGATCGGCGACCACGTAGCTGCGCCAGCCGACGTCGTTGAAGCCGGCGTCGAGGCTGCCGTCGTGGTGCAGGCGCACGAGCGTGAAGCGCGTGCGCGTCGCGATCTCGAACGGGAACGACACGCGCGCGAGCAGGATCTTTCCGTGCGGCAGCAGCGCGAGCGTGTTCGAGGTCTCGCCGAACGCCGACAGCGTGACGTTCGGGCCGAGCGGGAAGAGGCGCAGCGCATCGGGCTCGACCGTGCCGTCCGCGTGGATGCGCGCGACCAGCACGCAGCACGATTGCATGCCGTTGTTGCCATCGCCGGCGACGACGAGGCTGCCGTCGCGGTCGACCGCGATCGCGCGCGCGGCGATGCCGTTGTAGCCCTCGGGCGGATCGAGGTCGACGATGCCCTGCACGCCGAACGCGGGGTCCGGTGCACCGGAAGCATCAAGCGAGGCGACCACGAGGTTCGGCCCGTGGCTGTTGCCGCGCGAACCCGCAAGCACGATGCGCCCGTCCGCGCGCAGTGCCATCGCGGCGAGCGTGCGTGCACCGCTCGTCGACGCGGTGGTGATCGTCGCGACACCGTCGTCGCCGAACGCGGGATCGGGTGCGCCATCGGCGAGGAAGCGGTACACGCGCATCTCCTGGCCGTCGTTGCCCGCGAGCAACCAGCGTCCGGCGGCGTCCCGCAGCAGGCGCGCGGCGACGAAGTCCGGATCCGGTCCGCCCACCGCGGCGGGGAAAGCAGGGTCGAGCGTGCCATCGGCGCTGATCCGGCGCAGGCAGCGCCCGGTCCACGCGACGAGGCTCCCGTCATCGAGCGGCGCGATCCGCACCGGCCGCGGACCGACGCAGTCGTCGAGTTCAAGCAGGCCGTCGCCTGCGAAGCCGGGATCGAAGGTTCCGTCGCGCCGCATGCGCGCGACCCAGAGCGACCCGATTCCGTTCTCCATCGCCCACGCGATCCGCCCGTCGGGCAGCGTCGCGACGTCGCCGACCCAGGCCTGGCCGTTGCCGAACTCGACCGGGCGCACCTGCGTGACCTGGTGCCCATCGCCGAACGCGGGATCGAGGTCGGCATCGGCCGCGTGCGCGGCGAGCGCGCATCCGGCCAGGAGCCACGCCAGGAGGACGCGTGTGTGGCGCTCGATTCCCGTCATCGTTTCGATTCCCTGCGGATGGAGCCGGTGAGTGGCGCGCCGCGCGCCCGAAGGTTGCGCGGGCGGCGCACCGACGCGAACCGCGAGCGCGTCGGCGTGGACTACTTCGGCATCAGCTCGAACCCCGATCCGAAGATCCAGTCGGGCGCGATCGGGACGCCATCGAGGTCGCGATCGAGGGCGTCGGTCGAGGGGCGGTTGTCGACGTCCTCTTCGGCGAGTCCGTCGCAGTCGTCGTCGTAGAAGTTCCCGGCGACCTCGGCCTGCATGGGATGGATCGCCGTATCGGTATCGTCGCAGTCGCCCTGCTCGAGCGAGAAACCGTCCGCGTCGTGGTCGACCGGATCGGTCGAAGGCACGTCGTTCACGTCCTCGTCGGCGAGCCCGTCGCAGTCGTCGTCGATGAGGTTGCCGGCGATCTCGGGCTGGCCGGGGTGGACGGCCTGGTCCACGTCGTTGCAGTCGCCGCCGGACAGCGTGCCCGTGGGCGCCACGAACATGCCGTCTTCGACGGACGCCGCGAGCGCGGCCCCGCAGGCGATCGGCAATACGACGAATGCGAGGGCAAGCACGCGGCGACGCATGGCGACACTCCGGCAGTCCGGACAGGAGTCTTGCACGAACCCGATCGCGGCGGAATCGCGCAAGCCGGCGCCGGATCGCTGCCGCGCGCGACGGGCTGCGCGTATGCGACTATCGCGCGGACCCGCGCGCGAAGGCCGGATTTCCGGCGTCCGGCCGACTCGTGGCACATTCCGTGCATTCTTGCATCAAGGGCCGTTCGGGCCGGAACAGGGGAAGCGCGATGCGTCGTTCAGTCTGGTTGTTCGCGCTGCTGCTCGCGACGAACGCCTGCGCCGACAGCCCCGGGGACGCGGCGTTGCCCGTCACGATCGATGAGCGCAACGCGGCCTGCCTCGAGGAGGAGGACGCCAACCCCGAGCGCGCGCTCGCACTCGCGCAGAGCGTGCTCGACGCGGGCGCGCTGCTGAGCCCGGGCCAGCGCGCCGAGGCGCTCGGCTGCCGCGGCTGGTCCTATGCCTCGCTCGCGCGCAAGGACGACGCGCGCCGCGATGCGCATGCGCTCAGTGAACTCGTGCGCAGCTTCGCGGCCGGACCCGAACGCGTCCGGCTGACGCGTCGCGCGGGCAGCATCCTGCATCGCAGCGGCGACCGCGTCGGCGCGGTCGACCTCTATGCGCGGGCGGTCGCCGACGCCGAATCGCAGGGCCTCGAAGCCGAACGCATCCCGCTGCTGGTGAACCTCGGCGTGCTGCATTCGGAATTCGAGGAGCACGCGCGCGCGCAGGTCAACTACGAGCAGGCGCTCGCGCTGATGGAGCGGCTCGGCGACTACCGCTACGAAGCGCCGGTGCGCTACAACCTCGGCCTCAACCTCAACGGCCAGCACCGCTCCGCCGAAGCGACGCCGCACCTGCGCCGCGCGCTGGAGCTGATCCGCGAACGCGCGATCGGCGGTCCGACGCAGGAACTCGCCGCGACGCTCGGGCTCGCCGAAGCCCTGCAGCAGTCGGGCGAAACCGCCGAGGCGCAGGCACTGCTCCAGCGCGCGAAGTCGATCGAACTGCCCGCCCCCGACGTCTCGCTCGACTACCAGCTCACGACGATCGAAGCGGGCCAGCGTGCAGCGGCGGGCAACCCGGTCGCGGCGCTCGCCCTGCTCGAGAGCGTCGATCCGGGCAAGCTCAACGAGATCCAGCAATGGCAGTTGCTGCAGATGCGCGCCGACCTGCTCGACCGCCTCGGCAGGCATGCGCAGGCGGGCGCGGTGCTGCGCCAGATCATCACGCTGCGCGAGAACTACCTGCGCCACCAGAACCACGAGCGGCTCGCCGCGCTCGATGCGCACATGCGCGACCGCGAGCAGCGCCTCGAGCTGGAACGCCTGAAGGCCGAAGCCGACACGCAGGCACTGCAGCTCGAAGCACGCGAGCGGCGGCAGTGGATCGCGGCCGGCATCGCCGGCCCGCTGCTGTTGCTCGCAGGCGGGCTGCTGCTGTGGCAGCGGCGCATGAACCGCCTACTCTACCTCGCAAGCCACACCGATCCGCTGACCGGACTCGCCAATCGCCGCGAGATGGCCAGGCACCTGCGCGAACTGTCGGTCGACGAGCACGGCTCCGCGGCCGTGCTGCTGATCGACATCGACCTGTTCAAGCGCATCAACGACGAACACGGCCACGAAGCCGGCGACCTCGTGCTCAAGGCGTATGCGCAGCGATTGCGCGACAACGTCGGCGAAGGCGCATACGTCGCGCGCTGGGGCGGCGAGGAGTTCCTCGTGCTGCTGCCGCGCACCGACGCCGCGCGCGTGCGCGAGCTCGCCGATCGCCTGCGCCACCTGCTCGCCGAGCCGATCGCGGCACCGAAGGGCACGCTGCGAGCGGGCGCATCGATCGGCTACGCGAACCTGCCGCTGCCGGGGCCGCGTACCGACGATGCCTGGCACCACAGCGTGCAGCTCGCCGACAGCGCGCTCTACCTCGCCAAGCGCGTCGGGCGCGATGCGTGGGTCGGCTACTGGATCGAGCACGCGATCCCGGAATGGCCGGCCGAACGTCTCGGGCGCGAGCCGCATCTGGCGCGTTCGCTGCACCTGATCGAACCGGCCTCGTCGCGGCAGTTGCGCGAAGCGGTCGCGTCGCTGTCCGCGCACTGAAGCGGCGCGCCGCCCAGTGCGCGCGCACCTGCGCTAACCTGCCGGCATCCGCAGCCAGCATCGGAGGCCCTCGATGATCGATCTCGTCATCGAACAGCGCACGCGTGACCTCGGCAGCTTCGAAGTCGGACGCGTGCTGCCGTTCGCGCGTCGCCGCATGGTCGGCCCGTACATCTTCTTCGATCGCATGGGTCCGAAGCAGCTCGCGCCCGGCCTGCCGCGCGAGGCGGACGTGCGCCCGCATCCGCACATCGGCCTGTCGACGATCACTTACCTGTTCGCGGGCGAGATCACGCATCGCGACAGCCTCGCGTTCGAGCAATCGATCCGGCCAGGCGAAGTCAACTGGATGACCGCGGGAAGCGGCATCACGCATTCGGAACGCTTCGAGCGCCTGCGCCATGAAGGCGGCGCGCTCGACGGCATCCAGGCCTGGGTCGCGCTGCCGGTCGAGCGCGAGGAATCCGATCCGGGCTTCTGGCACCACGCGAGCGAGGCGCTGCCGGTGTTCGACGAGGACGGCATGCGCGGGCGCCTGATCGCCGGGCGCTGGTCCGGGCTGCAGTCGCCGGTGCAGGTCGACTCGCCGCAGTTCTACCTGCACTGGCAACTGCGCGCGGGTGCGCGCGTGTCGCTGCACGACGAGTATCCCGAGCGCGCGCTCTACGTCGTCGAGGGCGAGATCGAGGTCGCGGGCCAGCGCATCGCGTCGGGCAGCATGGCCGTGCTGACGCCCGGGCGCGTCGCGACGGTGACCGCGCTGACCGATGCGGTCGTGATGGCGCTCGGGGGCGAACCGGTCGGGCCGCGCTACATCGACTGGAACTTCGTGTCGTCGTCTAAGGACCGCATCGACCAGGCACGCGCCGACTGGCAGGCCGGTCGCATGAAGCTGCCCGACCTCGACCACGACGAGTTCATCCCGCTGCCGCCGCGCATCGGCGAGTTGCGCGAACCCGAACCGATGTCCTGATCCCGAGGTTGGCATGCGATGCCGACGCCGATGAAACACCGTTCGCCCTGAGCGCAGGCCGAAGGCCGGAGTCGAAGGGCATCGCGCGCGGTGATCCGCGGCACGCGTGGCGCTTCGACTCCGCGACCTGCGGCCGCAGCGCTCAGCGCGAACGGATGGGGATGTGTGCCTCGTCGCTGGCACACATGCGCAGCGCGCGGCAACGAGTCGGTGCCTGCGCGGGCCATCCGCGCGAACCCTGCCAGCGAAGGTGAAGTTCCTACGGCGCGAGGCCGAACAACCGGCGTGCGTTTCCGACGCGGATCTTCGCCTTCTCCGCCTCGGTCAGGTCCAGCCGATCGAGCGCCTCGACGCTGCTCGCGAGCGAGAACTGCGGGTAGTCCGAACCGAGCAGCACGCGATCGATGCCGACGTTGCGCAGCGTCCAGACGAACTCGGGCTCGAGCGGCGAATCGGCGACGACCGTGATCGTCCCCGACAGGTCGAAGTGGATGTTGTCCGCGAAGAACGCATCGGCCGTGCGCGCCATCGGCAACACGTTCCAGAACCGGAAGTTCATCGCACCGATGTGCGCGAACAGGAACTTCGTCTTCGGCGCCTGCACCGCGAGATTGAACAGCTTCTCGCTGTCGCCGGGCAGGATGTTCGCGTTGTCGAACATCACCACGAGCCCGAGCTCGCCGGCGCGTTTCGCGATCGCGAGCACGCGCGGATCGGCCGCGTCGAACTGCTGCGTGTGCGGATGGAGCTTGAGCACCTTGCAGCCGAGCCCCGCGACGCGCGCGACCTCGGCCAGCGCGGCCTCGCCATCGTACGGGTGCACGGTCGCGACCGGCAGCATCTTCGGATGCTCCTTCGCGAGCGCGAGCTGCGCGTCGTTGGCTGCGCGGATCGCCGCCGGATCGCCCTGCGCAGCCTGGTTCGGCCCGCCGAACCACATGCCCGCGTAGCCCGCGAGCTCGAGCTTCGCGGAGGCCGCGTCGGCCTCGAACGCACGCGCCGAGTTCGCCGCGTCGTGGAGGTGCACATGCATGTCGAACACGTCGCCTGCACGTGCCGTGGCGGCAAGCAGCAGGAAGATGAAAGGTAATACGCGCATCGCAGGGCCTTGCCAATCGGGATCACGCGAGTCTATGACGGCTCGGCGCTTGCGAACACCCAATCCGGTGTCGAGCGCGCGCGCACGTCGGCCGCTGCGCGCGATGAAGCGCCGGCCGCGCTGCGCGCGTCCAGCCTACAAGAGCAAGGTGCTTGCGAGGCCGCGCAGGCTGGACGGCCGACGGCCGGCCGGCGCCTTTGCCTTGGTGCGTCGGCACGCGAACGCAACGACACAGCCCGCGACCAGGCACCGGCCGCGCTGCGCGCGTCCAGCCTACGCGGACACGACGGCGTCGTCGGGTGGGCCGACCTGCGCTCGGCGTTCGCGCAGGACGGCTTCGA
Organism: Lysobacteraceae bacterium; assembly: GCA_004143945.1. Classification (GTDB taxonomy): domain Bacteria; phylum Pseudomonadota; class Gammaproteobacteria; order Xanthomonadales; family Rhodanobacteraceae; genus Dokdonella_A. Next base: position 268,503 of record SEHB01000003.1, read on the forward strand.
CCTCGGACCAGCCGAGGCCGCGAGCGCGCAGCAGCACGAGCAGGTGGTAGAGGAGGTCCGCCGCTTCGCCGAGCAGCGCCTCGTCGCTGCCGACGACGCCCGCGAGCGCCGCCTCCACGCCTTCCTCTCCGACTTTCTGCGCGATGCGTGCCGTGCCCCCTGCGAGCAGCGACGCGGTATAGCTGCCGCGCGGCGCATCGCGCATGCGCGCGGCGACCACGGCGTCGAGTTCCACCACGGCCGATGCGGGCACGTGCTCGAAGCAACTCGTGCGCGCGAGATGGCAGGTCGGTCCCTGCGGGCGCGCCTGCACGAGCAGCGCGTCGCGATCGCAATCGGCCGCGATCGACACGAGCGCGAGCCGGTGGCCGGAGGTCTCGCCCTTGGTCCAGAGGTTGCCGCGACTGCGGCTGTGGAACGTGACCCAGCCGCTGTCGAGCGTGGCGAGCAGCGCTTCGCGCGACATCCAGCCGAGCATCAGCACACGTTGGTCGTCCGCGTGCTGCACGATCGCGGGCAGCAGGCCGCCCGCGCGTGCATCGACCGACCGTGCCCATGCGAGCGCGTCGAGGTCCTCAGGCTGCATCACGCACCTCGATGCCGGCTCCACGCAGGTAGCCCTTCAACGCGGGGATCGCGATGCGGCCGGAGTGGAACGCACTCGCCGCGAGCGCGCCGTCGACGTCGGCCTGCGCGAACACCTCGTGGAAGTGCGCAGCCACGCCCGCGCCACCCGAGGCGACCAGCGGCACGCTGCACACCGCGCGCACGGCGCGCAACTGGTCGATGTCGTAGCCCTCGCGCACGCCGTCGCTGCCCATGCAGTTGAGCACGATCTCGCCCGCGCCGAGCCGCTGGGCCTCGGCCACCCAGTCGAGCGTGCGCCGCGCGCTCGCGCGCATGCGGGCCGGGTCACCCGCGTGGCTGCGCACGCGCCATTCGCCGTCTGCGTCGCGCTCCGAATCGATGCCGACGACCACGCATTGCACGCCGAACGCGTCCGCGAGTTCCGACACCAGCGCGGGCCGTTCGAGCGCGGGCGTGTTGATCGAGACCTTGTCCGCACCCGCGTGCAGCACGCGACGCGCGCAGCCGACGTCGGCGATGCCGCCTGCGACGCAGAACGGGATGTCGATCGCACGCGCGACGCGCGCGACCCAGTCCGGATCGACGCTGCGCCCGCGCGGGCTCGCCGCGATGTCGTAGAACACGAGTTCGTCGACGCCGGCATCGCGGTAGCGCAACGCGAGTTCGACGATGTCGCCGACATCGACGTGGTCGCGGAAGCGCACGCCCTTGACGACGCGTCCGTCGCGCACGTCGAGGCACGCGATGATGCGCCGGCTCAGCATGCGAGCGCCTGCGCGAGATCCAGCCGTTGCTCGAGCAGCGCCTTGCCGAGCACGATGCCCGCGCAGCCCGCATCCATCGCTGCGCGCACGTCGGCGGCCGATCGCACGCCGCCGGACGCCTGCACCGCCGCGTTCGGCAGCCATGCGCGAAGCTGCGCGTACAGCGCGAGGTTGGGTCCCGACAGCATGCCGTCGCGCGCGATGTCGGTGCACAGGAGATGGCGCATCCCGCCCGCATCGAGCGCATGCAGCAGGTCCTCGACCGCATGCGGCGCGCTGCGCTGCCAGCCGTGGGTCGCCGCGACCCAGCGACCGTCGATCCGGCGCAGGTCGATCGCGACCGTCACGCGGGCGGAGCCGAACACGGCGATCCAGTCGGCGACGCGCGCGGGATCGGACACCGCGACGGAACCGACCACGACGCGATCTGCCCCGGCCGCAAACAGCCGCTCGAGGTCCGCGCGCGTGCGTACGCCGCCGCCGGTCTGCACGCGCAGCCCGGTGCGGCGCTTGATCGCCGCCAGCAGCGCACCGAGCGCGTAGCCACCCGTGCGCGCCGCGTCGAGGTCGACGAGGTGGAGCCAGCCCGCGCCGGCGGCCGCGTACGCCTGCGCGCGTTCGAGCGGATCGCCGACGTAGGCGGTCTCGCGCGCGTAGTCACCTTGCGCAAGGCGCACGACGCGGCCGTCGCGCACGTCGATCGCGGGATAGACCTGGAAGCCGCCGCGCACGTTCATGGCGTCCAGCGCAGGAAGTTCGCGAGCAGGCGCGCACCGACCGGGCCCGAGCGCTCCGGATGGAACTGGGTCCCGCAGTAGCGACCGCGCCGGACCACCGCGGCGAACGCGTCGCCGTGCGCGGCCATCGCGAGCGTGTCGACGCCGACCCGGATCGCGTAGCCGTGCACGAAGTAGCAGGCAGCGCGTTCGGCGATGCCGTCGAGCAGGGTGCAGTGCCGCGCGATGCCACGCAGCGCATTCCAGCCCATGTGCGGCACGCGCACGCCGGCCGCGGGCCTGAGCCTGCGCACGCGACCGCGCAGGATGCCGAGGCAGGGCTCGTCGCCCTCGTCGGAGCGCTCGTGCAGCAACTGCATGCCGAGGCAGATGCCGAGCACCGGCACCGGCGAAGCGCGCAGCGCCGCAACGAGCCCGCGTTCGCGCAGCCGCGCCATCGCGGGCCGGGCGGCGCCGACGCCGGGCAGCACGATGCGCTCGGCGTCGGCCAGCTCGTCCGCATCGCGCGCGACATACGGTCGCGCGTCGAGGCGCTCGAAGGCGTACCGCACCGAGCCGAGGTTCGCGCCACCCGCGTCGATGATCGCGACGCGCGTCACAGCGCACCCTTCGTGCTCGGGACGGCGACGCCGTCGCGACGGATCGCCTGGCCGAGCGCACGCGCGACGGCCTTGAAGCAGGCTTCGACCTGGTGGTGGTCGTTGTCGCCGCGCACCGCGAGGTGCAGGTTGAGCGCGGCCGCGTCGCAGAGCGATCGGAAGAAGTGCGGCACCATCTCTGTCGGCAGGTCGCCCACGCGCTCGCGCCGGAATTCGCCCTCGAACACGAGGCAGGCTCGCCCGCCGAGGTCGATCGCGGCCTGCGCGAGCGCGTCGTCCATCGGCACGCAAGCGCCGTAGCGCGCGATGCCGCGCTTGTCGCCGAGCGCTTCGCGCAGCGCCTGCCCGAGTGCGAGCGCGGTGTCCTCGATCGTGTGGTGCTCGTCGACGTGCAGGTCGCCTTCGGCCTTCACGTCGAGCGCGAAGCCGCCATGCTGGCCGAGCTGCTCGAGCATGTGGTCGAGGAACGCGAGTCCGGTTTCCGCGCGCGGCGGCGCGACGTGGTCGAGGTCGAGCTCGACGCGAATGCAGGTCTCGCGCGTCCGGCGCAGCACGCTCGCCTGCCGCGGCGCGTCGACGAGCGCGTGCGCGATGCCGCCCCAGTCCCATTCGCCGCCGAAGCGCGGCGTGCGCAGGTGGAAGCCGCGCACGCCGAGGTTGCGCGCGAACGCGAGGTCGCTCTCGCGGTCGCCGACCATCGCGCTGCGGGGCCAGTCGATCGTGCGATCGCGCAGGTAGTCCATGACCATGCCGATGCCCGGCTTGCGATTCGCGCTGCCCGCCGACGGCAGGCTCGCGTCGATGAACACGTCGCGGAACGCGATGCCCTGGCTCCCGAACAGCTGCAGCATGAGGCGGTGCGGTCCCTCGAACGCCTCGCGCGGGAACGCCGGCGTGCCGAGCCCATCCTGGTTGCTCACGATCACGAACGCATACCCGGCCGCCTTGAGGCGCAGCAGCGCGGGCACCACGTCGGCGACGAAGCGCAGCTTCGCGTAGTCGTCGATCTGGCAGTCCGCCGGCTCCTCGATCAAGGTGCCGTCGCGATCGACGAACAGGATCGGCGTCATGCGGCCTCCGTGCGCGCGCGCAGCGCGTCGAGCACGGCGTCGTTTTCGACCGGCGTGCCGATCGTGATCCGCACTGCGTCGCCGAGCCGCGGCATCGCACGCACGTCGCGCACGACCACGCCGGCCGCGAGCAGGCGCGCGAGCGCCGCGTCGGCGTCGTCGAAGCGCACGAGCAGGAAGTTGGCCTGCGACGCGTGGACATGGCGCACGCCGGGCGTGCGCGCGAGTTCGCGCGCGAGCCGCGTGCGCTCGGCGCGCGTCTCGGCGATCCTGCGCCTGGTCGCGGTGAGCACCGCGGGTGCGAGTGCGGCCAGCGCGCAGCGCGCGCTCGGTTCCGGCAGCGGATACGGCGCCTGGCAACGACGCAGCGCCGCGATCACGCCCGGATCGCCGATCGCGCAGCCGATCCGCGCGGCGGCGAGCGCATGCGCCTTCGACAGCGTGCGCAGCACGAGCAGGTTCGACTCCAGCGCACCGCATTCCAGCATCGAAGCCGAGTCCGCGTATTCGATATAGGCCTCGTCGAGCACGAGCATCGCGCGCCGCGCCAGCCGGCGCGCGAGCGCACGCAGATCCGCCGCGGCGAGCATGCCGCCGGCCGGATTGCCCGGCGAGCACAGGAACACGACGCGCACGCGTTCGCGCTCCGCGCATGCAGCGACGTGGTCGAGGTCGACCTCGAACTCGCCCGCGTGCTCGCGCAGCGGCACTTCGACCAGCGGCGCACGCTGCAGCCGCGCGCAGACCGCGTACATGCCGAACACCGGCGGCGTGACCAGCACCGCGTCGAGGCCCGGGCGGCAGAACGCACGCACGATCAGGTCGATCGCCTCGTCGCTGCCGCGACCGATCAGCAGGTGCGCGGGCGGTATGCCGTAGAGCGCTGCCAGTGCGGACTGCAGCGCCTCGGACTCGCGGGGTGGATAACGTCGAAGGCGTCCTTCGGCGTCCGAGGCATTCGCATGCGCGGCCTCGTTCGCGTTGAGCCAGGCGCTGCCAGCCGCGCGCTCGCAGCGCGCGGAGCGATAGCCCGCGAAGTCGCGCAGGTCCTCGCGCAGCAGCGCGAGCGCATCGGTGGCGGCGTCGTTCATGCGGCGACCCCGGCGAGGCGACGCGTGACCGCGCGCGCATGCGCATCGAGGCCCTCGGCGTGCGCGATTGTGCGCGCGCACGGGCCGATCGCGGCAATCCCGTCCGCGGTCGCGGACTGCACGCTGATCGCGACCTGGAAATCCGAAACTCCCAGTCCGCCGTACGCGCGCGCGGCGCCACCGGTCGGCAGCACGTGGTTGGTGCCGCTGCAGTAGTCGCCGAGCGCCTCGGGGGTCCAGTCGCCGAGGAACACCGAGCCCGCGGCGTGCACCGACGCGAGCCACGCGCGCGGTTCGCGCAACGCGAGGATCAGGTGCTCGGGTGCGTAGCGGTTCGCGATGTCGAAGGCGACCTGCAAGGCGTCGACCCGCAGCAGCCGCGATGACGCGAGCGCCTCGCGCGCGATCGCCGCGCGCGGCAGCCCGGCGAGCTGCGTGTCGAGTTCGGCGGCGACCGCGTCGAGCAGCGCCGCACTGTCGCTGACGAGCAGCACCTGCGAGTCCGCTCCGTGCTCGGCCTGCGACAGGAGGTCGGCCGCGACGAACGAGGCGTCGGCGCCTGCGTCCGCGATCACCATGAGTTCGGACGGGCCGGCCGGCATGTCGATCGCGGCACCCGCCGGGTCCACCGATACCTGGCGCTTGGCCTCGTCGACCCACGCGTTGCCGGGGCCGAACAGCTTGTCGCGACGCGGCACGCTCGCGGTGCCGAACGCCATCGCAGCGATCGCCTGCGCGCCGCCGAGCTTGAACACGCGTTCGATCCCGCACAGGCGCGCGGCCGCGAGCACCGCAGGATCCGCGCTGCCGTCGCGCCGCGGCGGCGTGCACACGAGCACGTCGGGGCAGGCCGCGAGGCGCGCCGGGATGCCGAGCATCAGCATCGTCGAGGGCAGCGGCGCGCTGCCGGCCGGCACGTAGAGTCCGACGCGCCCGACCGGCCGCACGATGCGCTCGCAGACGACGCCCGCGGCGGTCTCGACCGCGTACGCGCGCTGGCCGCTTTCGGCGTGGAACCGCTCGATGCGGCCCGCGGCCTCGATCATCGCCGCGCGCAGGTCCGCGGGCACGCGCGCTTCGGCCATCGCGAACTCGTGTTCGCCGACCGCGAAGTCATCGAGCACGGCGCCATCGAGGCGCTGCGTGAGTTCGCGCAGCGCCACGTCGCCGCGCGCGCGTACGTCGGCGATGATCGTCGCGACCGTCTCGCGCAGTTCGCATGACGCGGCAGTCGGCGGCCGCTGCAATGCGGTCGTGCGCCGCGGTTCGTCGAGCGCGTTCCAGTCCAGCCACGCCGCGAGTCGGCTCATGCGAGCATCCTCTCGACCGGCACGACCATGAGGCCGCGCGCGCCCGCGTGCTGCAGCGCTTCGAGGTGTTGCCAGGTCATCACGCCGTGGCACAGCGCCTGCAGCGCGAGCGTCTCGCCGCCGTCCACCTGGAGCACCGTCGGCGGCTCGGCATCGGGCAGGAGTTCGAGCAGCGCGGGCAATGCGTCGCGCCGTGCCTGGAACAGCACGAGGCGGCTGTCGCGCAGGCGCAGCACGCCGTCGAGCCGGCGCAGCAGCATCTGCGCGAGTTCGTCGCGCACGTCGCCGAACGCCTCGCAGGGACCCGCGAGCACGGCTTCGCTGCGCAGCACGGTCAACACCGGCCGGAGCTGGTTCGCCGCCAGCGTCGCGCCGCTCGACACGAGGTCGCAGACCGCATCGGCCTGGCCGAGGCGCGGCGCGATCTCGACCGAACCCGATAGTGCGACGACGTCCGCGGCAATGCGCTGCTCCGCGAGCCATTGCGCGAGCAGGGCCGGATAGCTCGTCGCGATGCGCAGGCCTTCGAGCTGCGCGGGTCCGCTCCAATTGCGCTCCTCGGGCACCGCGATCTGCAGCGTGCAGTGCCCGAATCCGAGCGCGCGCCATTCGCGCTGGCGCGCGCACGCAGCAGCCGACAGTTCGAGCAGCACATTGCGGCCGACGATCCCGACGTCGCACGCGCCCGCGCCGATCAGGCCCGGGATGTCGTCGTCGCGCACGAGCAGCAGGTCCACCGGCAGCGATTCGCCATGGCAGAACAGCCGGTCGCGGCTCTCGCGCCAGTCGAGGCCGCACGCGGCCAGCAATGCGCGCGCGGGTTCGGCCAGGCGACCCGACTTCTGGATGGCGACGCGCAGACGCTCGCGCGCCGCCGGTGCGGCGTGTGGGCTCATCGCGCGACCTTCAATGGGAGGAGTGGGAGACGGGCGCGTGCCGCGCGGCTTTCGCATAGCCGCCGGCGCCGTGTTCGAGCGTGCGCGCGACGCGGCCGATCGTGGTGACGCTCACGCGCGTGCGGTCGTGGATGTCGCGGTACGGCAGGCCCTTGAGCAGCAGCGGCACCACGCGCCAGCGGTCGGCCATCGCCTCGAGCTCGGCCGGGGTGCAGAGGTCCTGCAGGAACGCGCGCACGTCCTCGGCCTGGTCGAGCGACGCGAGCGCCTTCGCCAGGGCCGTCAGGGAGGCCTTGGCGTCACGCTCGGGAACGGGCTCGGGGCGCTGCTTCATCGTGTGCCAACGTATTAACGTGTTAGTACGTTAGTGCGATGGAGCGACCGTGTCAAGCGGCGCCCGCGGTGGGAGCGCGGCCGCTGCGCGGCGTCGAGTGCACGTCCCATCCCGATGTCTCCGATCGCGCGATCGCGCTCGCGCACACGGCAACCCTGCTTCAGCGTCGAAGGTGCGGCGTGGCGGCCGCGATCCGCTCAACCAATCGGGACGCCGTGCTCGCGTCCCTCCTGCCGCCGCAGGGGAAGGTGCCCGACTCCCTTCTCCCGCTCGCTCGAGATCGTGCCTGACTTCCCTCCTCGAGCTCTCGGGGGACCGTGACTACCCTTCTCCCGCTTGCGGGAGAAGGTGCCCGCAGGGCGGATGAGGGCCCCTCTTGCCTCATCGCGACCCCGAGCCTGACGAACCACGCACTCCAGGCGCGTAGCGCACGATCGAATTGACGACTTCTGTCAGCTTCGCGGCTGCCCGCACGTTTTCGGGTGTCGACGTCCGAATGTGGCGAGTATCCGGACCGCAACGCGTGTATCTCTCGCGCCCTGCCTCGCTCACCACGCATCGTGACCCACCGGATGGACGACCCCATGAAGAACACGCCTCGACGCACGCTCGCGCACGCAACCCTCGCTGCGATCGGCATCGCCTGCCTGATTCCGCAGTTCACGACCGCGGCCGAACGCGTGCCCATGTCGCGCGACTGCGCGACACCGGAACACCGCCAGCTCGATTTCTGGATCGGCGACTGGGATACGTTCGAGAGCGACACGCCGGGCGGCGCGTCCATTGCCCGCACCCGCGTCAATTCGATCGCCGACGGATGCGCCCTCCACGAACGCTACGAACAGAACGACGGGCTCATCGGCGAAAGCATCCTGAGCTACGACGCCGTGCGCCAACACTGGCAACAGACCTGGGTCACCAATCGCGGCGCACTGATGGTGATCGTCGGCCACTTCAAGGATGGCGCGCTGACTCTCGAGGGCGAGGTGCATCTGAGGGATGGCACCACCGTCCTGCAGCGCATCACCTGGAAGGCGCAAGGCGTGGGCGTACGCGAGTTGGCCGTCCTGTCGAAGGACGGCGGGAAAACGTGGAAGCCGGCGTTCGACGTGCTGTTTCTCGCTCGCGCGCGCGGCGATGAGCGATCGGAGCCGAGGCCGCTGTTGCGCGGTGATTGAGGGAAGCCGGCGAGGTCGTCGATGCAACGAGTTCGCCCATGAAGCTGGTTCAACCTCGGCGTACCCACGCGTGCGCAGATCTGGCGCCGCCTTGCGGCGTCCCGCAAGCGTGGCACCAGCGGCGAAGTCGATCCTGAAAAGCAAACCTGAGCCCGCTTTCCTTTGTGGCCGTGGAGTTGGGGCACGGCGCCGAGCCAATGGCGCGCTCCGCGCACGATGACGAGCGCCGCCTTGCGCTCGATCGCCTGCCGATCCAGCGCGAACGAGTACGGCTGCGAAGGCAGCCGCAGGTGGCCGCAGCCGAACGAGGTCGAACGGCATGCAACGAACTCGACCGACAGGACTTGGCGCGCAACGTCCGCATTCGGGCATTCGTTCGACAGCGCGCGCACGAGCCTCCACCACCCCACGTGGCGCTTGCGGATGTAGAAGTGCGAGTCGGAAGACGCATCCCCGTTCTCGCATGCGTCGTTCATTGCATGCGTTCACACAGCAGCGCGCGCAGGTTGACGCTGACCATGGCGAGCGCGACCATGCGCCCGATCATCGAGCGTTCGGGTGCGCCATGTTCCGCACAGTCTGCTTCTTGCTGCTGACCGGATTCCTCGCGAGTGCGTCCGCACAACCGCCTTTCGGTGCTCCCGGCGCCTACCTGCGCGAAGACGAATCGCGATTCCTGCCCGACGTGTACCACTACCAGAAGGGTTGCGAACTCTACACGCGCGGGCGCGTCGCCGCGGCGATTGCGGAGTGGAAGGTCGCGGCAGGATGGGCGATGAAGGAGGCGCAGTACAACCTCGGACTCGTCTATTTCAAGGGCCAGCATGTCGAGCCTGACCGGCCGCTCGGGCTCGCCTGGCTCGCGGTCGCTGCGGAGCGCAAGGATGCGGAGTTCTCCGAATCGCTGGCGGTCGCATGGCATGAAGCCACGCCGGCCGACCGCGCATTTCGAGCAGGAGCTCTCGCACGTGACCGGGTCGCGTGTCGGCATGCCCGGCAACGTCACGGTGTGGACCCCTCGCACGGGCAGTCTGGACGTGGCGGTCTACCGCAGGGATCTCGAGCGCCTGGCGGACATCAACTTCGGGTCAGCACCACAAGCACGCGTGGCCATCGGCGAGATCCAGCCGGTTGCGGATTAGCTGGCCCGGCACGGAGGTGTAGTGACTCCGTTGACTGCTGCCCAAGTCTGACCTTCGATCAAGCACGCGACGTGTGTGCCGACCAGAAAGGCGACTCTGACCCCAGTCTCACCAGTTTTCGACGATGTTGACGCCAGGCCAATGGCGCCGCCGCCGCAGGAACTGCGCGGTGATTGTCGGCCGATTGCGGGCGCGGTCTTCAACTACCTCCGTCCCCGTTTCTGCTGCGGGGATAGAATCGCGCGGCCACCCCCGCAGCGCTGCAATGAAGTCCCCGATCCTCGAGTTCACCGGCCGACCGATTGCGTTCGCGCGCTCACCGTACGCGAACCGCATCGACGCGCCGCATCAGCCGACCGTCGTCGAAGGCACCGAGACCGGCGCGGCGGCCGAAGCGCGCATCGAATTCCTCGCGGACGTGCCCGCTTCTGCGTTCCGCGACCTCGCCGGGTTCGAACGCATCTGGCTCGTGTTCGTGTTTCATCGCAGCGAGGGCTGGAAGGCCGAGGTGCGCCCTCCGCGCGGCGGCGGCAAGCGCAGCGTGCTCGCGACGCGCTCGCCGCATCGACCGAATGCGATCGGCCTGTCGGCCGTCGAGTTGCTGGGCATCGATGCGCACGCATTGCGCGTGCGCGGGATGGATCTGCTCGACGGCACGCCAATCCTCGACGTGAAGCCCTACGTGCCCTATGCCGACGCGTTCCCGAGCGCACGCGCGGGATGGATCGACGCGATCGATGAAAGCCTCGGTCGCCATTCCGCGCCGGGCCCGCGGCGTCCGCGCGGCAAGGGCTGAGCCGAACCGCGGGTGGACGGCCGCATCAGTCGACGCGAGTCGCCGACTGCCTCCTTCGCGTTCGCTTGCTGGCGCTCAGGCCTGGTGCCCGTCGACGAAGATCGCGTCCTGGTATGCGCCGGTTTCCGCGCGAAACCGCCCGTTAGCGGGCGGGAACCGGTGGTCCTCGCGATCAGCGGGCGAGAACAGCAGCGGCAGGCCACTCGGATCAAGGGCGTGCCGCTGCCGAGGTGGTAGTCGCCCGCCGCGGGGCTCGCGAACATCGGATCGACGTCGGTGACCTACGTGAACCTGATCCCGATATTGATCCGCCTAGTGAAGCCCGAGCTGGCCAAACGCCCGGACCAGTTCATCCGCTTTCGATTCGCCTTCCCAACCCACAACGCTGGAAACCAGTTTCCCGCCCTGAAAGAAGTAGAACGCTGGCGTCGCCCATGACCGTATGAATTTCCACTGCTTCCGATCAAGAACGATTGACAGGGGCAGCTTGTCATTCTCCTGGTTCCAGCGAGCGATATCCTTGATGTTCGGAACGATCGACTGGGGCGTTATCCACGTCGAGTAAGTCTTCATCAGGCGAAGAAGGTTGGGCGAGCGAGAGATCGCACGCCCTGCATTCGTCGAGAATGCGCACCATGGAGAACCTACGACAATCACATGCGCGCCTTTCGGCAACGCGAAGCTAACCAAGCGGACCGTACGCGCGTCGTTCTCGATCCGCATGAGCTCGGGCGTTGCCTCCCGCGAATCGGCCTCATCGATGACTGTCAGGCCTGAAAGCTCGCTGACAAAAGGATGTGTCGCGCCGAAGGCAGGGATCGAATCGAACATGCGCGCAGCGAAATAGTGACTGACGACAGTCCTGGCGTCCGCAGTCGTTGCGATCTTCCTTCGCTCCAGCTCGTCGAATGCAGTACGCAGGTCGACTGCGTAACGGGCATCGTTGAAATAGAACGACAGTGTCTCGGCACCGGCGAAGTAGTTCCGCACGTCGATGTCGGAAAGTCGACTCATCGAAGCTTGATCGATTCTTGAGCGCAAGCGCTTGTAGATTCGTTCCAACTCCGGATTCTTCTGTTCGGGGTGCAGGAGTTCCGCATCGGCGCGTTTCAGGTCGCTGACGACTTGCGAAAACGTGTCCGATGCACTCACCTGCCCGGAGACGAGCAGCAACAGCCATACCAGTGCGGCCTTCAGTCCCAGCGCCTTGGGCATCGCGTCGTCCCTTGAATTGGCAGCCCTGCCTTAGTTTGCCATTTCTCCGAAAAGGCGACTCTGACGCCGCGTCTGGCGGTCTACCGCAGGGATCTCGAGCGCCTGGCAGACATCAACTTCGGCTCGGCGCCGGAAGCACGCGTGGCCATCGGCGAGATCCAGCCGGTTGCGGATTAGCTGGTCGAGAATGGAGTCGTGGTGACCTTGTGGCTTGCTGCTCAGGGCTTACCTTTGATCGAGCACGCGACATGCGCGCCGACTAGAAGGGCGGCTCCGACCCCAGTTTTCTCCCCACGCCAGAGCTTCGGGCAGGTTTCGTCCAGAAGGGCGACTCTGACCCCATTCCTATGCTCCCTCGAATCCGTCATGGAAGACGCCGTCGCGAACGAGGATCACGTCCGCACACTGCCAATGTAGATCGTCGGTGTTGCCGTCGGCGGTATAGGGCAAATGATCGGTCAGGACCTGCAGCAGCTGGATCGTGCAGTTGTCGCATTCGATATCAGGCAAGACCAGCGAAAATGACCGGTTCGGGTCGTCCGACAGGCCGGGAATGTCGTCGGCGACGACATTCGAATCGGTGTGGAGATCGTCCGGCGAGGCGGGCACCGAAAAATCCTGGCCGTCTTCGTCGAAGCTGATGCGGAAGTGACCGGGATGCGAGATCGTACTGGTCCAGCGCAGTGTGGTCGTAGAGCCCGCCGACAATGTCGTCTCGTTCGCCCGCCCGGTGTCGGGGTCCTGCCCGCAAGGTCGCCCGAACAGCGTCGTCTCGTAGCGGGACACGGGATCGACCAGGTCGAAATGCGCGAGCGCCGCAACAGGCGTCGCGACCAGCAGGACAAACGCAATCGCAGCAGTGCACCGCACGGGCCGGCTCCCCTCCCAGGAATACCGGGCGGATGCTACTCCCGACGGTCACTCAACGGTAGGCAAGTTCGCCGGGCCTGTGGCCACCGACGACTTCTGTGTAGTGACCCAGTGCTTTCCTGATCAGGCCAGACTTCCGATCACGGATCAGACGCGAGAGTGCGTCAGGAAAGGCGACTCTGACCCCGGTTTCCTACGGTTTCCTACGTGCTTGCCGGCCGAAAAGGCGACTGTGACCCCAGTTTCCGTCAGTCGCTAAATGAGCGTTCGGAAGGGAGCGCAGGATCCACTCGGCAAACCTGAGGCATCATTGCTCGCGAGGAGGTAATGACGCTGATCTCGTTGCCGACCAACTGAAACTCCAAGCATGCGCAGCCGTATCCGTAGCCCATCCCCCCAATGACTTCGATCCACTGCTCGTGTGAAAACTTCGGCCAATGCTCTTCTCCCTCATGATCTTCGCGCACATTGACCGTCCACGATCCACTAGCCTCATGAAACTTCGCGGTCAGCGAATCGGAGTGCTCGAACCAACCGCAATGACTGGGGGACTTTGCAACATTCGCTCGATCTCGATAAGGCGGCATCGAAGGCGGCTCAGCTGATCTCGACAAACCTAGACTTGTTGCGTGGTCCTGTACTTCTGTCGTAGCAGCCGGAGGAGTCAGCACGCGACGGGAATTCGGCTGGTCGGACTTCTGCGAACACATGCCCAATGCGATAAGCATCATTGCTCCAAGAAGAGCGCCGCCACCGACTGCAGAAACGGAGGTGCTACCGCAACTCGGGCAGCGGAGCGACCGGTTGCTGCCACGCGGATACCATGTGTGACCGCATTTTGAGCATCGATTCTGAGGCCGCTTCGTCGCCATCGATTAACCCTTGCCTTTAGCTGCTCTCTGCCGGAGGCTGTCGATGATATTGGTGAACCGCGACTTCAAGAGCATAAGGCATACGCGTCGCATGTACTGGAATGACCCAGTCAATTTCTGCTCAGGCCTCGCCATTATCAACGACGCGACGCACGCGTGGCGTCAAGAAGGTGACTCTGACCCCAGTTTCCCCCAGGCCGATGGCATCACCATGCGCGGGCCGATGACCAGCGCGGTGAGAAAGCCTTCCAGCGTGGAGACATCCATGGCCGATTCGGGCACGACATCCGAACTCAGGAAATCGCCGAGGCGCTCCAAGTCGGCATCGGTGATGAGGGGCGTTGCGTTCATGCGATGGGTTCCGGCATCGGGGTGACCGTGTTCGTCGAGGGAAGGTCTGACAGCTTTCCTCAAGTGTGCTGGGAGTACCCCACCGCAGCAAGCGTCAGGACGAAGAGCCAGGCAAGTTTCGGAGCAGTCGAGTACGCCGCGGAGAAGAAGTGTAGCCAGCTGACATGCACATGCAGGGGGCGGCGCATACGCGCTCCGGTCAACTACCCTCGTCCCGTTTGATTGCTGTTGCCAGACACCGTTCCTCGAAGTCACATTCTGTCAATCGCAACCGCTCCCTGCGACGGCCAGTACGAGAATCCTCGGTGCGCGCGCATGGCCTGAATCTTGCTGCCTAGTTGATATTTCGATCTGGGGTCGGCCATGAGAATGGTTTTCAGCTTGGTGACGGCCATACTCTGGAGCTCATCTGCGGTTGCTCTCACCTGCCAGGAGCTGGACGGCGCAAAGATCTTCTCGCAGGAGCAGCCGTCTGTGTATCTGGGCTTCTTCGGTAACAAATTCGCCTCTGATTCCGTCAACAATCAGTTTGGCGACTACGGAAGCCCCTTCTCCAACGAATCCGTGCGCAACCAGTTTGGTCCCTATGGATCTCCGTTCGACACATACAGCGCGCGCAACCGCTTCTCGACAAGCCCGCCGGTTATCGTACGCGGCGACGATCCACTTGCCTTCTTGTCGACCAACACGCTCCTTAGTCCGAGAGTGTCACTGGACGAAGTCGATGCAGCATGCAATTTCTATGCTATGGAACCATGGGAAGCGGGAGGTGTTCCCGCGGCCAATCCGAACCAGCACGGGATCTCTGGAACGTGGGCAAATCCCGCCACTGACAGCCAAGGATTCGTGATCGAAGTAGTGCCAGACTACTTTGCGCGCGGTGAAGGGTTGATATTCGCTGGGTGGTACACGTACGGGGCGGGTAAGGGCGCGGCGAAGCGTTGGTACACGCTTCAGGGTAAGGTACTCGAAGGTTCGCGCGTCGCCGAGATGGAGATTTTCGAGACGACTGGCGGCCGTTTCGATTCATTGCAGGCGACGTCGACCAGATCGGTCGGAAGAGCAGCCGCCCAGTTCTTGAACTGCGGGTCCGGACTTCTGGTGTTCAACTTCACTGATGGGAGCGGTCGATCTGGCGCTATCCCAATCCTTCGTTTGCTGCCCAACATCAGCTGCACGCAATCTGGGCCGGGAGCCCAAGGCCAAAGCGATTATTCGCTTTCGGGCGCTTGGGCGGATGTTGGGGGGAACTCGGGTCAGGGTCTCGTTTGGGAAGTGAATCCCGCCCTCGGATTTCTGTTTGCCGGGTGGTACACGTTCTTCCCCGACGCGAGCACCGCGGGGGAGATTACGACTCAGACTTGGTACACCCTGCAGGGCGAGATGCCCGAGGACGGTGCGACAGCATTCACTCTCGGCATTTTCGAAACCCGAGGTGGTGATTTCAATACCGCCGCTCCGACCACTACGGAGCAGGTTGGGGATGCAACCATTCGCTTGCAGAGCTGCACATCCGCTACCTTGCAGTACCAGTTCACGTCGGGCCCGAATGCCGGGAAGAATGGCATGCTCGAACTGACCAAGCTCTTGCCGCTGGCCGCCGGGTGCTGAAGCATTGTCGGCGGCGCCTTTCAGCTGCAATAGAAAGTGAACCTGACCCCGTTCCTGCTGATAACGCCATTTGCTGATGAAGCCATCGACTGGCTCGACACATTGTTCGATTGTACACGTTGGAGGGGAAATCATGCGCATTGTCACGCTTCGTCTACTCGGAGTAGTGCTATTGTTGGTTGCGTCTTCTGCTGGTGCGGATCGATTCGTTCCTTACACAGATGGTAGAGCCGGGGGCTGTATGCTCAACAGAGCAAACGTGCTCTATGGCTGTACGCCGCAACCTACCAGCGGTGGGTCAGGTAGTAGCTCAAATGATCGGAGTCCTCCGGAAGGCTTTCAAGCCCAGAATCGTGAGGACTACTGCTGGCAGGAACGAAAGAGACTCGAGAACGCCAATTCAGATTTCAACCGCACCGTCACAAGTATGCGCGCGGCCGAAGAACGCTTTGAACGTTCCGGTTGCGAATAATGCGTTCAACTCTCATTCCAAAAGAAGGAGCTTTTGCGTGGCGGCCTGGATGGGTGAAGACGCTCCGCCCTCCTCCTTGGCGCTATAGGAAGTGCACCTGATCCCGTTATCTGTCCACGGTGGGTGCGCGGTAGAACACCTGCGCGTTCGCGCAGCGGTGCGGCGAGTGCAGAAACAGCCAGCACACCGACGCCGACGCGCCATTGTGGGAGGATTTTCCGCGGCGCCAACGCGTGCCGCTACGGCGTAACCATCCAGGGGGAATCGATGAGGAATTGGATTGCCATGCTCGCCGCGATCGCGGCTTTGAGCGCCGGCTGTACGAACGCTAGAATTTCTCAGGGTTTCACATCGGGCGCCGTTGGGTGTCCGCGTGGCGAAATCACGATCTACAACGAAACGGCGAGCGGGCCGATGGGAAGCATGCATGCTTGGGAGGCTGAGTGCCGTGGCAAGCATTTTGTTTGTTCCTACCACGAAACCTCAGGCGTCCGTTGCTCAGAGGCTCTTGCGGGCGCTCCTGACCCCAAATTCCCCGATAGTCCGAAGGACCTGCGCGCACGCGTCGCGGAGTTCAATGAATTCGAAGGAGCAATGTCTCCGGCGTCGCAGGATGATGCGATGATGTGGCTAGAGCGCAACCAGGCCGCCACGGATGATGAGGCCGTATCAGCAATGATCGATCTCTGCGATTTGATGAGTCACCGAGGTTCAAAGCCTTTCGCTGCCCGGCTCGAAGCCATCGAAAGGAACGCGGCCAATAAGGATGTTCGCTCCGAATGCGCGGAGGCACGCGAAGAGGCCGAGGAACGGGACTGAGCACACCAGTCTCGGAATTCCGTCGACCCAGATGACGCCTGATCTTCGATCACCCGTCATCGGATGAGCGGGCCAACGCACGTACGGAATCGGGCCCAAGAAAGCCCACTCTGACTTCGGTTTCGCAGCGGCGAAATGGTGACTCCGATTGCCCCACTGCGCAGTGATGGGGCCGATGCCCGTGTGGCTGGCCGGGAATACGCGCTTTCGATTGACGTCCTCTTTGTCGTGTTCCTGACTTCCTGACCCCGTTCCTTGCTCCACCAAATTCGAGACGGACAGGTTGTCCCATAAGCCGGATCGTACATTCGGTGATGCTACGATGCTAGACCTGAACCCGTTGCGTTCTTGCGTTCTGCGATCTGCCGTTCCGATGCTAGACCTGACCCCGTTGTGCGCGTGCGGCGTTGCGTGTGCGCGTTGCGCTCGAGCCCCGCTGCGCAGTGGTGGGCCGATGCTCGCGTCGTCGGGTGCGAACGCGCGCTCCGGTTAACTATCTCCGTCCCCATTGTTCGACGCGGGGGCCCGTCTTGCTAAAGATGGCGGGATACGTAGAGATTTTGCCCCACTTTCCTCACATCCAAACTATAGCGGCGCGCTACGTCGGCCAGAATCGCGTCCCACGGCGTATTCAAGTAGACGAATTCACCGGTCGCATCGATAGAAGAATCAACTACCAACTCTAAATCTGCAACCACTGCAACTGTGTCAAGCACCTTTCGCAAAGATGTCATATGAATGGTAATTCTTTCCCCAATATACGCTTGCTCAATTGGCAAGTTTGGGGCGGCCGCCTCATCATTGGGCGAGACGCCAGTTCCTTTGGGACAAGGATAGTCTTGAAAAACTTGCACCTTGTCCTTGCCTTTGCATGCATAGAATCCGCCGGCGTGCGCATATCCGCACAAACACAACAGTGACATAGACGCCAGAGCAACACTCCGCAACGTCACCTTCATCTCCTTCATCTCCCTGTTTTTCCGACTGGTAGTCCCGTGTGTTTGATGCGAACGTTAGCTTATAGAAGGGTTCCAGTAACGTCTCACGTGTTGTTGTGCAAACGACCTTTAAATCAAGGATTCTGAAGCACTTTCCAATTATTTTGCGTGTGACCGACTTGGACAGCGCTTTCCCGGCCTGCGACTCTGCCGAGGGGAATCGTTGCAAGGAGTCAACCCTACATCCGGCTGGAACCCTCAATACTATTTCCATCGGCTGCTGAACTAGGCGGTGGAGTCTCTGCATCTGCTCGATGCTTTCGAGCCTGCCTCTCGCGCAAGTCTCTTGTTTCCGATCACGTCAACCAGGGTGACCACGCAGTCATGCCAATTTAGCGCACTCATCGCTCCACCCTTGTAAGCGGACTTGCTTGAGTGAGCTTCTCCAGCGGGAGGATAGTTCACGCCGACAAATTAAGCTGAGACACTCACCCACACTTCGAATACCCACAATTCAAACACGTAGCACACCCATCCATCACGATGACGGCCGTCGTGTTGCACTTGTGGCAGAGGGTGGCGCCTGGGGGGAAGTCGGAGGAGTCGGTGGGTTGCGCCGGGGAGGCGATTGGGGCTGAAGCCCCTCCCACAAGGTTGCCCGCAGCGGCGGGCACGGGTGCCTTGCGGGCGCTTTCGGCGCCCGCGCCGGCGAGGTCGGGGCTCAGGTCAGACTTTTTTTTTGAGCGGGACTCGTAAGCCGCGCGCTTCTCGGCGATGAGGCGCTTCTGCGCGTCGTCGAGTTCGGGGTCGTGCAGCAGGCCGATCATCTTGAGGTGCTGCTCGATCACCGCGCCGAGTTCGGCGACGATGCTCGGCATGTAGACGCCGCCGGCCTTGAAGTAGCCGCCGCGCGGGTCGAACACGGCCTTCAGCTCCTCCACGAGGAACGTCACGTCGCCGCCCTTGCGGAACACCGCGGACATGATGCGCGTGAGCGCGACGATCCACTGGAAATGCTCCATGTTCTTCGAGTTGATGAAGATCTCGAACGGGCGGCGCATTTCATGTTCGGTGCCGGGGTTCAGCACGATGTCGTTGATCGTGACGTAGAGCGAGTGCTCGAACAGCGGCGACTTGATCTTGTAGGTGGCGCCGATCAGTGAATCGGGGCGCTCGACCTTTTCGTGCATCTGGATGATTTCGGCCATCGGCACGCTCGGCGCGCTCTCGGGCGCCTCGGCGGGCGGCACGATCTTGGCGGTCTCTTCCGGCTTGACGACGCTGTATCCCTTGATTTTCTTGCTGATCTTCATGGTTCCACTGCAGGTTCGGTCCAGGGGAGTCCGGAAACGGCGCACGGCCGCACGGACGACGGATTTCATGGCTGCCCACTTCCTCGGGCAGGTCCAACGGAGTGTGATGCGGCGCCGGCGAGGCGCCGCGGGTCCGGATCGGAGCGGCGTCGAGCGAGGCCTAGCGCGCGGACTTGCGACCGGCCTTCTTCGCGACCTTGCGCGCGGGTGCCTTCTTCGCCGCCTTCTTCACGGCCTTGCGCGCGACCTTGCGGACCGCCTTCTTCGCGGCCTTCTTCGCGGGCATGCGCTTCGCGGTCGCGGCGCGTGCGCCGGTCTTCCTGGCGCCGGTCTTCTTCGCGGTGCTCTTGCGCGCGGTCGACTTCTTCGCCGTGGCCTTCTTGGCCGTGGCCTTCCTGGCGCCGGCCTTCTTCGCCGCGCCCTTGCGCGCAGACTTCGCGGCGGCGCTACTGTCCGCGGCGAGCTCGGCCGCGCTCTTGCGCGCGAGGTCGGCGCGGTGCGCGCGCTCGTAGGTCTGGATGTCGTTGAACGTGCCGTCGGCGTTGCGGACGGCGTAGAGCTTCTTGCCGCCGGTGCTGTACATCGTGGTGCGCTTGCGCGTGGCCATGCGGATCGTCCTCGGCGGCGTGCGGGTGTTCACCAGCGGCCGGCTGCCGCGTGCCGGACCGCTGGTGGAATGGCGCGGATCAGGGGCGCCGTGCGCCCTTCTTCGCGGCCTTCTTCGCCGGAGCCTTGCGCATGGCCTTCTTCATCGCCTTGCGCGGCGCCTTCTTCGCGGCGGCCTTCTTCGCGCCCTTCTTCGCGGGTGCCTTGCGGGCCACCTTCTTCGCGACCTTGCGCATGGCCTTCTTCGCGGCCTTGCGTGCGGGAGCGGCCTTCTTCGCGGCCTTGCGCGCGACCTTCTTCGCGGCCTTCTTCACGGCGGCCTTCTTCGCGGATGCCTTCTTCGCGACCGACTTCTTCGCGGTCGCCTTCTTCGCCGAAGACTTCTTCGCGGCCGCCTTCTTGCCGGCCTTCTTCGCGGCGGGCTTGGAGCCGCCTGCGCCGACCGCCTTCTTCGCGGTCGCGACGACGGTCTGCACCTTGCGCGCGGCCTGCTTGCGCGCCTTCTGCGCCTTCTTCGCGACCTTCTTCGCGGTCACTTCCACCGCGTGCTTGGCGTCGGATGCGGCATTGCCGACCGACGTCGCCACGGCGCTGGCCGCGTCGACGACGGCGCTGCCCATCTGCGCCGCGCCTTCCTTGAGTTGCTCGAACGTACCGCCGGAACTGCCGCCTTCGCTGTGCATCGTGGGTTCCCCTCTCCTGTCATTGCGTCTGGTTGATGGACCTGATCACGAGTTCCGCTGGACCGGCACAGGCGCGGGCGGCCTCCCAGGCCGCGGGCGTCGCGAGCCGACGCCGCTAGAACTTGCCGTAATAGCCTTCCTTGAGCGCATCGAACAGATTGGCCGCGGTGTGCGTTTCGCCATCGTACTCGATCTCTTCATTACCCTTGACCTCCACCACGGAACCGTCCTCGAGCTCGAAGCGGTAGGTGGTGTTGGCGAGATCATGCTCCTTCACCAGCACTCCTTGGAAGGCCGCCGGGTTGAAGCGGAACGTGGTGCATCCCTTCAGGCCCTGGCGATGGGCGTAGGCGTAGATGTCCTTGAAGTCTTCGTAGGGGTAGTCGGTCGGCACGTTCGCGGTCTTGGAGATCGAGGAATCGACCCAGCGCTGGGCCGCGGCCTGGATGTCCACGTGCTCCTTCGGCGAGATGTCGTCGGCGGCGACGAAGTAGTCCGGCAGGCGTTCCTCGGCGACCTGCGAGCCCGGGATCGCCTGGCTGTTGATGAGTTCGCGGTAGGCCAGCAGCTCGTAGCTGAACACCTCGACCTTTTCCTTGGACTTCTTGCCCTCGCGCAGCACGTTGCGGCTGTAGTGGTGCGCGAAGCTCGGCTCGATGCCGTTGCTCGCGTTGTTCGCGAGCGACAGCGAGATCGTGCCGGTCGGCGCGATCGAGCTGTGGTGGGTGAAGCGCGCGCCGCGCTCGGCCAGCGCCGCGACGAGCTCGGGCGCGACGCTCGCGACCTTCTGCATGTAGCGCGAATAGCGCGCGTGCAACACGCGACCCGGGATCAGCGCGCCGACCTTCCAGCCGTCGGCGACCATCTCGGGCCGCTTGCGCAGCATCTCGGCGGTGACCTCGAACTGCTGCGCGAGGATCGGCGCGGGGCCCTTCTCCTCGGCCAGCGACAGCGCGACTTCCCAGCCCGCGAGCGCCATCTCGCGCGCGACGTCCTCGGTGAACGCGCAGGCGTCCTCGCTGCCGTAGCGCATCTTCAGCATCGTGACGGTGCTGCCGAGGCCGAGGAAGCCCATGCCGTGGCGGCGCTTGGACTGGATCTCGTTGCGCTGCTGCTCGAGCGGCAGGCCGTTGATCTCGACGACGTTGTCGAGCATGCGCGTGAACACGCGCACGACTTCCTTGTACTCGTCCCAGTCGAAGCGCGCCTTCGGGCCGAACGGGTCGCGCACGAAGGTGGTGAGGTTGACCGAGCCGAGGAGGCACGAGCCGTAGGGCGGGAGGGGCTGCTCACCGCACGGGTTGGTCGCGCGGATGTCCTCGCACCACCAGTTGTTGTTCATCTCGTTGACGCGATCGATCAGGATGAACCCGGGCTCGGCGTAGTCGTACGTCGAGACCATGATCATGTCCCAGAGGTGCCGCGCCTTGAGGTGGCCGTAGATCTTGCAGGCGACCAGGCCGTCGTCGCGCGTGACGTAGTTGCGGTGCACGGGCCATTCGCGCCAGATCACCCTGGCCGGATCGCCGACGTCGATCTCGTGCTGCTCCTTCACGTGCACCGGGAACAGCAGCGGCCAGTCGGCGTCGTTCGCGACCGCCTCCATGAAGCCGTCGGTGATCAGCAGCGACAGGTTGAACTGCCGCAGGCGGCCGTCTTCGCGCTTGGCCTTGATGAACTCGCGCACGTCCGGGTGCGAGACATCGAAGGTGCCCATCTGCGCGCCGCGTCTGCCGCCTGCGGACGAAACGGTGAAGCACATCTTGTCGTAGATATCCATGAACGACAGCGGGCCCGAGGTGTACGCGCCCGCGCCCGACACGTACGCGCCGCGCGGGCGCAGCGTCGAGAATTCATAGCCGATGCCGCAGCCCGCCTTCAGCGTGAGGCCGGCCTCGTGCACCTTCTCGAGGATGTTGTCCATCGAGTCTTCGATCGTGCCGGAGACCGTGCAGTTGATCGTCGAGGTCTTCGGCTTGTGTTCCTGCGCGCCCGCGTTCGAGGTGATACGGCCGGCCGGGATCGCGCCGCGGCGCAGCGCCCACAGGAAGCGCTCGTTCCAGTACGCCTGCTTCTCGGGACTCGCCTCGACGTCGGACAGCGCCTTCGCGATGCGCTGCCAGGTGTGGTCGATGCTCGCGTCGATCGCCTCGCCCTGCTTGGACTTCAGGCGGTATTTCTTGTCCCAGATGTCCCAGGACGCGGGCTGCAGCGGAATCTCCACCGCGCCGCGCGCGAGCTGTTCAAGGCGCACCGTGCTCATCGTCGTTCCGTCTCCTTCTGACCGGGTCGACCCGGTTCGTCACCGTTCGTCCAGCGGCCGCCTTCCCGGCGGCGCATGGCTCTCCGTCTGCAACGCCCCCACAAGCAGTGGGGTGCGGGCATCCGGCAACCACAATATCTTGTGACGCCGGCCCGCAAAGCTACGCCCCCGGCGGGGCGAAGTAAAGCGGCGCGAAGGATCGCGGACGCGCTTTTCCTGAACGCCGCACCGATCGCGCGCGCGGCACTTGAAACCGCGGCGCGTTTGCGTGGTCAGAGCGATCCGCCGATGCTTCCACGACTCCAGCCGAGGATTTCCGCCATGCCGCGCGCCGCCTTCCGACGCACCCTTCCGTACGTGCTGCTGCTGCTCGCGGGGCTCGCGCTCGGCGCGCTCTGGCCGCATGGCGTGCGCGCGCCGCTGCGCGATGCGCATGCGGCGCTGCCGGCGGCCGTCGACGGCGCGCCGATGCCGTCGCTCGCGCCGATGCTCGAGCGCGCGACGCCTGCGGTCGTCAACATCGCGAGCCGCGCGCGCGTGCGCGTGCGCAACCCGTACTTCGACGACCCGATGTTCCGCCGCTTCTTCGGCATGCCGAACCTGCCGCAGGAGCGCGTGCAGCAGTCGCTCGGCTCCGGCGTGATCGTCGACGCCGCGAAGGGCTACGTGCTGACGAACAACCACGTGGTCGAGGGCGCCGACGACATCAGCGTGACGCTGGCCGACAGCCGCACCGTGAAGGCGACGATCCTCGGCACCGATCCGGACACCGACCTCGCGGTGCTGCAGATCCCCGCGACGCGGCTGACCGCGCTTCCGATCGCGGATTCGGGGCGGGTGCGCGTCGGCGATTTCGTCGTCGCGATCGGCGAGCCGTTCGGGCTCGGCCAGACCGTGACCTCGGGCATCGTGTCCGCGCTCGGGCGCAGCGGGCTCGGCGGCTCGGGCTACCAGAACTTCATCCAGACCGACGCCTCGATCAACCCGGGCAACTCGGGCGGTCCGCTCGTGAACCTGCGCGGCGAACTCGTCGGCATCAACTCGATGATCTACTCGCCCTCGGGCGGCAACGTCGGCATCGGCTTCGCGATCCCGTCCAACCTCGCGCTCGGCGTGATGCGCCAGCTCGTCGCGGGCGGCACGGTCAAGCGCGGCGTGCTCGGCGTCGAGAGCCAGGACGTGACGCCGCAGCTGCAGGAGATGCTCGCGCTCGACGATCGCCGCGGCGCGGTCGTCACGCGCGTGCGCCCGAACTCGCCGGCCGAAGCCGCGGGCCTGCGGCCCGGCGACGTGATCGTGTCGCTCGGCGACAGCGCGGTGTCGAGCGCGCAGGAGCTGCACAACCTCGAGGGCCTGACGCCGCCGGGCGCGCGCATCACGCTCGGACTCGTGCGCGATGGCGAAACGCTGTCGGTCGATACCGCGCTCAAGGTGCAGGAACTGCGCGTGCTCAAGGGTGACGCGCTCGATGCGCGGCTCGCGGGCGTGGAGTTCAGCGAGCTCGGGCCGGAGCTGCGCCGGCAGGGCATCGCGGGCGTCGGCGTCAGCCGCATCGCAAGCTCGAGCCGCGCATACACCGCGGGCCTGCGCACCGGCGACGTGATCGTCGCGGTGAACCGCCGCGACCTCGCGGGGGCGAGCGATTTCGAGCGCCTCGCATCGACGCGTCCGCGCCAGCTCATGCTGACCCTGCTGCGCGGCGAGGAGGCGTTCTACCTGTTGCTCTGACGGCGGCACGGCTCGCTGCGCGACTGCGGCGCGTGTGGGAGAGGCTTCGGCCCCGAGCTGTTCGGGCCGATTGCGGATTGCACAAGCAAGAGCTCGGGACTGAAGTCCCTCCCACAAGAGCGCAGGTCGGTACTGGCGGTCTTTCCGCAACGAAGCTCGACGCTCGTGTGGGAGGGGCTTCAGCCCCGAGCTGTTCGGGCCGATTGCTGATGCACAAGCAAGAGCTCGGGACTGAAGTCCCTCCCACAAGAGCGCAGGTCGGTACTGGAGGTCTTTCCGCAACACGAGCCGCTGACCCATTGCGCGCATGTCGAGCAGCTGTTCGCGCGCGGTGCCCTTCGACTTCGGCCTCCGGCCTGCACTCAGGGCGAACGGCCGGGGAGATATCCGTTCACGCAGAGCGCAGCGGCCGCTGGCCGCGGAGTCGAAGCGCTGCATGCGCCGCGTCACGCTTTTTCCCGAACGCATGCGCGGCCCCGCGGCGCGGCGCGTGCTATCGTGCATGTTGCATTTTCTTGCAGCAGCCTTCGCCATGTCCGCACGTTCATTCGCACCGTCATTCGCACTCGCCTGCGCGTTCATCTTGGCCGCATTCGCGGCGCCTGCCGACGCGGCCGACACGCTCGTCTGGCGCGGCGACCTCGCGACCGGGCGCGCGATCATGGAGGACATCGCGAAGGCCTATGCGAAGCAGAAGAAGGGCACGATCGACCTGCAGCCGTTCAGCACGCTGTCGGGCCTCGACGCGGTCGCGACGGGCAGCGCCGACATCGCGGGCAGCGCACGCGGCAAGTTCGCTCGACGCGCCGAGGAAGCCGGCCTCAACTTCAATCCGGTCGCGCTCGACGCGGCGGTGATGGTCGTGCACGCGAAGAACCCGGTGTCCTCGATCAGCCTCAAGCAGATCCACGACCTCTACTACGGCCGCATCACGAACTGGAAGGAGCTCGGCGGGCCGGACAAGGCGATCAACCTCTACGCGATCGCGAGCCCGCTCGACGGCGTCGAGTACTCGCTGCGCGAACTCGTGTACCGCAAGGGCCACCAGCCGATCGCGGCGCCGCGGCTCTACCTCAACACCGCCAAGCTCGAGGAAGCGATCGCGATCGACCAGGCCGGCCTCGGCCTGACCACGTTGGCGCGCGCGCACGCGAACAAGGGCCTCAAGATGCTGCGCGTCGAGAACGTCGCGCCGTCGACCGCCTCGGTCGGCGACGGCAGCTATCCGCTCTACATCACGCTCTACATCGCCGAGCGCGAGGCCTCGCCCAAGCACGACGCGGTGCTGCGCTTCCTCGCGTTCCTCGACACGCCCGAGGCCAAGGCGATCCTGCGCAAGCACCAGCTCGTGCCGTACGGCGAGGCCGGCGACGTCGCGATGCGCAACGAGCAGCGCCTCGTGTTCATCGACACCCAGGTCGGTCGTGACGCGGCGAGCGTCGCCGCGCTGACCGGCAAGCCGATGCCGACCCCGGTCGCCGCGCCGCGCGCGACGCTCGATGCGGCGACGCGCATTTCCTCGACCTCGGCGACCGCGCAGGCCGCACGCGAGAACCTCGCGCGCGCCGAGCAGAAGAAGGCCGAAGAGGCCGCCGCGAAGACCGCCGCCACGCCTGCGAAGACCGCAGCCCCGGTCGCCGCCGCGACGCCTGCGGCGAAGCCCGCTGCCGCGTCCGCGAAGCCGGTTGCGAAGAAGCCCGTTGCGAGCGTTCCGGCCAAGCCGGCGGCAGCCACGCCTGCGGCCAAGCCCGTGGCCACCGTCGCCGCGAAGCCTGCGACCGCGAAGCCCGCCGCCACCGTGGCCGCGAAGCCTGCGCCGAAGAAGCCGGCTGCGACCGCTGCCGCCAAACCCGCGCCGAAGAAGTCCGACGCGACCGCTGCCGCCAAGCCTGCGCCGAAGAAGGCCGAGGCTGCGCCGGCCAAGCCGGCCGCATCGTTCGGCAACGTCAGCGGTGGCGCCGGAGGCGGCAAGTAGCCGTACGACGCGACACGATGCGCGCGCGCATCCTCGCGGTTTCGCTCGACCTCGACGACACGCTGTGGCCGATCGCGCCCGCGATCGACGCAGCCGAACGCGCGCTCGACGACTGGCTGCGCACGCATCATCCGACCGTGGCCGACGCCTGGTCGATCCCGGCGCTGCGCGTGCTGCGCGAGCAGGTCGCGCAGGAGCACCCGCATCTCGCGCACGACTACGGCGCGCAGCGGCGCCTCACGATCGCGCGTGCGTTCGCGCACTGCCGCCATGGCGACGAGCACGTCGACGCGGCGTGCGAGGCCTACATCGCCGCGCGCAACCGCGTCGAGTGCTACGCCGATGCGGTGCCCGCGCTCGCCGCGCTCGCGGCGCGCGGACCGCTGGTCAGCATCACCAATGGCAATGCCGACCTCGCGCGGATCGGACTCGGCCACCACTTCGCGCACCGGCTGTCGGCGCGCGAGTGCGGCATCGCCAAGCCGGCGCCGGAGATCTTCCTCGAGGCCTGCGCGCGGCTCGGACTCGCGCCCTCGCAGGTGCTGCATGTCGGCGATGACCCCGAGCTCGATGTCGCGGGCGCGCGTGCGGCCGGGTTGCGCACGGCTTGGCTCAATCGCACGGGCGAGGACTGGCCGCATGCGGAGCCGCCGGATCTCGCGCTGCGCGACCTCGGCGAACTCGTCGACTGGCTCGCACGCCACGACCTCGAGCATGCGGGCGGCCCGGCCGCCTGAACCCCGCGCGGGGCGCCACGCGGAGTGCGACAATGGCGCGTTCGCAAGGAGTCGCCAATGGATGCCTGGGTAGACGCGGCGGATGCCGCTGAAGCAGTCCCCCTGCTCGCGGTCGACCGCGAGAGCTTCCCCGCCGCCGTGGCAGGCTTCGGTGATGCGGCCACGCGCTGGTGCAGCACGCATGCATTCGCAGGCGAAGGCGGCCGCTTCCTCGTGCTTCCCGGGACCGATGGCGCGCCGCAGGCGGTGCTCGTGGGGTGCGATGCGCGTGACGCGTTCGCGGCCGTCGCGAGCCTTCCGCAGCGCCTGCCGCCCGGGCGCTATCACGTCGACGCGCGCGGGCTCGCGCTCGCCGCCGACGAGGTCGCGCTGGCCTGGGCACTCGGTGCATATCGCTATACGCGCTACAAGAAGCCGCTGCATGCGGCCGCCCAGCTCGTCGTCGACGAGGGCGGCGTCGGGCATGCGAGTGCGATCGCGCAGGCGGTCTACTGCGTGCGCGACCTCGTCAACACGCCGACCGAGGACCTCGGCCCGGCCGAACTCGCGGCCGAGGTGCAGGCGCTCGCACAGCGCCATCGCGCGACGTTCCGCGAATGGGTGGGCGACGACCTGCTCGCGGCCGGCTTCCCGACGATCCATGCGGTCGGGCGCGCAAGCCATCGCGCGCCACGCCTGGTCGAGCTCACGCACGGCGAGGCGGGCGCGCCGCACGTCGTGCTGATCGGCAAGGGCGTGTGCTTCGACACCGGCGGCCTCGACCTCAAGACCGCCGACGGCATGCGCTGGATGAAGAAGGACATGGGCGGCGCCGCGCACGCGATCGCGCTGGCCCAGCTCGTGCTGTCGACGAAACTGCCGGTGCGCCTGACGCTGCTGGTCCCTGCGGTCGAGAACGCGGTCGCGGGCAATGCCTATCGCCCTGGTGAAGTGATCACGACGCGCGCGGGCATCACGGTCGAAGTCGACAACACCGATGCGGAAGGGCGGCTCGTGCTCTGCGACGCACTCGCGTATGCGGCCTCGCTGTCACCGGACCTGGTCCTCGATTTCGCGACATTGACCGGCGCGGCGCGCGTCGCGCTCGGTCCGGACCTGCCCGCGTTGTTCGCCAATCGCGACGAGGTCGCGAACGGCTTGCTGCAGGCGGCGCAGGACGCGCGCGACCCGCTCTGGCGCATGCCGCTGTGGCGGCCGTACCTGCCGATGCTCGAATCGCACATCGCCGATCTCGCGAACTCGGGTGCCTCGCGCCACGCGGGCGCGATCACCGCGGCGCTGTTCCTCGAGCGCTTCGTACCCGAGTCGCAGGCGTGGGCCCACCTCGACGTGTACTCCTGGAACGATACCGACAGGCCCGGCCGCCCGCGCGGCGGCGAGGCACAGGGCCTGCGCGCATACTTCCGCTACCTGCAGCAGCGCTACGCCTGAGTCGCTCGCGCGCGGGTGCGCGCAGGCATCAACCCTTGGTCGGGCGGCGCCAGCCCGGGATCGTGGTCTGGCGCGCGCGCGCGAGCGTGAGTTCGGCGTCCGGCGCATCGCGCGTGACGACCGAACCCGCGCCGATCGTCGCGCCCTTGCCGATGCGCACGGGCGCGACCAGCGCGGTGTTCGAACCGATGAACGCGCCTTCCTCGATCGTCGTCGCGTGCTTGTTCGCGCCGTCGTAGTTGCAGGTGATCGTGCCGGCGCCGATGTTCACGCCCGCGCCGACCTCGGCATCGCCGATGTAGGACAGGTGGTTGGCCTTCGCGTTCTCGCCGAAGCGTGCCTTCTTGGTCTCGACGAAGTTGCCGATGCGGCTGCCGCTCGCGAGCTCGGTGCCCGCGCGCAGGCGCGCAAACGGGCCGATGTCGCAGGGACCGTGCGTGACGACGCCGTCGAGGTTGCAGTGCGAGTGCACGATCGTGCCGGCCGCGAGCGTCGAGTTGCGGATGCGGCAGTACGGCCCGATGCGCACCTCGTCGCCGAGTTCGACCAGGCCTTCGAGGATCACGTCGATGTCGATCTCGACGTCGCGGCCGACGCGCACGTCGCCACGCACGTCGAAGCGCACGGGATCGGCGAAGCGCACTCCCGCGGCCGCGAGCTGGGTCGCGCGCATGCGCTGGTGCATGCGTTCGAGGCCCGCGAGTTGCCACGGATCGTTCGCGCCGAACACTTCCTGCGGATTCAGGCACACGCTCGCTTCGGCCGGCTCGCCTTCCTCGTTGGCCTGCGCGAACACGTCGGTGAGGTAGTACTCGCGCTGCGCGTTCTGGTCGGTGAGGTTGTTGAGCCACACGCGCAGGCGGCGCGCGTCGGCGGCGAGGATGCCGCTGTTGACGCAGGTGATCGCGCGCTGCTCGGTGTTGGCGTCCTTCTCCTCGACGATCGCGCGGATGCGGCCGATGCCGTCGCGCACGACGCGGCCGTAGCCGTAGGGATTGTCGAGCTGCGTCACCAGCGCCGCGAGCGGCGTCTCGACCTGCAGCAGCTTGCGCAGCGTGTCGGCGCGGATCAGCGGCACGTCGCCGTAGAGCACGAGCACGCGCCCGTCCTCGGGGATGTCGGGCATCACGAGGCGCACCGCGTGGCCGGTCCCCTGCTGGCGCGGCTGGTGCACCCAGGCGAGGTCGCCGAGATCGGTCAGCGCGGCCTTGACCTGCTCGCCGAGGTGTCCGTGCACGACGTGGATGCGCGCGGGCTGCAGCGTGCGCGCGGTGTCGAGCACGTGCGCGAGCATCGGCCTTCCGGCCAGCGGCATCAGCACCTTGGGCTGGGCCGACTTCATCCGCTTGCCCTCGCCCGCGGCGAGGACGATCACATGCAGGGGCGCACTCGTCACGGAAACTCCTCCAGAGGATGCAGGTCGGGCGGCTTGGCCGGGGCGTCGCGACGACATGCACCCGCGGCTGCAGCCGCGCAGGCGCTCCCCGGCCCAATCCCCCCGGGGCAATCGCTGAGACGTGGTTCACATTCTAGACAAAGCGCCGGGTCGGCGTCGCGCCGTCTTTCCGGCGGGTCGCGACGCTCGTCGCCGCTTCCCCCACTCACGCGGCTTCGGCTTCCCCCGCGCGCGGGGAAAGATGCCGCACAGCGGCAGAAGGGGGCGGCTTTTGATCTTGATCGTGCGAGTACGCGCGAAGATCAAGAGCGCCCCTCATCCGCCCCTGCGGGGCACCTTCTCCCGCAGGCGGGAGAAGGAGGAGATCGGGCGCAGACAAAAAACGCCGGCGTGCGCCGGCGTCTTCGATCACTGCGTGGTGCGGCCCGCGCTCAGTGCTTGAGCGAGCGGCGCAGGCGTTCGAGTGCCTGCAGCTGGGCCATCGCCTGCGCGAGCTGCGCCTGCGCCTGAGCGACTTCGAGCGCGTCGGAACGGTTCGCGAGCGCGCGCTCGGCCTCGTCCTTGGCGCCGCGCGCGGCCGCTTCGTCGAGGTCCTTCGCGCGGATCGCGGTATCGGCGAGCACGGTCACGACGCTCGGCTGCACCTCGAGGATGCCGCCGGAGACGTAGAAGAACTGCTCCTCGCCGTTCTCGAGCATCACGCGCACCTGGCCCGGCTTCAGCCGCGTGATCAGCGGCGCATGGCGCGGCGCGATGCCGAGCTCGCCCATCTCGCCGGTCGCGATGACCATCTGCGCGTTGCCGTGGAAGATCTCTTCCTCGGCGCTCACGATGTCGCAGCGGATTGTGGCCATGGTGTCTCTCTCACTTCGTTCGGTCGACGGGAATGGGGAATCGGGAATGGAGAATGGCGGAGCAGGTTTCGTCGTCTTGTCGCTTTCGACTATTCCCTATTGCCCATTCCCCTTTCCCGCGGCGAAGCCGCTCAGGCGGCTTTCGCGCCCATCGTCTTGGCCTTCTCGAAGGCCTCGTCGATGCCGCCGACCATGTAGAACGCCTGTTCCGGCAGGTGGTCGCACTCGCCGTCGCAGATCATCCTGAAGCCCCGGATCGTCTCCTTCAGCGAGACGTACTTGCCCGGGGCCCCGGTGAACACCTGCGCGACCGTGAACGGCTGCGAGAAGAAGCGCTCGATCTTGCGCGCGCGCGAGACCGCCTGCTTGTCTTCCTCGCTGAGCTCGTCCATGCCGAGGATCGCGATGATGTCCTTGAGTTCCTTGTAGCGCTGCAGCGTGCCCTGCACGCGACGCGCGGTCTCGTAGTGCTCGGTGCCGATCACGAGCGGGTCGAGCTGGCGGCTGGTCGAGTCGAGCGGATCCACCGCGGGGTAGATGCCGAGCGAAGCGATGTTGCGCGAAAGCACGACGGTCGCGTCGAGGTGGGCGAACGTGGTCGCCGGCGACGGGTCGGTCAGGTCGTCCGCGGGCACGTACACGGC
Organism: Lysobacteraceae bacterium; assembly: GCA_004143945.1. GTDB lineage: Bacteria > Pseudomonadota > Gammaproteobacteria > Xanthomonadales > Rhodanobacteraceae > Dokdonella_A. Next base: position 299,786 of record SEHB01000003.1, read on the forward strand.
CTGGATCGAGGTGATCGAGCCGGTCTTGGTCGAGGTGATGCGCTCCTGCAGCACGCCCATTTCCTCGGCTTGACGACGCCCGCATCGATCATCTCGTGGTAGAAGTCGTTGCCTTCGCGCGTGCGCTCGCCGACGCCCGCGAACACCGACAGGCCCGCGTGCTGCGTCGCGATGTTGTTGATGAGCTCGAGCATGTTGACGGTCTTGCCGACGCCGGCGCCGCCGAACAGGCCGACCTTGCCGCCCTTCGCGAACGGGCACACGAGGTCGATGACCTTGATGCCGGTTTCGAGCAGTTCGTTCGCGGCCGCCTGGTCCGAGTACGCGGGCGCCGGGCGATGGATCACCCATTCGTCCTGCGCGCCGATCGGGCCGGCTTCGTCGATCGGGTTGCCGAGCACGTCCATGATGCGGCCGAGCGTTTCCTTGCCGACCGGCACCTTGATGCCGTCGCCGGTGTTGTTGGCGACGAGGCCGCGCTTGAGGCCGTCGGTCGAACCCAGCGCGATCGTGCGCACGACGCCATCGCCGAGCTGCTGCTGCACCTCGAGCGTGATCGCCATGCCGTCGATCTTCAGCGCGTCATACACCTTCGGCACGGATTCGCGCGGGAACTCGACGTCGACGACGGCGCCGATGATTTGTACGACTTTGCCCTGGCTCATGATGGGACTCCGGATGACTCTTCTTAGACTTGCCGTAGCGTGGCCGAAGCCGCGCTGTTAGTGAGAAGTGCGGCCATGGATGGCCGCTTCTTGATCTTCGCGATCAGGGACGATCGCACTCATACAGCGGCAGCGCCGCCGACGATCTCGGAAATTTCCTGCGTGATCGCCGCCTGGCGCGCCTTGTTGTAGACCAGGGTGAGCGAATCGATCGCCTTGGTCGCGTTGTCCGACGCGCTCTTCATCGCGACCATGCGCGCGGCATGCTCGCTCGCGAGGTTCTCGAGCACGGCCTGGTAGACCAGCGACTCGATGTAGCGCGTGAGCACGTGCTCGAGCACGACGTCCGGGCTCGGTTCGTAAAGGTAATCCCAGCCGTGCGCGGACACCGGTTCATCCGACGGCGGCAGCGGCAGCAGCGACTCGCTCATCACGCGCTGCGTCATCGTGTTGACGAAGTCGTTGTAGGCGATGTTGACGCGATCGATGCGCCCGTCGGTGTAGGCGTCGAGCATGACCTTGATCACGCCGATCAGCTGCGCGACCTGCGGCTTCTCGCCGAGATGCGTGACCGAGCCCACCATGTTGACCTTGAGGCGGCGGAAGAACTGCGTCGCCTTCTGGCCGATGCAGACGAGGTCGACCTCGACGCCCTTCTCCTGCCAGCCGCGGATCTCGCCGAGCAGCTTGCGGAACAGGTTCGAATTGAGGCCGCCGCAGAGGCCGCGGTCGGTCGACACCACGACGTAGCCGACGCGCCGGACCTCGTCGCGCGAGACCAGGAACGGGTGCTTGTACTCGACGTTCGCGTGCGCGACGTGGCCGATGACCTGGCGCATCATGCGCGCGTACGGGCGCGAGGCGCGCATCAGTTCCTGCGCCTTGCGGATCTTCGACGCCGAAACCATCTCGAGCGCGCGCGTCACCTTGCGGGTGTTGGCGACACTCTTGATCTTCGTGCGGATTTCTCTTGCGCCTGCCATTTGCTCGCTACGCTCGCTTGTGGTTGGTGAATCGTGATTGGTGATTCGTGTTCGCGATCCGCTTTCGCGAATCACGAATCACGAATGACAAATCACCGCTTTACCAGGAGCCGGTCTTCTTGAACTCTTCAACGCCCTTCTTGAACTGCGCCTCGATGTCGTTGTTCCAGTCGCCGGTGTCGACGATCTTCTTCATGAGGTCGCCGTGGTTGTTGTGAAAGTGCGCGTGCAGCGCGGCTTCGAACGGCAACACCTTGTTCAGCGGCAGGTCGTCGAGGAAGCCCTTCTCGGCCGCGTAGATCGAGAGCGACAGCTCGGCGATCGACAGCGGCGCGTACTGCTTCTGCTTCATGAGCTCGGTCACGCGCTGGCCGCGCTCGAGCTGCGCGCGCGTCGCGGTGTCGAGGTCGGAGGCGAACTGCGCGAACGCGGCGAGCTCGCGGTACTGCGCGAGCGCGAGCTTCACGCCGCCCGAGAGCTTCTTGACGATCTTGGTCTGCGCCGCGCCACCGACGCGCGACACCGAGATGCCCGCGTTCACGGCCGGGCGGATGCCCGCGTTGAACAGGTCGGTCTCGAGGAAGATCTGGCCGTCGGTGATCGAGATCACGTTGGTCGGGACGAACGCCGAGACGTCGCCCGCCTGGGTCTCGATGATCGGCAGCGCCGTGAGCGAGCCGGTCTTGCCCTTGACCGCGCCGTTGGTGAACTTCTCGACGTACTCCTCGGACACGCGCGAGGCGCGCTCGAGCAGGCGGCTGTGCAGGTAGAACACGTCGCCCGGATAGGCTTCGCGGCCCGGCGGGCGCTTCAGCAGCAGCGAGATCTGGCGGTAGGCCCAGGCCTGCTTGGTGAGGTCGTCGTAGATGATCAGCGCGTCTTCGCCGATGTCGCGGAAGAACTCGCCCATCGCGCAACCCGCGTACGGGGCGATGTACTGCATCGCGGCCGATTCCGACGCCGAGGCGGCGACGATCACGGTGTGCGCGAGCGCGTCATGCTCTTCGAGCTTGCGCACGACGTTCGCGATCGAGCTCTGCTTCTGGCCGATCGCGACGTAGATGCATTTGATGCCGGAATTCTTCTGGTTGATGATCGCGTCGACGGCGACCGCGGTCTTGCCGGTCTGGCGGTCGCCGATGATCAGCTCGCGCTGGCCGCGGCCGATCGGGATCATCGAGTCGATCGACTTGTAGCCGGTCTGCACGGGCTGGTCGACCGACTTGCGCCAGATCACGCCCGGCGCGACCTTCTCGACCGGCGAGGTCTGCTTCGCGTTGAGCGGGCCCTTGCCGTCGATCGGCTCGCCGAGCGCGTTGACGACGCGGCCGAGCAGCTCGCGGCCGACCGGCACTTCGAGGATGCGGCCGGTGGTCTTGGCGGTGTCGCCCTCGCGCAGATGCTCGTAGTCGCCGAGCACGACGGCGCCGACCGAATCGCGCTCGAGGTTCAGCGCCAGCGCGAACGTGTCGCCCGGCAGCTCGACCATCTCGCCCGACATCACGTCGTTGAGGCCGTGGATGCGCACGATGCCGTCGGACACGCTGGTCAGCGTGCCTTCGTTGCGCGATTCCGCGGACAGCTTGAACTTCTCGATGCGGCTCTTGATGAGCTCGCTGATTTCGGACGGATTGATCGTGGTGGCCATGGTGGTTTCCTCGGTCGCGCGTCGCGGATGCGGTGCGCGGGATGGTTTGGTTCTGCTGCCGTGATCGGTGGTTCGCGAATCGCGATTCGTGACCGGCAATCCCGCCTGCTCGGATCACCCGTCACGAATCACCCATCACGGCTTTCAACTCGCCAATGCTTGCTCCAGCCGCGCCAGCCGGCCGCGCACGGAGCCGTCGATGACGACGTCGCCCGCGTCGATCACGGCGCCGCCGAGCACGCTCGCATCAATCGACTGCTCGATCTCGATGTCGCGTCCGAAGCGGCGCTTGAGCGCGTCCTTGAGCTTGGCGGTTTCCGCCGAGTCGATCGGCGAGGCCGAACGCACGTTCACCTTGAGCACGCGCTCGGCGTCCTGCTTGTAGCCTTCGAACAGCGCGCCGATCTCGGGCAGCACCGGCAGGCGCTGGTTTTCCGCGAGCATCCCGGTGAAGCGCGAGTAGGCCGAATCGGCCGGCTCGCCCTCGGGCGCGAACAGCGCGGCGAGGTCGGCCTGCGCGACGCGCGGATCGCCGAACAGCGCGGTGACGCGCGGATCGGCCGCGACCTGCGCGGCGAACGCGAGCTTGCCGGCCCAGGCGGCGAGGCCGTCGTGGTCACGCGCGAGTTCGAATGCGGCGCGCGCGTACGGTCGGGCGAGGGTGAGTGCGTCGGACATCGGTCAGATCTCGGTGACGAGCTGGTCGATCAGCGCCTTGTGCGCGTTCGCGTCGATCTCGCGGCGCAGGATCTTCTCCGCGCCGGCGACCGCGAGCTCGGCGACCTTGCCACGCAATTCCTCGCGTGCCTTGTGCGCCTGCGCCTCGATGTCGGCCGCGGCGATCGCCTTCTGTTTGGTCGCCTCGACGATCGCGTCCTGGCGCGCCTTGTCGACGATCTGCGCGGCCTGCTGGTTCGCCTTCTCGATGATCTGCGTCGCTTCGGCGCGCGCCTTGCGGATCTCGTCCGCGACGCGTGCGTCGGCATCGGCGAGCTCCTTGCGCGCCTTCTCGGCCTGGTTGAGGCCTTCCTCGATCTTCTTCTGGCGTTCTTCGATCGCCGCGATGATGTGCGGCCAGCCGAATTTCATGACCAGCAGGACCACGGCGAAGAACGCCAGGCCCTGGATGACCAGGGTGATGTTCGGAACCATTGCGTTGCTCCTGGCTGGCGGGGACGACGCCTGCGCGCCGGCCCTGCCGGGATCGCGGGATTGTTACTGGACGCCGAGCGTGCCGAGCAGCGGGTTCGCGAACAGCAGCAGCAGCGCGATCGCGACGCCGATCATCGGCACCGCGTCGAGCAGGCCCGCGACGATGAACATCTTGGTCTGCAGCATCGGGGTCAGCTCCGGCTGGCGCGACGCACCCTCGATGAACTTGCCACCGAGCAGCGCGAAGCCGATCGCGGTGCCGAGCGCACCGAAGCCGATCAGCAGCGAGGCGGCGATGACGGTCATGCTGAGGACATCGGCGACCTGTGCGATGTTGGCGATGGTTTCCATGGTTGTCTCCGTGGTTCTCTAGGGTGATGTAGGAATCGGGTTGTTACGGCACTACGACGAAGCGGGTCATTCGCCACGAACGTCCATCCAGGCGCGCTCGTGCTTCACTTTGAAAGTGCGGCCAAGGATGGCCGCTTCTTGATTCTCGCGTTCAAGGATGAACGCACAAGTCAATGACTCTCCGCGGCCATGCTCAGGTACACCAGGCTCAGCACCATGAAGATGAAGGCCTGCAGCGTGATGATCAGGATATGGAACGCGGTCCAGGCGAAGCCCGCGACGAACTGGCCGATGCCGAGGGGCCAGGTCGAGAAATCGCCGAGCGCGGCGCCGAGCGTCATCACCGCGATCAGGATGAAGATCAGCTCGCCCGCGTACATGTTGCCGAACAGTCGCAGGCTCAGGCTGACCGGGCGCACCGCTTCCTCGATCAGCCGCAGCAACAGGTTCGGGATCACCAGCAGCACCTTGCCGACGGCCCCGTCGGCATGGAACGGCGCGGTCAGGAACTCGCCGAAGAACTTGCCGAGGCCCTTGCTGCTGATGCCGACGTACTGGATCAGCAGGAACACGCACAGCGCCATGCCGAGCGTGGTGTTGAGGTCGGCGGTCGGTACCGCGCGCAGGTAGGCATGGTGGGGATCATGGCCGGCCACCGCATACACGTTCGCCCACGCCCACGGCAGCAGGTCGACCGGCACCAGGTCCATGAAGTTCATGAGGAACACGAGGCAGAAGATCGTGATCATCAGCGGCGCGACGATCTTGCTGGTGCCGTGGAAGGTTTCCTTGACCAGGCCATCGACGAACAGCACGACCATCTCGATCGCGCACTGCAGCTTGCCCGGCACGCCGGCGGTCGCGCGACGCGCGAGCAGCACGAACAGGAACATGAAGACGACCGCCGACAGCACCGTGAAGAACAGGGTGTCGACGTTGATCTTCATGAACACGCCTTCGCCGACGCTCAGCTGCGCGTGCTGCAGGTGGTGCTGGATGTACCCGGTCATGTCGGCCGAGCCGGCTTGTTCAGTGGCCATCGTGTTACCTGGTTGCAATGAGGGCGAGCCAAAACGCAAACTGGGCCGCGAGCATCCCCGCGATCAAGCCCGGGAACGGCAGCTTCAGCACGGCAATCGCGACATACAGCGCCGCGCAGAGCCAGCACCACTTCAACAGCTCCGCCGCGTAGGCGGAGCGCAGCGCCATCCGCGCCGGCGTCACGCCCCGGCCGAACAGGCGCAGCGCGAACACCATGTTGCCTGCGGCAACAATGAGCCCGCCCGCGAATGCCGCGAGCGCGACGCGCCAGCCGAACGCCGCCGCGACCAGCGCCGTCGCGATCGTCGCGCCGAGCTGCAAGGTTGCCGTGCGGATCGCCACGCGCCAGCCGTGGGAGATGGAATTGCGCACTGGATCACTCCCGGCGAGGGAGAAGGATGCGGCGCGGTCTCCCGTCAACCACCGCTGCAAAGCCTGAAGAGTTTACCAAGCCCTCGCAGCTTGTAGCAATCACGCGCGCGGGTTCGCGCGTGCATCGGAGCCGGAGATGCGCGTGACGCCGTCCTCCCGGGCTGCGTCCGATTGCCGCAGCGCATGCAACGCCGCCGGGGCCAAAAAAAAGAGGCCGGACAGGGTCCGGCCTCCAACTGGACGCCACCGCAACAGGGGAGATGCGGCGGCGTCGATTCCCTGTGGGAACCGTTGCCTCAGCGGGCGGCCTTGCGCGCCGTCGCGGCCTGCTTGGTCATCGCTTCGCTGGTGTTCTCGAGGCTGCCCTTCGCGAGCGAGCCGAGCGCTTCGGAGGTCTTCAGCGAGACGCCGAACACTTCCTGGCTGTTGGCGTAGAGCTTCTCGGCGCTTTCCTTGGCGAGCTGGACGCCCTTCTCGGAAATCGTCTTCAGGCCTTCGAAATCGCGGACTTCGGCGGCCTCGGTCCAGAACTCGACCGACGCCTTCATGCGCTCTTCGAACGCCTTGAGGTTGAGCTCGGTGATGCGCTCGAAACCGGCGAGGGCCAGGCCCTGGGCCTTGACGAAGGTATCGGCATAGCTCTTGCCGAGCGCCGCGTTTTGGGAATTGATCTGCTCGAACATGATCGTTGCCTCTGGGTGTCTGGGGAGTGTGGAAGGCACTCTAGCAGAGGTTTTGTTGCGATGCAACACGCGAAGGGTCGCAGAACGCAGGATCGGGGCCTTCGTTCAGCCCTAGGCCATGTCCATCAATGGGTTGCGTTTGGACTCGCGCATGTTGCGGCGCAGGTATCCTGCCGCGGTCGGCGATCCGCGAAAGCGCATCGGGGCGTGGACCCCCTGCCGCGGTCACGCGCGACGCTGGCCGCCGCGGTAGCGACAGGTCGAGGTGCAGGTTTCGTGCACGACGACTTCGCACAGTTGCGGCAGCCCGGGACGCAGGCGCTCCCAGATCCACGCCGCGAGGCGTTCGCTGGTCGGATTCTCGAGGCCCGGCACGTCGTTGAGGCAGCGATGGTCGAGCTGGTCGAACAGCGGTTCGAACGCCTTCTTGATGTCGGCGTAATCCATGATCCAGCCGAGTTCGGGATCGAGCGGTCCGGTGACATGGATCTCGATGCGGAACGAGTGGCCGTGCAGGCGCGCGCACTTGTGCCCCGCGGGCACGTTCGGCAGCCGGTGCGCCGCCTCGATCTGGAAGGTCTTCGAAATCTCCATCGCGGCGAGTCTACTGGAGGCCGGGCCCGCGGCGCCGCCACCGTCGTCGCGCGCCTGGCGGGAATCCGCGCGGCTTCTCGTGAGACGGGGTGCGGGCGCCGTGTCCGCGCGAGTCCGATGGAGTAACCGATGCAGACGATGGAACGCGCACAGGACGCCCGTGCCGGCGCCTGGTGCTTCGGCGGCTTCAGGCTCGATCTCGCACGCGAGGAACTGGTCGGCCCCGGCGGCGTGCGGATCCTGCGGCGCAAGGCCTTCGCGACGCTGCGCCGCCTGCTCGAGGCCGCGCCCGCGCTGGTCACGCTCGACCAGTTGCTCGACGATGTCTGGGGCCGGCACGCGATTTCGCCGAGCGCGGTGCCCAACGTGATCGTCGAACTGCGCCAGGCGCTCGGCGACGACGCGCGCGCGCCGCGCTTCATCGAGACGCGGCATCGGCGCGGCTACCGCATCGTCGTGCCGGTCACGCGCGAGCCCGCGACGCGAACCGCGAGCGGCGTGACGCAACGTGGCGGTGCCCTGCTCACCGCGCTCGAGGCCTGCGCGCGGCAGCCGGCCGCGATGCCGCACGCGCGCCTGCGCCGGCTGCACGAGCTTGCCTGTGAAAACGGCCTGCCGTTCCTCGCGATCGAAGTGCGCCTTGCCTTGCAGGCGCTGTGCGGAAGCGACACGAGTCTCGCGCGCCGCCTGGTCGGAAGCTGACGCCGCCGGTGCGCAGCGGCCTCAGCCCGCGCGCGCGAGCTCACGATCGAGCGCCGCGAGTTCGCGACGCGCGGCATCGAACTCGGGCCGATCCGGCAACAGCGCGTGCGCGCGTGCGGCCTGTGCGCGCGCCGCGCGCGCATCGCCCGAACCGAGCTGCATGAATCCACGCTCGATCGCGAGCATCGCATGGCTCGGATGGGAGGCGTGCAGGTCCTGCCAGACCCGCGCGGCCTGCTCGAGCGCAGGCGCGGCCTCGGCGCCGCGGCCGAGCTTGCGCAGCACGCGCGCCTCGCCGAGCCACAGGTCGCCGCCGTCCCAGCCGAGGCGCGCTCCGAACAGGTCGGGCTGTTGGCCATGGCGGAACGCCGCGACCGCGCCGTCGAGGTCGCCGAGCTGCTCGCGCGCGCGAGCGAGCGTTTCGTACTGCATCGACAACGCGGTGCGCCCGCGCGCGCCGCTCGCTTCGTTGATCGCGATCGCGCGTTCGATCGCGCTGCGTGCCTCGGCGACGCGCCCGAGTTGCAACTGGTAGTTCGCGACGAGGAACAGGTGGCGCGCGTACTCGGTGTGCTGTTCGCCCCACAGGCGCCTGCGGACCTCGCCATCGCTCGCGACCAGCGCATCGGCCTCGTCGTAGTCGCCACGCGCGATCAGCAATCCCGCGAGGCCGAGCGCGGCGAGGCTGGTATCGGGATGATCGGTCCCGTTGAGGCGCGCGAGCGTCGCATAGCCCTGGCGCTTCAGCGTGAGCGCCTCGTCGAAATAGCCGCCTTCGGCGAGCCGGCCCGAGAGGTCGTGCATCGCGCGCGCGGTCGCCGCGTTGTCGGCGCCGAGGCGTTCGAGCGCGCTCGCGAGCGCGGCGCGATTCTCCGCGATCGCGCGCTCGAGCTGGCCGTCCTGGTTGAGCCGGATCGCCTTCAGGCGCCACGCATGGATGCGTCGCTCGGCCTGGCTCTTGCGATCGCCGTACAGCTGCATCGCTTCGTCGACGAGCGCGAGCGATCGCGCGCGGTCTGGCGCGTCGGACAGCTGCGCCGCGAGGCCGTACGCGACGTCCGCGAGCAACGCTGGGTCGGGCGCTTCCTCGCGTTTGAGCAGTGCATACGATTCCTCGTACAGCGCGCGACTGCTGTCGCGCTCGCGCCGCTGCGAGTACATCTTGCCGAGCATGTAGAGCAGGCGTGCGCGCAGCGCGGGCTGGTTCTCGAGGCTCGTGCGCAGCTGCGCGGTGCCGTAGGCAAGCGCTTCGGCGACGGTCTTCTCCTCGCCGCGGTGCTGCTGCGGCGTCGCCCACATCAGGAGGCCCGACAGGAACTCGATCGCGGCTTCCGCGCGTTCGGCCTGCGCCGTGGCGCGCACCGCCTGCGCGCGCGCTGCGTCGCGTTCGATCGCGACGCGCCAGCCGGCGCCGGCCAGCAACACGATGCCGAACAGTGCGCCCGCGACCGCGACCGGATGGCGCCGCACGAAACGCGACGCGAGGTAGCCGACGCCGCCGGCGCGCGCCGCGACGGGGCGATGCGCGAGGAAGCGCGCGATGTCATCTGCGAGCGCGGCGACGCCCGCGTAGCGCTCGCGCGGGTCGAGCGCGGTGGCGCGCTGGAGGATCGCCGCGAGATCGCGCGGCAGCGCGCGCAGCTGCGCGCTCGCGAGCGCCACCGGCGCGGCGCCGGGCGCGGCACCCGCGAGCGCAGTTGCGTGGCCCTCCGCGGCGGGCACCGGCAGCACGTCGAGCAGCGCCGCGACCAGCAAGCCGGCCTGGTAGACGTCCGAGCTCACCGTCACCGCTTCGCCGCGCCATTGCTCCGGGCTCGCGTAGCGCGGCGTCAGCGCATGGTTGCCGAGCAGGTCCTGCTGGTCGGCGAGCCGCGCGATGCCGAAGTCGAGCAGGCGCACGCGTCCCTGCGCGTCGACGAGCACGTTCGAGGGCTTGATGTCGCGATGCACGAGCAGGCGCGAATGCGCGAATGCGAGTGCGTCGCACAGCTCGAACGCGAGCTGCAGGCGCTGCGCGCGCGTCGCGACGTGGTGGCGGCACCACGCGTCGATCGGCTCGCCCTCGACGAGTTCCATCGCGAACCAGAGCATCGAGTCCGCCGTGCGCCCGCCGTCGATGAGGCGCGCGATGCCCGGGTGCTCGAGCCCGGCCAGCGTCTGCCGCTCGCGCCGGAACAGTTCCTCGGCGGCGCTGCGGTCGCCCGCGACCGCCATCCATTTCAGCGCGACGCGCTGCTCGAACTCGCCGTCGGCGCGCTCGGCGAGATAGACGATCGCCATGCCGCCGCGCGAGAGCTCGCGCACGATGCGGAACGCGCCGATCGCATCGCCGGGCTCGAGCTCGCGCGGCGGCGGCGACTGCGCGAGCAGCGCGCGCACCAGCGCGCCGCCGAAGGCGCCACCCGTGCGCAGGCGTTCGCGGTCGATCACCGCGGATCCTGTGCGGCGAGCCACTCGCGCGCGCGCGCCCACTCGCGCTGCACGGTGCGCGTCGAGAGGCCGAGCGCCGTCGCAGTCTCCTCTTCGCTGAGCCCCGCGAAGAAGCGGCAGGCGACGACCGCGGCCTGTTGCGGCTGGTCGTGCTCGAGCTTGCGCAGGAGGTCGTCGATCGCGAGCAGTTCCTCCGCGTCGCGCGTCTGCGCGAGTTCGATGTCGTCGAGGTCGATGCGCTCGGCGCCACCGCCGCGCTTGTGCGCGAGCCGCGCGCGCGCCATCTCGATCAGCAGGTGGCGCATCGCCTGCGCGGCGATCGCGAGCAGGTGGTCGCCGTCGTTGATGCCGGGGCAATTGCGGATCAGGCGCAGGTAGCACTCGTGCACGAGGCCGGTGGTGTCGAGCGTCGCGCCGCCGAGGCTGCGCCGCGCGCGTCGCGCGAGCACCTGCAGCTCGGCGTAGGCGCACGCGAATATGCGGTCCCAGGCGGCGCGGTCACCCGTGCGCGCGAGCGCCAGCGCGTCGGCGAGCGGGGCGGCTTGCTCGTTCATGTCCAGGGGTCGAAGCCGGCTGCGATCGGCAGGCCCGATTATGGACCCGGCGGCCACGCGGGCGACCGTGATGTGATCGAAATATCACGCTTCGCGGATCGGCTTGCGACAACCGGTGGCGCCCGCGGCGCGATCCTGCACCACCCTGCCCCGACCGCCGACCCCGCCATGCTGCCGACCCGCATCCTCCCCTCCGCCGGAATCCGGACCGTGGGCCTGCGCGCGAGCCTGCTCGCCGGGCCCGTGCTCGCGCTGCCGACGCACGCGCTCGCAGATGCGCCACCGCTGCACGCGGACTTCGACGCCGAACCCGTCGATGCCGCGATCGCGACCGGTGGCGCACTGCTCGGCCAGCCGATCACGGTCGACGAAGGCCTCTCGGCGATCGTGCGCGAGTCCGTGTTCGCGACGCCGTCGCTGGAGCTCTCGCACGATGCACCGGGACTCGCGCGCGCGCTCCGTTTCGAGTTCGTCGACGCGCAGGAAATCGCGCACGGCGACCTCGAGATCGCGTTCACGTTCCGCGCCGACCAGCTCGACTTCTTCAGCCTCGTCTACGTGCGCGAGCAGGGCGGAAGCGCGCAATCGTTCCTCACGATGGAACTGCATTCGACCGGCGACGTGCTCGCGAACGATGCGAGCGGCGAGCCTGCAGCGGTGGTGGGCCACTACGTCCCCGGCGTCGGGCAGCGCGTGCTCGCGACGTTCCACCTCGATGCCGGCACCTGGGACCTCGCGATCGACGACGTGCCGGCCGTGACCGCACGCGCGCACGGCGTGCACGGCCGCGGCATCGGCGGCCTGCTGTTCGGCACGCACCACCAGACCGCCGCCGGCAGCCTGCTCCATCTCGACGACGTCGAGGTGCGCCGCGGCGACCGCATCCTCGTCGACGGATTCGAGCAGGCCATCACGCCCGTCGACGGTGTGGAGGCGCCGCAGTAGGAGCGCCGCAGGTGCGATCGACGAAGCGACGAAACCGCAAACTCGATGCGAACGGGCAAGACGACGGTCGCGGCTTTGCCGCTCCTACAGGAGCTCCGGTCGACTACCTGCAGGAGCGCCGCGGGCGCGATCGACGAAGCCGCGAAAACGCAAGAACGACGCGAACGTGCAATACGACGGTCACCCCTTCGCCGCTCCGACGATGATGACCAACGTGCAATGCATCAGCTCTTCGGCGGTGACACCGGATGCACGCCGCGGACCCGTGCAACCACGCGGTTGCGCCCGAGCGATTTCGCCTCGTACAGCGCGCGGTCCGCGATCGCGATCAACAGGTCCGACGACTGATCCGGCTGCGGGCGCAACGAGGACACGCCGATGCTGACCGTCACCCACGGCGCGACGGCCTGTGGATGCGGCATTGCACGCGCCTCGACCGCGCGGCGCAGGTGTTCGCCGGCTCGCCGCGCCTCGCGCAGTCCGCAGCCGGGCAGCAGCAGTGCGAACTCCTCGCCGCCGTAACGCGCGACGTATTCGCGCGCGACACCGGCGACCTCGCAACACACCTGCGCGAGTTCGCGCAGGCATTCGTCGCCGTGCAGGTGCCCGCGCGCGTCGTTGAGCGCCTTGAAGCAGTCGACATCGGCGAGCAGCAGCCCGAGCGGCCGCGTCGCCTTCGCATGCTGCTCCCACTGTTCGGCCAGGTGCTGGTCGAAGCAGCGGCGGTTGGCGATGCCCGTGAGCCCGTCGCTCATCGACAGGCGTTGCAACCGGCGGTTCGCGTGCTCGAGCTCGCGCACGACGCGCGCGAGATGGATCGCCCCCGCGATCTGCGCCGCGATCGCATCGAACACCACGCACACCTCGGGCGCGAAGAAGTCCGCACGCGTGCTCTCGAGGTTGAGTACGCCGTGCAGGCGCGCGCGATGGCGGATCGGCACGAGATATTCGGAACGCACCTCGCGGTTGCCTGGCACGTAATCGGGATCGCCGTCGGTATCGACGATCAGCTGCGCGTGGCCGCTGCGCGCGCAGCGACCTGCGGCGCCCAGCGTGACCGGCCACGGCAGGGTGCCCGGAAGGTCGAGCTCGAGCGCGCCGGCCCAGACTTCCTGCACGAAGTGGCCGCCCTCGTCGTCGAGCAGGATGATGCTCGCGATCGTCACCGGCAGCCGCAGCACGATGCAGTCGACGATCCGCTGCAGCACGTCTTCGAGCGTGTCGCCCTGCAGCGCTTCGCTCGACACCTGCGCGAGGATGCCGGTCAGCATCGCGCGCCGGCCCGCCGCGTCGCGCTCGCCCCACGGCGTGCCGTCCGCGTCGTGACCGTTCCCGTGCCCTCGCGCCGATCGCCCCATGCTGCCCCGACCCGCTGCATCCAACGCCGCGAGTCTACGCCCTTGGGCGAGCCGGGCAGCCTCGCTTCCAATGGTTCATGGGTGCGTGCCGCGTGTAGAGCCCATCGGGACTGCGCTCCACGCGTTCGCAACGGACGCCATGTCGGCTGTCCATGACGCCACGGCAAGGCCGCCGCACGCGGCGGCGGCCTTCACGTGGGTCAGGGCGCCGGTTCACCCGTTGCGCGGATCATGAATGCGCCGGGGAACGGCACGAACTGCGTGTTGTCCATCCGCGCGCCGAATGGCGCGGAGGCGAGATCGTCGATCGTCGCGGCGATGTCGGGCGCGTAGTAGAACCACGACTTGTCGCCCGGGTCCGAGCTGTCCGAGCGCGCCGGTCGGTCCTCGCCGCCGAGCAGCTTCGCGCTCGCGGCGACGAAGAAGCCGCCCTGCACCCAGGTCGGCGGCACCTCGACGCTGAAATAGGTGTCGTTGAACACGTCGGGTGTTCCCTGCACGCTCGCGATCGCGAACGCATTGCCGGGATCGAAATCGGCGTCGGGATCCTGCAGCAGCCAGAACGTGACCGGACCGTTCGCGAGCGACGGAAAGGTCGGGCCGAAGGCGACCGAGATGCGCGTGATGAGTTCGCCGCCGGGCTGCGCGAGGTAGTAGTTGCCCCAGAGCATGTCGGGGTCGAAGCTCGATGGCGGGCCGATGTTGTTGTCGCCATCGCCGTCGTCGTACGCGTACTCGATCGAATCCGCGGCCGCGCCGTCGAAACCGTCGCGGAAGATCACGTCGCTCGCGGGCGGCTGCTGGCGCTCGTAGGCACCGATGTCGGCCGCCGCGCCCGACACGCGCGCGAACGGAGCACCGCGCTGGTCGAATTCCAGGCTCGCAGCGTTGTTTCCAGCGTCGAGCGCGGCACTGCCATCGTAAAATGCGAGTGTCCGCGTGGGCCCGCCGTTGTGTGCCAACGGAAGCAGTGCCGGGGAAGTAGCGAGCGTATCTGCAGGAAGAGTAATGTTCGTCCATACAGACTGGACGATATTGTTTGCCCCGAGGATCGTCAGTGGTTCGTCAGGAGTCAGCGTGGCTATGTCCGACCATTGTGGAGGCGAGCACGCATCGCAACTCCAATTGTCCCAGAAGATCGAACTCTGAATCTCCAGCGGTTGCGAACTGTCTGCGAACATCAAACCGACACCCGATTCGATCAGATTATGGTTGCTTGCGATCGTGCTGCTCGCGATCGTGGTAGGCCGCAATGAATAGATGCCGGCGCCCCGACCGCCCGCCGCATTCCCGTAGATCGTGCTGTTGCTGATCGTGAGGCGAGTGTCGTTCGGCGGTGGCGGCTCGCCGTAGTTGCTGAAGATCTCCTTGAACACGCCGCCACCACTGCCGTCTGCGCTGTTGCCATCGATGGTCGAAGCGATGATGGTCGCGACACCGCGCACGAACACGCCGCCGCCTCGCGCGTTCTCGCCGTCGTTGGTCGCCTCGATCGTATTGCCGGAGATCGTGCTGCGCGTCAGCACGAGGTTCCCGCGCGAGTAGATGCCGCCGCCGATCGTCAGGTAGCCGTCGTTGACGCCCCACGGCGCGGTGACCGTGTTGCCGCTGATCGTGCTGTCGACGAGGGACATACCGCCGCTCGCATAGCTGCCCCCGCCGATCGCGGTGCCGTTGATGCCGGTCGCGGTCGCGCTCGAGTTGCTGATCACGCTGTCGGTCATGTCGAGCGTGGTCACGTCGACCGCACCCGCGAACACCAGCGGCACGGTGCCGCGCGAATGGCAGTCGGTGACGGTCACGCGGTTGAGTTCGACCGCGCCGCCGAATCCGGTGATGCAGCCCGCGAGCCCGCCCGAATAGTCGCCGTGCGCGATCGTGAGGTCATTGAAGATCGCGCGGCCCGTGTTGCTCGAGAAGCCGCCGACGACGAACACCTGCGAGGTGCCGCCGGCTTCGATCGTGAGCAGGTCACGACCCGGGCCATTGATCGTGAGGTCGTAGAGGTGGTTCTCGCCGAGCACGCTGGTGTCGATCGGACCCTGGGTCAGGCTGATCGTCGAGCAGGTGAGCGCGGTCAGGTCGATCGTGTCGCCCTCGCCCGCGATCGCGAGCACGTTGCGCAAGGTGCCGGGATCGGCGTCGTCGGCGCAGCTCGTGACCGGGCGCGTGACGCCGCCGCGCGGCGCGGAACCCGGCCCGGCCTGCGGCAGCAACCCGCGACGCTGCGCATCGCGCCAGACCAGCCGCGCGGCGTAGCGCGTCGGCGCGGTTTCGAATGCGTGGCGGACGTCGACGCTGCCGGGCGCGTCGGCGAACGCGACCGGCGCGGGCAACAGCGCCAGCGTGAGCGCAGCCGCGAGTGGACGCAGGCGCGAGGCGGTGCGTCGGAGATCAGGTGGGGTCATGCGTGCCTCCAGGGTTGGGCCGCGTTGCGGCATGCGAACAGCGACCATACCAGCCGCGCGCTCTGCTATCGTCGGAGTCGCATCGACATGACATCGAACTTCGCCAACGATCAGTTGCTGCACCATGCCGCGCTCGACCAGCGTCTCGACGAGGCGACGCGCGGCATCCGGCTGCTCGCCTCGGTGAGCTGGCCCGCGCGGGCCGAACTCGATTTCCTGGCGGCGTGGCGAGCCGGACGCACGAGCTTGCCCGAGGTCACCTATCCGCAGGCTGACTTCGCGCCGACGCGCGCAGCGCTCGATGCGATCACGCATGCGGCCGATCCCGGCCACCCGATCGGCGACTACATCCGGCGCAGCGCGGAATCCTGGCGCATCGCGACGGAACTGCTCGATGCCGCGGGCACGCCCGCGATGACCGCGCATTCGCTGCGCCTGTTCGGCGGCCCCGGCGACCGCGTGCCCGGCGCGACGCTGACGAGCACCGACGCCGCCAACCACTTCATCGAGATCGCCGACGAGTACCACAGTGGCGCGCCACTCGACGAGGTGGTGGGAGAAATCCCGGCCGACGTGCTGCGCGCGGACCTGCAGCAGGAGATGGACGCGTTCTTCGGCCCCGGCGTGATCGCGGTCGTGACCGATCCCGATCTCATCGCGAAGGCCGCCGCGGGCGCGACGCGCATCCGGCTGCGCTCGGCGACGAACTTCAGCGAGTACGACCGCCACCAGCTGCTCGCGCACGAGGCGTTCGTGCACACGCTGACCGGCCTCAACGGGCGCATGCAGCCGCACCTGAAATCACTCGCGCGCGCCTCGCCGCGCGTGACCGCGAGCCAGGAAGGGCTCGCGGTGTTCGCCGAACTCATGTCCGGCTCGATCGACATCGCGCGCATGAAGCGCATCAGCCTGCGCATCCTCGCGATCGACATGGCGATGCGCGGCGCGGACTTCGTCGAGGTGTTCCGCTATTTCATCGAGTCGGGCCAGAGCGAGGCCGACAGCTTCTCCTCGACCCAGCGCGTTTTCCGCGGCGCACCGCTGACCGGCGGCAGCGCGTTCACGAAGGACTCGGTCTACCTGCACGGGCTGCTCTCCGTGCATACGTTCTTCCGCTGGGCGCTCAAGGAACAGCGCATGTCGCAATGCCGCAACCTGTTCGCGGGCAAGCTCGCATTGCAGGACGTCGTCACGCTCGAACCCTGCTTCGCCGACGGCTCGATCGCGCCGCCGCGCTGGCTGCCGCCGTGGGTGCAGCACTCGCACGGGCTCGCGGGCATCCTCGCGTTCTCGCTGTTTGCCAACCGCATCCGCATCAATCGCGTCGAAGCCGGCGACCTCGTACTCGGCCTGTAGGAGCACACCCTGTGCGCGACTCGCGTGCATGCGGATGACCGCCAGCGCATGGTTTGCTGCGGATCGCCCCCAAGGGTCGGCTCCTGTCTTGCACACGCCGATCGCCGCCTCGCTCGCAGGGCGCAAACGCAGCTGGTGGGCCGGCTGGTGGCTGCCGCGTGCGCGCTGCGATGGCGACGCCGCCGCAGCCACCCAACTCGACGCGCTGGCTGCGCCCCGCGAGTTGCCTGCATCGCTTGCCACGCGCCTCGCCGACGCGCCCGCACAGGGAGGCGCCGCGCTTTCCCGCAATCGCTGATTACTCGAAGCCGTCGCCGAACACCGGGTCGCCGCGTTCCATCGCGGCCTGCATCGCCCAGCCCAGTCCGCCCGATACGCGGTGTTCCCAGCCGTACTTGCGCCACGGCGAGACGCGGTAGGCCGGCAGGCCCGAGGCCGGGCCATTCGGCCGAATCCAGAAGTTCACGCCTTCGTCGTAGGTGAAGTAGAGCATCTCGGCCATTTCGGCGAGGGCCGGATCGGACTGGCCCGTCGCTTCGGCGAAGTAGTGCGCCCACGCGATCGAGGCGGCGACGTCGAGCGCATGTTCGACGTCGGCGTCGTTGACCTGGCCGTCGCTGCCATCGGAAAGCATCGCGTAGCGCGGCAACGCGAGAGCGCCATCGTGGTTGTCGTACTGGTGCTGCACCGTCATCACGGTCGAAGCGCGCAGGAAGTTGCCCATGCGCCGCACGAATTGCGCGATCACGGGATCCTCGGAGGTCGCATAGGCGCGCAGCATCGCATCGACGACCAGCGCGCTCATCCAGCTCGACGCGCCGAGCGCGCCATCGGCCCAGTCGCCGTCGTGCTGCGAGCCGTAGTGGTAGAGGCCGCCATCGACGTAGCCCGACGGGCGCGGGATCTGGCCGTCCGCGCCATCCTGGTGCCAGGCGAGGCGCGAGACCACCGCGGTGACCTTGTCCTCGTATTCGGCGGTGCCGAGGAGTTCGTAGGCGACCTGCATCGCGAGCAGCTTGAAGCCCGCGTGGCGCTCGGTCCAGAAGCCGGTCGAAGGCGACCACGAATGATTGAAGCCGTCGTGCGCGGATGCGACCGCGGCGACGCGCGCGAGCGCAGTCTCGTCGCCGGTCAGCCAGTAGCGATACGCGAGGTTTTCCGAATACGCGTACTTGGTGTCGCCGTCGCGCATGTCGAAATGGCCACTCGCGGTCAGGTGGTCGCTGTAGAAGTCCGACGCGCGCACGGCCTCGCGCAGCGCGTTCGGGAATCCGCTGCGCAGGTACAGCACGAACATCGACGAGGCACGGTCGTACAGCCACGGCTCGTAGCCGCTGCGATACGGGTTCTGGTTGCCCGCGGTCACGCGCGGATCGTCCTGGTTCACGATGTTGTAGAAGTTGTTCTTGGCCGCGCGGTCGGCTTCGGCATACCCGGGCCAGTGCTGGATGCCCGCGTTGACCGCGGGATCGTCGCGCGGCTCGGTGTTGGCGTCGTCGAACGGAAGCGAGGGGTTGCCCTTGAGCACTCCGCGCGCGAGCCAGCCCTTGGGCAGCACCGCGTAGACGTTCGGCTCCTGCACGCCGTCGGCCGCGACGAAGCTGCCACTCCCGACCGTGTGCCAGCCGTCGCGTGCGGGGACCGATGCGGGCACGTCGAGCGCGCGCGGTTGGCTGCCCCACTCGATGCGGATCGACTCGGGCGCGCTGCCCGCGAACGTGTAGCGCAGCTGCACGCGCGCGACGCGCACCGAGGTGCCGTCGAGCGAGGGATCGAGCCGGTGCCGCCACGGCGTCATCTGGCTCACGTTCGCGGGCAGTTCGGTCGCGCCCTTGAGTACGCGCAGGTTCGCGAGGCCGGTTGCGGTGATCGATCCGCGCGGGAACGGCACGCCGAAGGTGACGAGCTGTTCGGCGCCGGCCGCAACGGCCTCGGTCGGGACCAGGCGGACGTCGAGCGTGCCCTGGCTGACCGCCGGCGCGACGAAGGGCTCGACCGCGATCGCCGGCGCGCTGCATGCGAGCAGCAGTGCTAGAAGAAAATGTTTGAGGTTCAAGGAGATGCACTCCGGTCCTTCAGGGGACGGGGATGATCCGCCCGGCCCGGCTGCAGTGTCTTGACGGCGGTCACAGCGTTGCGAAACGGCACACCGCCGCGAGACGGCGGCCGGGGTTCGTTCAGTTTCGGCGGGCTGCCGGGGCCAAGCGCGCGGCTTCAGCCGCGCGGGGTGATGCCGATCGCGCGTTCGATCGCGGCCGGTTCATGCAGCCGCCCGGCCTTGATGACCAGGTCGACATTGCGAATGTCGCCGATATCGCGCAGCGGATCGCCGTCGACGAGCAGCATGTCGGCCTGGAGACCCGCGGCGATCACGCCGCGCAGCTGGTCGACGCCCATGACGCGGGCCGAATCCAGGGTCGCCATGCGCAGCACCTCCGCGGGCGCGATGCCCGCGCGCACGTATACGGCGAGCTCGTGGTGCAGCATGTAGCCCGCGAGTCCGTCGGTGCCCGGCACGATCGTCACGCCCGCGTCGTGCGCGGCCTTGAGCAGCCGCAGCATCGCCGGGAACGCTTCACGATAGGCAGCCTCCTGCGCGTGCGGGACTTCGAGTGCACCGCTCAGCATCGCGCGCCGGACCTGCGGCGGGAGGCGCGGCGCCACCGTCTCGAGGCCGGGGGTGACCGCGGACGGTTCGCCCGAGAACAGGCCTTCGAAAATGCCGAGCGTCGGGTCGAGCACCGCGTGGCGCCGCTTGAGCAGGTCGATGAAGTCGCGCACCTCGGGCCGCTCGGGCGTGAACTCGCGCGCGCGCTAGGCGACCTTGATGAAACGGTCGCGGTTGCGCGTCTCGCCAACCTCGGGATACAGGAAGTTGAGCACGACGAAATTGAAATGCTGCAGCTCGTCCGCGCCGGCCTCGATGAACTGCCGCGCCGACATGAACGCGGGCACGTGGCCGGACACGCGCAGGCCGCGCTCGTGCGCACGGTCGGCGATCACCGGGACCAGCTCGGGTTTCAGCGAGGAGTACAGTTTCACCTGCACGTAGCCGTGGTCGGCATACCAGTCCACCGCGCCGATCGCGGCTTTCGCATCGTCGACGCGCATCTTCGTCGGGCCAGCGAATTCGCCCGTGCCGTCGATCAGGCCCGCGCGCAGCACGCGCGGGCCGATCTCGCTGCCGTCGTCGAAGCGCGCGACGCGCGCGAGGAACGCGTCGGTGTCGTTCGCGAGGTCGCGTGCACTTGTCACGCCGTTCGCGAGGTCGAGCAGGCCGTCGACGTCGGAGAAGTGCTGGTGGTTGTCCCACAGGCCCGGCATCAGGAAGCGGCCGCGCGCATCGACGACCTCCGCGCCGGGCGTCGGCTGGATCTCCGCGCCGGGCGCGACGCGCACGATGCGTCCGCCGCGCATCAGCACGCTGCTCCCCGCGGTCACCGACAGGTCGCGCGGATCGAACAACCGTGCATCGCGCACGAGCAGGTCACCGCCCGGAACGCGCACGAGCGCCTGCGCGAGCCGCCTGGACCACGCATGGTCCGCCGCGTCCTGCGCCGCCTGCAGTGGCGCTGCGTTGCCTTCGCTGCCCGCGGGAAGCACCGAAAACCATCCGGACACGAGCGCCGCGGTTTCACCGTCCTGTTCCAGCCAGATCGGTTGCGGCGTGAAGCCGAGCCCGATGATGCGGTAATGGCGCAGCGTCACGGGGCGACCCTGGCGCTCGACCACCGCCTCGCCGGCGGACTCGATGCGCGCCTCGCCGGCCGGCAGCAGCGCGAGCCGCTGGCCGGGCGCGGCGAGCAGCGCGCGCGCGAGCACGCCGAGCATCTCCGGTGGCGCGTTCGCCGGCACGAAGAACGCTGGCGCGTCGAGCACGCGCTCGCCCTGCTCGGTGCGGTTGCGCCAGGTCGCCTTGCCGCCGGAGAGCGCGAAGATTTCCTCGACCGGCGCCTTCATGTAGTCGTTGCCGCGACCCTCGTAGGACTGCGGGATGCCCGCCGCGTCGAGCGTCCAGCGCGCGACGACGTGGTCGCCTCGCCCGCGGTCGTTGAACGAGTACTCGACGCGCGTCGCGTCGCGCTCGCGCGTGACCACCTGCTGGCCAGCGCGATTGCCCTGCATCAAGATCGTGTCGGTGCGCGTCTCGGCGCCGGTGGCGGATCCCGCGGCCATCGCGGCAAGGCACAGAACGAGGACCCGTCGAAACATGGCGCGCTCCTGCGTGGGGACGGCCCGAGCATACGCAGGAACGTGCCGCGCCGCGCCTGCCGAATGGCACGCCGGATGCTTTGCGCTCTTGCTAGACTGCGGCCCCCACGACCTGGAGCTCCGCATGGACGTCGCCGCCCTGCCCCGTCCCGACGACACGCGCGTCGCGATCATCGGCCTCGGCTACGTCGGCCTTCCGCTCGCGGTCGGCTTCGGGCGCGTGCTGCCGACGCTCGGGTTCGACATCAACCGCGCGCGGATCGACGAGCTCAAGTCGCATCGCGACCACACACTCGAGGTGCCGGAGGAGGAGCTGAAGGCGACGCCGCAGCTGCGTTTCAGCGCGGACCCGGCCGACCTGTCCGGCTGCAACGTGTTCATCGTCACCGTGCCGACGCCGATCGACGACGCCAAACGCCCCGATCTGTCTCCGCTGGTGTCGGCGAGCCGGAGCGTCGGGCGCGCGATCGCGCGCGGCGCGGTGGTCGTGTTCGAGTCGACGGTGTATCCGGGCGCGACCGAGGAAGTGTGCGTGCCGATCATCGAGCGCGAATCGGGGCTGCGCTACAACGTCGACTTCTACGCCGGCTACAGCCCCGAGCGGATCAATCCGGGCGACCGCCAGCATCGCCTCGAGACGATCCTCAAGGTGACCTCCGGATCGACGCCGGAGGCGGCCGAGTTCGTCGACGCGCTGTACCGGCGCATCATCACCGCGGGCACGCACAAGGCGTCGAGCATCCGCGTCGCGGAGGCGGCGAAGGTGATCGAGAACACCCAGCGCGACCTCAACATCGCGCTGATCAACGAACTCGCGCTGATCTTCCATCGACTCGGCATCGACACCAGCGAAGTGCTGGCGGCCGCAGGCACCAAGTGGAACTTCCTGCCGTTCCGCCCGGGTCTCGTCGGTGGCCACTGCATCGGCGTCGACCCGTATTACCTCACCCACAAGGCGCAGCAGATCGGCTACCACCCGGAAGTGATCCTGTCCGGGCGGCGCATCAACGACGGCATGGGGCAGCACGTCGCGCAGCGCGTGATCAAGCTGATGACGCAGCGGCGCATCCATGCGTCCGGATCGAACATCCTCGTGCTCGGCCTCGCGTTCAAGGAGAACTGCCCGGACCTGCGCAATACGCGCGTGACGGACGTGGTCGGCGAGTTCGCGAGCTACGGCGCGAAGGTCGACGTGCACGATCCGTGGGTCAGCGCGGCCGAGGCGCGCCACGAATACGGCCTCGAGCTCGTCGACGAACTGGTGCCCGCGAGCTACGACGCGATCGTGCTCGCGGTCGCGCACCGCGAGTTCGTCGAACTCGGCGCCGATCGCATCCGCGCGCTCGGCCGCCCGGGCTGCGTGCTGTTCGACGTCAAGCAGGTATTGCCGCGCGAGAGCGTGGATGACAGGCTGTGATGGGCGGGGAATGGGGAAACGGGAACAGGGAATGGAAAGAGCGGCGAATCGTTGATCGCATGCTCCACCTGGAACCCGCAGCAAGCCCCACTGCCCGTCACTGCTCTTGACCATTCCCCATTCTCCATTCCCGGCTCCAACCATGCGCATCCTCATCACCGGCGCCGCCGGTTTCATCGGATCGGCCCTCGCGGCGCGATTGCTCGCGCGCGGCGACGAGGTGCTCGGTTACGACAACGTCAACGACTACTACGATCCGACGCTGAAGGAAGCGCGGCTCGCGCGGTTGACGCCGCAGGCGGGGTTCGGGTTCGTGCGCGCCTCGCTCGAGGACCGGCCCGCGCTCGCGCGCGCGTTCGCCGGGTTCCGCCCGCAGCGCGTGGTCAATCTCGCGGCGCAGGCCGGCGTGCGCTATTCGATCGAGAATCCGTACGCCTACGTCGAGGCGAACCTCGTCGGCTTCATCAACGTGCTCGAGGCGTGTCGCCACGGCGGCGTCGAGCACCTCGTCTACGCTTCGTCGAGTTCGGTCTACGGCGCGAACCGCAAGCTGCCGTTCTCGGTGCAGGACGCGGTCGACCATCCGGTCAGCCTGTACGCCGCGACCAAGAAGGCGAACGAGCTGATGGCGCATACCTACAGCCATCTGTACCAGCTGCCGACCACGGGCCTGCGCTTCTTCACGGTGTACGGCCCCTGGGGCCGGCCCGACATGGCGCTGTTCCTGTTCACGCGCAAGATCCTCGCGGGCGAGCCGATCGAGGTGTTCAATCATGGCCGGCATACGCGCGATTTCACGTACGTGGACGACATCGTGGAAGGCGTGATCCGCACGCTCGACCGCGTGCCCGCGACCGACCCGGCATTCGACCCGTTGCGGCCGAACCCGGCGACGTCGTCGGCGCCGTATCGCGTGTACAACATCGGCAACAACCGGCCGGTCGAGCTTGCGCGCTACATCGAAGTGCTCGAAGCGACGCTCGGGCGCGAGGCGCGCAAGGTGCTGCTGCCGCTGCAGCCCGGCGACGTACCCGATACCTGTGCGGATGTCACCGAACTGGCCGCGGACACCGGCTATGCTCCGTCCACGCCGATCGAGGATGGGGTGGCGCGGTTCGTCGAGTGGTATCGCGCGTACTACGGGGTTTGAGGTGGGGTTGCACGTGGGCCTGACGCTCGGGTTTGGAGCCGGGCCAGCTGCAGAAATGTGATAGATTTCACACTTTCGCGCGAACCAGGGGAGCGGATCATGCAACGGCTACTCAAGCTTCTGATTGCATTGGGCTTT
This sequence comes from Lysobacteraceae bacterium, assembly GCA_004143945.1. GTDB lineage: Bacteria > Pseudomonadota > Gammaproteobacteria > Xanthomonadales > Rhodanobacteraceae > Dokdonella_A. The sequence continues at coordinate 323,945 of SEHB01000003.1, forward strand.
GTGACCCTCGTCGGATGTGCCGCCGGACCTCGTCCGGGCGACGCGCCGAGCGTCGACCCGCAGGTCCAGGCGGTCAAGGAATATCGCATCGGAGTGGACGACCAGATCCGCGTCGCGGTCTGGCAGAACCCCGACCTCAATGTCACCGTTCCGGTGCGCCCGGACGGCATGATCTCGGTGCCGCTGGTCGGCGACGTGCAGGCGGGCGGCAAGACCCCGCAGGAAGTCGCCGCGGAGATCAAGGAAAAGCTCCAGACCTACGTGCGCGAGCCGCAGGTCACCGTGATCGTCGACCAGTTGCGCAGCCACGAATACCTCTCGCGCGTGCGCGTGACCGGCGCCGTGCGCACGCCGATCTCGGTCCCGTACCGACAGGGCATGACGATGCTCGATGCGGTGCTCGCGGCCGGCGGCACCACCGAGTTCGCGGCGCCCGACCGCACCGAGCTCTATCGCAAGGAGGGCGAGGGCACGCGCTCCTACACGATCCGCCTGGATCGCATCCTGCAGAAGGGCGACCTTGCGACCAACTACGAGGCGCAACCGGGTGACGTGATCACCGTGCCCGAGCGCGCGTTCTGACCGCGACGGAGCCGGGCCTCGCGCATGCGGGACAAGGAACGATGAACGAAGGACTCAACCAGCTCACCGAGCTCGTGCCCTCGCTGTACCGCGAGGCGAGGCGGCACGGCATCCTGCTCGCGGCGATGTTCGCGGTGATCGCGCTGGCCGCGCTCGTGGTCGGCTCGTTCTGGCCCAAGACCTACGCCGCCTCGACGACGATACTCGCGCAGGCGACCGACATCATCCAGCCGCTGATGGAAGGCCGCGCGGTACCCACGAGCAACACCGATCGCGCGGGCATCGCGCGCCAGGTGGTGTTCGGGCACAAGGTGATGGCCGAGATCGTCAAGACCGGCGGTTGGGACAAGGAACCGCCCGTCGTGCTGGATCGCATCATCGAGGACATCAAGCACCGCACCGAGATCACGAGCCCGCGCCCGGAGCTGATCCAGATCACCTATCGCGACAGCGACCGCAAGCGCACGTTCGACATCACGCAGCGCATGGCGGACCTGTTCATCCAGGAAAGCCGCGAGGCGAAGCAGCGCGAGAGCCGCGAGGCGTTCGAGTTCATCGACAGCCAGGTCAACAGCTACCACAAGAAGCTGACCGACGCCGAAGACAGCCTGCTGAAGTACCGCTCCGCGCACGTCGACGCGCAGCCGGGCAGCGCGGCCGATTCCAATTCGCGCATCAATGCGCTGCGCACCGAGGTCGAGCGCGCGCGCATGTCGCTGATGGAGCAGGAGTCGAGCGCGTCGGCGATCGGCGCGCAGCTGTCGGGCGAAGCGCAGGTGACCGCGGTGCAGACGCGCGAGTCGCTCTATCGCGCGCAGCTCGTCGACCTGCAGGCGCAGCTCGACCGCCTGCTGCTGACCTACACCGAGCAGTACCCCGATGTCGTGCGCACGCGCCACCAGATCCAGGACATCCAGCGCCAGCTCGAGGCGGAGGCCGCGACCCGCGCGAACCGACCCGCGGGCGACGTCGCGAGCGCGTTCGACAACGCGCAGTTCAATCCGCACTACATGGAACTGCGGCGCCAGCTCGGCGACGCGCAGCGCCAGGCCGCGGCGACGCGTTCGCGCATGGGCGCGAGCGAGTCGATGCTGCGCGAGGAGCTCGAGCGCGGCCGCCGCATCGCCGCTTCCGAGAGCGCGCTGGCCGAACTCACGCGCGACTACGAAGTCAACCGCGACATCTACCAGGACCTGTTGCGCCGGCGCGAGAACGCGCGCGTCTCGATGGTGATGGACGAGGAAGGCCGCGGCCTCACGCTGCGCGTGCAGAACCCGGCCGCGATGCCGATGCGCCCGTCCGGGCTGCGCCTGATGCACTTCGCGGCGGGCGGGCTCGCGCTCGGCTTCGCCGTGCCGTTCGGACTGCTGTTCGCCGCGGTGCGCTTCGACCCGCGCGTGCGCTCGAGCCACCAGCTCGAGCAGGCGATCGGCGGCGACGTGCTCGCGGTGGTGCCGTTCTACGGGACGCCGCGCGACCGCATGCGCGAGCGAGCGCGCGCGCTCGTGGTCGTGCTGCTGGTCGGCGCGGCCCTGGCGGCCTACGCGTTCGCGTACTGGACACGACTGGCGCAGACCCAATGAACCCAGGCAACGACCATCGCGTTCCGGACCACGTCGGCGCGGCCCTCGACTCGGCCGCCGGCGACATCACGCGCCACAGCGCGAGCCGCTCGATCGCGCGCCTGGTCGAGCCGCATCCGCTCGCCACGCGCACGCTGGAAGAACGGCGGCTGATCCATCACGCCGATTCGGTGCGGCGCCACGCGGATGCGTTCCGCGAGATCCGCACGCGCCTGCTCGCGCTCGGCGGCGACCAGAACTTCATCACGATGGTGACGGCCGTCAGCCCGCAATCGGGCGCGAGCTTCGTCGCGCGCAACCTCGCCGCCGCGTTCGCTTTCGACGAAGCCAAGACATCGCTGCTGATCGACTGCAACCTGCGCCACCCGGCCCAGCACGACGCACTCGGCGTGCGCCCGGCCAGCGGCGGACTCATCGACTACCTCGATCGTCCCGCGCTCGGCATCGAGAACATCCTCTACCACACCGGCATCCCGCGCATGCGGCTGATCCCGACCGGCACGCAGCGCGAGTCGGGTGGCGAGTATTTTTCCTCGTTCCGCATGCGCGCGATGATCGACTCGCTGCGCAGCCGCTACCCGGACCGTTACCTGTTCCTGGACGGACCCGCGGTCAAGGGTTCGCCGGACGCGCGCATGCTCGCCGATCTCGCCGACTTCGTCGTTCTCGTCGTCGGTGCGGGGCGCGACACGCCCGGCGCGATCCGCAAGGCGATCGGCAACTTCGATCCGGCCAAGCTCGCGGGGACCGTGCTCAACCAGTTGCCTTGACCGACGCCAAGGGGGTCGACGTGCGAACGGACAGCAAGATCACCGCGGCGGCGCTGCTCGCCGCGGCGGCCTGTGGCGACGCGCAGGCGTGGCGCCTCGACTACACGCTCGAGGCCGGCGTCCTGCACAGCGACAACATCAACCTGAGTCCGGTCGATCCGGTGCGCGAGGACGTACTGGTGCCGCGCATCGACCTGGGGCTGACCCACGCCGGCGCGCGCGTCAACGTCGACATCGGCGCCGCGCTCGAATACCGCCGCTACCTCGACGACACCTACGGCAGCGAGTTCCGCGGCACGTTCGACGGTCGCGTCAACTGGCTGCTGTTGCCGGAGCGCCTGACCTGGACCTTCGCCGACAACCTCGGCCTGTACCCCGTCAGCCTGCGTGCGCCCGACGTGCCCGGCAACCTGCAGCAGACCAACGTGTTCTCGACCGGGCCGACGCTGCGGTTCCGCTTCACGCCATCGCTGCAGGGCCAGGCCGAGGCGCGCTGGTCCGATGCGCACGCCGAACAGACCGGTGCGTTCGATTCCTCGCGCGTTTCCGGCGCGTTCCGGCTGTTGCACGATTTCAGCACCACGCGCCACCTGTCGGGCAACCTCGAGGTCGAGGACGTGGACTTCGACGACGACCTGCTCGGCGACGACTACCGCCGCTACTCGGCCTACGCGGGCTACACGCAGTCGCTCGCGCGCATCGACCTCGATGCCGCGCTCGGCTATTCGCGGCTCGAGTTCGATCGCGGCGGCGATGCCTCGGGCCCGCTGCTGCGCACCTCGCTCGACTGGCGCGCGACCGATCGCAGCACGTTCGGATTCGGCGCGACCTGGCGCTATTCGGACGCGGCGACCAGCCTCGCCGAGGGCGGCGCCGCGTTCGACACCGGCCTCGAGGGCGTCGGCGTCGGTGGCGCGCTGATCACGCCCGACGTGTTCCGCGAACGCCGTTTCGACGCGAGCTACCTCTACCAGGGGGTACGCCTCAACCTCGCGTCCACCGCCTATGCCGCGCGCTTCCGCTACGAGCGCGACGAACTCGTGGACGCGGACCGCAACGAGGTCGGGCTCGGACTCACGCTCGGCTACCTGCTGCGTCCGCTGATGACGCTCGGCCTCGCCGGCGAAGCGACGCGGCGCTCGTTCATCGACTCCGATTCGACCGATCGCGACTATCGCTACGGCGTCTACTTCACGCATCAGTTCGCGCGCCGCTGGAGCTGGCGCGCCGACCTGTCGCGCTACGAGCGCCACGGCGGCGCAGGCGTCGATTCGTTCGACGAGAATGCGCTCTACCTGCGCCTGATCTACACCCGCTGATGCCCGACGCGCCCGCCCGGACGATCCTCGTGACCGGTGGTGCCGGCTACATCGGCAGCCACGTCGTGCGCCAGCTCGTCGAGCGCGGCGAACGCGTGGTGGTGCTCGACAATCTCTCGACCGGCTTTCGCGAGGCGGTGGTCGACGCGCCGCTCGTGGTCGGCGACGTCGGCGACCGCGCGCTCGTGGCGGCGCTGCTGGCCGAGCATCGCATCGGCACCGTGATGCATTTCGCCGCGCACACGATCGTGCCCGAGTCGGTGCGCGATCCGCTCAAGTACTACGGCAACAACACCTGCGCGACGCGCGCACTGCTCGCGAGCTGCAACGAGGCCGGCATCGACGAGTTCGTGTTTTCCTCGACCGCGGCGGTGTACGGGATGCCGGCTTCGGGCGAGGCGAGCGAGCAGACGCCGACCGCGCCGATCAACCCGTACGGCATGTCCAAGCTCATGAGCGAGCACATGCTGCGCGACCTGTCGGCCGCGACCGGCATGCGCCACGTGATCCTGCGCTACTTCAATGTGGCCGGCTGCGACCCGGGCGGGCGCATCGGCCAGTCGACGCGCGAAGCGACGTTGCTGATCAAGGTCGCGTGCGAGCACGCGGTCGGCAAGCGCGATCGACTCAGCGTGTTCGGCACCGACTACGCGACGCCCGACGGCACCTGCATCCGCGACTACATCCACGTCGACGACCTCGCCGCGGCGCACCTCGACGCGCTCGACCACCTGCGCGAAGGCGGGGCATCGGAAACGCTCAACTGCGGCTACGGGCACGGCTACAGCGTGCGCGAGGTGATCGGCGCGGTCGAACGCGCGAGCGGGCGCCGGCTCAACGTGCTCGAGGAACCGCGCCGCGCCGGCGATCCGCCGATGCTGATCGCGCGCAGCGAGCGCCTCAAGGCGGTGTTCGGCTGGCGACCGCGCCACGACGACCTCGACTTCATCGTCGCCACCGCACTCGCATGGGAACGCAAGCTCGCCGCGGCGTGACGGCACCTGGGAAAGGGGAACCGCGATGAAGCAACCGACGACTCTGGCGTTCGCCCTGGCGGCCCTCTCGATCTTCGGCGCCGACGCCGCGCGCGCCGAATTGCGCAACGACGTGTCCTATGTCGACAAGGATTCGCAGGCGTACTCGCGCTACAAGGAATGGGTCGACACCGCGGTGTCCGGCAATCCCGGGTACGCGTTCTCCGCGGTCGACGCGGTGCTGATGCATCAATTGACCGGCATCGGCCGCTATTGCGATACCGCGGTGCGCATGGTGCAACAGCAGGTCGACGAGGCGAGTGCGAAGATCGCGCAAGGCGCGCGCCCGGCGGTCGCGGGCGACTCCTACCTCGAAGCCGGCCCGATGATCAGCGAGCTCGCACGCACCTGGCAATGGTGCGGCGAACGCATTCCCGACGAGCAGCGACCGAAGTGGTCGGCCTACGCGGACCAGGCGATCGGCAACATCTGGAATCCGAAGTCCGCGAGCTGGGGCGGCACGCCGGCGGCGTGGACCGGCTGGTCGATCGACAACCCGGGCAACAACTACTACTACAGCTTCGTCGAAGCGACGATGAACTGGGCGCTCGCGAGCAACGACGAGGCGCTGCTCGAACTGCTGCGCGAGGACAAGCTGCCGGCGCTGCAGGCCTATTTCGCGAAGCTGCCCGGCGGCGGCAGCCTCGAGGGCACCGGCTACGGCGCGGCGCACATGCGCCTGTTCACGCTCTACCGCACCTGGAAGGATTCGACCGGCGAAGACCTCGCGAACGCGAACCCGCACCTGTCCGACAGCATCCGCTACTGGGTCCACGCGACCGTGCCGACGCTCGACCGCTTCGCGCCGTTCGGCGACCAGTCGCGCGTGTCGATGCCCGAGATCTTCGACTACCACCGCCGCCTCGTGCTCGAGGCGCGCATGGCGAGCAAGGACGAGGCGGCGCGCGCGCTCGCGTCGTGGTGGCTCGGGTCGATCTCGCTCGAGCGCATGTCGCAGGGCTTCAACTTCCGCTACGACCTGTTGCCGGCTGGCGAGTCGAAGGAGCCGCCGCGCGAACTCGTGTACCACGCGACCGGCACCGGTCGCCTGTTCGCGCGCAGCGGATGGGACCGAGACGCGATGTGGATGACGTTCACGGCTGGGCCGTACGTCGAGAGCCACGCGCACCAGGACCAGGGCAGCTTCACGCTGTTCGCGCGCGACTGGCTCGCGGTCACGGAAAACGTGTGGACGCACAGCGGCATCCAGCAGGGCACCGACGTGCACAACCTCGTGCGCTTCGTGCGCAACGGCGCGACGATCCGGCAGCGCGAACCGTCGACGTCGACGATGTCGCTCACGCGCGGCGCGACGCCGGGCGAAGTGCATGCGAGCGCGGACCTCGGCGGCGCGTATGCACAGGGCGCGGGCGTCGAATCGTGGAAGCGCGAGATCGATTTCGCCGCGCGCAAGCTGACCGTGCGCGATCGCTACGCGACCTCGGCCGACACACGCGCGATCTTCCAGGTCAACGTGCCAGTCAAACCCGCGATCAACGGGCGCGAGGCGACCGCGGGCCGGCTGCGCATCCGCGTCGTCAGCCCGGAGGACGCGACGCTCTCGGCGCTCGAATGGTCGACGCAGGACGCGGCGGAGTTCCGCTCGGGCTGGCGCGTGGACGTCGAAGGGGGTGGCGACGGCTTCGTCGTCGAACTCACCGACGACGCAGGCTGAGCGCACGCACCGCATGCACTGGAAAGCGAAGGGTCTGCTGCAGAAGATGCTCGGCGTGCTGCCGGGCGGCCAGCCGCTCCACTATCGGCTGCAGCGGCGCTTCGGCGGGCTGCGCGACTTCGAACGCGAACTCGCGACCAAGCTCGACGACTGGCGCATCATGCTCGAGCGCCTGCACGAGGCGGGCATCGACATCGTCGATCGCCACCTGCTCGAGATCGGCACCGGCTGGTACCCGACCTTCCCGCTCGCCTGCCATCTCGCGGGCGCACGGCGCGTCAGCAGCTTCGACCTCAACCCGCACCTGCGCGCCGACCTCACGCTCGCGTGTGCGCGACGCCTCGGCGCCGCGCTCGACACGATCGCGCAGGTCGCGCACGTCGATGCGCGCGGCGTGCGCGAACGGCACGCGCGCCTGCTCGCCGCGCTCGAGCGCGGCGAGCCGCTCGAAGCCGCGAGCGCAGGCGCGATCACCTGCCGCGCACCCGCCGACGCGGCAGCGACCGGATTCGGGCCGGGCGAAATCGACCTCATCTTCTCCAACAGCGTGCTCGAGCACGTACCGCCAGCGATCATCGATGCGCTCTACCGCGAAGCGATGCGCGTGCTGCGCCCGGGCGGCGCGATGTTCCACTCGGTCAATTGCGGCGACCACTACGCCTACGTCGACCGTCGCATCCACCAGCTCAACTACCTGCGCTATTCCGATCGCGAATGGGCGTTCTGGGACAACGCGTTCCTGTACCAGAACCGCATGCGCGCGCACGAGTTCGTCGATCGAGTGCGCGAGGCCGGGTTCGAGATCGTGCTCGACACCGCGCGGCCGAGCGAGCGTCGCCTCGCGGAACTCGCGGCGACGCCGGTGCATGCGCAATTCGCGCAGGTGCCGCCGGAGAAGCTGTGCATCACGAGCGTGGATTTGATCGGGCGCAAGCCGCAGGATGCGGACGCGCGGTAGGCTGGACGCGCGCAGCGCGGCCGGCACCCGCGAGCAAGAGCGAAAGCGCCGGCCGACCTTCGGTCGTCCAGCCTACGGGGTTTCGAAGCCGCTCGCGAAGATCGCCTCGCCGGTGCCGAGTTCGACCACGAAGCCGGTGTTGGACGCGCTGCCGCGCACCTCGAGCTTCCAGCCTTCGTTGAAGTCGCCATCGACGTCGGTCCAGTCGACCGCGGTGAGCACCGCATCGGCCGGCTCGATCACGCGGATCTGCAGCCGACCCGCGGTCGCACTGCGGCCGTTGATCAGCGGTTGCTGCGGGGTATTGACCTGGAAGATCGCCTGCACGCCGCTCGCGACCGAGAACTCGTCCGTCACCCGCAGCTGGCCGCCGCTGAAGTCGAGATGGCGCTGCCAGGAATCGACGCCGGAGCCGGATGCATAGGCCGGGGTGAGGTTCCCGGTCACGTGGACTTCTCCCGGCCCGGGCCCCAGCTGCTCGATCTCCATCGTCGAGAACGAGGGCTGGCGCTGGCGCACGCTGGCGCCGTCCCGCACGAAGCGCACGACGTTGTGCACGTCGGTCCCCTGCTGGATCCCGCTGTGGCTCCAGATGTTCTCGGTCACCGCGAGCCAGTCGCCGGCCGCGAACAGCGTGAACGAGCCCTGGTCCTGATGCGCATGGCTCTGGTTGAAGGAGCCTGCGGAAAAGCTCAGCCAGCTCGCCGACGTGCTCCAGTCGGTGCGCGCGAACAGATGGCCGACGCCCGCGGCGTGGTAGACGAGCGGCGCCTCGGGCTGCGCGCCCGCGGTGCCTTCGGGCAGCAGGTCATCGCGGAAGTTGAAGCCGCTGCCCATGCGGTCGACCGAACTGTGGTTGAGCCACCACGAGGCGAGGTCGCGCGCAGCCGTGCTGCTGGTGACCTTGCGCGCCTCGAGCAGCAGGTGGCGGTGGTAGTCGTAGAACTCGGGATTGGAGCTGCGCGCCTGGTCGCCGTACGGCGCGAAGCGGTCGCGCGTCGGCACGGTCGCGTGCAGCCAGTACGAGATCGTGTCGGTCATGTGCGCGTTCGCGTTGCCGAGGTCGGTCCCGGTGGAATCGCGCCAGACGCGGTAAAGCTCGAACAGCTTGTGGTGCGAGGTGCCGTACCCGGTGCCTTCCTCGCTGCCGCCGCCGGGCAGCGTCGCAAAGTAGGCCTGCAGCGGCGGCAGTTTCCCGGTTTCGAGGAACGCGCGCAGCGCGGTGTCGTTGCTCGCCAGCGCCCAGTACATCGTCGCGCGCAGGAAGCTGTAGTGGTAGTTGTTGGCCGGGTCATCGGTGCCCCAGCCGGTCCACGGTGCCGAGCGGCCGCCCCACTGCGCCTGCGAAGGGTGCCAGACGTTGTAGATGGCCTGGTTCGCATACGCGGCCCAGCGCGTGCGCTGCGACGAAGAGACCGCGGCCGCGCACCAGTCGTACGTGAGCGCGAGGTCGCCGATCTTCGCGCCGACGTACAGGTAGGAATCGCGCGCGACGTCCGGATTCTGGTTCGCCGCGATCGCGGCCTCGGCTTCGCTGACCTGCTCGTCGATCATGTCGACCGCGAGCGCGCAGTACTGCGGCTGGTTCGACAGGCGATGCATCAGCGCCGCGTCGTTGGCGGAGAACTCGTAGCCCGGGTTGCCGCCGACGGCCTGGTCGACCCAGCTGCGGAAGCGCTGGTACGCGCTCGACGATGGATCGACATAGGACAGGTCGATCGTGATCGCGGCATGCGACACGCCGATCCCGCCGCAGGCGAGTGCGGCAGACAGGGTGGCGCGGAGGACGGGATTGCACGGCGTCATCGGGGTTCTCGCGAGCAGGTGTCGACCAGGGTCGGACCGCAAACCCGGTCCGGCGATCGATGTTCAGGGGATGCGAACGTACCGCTGCGCCAAGGGGCATTCTGGGACGGCCGTCGGGTAATTCCCGGGCCAGGCATCAAAAAAGGTGAAAAATCCATCAGTTCAGGGGGCGGACAGGTTCGCGCGATGGCGGCCATGCACGTCGGCGATTCGCGCATGTCCCGGCGCCCGTACCGAAGCCGCCGCGGGCGCCGGCACCATCGATCAGCGGCGCTTGGCGAGCGCGTGTCCGAGGTAGTGCAGCATGCAGGCCGTGGCGCGCACGCGCGACAGGCCTTCGACCTCGCGGTAGATGCGCCATTGCCAGCGCGCCGCGCGCCATTTGTTCGACGACACCGAACCCTCGCGCACGAGGTAGAACGCAAGTGGTCCGTCGTGTTCGATGCGGATCGCACGCCCCGCGCGCCTGACCATCTGCAGCCAGAACACGTAGTCCTCGTGGCCGATGCGCAGGAACTCGCCGTCGCCGAGGCTGCGCGCATACATGCCGGTCAGGTTGCCGATGAAGTTGCTGCGCAGCATCTGCGCATGCGTGACTTCGCGCGGAGGCACCACGAGCGACAGCACGCGCCCGTCTTCGGCGACACGCTGGTAGCTGCAGTAGCTGACCTGCGCGCCCTCGCGGCGCATCTGCGCGAGTTGCCGCTCGAGCTTGAGCGGATGCCACCAGTCGTCGCTGTCGAGGAACGCGACGTACTCGCCGCGCGCAGCCGCGATGCCCGCGTTGCGCGCGGCCGCGACGCCGCCGTTGGCGGCCTGGCGGATCAGCCGCACGCGCGCATCGGTCGCGGCGTAGCCGTCGACGATGCGCGCGGTCGCGTCGGTCGACGCGTCGTCCACGACCAGCAGTTCGAACTGTGCATGCCGCTGGCCGAGCACCGAATCGATCGAACGCGCGATCGTGCCGGCCGCATTCCATGCCGGCATCACGACGCTGACGAGGCCGGGCACGGCCTCAGGCACGTGGCTGGCGGTGCGGCGGCGGCGGCAGGATGTAGTCGCGCCACTGGTTCGGGTTGCCGTCCTTGCCGGCCTCGGCGGCCTTGACGATGTTGTAGACCTCGCGCGCGGTCACGTAGTGCAGCACGTGGTCGCGGCCATCGTTGTAGGCGCGCTCGAGATGGTCATGCATCGCGTGCATCGCGTCGCCGAGCAGGGTGTCCATGTCGCGTTCCTGGGTGCCGTGCGTGTGCACCTTGACGAACACCCACTCGGGCCGTCCCTCGACGTGGATGCCGGTGCGCACCCACTGGTCGACGCGCGCGGGCGTCGGCGGACACGATCGGCGCACGTCGCCGTTCTCGATGCGCGGCACGATGCCGAAGCGGCGTTCGCGCCAGTTCAGGCCGAGCGGGCCCTGCACGATCATGAGATCGCCGCTCGCGCTGCCGCCGACGCGCACCGGCGTTCCGCGGTCATGCGACTTCGGCCGCGCGGGGTCGTCGGTCGCGTAGTAGATCGCATTGACCGTGCTCGTCTGCGTATCGCTCGGCGCGGACGGCAGCGTGAAATCCGCATAGCAGCCGAGTTCGCGCAGCAGCACGAGTTCGTTGTTGATCCCGCACCAGCGCCCGTCCGGACGCGAATTGTCGAGCGACCAGTTTCCGTGGATGAACGCGAACGCAGGCTCGCCGGTGCGCGGGTCGAGCGGCAACGCGCCGTGGCGCCGGTGCAGCAGGTCGCGGAAGCCGCGCATGGTCGAACTGAAATGCGCGGGCGTGTCGTCGTCGTGGTGCAGGTGGATCTCGATCTCGCCGAAGCCCTCCGCGCACAGCGCCGCGATGTCGTCGAGATACGCCTCGACGTATTCCTCTTCGGGATAGAAGAATCCGTGTTGCGGAGGGCGGCCGTCGGCGTCGCGATGGCGGCCGGCCATCGCGCGGTACTCGCGACACCAGCGCTCGACGCGTCGGCGCTGCGTTTCGACGTCCGCCTTGCCCCACATCGGCTCGAAGTGGTCGACGAAGCAGAACATCACGTGCACGGGCCCGTTCGCCGCCGGCCGCCGCGGCCGCGCGAGGTAATCGCGCAGCCAGATGTGCATGTTGCGCGAACGCAGGGCGAGCCACGCGGCGAGCGCGCCCGCGACGGCCAGCAGCAACACCGCGCATGCAGCGAGCGCGAGCGGGCTCATGTGCGTTCCCGCTGCGGCAGCCCGCGCAGCGCGAGGCCGGCCGCGCGCCATTCGGGCAGCATGCACTCGAGCGCCGCGTGGGTGGCCGTGTTGTCGTCGTGCATCAGCACCACGTCACCCGCGCGCGGCGGATCGGTGCGCAGGGTCTGCACGAGCGCCTCGGCCGGACGCTGCCGGTAGTCGAGGCTGTCGTACGACCAGAACGCGATGTTGCGGCCGCGGCGCGCGAGCCGCAGCACGAGTCCGGGCGTGAAGTGGCCCGCCGGCGGTCGGAACAGGTGCTCGCGGCGACCATCGAAACGCGCGAGCATGCGGTCGGTCGCCTCGATCTGCTCGCGCTGCTCCGGCCACCGGATGCGCGTGAAGTTGGGATGGTTCCACGAATGATTGCCGAGCACGTGGCCGTCCGCGACCATGCGCTCGACGATGCGCGGGTGCCGCTCGACCTCCTCGCCGAGCATGAAGAAGGTCGCGCGTGCGCCGTGCGCGGCCAGCAGGTCGAGCAGCCGCGACGTGTGCTCGGGGTCGGGCCCGTCGTCGAACGTGAGGTACAGCGCGCCATCGGTCGCCGGCGCCGTGGTCAGCACCAGCCGCGTCGGCAACCAGCGCAGCAGGTGGAGCTTCTTGGGCCTCGGATTCATCGGCTTCCAATGCGGCCGGACGGCGCCTGCGGCTTCGCGCACGCGATGACGGGCAGCCGCTGCAGCACCGGCCGCGATCCCCGGTGGCGCGCGACGCCGGCACCGCTAGCTTACCGGGCAACGGCGGCAGGCCAAAGGGGCGCGTGCGCTCAGGGCCGCGGGTATCGCGCCGGCGCGGGAGCAGGGCCGGGGGCCGCGTCGGCGTACAACCGGTCGTAGCGGTCGGCCATCGCGACGAGCGAACCCTCGCGCCGCACGCGCTCCTGGCCGCCGCGGCCCATCGCCGCCGCGCGCAGCGGATCGGTGAGCAGTGCGCGCAACGCCTGCGCGAGCGCGGCGGGATCCGCAGGCGGCACGAGCAGCCCGTTCACCCCGTGCTGCACGATTTCCGTGTTGCCGCCGACGTCGGTGGCGACGATCGGCAGCGCGCTCGCACAGGCCTCGAGCAGGGCGATCGAATACCCTTCGCTGCGCGAGGACAGCACGAACACGTCGAACGCGCGCAGCAGGTCGGCGACATCGCCGCGGTCCCCGAGCAGGTGCACGCGCCCGGCGAGCGCAGGCGCGGCGGCGAGCGACTCGAGTTCCGCTCGCAGCGCGCCGTCACCCGCAACGACGAGCGCGACATCGGGCACGTCGCGCAGCAAGCGCTCGAACGCGAGCAGCAAGCCCGCGTGGTCCTTCACGGGGTTCAACCGTCCCACGGTGCCGACGAGGCGCGTGCGCGGCGCCAGGCCGAGCGAGGCCGCGAGGCGTTCGCGCGCTTCTTCATCGCGTTGCGCGAAGCGCGCGACGTCGATCCCGTTCGGCAGCGCGACCAGGCGCGTTGCGCGCGGCCACCCGGCCGTCCGAGCGAGGTCGCGCCGCGCGGCCTCGCAGACGGTCGCGACCGCCGCGGTACGGCGAAGCGCGAGGCGATACAACTGCTCGCGCCGACTCGCCGCATCGAGCGCGCCCATGCCGTGGCGCGTATTCACCACGCGCAGGCCGAGTCCGGTCGCGGCCAGCACCGCGTGGTAGTGCGCGCTTGCATTGTGCGTGTGCACGACGCCGCCCGCGTTCGCGACGAGGTGGCGGCGCAGGCACGCGAGTGCACGCAGGTCGAGGCCGTGCCGCTTGCCGCAGGCATGCACCGGGATGCCGGCCGCATCGAGCTCGCCCGCAAGCGCACCGCGCTGGAACAGGCAGACCACCTGGCAGCACAGCCCGCGCGCGGCCTGCGTGCGCGCAAGGTCGATCACGGTTCGTTCGAGGCCGCCGCGCTCGAGGTTCTCGACCACGTGGGTGACGGCGCGCGCCCTCACGGCAGTTCGCACAGCACGACGCGCCGCTTGCCGCTCGCGCTCGGCGGGATCTCGTCGACGAGGTGGAAGCGCAGCTCCATCGCGGCACCGATCGCCTTGGTGATCTCCGCGCGGATTTTCTCGATGTCGGCGTCGCCGAAGCCTTCGCCGGGCACCAGCCGGATGTCGAGCGCGGCCGGTTCGCGCTGCACCACCTGGTACTGGCGCACGCCGGTCACGCCGAGGAACGCGTACACGATGTATTCGCCCGGCAGCAGGTGTCCCGCGGGCGTGCGCAGGGTGTCGAGCTTGCGTCCGTCGATACGGCGCAGCAGCGGCAGCCCGCGCCCGCACGCACAGCTGCCGTCGTGCGGCGTCGCGAGATCGCCGTTCGCATAGCGCATGAACGGCATGCCGTAGTTGTGCAGGTCGGTGACCACGACTTCGCCGACGGGGTCGCCGGCCGGCGTCGTGCGCAGGTGCTCGAGTTCGACGCGCAGGTGGTCCGCGGTCATGTGCAGGCCGTCGCGGCGCTCGCACTCGCTCGCTATCAGCATGAATTCGCGGCAGCCGTAGGTGTTGAACACCGGGCACCCGAACGCCCGCTCGAGCGTCGCGCGCTGGGCCGGATGCAGCGCCTCGGCCGCGCCGAGCATCGCCTGAGGGCGATGGATCGGATGCCCGGTCGCCAGGATCCACTCGGCCATCCGCACGAGCGGACCGACGTAGCCGACCACGACTTCGGGCCGGAACGCGTCGATCTCGGCGGCGTACTCGCGCATGCGCGTCTCGCTCATGAGGAACGCGTTGAGCATGCGGCGGTTGAACGCGGCGTGGTACACGCGATCCTTGATCGCATGCGAACGCAGCGGCGAACCGATCGGCGCGCCCCACAGGTACAGCGTGCGGCGGCCCATGCGCGCGCCTGCCCACGCGTAGCCGCGCCACATCGCCGCGATGCGCCGGTCGTAGCTTTCGCGCGTGTAGCCGAAGCGCATCGGCTCGCCGGTCGAGCCGCCGGTGGTCTTGTAGAAGAGCCGTCCTCGCCACGACTGCGCGTGCAGGTCGTCGAAATTCGCGCGGATGTCGTCCTTGGTCAGCAGCGGCAGGCGCGCGTAGTCGGCGAAGCTGCGGATATCGCCGGGGTTCGCACCGGCTTCGCTCCAGCGGCGGCGGTAGTACGGCACCTCGCGCCAGCAATGCTCGAGCAGGCGCTCGAGCTTGCGCCATTGCAGCTGCGCGAGCTGTTCGGGATGGAGCCACTGGCTGCGCTCGTACTCGCGCAGGTGCGAGGCGGTACCCCGCCGGCGCAGCCCGCCCTCGTACAGCGGGAACAGTACCCGGCTGAACAGCGGTTCGTACCAGCCGCTCATGGCGACTCCTTCGACAACGGACGCGCCGACCATGCGAGGAGGCGCGCCACCATGCGCGGCCTGCCGCGCGCGAAACGCGCATGCAGCTGCGCGATGTGCTCGAGGTCGGCCTGGGTCCAGCATCGCAGCAGCAAGGTCAGGATCGCGTACACCGCGCTGAAACCGAGTGCCGCGAGCAGCAGCGTGGGCAGCGGCGGCCAGTGGCCGCGCAGCGGCCACGCAGCCGCCGCGGCGAGTGCGGCCGCGAGCAGGATGCGCGCGAGCCGGGCCCAGTCCGGGTGCAGTCCGATCGTGCGCAGCGCGAGTCCGACGATCAGCACCGCGTTGACGAGCGCGACCGCGAGGTAGGCATACATCGCGCCGGTGAGTCCCCAACTGCGGATCAGCACGAGGTCGAGCACGACCTTGAGCACCCCGCAGCCGACCACGAGCACGAGGATCGTGAGCTGGCGATCGGCGCTGACCAGCAGGCTCGAACCACCCTGCGAGGTGGTCGCGACCGCGCAGGCGAACAGGCACGCGGCGAACACGGGCGCCGCCGGCGCATACTCGACGCCATACATCAGCTCGATGATCGGTCCGCAGAACACCGCGCCGAACGCGGCCAGCGGCGCGGCGAGCAATGCGAGGTAGGTGGTCGAGGCGACGAAGCGGCGCGCGGCGACGTCGCGCCCCTGGCTCAGCGCGTTCGCCATCATCGGCAGCAGCAACGCGCCGATCACGCCCGGCACCAGCATCGCGGCACCCGAAGCGAGCTGGTAGGCGACCTTGAACTGGCCGGCCTGCGCGGGGTACTTGAAGAAGTTGAGGAAGAACACCTCGACTTCGCTCGCGGCGATGAACCCGACCGACACCGTCACCGCGACCAGGCGCATGTGCCGGCGCACGCGCTTCATCAGCGCATCGGGCAGCACGACCCCTTCCGGCGCGGGCGGGATCAACGGCGCGGTCTGCCAGTGCGAGATCGCGAAGAACACCGCGCTCGAGAGCACGAACACCGCGAACAGCACCCACACCTCGGCGTCGAGCCACCACGCGACCACCACCATCGCGAGGTTCAGCGGCGTCGCGATGCTGGCCACGATCGCGGTCGCGCGGAAGTCCTCGAAGCCCTTCGCGATGCCGACGTTGAACATGTACTGCGCGCGCAGCGCGATGCTGATGACGAGGAACGCGAACGTCTTCACGTGGTCGAGCCCGGGCGCGACGTGTTCGCCCGCGAACAGGAACAGCAGCCCGCCGATGCCGAGTATCGCGGCGAGGAACCAGCGTTGCGCCCGGCGCAGGTATCCGATCGTGGCCGCGATCAGGTCGTCGCGGCCGGCTCCGCGCAGCTCCGCGACGAACTTGATCACGGCGCTCGCGGTGCCCGAGTTGGTCATCGCCACGCCCATCGCGACGAGCCAGATCATCGCGCTGTACTTGCCGTAGTCCGTGGGACCCAGGTGGCGCGCGATGAAGATCGCGGTCAGCATGCCGAGGAAATACTCGGTATAGATGCCGACCGACGAGAACATCGTGTTGCGGAGCGCGCGGGCGCGATCGTTCATGCGGTCACCAGCAGGATTTTCACCACCACGTACAGCAGCACGATGCTCGCGACCGCGATCATCGGCCAGCGCACGAGGTCGCGCGAGAGTTCGAACTTCGGCAGGCCGTCCCAGCGCGAGCGCGCGCCGGTGTACCAGCCGACGACGAGGCCGGCAAGCAGGTAGAGCAGGATCACGTAGCTGCGGCTCAGGAAGAACGCCGCGGCGAGGAAGCCGACCTGCGCCAGCAGCAGCGTGAGCGCCAGCGAGCGTTCGCGCTTCCACGACGCGAGCGTGACGGCGTCGGTCGCGGTCGCCGCCGGGGCGGGCAGCCGCCACATCGCGAGCGTCATGCGCAGGCCGTAGCCGACGAAGGCGAGCCAGATCACGTAACCGACGAGGCCGGTCTCCGCGAGCACGAGCACGAACGAGTTGTGCGCCGTGAGGTTCGCGTTGTTGTCGGCGAACAGGCCCGGGCCGATGCCGAACAGCGGATTGCCGATGAACATCTCGAGGCCGCTGTACCACGCGTCGACGCGACCCGCGGCCGAGGATTCGCCGGCGTCGAGCTCGGATAGGCGCGAGGGCAGCATCATGAGCACGCCGACCATCGCGGCCCCCAGCATGCCTGCGCTGACCGGTCCGCGCCTGCGCCACACCCATACCGCCACGACCGCGACCAGCGCGAGCATGGCGCCGCGCGAATGGGTGAGGATGACGCCGTACACGAGCGCGGCGGCGGCACCCCACCACCACAGCCGGCGCAGTCCCATCAGGCCGCCACCGCGCGACAGGTACAGCGCCATCGGCAGCACCATCACGAACAGCAGGCCGAGATCGTTCGGGTCGTTGAAGATCCCGACGTACTGGATGCGCGTCTCCTGCGACAGCCCGACGCCGGTCCAGCCGATGCCGAGCTCGGCCTGCTCGATGCCATGCACGACGAGCACGAGCGAACACAGCACGAACACGGCCAGCAGCCGGCGCAGGCGCACGCCGTCCATCGCGAGGTGGCCGAGCACGAAGAACGCGAGCACCGCGGGGCCGAAACTCGCGAGCTGCACCTGCGCGCCGCCGATCCAGCCGTTGGCGAGGTGCGAGAGCATCTGCGCGACGAGGAACGCGGGCACCAGCACGTACTGCGGCGCCCACAGCTGCTTGTCGGACTTCGGCAGCCAGCACAGGAAAGCGAGCGCAAGCGTGACCGGCAGCAGCGGCAGGCCGAGGTCGGCCCATTGCGGATAGTCCTGCGGCCGGACCAGCACCAGGACGAGGTAGAGCAGCATGAAGAAGAACATGGGATCGTCAGCCGCTACCCGGTCGTGCGTCGGCGCGATGGGTAGCTGAAGATCTCGGGCAGGCTCGCTTGCGCGGAGAACCACGCGATGTCCATGTCGCGCTCGACCGCGAGGCGGCGCAATGCGTAGCGGTCCCGCAGTGGCAGCGGATTGACGCCCGACCGGTAGCTGCAACCGAGCCGGTATCCGGCGTCCTCGACCGCATGCACGACGTCCGCATCGTAGGCGTCGTGGCCGCCCACCGGATAGGAAATGACCTCGCAGGGCGCGCCGAGTTCGCGTTCGATCGCCTGCTTCGAAGCGGTGACCTCGCGCAACATCTCGTCGCGCGGCAGCTTGGCGAGCATCTGGTGCCAGACGCCATGCGAACCGATCTCCATGCCGGCCGCGCGCATCGCGCGCAGCTGGTCCCAGCCCATCGGCCGGCAGTCGCCGTGCGCGTGCGCACGCGGCATCGACCAGTCCTGTTCGAGCCGCTCGATGATCGCTGCCTGGGCCGGCGCCGGCAGCGTCTTGAGGCGATCCAGCAGTTCCGCGGCGAGCTCGAGGCGAGGCGCGGGCGTCGGCGGCAATTCGCGGTCGAGCGCGAGCTCGGGCAGCTGCAGCCGCGTCGCGCCGGTGCTGCGGATCATGTGCACGAGCCAGTCATAGGCATAGGCACGGCCGGAGTCGATGTGTCCGGTCGATACGAAGAACGTCGCGGGCACGCCGAGTTCGCGCAGGATCGGGAACGCGATGCGATGGTTGTCGTCGTAGCCGTCGTCGAACGTGATGACGATCGCGCGCGCCGGCAGCGGCCGGCCTTCGTCGAGCGCCTGGATGACATCGCGAAAGCGCAGCGGATGGAAGTGGCGACGCAGGAGGTCGACCTGCGCGCGGAACTGCGCGGCCGAGGCGCTGACCAGCTCGGGATCGAAACCGAACGCAGGGCCCGGCAGCTCCTGCAGCACGCGGTGGTAGGCGAGCACGCGCAGGTCGCGACGTGGCAACCCGCGCAAACGCGAACAAGCCGGAAGCAGGCGCGCCGCATGCAGGACGCGCGCGGCGCGCTGGCGCAGCCCGACCCGCGGGGCTTGCGCGCGGCCATCGCCAGCGTCGTCCGCCGGCATCCGTCGCGCGGCCGGCGAAGCTTCGTGCACCTGGTCTTGCATCCGCTCCCCTGGGGCCGGCGCCCGCGCCGGATCCGCACGCGACGCGGGCTACGCGCGCCGCGTGGTTGGCGCAAGCATGCCCGCCAAACTGCGCAATTGTCCACGGCAAGGTAAGATCCCGCTGCTCTGATCCGGATCGGAGCGTGCGTGCCCCAGGGGGCGACGATGGCCGGCAGCAACGACTTCCTTGCACTCTATCAGGAGCTCGGCCTCAGCGCCGATTGCACCCTGGAGGAGTTCAAGCTCGCCTATCGCAAACGCGTCGGCGCGCTGCACCCCGACCGCGCGAACGGCGACGCCGACGCGGCGCACGGGTTGCCGCGCCTCAACGCGTTGTATACGCGTGCGATGGAGTTCCAGCGCCGCCACGGGCGGCTGCCAGGCGCGGCACAGGCGGTGACCGCGCCGCCGTCGCCGCTGCGGACGCCTTCGCGCCCGGTGGCCACGCCGCCACCTGCGCAGACGCGTGCCGCCGCGACATCCCCGCGGCGCAGCCGGCTGCCGCTGCTGCTGGTGCTCGCCGCGGCCCTCGTGGCGGCCTGGCTGTGGGCCAACCCGCCGGTGTTCGAATCCGCGGCCCCGGAGCGGACAATCTCGCAGCGCGCATCCCGCGATGCACCGGCCGCGCCGGTCGCACGCACGTTCGAACTCGGCACGCCCGCGCCGCGCGTGCGCGCGCTGCAGGGCGCGCCGCTCGGAGGCCGCGACGATCATTGGGATTACGGACCGTCCTGGGTGCAGTTCCGTTGCGGCGTGGTCAGCGGCTGGTACAGCTCGCCGCTGCGCCCGCTCAAGGTCGCGAGCGCGCGGCCACCCGAAGCAGCCGCATCCGCCCCACCCCGCACCTGCAAGGAATGATCCGCATGCTCGAGAAGGCCAGGGCGCTGCTGCAGAAGGCCAGGCGCCGGTCGTGGATGAAGTACGCGCTGCGTGGCGTCGGCGGCAACGACAACTTCGAGCGCCTCGACCTCGCGTATTCGATCGAGGATCCATGGAACATGGATTCACCGACCGAGCAGGCCCGCTTCGAACGGACCAACGCGATCATCGAACGCGAGTTCGGCCGCGTCGGCAGCCTGCTCGAACTCGGTTGCGGCGAAGGCCACCAGAGCGCATACCTCGCGCGCGTGGCCGATCACGTGCACGGTCTCGACGTCAGCGCGAAAGCGGTCGAACGCGCGCGCCTGCGCCTGCCGCAAGCGCGCTTCGAGGCCACCGACCTGTTCGGTCAGCCCTGGAAGCCGGAGGGCGGGCGCTTCGACCTCGTCACCGCGTGCGAGGTGCTCTACTACATGGGCGACATCGACCGCTCGCTCGCGCGCATGTCCGAACTCGGCCGCGCCTGCCTCGTCACTGCGTTCGCGCCCGCCGCGCGGCGCGTCGGCCCCCACCTCGAGCGCATCGATGGCCTGCGCAAGGACTGGTTCTGGCATGGCGGGACGGTCTGGCTCGCGGCCTGGTGGCGCAATGACTGAGTCCGCGTCGCCGTTCGGCACGCGCGGCATCGTCTACTTCGGCAACGACTGGCTGGCCGAGAACCGCACCAGCAGCCATCACGTCGCAAGCCGCCTCGCTCGCATCGCGCCGTTGCTCTACGTGAGTTCGCCGGGCCTGCGCGCGCCGCAGGCGAGCGGGCGCGATCTCGGTCGCATGCTGCGCAAGCTGCGCGCGAGCCTGCGCGCGCCGCGCGAGGTCGCGCCGGGACTCTGGCACTGCACGGTGCCGCAGCTGCCGTTCCGGCGCATCCCGGGCGTGGACGCGCTCAACCGCGCGTTCGGCCGCTGGGCGGTGCGCCGCGCGATGCGCGCAGCCGGCATCGATCGTTGCATCAGCTGGTTCGTGGTGCCGCATCCGGGTTTCCTCGCGGGGCGACTCGGCGAAGACCTCTGCGTCTACTACTGCATCGACGACTACGCCGCGCACCCGGGTGTCGACGCGGACTTGATCGGCCGCCGGGATGCGGAACTGAGCCGGCGCGCGGACGTCGTGTTCGTCGCGCCGCCGACGCTGCTCGCACCCAAGCAGACGCTCAATCCGCACACGATTGCCGCCCCGCATGGCGTCGACGTCGAGTTGTTCGCACGCGCCGCGGACGCGCAAACCGACGTCGCGGCCGGCGCCCGCGCGCTCGCGCGCCCGGTCGTGGGCTATTTCGGCTCGCTGCACGCGTGGATCGACTTCGAGCTGCTCGAGTGGCTCGCTCGCGCGCGCCCGCTCTGGACGTTCCTGCTGGTCGGCCATGTCGCGGCCGACACCGGCGCGCTCGCGGGCCTGCCGAACGTGCACCTCGCGGGCGCGCAGCCGTATGCGAGCCTGCCAGGGTGGGCGAAGGCGTTCGATGTCGCGATCATCCCGTACCGCCTCAACCGCCAGGTCGCGAACGCGAATCCGCTGAAGCTGCGCGAGTACCTCGCGACCGGCAAGCCCGTGGTCAGCGTGCGCAACGCCGAGATCGAGAAGTTCGCGCGCTGGGTCCGCATCGCGGATGATCGCGAGGAATTCCTGGCGGCGATCGAGCGCGCACTCGCCGAGGATTCGCCGACCGCGTCGCTCGAACGCCGCGCCGCAGTCGCCGACCAGACCTGGGACCGCCGCGTCGAGGAGGTCGTCGGCCATGTCGCCGACGCGCTCGCGCGACGATCCGCCTGATCACGTTGTCCAACCGAGGTTTTCCATGAGCACTCCGAACCCTGTCCGGCTGCGTGTCGCGATCGTCGGCGCCGGTTATGTCGCCGGCCACCATCTCGCGGCGCTCAAGCGCCTCGATTTCGTGGACCTCGTCGGGCTGTGCGACCCGAACCTCGAGGCAGCGCGTGCGCTCGCCGCGCGCTTCGGCATCGACCGCGTCGCGCCCGACCTCGCCGGACTCGCGGACGCGAGGCCGCACGTCGTGCACGTGCTGACGCCGCCCGCTTCGCACGCGGCGATCGCGTTGCAGGCGCTGGAGATGGGCTGCGGCGTGCTGGTCGAGAAGCCGATGGCGGACACCGCCGCCGAGTGCCGCGCGATGATCGCGAAGGCGCGCGAGAAGGGCCTGATCCTCGGCGTCAACCATTCCGACCTGCTCGACCCGGTGGTGGCGCGCGCGCTCGAGGCGGTCCGCGCCGGCCGCATCGGCGAACTGGTGTCGGTCGACATCCTGCGCAGCTCCGAATACCCGGCGTATGCGGGCGGTCCGCTGCCCGCACAGGTCGCGCAGGGCTCGTATCCGTTCCGCGACCTCGGCGTGCACGCGCTGTACACGCTCGAAGCGTTCCTCGGCGCGCTCGCGACGCCCGAAGTGCGCTTCCAGGCCAGCGGGCGCGACCCGAACCTGCGCTACGACGAATGGCAGCTGCAGGTCGCGGGCGCGCGCGGCATCGGTCGCGCATTGATGTCGTGGAACGCGCGACCGATGGAAAGCCGGCTCGTGGTGCGCGGCACGCGCGGCTCGATCGAGGTCGACCGTTTCCTGCAGGTGTGCCGCATCCACCGCGTGCTGCCGGGACCCAAGTTCATCGGCATCGTGCTGAACACGTTGCTGTCGGCGATCGCCGACGTGTTCCGCGTGCCGTGGAACGTGCTGCGCTTCGCGACCGGCCACCTGCGTCCATCTCCGGGCATCCAGCAGGGCGCGGCGGAGTTCGCACGCGCGGCGCGCGACAACGGCAAGCCCCCTTTCAGCGGCGAGGATGCGCTGCGCGTGATCGAGTTGCTGGAACCCGCCTGCAGCGAGCCGGATCGGCTGCGGCGAGAAGAGATCGACGCGCGTTACCTGCCGCTCGAGCCCGTCGACGCGCTGGTGACCGGCGCGGGCGGCTTCCTCGGTCGGGCGCTGGTCAAGGCGCTGCGCGCGCGCGGCCAGCGCGTGCGCGTGCTGCTGCGCAAGCCGCTCGACGTCCACGCGCACGACGCGGGCGTGCAGGTCGTGACCGGCGACCTCGGCGATCCGCGTGCAGTCGCGCATGCGGTGCGCGGAGCGGGCATCGTCTACCACGTCGGCGCCGCGATGCGCGGCAGCGCGCGCGACTTCGAGGCCGGCACCGTGCACGGCACGCACAACATCATCGAGGCCTGCCTGCACGAGAAGACGCGTCGCCTGGTTTACGTGAGCTCGCTCAGCGTGCTCGACCACGCAGGGCGCGACCCATCCGCGCGCCTGACCGAAGCGGCGAACTACGAGCCCGAACCGAACCTGCGCGGCGCCTACACGCGCACGAAGCTCGCGGCCGAACTCGAGGTCCGCGCCGCGATGCGCGATCGCGGCCTCGAGGCGGTGATCCTGCGCCCGGGCCAGATCTTCGGTCCCGGCGCCGAGAAGGTCACGCCGAATGCGGTGGTCGGCCTCGCGGGGCGTTGGGTCGCGGTCGGCGAGGGCACGCAGACCTTGCCGCTCGTCTACCTCGACGACGTCGTGGACGCCTTGCTGCTCGCGGGCGAATCGCAACGCGCGGCCGGCGGGCTCTACCACGTCGTCGATCCGAACCCGGTCACGCAGCAGGCCTACCTCGAGCGCGTGCAACGCAAGCTCGGTGACGAACTGCGCGTCGTGCGAGTCCCGGTGCGCGTGTTCATGGGCCTGGCCTGGGGCGTGGAACAGCTCGGGAAGCTGCTCAAGCGGGAGGTGCCGCTGACGCGCTATCGCGTGCGCTCGCTGCGCCCGCTCGCGAACTTCGACCTCGCTGCCGCGAACAACGAGCTCGGCTGGACCCCGCGCGTCGGCGTCGAGCGCGGGCTGCAGCAGACCTTCGGCGCGTGATGCGCGTGGGAGGGCCGGAACGAGGAACCGGTGCAACTCGACGGCATCAGGCAGGAGCAGGCGCGCGGCGGCGTTTCCACGCGTCACGGATCAGGCGCATCGCGGGACGTTCGACGAGGAATGTCAGCAGCGTCGCGAGCACGGTGACGATGAGCGCCGCGCACACCGCCGCGCCGGTCGCGCCGAGTCCCGCATGCTCGAAGCGCCAGATCAGGCTGAAGCCGATGGCCTGGTGCAGCAGGTAGAGCGAATAGGAGATCGTGCCGAAGAACGCGAACGGCGCCGCGCGCAGCCAGCCGAGCTTGCCGGCCGTGAACAACGCGAAGATGCCGGTGCACACGAGCGCGACTTCGGCGTACACGAGCGGATACGCGATCGCGATCGTCGCGACGCAGCCCGCCACCAGCAGCGCGTCGAGCCGCCAGTGCGACGGGAACGCGCAGATCCGGTAGAACAGGATGCCGATCGCGAAGAACGGGATGTGGCGCAGGATCAGCAGCTCGCGCACGGTGTACGAGAAATGGCGGTCGTACTTCGTCGCGAGGCCGTAACCGATCGCGAGCAGCAGCCAGCCCGCGATGATCCAGCGGATGCGCGCGAGCAGCCCGAGCACGAACCAGGCGAGCATCTGCAGGTAGAAGAACAGTTCGACCTGCAGCGTCCAGTACGAACCATCGATGTGTTCGGCGCCGAGCAGTTGCTGCACCATCGTGAAGTCGAGCAGCACGTCGCCGAGCGGCAGCCGCTGCGACGACATCCCGATCGTGTAGACGAACGCGGCGCTCATGAGGATCGCGACCCAGTACGCCGGGAACAGCCGCGAGAAGCGCGACACGACGAAGTCCATCGCGGTGCGCGTGCGCTCGAGCGTCATGAAGATCACGAAGCCGCTGATCAGGAAGAACAGGTGCACGCCGTAGTTGCCGAACGAGAACGACGGCGGCGGCTCCCCGACATGGCCATGCAGCTGTCCGTACAGCGTGGTGTAGTGGAACGCGACCACCGCGAGCGCGGCGAGGCCGCGCAGCGCATCGAGTTCGACCACGCGCGATGCTGTCGGTCCAGTGGTGTCCAAGCGCCCATTCCCCCTGCCCGCGCAGCGGGCGGTCCATCATACGCTTGCGTCGTGCCGCCTGAGCGCCGGTCGGGCTGGCGCCACCTCGTCGGCATCCTCCCCGCTGCACGAAGCCGACCGGGCCCGCAGCGGTCCGGTGCCCTACAATCGCGGACCGCACCGCCATCGCGACCGCATGCGCATCCTCGTCGTCACCTCGCAGTTCCCGCTGGCTGGCGAGCCGAACCGCGGACGCCCGCTGCTGCAGACGGTGCGCGAACTCGCGCGACTGGCCGAGGTGCGCGTGCTGAGTCCGGTCGCGACCTATCCGCGCTGGGCGCGGCCGCGCAGTTACCTGTTCCGCCCGGCTGCGCCGGCCGACGCATTCGAAGGTTTCGGCGTCGAGTACGCGACCTATCCCGCGCTGCCCGCGTTGACGCGACCGTTCAATGGCTGGTCCTGCGCACGCGCGCTGCAGGCGCCGGCCGCGGCGTTCGCGCCCGACCTCGTCCTCGCGTGGTGGTTGTATCCCGATGCGTTCGGCGCGCGCCTCGTCGCGCGCCGGCTCGGCGTGCCGTTCGTCGCGGGTGCGCGCGGATCGGACCTGCGCGTGCGCGATGCGTTGAGCCGCCGCCTCACGGTACCGGTCGTGCGCGCGGCGGATCGGCTGCTCGTCGTGAGCGCCGATCTCGGCCGCGTGGCCGAACGGGAATACGGCGCCGATCCCGCGCGCGTGCGTGTCATCGCGAACGGCTGCGATGCGTCCATCTTCCGGCGGCGCGAGCGCGCGGCGACGCGCGACGCACTCGGCATCGCGCACGATGCAGAGGTCGTGCTGTATGTCGGCCGCCTGGTCGTCGAAAAGGGACTGCGCGAACTCGTCGATGCGGTGCGCGCGCTGCGCGCGACGCGGCCGCGCCTCGAACTCGTGCTGGTCGGGGACGGCCCGCTGCGCGCCGCGCTCGCGGCATTCGCGACGGACCCCGCCTCCGGGCTGCGCCTCGCCGGCGCGCAGTCGCCCGGGGGCGTCGCCGAGTGGATGGCCGCATCCGACCTCGTCGCATTGCCGAGCTGGTCCGAAGGCCATCCGAACGTGCTGGTCGAGGCGCTTGCCTGCGGCCGGCCGGTGCTGTCGTGCCCGGTCGGCGGCGTGCCCGAAGTCGTCGACGAGGACGCCGGCGTGCTGGTGCCGCCGCGCGATGCCGCGGCGCTCGCGCGCGGGATCGACGCGGTGCTCGCACGCGAATGGGACGAAGCGGCGCTGTCCACGCGCCACTCGCGCGGCTGGAACGAGGTCGCGGCGGATACGATGACGGCCTGCCGCGAGGCGCTCGCGGACCATCCGGTGGCGCGCATCTCCGCGCGCCGCGCGACCGAGGGGGATTGAACGACGTGTGCGGAATTGCAGGCTTCAGCGGGCCGGACGTGCGCGCCGACACGGCGCAGCCGATGCTCGAACGGATGATCCATACGCTGCACCACCGCGGACCGGACGGATACGGCTACCATGTGGCGGACGGCATCGGGCTCGCACATGCGCGGCTTTCGATCATCGACCTCGCGACCGGCGACCAGCCGATCCGCAACGAGCGCGGCGACGCATGGACGGTGTTCAACGGCGAGATCTTCAACTACGTGGAGCTGCGCGCCGAGCTCGTCGCGCAGGGGCACCGCTTCTACACGCAGTCCGACACCGAAGTCATCGTGCACCTGTACGACCGCTACGGCGACCGCTTCGTCGAGCACCTCAATGGCCAGTTCGCGATCGCGCTGTGGGACGCGCGGCGCCGCCGACTCGTGCTCGCGCGTGATCGCGCCGGCATCCGTCCTTTGTTCCATGCGCGCGCTCACGGTCGGATCTGGTTCGCATCGGAAATCAAGGCGCTGCTCGCGGCATTGCCCGGGCACGCACGACTCTCGCCGCTCGGCGTGGTCGAGTCGCTCGGCCTGTGGGCGCCCGCCGATCCGGATACTGCGTTCGAAGGCATTTCGAGCCTGCCACCGGGCCACCTGCTCGCGATCGAAGCCGACGGCACGCAAACGCTGACGCAGTACTGGGACTGGGCGTTTCCCGCGGCCGGATCCCCGCGCGCGTTCGCGTCGGTGGAACAGGCGACCGCCGAGCTGCGCGAACTGCTGGTCGACGCGGTTCGGCTGCAGCTGCGCGCTGACGTTCCGGTCGGCGCCTACCTCAGCGGCGGGCTTGATTCGTCCGGCATCGTCGCGATGATCCGCGGCTTCACGGATACGCCGGTGCGCACGTTTTCGGTCGCGTTCGAGGACGCGGAATTCGACGAAAGCGACCACCAGCAGGCGATGGTGCGCCACCTCGGCACCGACCATACGACGCTGCGGGTCACGCGCCGGCAGATCGGGGAGTCGTTCCCGCGCCTCGTGCGGCATGCGGAAGCGCCGGTGCTGCGGACTGCGCCGGTGCCGATGATGCTGTTGTCGGCGAGCGTGCGCGAGCACGGCTACAAGGTGGTGCTGACCGGCGAGGGCGCCGACGAGGTGTTCGGCGGCTACGACCTGTTCAAGGAAGCGAAGGTTCGCCGCTTCTGGGCACGCCAGCCCGGATCGACGCTGCGTCCGAAACTGCTCGGGCGGCTGTACGGCTACCTCGGCAACTCGCCGGTACGCAACCCGGCCTTCGCGCAATCGTTCTTCGGCCAGGGCATGGACTACCTCGAACGCCCCGTGTTCGCGCATGTGCCGCGCTGGACCACGTCGCAGCGCGCGCTCGCGTTCCTCTCGCCCGAGATGCGCGCCGCGGTCGGCGAGTGGGACGCGCCTTCCTGGTACGAGCAGCGCTTGCCACCCGCGATCATGTCGTGGGGTCCGCTCGCGCGCGACCAGTACGTCGAGGCGAAATCGCTGCTCGCCGCGTACCTGCTCGCCGCGCAGGGCGATCGCGTCGCGGCCGCCAATTCGGTCGAAGGCCGCGTGCCCTATCTCGACCACCGCGTGATCGAGTTCGGCAACCGCCTGCCCGAGCACTGGAAGATCCGCGGGCTGACCGAGAAGTACCTGCTGCGTCGCGCACTCGCGGACCTGCTGCCGGCCGACATCGTCACGCGCACCAAACAGCCCTACCGCGCGCCCGACAGCGCGAGCTTCTTCTTCGATGGCAAGGCACTGGATTTCGTCGACGACCTGCTCGGTGCCGAACGGCTGCGCAAGGCCGGCTATTTCGATGCGGCCGCGGTGGGCCGACTCGTGGACAAGTGCCGTTCCGGCAAGGCCACGGGCTTCGCGGACAACCAGGCCTTCGTCGGCATCCTCTCGACGATGCTGCTCGACGAGACATTCGTTCGCGCCTCGTCGTAGGAGCGGCGCAGCCGCAACCGTCCTGTTGCAGGGTTGCCGGCCATGCGGTTTCGCCGCTTTGCCGCTTTTTTCCCCGATCGCGGCTGCGCCGCTCCTGGAACGGCTGCGCCGGTGCGTGCAACGGGTGGCGCATGGCCCATTGCGCTTTCCACCGCGTCGGCTACCTTTGCGCTTCCGCAACGCAGGGGTGGCGATGATGACTGCACGGGTACTGGGCGCGATCGCGGTGTTGGGTCTGCTGGGGTGGTCGGGTCCGCAGGCGCGCGCCGACGTCACGTTCGCGCGCGATCCCGCGCAGTCGGTCGATGCCCCCTACGGCGCGAAGATCGCGCGCTACACGACGGACCCGTCGTTCAATACGCCCCTGACCGACTACCTGCCGGCATCGGCGACGGTGCCGACGCCCGAGGCGGTGCTCGGCGACATCGCCGGCGCGCCGGACCATTTGCCGTATGCGGCGGACGTGCACCGGTACTTCCGACTCCTCGCACAGGCGACGCCACGCGTGCGGGTCGTGTCGATCGGCCGCAGCGAGGAAGGGCGCGAGATGATCGCGGTCGCGATCGCCGACGAGCAGCTTCTGGATGACCTCGACGCGAATCGCGCGCGTCTCGCGCAACTCGCCGATCCACGCACGCTCGGGCTCGACGATGCGAAGGCCGAGGCGCTGATCGCGCAAACGGCGCCCGTGTACTACATCACCGGCACCATGCACTCGACCGAGACGGGCGCGCCGACGTCATTGATGGAGCTTGCGTACCGGCTCGCGGTGGATGATGCGCCGTACATCAAGCGAATCCGTTCCCGGCTGGTCACGCTGATCACGCCGGTGGTCGAGGTCGACGGGCGCGAGCGCATGGTCGACCTGTATCGATGGCACAAGGCGAATCCCGACAAGCAGTACCCGCGCCTGGTCTACTGGGGCCATTACGTCGCGCACGACAACAATCGCGACGCGATGGTGCTGACGCTGAACCTCAGCCGCAACGTGCTCGACACCTATCTCGGCTGGCATGCGCAGGTGCTGCACGACCTGCACGAGTCGGTTCCCTTCCTCTACGACAACACGGTCGGCGCGGGGCCGTACAACGCATGGATCGATCCGATCCTCGTCTCGGAATGGCAGCAGCTCGGGTGGAACAATGTCGAGCGCATGACGCGGCTCGGCCTGCCCGGTGTGTTCACGCACGGCGACTTCGATACCTGGAGCCCGGGCTACATGATGTTCATGGCCGCGATGCACAACGGCATCAGCCGCCTGTACGAAACCTACGGCAACGCGGGCGCCGATACGCTCGAACGCATCCTCGAGCCGGACGACTACGCGCGCACCTGGTACCGGCCCAATCCGCCTCTGCCGAGGGTGCTCTGGTCGCAGCGCAACAACAACAACTACACGCAGACGGGGCTGCTGACCGCACTCGACTACTTCGCGGAGAACCGCGCGACGTTCCTGCGCAACTTCTGGCAGAAGGGCAAGCGATCGATCGGCAAGCCGCAGGCGAATGGTCCGGCCGCGTACGTGTTCTCGGCCGACGACACGCGCAAGGGCGCCCAGGCCGAGCTGCTGCGCGTGCTGCGCGCCCAGCACGTCGAGGTCGGGCGTGCGCAGCGCGCGTTCACGATCAAGGTGCCGATGTTCGACGGCGCAGATGCCAGGAAGCACGACAAGGACGAGGATGCGGGCAAGGATCGCCCGCCACCGCGCCCGAAGCAGGTCGCGCGCAGGTTTCCGGCCGGCAGCTGGATCGTGCGCATGGACCAGCCCTATTCACGCATCGCCGACACCCTGCTCGACCGTCAGTACTGGGCACCGGACGATCCGCAAAAGCATGCCTACGACGACACCGGCTGGTCGCTCGGCGATGCATTCGGCGTCGATGTCGCGCGCGTCAGCGACGCCGACGTGCTCGAGGTACCGCTGCGCAACGTCGATGCGATCGACACGCCGCGCTTCGAACCCGCCGCGCTCGGCGTGAAGGAGAAGATGCCGCGCATCGCGCTGATGCACACCTGGCTGTCGACGCAGACCGAAGGCTGGTGGCGGATGGCACTGGACCGGCTCGGCGTGGCGTACGACTACATCAGCACGCAGGACGTGGCGAAGGACGCGAACCTGCGCGGCAAGTACGACGTGATCCTGTTCGCGCCGGTCGGCGTGGGCGACCGCCGCGCGATCGTCGACGGCTTGCCGATGTACGGCAATGCACTGCCCTGGGAGACCACCGAACTCACGCCGAATCTGGGGCGCATCGATTCCACGCCGGACATGCGTCCTGGCCTCGGCGCAAGCGGCGTCGACAATCTCAAGCGCTTCGTCGCCGCGGGCGGCCTGCTCGTCACGTCCGAAGACACCGCAGAGTTCGCGATCGAGCAGGGTCTCGCGCCTGGGGTGTCGGTCACGCCGAAGAAGGATCTGCGCGTGGTCGGCAGCATCCTCGGTGCACTGCGCGTCGACAAGGACAGCCCAATCGCGCGTGGCTACGATGCACCGTTCGCGCTGTACAGCAGCGAAGGCCTGTCGTTCCGCCTGAGCCAGCTGGTCGGCGGCGATGGGGACCTGCCGAGCGCCAAGGAGTACAAGCGACCGACCGGCCGCGGCGGGGTCGAGGATGCCGATGTTCCCGAGGCGCGCACCCATGCCGAACCCTCGCGGTTGCCGTCGCCCAAGCCTTGGGAGGCGCTCGAGCTCAACATCGAACAGCAGCGCAACAACCCGCGCGTGATCCCGGCCGAGATGCGGCCGAAGGCGGTCGTGCGCTGGGCCGATGCGGACGCGCTGCTCGTGTCCGGGCTGCTGGACAACGGCAGCGAGATGGCCGGGCGCGTCGCGGTGGTCGACGCACGCTATGGGCGCGGTCACGTGTTGCTGTTTGCGAACAATCCGGTCTGGCGTGGCGCAACGATCGGGAGTTACGCGTTATTGCTCAATGCGATCGTGCATCACGATCGGTTGTGAGCGGCCCGCCGGCGGCTGCGGCGACTGCGTCGCGGCCGCACGCTCGGTGCGAGCGGAGAGGGTGTCATTCTGCACGAACGGCGCGGCGCCGATCGCCGGGGCGGCGACCGGTGTCCCAGGGATCGTTCCTCTAGGCGGCCGCGGCGACGCGATGACCGACGGGAACGACCTGTTCGCGACGCTTCGCTACGCCGGGGTCGTGCTATGGGACGACCACCGTTGCGCCGGTGCTAGGGTGCGAGGAGTTCGATCCGCAGCAGCTTGCCATCCGCTGCGTCGGTCAATGCGTACAGGAAGCCATCCGGACCCTGGCGCACGTCGCGGATCCGTTCGTTGCGCTCGGCGAGGAGTCGCTCCTCGCCGACGATCCGATCGCCGTCGAGTTCGAGCCGGATCAGGCAGGCCTTCGCGAGTGCGCCGAGGAACAGGCTGTGCCGCCACGCGGGCGAGCGGTCGGCGGTGTAGAACACGAGCCCGCTGATCGCGGGCGAGACCTCGAAGTAGTGGTGTGGCTGCTGCATGCCGTCGGCCGCGCTGCCCCGGGCTTCGGGTATCGGCTCCCCCGAATAGTTGATGCCCCAGGAGATGACCGGCCAGCCGTAGTTCCCGCCGGCTTCCGGAATATTGATCTCGTCGCCTCCCATGGGCCCGTGCTCGGTGGTCCACAGCTTGCGCGTGACCGGATGCAATGCGGCGCCCTGCATGTTGCGGTGGCCATAGGACCAGATCTCCGGTCGCACGCCGTCGCGGCCGACGAACGGGTTGTCGTTCGGGATGCTGCCGTCCGGGTTGATGCGCACGAGCTTGCCCTGGAGCTTGTCGAGTTCCTGCGCGGTCGGGCGCTTGTTATTTTCTCCCTGGGTCACGAACAGGTGACCCGCATCGTCGAACACCAGGCGCGAGCCGACGTGGGTGCCGCTCGACAGTTTCGGCTCCTGCCGGTAGATCACCTCGGTGTCGACGAGCGCGGTGCCATCGAGTCGTCCGCGGAGCACCGACGTACCGGCGAGGTTCCCGCGCAGGTTCGGTTCGGCGTAGGAAAGGTAGACGAGCCTGTCGTCCGCGAAGCCCGGTGACAGCACCACGTCGAGCAGGCCAGCCTGTCCCGCGACGAAGATCGGCGGCAATCCTGAAACATTCGCTGCGAGCGCGCCATGCGCGTCGAGCAGGAGCAGGCGACCCGGGCGTTCGGTCACGAGCATGTGTCCGTCCGGCAGGAACGCGAGGCTCCAGGGATGCTCGAGTCCGGTGGTCACTTCCGTCACGCGCACGCGTCCGACCCGGCTTTGATGCTCGCTGCCGAGGCTTCCCGGCGCGACCTCGCGCGAGCGCGGCTCGGGTGCCGGATGCGAGGTGCAGGCCAGCAGTGCGAAGGCGATACCGAACACGAGAATCAGGCGGGGCATGGCGTCGCTTCGATCGCACGCGGAGCCGGGAACAATAGCGACTTTGCACAGCGCATGCATGTCGCGCGTTGCTCGCCAAGCCCCTCAGAAGCACGCAGTGCGCAAGCAGCGCACAAGCGAACGCCTCCCCGTTTCCGGGGAGGCGTTCTTGGGTAAAGCCCCTGGCGATGACCTACTCTTGCATGGCTTAAGCCACACTACCATCGGCGCAGCTGCGTTTCACTTCCGAGTTCGAGATGGGATCGGGTGGGACCACAGCGCTAATGTCACCAGGGAACTGGTGCGAGTCGCGCAATCGCGCGGACTCGGCATGGGGACTTGGGACGTAATCAAGCGAATGGCTGTCGCCAGACCTCTCGTCGAGGCAGCGAAGCAACTTGGAGTTATATGGTCAAGCCGCACGGATCATTAGTATCGGTTAGCTCGGCATTACTGCGATACACACCCGACCTATCAACCATGTAGTCTTCATGGGTCCTTCAGGGGGCTTGTGCCCCGGGAGATCTCATCTTGAGGCGCGCTTCCCGCTTAGATGCTTTCAGCGGTTATCGCTTCCGAACGTAGCTACCCGGCAGTGCCACTGGCGTGACAACCGGAACA
>SEHB01000025.1 GCA_004143945.1 Lysobacteraceae bacterium
CTGTATAGACCGGAGACATGGTTTACAGGTGTGCGAGGACATGGTTGACACTTTTCGGCTTGATTCCTTTGGGAGAAAGCCATGCCTTGGAAGGAGAAAAGTGTGAAAGACCAACGAGAAGAGTTTGTGCTGCTGGCACGCACGCCGGGCGCCAATATTGCCCAGCTGTCCCAGCGCTTCCTGATCAGCCGGCAGACGGCGTACAAGTGGCTCAGGCGCTATGACCCGAGGCTGGCCGACAGCGGACTGGCGGACCGCAGCAGGAGGCCGCTGAGCAGTCCTGTGCGCAGCCAGGCGCTGGTGGAGGAGCAGGTGCTGGCGCTGCGCGCGCAGGAGGGCTGGGGTGCGCGCAAGATTGCTGCGGTGCTCAAACGAGAGCAGCAGCTGCAGGTGGCGCCCAGCACGGCGCACTCGATCTTGCTCAGGCACGGCGCGATCAGCGAGGAGGCCAGCCAGGCGGCAACGCCCTGGAAGCGCTTTGAGCACGAGGCGCCCAATGACCTGTGGCAGATCGACTTCAAGGGCCACTTTGCGCTGGGCCAGGGGCGCTGCCATGCGCTGACTGCCATCGATGATCACTCGCGCTACAACCTGGTGCTCAAGGCGTTGAAGCAGGAAACGCGCGAGGACGTTCAAAAGGCGCTGGAAGAGGCGTTCAGGCGCTACGGGATGCCCCGGCAGATCAATGCAGACAACGGCCCGCCCTGGGGCTCGCATGTGCGCCTGCCCGGGCGCAGGCCACTGACGCAACTGGGCGTCTGGCTCATCCGGCTGGGCATCGATCTGACGCACAGCCGCCCGGCGCATCCCCAGACCAACGGCAAGGATGAGCGGTTTCACCGCACCCTCAAGGCTGAACTGCTGGCGCGGCGCCACCTGGCTGACATGCCGCACGCCCAGCAGGAGTTCGACATCTACCGTCACAAATACAACTACCGCCGCCCGCATGAGGCGTTGCAGATGAAGACGCCTTCACAGCGCTACAAAAGCAGCCGGCGGGCCTACCCCGACAAGCTCGCTGCCATTGAGTATCTGTCTAGTGACTGGGTCAGAAAGGTCGATGAGAGCGGCTGGCTCAGCTTCAAGAACCAGCCCATCAAGACTGGAAAAGCCTTGAGCGGGTACCCCGTTGCCATAAGACCAGATCCCCTGGACGAGGAACAGTGGCAAGTGTTCTTCTGCCACGCGCGAATTGCCACGTTCAAATTGAACAGCAAGAAGTCGCTCTAAACTTCAATCACGGTGTCAACCATGTCTTCGCACACCTGTCAGCTATGTCTCCGGTCTATACA
>SEHB01000026.1 GCA_004143945.1 Lysobacteraceae bacterium
TCCTAGGGCCAGCTGCTACTTCGTAGAGTCCTGGGTTGCGAGCTTATCGCTCACGGGTTTGGTTGCAATGGTTCCATCCGCTCGAATGGTCGCTGCGAACTCGGCCGGTGTCCGGCCCTGCAGCGAGCTGTGTGGTCGAACCTCGTTATAGTCACGCCGCCATTCAGCGATCTGCGCCTTGGCCTGCTCGAGCGTGACGAACCAGTGCTCGTTGAGGCATTCGTCGCGGAACCGTCCGTTGAAGCTTTCGATGTACGCGTTCTGCGTCGGCTTGCCAGGCTGGATCAGCATCAGCTTGACGCCGTTGGCATGCGCCCATTGGTCGAGCGCGCGCCCCGTGAACTCCGGTCCTTGGTCGGTGCGGATAATGGAGGGATAGCCGCGGAATCGGCACGCGGCGTCGAGCAGGTCTGCGACGCCCTGTCCGTTGATCCGCCGCGCTACTGCGATCTCGACCGACTCCTTGGTGCAGTCGTCGACCACCGTGAGGCACTTGATCGGCTTGCCGTTGGCCAAGGCATCGAAGACGAAATCCATCGACCAGGTGTGATTCGGCCCGGGCGGCATCTGCAGGGGGCGCCGCTCGACCGCGACGTGTGCGCGCTTGCGCCGCTTGCGCACGGCCAGGCCGGCCTGCCGGTACAGCCGATGGACGCGCTTGTGATTGGCCTCGAACCCCTCGCGCTCGACCAGGATGTGCAGCCGCCGGTAGCCGAAGCGCCGGCGCTCGCCGGCGAGCTCGATCAGGCGCTTCTGAAGCCCGTCGTCCTTCCGCTGCGAGGCATAGTGCAGCACGCTGCGCGACAAGCCCAGCACGCGACATGCGCGGCGCTCGGACACGTGGGTCTTGGCCCGCACGGCGACGACGGCGTCGCGTCGCGCCTGCGGGCTCAGAATTTTCCCCGCGCGACGACCTTCAACGCCTCGTTGTCGAGCATCGCTTCGGCCAGCAGCTTCTTGAGCTTGGCGTTCTCGGCCTCCAGCGCTCGCAGTCGCTTGGCATCAGGCACATCCATGCCGCCGAACTTGCGGCGCCACAGGTAGAACGAAGCGTCGCTGAAGCCATGCTTGCGGCACAGCTCCTTGATCGGCGTGCCCGCCGCCGCCTGCTTCAGGAAGCCGATGATCTGTTCTTCGGTGAATCGCTTCTTCATGTCCGCCCTCGCTGGTTGGCGGACTCTACTTAAGTCAGACTGGCCCTGAAAACGGGGAGCAGGTCA
>SEHB01000027.1 GCA_004143945.1 Lysobacteraceae bacterium
ACTGGACGATCTTCGCCACCACGCCGGCGCCGACGGTGCGGCCGCCTTCGCGGATCGCGAAGCGCAGGCCCTCGTCCATCGCGATCGGCGCGATCAGCGTCACCACCATCTTCACGTTGTCGCCCGGCATCACCATCTCCACGCCTTCCGGCAACTCGCACGCACCCGTCACGTCGGTCGTGCGGAAGTAGAACTGCGGACGATAACCCTTGAAGAACGGCGTGTGGCGACCGCCCTCTTCCTTCGACAGCACGTACACCTCGGCCTCGAACTTCGTGTGCGGCGTGATCGATCCCGGCTTGGCCAGCACCTGACCGCGCTCCACGTCGTCGCGCTTCGTGCCGCGCAGCAGCAGGCCCGCGTTGTCGCCCGCCTGGCCCTGGTCCAGCAGCTTGCGGAACATCTCAACGCCCGTCACCGTCGTCTTCACCGTCGGACGGATGCCCACGATCTCGATTTCATCGCCCACCTTGATGATCCCGCGCTCGATGCGCCCGGTCACCACCGTGCCGCGGCCCGAAATCGAGAACACGTCCTCGACCGGCATCAGGAACGGCTTGTCGATGTCGCGCTGCGGCTCCGGAATCCACGTGTCCAGCGCCTCAACCAGCTTGATGATCGACGGCACGCCGATCTCCGACTGGTCCCCTTCCAGCGCCAGTCGCGCCGATCCCTTGATGATCGGCGTGTCGTCGCCCGGGAACTCGTACTTGGACAGCAGCTCGCGCACTTCCATCTCGACCAGTTCCAGCAGCTCGGCGTCGTCCACCATGTCCGCCTTGTTCAGGAACACCACGATGTACGGCACGCCCACCTGACGCGACAGCAGGATGTGCTCGCGCGTCTGCGGCATCGGGCCGTCCGCCGCCGAACACACCAGGATCGCGCCGTCCATCTGCGCCGCACCCGTGATCATGTTCTTCACGTAGTCCGCGTGACCCGGGCAGTCCACGTGCGCGTAATGGCGGTTCGTGCTCTCGTATTCCACGTGCGCCGTCGAAATCGTGATGCCGCGCGCCTTCTCTTCCGGCGCCGCGTCGATCGCGTCATACGCCTTGAACTCGCCACCGAAACGCTCCGCGCCCACCTTCGTCAGCGCCGCCGTCAGCGTCGTCTTGCCGTGGTCGACGTGGCCGATCGTGCCCACGTTCACGTGCGGCTTCTTGCGCTCGAATTTTTCCTTGGACATGGCT
>SEHB01000001.1 GCA_004143945.1 Lysobacteraceae bacterium
GCCGCCTGCTTCAGGAAGCCGATGATCTGTTCTTCGGTGAATCGCTTCTTCATGTCCGCCCTCGCTGGTTGGCGGACTCTACTTAAGTCAGACTGGCCCTGAAAACGGGGAGCAGGTCACCGTAGCCCAGCAATTGAGTGGTGTGTTATCTCCGGTTTCTCGGCTCGCCGGTTTCGAGGTAGCGTCCAACGTGGCGGCCGACCGCTACGCCGATGCCTTCCTCGGTAAGGTCGCGGTTTCGGCTGCTTCCTTCGGCGTAGCGACCATCGCGGCCACCGCCATCCACACCGCTGTCGGATCGGCCGTTGAGAATCAGGTCGAGCAACCGGCGAATGCTTTGCAGTTCGTCGACGATGCTTGCGGTGTTCTCGCCCTCGCTGTAGCGCGGCGCCTAGATGGCGTCCATGTAGGCGTCAAGGTCGGCCTCGGACTGGAGACCGAGCCCTTCCATGAGGCTCTGCACGTTGATGTCACACTCGGCAAGAGCTGGGGTCAGGTTGCACTTTTGGAGCGAATCCGTGCCTCCTTCCCGAGCGGCGCAGTCAGTCCCGCCACAACACCGGCCACCACATGAAGGCCATCGCAGCGAGGCTGCCCGCAAGCGTCGCCAGTGCAAGAACCACCAGCCCACCGCCCATCGCGTAGTGGACACTCGCACGCGGTGACCGCTCCGCGCGGAAGTACAACTCCAGTACCGCGAGCGGCAGCACCCAGCTCGCAAAGCTGACGACGAGGAACGGTGCACCGTCGTAGTCGATTTTCACGCCGAGCGGTGCCAGCACGAGGGCCGCGAGCATGATTCCGATGCGCAGGAACCACACGCCGTTGACGAGCAGGTAGGCGCGCAGCGCGTGGCGGCGATGCGTCGCGACATCCCTCCGCAACGCGCTGCGCCAGGCGAGCAGGGCGAAGCCGAGGATCAGCAGGCCGTTGATGCTGGTCGAAAGGGCGCTCGCGAAACCGAGGCGCGATCCGCGCACCCAGGTCAGGTAGAAGCCGGTCAGCGTGACCAGCAGCGCGATGCCGAGGAACAGGCGTCCGTTCCAGCGGTGGAGGGCGGGCCAGCGTCGGCGCAGCGCCGGTACCAGTTGCCATACGCCCGCGAAGGTCACGAGCCCACCGAGCAGGGCGTGCCCGACGAACTGCACGTTGCCGACGAGGTCGCCCGGCACGTAGCCGGTGATATGCGGCTTGCGGTTCAACGCCGCGAGGTCGCCGTCGACCAGTGGACTGCCGAAGAACATCAGGACGAACGCGACGAAGGCCCATTGGCCGAACAGCGCGGAGGCGAACCATGCGGTTGCGCCCGAGGAGAGGACGCGACGAGGGAAGGCGGGGTGGAGCGGGGTCGACATGGCGGGTCCCGGGCTGGAAGTCGCACCCACGATGCGGGCTGCCCGACACGGGGTCTCGCCGGATCGCGATTCGGCCAGCCGGATCGATCGTTCGAATCCGGCGCGTACCGGCATGTGATCCGTGACCGATGGCGCTTGCCGTTCGTCGTCGCCGAAGCGACGCTGTCGCGCTCAGGCGGAGGATCGGGCGATGCAGGGCTGGCAGGCAGGCATGACGGGCGTGGCGGTCGTGACGGCGGCGGTGTCCCTGCTGGTGCTGCTGTGGCGGCGGCCGAGGAACGACGCCGAGACGATCTTCGCCGTGGTCAGCGGCTCGATGGCGCTGTCACTGATGTCGCCGTGGATGGCGGGCGCCCCGGACTGGATGGTGTGGGCGGTCGCGATCGGCGGCAGCGCGACCTGCAACGGGTTCTGGCTGGTGTCGCGCGCGCTGTTTCGCGGCGAGGGTGGCGTCGGCGCGCTCCACGTATCGGTGGCGGCGTGCGTCGCGCTGCTGATCGCGGGCTATCGTATCGCGGCCTCGGGTGCGGACGGTACGGCGTCGCCGTGGGCATCGGGGCTGGACAGCCTGCTGACGCTCGCGAGTTCGACCCTGCTGGTGCTGACCTTCCTCGAAGCGCTGCGAGGCTGGTCGGCGGTGTTGCAGCCGGCGGAACGTCGCATGCGGGTCGCCTTCATGCTGCTGTTCGC
The DNA here is from genome assembly GCA_004143945.1 of Lysobacteraceae bacterium. GTDB lineage: Bacteria > Pseudomonadota > Gammaproteobacteria > Xanthomonadales > Rhodanobacteraceae > Dokdonella_A. The sequence goes on from SEHB01000001.1 coordinate 2,046, forward strand.
GACCGTCGTGCTGACGGCGACGCTGGTGGGCGCGCTGGGGCAGGCATGGCCAGCCGCCGCTGCGGCGCGCGGCCGCGTGATTGCCACATGCGCGGTGGCCATGATCCTGTTCACGCATTGGGCGCTGCGTCATCGCCATCGCATGCCGTTGCCGCAATCGGTGAAATCGCCGGCCGCGTCGCGTGTCGTCGCCCCATTGGGCGAAGAGGAAGTGCGACTGGCGAAGGTGCTGCGGCATCAGCTCGAAGTGCTGCAGGTCTATCGCGAGCCCGAACTCAAGGTGGTGGACCTGGCGCGCCGGATCGGCACCGCGGAGCACAAGCTGAGCCGGTTGATCACGCAGTCGCTCGGCGAGAAGAACTTCAACCAGATGATCAATCGCCATCGCATCGAGTACGCCTGCCGCCGGCTGGCCGAACCGGCGATGGCCGCCACCATCCTCGACATCAGCGCGGATGCCGGCTTCGCATCGCTCGGCCCGTTCAATCGTGCCTTCAAGGCGGCGATCGGATGTACGCCCACCGCGTACCGCGCGACCTGCCGCGCGCAGGCGTCGGGCGCGGATGCGGCCGGTGGATACGCTGATCCCGCGACGCGATTCGAGGCATCGCTGGAGTCCACGATGCGTTGATCGCGTGACGCGGCGCTTGCCGTTCCTCTGCCAACATTCGAAGTCCCCCGATCCTGCGAGACCCTGCCGATGCCGTATGTGAATGTCCAGATCACCGCAGGCGCGAGCCGCGAGCAGAAGGCCGCGCTGGTCCAGGCGTTCACGGACGCGCTCGTGCGCATCCTCGGGAAGAAGCCCGAGCACACGCACATCGTGCTGCAGGAGATCGCAGAGGAAAACTGGGGTTTCGCCGGCATGCTCACCGATGACTGGAAACGTGTGCAGGGCGAGCCGCCAGTTGGCCGCTGACGGCGGATCGAGTCCCGGGCCGTACATCGCGACGAATCGGTCGCACTGCCGCACAGGCATCCCTTCGCCGACGACCGCATGGCGGGCCATCGCGATGGCGGTCACGGCACGCCGCGCGCGCAGTGCCGATAATCCGCCCGGCACTCACCCCGAGGTTCGCCGTGGCCCGCCGCCTGCGTCTTCTCCGCCTGCTCGTCCTTGCAGCGCTCGTTGCATTCGGACTTCCGGCGCTCGCGCAGGATGCGAGCGTGGCCGGCGAGGTGACGACGCCGTACCCGACATTCCGTCATCTCTCGATCGAATGGGCGATCGACGGCGACGACGATCTCGACGGCGTCGTCTCGATGCGCTTCCGGCGCGTCGGCGACAGTGCCTGGCGTGACGGCATGCCGTTGCGCAGGACCCCGGCCGGTGGCTACGGCGGCTTCACCTGGGGCAATCGCCATTCCGGAAGCCTGTTCGGCCTGCAACCGGGCACCTCGTACGAAATCGAACTCGTGCTGGCCGACCCGGATGGCGGCAATGCGCAGCGCACGGTGTTCGCCGACACGCGCGCCCAACCGGCGCCGATGCCAGGTGCACCGGTGCGCGTGGTCACGCCGGCGACGCTCGCGAGCATGATCGCGAGTGCGCAACCGGGCGATATCCTGCTGCTGCAGCCAGGCGTCTATCCGGGCTTCGCGTTCGAGCGCGACGGCGAGGTCGGGCAGCCGATCGTTCTGCGCGGAACGCCGGGTGCAGTCATCGACGGCGAGCTCGGCCTGTTCTTCCGCCGCCACGTGATGCTGGATCGCCTCGTCGTGAACGGGCGGATCCGCTTCAACGGGTCCGACGAGATCTCGGTCGTGCACTGCACGGTCAATGCGAGCCCGAGCGCGTACAACGGTGACGGCATCGTGAGCTACCTGCGCTCGGAAAACGCATGGATCGCCGACAACGTGGTGACCGGTACCACGCCGTGGCAGGAGGGCGCGATGGGCGCCGACGGCGACAATCGCGGCGAGGGCATCCTCGTGACCGGCCCCGGCCACGTGATCGAACACAACGACGTGCGCGGCTTCCGCGACGCGATCTCGCTGCTCGAAGACGCCGAGGCGGTCGACCAGTTCAGCATCGACATCCTCGGCAACGAGATCGCACAGGCGCTAGACGATGCGATCGAGGCCGATTTCTGCGCGCACAACTGCCGCATCGTCGGCAATCGCGCCACCAATGCATTCATCGCGTTCTCTTCACAGCCCTCGCTCGGCGGCCCGACCTACTTCGTGCGCAATGCCGCGTACAACGTCGCGCATGTCGCGTTCAAGCTGTATCGCGAAAGCAGCGGCGACGTGCTGCTGCACAACAGCGTGGTCAAGGCCGGCGACGGATTCGGCGTCTACGCGAGCGTGCCGGTGTCGCGCCTGTACACGCGCAACAACCTGTTCCTCGGCGGCCCCGGAGGCGAGATTGCGGGCTACGGCAACGGGGACGGCGACGTCGCCCGGATCGCCACGCTCGTGGTCGCGGGATCGAGCCTCGACCACGATGCGTTCGGCTCGACGCTCGGCACTTTCAGCGGGCGCCTCGGCGGCAGCGTGTTCGAGAGCCTCGCCCAGATGCAGGCGACCACGAGCGAAACGCATGCGGTCGAGATCGATCTCGCGACGTTCGCGCAACCGCTCGCGTTCCCGGCGGATCCGTTGATCGCGTTCGAGCCGGCCGACCTGCGCCTCGCAAGCGGCAGCGCGGCGCGCGACGCGGGCGTCGCGATCCCGACGATCAATGTCGGATTCGAAGGCGCCGCGCCGGATGCGGGTGCCTACGAGGTCGGCTCCGCGCTGCCGCACTATGGACCGCGTCTGGACGTGGTATTCGCGGACGGCTTCGAGGGCGGGTAGGCGGCAGCACGCGGAATGCCGACGTCGCAGAAGAACGATCGACGCGGACTCAGCGGCGACGCGCGGCGGGATCAGGCGTCCGCCGCGACGAACCCACCGGTCTGCCGCCGCCACAGGCGCGCATAGAGTCCCGCGTGCGCGACCAGCTCTGCGTGCGTGCCGGTCTCCACGATCCGGCCCTGGTCCATGACGACGAGCCGATCCATGCGCGCGATCGTCGAAAGCCGGTGCGCGATCGCGATCACGGTCTTTCCGTGCATCAGGGTGTCCAGGCTCTCCTGGATCGCGGCCTCGACCTCGGAATCGAGTGCCGAGGTCGCCTCGTCGAGCAGCAGGATCGGCGCGTCCTTCAGGAGCACGCGCGCGATCGCGATGCGCTGGCGCTGTCCGCCGGAGAGCTTCACGCCGCGCTCGCCGACCTGCGACTCGTAGCCGGTGCGGCCCTCGCCGTCGACGAGCGAGGCGATGAAGCCGTCGGCGCGTGCGGTCCGGACCGCGGCTTCAATCTGTTCCTCGCTCGCGTCGGGACGGCCGTAGAGCAGGTTGTCGCGGATCGAGCGATGCAGCAGCGACGTGTCCTGGGTGACCACGGCGATCTGCCCGCGCAGGCTTTCCTGCGTGACGCCGGCGATGTCCTGCCCGTCGATGAGGATGCGGCCCGCCTCGAGGTCGTACAGCCTCAGCAGCACGTTGACGAGGGTCGACTTGCCCGCGCCGGACGGGCCGACGAGCCCGATCCGTTCCCCGGGACTCACCACGAGGTCGAGCCCCGCGATCACGCCGCCGGCCTTGCCGTAGTGGAAGTGGATGCGCTCGAAGCGCACTTCGCCGCGCGACACGACGAGTTCGCGCGCGTCGGCGCGGTCGACCACGCCGTGCGGCTGCGCGACGGTCTCCATGCCGTCCTGCACCGTGCCGATGTCCTCGAAGATGCCGTTGACGACCCACATGATCCAGCCGGACATGTTGTTGATGCGGATCACGAGGCCGGTCGACAGCGCGATGTCGCCCGCGGTGATCGCGCCGCGATGCCACAGCCACACGCCGAGGCCCGACGTGCCCGCGATCAGCAGCCCGTTGAACGCGGTGATGCTGACGTCCATCGCGGTCGTCATGCGCGTCATGCCGCGCACCTTCGCGGCATTGTCGGCCACCGCCTCGGCGACGTAGGCGTCTTCCCGGTTCGCGTGCGGAAAGAGTTTCAGCGTCGCGATGTTGGTGTAGCCGTCGACGACGCGGCCCATGAAGCGCGAGCGCGCCTCGGAGGCCAGCGCGGAGCGCGCCTTGACGCGCGGCACGAAAAACGCGAGCAGGGCGACATAGCCGACCAGCCACGTCGCGAGCGGCACCATCAGCCGCCAGTCGGCCTGGGCGAACAGCACCAGCGCGCTGCCGGTGTAGATCGCGACGTACCAGAGCGCGTCGACGATCTGCACCGCCGATTCGCGCAGGCTCGCGCCGGTCTGCATGATGCGGTTCGCGATGCGGCCGGCGTAATCGTTCTGGAAGAAGGCAAGGCTCTGGCGCACGACGTACCGATGCTGCTGCCAGCGGATGCGCGCCGTGAGCCCCGGAACGAGTGCCTGGTTGACCATGAGGTCGTGCAGGCCGAGCAGCAGGGGCCGCGCGATGAGTGCGACGAGCGCCATCCCGAGCAGCTCGCGCCCGTGGAGTGCGAAGAAGTCCGGCGACGGTGCGGCCGAGGCGAGATCCACGAGCCGCCCGAGGAAGTCGAACAGCAGCACTTCGACCCAAGCGACGAAGAATCCGAGCACGCACACGGTGACGAGCAGGCCACGCACCTGGCCCAGGTAGTGCCAGTAGAACCGCGTGAGGCCGCGGGGCGGCGTCGATGCGCGCGGCTCGGCGAAGATGTCGACGAGCGATTCGAACCAGCGGAAGATCATGCGCGGCTCCGAAGTGGCCGCGCATTGTCGCACTCGGGATCCCGCGGGCGCGCATCGCACGGCGACGGGGACGTAGCCGTCCGGATCGATCGCGCGAAGAGCTCGGGGCTGAAGCCCCTCCCACAACTTGCGAAGCCGGCGCTTTCGAATCGGATGGTCGATGTCATGTGGAAGGGACTTCAGTCCCGATGGATCAGGCGAAGGGCTCGGGGCTGAAGCCCCTCCCACAAGACCCGCAAAATTGCGCCTATCTTGTGGGAGAGACTTCAGTCCCGATGGATCTGGCGAAGGGCTCGGGGCTGAAGCCCCTCCCACAAGACCCGCAAAATTGCGCCTGTCTTGTGGGAGAGACTTCAGTCCCGATGGATCAGGCGAAGGGCTCGGGGCTGAAGCCCATCCCACAAGACTCGCAGCTTGCGCCCGTCTTGTGGGAGGGACTTCAGTCCCGATGGATCAGGCGAAGGGCTCGGGGCTGAAGCCCCTCCCACAAGACTCGCAAACTTGTGCCGATCTTGTGGGAGGGACTTCAGTCCCGATGGATCAGGCGAAGAGCTCGGGGCTGTAGCCCCTCCCACAAGACTCGCAAACTTGTGCCGATCTTGTGGGAGGGACTTTATTCCCGATGGATCAGGCGAAGGGCTCGGGGCTGAAGCCCCTCCCACAAGGACTGCAGCGGCGCGCCTACCTCGACTGCGGGCGCGAGGCGTCGGCCGCACTGGTGCTGCGCGCGTGCCGCGCACGGTCACGTGGATGTGCAAGGCTTGCGATCCGACGACGCGCGGTCGTCGCACCGGCCCGCCCGTGCTAGGTTGTGTCGACGGAACCTGTGCGGGAACTCCGCACGGACCGAACGCACGGAGGCAGGACACGCATGACGCTCCCCAGGCGGAGCTTCCTCGCAAGCCTCGCTGCAGCGACCGCGGCGCTCGTCGCATGCGCACCGACCACCTCCCGTGCAGGCGCCCACCCTGTGGGCGATCCGCGCAGGAAGCCGATCGTTCCCGCAGGTACGCGTGGAGCGCGATCGCGCACAGCGTGCGCTCCTACGGAAGTCCACGATGTTCCCCGCATGCGAGAGGCACGAATGCACGGAGTGATCGGAAAGATGCGAGCGGTGGCAGGGCGTCGCGACGACCTGGCCGCGATCCTGCTCGAAGGCGTTTCGCAGATGCCGGGTTGCCTGGCCTATGTCGTGTCTTTGGATGCGTCGGATGCCGACGTGCTCTGGGTCACCGAGGTCTGGGACGGCAAGGACAGCCATGCCGCGTCGCTGTCGCTGCCGTTCGTGAAGGATTCGATCGCGCGCGCGAAGCCGCTGATCGCCGCGTTCGAGCAGTACATCGAGACGGCGCCGGTCGGCGGGCATGGGCTCGGTGGCGCATGACGATGCAGTTCCGTGCGCGCATCGCGGACAGGGTGCGCTCCTGCGCATGCGGCGCATCGACGCTTCCCGCAGGGGCCCACCCTGTGGGCGATACGCGCAGAAGACCGGTCGGGCGCGAGAAGACACATCTGCGTGATCGCGCACAGGGTGCGCTCCTGCACAGGATATGGAGGAGCGTGATGCTCGCGGGGCTCGTGCTCGCTTGCGTGCCCGCATTCGCACACGCTTCGCCGCCGTCGGTCGATGCGGAGATCGCGGGCCTGTTCGAGGCGCTCGAACAGTCCGGTTGCCGCTTCGCGCGCAACGGTCAGTGGTACGACGCCGCGCGCGCGAGCGCGCACCTCGAGCGCAAGCTCGACTACCTGCGCGGCAAGGGTCGGATCGCATCCGCCGAAGCATTCATCGATCTCGCCGCGACCGGCAGCAGCCGCTCCGGCAAGCCCTACCTCGTGCGCTGCGGCGAGGCCGAACCGGAAACGAGCCGCGCGTGGTTCACGCGCCAGTTGCACGCGCTGCGTGCGCGCGGCGAGGCGCAGGCGGCACCGACGCCGTGATTGTTCGCCGGACGCCGGTCCTGCTAACGTGCGGCCATGAGGACGCCTTTGCTGGATGTGGCACTCCGCGCCGCGCCGGAAGCGTGAGTCACCTGCGGTAGCAGCCGCGCACACCGGTGCGATCGCACCTTCCGCGAGGAGACGAGTCGACATGGGCACGAACCAAGGCACCGCCCGCGTTGCCGGCTGGCTCTACCTTGTCGTGGTGCTGACGGGGATGTTCAACCTGCTCTACCTCCCGTCGCGCTACACGGTCGACGGCAACGTCGCCGCGACGCTCGACAACATCGCCGCGGCGCCGGACCTGTTCGGCTACGGGATCGCCGCCGGCGTCGTCTGCTACACCGCGTTCCTGCTGCTGCCGCTCGTGCTGCATGCGCTGCTCGGCCATGTCGATCGGCGCGTCGCCGTGGCGATGGTCGCACTCGCGGTCGTCAGCGTGCCGATCTCGCTGGTCGCGCTCGGCCACAAGCTCGACGTGCTCGCGTTGCTCGCGGGTGATCGCTTCGCGACGATCGATGGCGCGCAGCTGCGCGCGCAGGCGGCGTTCGCGCTCGAGTCGTACCGCAGTGGCATGCGCATGTCCGAAGTCTTCTGGGGCCTGTGGCTGCTGCCGTTCGGCTGGCTCGTGTTCCGCTCCGGGCTGCTGCCGAAGGTGCTCGGAATCCTGTTGATGGCCGGCTGCTTCGGCTACCTCGTCAACATCATCGCGCCGACCCTGTGGGCCGGATATGCGCAATCCACGCTCGCAAGCCTCGTGTCGATTCCGTCGGGTCTCGGCGAGATCGGCATCTGCCTGTGGCTGCTCGTGTTCGGCGTGCGCGGTGCCAGGCGGCCGGCACTCGCGCCGGAGCCGACCTGAACGCGACGCTGCCCGGCGATCGCGCGCGCCCGGCGCTGCTGCTGATCCACGGATTCCGGCTCTCCTCGGCATCGTTCCGCGACATCGTCGCGGAGCTCTCGCGCGCGTCGACGCCGAGCTATGATCGCGCGTGCAATGCCATTCCGGCGTCGTGCATCCGTCCGTTGACCCTCGCCTGCGCCGATGCGTCCGAACCGCTCCCGTACCGTCTGCATGCTGGCCTACGCCGGCGCGCAGTCGCTCGACATCTTCGGGCCGCTCGAGGTGTTCGCGCTGGCGTCGCGGCAGATGCAGGAAGAGCGTCCCGCGAGTGAGCCGCTGTATCGCCTTCGCCTGCTCGCGGCCGACACTGCGCCGTTCGTGCTCGCTTCGGGACTCGCGCTGTTGCCGGACGCGGCGTGTGCCGACATGCCGGAAGACACCGACACCTTGATGGTGAGTGGCGGCATGGGCGATGCACTGGACCACGAGCGTGCCGATCGCGCGATCGTCGACTGGCTGCGGGATGCCGCGCCGCGCGTGCGGCGGGTGGCGTCGGTCTGCAGTGGCGCCCTGCTGCTGGCCGAGGCGGGCGTGCTCGATGGTCGCGAGGCGACCACCCACTGGCGCGACGTCGCGGAACTGCGCGGCAGGTATCCGCAGGTGCGCGTGCTGCCCGACGCGATCTACACGCGCGACGGCGAAGTCTAGACCTCGGCCGGCATCACCGCCGGCATGGACCTCGCGCTTGCGATGGTCGCGGCGGACCATGGCCCGTCGCTTGCGCTGAAGGTCGCCAAGCGCATGGTGATGGCGAGCCGACGATCGGGTGGGCAGAGCCAGTTCAGCCGGCAGCTGCAGGCGCTCGAGCTACCCGATCCGTTCGAGCGACTCGAACGCTGGATGCGCGACAACCTCGCGCTGCGTCTCGACGTCGAGCAGCTCGCCGAGCGCGTGCACATGAGCCCGCGCCAGTTCACGCGGCGCTTCGCAGCCGCGTTCGCGACCACCCCGCAGAAATACGTCGAGCAATTGCGCGTCGAGGCTGCGAAGTCGTTGCTCGAGGGCTCGCGCGAGGACATCGGCAGGATCGCGTCGCGCTGCGGCTTCGGCAGCGCGGGCGCGATGCGGCGCGCGTTCGCGCGCCAGCTCGGCGTTTCTCCCGGCGATTATCGATCGCGATTCGGTCCGGGTTGATTGTCCGGATCTGCACCCGCGGTGTCCGCATCCGCGCGGCGGCGCTCGCTATCGTGCCCGCATCCCGATCATTCATGGAATCGCCCTGATGAAAACCCTCGCGTTGCGTGCCCTCGGCCTCGTGCTGGCGCTGGCATGCGTGCCTTCGCTCGCCGCACACGCGCCGCATTCCATGCCCTCGGTGCGTGTCGGCATCGTGCTGTTCGACGGTGTCCAGATCATCGACTTCGCAGGTCCCTACGAAGTGTTCGGGCAGGCCGGTTTCGGCGTCACCACGCTGTCGCACGACGGCAAGCCGGTCACGACTGCCATGGGGCTGCGCGTGACGCCCGATGCGGCGTTCGATGCCGCGCCCGCGTTCGACGTGTTGCTCGTGCCGGGCGGCGACGTGGAGGAGGCCGAACGGGATCCCGCGGTGCTCGCCTTCGTGCGCACGCATGCGCGCAGCAGTCGCCACGTGATGTCGGTCTGCACGGGCTCGTTCATCCTCGCGGCCGCGGGCGCGCTCGACGGACTACGGGCGACGACATTCACGCCGCGCGTCGACCAGATGGCCGCGCGCTATCCGAAGGTCGAAGTCGTGCGCGACGTGCGCTGGGTCGACAATGGCCGCATCGTGACGTCGGCCGGGTTGTCCTCGGGCCTCGATGCGGCACTGCATCTCGTCGCGACCTTGCACGGCGTCGACAAGGCCCGCACGGCTGCGTTGCGGCTGGAGTACGACTGGAAACCCGAAGGCGGTTTCGTGCGTTCGCGGATGGCCGATCGCTACCTGCCGAAGGCGCTGGAATCGCTCGTCGACTGGCCGAAGGACATGGTCGCGCGCACCGATGTATCGCTTGGAGACGAGCGACAGTGGCGCACCGTTCACCGGCTCACGACCGTGCTGCCGGCCAAGGAACTCGCCGCGCGAATCGAGCGAGGCATGGGCCGCATCGAAGGCTGGCAGCGTGAAGCCGGCGCGCCGCGCTGGACGCGCTTGGAGGAAGGTCGGCGCGTCGCGTTGTCGATCGAGACGACGCCGGATCCTGCGGGCGACGGCGTCCGGCTGGAGCTGCGCGTGGAAACGACGCCTCAATAAGGTGCCGGCCGCCACGGGGCCGGCTGCAGCCGCCAATACGACCCGATCCTCAGCGCCGGTCACGCGCAGGTTCAGGGATCCACGCGCTCGTAGTCGCCGTCGAAACTGACGTTCATGCCGCCGCAGGCACCGTTGTCACCGTCGACGATCAGCGCGTCCGGCAGGAATTCGATCGCGAACTGGCATCCGTCGAGGTCGTATCGTGCGCCGTTGCCCTGCATCCGCACCATGCCGTCGATCGTGCCGGTGTTGACGTTGCCGGTGGCCGCATCGCCGATCCAGGTGGCTTCGCCGGTCACGTGCACGAGATCGCCGCTGCCCGCTGCGATCGTCAACGTCGCGGCGTGCGGATCGGCGGCGCCGTCGACGCGGCGCTCGTAGAGGCCGAGCGCGGCGGCGCGTGATTCCGCCAGCGGCCGCGTGCCCGCGCGCAGGCCGGCGACTCGCCGGACGTAGAGACGCTCGAGGCAGTGCTCGTCCGCACAAGCATCGCGCTCGCGCATCCATTCGCGCTGGCGCTCGCGCAGCGCGGCCGGGTTCGCGACGACACCGAGCATCGAGGTGAACGCGCTTGCGAGTTCTTCGTCGAGACGGGACAGGCGCGGGCTTGCGCAGATCGTGCGCTCGACCGCGGTGGTCGCGCGCGCGCAGTCGTAGCTTGCGGCGCGCGCGGGCAGCGGGGCGATCGCGAGCAGGGTGGCCGCGGCAACGACGATGGGAATGCGCATGCAACCGGGTCCTTTGCAAGCGGACCGGGCGGTCCTGTCTTCCAATCGTCCCTCGCGCGGGCGTGCCCGCGCTCGGGTCATGCGGCAGCGCGCCGGGAGTCGCGCCGGTTCCTCTGCGCTACGGACTCGCCGTGGCCGATCCGTAACGCGATCCCGAGCCGGCCACCGGTGCGATGTCGAATCCATCGGAGAAGAGTGCATCCTGCGGAATGAACAGAACCGCTATCCCGCGCGATGCGCAGCTCATCCACAATTCGTAGCCGCGCGGCACGGCCTTCACGCGCAGCGCGTTGATCTGCGCATGCGGCAGGCCACCCCACTGCGGCCCGCCATCGCGCGGCGCACTGTAGAGGCCGGCATGCGTGCCGTCATACCAGACCAGTCCGTGCGGACCGCTGCCGAACGGATCGGCAACGGCGTACCAGAGGCGCCCGTCCGGCGTCACCGCAAGGGGTCGCGCGAACAGCGCGCTGATGCCATCCAGCGACGTGAAGTAGTCATGGCTGCCGCTGACGGCATCGAGGCGGAACAATCCGCGGGTCGATCCCAGCCAGGCGACGCCGTTGCCCGCGGGGGCCACGGTCGTGAAGCCATCGCTCTGCGGATCGAGTTCCGGAAACTGCGTGTAGTCGCGTGAAAAGCGGTAGTCGGCGTCGGTGCGGATCACTTCGCCCCAGCCGCTCGCCCACACCGTGCCGGGCCGGTCCGGATCGCGTTCGAGGTTGTTGCCGATTGCGGCCGTGCTCGGCACCTGGCTCCAGGAACCGCCCGCGGGTAGATAGTCCAGCTCGCCGTCCGGACTCCATGTCCACAGGCGACCGAGCGAGTCTTCGGTGATGCCGACGCTTTCCTCGCGCAGGCCCATGAGGTCCGACCACGCCACGCCGTCCCATGCGTGCAGCCCCGAGAACGTGGGATTGACGACGACGGCGCCGCGCGCAGGCGCATGCGCGACCTGTTCGCAGTTGTCGGTCGCGAACGGCCAGGCCACGCCGAGGCCGTACTCGGCGCTGTTGAAGCCCTGCCAGCGCTCGCCGTCGAAACGCGTCATGCCACCGATGCCGCTGCCGGCATTCGCGCACGCATGGACATCGCCGCTGGCTGCATCGATGTCGAGATCGCTGTTGAACGAGTCGAACTGGCCGGTATTGGTGATGCGGTAGCGCTGCCACGTGCCCGAGTCCGCGTCGCGCTTCGCCGCTCCGCCGGCGCCGCTGGCCCAGACGTTGCCGTGGCTGTCGATGTCGACGTCGCGGTTGCCCGCGCCTTCGCGCCACACGTCGAGGTCATGCCACGCGCTTCCGTCGAACCTGCGCACGCGGCTGTCGCCATCGACGAGCAGGGCCTGGCGGTCGCCGAATGCGCGGAACGCCTCGATCGCGGGGCTCGCGATCGACGGGGGTGGCTGCGGCGGAACGATCCACTCGCCCGAGGGCTTGCGGTAGTCCAGCGAGTAGAGCGGAACTCCGCCCGGGGCGAAGCCCGAGAAGCGCGTCATCCAGGTGTTGCCGCTGTCGTCGGTGCTGTCTTTCCCCGGCAGTGCGGCCAGGGCGCCCTCGACGAAATCGAACGGATGCAAGGTCCACGCGTGCGTCGTGCTGTCGTACGAGACGAGCGACGTGCTGTTTTCGCTGTCGCCCCAGACGAGGTAGCCACCGTCCGGTTTGGGTTGCACGGAGAGGTAGCGGACGCTGAAGACCTCCTGCGGCCAGTTCTCGCCACCTTCCGGGACGCTGCCGCCCGTCCAGTACGTCCACTCGCCGGTGGACGGCGCGTGCCGCACGATGCCGCCCTGGGCACCGCCGTAGCCGAGCAGGGCGAACCAGAGTGTTCCGTCGGGAGCGAGGTCGACGTCGCGTGCGTTGCCGTTCGCGAGCGGCGCGCTGTCGGATGCGTGATTGACCAGCGATGCGCCGCCGAGCGACGGGTCCATGCTCAGCGCGCCGCGCCAGGTCGCCATCCAGAGCAGACCCTGTGCATCGGCGACGATGTCGCTGATGCGCACGGTGCCGGTCAGGTCCGGATGTCCCATGACCGGGTAATCGACGTTGGACACGTTGATCCAGCGATTCTCCGCCTGCACCAGCTTCGCGACGCCGCCTTCCTCCGTGGCCGGATCGTATCCGCCGATCCACGGGTCGTCATCGGGACCGATGTGGAGCGCGTCGTTGAAGTCGCCCTGGATGCCCGTATTGCCCGGCCGGTAGTACCGCCAGGACGATCCCGGTATGTCCTGCGCGGCGAGGGTCGCGGCGAACGCGGGGAGAATCGAGGCGAAGAGCAGGATCCATTTCGTCGGGCCATTCACCGCATGTCTCCACGCGTCTGACATGCACAGCATGCACCGCGCGTGGTGGAAGGTATTGACGAGGATCAAGTCGCAGGCGCCGGCGCAGCGCATGCTTCGACGACGGCGAGCGGCTTGTCCCGCACGGCGGCGCTCCCGCGGAGGCTGCAAGGAACCGGCGGCGGGTACCGCGCGAACGGCCCGTGGAATACGCGGCGGCGGAGCGCGCGGGGCATCACGCGCGGTGCAGCGAACGGCCGGATCGATCGCGTCGCGGCCGTCCTGCGCGTCACGCGCGTTCAATCAGGCCCGTGCCCTGCCGGCCCGTGCCGGGACAGGGCGCGAACCTTCGGAACTCAGTCCGGCAACGCGGCGTTGTGGTAGACCTCCTGCACGTCGTCGAGCTCGTCGAGCCAGTCGAGCAGGTCGCGCAGGGTTTCTTCGGTTTCGCCGCTGACCGCGACGCGATTCTCGGGGCGCATCACGATGTCGGCCGAGAGCGGTTCGAGGCCGGCGCCGACGAGCGCCTTCTTCACGCCTTCGAAATGCTCGGGCGCGCACAGCACGGCACCGCGCCCTTCTTCGACGACGACGTCATCCGCGCCTGCATCCAGCGCGACTTCGAGCAACCTGTCCTCGCTGCCCGCCGCGCCGGTGTCGAACACGAGCTCGCCGAGGCGCTTGAACTGGAAGGCGACCGATCCCGACGTGCCGAGGTTGCCGCCGTGCTTGGACAGTGCGTGGCGCACGTCCGCGACGGTGCGGGTCGGGTTGTCGGTCATCGCGTCGATGATCAACGCGACGCCCGACGGGCCATAGCCTTCGTAGCGCAGCTCCTGCATGTCGTCGGCGCCTTCGGCACCGGAGCCGCGCCTGACCGCGCGCTCGATCGTGTCCTTGGTCATGTTCGCCGACAGCGCCTTGTCCATCGCGACGCGCAGGCGTGCGTTGCCGGCCGGGTCGGCGCCGTTGCGCGCGGCGATCGTGATCTCGCGGATCAGCTTGGTGAAGATCTTGCCGCGGCGCGCGTCTTCGGCGTTCTTGCGGTTCTCGATGCTGGGGCCTCTGCCCATGGGAATTCCTGTCGTGCGGAGTGACGGCCGGCGCGGGCCGAACGCGCCATTTTAATCGAGCGCCGGCCTATTGGCAGCCGGCCGGCGCGGGCGTCACGCGCGTGAGGTCGAGGCTGCCGCTGCGACCGGCGAACGCACCGCTCGTGTAGCGGTAGTCGAGCCGCGCGGCCGTGCACGAGGTGAACGCGAGGTCGGCCGTTCCGACCTGCACGGTGTCGGTATCGGCGGGGCCGTCGAACACGCCGCCGCGGCTCTCGAACAGGCCGATGTCCTCGAGCGCGCGCGCGCCCGCGGGAAACGCGGCCTGCAGCGTGATCCAGCGCTGGCCCGCGGGGCCGGCGACCGAACCGGCAGCGAATGTGTACCACGCGCCGAACAACAGCGTCTGCGCTGGCGAGACGTCGAGCACGAGGCCCTGTCCGCCGGTACCGAAATCGGCCCAGGTCCCGGCGTAGCGCGCATCCGCGGGCGTCGACGGCGGGGGTTGCGTGGTGGCGCAATCGACGTTCGAGAGCAGGCGCTGCAGCGGGATCGTGCCACTGCGACCACTGTCGTCGAAGCGGTACTCGAGCTGCGCGCGGTCGCAGGCTTCGAGCACGAACCACGCATGGCCGACCGCGCGCGTGGTGGTCGACTGCGCGTGGTCGAAGCGCCCGCCCGTCGTCTCGTAGATCGGCAACGCCGCGCCGGCGACATCGCCGGCCGCGCCCTGCAGCGTGTACCAGCGTTGCGAGCCGTCGTCGGCGAACGTGAACCAGCCGGCGAACAGGTTGCCGGTCTGCGCATTGAAGAAGTCGGGCGAGACGTCGACGACCAGCCCCTGGCTGTCGGTCGCGGGATTCGCCCATGAACCGCTGATGCCGCGCTGGTTGAGTCGCGTGCCGGCCGATGCCGGATCCATCCAGGCCTCGAGCAGCCGCGTCGCATCCGGCGAGCCGAGCCCGGTCACGAGGTCGTGGCCGTGGCCGATCGCATGGCCGCGCAATGCCGCCGCGCCTTGCGCACCCGGCGTGCTGTTGTTGCAGGTCGACGGAATATCGAGATCGCAGGCTGCTGCATCGATCGGCGCGACATCGCGCAGTGCGCGGTTCAGCGGATTGCCCGCGATCGCGTAGAGGCGCGGATTGAGGTTGCCCTGCGGCGCGCCCGCGCGCTGGTTGAGCATCGCGGCGATTCCCGCCATCGACGGCGCCGATGCCGAGGTGCCGCCGCCGATCATGAAGTGGAACGCGCCGTTGTCGTCGCGCACGCATGAGCCGCCGAACGCGGCCATGCAATGGAAGTAGCCGGTATGCGCCGATGCATTGAGCGCGACGTCGGGCACGTAGCGCCCCGTGCGTTCGAACGGGATGCCGGCGCCGACCTGCCAGTCCGGCGTCGCGAAGCGTGCACTGACGCCGCCGCCGCTCGCAGCGACCTGTGCGGCGCCTTCGCGATTGATCGGCTGGTTCCAGCCGCGCTCGGGAATGTGGCCGAGCGCGGACGTGAATCCGGGTCCGTTGCTCTGGCTCCAGTACGTGCCGGCGGGAGCGGTGTCGTCGGCGAGCTCGGTGCCGCCGACGCAGGTCACGTGCGGCGAACTGCACAGCAAGTTGACGCTGTGGCGACGATCGCCGTCCGGTGGCTGGTGGTGCGGCGAGCAGTCGCCCGCGCCCGCATCGCCCGAGGCCGCGAACACCGAAATCCCGCGCATCGCCGCGTCGCCGAACATCTCGTTGACATAGGCCGCCGCGCCTGCGCTGTTGTCGGCCTCGCAGGTGCCCCAGCTGATGCTGACGACGCGCGCGGGCAGGGGTTCGGCCCACACCGCGTGCTCGATCGCGAGGATCACGCCATCGACGCCGTCAGTCTCGCCGCTGGTCACGAGCTTGATGCGCGCGCCGGGTGCCGCGCCGCCCGCGAGCGAGACGTCCATCGTCGCTTCGACCTGGTCCATCCGCGCGTCGTCGTCATCGTCGCAAGCGGGTTCGCCGACCTCACCGCAGTGGTCGGCCGGCGGTCCGGGATCGGTGCCGTCCTGCGCGATCACGGTGTCGAACGCCATCGCGGGCAATGCCGCGCGTGCGCGGAACTCGGCGATGTCGGGCGCGTGCACGCGCGTGCGCGCGACGACCGCGATCGATTGCCCGCTGCCGTCATGGCCCTGCGCGTGCGCGCCCTCGAGGCCGTACAGCACCGCGAAATCACCGGGGAAGATGTAGTGCTCGCAGCCTCCAGCGCCGCACATGCTCGCCTTCGCGCGCGCGCGCTCGAGTGACGCGGAATCACGCCGCTGCGGCGGCATCGCGCGCGCATGCAGGCGCAGCGTTTCGATGCCGACGACATGTTCGACGCGCGCAGCGATGGCGTCCGGAAGCGAAGGCGCGGTGCGCGGCGCGATGCGCTTGCGCCCGGCGACTTCGTATTCGGCCAGGCGCGTCGCGAACGCGCGCTCGACATCCTCGACGCGGCCGCCGAAGCGCAGGATGCGTCGCGTCGGCGACACCGACTCGAGTTCCAGTCCTTCGCTCGCGAGCCAGCTCGACACGGCCGCGATTTCCGCTGCATCGGCGCCGAAGCGTTCGCCGATCTCGTGGGGTTCGAGCCACTGCGCGTGCAGCGGCGAGGCCGGGTCCTGCAACGCGGCGAGGTGAGCATCGAATGCCTGCTGGCGTTCCTCGCTGCGGCGCAGGACGAGGCCGAGGCGGGACAGCCTGCGCGAGGCGTCGAGCGCGCGCGGCGCGCCCGCGGCCTTGGTCCACGCCGGAAGTGCCGCATCGAACGGGGTGCGCGACGCGCCGGCCGCGGCTGCGCCGCCGCAGGTGCCTGCGAGGGCGAGTGACAGCAGGAACGGGATCGTGGGTCGGGTCATCGGGGACGGCTGCGTCGCGGAAACATCGGACCTTGCCGCAGCAGCCGGGTGGCTGCAAGCCTCGCTTCGATTGCGCAGGCCTGGCGGCGAGCGCGCCCTTCGACTCCGGCCTTCGGCCTGCGCTCAGGGCGAACGGATATTTCGATTTCGTTCGCGCTGAGCGCAGCGGCCGCAGGCGGGCGGAACATTCCATCTGTTCGCGCCGAGCGCAGCGACCGCAGGCCGCGGAATTCCTTCCGTTCGCGCTGAGCGCAGCGGCCGCAGGCCGCGGAGTCGAAGCGTCGGCTGCGGTGATTTCTCGCCCAGCGGGCCCTTCGACTCCGGCCTTCGGCCTGCGCTCAGGGCGAACGGTTCTCTCGCGGTCTGCGGGCGCAGCAGCCCGGGGTTGGGCGGCTTTCGATGTTCACGCCGCAGCGCCTGCATCGGTCCGACGAGTCGGTCCCGCACGTCGGCCCGGGCTGCGATCTGGCGTTGTTTGCACCACGAATGCGTATCACCCTTCGTCCCGGCCGTCCGGACGATCGTCCCGTGGCACCGGCTCAGCCCAGCCATCCAACGAGGAAGCGCCATGATCCGTCCCATTCCGCTCGTCGCCGCGCTCGTCGCGGCGATTGCCGCAGGCGCTGCGTTCGCACTCGCGGCCCGCCAGGCGACGCCGCGCGTCGCGAACGATCCGCTGTTCGAGGTCCCCGGTCCCGCCTGCGTTCCGAACGGAACGGGCCGTCCTCCGCTGCTGCAGGCGCTGGTGCTCGCGCAGTCGGAGACCCGGCCGTTCCCGCCGCAGCCGATGCGCGCGGCGGACGGCCTGCCGACGCGGTACGACGACCTCGGCAGCCTCGCGTTTCCGGCCGGCACGAAGAATGCCGAGGCGCAGGCCTGGTTCGACCAGGGCCTGCGCTGGGCATTCGCGTTCAACCACGCGGAAGCGCAGCGCGCGTTCCGCGCCGCGCAACAGGCCGATCCCGCGTTCGCGCTCGCGCACTGGGGCGAAGCCCTCGTGCTGGGTCCGAACATCAATGCGCCGATGATGCCCGAGGCGGTCGCGCCGGCGTGGGCCGCGCTCGGCAAGGCGGTGCAACTCGCGCCATCCGCGCCGGAGAAGGACCGCGCGCTGATCGAGGCGTTGCGCACGCGCTATACGTCCGATCCCGCGGCGGAGCGTGCAGTGCTCGATGGTGCGTTCGCGGACGCGATGAAGGCGGTGTCTGCGCGCTATCCCGACGACGACACGATCGCCACGCTCCATGCCGAGGCGATCATGGACACGCAGCCGTGGGACTACTGGGAAGCCGCCGGCACCCGTCCCAAGGCGCGCGCCGGCGAAATCTTGTCGACGCTCGAGACGGTGCTCGCGCGCAATCCCGCGCATCCGGGCGCGATCCATCTCTACATCCATGCGGTCGAGGCGTCGGCTGCGCCCGAGCGCGCGCTGCCGCATGCGCGCAGGCTCGCGGCGCTGATGCCCGGCGCGGGCCATATCGTGCACATGCCCGCGCACATCTATTTCCGGCTCGGGATGTATCGCGAGGCGCTTGCGGTCAACAAGACCGCGATCGCGGCGGACGATGCGTACTTTCGCACGTCGCCGTCGGATCCGATGTACCGCTACGCGTACTACCCGCACAACATCCATTTCGTGCTGGTGTCGGCGCAGATGGGCGGCGATGGTCCGACCGCGATCGATGCCGCGACGCGCCTCGATGCTTCCCTCGGCGACGAGGTCGTCGCGGACTTCCCGTCGCTGGAGCCGATCAAGGCAGCGCCGTGGCTCGCGCATGCGGTATTCAGCGCGCCGGGCACGGTGCTCGCGCTGAAGGCGCCGCCCGCGAACCAGGTGCTGGTCTCGGCGCTCTCGCACTACGCGCGCGCGCTCGCGCACGTGGCCAACCGCGACGTGGAAGCGGCGCGCCGCGAGATCACGGCGATCACCAGGATCGAGGAGACGGCCGAGTTCAAGCCGTATGCCGACTGGCTCGTGCCGGGCAGGGAAATCGTGCAGACCGCGCGGCTCGTCGCGACCGCGCGCGTCGCCGACGCGGAAGGAGACCTCGCGGGCGCGGCCAAGGCCTACGAGGCCGCGATCGCGATCGAGGACTCGTTGTCCTACATGGAACCGCCGTACTGGTACTACCCGATCCGGCAGTCGCTGGGTTCGGTGCGCCTGCGCCAGGGCAAGCTCGACGAAGCCGAGCAGGCCTTGCGCGGATCGCTCGCGCGCGTGCGCGGCAATGGCTGGGCGCTGTCGGGCCTGGCCGAGGTCTACCGCCGCAAGGGCGACGAGGTGTCCGAACGCACGACGCGGCAGGCGTTCGAACGCGCATGGTTCGGCGGTTCCGCGCCTGCGGTCGAACGACTGTAGCCATCGCATCGGCGCACCCTGCCGGCTACCATGCGGGCATCCGGCAGGGGAATCCGATGGCGTCGACCAGCACCGCGTCCAGCGTGCGCGGCTTCCGTTACTACGACCTGCTCGTCGGCGGCATGGTCGCAGTGCTGCTCTGTTCGAACCTGATCGGTCCGGCCAAGGTCTGCACGGTCACGTTGCCGCTGCTCGGCGCGCTGAGTTTCGGTGCGGGCAACCTGTTCTTCCCGGTCAGTTACATCTTCGGCGACGTGCTGACCGAGGTGTACGGCTATGCGCGCGCGCGCCGCGCGATCTGGGCGGGCTTCGCGGGCCTTGCATTCGCGAGCTTCATGACCTGGGTCATCCTCTCGATGACGCCGAGCCCGGACGAGCCGTTCAACGCGACGTTGCAGCCCGCGCTCGAAACCGTGTTCGGCAGCACCTGGCGCATCGTCGCCGCGTCGATGGCAGGCTACTGGCTCGGCGACTTCACCAACTCCTACGTGCTCGCGAAAATGAAGGTGTGGACGCGCGGGCGCTGGCTGTGGACGCGCACGATCGGTTCGACGATGGTCGGGCAGGGCATCGACAGCCTCGTGTTCTACCCGATCGCCTTCATCGGCATCTGGGAGGGCGAGACGATCCTCAAGGTGATCGCGTTCAACTGGACGATGAAGGTGCTGGTCGAGGTGGCCTTCACGCCGGTCACCTACGCGGTCGTCGGATTCCTGAAACGGCGCGAAGGCGTCGACGTCTACGACGAGCGCACGCGCTTCACGCCGTTCAGCCTCAGGGACGAAGGGGAGTCGCACGGCGTGCGCTGACTGCGCGCGAAGAGCTCGGGGCTGAAGCGCCTCCCACAAGGCATCGCCCTTCGGGCGAAGAGCTCGGGGCTGAAGCCCCTCCCACAAGGCATCGACCTTCGGGCGAAGAGCTCGGGGCTGAAGCCCCTCCAACCGGGCATCGACACCAGGCCCGGGATGGGCGGCGAGGCTCTCGTGGGAGGGGCTTCAGCCCCGATCGATCGAGCGTGAGCTCCACGCGCGCGGTCAGGCGCGCCGCGCCGAGATCACCGGCACGTGCCAGACCGCGTAGTTCGGCGGCGTTTCGACCGCCGTGATCATCGAATCGAAATCCGCACGCACTTCGGCAGCGGCGCGCCCGCCTGCAGCGGCGAGCACGTCGACGTATCCGTCGCGCCACGCGCGCAGGATGCCGCCGAAGATCGCGCGCGGCACGCGTTCGGTGTCGACGATCACGTAGTCGACCGCGACGTCCCGGTAGCCGCGCGCCGCGAGCAGCGGCGGCGAATGCCGGCCGATGCGACCGTCGCAGCCGATCGATTCGAGGTAGGGCAGCACCACGTCGACCCAGAACCGGTCGGGGTCGTGCGCTCCGCGCGGCATGCGCAACATCGCATAGTCCTCGGACAGCAGGTGCAGCCAGCCGCCCGGACGCAACACGCGGCCGATCTCGTCGAGCACGCGCGGAAATTCCGGGACCGCCTGCGACAGGTGGCGGCACACCACGAGGTCGAAGCTCGCATCCGCATGGGCGAGCGCGAATGCGTCGCCGGTTTCGTAGTGCACGCGCGCTTCGAGGCCCGCGTTCGCCGCGCGCGCAAGCGCGAGGTTGCCGGCGAGGATGTCGACGCCGGTGAGCGCGGCGCGCGGATAGCGTCGCGCGAGCCGGCGCGTGATCTCGCCGGTGCCACAGCCGAGGTCGAGGATGCGCGGCGCTCCGTCGAGTGCGTAGCGATCGAACAGCGCCTGTTCCTGCGGCCAGATCGCCTGCGCCTGGAACGCGAGGTTGCGCGCCATCGACTCGTCGCCCATCTGCTCGGCTTGCGGATTGAGGTCGCGGTTCATTCCGGGTCCGGATGTGGCGGCGCGCCGATCATACGCGTCGTGATGCCGCGCGCGCGGCCAGCTCGAAATCGCGCTGTTCAGCCCCATCTCGGGTGGAGTGCCGTGCAGGAGTCCGCATGATCCCCCTTTCGATCCTCGATCTCGCGCCGGTCTGCGAAGGCAGCGACGTCGCGACCTCGTTCCGCAATACGCTCGATCTCGCGCGCCATGCCGAACGCCTCGGCTACCGGCGCTACTGGCTCGCCGAGCACCACAACATGCCCGGGATCGCGAGTGCGGCGACCTCGGTACTGATCGGCCACGTCGCGGGCGGCACCACGACGATCCGCGTCGGTGCGGGTGGCATCATGCTGCCGAATCACGCGCCGCTGCAGGTGGCCGAGCAGTTCGGCACGCTGGCCTCGCTGTATCCCGATCGCATCGACCTCGGCCTCGGTCGCGCGCCCGGCACCGACCAGGCGACCGCGAAGGCGCTGCGTCGCTACTTCGACAGCGCCGAGGCATTTCCGAACGACGTGCTTGAACTCCTGGGTTACTTCGAGCCGGCGACGCCGGGGCAGGCAGTGCGCGCGGTGCCCGGCGCGGGCATCCCGGTGCCGGTCTGGCTGCTCGGCTCGAGCCTGTTCAGCGCGCGGCTCGCGGCCGCGCTCGGACTTCCATTCGCATTCGCCTCGCATTTCGCGCCCGACGCGATGGAAGTCGCGCTCGACCTGTACCGACGCGAGTTCCGTCCGTCCGCGCGACTGGATCGCCCGCACGCGATGCTGGCGTTGAACGCGATCGCCGCCGACACGGACGAAGACGCGCGGCGCCTGTTCACGACGCTGCAGCAGAGCTTCGTGAACCTGCGTCGCGGCAGGCTGGGACTGGTGCCGCCGCCGATCGACGACATCGAGGCGTACTGGACGCCGCAGGAAAAGGCCGGCGTGCAGAACGCGCTCGCCTGCTCGGTCGTCGGCAGTCCCGACACGGTGCGCGAGGGCCTGCGCGCATTCATTGCGCGCCACCGGCCGGACGAGCTCATGCTCACCGCGAACATCCACGACCACGCGGCACGCGTGCGCTCATTCGAACTCGTCGCGGGCCTCGGGGTCTAGCGGACGGCTCGGCGATCCCTGATTGCGCGAGCCGGCACGCCGGTTCCTGGTCCAGATCAGGGCCGACTGCCGCGGGCGCCGGGAGGATGCCCCATCGCGGCGGCGGGGAGAGCTTGAACCACGCAGCACACGGAGAACACCGAGAAGAGCCAGTGCCTTGATCCGACCAGCCTGTTCTCCGTGTGCGCCGTGTTTCAGTCTTTGATGCTTTGCCCGCGAGCCGCGACCGCCGCGAACGGCTACAATGCGCGCCTTCGCATCGCCGGCAACCCCATGATCGCCTTCCGAAACTTCTCGCTGCGCCGCGGTGAGCGCCTGCTGTTGTCCGAGGTCGACGTCGCCCTGCATGCGGGCGCGAAGGTCGGCGTGGTCGGCCGCAATGGCTGCGGCAAGTCGAGCCTGTTCGCCGTGGTCATGGGCGAGGTCGAGCCGGACAAGGGCGACATCGACCTCCCGAACCGATTGCGCATCGCGAGCGTCGCGCAGGAAACCCCCTCGCTGCCGGACGCCGCGATCGACTTCGTCGTGTCGGGCGATACCGAAATCCATGCCGTGCTGCAGGCAGAGGCCGCGGCGACCGCGGCCGAGGACTGGGACGCGGTCGCGGCCGCGCACCAGAAGCTCGCCGAGATCAACGGCTACGACGCGACCGCGCGCGCCGGCCGCCTGCTGCATGGCCTCGGCTTCCGTGCCGAAACCCACCAGATGGCGGTGTCGGAGTTCTCCGGCGGCTGGCGCGTGCGCCTGAACCTCGCGCGCGCACTGATGATGCCGTCCGACCTCCTGCTTCTGGATGAACCCACCAACCACCTCGATCTCGACGCGGTGCTCTGGCTCGAGCAGTGGCTGCAGAAATACCCGGGCATGCTGCTGATGATCTCGCACGACCGCGAGTTCCTCGATGGCCTGTGCACGCACACGCTGCACCTCAACGACGGTCGCGCCAAGCTGTACAGCGGCGACTACACGAGTTTCGAGCGGCAGCGCGCCGAGCACCTGCGCCTGCAGCAGATCACGTTCGAGAAGGAGCAGGCCGAGCGCGCGCACCTGCAGTCGTTCATCGATCGCTTCAAGGCGAGCGCAGCGAAGGCGAAGCAGGCGCAATCGCGCGTCAAGCGCCTGGCCAAGCTCGCGGGCACCGAGGCGGTGCGGGCGGAGCGGCAGATCCGCATCAACTTCGCCGAGCCGGCGAAGGTGCCGCATTCGCTGCTGCGCCTGAATCACGTCGATGCCGGCTATGCACTGCGCGGCTCCGCGCATGCGGGGCCGTCCGACCATGCCGTGGTCGAGGACCACGGCCACGCGGTGATCCTCGAGAACGTGAAGTTCGGCCTCGAAGCGGGCGATCGCATCGGTCTGCTGGGTCCGAACGGCGCGGGCAAGTCGACCCTGGTCAAGACCCTGGTCGGCGAGCTGGAGCTGCTCGGCGGCGAGCGCACCGCGCATCCGGACATGGTGCTCGGCTACTTCGCGCAGCACACGGTCGAATCGCTGCACGAGGGCCAGACGCCGATCGACCACCTGCGCGACATCGCGCCGGGCGTCTCGACGCAGGATTTCCGCGACTTCCTCGGCCGCTGGAACTTCGGCGGCGATCGCGCATTCGAGGTCATCGACGGCTTCTCCGGTGGCGAACGCGCGCGCCTCGCGCTCGCGTTGATCGCGTGGCGCAAGCCGAACGTGCTGCTGCTCGACGAGCCGACCAACCACCTCGACCTCGAGATGCGCGAAGCACTGGCCGAGGCGCTCAGCGACTTCGACGGCGCGATCGTGCTGGTGTCGCACGATCGTCATCTGACGGGCCTGGTGTGCGACACGTTCTGGCGCGTCGCCGACGGCCGCGTCGAGGCGTTCAAGGGCGACCTCGACGAGTACGCTGCATGGCTGCGCGCCCGCGGGTCCAACGGCGGCAGCGAAACGCGCAAGCGCGCCGCCGCGTAGCGCATTTCTGCGCAGCGCCGACGAGGCGCTCCAGCGTGGTCGAGCGGTGTGCACGCGCCGAGGCGTACGGGTTGGTCGCGCACGGGGTGCGCTCCTACAATGCGGGTGGGCGGAGGCATCGATGGACAAGCCACGTATCGACAACGCGAAGCTCGACCGCATCGTCGCGAAAGCGAGGCGCGAGGCCGAGCAGCGCGGCCACGGCTACCGCGAGCGCGCGCTCGGGATGTACCCGTGGATCTGCGGTCGATGCGCGCGCGAGTTCACGCGCGCGAACCTGCACGAACTCACCGTGCACCACCGCAACCATGACCACGACTTCAACCCGCCCGACGGCAGCAACTGGGAGCTGCTCTGCCTGTACTGCCACGATAACGAGCATTCGCGCTACATCGACCACATCGAGGGCGATGCGGGCGACGCGGGCGTCGCGCCCGCGACCGGCAATCCGTTCGCGGATCTCAAGGCGATGCTCGAACGCGGCGGCCGCAAGGGCTGATACGGTGGCGACGTCCGACGACGCGGCGCTCGATTCGCTGTTCCTGCCGCTGGACGTCGGCGAGATCACGCTGCCGCCGGGCGAGGGTGGCGTGCTGTTCCTGCGCGCGCGCGCAGGTGCATGGCTGCATGCGTGGCCGCGCAGCGTGTTCACCTGCGAACAGGGCTTCAAGCCCGCGAACGACGAGCTCGCGCAGTACCGCCTGCGGGCAGCCGCGCAGGTTGACGCCGATCGGCGCTTCCCGCTCGTGCTCGTGCTCCCGCCTCGCCAGCGCGACGAGTCGCGCGCGCTGCTCGCGCGCGCGATCCGTCACGCGGCACCGGGCGGCATCGTCGTCGCGTGCCAGGCGAACAGCGAAGGCGCGCGCTCCGGCGAGGCCGACCTCGCGCAACTCGCGGGTCCCGTGCGCAGCCTCTCCAGGCACAAGTGCCGCGTGTTCTGGAGCGAACCCGTCGGCGCGCACCTCGATCCGGCCCTGATCGATGCATGGCTCGCGCTCGATGCGATCCGACCGATCCTCGATGGCCGCTACGTGAGCCGGCCCGGGCTGTTCGCCTGGGACCGCATCGACGCGGCCTCCGCGCTGCTGGCCGAACACCTGCCGTCCACGCTGCACGGCCATGTCGCGGACCTCGGCGCCGGCTACGGCTATCTTTCGACCGAACTCGTGCGGCGCTGCGAACGAATCCAGGCGATCGACCTGTACGAAGCCGAACAGCGCGCGCTGGAGCCGGCGCGACTCAATCTCGAACGCGCGATCGCCGCGGCGGGCCGGCCCGTCGCGACCACGCAGTTCTGGCACGACGTCGCTCACGGACTCGAGCGCCGCTACGACGCGATCGTCAGCAATCCGCCGTTCCACCAGGGCCGTGCCGACCGTCCCGAACTGGGCCAGGCGTTCATCACGGCAGCGGCGAAGGCCCTGCGTGCCGACGGCGAACTCTGGCTCGTCGCGAACCGGCACCTGCCGTACGAGGCGACGCTCGCGGCGCGCTTCGGCGAGGTGCGTCGCGTCGCCGAGCGCGAGGGCTACAAGGTGATCGCGGCGCGCGGGGCGCGCGCGTGAAGCTGCTCAAGCATATCGCGAACCTCGGATACGGCAGCCGCAAGCAGGTCGCCGCGATGTTCCGCGAAGGCCGCATCACCGACGCGTCCGGCGAGGTGCTGTACGCGGATGATCGTGTCGACCCTGCCGACGTGCGCATCGACGGCGAACCGCTCGATCCGCCCGCAGGCCTCGTGCTGATGATGCACAAGCCGACCGGCTTCACCTGTTCGACGCGCGACGCGGGCCGCATCGTGCACGACCTGTTGCCGCCGCGCTGGCGCGCGCGCGATCCGGCCTTGTCGACCGTCGGCCGGCTCGATCGCGACACCTCGGGCCTGCTGCTGTTTACCGATGACGGCGTGTTGCTGCACCGGATCATCTCGCCGCGCGCGCAGGTCGCGAAGGTCTACGAGGCGACGCTCGCACACGACCTGCGCGGCGACGAAGGCGTGCTGTTCGCGAGCGGAACCCTGATGCTCGAATCGGAAACCGTGCCGCTGGAACCTGCGTCGCTCGAGGTGCTCGCGCCGCGGCACGCGCGCCTGTCGATCCGCGAAGGCCGTTACCACCAAGTGCGGCGCATGTTCGCCGCGGTCGGCAACCATGTCGTCGCGCTGCATCGGAGCGCGATCGGCGGCTTGCAACTCGGCGGCCTCGGTGTCGGCGAGTGGCGCATGCTCGATCCGGCCGAAGTCGGCCGAATCTTCGCGCGCGAGCACCCGCATACGTAGGCTGGACGACCGAAGGTCGGCCGGCCGCTCTTGCTTCGACGCGCGAAGAGCGCCGGCCGCGCTGCGCGCGTCCAGCCTACGGGGCCGTGCGCGTCAGCGCGTGCAGGATCCGCAGGTCCTCGTCATCGAGCACCTCGCCGTCCGTGCCGCGGAAGCGCAGGTGGAATGCCCGGACCGCCGCCGGCCGATCGTCGAGCGGATACCCGAACAGCCGCAGCGCGAGCCAGGGATCGAAGCCCGGGGGCGGGGCTTCGCGTGTGTGCGCCGGCCAGGCTCCGAAGCCCGCGTCGGCCAGCCGGCGCCACGGGAACAGCGCGCCGGGGTCGCGTTTGCGCGTCGGCGCCATGTCCGCATGCGCGATGACCTGGCTGCGAGGGATGCGCAGGCGCGCGCAGAGGTCTTCGAGCAGCACGAGCAGGCTCTCGATCTGTCGCGGCGGGAATGGCGCATCGCCATCGTTGTCGAGCTCGATCCCGATCGATGCGTTGTTGACGTCGGTGATCGTGCCCCAACGCCCTGCGCCGGCGTGCCACGCGCGATCATGGTCGGCAACGAGCTGGTAGCGATGGCCGTCGCGTCCGATCAGGTAATGCGCGCTGACCGGCCCGCCGCCGTTGCGCGAGCGCAGCGTATCGAGGCTCTCCTGCACCGAGGCCTGCTCGGTTGCATGGATCACGATCAGGATCGGCCGCCGCAACTCGTGGTTCGGCGAAGGCACCCAGGTCGCAAGCGGATTGCGCGGCGGCGTCGCGGCGCACGCCGCCAGGAGGGTCGAGAGCGACAGCACTGTCGCGAGTCGTCGCATGCGGCCCGTCCTGATCGAGCGCCACACCGTGCGCCCGTCCCGTGGGCGTCGAACCACTTTGATCGACGCAAGGTGAAGCGCCAGCTTGAAACACGGAGCACACGGAGAACAGCGAAAGAGCGCTTTCACGCGACGCCTTTCCTCCGTGCTCTCCGTGTGCGCCGTGTCGGACTCTTCTGCATCTTTCGCTCGCCTTCGAATCGCGGGCCTTGCCTCTGCGCGGAGTCGACTCCGGCCAAGCTCAATCCCGGAAATTGTCGAACTGCAGCGGTACTTCGAACTCGGACTTGCGCAGCAGCGCGATCGCGGTCTGCAGGTCGTCGCGCTTCTTGCCGGTCACGCGCAGCTTGTCGCCGTTGATCTGCGCTTCGACCTTGAGCTTGGCGGCCTTGATCGCGGCGACGATCTTCTTCGACATCACCTGTTCGAGGCCCTGCTTGACCGTGATCTTCTGCTTCGCGGTCGCGAGGTTGATCTCGGGCTCGGCGACGTCGAGGCAGCGTACGTCGATCGAACGCGCGGTCAAGCGCGCGCGCAGGATGTCCTGCATCTGCTTGAGCTGGAAATCGCTCGGCGCCGAGGCGGTGATCACGTAGTCGTCGAGCGCGAAACGCGCATCGCTGCCCTTGAAGTCGAAGCGCGTGCCGAGCTCGCGGTTGGCCTGGTCGACCGCGTTGGTCAGCTCGTGCTTGTCGACTTCGGACACGATATCGAACGAAGGCATCGGGGCGGCATCCTGTGGGAACGGGGCATTCTACCCGGGTCCGGCGCACAGCCGCGGCGAGGCCGCCGTAGCGCGCACGGGATCGCGGTGGCCGCGTGCCGTGCGCGCGGCGACCGTGCGGCATGGCGTCGCCCCGTGATCGACGGACGCGCGCGCGTGGGCCACAATGGGCGATGCGCATTTCCCTTCCTGCATGCGTCGCGTCACTGGCGCTGGCGTCGTTCGCCCCCGCGACCGACGCGCTGCAGACACGCATGATCCGGCACGCCGAGGGCGCGTACCGCGTGGTCGACCTCGACCTTGCGCACGACCGGCTCGAGCTGCGCTGGAAGGATGCCGACGGCAAGCCGTTCGCGGCCATCGAGTCGCTGCGTGCGTCCGGCCTGGCCGAGGGCCGCAACCTCCTGTTCGCGACGAACGCGGGGATCTACGACCGCGAGTTCAGGCCACTGGGCTTGCACGTCGAGGAGGGCGTCGCGCTGCGCCCGCTCAACACGACGCGCGGCAACGCGAGCCGCGGCAACTTCGCGATCCAGCCGAACGGCGTGTTCCACGTCGATCGCGATGGAAACGCGGGCGTCACCCCGACCATCGAGTGGCGCCGGCGCGGCATCGACGCGCGCGTCGCGACCCAGTCGGGTCCGATGCTCGTCGTGGATGGCGAGGTCAATCCGACCTTCGACGCGGCATCGGACAGCCTCAAGCTGCGCAGCGGCGTGTGCGCGCGCGGTCCGCGCGAGGTGGTGTTCGCGGTCAGCGAGGGCCCGGTGTCGTTCCACGCGTTCGCGCGGCTGTTTCGCGACGACCTCGGCTGCCGCGATGCGTTGTACCTCGACGGCACGCTCTCGCGCGTGTGGACGCGGGAAACCGGCTACTCCGGCGCGCCCGCGATGGTCGCCAAGCCCTATGCGGGCATCCTCGCGGTGTTCGATCGACCCGCGCCCGGACCCTGACGTACCATCGCGCGCCGTGCGCGATCAGCGCTTGGCGGCCTTCTTTTCCTTCTTCTCCGCGCGCTTTTCCTTCATCGTCTTTTCCGGCTTCTTCTTCTCGGTCTTCTTCTGGTTGAGGCCCTTGGACATCGCTCGTGCTCCTTCTCGGGTGGCGCGCACGCGGTGTGGGCGTGCGCGAAGTGGATCCTAGTCGGTTTGCCGCGGGCGCGGAATGCGGGTCGTCACAGCCGCGCGACGCGCACGTTGCGTCCCTTGATGCGGCCCGCGCGCAGCCGCTCCAGCGCCTTGCCGGCCTCGGCGCGCCGGATCGCGACGTACGAGCGGGTCGGGAACACGTCGATCTTGCCGACCGCCTCGGCCGGCAAGCCGGCCTCGCCCGTGAGGGCGCCGAGGATGTCTCCCGGACGCATCTTGTCCGTGCGTCCCGCATCCAGGCGCAGCGTCACCATCGCGGCGTGCCGGTCGCCGGGCTTGCCGCCGGCCTTCAGCGCCTCCCAGCGCAGAGGGGAACCCTGGAGCAACTCCAGCGCGGTCGCGCGCGGCATCTCGCGCGGCGTGACGAGGTTCAGCGCGAGCCCGGTCGCGCCCGCGCGCGCGGTGCGGCCGACGCGGTGGCGGTACGTGTCGGCGTCGTGCGGCAATTCGTAATTGATGACCGCGGCGAGCTCCTTGATGTCGAGCCCGCGTGCGGCGACGTCGCTCGCGACGAGCACGCTGCAACTGCGGTTCGAGAAGCGCACGAGCACCTCGTCGCGATCGCGTTGCTCGATGTCTCCGTGCAGCGCGAGTGCGTCGATGCCCGCGCCCGCGAGTGTCGCGGCCACGTCGTCGACGTCGCGTCGCGTGTTGCAGAACACGACGCTGGATTCGGGCCGGAACTGCGCGAGCACGGCTGCCAGGGCGGCCGGCTTTCTCGCCAGCTCGACTTCGAACCAGCGCTGGTCGATCACGGGCTGTTGCGCCTCGCCTTCGATCGTCACCTCGAGCGGTTCGCGCAGCAGTTCGTGTCCGATGCGCCGGATGTCGGCCGGGAACGTCGCCGAGAACAGCAGTCCCTGGCGCTTCGGAGGCAGGTGGCGGACGATGTCCCGGATCGCTTCCTCGAAACCCATGTCGAGCATGCGATCCGCCTCGTCGAGTACCAGCGTGCGCACCTTTGCAAGCGTCAGCGCCTGCTTCATCAGCATCTCCTGCACCCGCCCGGGCGTCCCGACCACGACATGCGAATCCTTGCGCAGCGACGCGAGCTGCGGGCCGAGCGCGACGCCGCCGGTCAGCAGCTGCACCTTGAGGTTCGGGATGCCCGCGGCGAGCCGGCGGATCGCCTTCGCGACCTGGTCGGCCAGCTCGCGCGTCGGGCACAGCACGAGTGCCTGCGGCTTGACGAACGCCGGATCGAGCCGG
This sequence comes from Lysobacteraceae bacterium, assembly GCA_004143945.1. Classification (GTDB taxonomy): domain Bacteria; phylum Pseudomonadota; class Gammaproteobacteria; order Xanthomonadales; family Rhodanobacteraceae; genus Dokdonella_A. Next base: position 32,162 of record SEHB01000001.1, read on the forward strand.
TGCAGCAGGCCGAGGCCGAACGCGACGGTCTTGCCGCTGCCGGTCGGCGCCTGAGCGATGACGTCCCGGCCCGCGATGATCGCGGGCAGGCTCGCAGCCTGCACCGGCGTCATCGTCGCGTAACCGAGGGATTCGAGCGCGGCATGCAGCGCGGGTGGCAGCGGGATCGAAGAGAAGGCGGGCGTCATCCGCCGATGATCGCAGGTATGGGGCGCGCGTGGGCGCGTTCTGTCCGGAAGCCGCGCTGCGCTGCAACGGCATGCTCGCCAGCCGGGCCATTCGCCGTTACGCTGGCGGGAGTCGACGGATCGGACCCTGCATGCACCTCCTTGCCTTCGGCCTGCGCATCGCGCTCGCCTTCACGCTGATCGGGGTCAGTACGGTGTTGCACGTCGTCCCGCTGCTGGCGATCGCGGTGCTCAAGGCCGTGTTGCCGGTCGCTCCCGTGCGTCGGGCGTGCAACGTCGCACTCGGCGCCATCGCCGAAAGCTGGGTCGGGTTCAACAGCCGCATGCTCGATCTCGTCACCAGCACGCGCTTCACGACCACGGTCGAGGCGGCGCTCGCGCGCGACGGCCATTACCTCGTGCTGGCCAACCACCAGAGCTGGGTCGACATCCCGGTCATGCAGTACGTGCTCAACCGGCGCATCCCGCTGCTGCGCTTCTTCCTCAAGCGCGAACTGTTCTGGGTGCCGCTGCTCGGACTCGCGTGGTGGGCACTCGACTTCCCGTTCATGCGCCGCTATTCGCGCGACCAGCTCGCGCGCAACCCGCACCTGCTCGGCAAGGACATCGAGGCGACGCGGCGCGCCTGCGAGAAATTCCGCGACATCCCGGTATCGATCACGAACTTCGTCGAGGGCACGCGTTTCACGCCGGCCAAGCGCGCGGCGACGCGCTCGCCGTTTCGCCACCTGCTGCGACCGAAGGCGGGCGGCGCCGCGTTCGTGATCGACGCGATGCGCGACGGCCTGCACGCGGTCCTCGATGTGACGATCGTCTACCCGGACGGCCGTCCGGGCATGCTCGACCTGTTCGGCAACCGCCTGAGCGAAGTGCGCATCGACGTGCGCGAACGCCCGATCCCGCGCGAGTTCTTCGGCGGCGATTACCAGGGCGACGCGGCGTTCCGGCAGCGCTTCAAGGCATGGATGAACGGGATTTGGCAAGAGAAGGATGCGCGCATCGAGTCGATGCTCGCGGGCGCACCTCCAGCCGCTCCGCCAGCCGGGCGACAAACGCCCCTGTAGGAGCGGCGCAGCCGCGACCGTGATCTTTCACGTTCGCATCGTCATGCGGTTTCGCGGTTTCGCCGGTCGCGCCTGCGGCGCTCCTGCGGGTAGACGATTGCTGCATTACCGGGCATCTGCAAGCGCATTCCCGCACGCATGCCCCGATGCCCACGCCCACTGGAAGTTGTAGCCGCCGAGCCAGCCGGTCACGTCGACGACCTCTCCGATGAAGTACAGGCCGGGCACCCGCCTGGACTGCATCGTCGCCGAGGACAGCTCGTCGGTGTCGACGCCGCCGAGCGTGACTTCAGCCGTGCGGTAGCCCTCGGTGCCGCTCGCGATGAGCGGCCAGTTCGACAGCACGTCGGCGATCGTGCGCAATTCGGCGTCGCGGTACTGGCGCATCGGCTTGCTGCCGAGCCAGTGTTCGCACAGGCGTTGCGCGAAGCGTTTCGGCATGCGTTCCGCGAGCGCGCTGCGAAGCTCCGCGGCGGGGCGTTCCGCTCGTTGCGAGAGCAGCCAGGCCTGGGCGTCCTCGCCCGGCAGCAGGTCGAGGCGCAGGTCGTCGCCGGCCTGCCAGTATGAGGACACCTGCAGGATCGCGGGGCCACTGACGCCCCGGTGCGTCAGCAGCATGAAGTTGCGGAACGCGGCCCCGTTGCAGCGCGCCTCGACCGGCAGCGCGACACCGGCGAGCTCCGCGAGCCGCGCCTGGTGCTTGCCCGACAGCGTCAGCGGCACCAGCCCCGCGCGCGTCGGCAACACGCGGTGGCCGAATTGCCGCGCGAGTTCGTAGCCGAATCCGCTCGCGCCCATGCTCGGGATCGACAGGCCGCCGCTCGCGACGACGAGCGCGGGCGCGCTGAACACGCCCGCGCGCGTGTCGAGATGGAAAGCGCCTTCGTGATGCCGCACGCGCTCGATCGCGCAACCGGTTTCGATGCGCACCCCCGCTTCCGCGCATTCCGCGAGGAGCATGCGCACGATGAGCTTCGAGGATTCGTCGCAGAAGAGCTGGCCGAGTTCCTTCTCGTGCCAGGCGATGCGGTGCCGGTCGACCCGTGCGACGAAATCGGCCGGCGTGTAGCGCGCGAGCGCCGACTTGCAGAAGTGCGGGTTCGCCGACAGGTAGCTGGACGGGCCTGCGCCGGTGTTGGTGAAGTTGCAGCGCCCGCCGCCCGACATCAGGATCTTCTTGCCGACGCGGTTCGCGCGCTCGACCATCAGCACGCGCAGCCCGCGCAGGCCCGCGGTGAACGCGCACATGAGGCCGGCGGCGCCGCCACCGACGACGACCACGTCGAAGTCGCCTTCACTGCGGCGCACGGCCGCTTCAGCGCCCATCGGGGACGCCGTCATGCACGCTGCGGATGCGATGGGGCTGCATGACGCGATTGTCGGCGATGCGTGCGAGGCGCTTCAACGCGCCGAGAGGCGCGCGCGGAGCACGGCCGCATGCGGCGCCGCGATGCGCGCGAGGCGCGGCTCGATCGATGCGCGCAATGCACGCGCCTCGCTGACCTTGTGTTGCAGCTCGAGTGCGCGCACGAGCGCGACTTCGACCTCGAGTACGCGCGGGTCATCCGCGGGATGCGGCGGGTGGCGCACGCGCAGCGCTTCGCGCAGCAGCTGCTCGGCCTCGGCGCCGCGCCGCGCCGCGAGTTGCGTGCGGGCCAGCGCGTACATCGGTGCGCCGAGGCGGAAGCCGCCCTGCGGGAACGTCGCGCGCGCGCCATCGAGTGCGCTCTGCGCGGCGGTTTCGGCCGCCGATGGATCGCCCGCATCGAGTTCGACCTCGGCCTGCACCGTGAGCAGGTAGATGCGGATCGGGCTGGCGCCCGCGCCGGTCTCGGGCAGTGCGGCGACCGCGGTGCGGATTTCCGCGAGCGCATCGGCGGGGCGGCCGGCGAGGCGCAGGATGTCGGCGAGCTGGCCACGGCTGCGGTTGAGCCATTCCGAGTCGGGCGGCTCGTGCGCGCGCTGGACCTCGATCAGTTCGCGGAACACCGCCTCGGCCTCGGTCCAGCGGCCCTGGTAGTGCAGCGCGGTGCCGAGCGTCTTGAGCGCATCCGCTCCGTCCCATGTGATGCGCGAACCGTGCAGCCGGCGCCAGATCGCGAGCGACTCGCGCGAGGCCCGCTCGGCTTCCGCGAATCGGCCGAGGCCGGTGTAGTCCGAGGAAAGGAAGTTCCAGGCGACCGCGGTCTGCTCGGGACGCGTTTCGTCCAGCGCTTCGGACAGCTCGCGCAACTGCAGGCGACCCGCGAGTGCTTCCGCGTAGCGCCCCTGCATTTCGAGCGTCCACAGGAGGTTCGAACGCGCGACGATGGTTTCGCGATGGCTTGCACCGAAGATCGACTCGGCGATCGCGGCTGCCTCGCGCAGGTTGCGTTCGGCATCGGCGAACTGGCCGCGGTGGCCCTGTGCCGACGCGAGCGATTCGAGCGCATTGACCACGCTGCTGTGCAGGCGCCCGTGCAGCGAGCGCGCGACGTCGACCGCCTCGCGCGACACCGTGATCGCCTCGTCGTGGCGCGACAGTTCCTTCAGCGCGAGCCCGAGCAGGTAGAGGTTGTCGGCCATCGCCTCGCTGCGCGTGCCGTAACGCGCGGCATCGTCCTTGATCGCCTCGCGCAGCAGGGCTTCGGCGGCGGTCGCGTCGCCGGTGCCGATGCGCGCACCTGCGAGCACGCGCCGCGCGTCTGACGCGATCGTCGCGCCGTCCGCGCCAGCCTTGCGCGCGAGTTCGAGCGCGCGGCCCGCGTGTTCGAGCGCATCGCCGAACGCGTTGCGTTCCTGCTCGGTGCGCGCGAGGCGCTGCAGGTTGCGCGCGATCACGAGGTCGGGCACGCGCGCGTGTTCGCCCAGCGAGATCGCGCGCTGCAGCAGCGGGCCCGCGCTCGCGTAGTCCCCGATGTCCCAGTAGAGCTCGCCGATCAGGCCGGTCAGTTCGGCCAGCATCGAGGGATCGGCATGTGGGCTCTGCCCGAGCTGGCGCTCGCCGATCGCGACGAGCTGCTGCGCGCTGATCGGCTGGTTGCGGTTGCGGTCGGGTGTCGCCTGCTCGAACACGCCGACGAGGAAGCCGCGCACCTCGTTCGCGCGACGCGCCTCCTGCCGCGCGATCGCGGCCTGTTCGCGCGCGCGCGCGGCCTGCTGCAGGCTCACGACCGTCGCCGCGATGCAGGCGACGAACGCGATCGCGCCGGCCGCGAGCAGCAGGCGGTTGCGACGCACGAACTTGCGCGCGCGATACCAGGCGCTGTCGCGGCGCGCGCTGACCGGGCGGCCATCGAGCCAGTTGCGGATGTCCCCCGCGAATGCGTCGGCCGATCGATAGCGGCGCTGCGGGTCGGGCTCGAGCGCGCGCAGCACCACGCGATCGAGGTCGCCGCGCAGCGCGCGGCGCAGCGTCGAAGCTGAGCCGCCGCGCGGCAGCGTGTGGCTCGGTGGCGTCGGTGCCTGCGCCGGATCGGTGGTGTCGGCATGCGCGGCGTTGCGACGCGGCCGCTGGCCAGTCAGCAGTTCGTGCAGGATCACGCCGAGCGCGTAGACATCGGTCGCGGTCGTGACCGGATCGCCGCGGAACTGCTCGGGCGCGGCGTAGTCGGGCGTCATCATGCCGGCGACGGTGCGCGTCGCGGCGGCGCCGTCGGTGCCGGCGAGCACCTTCGCGATGCCGAAGTCGAGCAGCTTGGGCGTGCCGTCGGCGGTGACGAAGATGTTCGATGGCTTGAGGTCGCGATGCACGACCAGTGCCTGGTGCGCGTACTGCACGCCTGCGCAGACGCGAAGGAACAGGCGCAGCCGCGCGCCGAGGTCGAGTTCGAGGCGACGCGCGTAGTCGGTAATCGGCTCGCCGTCGACGTATTCCATCACGAGGTAGGGCGCCCCCGCTTCATCGACGCCGCCGTCGATCAGCCGCGCGATGTTCGGATGCTCGAGCTGGGCGAGGATGCGGCGCTCCTGGCGGAAGCGCCACATCAGGCCGGGCGTCGGCCAGGCGAGCTGCTTGATCGCGACGCGCTGTTCGAACTCGCCGTCGTCGCGTTCGGCGAGCCAGACCTCGCCCATGCCGCCGACGCCGAGCGCGCGCACGACGCGCCAGTTGCCGAAGCGTTCGGGCGTGGTCGACGGCCGGGCCGCCTGCGCAGCCGCGCTGCGGACCATTCCGGGCGGTTGCTCCATGAATCCGACCGCGCGCGCGTCGGCGCGCAGCAGGCGCTCCACTTCCGCGCGAAGTTCCATGTCACCCTTGCAGATATCACCCAGCCACGCGTCGCGCTCCGTCGCAGGCAGGTCGAGAGCCTGTTCGAACAGCTCCGCGACGCGACGGCGATCCATCCGCTCAGAGCTCCGGGTGGAGGGATGCGTACAACTGCGCCTTCGCCCGGCGCCAGTCGCGATTGAGCGTGCGGTCGCTGACCGATTGCAGGGCCGCGATCTCGTGGATCGACAGGCCTGCGAAGAAGCGCAGCTCGACGAGGTGGGCGAGGCGCGGCTCGTCGCGCGCGAGCTGGTCCAGCGCGCGGTCGAGCCGCAGCAGTTCGTCGGCGTCGAGGTCGGGCCCCGCGATGTCGCCGGCCTCCTCGATGCCGACCAGGTGCAGGCCCTCGCCGCCGCGCTTGGCGGCGACGCGCGCGCGCGCATGGTCGATCACGATCTGGCGCATCGCCTTGGCCGCGAGCGCGAAGAAGTGCACGCGGTTGTGCAGGCTGCGGTCCGGATCACGCGCGAGCTTGAGCCAGGCTTCATGCACGAGGCCGGTGGTGTCGAGGGTCGCGTCGCGCGATGCCGCGAGCTGCTTGCGCGCGAGCGGCTTGAGCTCCTCGTAGACGCGCACGAACAGGCCCTTGAGCGCGGCCGTGCCTGCTTCGCCTCCCACCTCGTCACCCATTGCGTCGCCTGCGGTGGTTGCGTTCGGTCGCAGTATAGGCCGGTGCACGACGCGTGATGTCGCATTCCGGTGGCGACCCTCGTATGGGGGAGTGGACCCGCGATCGCGGGCGAATGAATCGCGGCGCGAGCCGCCGGGAGGCGCAATGAAAGTCTTGGGTCGTTATCACTGCAGGGGCGGGAAATGGCAGGTCGGGGCAGCCCGGATCGCGGCGTTCGCGCTGCTGGCCGCATCGGTGGCATCGGTCGCGGGCGTCGCGCACGCCAGCGACCTCGTGCTGGCGCGGGGCGTGCAGGACCTCGTCGCGCAAGCCGAGTCGGTCACGATCGCCGACCTGGTCGGCGCGCAGGCGCGCCGCAACAGCCGCGGCAACCTGATCGTGACGGACTATCGCTTCCGTACCGTGCAATCGGTCCTCGGCGTCGCCGCGCCGGAGTTCGTGCTGACACAGGGTGGCGGCACCCTCGCAGGCGAGACGCAGGCGATCAGCGACGCACCCGAACTGCGCGTCGGCGAGCGCTACCTCGTGTTCGTGCGCCCTGGGCGCGGCGAATTGTTCCCGCCGTTCGTCGGAGGTGCGCAGGGCGTTTACCGTCTCTCGCCGGACGGCAGCGCGACTGCACTCGGCGGCGCACGCGAACGGCAGGCGGGCGACGCGTTGCTCGCGCAGGTGCAGGCGCTCGTGCAGCAGCGCGGGACCACGCCGCCGCGCGCACCCTCGCGCGTGACGATGCCGCCGGGCAGCTATCCGCAGAAGGCCTACTTGCCGATCGCGCTGACGCCACCGCCCGCGGCGGGACGCGCACCGGCTGCGATCGACGCTGCAGGCCGCCTCGACGCGCCGGCATCGGGCGCCACGGGTGCGACGCAAACGGGCCCCGCCGCCGAGGGCGTGCAGACCGACGGCCCCGGCCCCGACTACCTCTACCAGCACCGCATCACGCCGCCCGCGGTGATCAACGGCTTTCCGCACGACTGGACGCCGTGGCATCCGGAAGAGGAGTACCAGATGTTCCGCTGGAACCAGTTCGGCGGCGACGTGCTGCGCGTGTACGCGACGCCGACCGGCAACTGGGCCTGGGAAAACGACCGTTTCGATCTCGCCGGCTGGCCCGACGACGCGACGATGATCGCGCAGTTTGGCGAAGGCTGGGGTCCGACCACGCTCGGCATCACCTGGTCGCGCTGGTTCGGCGACGGTCCGATCGTCGAATCCGATGTCGCACTGAACCCGGCCTACTGCTGGACCATGGACGAAGTCGTCGCGCTCGACGACGGCACCGACTGCTGGGGATTCCGCCAGACGATGCTGCACGAGCTCGGGCATGTCTGGGGCCTGCAGCATCCCTGGGAAACGCAGGACGTCTGGTGGGATTCGGTCATGAACTACTCGCCCAAGCGCGACCGCTTCGCCCAGTTGTTCACCGACGACGCCAACGCCGTGCGCGCCGCATTCGCGGGCCCGGGCATCCACGACGCACTGATCAGCCTCTACACGACCGCGGACAGCACCACGTCGATGAACGCGAGCTACACCGCCACACAGGGATTCCCGGTCTCGGTGCGCCACGGCGACGACCTGTCGACGTGGATCACGAACGCGTTCAAGGTCGAGAACCTCGGCACCGACGAGATCCTGAACCCGGTGGTCGAGTTCTACCTGAGCCAGCAGCGACTGAACTGGTCGGCGTATGCCTACCTCGGCAACGCGAGCTATCCGACCGTGCCGACCTACTTCACCTATACGTACTCGCTGCCGTGGCTGCCGGTGCCCGCGTGGACGCCGACCGGCGACTATTACTTCGCCGCCTTCCTGCCAGCCACCGACGCGATCGACTACAACAACAGTGCATGGGCGGATGCCGGCATGACCGTGCATGTCGACAACGTCCCGACGACGCTCGTGCCCGAGCTCTACTGGCAGACCAGCGAGACGGGCCTGATCGGGCCGGCCGGCAAGTGGCGGTTCGATTTCCAGGGCGCTGCGGGAACGACCTACTGGTTCAGCCTCTGCGGCGGCACGGGTGGGTCGGCCACGTTCGACACGACGATCTCGATCGCCTACGGCTCGACCGAGCTCGCCTATGACGACGACACCTGCGGCCTGCAATCGGAGCTCGCGTTCACCGCGCCGTACGACGCGACCTTCTCGGTCACGATCGGCAGCTACGACAACCTGTACCAGGGCAGTTTCGCGATGGGCTACCGGCGCGAGATCAACGATGTGATCTTCGCGGACGGGTTCGGCCCGTAAGCGATGCCGGTGGAGCGGCCGGCCGATCCGATCCGGCACCGTCGCGCACAGGGTGCGCTCCTGCAGGGCATGCGAAATATTGTGCCTCTGCAGGAGCCCACCCTGTGGGCGATCCGCGCAGGAAACCGATTGCGCGCGGGCAACCACGGTGTCGCGCATCGCACACAGGCTGCGCTCCTACGATGCGGACGAGCCTCCTTCATGGACCACGCGACCGCCTGCGAACACGCGGCGCGCGAGGCTGCCGCCGATCCAGTAGCAGAGCTCGGCGGGTTCGCGTGCGTCCCACACCACGAAATCTGCGCGCTGCCCCGCCAGCAGCGAGCCGCGATCGCCCAGCCCGAGCGCATGCGCGGCGTTCACGGTCGCGCCGCGCAGGGCTTCCTCCGGCGTCAGCCGGAACAAGGTGCATCCCATGCCGATCGCGAGGCGCAGCGAGAGCAGGGGCGAGGTGCCGGGGTTGAGATCGGTCGCGACCGCGATCGGCACGCCGGCCGCGCGCAACGCGTCGATCGGGGGCAGCCGGGTCTCGCGCAACGCGTAGAACGCACCCGGCAGCAACACCGCGACGCTGCCGGCCTCGGCCATCGCGCGGGCGCCCTCGTCGCTGGTCCATTCGAGATGGTCGGCCGACAGCGCGCCGAAGCCCGCGGCGAGCGCCGCGCCGCCGAGGTCGGACAGCTGGTCCGCGTGCAGCTTCACGCGCAGGCCATGCTCGCGCGCGCGTTCGAACACGCGCCGCGTCTGCTCCGGCGTGAACCCGATCGTTTCGCAGAATGCATCGACCGCGTCGGCGAGCCGCTCGCGAGCGGCCGCCGGGATGATCGCGTCGCAGACGAAGTCGATGTAGTCGTCGGCGCGACCCGCGTACTCGGGCGGCAATGCGTGCGCGGCCAGCAGGGTCGTGCGCACGGTCACGCCGAGCGCGGTTCCGATGCGACGCGCCACGCGCAGCATGCGCAATTCGCTGTCGAGGTCGAGTCCGTAGCCCGACTTGATTTCGATCGTCGTCACGCCGTCGGACAGCAATGCGCGCGCGCGCGGCAGCGATGCGTCGAACAGCGCGTCCTCGTCGGCTGCGCGCGTGGCGCGCACGCTCGAGGCGATGCCGCCGCCCGCGCGCGCGATCTGCTCGTAGCTCGCGCCGCCGAGTCTCTGTTCGAATTCGCCCGCACGGTCGCCGCCGAACACGAGGTGCGTGTGGCAGTCGACGAGGCCCGGCGTGACGAGCGCGCCGTCGGCCGAGCGGACATCCGTCGCGGTGTCGCGCAGGGCCGCGGGCAGGTCGCGCCGGCTGCCGGCGTACGCGATCAGGCCGTCCCTCCACGCGAGCGCGCCATCTTCGACCATGCCGTACGGCTGGCCCGTCGCGCACAGCGTGGCAAGCCTGCAGTCGAGCAGGAGTCCCTCGGCAGCGGGGGTCGGCATCGGCATTCTCCGGTGTTCGCGGGGCGGCGCGATTATCGCAGACGCGCGTTCGCGCCGGCTGGCAAAGATCGGCGCGGACGGCTAGGCTCGCGGGCTTCCACGCTCGGAGGCGTCATGGAATCGCGCGCGTATTTCGCCGGCCACGCATGGCTGCCGCAGGGCTTCGGCCGCGACGTCCGCATCGAGGTCGACGAAGGCCGATACCTGCGTGGCGCGCTGCTCGCGGTCGACGAGGACGGTGCGCGCGACGATGCAGAGCCGCTCGGGCGCTTCGTGGTGCCGGGCATGCCCAACCTCCACTCGCATGCGTTCCAGCGCGCGATGTCCGGGCTGGCGGAACGGCGTGCGAGCGATGGCGACAGTTTCTGGACCTGGCGCGAGGTGATGTACGCGTTCGCGGGCCGCATCGGCCCGGACGAGTTGCGCGCGATCGCGGCGCAGCTCTACGTCGAGATGCTCGAGGCGGGCTACACCCAGGTCTGCGAGTTCCACTACCTGCACCACCAGCCGGATGGGCGGCCGTATGCGGATCCGGCCGCGATGTCGCTCGCGCTGGTCGAAGCCGCGCAGGAAGCCGGCATCGGCCTGACCCTGTTGCCGGTTCTGTACATGACGGGAGGCTTCGACGGGCGCGCGTTGTCGGAACGGCAGCTGCGTTTCCGCCACGACGTCGACGCGTACCTGCGACTGGTCGAGCGCCTGCGCATGCTCGAGTCGCCGCTGTTGCGCGTCGGCATCGCGCTGCATTCATTGCGCGCGGTGCCGCCGGAGGCCATGCGCGCGGTCCTGGACGACGCACTGCGGTTGCCGGCGTCGCGCGACGCGCATCCCGCCGATGCGATGCCGATCCACATCCATATTGCCGAGCAGGTGGCCGAGGTCGAGGAGTGCGTCGCCGTGCATGGCGCGCGCCCGGTCGCCTGGCTGCTCGACCATGCCGAAGTCGACGCGCGCTGGTGCCTCGTGCACGCGACGCACATCGATCCCGGCGAGCTGCGCCGGCTCGCCGCGAGCGGCGCGGTCGCTGGCCTCTGCCCGACCACCGAGGCGAACCTCGGCGACGGACTGTTCCCGCTCGCGGCCTGGCTCGAGGCGGACGGCGCCATCGGCATCGGGTCCGACAGCCACATCTCGGTGTCGCCGGTCGAAGAACTGCGCTGGCTCGAGTACGGGCAGCGACTCGTCACGCGCCAGCGCAACATCGCCGCGGACGTGCACACGCCGAGTACGGGTGAACGCCTGCTTGGCCGCGCGCTCGAAGGCGGCGCACGCGCCTCCGGCGTGGCGATCGGATGGCTGACGGGCGGCGATGCCGCGCTGCCGTCGGTCGGCCCGCGCGCGGACCTCGTCGTGCTCGACGAGCGCGCACCGCTGCTTGCCGGTCGCGGCGCGGCGGAGGCGATCGACACCTGGCTGTTCGCCGGCAACGCGAACCTCGTCAGGGACGTGATGGTCGCCGGCGAATGGGTCGTGCGCGATGCGCGTCATCGCGACCGCGAGCGCATCGCCGCGCGTTATCGCGCCGCCGCCGGGCATCTGGCGAAATCGCTGTAGCGCGCTGGCGGTCGCGATGCCGGCGCAGTCGGGCGCCGAGACGCGAGGGCGTTCAACCCCGGCGCACACGGCGAACGACGCAGGTCGGTCCAGGCGCTCGCACCGGTGTGCCCCGTGTGCGCGGCGTTTCGATGTGTCCGCTCGTCATCGGCCGCCGAGCGACGGGCGTCGTCAGGGGCCGAGCAGGCGCAGGAGTTCGGCGTCGGCGGTGGAGGAGTCGGTCAGCTGGTTCGCGCTCACGCCCGTGTACCAGTCCTTCGGATAGGACACCTTCGGTTCGGCGAAGCGGATCCAGTCGACCTCGAGGATCATGTCGGTCGGCAGGTGGGTGGGCACCTGGCGGTTGATGATGTCGGCGATCTCCGGACCGGGTTGCGTGTTGGCCTTGCTCGTGGTGTAGGCGACGAGGCCGACCTGCAACTGCGCTGGCGCGAGCATGCGATGGAAACGATCGCGCACGCGCCACTCCGTTTCACCGTCGGCGCGCGCGAGCGCGATGAACGCGCTCCCGACGCGCACGAGGCGCAGTTCGACCCAGCCGCTCGCGAACGGCCGCAGCTTCAACGAGGAATCGCTGTTGACCGTGGACTTGGTCTCGGTCATGACCTCGCCGGGCTGCTCGCCGATGCCGGTCGTGATGAACATCCAGTTCTCGCGCCTCGGCTCCCAGGTCCGCGCGGTATGCATGCCCGGGAAACGCGCGAGCAGTCCGCCGAGCGCCCAGGTGTCGGTCGGTGCCGGCGTGTGCTTGCCGCGGACGCGCACGCGCGCACGCACGTCGAAATCGCCGGCAACGGTCTTGTAGAGGTACGGTGCATGCAGGTCGCGAACCCAGGCCGAATCGTAGGGCTCGAGGTACAGCGCGCCCGGCGTCGTGGTGTCCACATCGAGTCGCCGTGCCTTGTCGGGCCAGCCGTACACCTCGTTGAAGCGCGACCATGAGGCGAGCGACGCCGCGTCGTTGAATTCGTCGCCGAGATCGGCGAGCGAAGCCGCGTGGACTGGCGCTGCGGCCGCGAGCGCCGCGAGTGACATCGAAAGCACGGCGGCGCCTACGCGCGATCGGCGCGGCACGCCTGCGTGGGCACGTGCATCCATGGAATCTCCAGGTCGAAAGGACGGTGCGCCGGATCAGCCGGCGCGCTGGCTGGCGGGAGGCGGCGGGATGTCGGCTTTCGGCGAACGGCCGGATCCGATCACCGCGACCGCGCGCAGTTCGACCACGGCTCCCGGTGCGAGCAGCGCGGTGGTGCCGACCGCGGACCACGCCGGATAGTGCGAAGGGAAGAACTCGTGGTGGATCGGCGCGAAGCGCGCGAATTCCTCGTTGAACGATTTGGCGTCCGTCGGCGTCGCGTGGAAGCTCGTGAGTTCGACGACGTCGGCGAGGCTCGCGCCGGCCGCTTCGAGATGCTTGCGCAAGGTCACGAACATGCGCCTGACCTTGTCTTCGTATTCGCCCGGGCCGGCTGCCGGGATACCGGAGACGATCACGCTGTCGCCGACCTTGATCACGGGCGTGTAGTGCCAGTCGTGGTACGCGGCCTCCATGCCCTTCGGCGACAGGTGCTCGCGCGATGGCGATCCGGGTTCGGCGGCGAGGGCGGGAGCGCAACAGGCGAGTGACAGCGCGATCGCTGCGCCGAGCGTGGAAGTCATGCGGAGGTCCGGAGGTGACGGGGCCGGCATCCTCGCGCCCGCACCACTGCCTGCTCCGGGCCATTGGTCATGCTGCGGGCCGAAGCGCCGCCGCGGCGCGCCGGGCCGTTGGATTCAGCGCGACGCAGCCGCGCGCACCGCGTCCGCGCGCGGCGATTCGCGCAGCACCGGCGCGACGGACTCGAAGTCGCCGTCGTTCGACGCGGGTTCGATCCCGAGCACGTGCGTGAGCAGGGGGTAGACGTCCACGCCTTCGAACGCGGGCACGACCGCGCCGCGTCGGAATGCAGGACCGCGCGCGACGAACAGCGCGCGCATCTGCGGGTCCTCGTTGTCGTAACCGTGCTCGCCCGTGGAATAACGTCCGCCGCCTTGGGCGTATGCGCGCGACGTGATCACCCCGCCGCGCGCCGCGAGGCAGAGCAGCGACGGGACGCGTGGGTGAGTGCCGTAATGGAAGCGGGGCGGAAACGCGTTCTTGCGCCAGCACTGCATGTTCGGATGCGGCGCGAGCAGCGCGCGTTCGATCGACGCGGCGTGTCCGGGCAGGGGTTCGATCCCCGCGAGCACGCCGTAGTTGACGACGTTCACCTGGTCGAGCGGGATCACCTCGTCGAGCACGGTGCGCAGGTCCGGGTCCGTGGCCGCCGAGCCGTGGTCGGACACCACGACCAGGTTGGTCGTGCGGGCGAGGCCGCGCTTGCCGAGGCCATCGAGCAGGCGCGCGAGCGCGTCGTCGACCACGCGCAGCGCCGCGTCGACCTCCGGCGCATCGGGCCCGTAGCGGTGCCCTGCGTGGTCGACCTGTTCGAAATACAGCGTCAGGAAGCGCGGTCGCCGTGCGGGCGGCAGGTCCAGCCATTGCAGGAGCCGGTCGACGCGCGCGGTCGGCGCCATGTCGCCGTCGAACCGCAACCAGTGCCCTGGGCGCGTCCGCGCGATCTCGACGTCGGAGCCGGGCCAGAACATCGTCGCCGTTCGCACGCCCTGCCGCTCGGCCGTGACCCACAGCGGCTCGCCGCCCCACCATGCGGGATCGCTCGCGGTCGCGCGCTCCTTGTAGACGAATCGCTTGCCGCTGGCCGGATCCGTCATGCGGTTGTTGACGATGCCGTGGTGGTCGGGATGCAGCCCGGTGACGAGCGTGTAGTGGGCCGGGAACGTCAGCGTCGGGAACGCGGGCTGCAACCATTCGGCACGCACGCCGTCATGCGCGAGCCGGGCGAGCGTCGGTGTGTGCCCGCGTTGCAGGTAGTCACTGCGGAAGCCATCGATCGACACGAGGATCAGCGTGTCGGCGGTGCGATCGCGCGCAGGGTGGGACGCGCAACCTGAAAGCGCCACGAGGCACAGCAGCAACAGCAGGCGCATGCACGGACTCCGTGTTCGACCGGGAGCCGCGATGATCGCGCAATCCGATGACGAAACGCAGTCCGTGCGTGCGGGTGCCGCGGTGGAGTCGACCTGCGATCGCGCTCAGGCGCCGCGCACGCGCGCGGGTCCGATGCTGCCTTCGATGCGCGCGACGGCGGGCAGCGCGACATAGCGTCCGCCCTCGTCGAGGTCGAAGTTGCGGTAGTCCTCGAGCAGGCCGCCATAGAGATGCAGCGTCACCGCAGGCCGGCGACCCGAGAGATTGGAGCAGCGGTGCGCGTGGCCCGTCGTGCCTTCAAACGCGCAGGACTGGCCTTCCTCGAGCACGGTGGTGCCGACGAAGTGCGGCTGACCGGTGGCAGCGTCGATCTCGTAATCGTCGACGCCGAGGCTGCCCTGCAGGACGAGTTCGATGCCCCAGAGGCCGGCATGGTCATGGATCGGCGTGGAATAGCCGGCCGGCCACGCCATTACGAGACCGGTGTAGCGGCCGTCGGATTCGCGTTCGAACAACCAGCGCGTGAACGCATCCGGTTGCCGGTCGCACAGCGCACGCAATGCGCGACGGTCGCGCGGCGAATACCAGAGGGCATCGTGCAGCCCCGCGTGCACGCGCTGCAGCGAATATCCGGGACTGCCGATGCACTCGTGCATGTAGTCGCGGACACTGCGCGTGACGTCCAGTTCGATCGGCATCATTGGGCCACCCCGCTGCGTTCCCCCCGCGGCCGGCACTGGACCACAATCCTCGTTAAAGTCCCGCTAACGCTGTCTGGCGCACTGCAACCGATCGCAGGATCGGTGCAAGCAATGCGCTGCATGTCTTTGAATGATCGAAGTGGGGATGGGTCAGCCCAACGGTCGGGATGCGCGAGCCGCGTCGCTGCGTTCATGCTTCAATCGGCCCCACCCGGCGCAGCCCCAAGCAACGAGGACGTCCATGCACCTGTTCCAACCTCTGGCGACCGGCGACATCCTGCTGCGCAACCGCATCGCGGTTTCACCGATGTGCGAGTACAGCGCGGTCGAGGGCGTGCCCGGCGACTGGCACCTCGTGCATCTCGGCAGCCGCGCAGTCGGTGGCGCAGGCCTGGTGCTCGCCGAAGCGAGCGCGGTATCGCCCGAGGGGCGTATCTCGCCGGGCGATACCGGCCTCTGGAACGACACGCAACGCGACGCGTGGGCGCGCATCGCCGCGTTCGTCGCGGCGCAGGGAGCGGTCGCGGGCATCCAGCTCGCGCACGCGGGGCGCAAGGCGTCGACCGACGCACCGTGGCGCGGCGGCTTGCCGCTGGCGCCGGCCGAGGGCGGATGGACGCCGGTTGCGCCGAGTGCGCTCGCATTCGACGAAAGGCACCCGCTGCCGCGCGCGCTCGATGCGGATGGCATCGCGCGCGTGGTGGACGACTTCCGCGCGGCCGCGCGGCGTGCGCGCGACGCCGGTTTCGGCGTGGTCGAGATCCATGCGGCGCACGGCTATCTCCTGCACGAGTTCCTGTCGCCGCTCTGCAACCGGCGCGAAGACGAGTGGGGTGGTTCGCTCGAGAACCGCGCGCGCCTGCTGCGCGCGACGGTCGCGGCGGTGCGCGAAGAATGGCCCGCACCGCGCCCGTTGTGGGTGCGCGTTTCCGCGACCGACTGGGTCGAGGGCGGCTGGGACATCGAAGAGTGCGTCGAGCTTGCGCGCTGGCTCGCGGACGACGGCGTCGATCTCGTCGACTGTTCGTCGGGCGGCGCGGTCGCGCATGCGAAGGTGCCGGTGGCGCCGGGCTACCAGGTGCCGCTTGCCGCGCGCATTCGCCGCGACGCCGGCATCGCGACCGCCGCGGTCGGCCTGATCACCGATGCACGGCAGGCCGATGAAATCCTCGCGCGCGGCGATGCGGACCTCGTGCTCGTCGGGCGCGAGTTCCTGCGCGACCCGTATTTCCCGCGCCGCGCGGCCGCCGAGCTCGGCGTCGCGATGGAAGCGCCGCCGCAATACCGTCGCGCGTGGTGACGTACGCGGCCTTCGCAGTTGCCGGACCGCGCTTCCTGCCGCGCACCGGCGCACGCGCAAGCAGCATTCACCACGGGAACACCGAGAACACCGAGAACACTTGGGCATAGCGTCCGCGAGAAGCTCGTCTCCGTGTCGAAAGCTTCTGCCGTTCGCGCGGCGCAATCCGCCCGCCGGCGCCCCGACATCGCCCGATGCCGCTTCCGGGCCCGGTCAGCCGCGGGCGCGCGACTCCGCCCGCGGGTTCGGCAGGAACCATGCGAAGAGTCCGATCACGGGCAGCCATGCGCAGATGCGGTAGACCGCGGTGATGCCGATCTGGTCGGCGAGCTGGCCGAGCAGCGCGGCGCCGAGGCCGCCCATGCCGAAAGCGAAACCGAAGAAGAGCCCCGCGATCACGCCGGTGCGACCCGGCACGAGTTCCTGCGCATAAACGATGATCGCCGAGAACGCCGATGCGAGCACGAGGCCGATCACGATCGTGAGCATCGTGGTCCAGAACAGGTTCGCATGCGGCAGCATCAGCGTGAATGGCAGCACGCCGAGGATCGAACCCCAGATCACGTACCTGCGGCCGATGCGGTCGCCGATCGGGCCGCCCGCGAGCGTGCCCGCGGCGACTGCGCCGAGGAACACGAACAGGTGCAGCTGCGCCGACTGCGCACTGATCGCGAACGTGTGCATCAGGTAGAACGTGTAGTAGCTCGAGAGACTCGCGAGGTAGAAGTACTTCGAGAAGATCAGCAGCCCGAGCAGCGCCATCGCGACCACGACGGTGCGGCGCGGGAGCCGCGCGTGTCGTGCGGCCGCATGCGCGGCGCGCTGGGCCGGCACCTGGCTGCGGTACCAGGCACCGATCCGCGTGAGCAGCACGATCGCGACCAGGGCCGCGAGCGCGAACCATGCGACGCTGCGCTGGCCGCGCGGCATCACGATGAACGCGGCCAGCAGCGGACCGATCGCCGAGCCGATGTTGCCGCCGACCTGGAACACCGATTGCGCGAGGCCGTGGCGGCCACCCGAGGCCATGCGCGCGACGCGCGAGGATTCGGGGTGGAAGACCGACGAGCCCGTGCCGATCAGTGCGGCCGCGACGAGCAGCATCGGAAACGTATCCGCGCGCGACAGCAGCAGCAGGCCGCACAGCGTGCTGCCCATGCCGAGCGCGAGCGACCACGGCAGCGGGTGGCGATCGGTGTAGATACCGACGAACGGCTGCAGCAACGAGGCGCTGAGCTGGAACGTCAGCGTGATCAGGCCGATCTGGCCGAAGTCGAGCGCGAACGATTGCTTGAGCAACGGGTAGATCGCGGGCAGCAGCGACTGGATCATGTCGTTGAGCAGGTGGCAGGTGCTCAGCATCAACAGGATCGGCAGCGCGGTCGCGGCCGCGTCGGGCATCGGCGGGGCGGCGGCGGCCTGCGGCGATACCGGCGCGTCGGCGGTGGCAGGGGGGCTCACGGGGTTGGACACGCGGTCATCCATCCCGACATTATGCGGCCATCCCCACGCGACGGAATCCTGCGCATGACCGATTCGACCCTGACCGACCAGGAGCGCCAATCCATCCTGACCGTCTGCATGATGGCCGCGTTCGCCGACGGCAGCCATGACCGCGAGCGCGAGGAAATCCGGCGCATCGCGGAAGGGTTCGCGAACGACTCGGGCCTCGACCTCGCGCGCATGTACCAGGACGTGCTGCTGCATCGGGTCAGCGTGGCGGACGCGGTGGGCGGATTGCAGTCGCAAGCGGCGCGGCAGCTCGCCTACGAGATGGCGGTCTGCGTCTGCGATGCCGATGGCGTGCAGTCGGCCGAGGAGCGCGCATTCATCGCCGACCTCGGCACCACGCTCGGCCTCGATGCTGGTACGCGCACATCGTTCAGCGATCGCGCGGAGGCGATCGCCGCCGCGCCTGCGACCGGCGCCGGCGCCCCGGTCGCCGCGACGTCATCGCTGGACCAGGCCGCGATCGACAAGATGATCCTCGACGCCTCGATCCTCAACGGCGCGCTCGAACTGCTGCCGGAGTCGCTGTCGACGATGGCGATCATTCCGCTGCAGATGCGCCTCGTGTACCGCATCGGAAAATCGCACGGTTACGAACTCGACCAGGGCCACCTCAAGGATTTCCTCGCAACCGCGGGCGTCGGCCTCACCTCGCAATACCTCGAGCAGGCCGGGCGCAAGCTGCTCGGCGGGCTGCTCGGCGCGATCGGCGGCGGCCTGCTGCGTGGCATCGGCCGCCAGGCCGTCAGCTCGGGCATGAGTTTCGCGAGCACCTGGGCGCTCGGTCACGTCGCGCAACGCTACTACGCCGGGGGTCGCACGTTCACGACGCAGATGCTGCGCGACGGGTTCCAGCAGGCCCTCGGGCAGGCGAAGGACATGCAGGCGCGCTACCTGCCGCAGATGCAGGAACAGGCGCGCAACCTGAGTCCGTCACGCGTGCTGGAGCTGGTGCGGGGCGGCTGACGCCGGCTCCATCCATCGCGGCAGGGCATCGCCGTCGCGGCGGGGACCGGGTCTGTCCGCGGCGCGCGCTTCGCGGTCGAAGCCGTCGTCGAATATGCGGTCCGGCCCACCGAGTTCGAACGCGCCGATGTCGGTGCCCGCGCCGAGCGTGCGCTCGTACTGCACGCAGCCCGAATCCGAGCACGCGTACTGGCGCGCGTCGGTCCAGAGGCTGCGCGGGTTGTCGCCCGCATCGATCGCGGGGCTGCCGGGCAGCAATGCATGCGTCCAGACCTGGCCACCGTTGTCCTGCAGCGGGCCGAGCATCGGGTCGGACGACAGCGTGTCCGGCGGCAACGGCCGGGTCGACGCACGCACGAGGTTGTGCCCGCCGTCGACGACGGCACCGGGATGCCCGCCGACATCCGATTCGACGAGTCCGTCTCCCGACGTGTTGCCCGCGACGATCGTGCTGCGCATCGTCGCGCTGCCGCCGGCGAGGTAGACGCCCGCGCCGAAGTCGAAGACCGCCCGGTTCGCGGTCACGGTGCTGTTGTCGAATCGCACATCGAACCAGCTGAACACGCCGCCGCCCGCACCGAGCGCCTCGTTGCCCGAGATCGTGACGTTCGTGAAGCTCGAGTTGTAGAACGAGGCGTCGCCGACGTAGGCGCCGCCACCGCTGATCGCGCGGTTGTCCGTCAGCGTGCATTCGTCGAGGCGCACGCCTTCGCGCCCGTGCAGTCCACCGCCACGCGCGTGGTGGGTGCCGTCTCCGGACGCGGTGTTGCCGCTGACCGTGCAGCCATGCGCGCCGATCACGTAGCGTGCGTGCACGCCCCCGCCATCGGCATCCGCGCTGGCGGCCGTTGCGCGGTTGCCGCTGACGATGCTGTCTGAAAGGAACACGACGCCGTCCGCCTGGATCGCGCCGCCGCGCGCCGGCGTCGTGCCCGAGGTCGAGACTTCGCAGTCGGACACTTCCGAGCCAGCCAGGACGACGTCGCCGAAGGAACGCACGCAGCCGCCGCCGGCCGCGTCGTGGACGCGTCCACGGCGCACCTCGAGGTAGGAAAGCCGCAAGCGGCCAGCTGCATGCTGGAATGCGCGCCCCGCGAGGTTCGCATCGATCGTCGTGTGCGTGTACCGGTTGCCATTGATCGCGACGTAGGCGACCACGCCGTTCGACTGCAGCTCGCCCGAGGTCAGCGTGATCGTGCTGCACGTGAGCTGGCCGAGATCGACGGTGTCGCCGTCACCCGAAGCGAGATAGGCCTCGCGCAGGCTGCCGCTGCCGCTGTCGTTGCAGTTCTGCACCGTCCGCACCACGCCGCCGAGGCGCGGGGAACGCAGGTCGGCCATGCGGCCCGTCTGGTACGCGATCGCGCGCGGGGTCGCGTCCACGCTGCCCGCGAGCGGGACTTCCGCTGCGCCGATGGTGCCGCCCGTCGCGAGTGCGGCGAGGATCGCGCCGGCCAGCAGGGCGTGTCGGGAAATCGAAACAGGGGGCGCGTGTCGGCTGCGGCGCATCGGCGGGGTCCATGCAGGAAGTTCCCTCGCACAACGCCGTTGCGCCGCGAACTCCGACATGCGCGGGCGTCCGGTCCACTGGCCGCCGGTCCGCGCTACGGGTCGAAGCCGTCCGTGAAGATCGCGTCGCCCGCGCGTTCGAGCGCCCCGATGTCGAGCACGCCGCTGGCCGGGCGCGCCATCGCGTTTCCGGGCGGCACCTGCAGGCGTCGCGGCTGGTACAGCGGAGGAAAGGTCGTGGCGGGTACCGCGTAGCCGGGGATCGGCTGCGGTGCGGGGTTCGCGGCGTCGACGAGGTCGCCTGCCGGCGTCGGCACGAGGTCGAGCTGCGCGACGTTCGCGAAGCCCGGCGCAGTGCCCTGCAGCGTCCCGATCCATTCCGGCGGCACGAAGGTCGCGCCATCCGGAATCCAGTTGTTGCTGCCACCGACGCGGCGGCCATTCGTCCACACGGCTTCGGCCGTGCGCTCGACGCGAAGGGTTCCGCCTGCGCTCGCATGCAGCACATTGTTGTGCGCCTCGACCGCCTGGATGCCATCGAAGATGCGGAACACGGTCGCGTCCTCGCCCGAGGTGACGAGGATCGTGTTGTTCGCGAAGCGCACGCGGCCGCGGCTCTGGCCGGAGCCGTCGCCGCCGACGCGGATCACCGCGCCGAAATCCGGGTTGCTGTGCACGATCACGTTGCCGACCACGTCCTGGTCCTCGCGCACGAGGTCGACCGACCAGCCCGGTTGCTGGGTCGCCTCGTCCGGCCCGATCAGCTCCAGCTCGTGGTAGGCCGCGCCTTCGAACCAGTTGTAGTGGATCTCGCTGCGTTCGTGGCGGCTCTTCAGCAGGTTGCCGCCGTTGCCGTCGTGCACGTAGCAGAAGCGCATGCGGAACACCGATCCCGGATGCGCGATCTCATCGCTCTGGATGTAGAGCGGATGCTGCGAGGTGCCATTGCCCGCGTCGTGGATCTCGCTGTACTCGAGGGTGAACGAGCCCGAGTACTGATCGGTGCCGAGAATGCCGTGCGCAGGGCAGGCGTGGATCTCCGAATCGCGCACGGTCACGTCGTGCGCGCCCTGCAGGATGCAGCGCGAGCTGCCGCCGGTGACTTCGAACCCTTCGAACACGACGTGGTCGGACTGACGGAATTCGACCGTGTTGGTGCCGCCCTGGATGTGCGGGCGCTGGCCCGCGATGCGGATGCCGCGGAACACGACGGGGTTGCCCGCGCTGCCGCCGTCGTCCTCGCCGATCACGACGTTGCCGGGGTAGGTCGCGTTGCCGTCGACCTCGACGATGTCGCCGGGTCCGAGATCGACCGCGGCGAGCAGGGCGCCTGGCGTCGTGTACGGGCGCGACGGACCGACGCGGTAGGTCGCGGCATGCGCGGGCAGGCTGGCCGCTGCAAGGATCAGCACGATGGTTCGCGACATGGTGTCTCCCTCGTCGATGGACGCGCACTGTGCCGCGACCGCTGCCGCAAAACCGCCGACGCCGCCGCAGTTCGAGGCCGCGGCCATTTGTACACAATGCACGGCGGCTGCCGGTAGCGGGGTGCAAACACCGTACGGCGGCTATACGAACACTCGGACACACGAGTGTCGCGGTGCGTGTGGGAGGGACGTCAGTCCCGAGCCCTGTGCGCGAGAAGCTCGGGGCTGAAGCCCCTCCCACAAGAGCGGTGCCGCTCCAGGTTTCCGCGCAGGCCGAGCATCGGAAGCGAGCGCGCGCAGTCAGACTTCGAGCGAGGCGAGGTCGCCCTTGGTTTCGAGCCAGTCCTTGCGGTCAGCGGCGCGCTTCTTCGACAGCAGCATGTCCATGACCTTGGCGGTGCCGTCGTCGGCTTCGATCGTGAGCTGCACGAGGCGGCGCGTGTCGGGGTCGATCGTAGACTCGCGCAGCTGCGACGGGTTCATCTCGCCGAGGCCCTTGAAGCGCGTCACGCTGACCGCGCCGCGGATCTTCTCGCGTTCGATCTTCTCGAGCATCGCATCGCGCTCGGACGCGTCCAGGCAATAGAACACCTGCTTGCCGACGTCGACGCGGAACAGCGGCGGCATCGCGACGAACACGTGCCCCTCGCGCACGAGCTTCGGGAAGTGGCGAAGGAACAGCGCGGACAGCAGCGTCGCGATGTGCAGGCCGTCCGAATCCGCGTCGGCGAGGATGATCACCTTGCCGTAGCGCAGGCCCGAGATGTCGTCCTTGCCCGGATCGCATCCGATCGCGACCGCGAGGTCGTGCACCTCCTGCGACGCGAGCACCGAACCCGATTCGACTTCCCAGGTGTTGAGGATCTTGCCGCGCAGCGGCAGGATCGCCTGGAAATCCTTGTCGCGTGCCTGGCGCGCGGAGCCGCCGGCCGAGTCGCCCTCGACGAGGAACAGCTCGGTGCGCGAGAGGTCGCTCGAGGCGCAGTCGGCGAGCTTGCCCGGCAGCGCCGGACCCTGCGTGATCTTCTTGCGCACGATCTGCTTCTCGGCCTTCAGCCGCAGCGTCGCGCGTTCGATCGCGAGTTGCGCGATGCGCGTGCCGACCTCGACGTGCTGGTTGAGCCAGAGCGAGAAGCCGTCGTGCACCGCGTTCTCGACGAATCCGGCCGCGTCGCGCGAGGACAGCCGCTCCTTGGTCTGTCCCGAGAACTGCGGATCGGTCATCTTCAGCGAGAGCACGAAGCAGAGCCGGTCCCAGACGTCGTCGGGCGCGAGCTTGATGCCGCGCGGCAACAGGTTGCGGAACTCGCAGAACTCGCGCAGTGCATTGGTCAGGCCCGAACGCAGGCCGTTGACGTGGGTGCCGCCCTGGGCGGTCGGGATCAGGTTGACGTAGCTCTCCTGCGTCAGCTCGCCTTCCGGCAGCCACGCGACCGCGAACTCGACCGCCCCGTCCGGGCGCTGGTGGTGCCCGACATAGAGTTCGGGCGGCAGGTACTCGGTCGCGCCGAGCATCGAGCGCAGGTAGTCGCGCAGCCCGTCCTCGTAATGCCACTCGAGGCGTTCGCCGCTGGCTTCGTCGAACAGGCGCACGCTGAGACCCGCGCAGAGCACCGCCTTCGCGCGCAGCACGTGCTTGAGGCGCGGCAGCGAGATCCTCGGCGAATCGAAATACTTCGGATCGGGCCAGAAGCGCAGCGTGGTGCCGGTCTGCCTCTTCGGCACCGTGCCGGTCACCGCGAGGTCGCTCGCGCGGTCGCCGTTGGTGAAATCCATGCGGTACTGCTGGCCGTCGCGGCGGATCGCAACCTCCACGCGCTGCGACAGCGCATTGACGACGGACACGCCGACGCCGTGCAGGCCGCCCGAGAACTGGTAGTTGCGGTTCGAGAACTTGCCGCCCGCGTGCAGGCGCGTGAGGATCAGTTCGACGCCCGGGATCTTCTCCTCGGGATGGATGTCGACCGGCATGCCGCGGCCGTCGTCGGCGACCTCGACCGAACCATCGGCGTGCACCGTCACCTCGATCGTCTTCGCGTGGCCCGCGAGGGCCTCGTCGACCGAGTTGTCGATGACTTCCTGCGCGAGGTGGTTCGGGCGCGAGGTGTCGGTGTACATGCCGGGCCGGCGCTTGACCGGATCGAGGCCCGACAGCACTTCGATGTCGGCGGCGTTGTAGCGGGAACTCATGCGGCGGCGATCCGTGCGATGGCAAACGCCGCAGCATGGCGAGTGTCGCCGCTGCGATCAAGCCCGTTCAAGCACGCGTGAGGGGTCGTGCCCGGCTGCGACCGGAATTGACGGGAATGGACGCGCGCATCGCGGCGGCGCGCCCAGGGTACGGAACGTGAAAGTGCCACGCCGCGTGGTCGCACCCACGCGGCGTGGCAGGCCCCGGGGGGGAGGGCCGTGACGGGGAACGAGGTGTGCCGTTCGTCAGTTGTTGAAGCCGTAGCAGAAGATCGTGTCGGAGCGGTACTCGTAGGCGCCGATGTCGGCGCGCGCGACGAGTGGACGGCGGCAGGGGTTGGCATCCATCGCGCGCGCGAAGCCGGGACCACGCTGTTCGGTGGTCAGGTTCGCGGGGTTGGCGCCCGCATCGATGGCCGGACTCGCCAGCGGCAGGGCATGGACGGGTGTCGCGCCTCCCGCGTACGCGAGCGGCAACAGCTGCGCATCCGCCTCGAAGTTGCCGGTTCCCGGGTTCGTGATGACTCCGATCGCGGGCAGCACCTCGAACAGCGAATGATCGACCGAAAGCGTGCTTTCGCCGCCGCCGCCGGTCAGGCGCGTGAGATCGCGCGGCGTCGATGCATTGCCGTGCGTGTTGTCAGCGAACAGCGTGCTCTGCACGGTCACGCGCGTCGACGTGCCGTTGGCGACCCACAGCGCGCCACCCGCGGTCGGCGTGCCGGCTGCATCGGGTGACGTGCGGTTGTGCGCGAACGTGCTGTTGCGAACGGTCATGTTGCCCGACGCGATCGCGAGCGCGCTGCCGCGACCGGAGTCGTGCTGCGAGATATTGCCGGAAAAGGTGGTGTTCTCGATCACGTTCTCGGGCGAACCCGCGTCGGTCACGCCGGCGAAGTAGATCGCGCCGCCCTCGGTCTGGCTGGTCAGCCAGTTCTGCACGAACGCGCTGCGGCGGATCGTCAGGTGGGACATCGTGCCGACGTTCATGCCCGCGCCGGTGTGGGTCGCGGTGTTGCCCTGGACCAGCGTGTCGCTGATCGAGGCGCTGATGCCCGGCGAGGACATCGAAATGCCGCCGCCGGACAGCTGCGCGTCGTTGTCGACGACGCGGCAACGCTCCATCACGAGCGCAGTGCGGTCGGCGTACAGCGCGCCGCCCGACGGCTGGAAACCGCCCTCCACGGCGTTGCCGGTCAGGTGCACGTTGACGAGCGTGAGTTGCGACCCGGACACGCTGATCGCGCCGCCACGGCGTGCGGCGTGGTTGGCCGTGAACACCATGCTGGTGAGGCGCAACGGTACCTGGTCGAACGACGGCGCGAGGTAGAGGCCGCCGCCCTGGTCGTCGTTCGCGGCGACCGCACGGCCGCCGGTCACGGTGAGTCCGCTGAACGCGAACGCGCGATCGTCGGGACCGGTGTCGTCGATGTGGAACACGCGGCTCGCGTCGTTCCCATCGACCGTGATGCGATTCGCGCCGGGGCCCGTGATCGTGAGGCTGTCGCTGATGCGCAGTTCACCGCTGGCCAGCGTGATCGTGCCCGTCAGTCCGGCCTGGAATGCGATCGTGTCGGCGCCGGCCGCGGCGTTCGCCGATGCGATCGCGGCGCGCAGGCTGCCCGCGCCGGCGTCGGCGAGGCTGGTCACGGTGAAGGTGGCGGCGTGTGCGGCGGGGCATGCGCACAGCAGGGCGGTGGCGAGCGGGACGAGCGATTTCACGTGCGACTCCTGGGCTGGATGGGCGCCCTGGTCGTCCGTGGATCCGGAGCCGGGGCGCATATCTCCAAGAACGCAGCGCGATCGGTTTTCCTATCACCGGTTTCGCCGCGCGTACACTCGCTCGCGGGCGGCCGATGGAGGATCGATGCGCAACCCAGCCTCGGGCAAGCCACTGCTGTGGCTCGTCGCGGTCGGCGTCTTCATGCAGATGCTGGACTCGACGATCGTCAACACCGCACTGCCTTCGATGGCCGCGAGCCTCGGCGAAAGCCCGCTGCGCATGCAGTCGGTGGTGGTCGCGTACGCGCTCACGATGGCCACGCTGATTCCGGCGTCGGGCTGGCTCGCGGACCGTTTCGGGACCCGCCGCGTCTATCTCTCCGCGATCGTGCTGTTCAC
The DNA here is from genome assembly GCA_004143945.1 of Lysobacteraceae bacterium. Taxonomy (GTDB): domain Bacteria; phylum Pseudomonadota; class Gammaproteobacteria; order Xanthomonadales; family Rhodanobacteraceae; genus Dokdonella_A. Next base: position 58,283 of record SEHB01000001.1, read on the forward strand.
GCTCGGCTCGCTGTTGTGCGCGATTTCGCGAGACCTCGCGCAACTGGTCGCCGCGCGCGTGGTGCAGGGCGTCGGCGGCGCGATGCTGCTGCCGGTCGGGCGACTCGCCGTGCTGCGCACGGTGCCGCGCGGGGAGTTCCTCGCGGCGATGAGTTTCGTGACGATTCCCGGCCTGTTCGGCCCGCTGATCGGCCCGACGCTCGGCGGCTGGCTCGTGCAGGTCGCGTCCTGGCACTGGATCTTCCTGATCAACCTGCCGGTCGGCGTGCTCGCGGTGGCCGTCGCGCTGCGCGTGATGCCCGCGTTGCGCGGCGTCGTCGCGCGCTTCGATTTCGCGGGCTACCTGATGCTGTCCTTCAGCATGGTCGCCATCTCGTTGTCGCTGGACGGACTGTCCGGGTTCGGGGCGCGCCATGCGGGCGTGCTGATGCTGCTGCTCGGCGGCCTCGCGGGGCTCGCGGCGTACTGGCTGCACGCGGCGCGCACGCCGCAACCGCTGTTCCCGCTGCGGCTGTTCGGCGTCCACAGTTATCGCGTCGGCGTGCTCGGCAACCTGTTCGCCCGCATCGGCAGCGGCAGCATGCCGTTCCTGATCCCGTTGCTGCTGCAGCTCGGCCTCGGTTACAGCCCGATGGACGCGGGCATGATGATGATTCCCGTGGTGATCGCGGGCATGGCGTCCAAGCGCCTCGTGGTGCCGCTGGTCGGCCGACTCGGCTACCGCCGCGTGCTGATCGGCAACACGCTGCTGGTCGGACTCGCGATGGCGGGTTTCGCGCTGATGGAACCCGGCCAGCCGACGTGGCTGCGGGTCGTGCAGCTTGCGGCATTCGGCCTCGTCAACTCGCTGCAGTTCACCGCGATGAATACCGTCACGCTGTCCGAACTCGAGGCCGACCTCGCGAGCAGCGGCAACAGCCTGCTCTCGATGGTGATGATGCTCGCGACGAGCCTCGGCGTCGCGATGGCCGGCGGCCTGCTCGCGGCATTCACGCAATCCGGCGCGCCGATCGCCGCAGCCGAGGTGCTGTTCGCGTTCCGCGCGACCTTCCTCTGCGTCGGCTTCGTCACCGCGCTGTCGGCATGGATCTTCTGGCAGCTCGCGCCGCTGCGCGCGCCGGTGGTGGTGCACGCGGGCGAGACGGACTGACCGCGCGCACCGTGCCGGCTGGCTTCAGTCGAATCCGTCGAGGTAGAGGGAATCGGTGTCGGCCAGGCAGTACAGGCGCGGCAGGGCAGCATTGCACCCCATGTTGAAGAAGCTGCTCTCGCTCCATTGCGCGTCGGCGGCGGACGTCATGCCGATCTCGCCGGAGCCCGCAGTCGCGCCCCAGTCCCCGCAGTCGGAACCGCTGCCGGTTCCGTCCGCGTTGGAACCCGTCCAGACGCTGTCGCGATCCAGTTCGGCGCCTTCGGCGGTCATCTGGATCGGCGCATCGAGGAAGCCGTCGACCATGTCGGCGATCGATGTCGCGACGAGTACGCCGTCGACGCGATACCAAGGGCCATCGAACCCGAACCGGTCGCGTGCCGCGACCGAGGACGTCGAGAGCCAGGCCTTGAAGCTGCCTGCAAGCGGCAGGCCCGCCGCGACTGCTTCGCTGCGGCAGACTGCGTCGCCCGCATCGACACCGGTGGCGCCACCCGCGCCGGGCCAGCTGCCGAGATCCCCATTGCCGGTCGTGCTCGAGGCAAACACGATGCGCGCAGAAGGAGGCGGGCGTCGGGAAATCGGCGCACCATGCTGGCCTTTGCGCAGGCAAATCAGGCGCAGGGGCCGGTTGCAGTCCCACATGAAGTTCGAGAATCCGCCGAAGCCGTAGTAGGCGGACCCGAGGATCACCTCACCGGTGCCCGAGGTCCAGTCGGCGCAACTTGCGCCGGCGTATGCGCCGTCAAGATTCGTCGCCGTGAACGCAAGGTCGGTCCGCATGCCCGGATCTCCGATCGGGATCGGTTGGCCGGACTCGTCGAACAGGACATGTCGCGGCTGGTAGCCCGGGAACCCGGGCGATCCCATCGAGAGCGGCAGTACGTCCATCGCGGGAAGGCCGTCGATGCGCGACCAGGGCCCCGCCCCGATCGGTTCCTGCGCCTGGCCGCACAGGTTCGAGCGGGTTCCGCCGAGGCCATGCGCACGGCAATAGGCATCGTTGCCCGAATCCGACAGCCATGCGACGTAGTCATCGGCGCCTTCGAGTGAACCTGCCTCGGCATGCGCGCGGCAGATCGCATCGGCGGCCTGCAGGCCGGTCGCTCCGCTGGCATCAGGCCAGCTCGAGAGGTCGCCCGTGCCGGTCGCAGACGTCATGAACACATGCGCCTGCGCAGCAGCGTCTCCGGCCTGGAAGGGGAAGCACGCAACGAGTACCGCCAGGCAGTCCGACTTTCCGCGCGTGCTGTGCATCTCGATCCTTGGAGGAAAACGGTGCGGATTGGACAGGTGCAAGGTTGGAAGGTTCCGCGCGGCGCCCGCCGGGGTGGATGATGGAATGGATGGTGACTGCTGGAAAGGCCTCCAGCAGGAGTGCGCGCGCATGACGCAGGTCGAGTTGCCAGTGTCCCCTTCGAAGGCGGCCTCGACACGCACGGATCGTCGCGACAGCGCTGCCGCCACGATCCCTCGATGCACCGAACGCCACTGGCTTCAGCGCTTGGACTCGCTCCCGCTCGCGAAGATGCGGTCCGATTCGTAGGCGCCGAGGTCGTAGGTGCCGAAGCGATCCTGCGAGGCGAGGTCGTCGATGCCACGCAGGTTGCCGTCGATGTCGGGCGACTTCGCCGACACCGGCGCGTCGTCGCAGAAGTCGATCGCGGCGTTGCCGGGCAGCAACCGGTAGTCGCCGCGCGCGGGGGCCTGGAACGCGATCGGCAGGATCTCGCTGCGCTCGGCCGCGACTTCGAACGTGCCCTGGTCCTTGAGGATGCAGTCGTAGCGCACGGTCGGCAGCGCACCGAAGAAGTCGAAGATGCGCTCCTTGCCCGAGACGAGGCTCGACCGACCGAGGATGTCGGTCAGGAACGCGCCCTGTTCGCCGTCGCCGAAGATCAGCGCGGGCCCGCCGTCGTTGTCGGCGAAAGTCGAATGCTCGAAGCGCAGCGATCCGCCCATCGTGAAGATCGGCGCGCAGCCCGGCGCGCCCTCGATGCAACCGTTTCCGACGACGAGGCTCGAGTACAGGCGCACCGAGGAACCCTCGCCGTGCATCCAGATCGCACTGCCGCCGGCGGCCGCGTTGTCGCGCACGATCGCCTCGCTCAGGTGCGCGGAGCCGCCGTTGCGGACCGAGACCGCACCACCGCGTTCGGCGATGTTGCCGGACAGGCGCAGGCACTCGAGTTCGGATGCGCAGTGCCGGAACGGGCCATGCCGGAAGCGCGCGAACTGCGCGTAGCCACCGTCACCCGCGAACGCGCCGCCGCCTTCGGCCGCGCTGTTGTCGCGCAGCACGACGTCGTCGAGCAGCGCCTTCGATTCGGCGCCGCCCACGTACAGGCCGCCACCGCGGTTGGACGCCTGGTTCGCGTGCACGAGCACGCCGTCGACCGGCGTGAGCGGGTCTTTCGGATCGCTGCCGGAGCTCGCGAGCGCGCCGGAGAGCACCGCGATGCCGCCGCCGTCGATCGCCTGGTTGTCGCGCACGACGACCGCGCTCGGCTGCATGCGCAGCGTCGCGCCCGCGACGAGGATGCCGCCACCGACCGAAGCGAGGTTGTCGTGGATCTCGACGTTGCGCTCGAGCGTGACGATCGCGTTGAACGAGACCGTGAGCCCCCCGCCGTGCGAGTTGTGGTTGTGGTGGACCTCGGTGTCGGCGACGTGGACGCGCACGCGCCCTGCGATGTTGAGGCCGCCCCAGGTGCCGATGTCGCCGCTGGCGCCGCCGCCGCTGATGTCGAGGCGCTCGATGCGCACCGGGAAGCTGTCGATGCCTTCGCCGCCCCAGATCGACAGCGTCGCCCATTCGCCGGTGCCGACGAGCGCGGTGCGACCGGTCGGAACGGTGTCTCCGCATGCGGCGTGGCCGCCGATCAGGTCGACCGCGGTATCGATGAAGGCGGTCTGGCCGAGATATGCCTGGTCGTTCGCGAGCCGGATCGTGTCCGCCTCGGGCGTCGCGGCGGCCAGCGCGACCGCTTCGGCGATCGTGTGCGCGCTGCAGGTGCCGGCGGCGCCGACGCTGATGTCGGCCGAATGGGCGGGAAGGCTGAAACCCAGCGCGAGCGCTGGCAGGAACGGGAGGATGCGCATCGGAGGCTCCGGAATGACCGTCGATGTCGGTCGTTGGCGGAGAGAACGGCGGTGGGACGCCGTTCCTATCATTCGCGCCAGGCTGCGAGGCGGCGATGCGGTGCGCCGGGCGCCGCCTGCACGTGCGCCTTGCCGCGCTCGAACAGGGCTCCGGGGCTGATTGTCCGGACTGAAGGCTGCTCTCGTGGACGTCGCGAACGCCGCAGGCACCGGCTGCGCACTCGCCGGTTCGGCATGGACCCGCTAGAATACGGGTTTCGAGCGGAACGTTCGCCCATGACCCCCCTGATCTTCGTGACCGGCGGCGTGGTGTCCTCGCTAGGCAAGGGCATCGCCGCCGCGTCGCTGGCCGCCATCCTCGAAGCGCGCGGCCTGCGCGTGACGATGATGAAGCTGGACCCGTACATCAACGTCGACCCGGGCACGATGAGCCCGTTCCAGCACGGCGAGGTCTACGTCACCGATGATGGTGCCGAAACCGACCTCGACCTCGGCCATTACGAGCGCTTCGTGCGCACGCGGCTGACCGGCAAGAATTCGATCACGACCGGCAAGATCTACGAGAGCGTGATCGCGAAGGAGCGCCGCGGCGACTACCTCGGCGCGACCGTGCAGGTGATCCCGCACATCACCGACGAGATCAAGCACCGCATCTACGAGGCGACCCAGGGTTACGACGTCGCCCTCGTCGAAATCGGCGGCACCGTCGGCGACATCGAGTCGCTGCCGTTCCTCGAGGCGATCCGCCAGATCCGCATCGAGCACGGCGCCGAACAGGCGATCTTCATGCACCTGACGCTGGTGCCGTACATCAAGGCCGCCGGCGAAATCAAGACCAAGCCGACGCAGCATTCGGTCAAGGAATTGCGCTCGATCGGCATCCAGCCCGACATCCTCGTGTGCCGCTGCGAGCAGCCGCTGCCGCAGAGCGACCGCCGCAAGATCGCGTTGTTCACGAACGTGCCCGAGAAAGCCGTGATCAGCGCGATCGACGTCGACATCATCTACAAGCTGCCGTTGTGGCTGCAGCAGCAGGGGCTCGACGAGATTGTCGTCGACAAGCTGCGGCTCAACGCGAAACCGGCCGATCTTTCGGCCTGGGAGCGCACCGTCGACGCGGTCGAGAATCCTCAGGGCGAGGTCACGATCGCGATCGTCGGCAAGTACGTCGAGCACAAGGACGCCTACAAGTCGCTCGGCGAGGCGCTGCGCCACGGCGGCATCAAGCAGAAGACGCGCGTGCACCTGCGCTGGGTCGAGTCGGAGGAGATCGAGCGCAAGGGCGCGGACGTGCTGCGCGACGCCGACGGCATCCTCGTGCCCGGCGGCTTCGGCAAGCGTGGCTTCGAAGGCAAGATCGCGGCGGTGCGTTATGCGCGCGAGAACCGCATCCCCTATTTCGGCATCTGCTACGGCATGCATGCGGCGGTGGTCGACTTCGCGCGCCACATCGCCGGACTCGAAGGCGCCAATTCGAGCGAGAACGACCGCAACGCCGAACACCCGGTGATCGCGCTGATCGCGGAATGGAAGACCGTCGCGGGCGAAGTGGAGCGCCGCGACGAGGCGTCCGACCTCGGTGGCACGATGCGCCTCGGCGCGCAGGAGTGCCGCCTCAAGGCCGGCACGCTGTCGCGCGAGATGTACGGCCAGGACGTGATCCGCGAACGCCATCGCCATCGCTACGAATTCAACAACCGCTATCGCCAGCAGTTCAAGGACCTCGGCCTGATCATCGCGGGCAAGTCGATGGACGACCTGCTGGTCGAGGTGGTCGAGATCGCGGACCATCCGTGGTTCGTCGCCTGCCAGTTCCACCCGGAGTTCACCTCGACGCCGCGCGACGGGCACCCGCTGTTCATCGGCTTCGTGCGCGCCGCGCGCGAGCAGAAGGCGATGCGCGAGGCGCCGCGGCTCGCCGCGGTCGGCGGCAAGGAATCGGTCGCATGATCCAGGCTGGCCTGCATCGCTGCCGGGCCGGTGACCGCCGGCTCGCTGCGCGTTCCGGCGACATCTCCGCACGTCGCTGGATGCCGGCGTCCGCCGCGATGACGAAACAAGGAATGCCCGCTCGATGAATCTCTGTGGTTTCGAGGTCGGCCTCGACCGGCCCCTGTTCCTGATCGCCGGCCCGTGCGTGATCGAATCGATGCAGTTGCAGCTCGACACGGCCGGCACGCTGAAGGACATCACGTCCCGCCTCGGCATTCCGTTCATCTTCAAGTCGAGTTTCGACAAGGCCAATCGGACCTCGGGCACGAGCTTCCGCGGGCCCGGTCTCGAGGAGGGACTCAAGGTGCTGGCCGAAGTGAAGCGCCAGATCGGCGTGCCGGTGCTGACCGACGTGCACGAATACACGCCGATGGACGAGGTCGCGAGCGTCGTCGACGTGCTGCAGACGCCCGCGTTCCTGTGCCGCCAGACCGATTTCATCCAGGCCGTCGCGAAGGCCGGCAAGCCGGTCAACATCAAGAAGGGCCAGTTCCTGTCGCCGTGGGAAATGAAGCATGTCGCCGCGAAGGCGAAGGCGACCGGCAACGCGCAGATCATGGTCTGCGAGCGCGGCGCGAGCTTCGGCTACAACAACCTCGTGTCGGACATGCGCAGCCTCAGCGTGATGCGCGACACCGGCTGCCCGGTGGTGTTCGACGCGACGCACTCGGTGCAGTTGCCCGGCGGCGCCGACGGAAAGTCGGGCGGCCAGCGCGAATTCGTGCCGGTGCTCGCGCGCGCGGCGGTGGCGGTCGGCATCGCGGGCATCTTCATGGAAACGCATCCCGATCCCGACAAGGCGCTCAGCGACGGGCCGAACGCGTGGCCGCTCGGGCAGATGGCGGATCTGCTCGAGGACCTCAAGGGCTTCGATGCGATCGCGAAGCGCTCGAAGCTGTTGTAGGAGCGCACCCCGTGCGCGATCGCCTTCCCCCGTTTCCCTACGACTAGACCGAGTGCTGCGTCCCATGACTGCGATTGCGAAGATCCACGCCCGCGAAATCCTCGATTCCCGCGGCAATCCGACCCTCGAAGCCGAGGTCACGCTGGCCGATGGTTCCTGCGGTCGCGCCGCGGTGCCGTCCGGCGCCTCGACCGGTTCGCGCGAGGCGGTGGAGCTGCGCGACGGCGACAAGGCGCGCTACCTCGGCAAGGGCGTCCGCAACGCGGTCGCCAACGTCAACACGACGATCGCGAACGCGCTGAAAGGGTTCGATGCGGCCGACCAGCGTGGACTCGACGAGCGGCTGATCGCGCTCGACGGTACGCCGAACAAGGGCAAGCTGGGCGCGAACGCACTGCTCGGCGTTTCGCTCGCGAACGCGCACGCGGTCGCGGCGAGCCGCAGGCAGCCGCTGTGGCAATACGTGCCGGCCCTCGGCCCTCGGCCCTCGGCGGTGCAACCGGTCCTGCCGGTTCCGATGATGAACATCATCAACGGCGGCGCGCATGCGGACAACAACGTCGACATGCAGGAATTCATGGTGCTGCCGGTGGGACTGGCGAGCTTCTCCGAGGCATTGCGCGCGGGCACCGAGATCTTCCATGCACTGAAATCGGTGCTGAAGGCGCGCGGCCTCAACACGGCGGTCGGCGACGAGGGCGGCTTCGCGCCGAACCTGCGCTCCAACGAGGAAGCGGTCGAGACGATCCTGGAAGCGGTCGCGAAGACCGGCTATGCGATCGGCACCGACGTCTGGCTCGGCCTCGACGTCGCGAGCTCGGAATTCTTCAGGGACGGGGCGTACCACCTCGAGGGCGAAGGCAAGGTGCTGTCCTCCACCCAGTTCTCCGACTTCCTCGCGGGATGGTGCGCGAAGTACCCGATCATCACGATCGAGGACGGCATGGCCGAAGGCGACTGGGACGGCTGGAAGCAGTTGACCGACGCGCTCGGCGAGCGCGTGCAGCTGGTCGGCGACGACCTGTTCGTGACGAATACCGCGATCCTCAGGGAAGGCATCGACCGGCACGTCGCGAACGCGATCCTGATCAAGGTGAACCAGATCGGTACCCTCAGCGAGACGCTCGACGCGATCGCGATGGCCGAGGGCGCGAACTACGCGTCCGTGATGTCGCATCGCTCGGGCGAGACCGAGGACACCACGATCGCCGACCTCGCGGTCGCGACCGCGGCGACGCAGATCAAGACCGGCTCGCTGTGCCGCTCGGACCGCGTCGCCAAGTACAACCAGTTGCTGCGCATCGAGGAAGCGCTCGGCGCGAACGCACGCTATGCCGGCAAGCAGGCGTTCCCGAACCTCGCGCATTTCGGTCGCTAGGGCCGCGCGCACGTGCTGCGCTGGACCTGCCTCGTCCTGCTGTTGCTGCTGATCGCATTGCAGGTGCACCTGTGGGCGGGACAGGGCGGCTTGCGCGAGATGTGGCGGATCGAGCAGCGCGTCGACGGCCAGAAGGACGCCAACGCGCAACTGCGCAAGCGCAACGACAAGCTCGCGGCCGATGTCGAGGACCTCAAGCAGGGCAGCGAGGCGGTCGAGGAGCGCGCGCGTTCCGAGCTCGGCCTGGTCAAGCCCGGCGAGACGTTCTACCGCGTGGTCGACCCCGACACCACCGGTGCGCGCGCGGCCGAAGCCGACACCGATGCCGACTGAGGCGCTCTGGTGCGTGGTGCCGGCGGCCGGCAGCGGCACCCGCTTCGGCGGCGGCGTGCCGAAGCAGTACATGCCGTTGCGCGGCCAACCGTTGCTGATGGTCACGCTCGAGCGCCTCGCCGCGTGCAGCGTGATCGGCGGTTTCGTGGTCGTGCTTGCGCGCGACGATGCGCACTGGCCCGGCGCGAGCGAGGTTGGCGGCAAGCCCGTGCGCGTCGCCACCGGTGCCGGCGAACGCAGCGGCTCGGTGCTCGCGGGATTGCGCGCGTTGCCCGCATCGGTCGCCAGCGAGGCGTTCGTGCTCGTGCATGATGCGGCGCGACCCTGCGTCGGGGCGGGCGACATCGACCGCCTCGTGCGACTCGGGATTCCGGCCGGTGGTGCGCTGCTCGCCGCACCGCTGCGCGACACCCTCAAGCGCGCCGACCCCGCCGCGCGCGTGCTCGGCACCGAACCGCGCGACTCGCGCTGGCGCGCATTGACGCCCCAGTTGTTCCGCCGCGGCGAACTCGAATCCGCGCTCGCCGACGCCGAACGCGCGCAGCTCGCGATCACCGACGAATCGATGGCGATGGAACGTGCCGGCCACCACCCGCTGCTCGTGGAAGGGGCCGAAAGCAACCTCAAGGTCACGACGCGGGCGGATCTGATGCTCGCAGAGTACCTGCTGGGCTTGTCGTAGGCTGGGCGGCCGGAGCCGGCCGGCGCACTCCGCCCCGATTCGAATGCCGGCCGCGCTGCGCGCGTCCAGCCTACAATGCAGGCCACCCTCCCTCGCACCTCTCGCTCAACCATGCGCATCGGCCAAGGCATCGACGTCCACGCGTTCGGACCCGGCGACCACGTCGTGCTCGCGGGCGTGCGGATCGCGCATTCGCACGGCCTCGTCGCGCATTCCGACGGCGACGTCGTGATCCACGCGCTGTGCGACGCGTTGCTCGGCGCGCTCGCGCTGGGCGACATCGGCCATCACTTCCCGCCGGATGACCCGCGCTGGAAGGACGTCAACAGCCGCCACCTGCTGCTCGAGTGCACGGCGCTCGCGATCGGGCGCGGCTATGCGCTGTCGAACGCGGACGTGACCGTCGTGTGCGAGCGCCCGAAGCTCGCTCCGCACATCGAGGCGATGCGCGCGAACCTCGCAGCCGACCTCGGCTGCACGGTCGGCGACGTCAGCGTGAAGGCGACCACGAGCGAGCGCCTCGGTTTCTGCGGGCGCGGCGAGGGCATCGCGGCATCGGCCGTGGTGCTGCTGCAGCGGCGCGCGGCCGGTGCGCTGGAGGTGCCGTCGTCGGTTCCGATGCAGGTCGAGGGCGCGCGCCGGCTCGAGCCGGACGCGGAGACGTGAGCATCGCGCACGCGCATGCGCACGGCGGACCGGTCGCACGCGGCGTGTTGCGCGCGCAGCCGTGCGATTTCGAGGTCGAGGAAGTGCTCGGCTTCGAGCCTGACGGCAGCGGCGAGCACGTGCTTCTCCGGGTCGAGAAGACCGGCGCCAACACCGATTGGGTCGCGCGCCAGCTCGCGCGCGCCGCGGGTGTCGCGCCGATGGCGGTCGGCTATGCCGGGCTCAAGGACCGCCATGCGGTCACGCGCCAGGCGTTCACCGTGCAACTCGCGGGCCGCGCTGCGCCGGACTGGCACGCGCTGCGCATCGAAGGCGTCGAGGTGCTGTCGGCCGCGCGTCACTCGCGCAAGTTGCGGCGCGGCGCGCATCGCGCGAACCGATTCGTGATCCGGCTGCGCGATGTCGAGGGCGGCCGCGAGGATGTCGAGCGCAGGCTCGCGCAGATCGCCGCGTGCGGCGTGCCGAACTATTTCGGCGAGCAGCGCTTCGGTCGCGACGGCGGCAATGTCGCGCTGGCCGAAGCCCTGTTCGCCGGACGGCGTCTGCCGCGCGAGCAGCGCGGCATCGCGTTGTCTGCCGCGCGCTCGGCACTGTTCAACGCAGTGCTCGCGCGCCGTGTCGGCGAAGGCAACTGGGACCAGGGCCTCGACGGCGACGTCTGGATGATCGACGGCACGCAATCGATCTTCGGCCCCGAGCCCTGGAGCGAGGATCTCGCGCAGCGCCTCGCGACCGCCGCGATCCATCCGACCGGGCCGATGTGGGGGCAGAGCGAACTGCGCAGCACAGGCGCGGTGGCCGCGCTCGAGCGCGAGGTGGCCGACGTGCACGCCACGCTGGCCGCAGGGCTTGCCGGCGCCGGTCTCGCCCAGGAGCGTCGCGCGCTGCGCCTGCGCGTGCGCGAACTGCGCCATGCCTGGGTCGCGCCCGACCTGCTCGAACTCGGGTTCACGCTCGACCGTGGCGCGTTCGCGACCTCGATGTTGCGCGAATTGCTCGATTGGCACGCACCGGCCACCTGAGAGCGACGAAGCGGGCTTTTCCAGCGACGCCCGGCATGCCGGTCCTCGTGCATCGGCCTATAGTGGGTTCGCGGCCTGCGATCGTCGCAGCCACCGCGTCACTGGAACGGAGGTCGGCATGAAATCCCTCGCAGCAGGCTTGGCGATCCTCGGCACACTCGCGCTCTCGGCTTGCGCCGGTACCTCGGGTCCGAACGGGATTGCACGCGAAAGCAACGTCGGCGCGAAAGTCGATGTCGGCAAGGTGGTGGCAGTCAACCAGTGGGCCGTGCGCCGCGGCGCTCATGTCGTCTGGATCAACTACCCGACGATCGCCGACAGCAACACCGACGGCTGACCGCCACATCGCCGCGTCGTTCGCTGCGTCTTCCGCGGCGAGCGGGCCGCCGTGCCCGGTGCCGGCGGTTTTCCTCGATCCAGCCGCATCGCCCGCCGCCATTCACGCGGGCACAGGCCGAAGGCAGGAATCGAGGCGCCGTCGGACGCATCCGCTTCGACTCCGCGGCCTTCGGCCGCTGCGTTCGGAGGAAACCGGTCCCTGCGCCGTCGCACGCGAGCGCTCCCATCCGCGAGTCGGACCGCCGCGTCCTTCGCTCCTCAGCCCTTTTGCAGCAGCACGATCACCGCGCCGGTGCCGCCCTGCGCCGGGCGTGCCGAGGTGAATGCAAGCACGTCCGCGCGTCGCCGCAGCAGGGTGTCGGTCAATTGCTTGAGCACCGGGCCCTGCGGCTTCGAGCGCAGCCCCTTGCCGTGCACGATGCGCACGCACAGCTCGCCATGGCGGATGCAATCGTCGAGGAAGCCTGCGATGGCTTCGCGCGCGACCGCGGCAGTCATCTCGTGCAGGTCGAGCTCGGCGCGCACGCTGTAGAGGCCGCGGCGCAGGCGCTGCAGCAGTCGCGGCGGCTGGCCCTGCTTGAGATAGGTGATCTCGTCGCCGAACTCGATCGTGGCCGGATCGGGCGCATGCACGAGCAACTCGTCGCGCACGCGCGCCTCGTCGAGCTGCGACTGGACGGGTTCGGGGGGCGGGCGAGGCCGTTCGGGCGGCGCGTCGCGCGGGTCGCGCAGCGGCCGCACGCGCCCGATCGATTCGCGGAACAGCCTCGCTTCGTCGTCGCGGTCGTCATGCGAGCCCATGCTCCGAGCGTAACCTCACGGCCGCCCCGATTGAAGCACGCCGGCATCGCGACGCCTGCGCGCGGGCGCTGCGCGCATCATTTCCGTGCGTTGTGCGTCTTCGTTGGAGGCATTCGAGGCTGCGTGGCGTGGCGCGAATCCGCTATCATGCGTTGTTCATCCGGATCGGCCCGCCAGCGCCGGATCCGGCCGCGTCGCGCCCCGCGTGGCGCCTCGCACAGGGAGTTCCATGCGCGTCCTGGTCAGCAACGATGATGGCGTCGAGGCGCCCGGAATCCGCGTGCTCGCACGGCGACTCGCGGCGGTCGGCGAGGTCACGGTGGTGGCGCCCGATCGCGACCGCTCCGGCGCGAGCAATTCCCTGACCCTCGACCAGCCGTTGCGCGCGACGCGACTCGACGAACACCGCTGGTGCGTCGCCGGGACGCCGACCGATTGCGTGCACCTCGCGTTGTCCGGGCTGCTCGACCACGAACCCGACATCGTCGTCTCCGGCATCAACAACGCGGCCAACCTCGGCGATGACGTGATCTATTCGGGAACCGTCTCGGCCGCGATGGAAGGGCGCTTCCTCGGCTTTCCCGCGATCGCGGTGTCGCTCGCGACGCGCAACCACCATGGCGAGCACTACGACAGCGCGGCCGAAGCGGTGCTGCTGCTGATGCGCAGGCTGCTGGTCGACCCGTTGCCGGCCGACACGATCCTCAACGTCAACGTGCCCGACCGCCCGTGGGACGAGATCCGCGGGCTCGCGGTCACGCGCCTCGGGCGGCGCCACCGTTCCGCGCCGTGCATCGCCCAGACCGACCCGCGCGGCCGTCCGATCTTCTGGATCGGACCTCCGGGAGAAGCCGAGGACGATGGTCCCGGCACCGATTTCCATGCGATCCGCGACGGATACGTCTCGATCACGCCGATCCATGTCGACCTCACGCGCTTCCAGGCGCTGGAGAAGGTCAGCGGCTGGGTCGCGGCGTTGCAGCCGGCGGCGACGCGGGCATGAGGCGCGCACGGTGAACCCGATCCGGCGTCCGGACGCGGCCGCACGCGGCACCGGCATGACCTCGCAGCGCGCGCGTGATCGGCTGATCGAACGGCTTGCGGGCAATGGCATCCGCGATCGGCGCGTGCTCGACGTGATGCGCCATCTGCCGCGCCACCTGTTCATCGACGAGGCGCTCGCGTCGCGTGCCTACGAGGACACCGCGCTGCCGATCGGCCAGGGCCAGACGATTTCGCAGCCGTGGGTGGTCGCGCGCATGACCGAAGCGCTGATCGAGCATCGCCTGCCGCGCCGCGTGCTCGAAGTCGGCACCGGCTCGGGCTACCAGTGCGCGGTGCTCGCGATGCTGGTCGAACAGGTGTTCACGGTCGAGCGCATCGACGAGCTGCTGCGCAATGCGCGACGCCGCTTCCGCAAGCTCGGCCTCGCGAACATCCGCTCGCGCCACGACGACGGGCGGCTCGGCTGGCCCGACGAGGCGCCGTTCGACGCGATCATCGTGACCGCCGCCGGCGCGGCGCTCGAACCCGCGCTGCTCGACCAGCTCGCACCCGACGGCTGCCTCGTCGCGCCGGTCGGCCCGCCCGGCCAGCAGACCTTGTTGCGCGTGCGCGCCGGCGCCGAAGGACTGGTGTCGGAAACGCTGGGCGCAGTCAGTTTCGTGCCGCTGCTCGGTGGTACCGGATGAAACCTGAAATCCCTGCGCGGAGGCCGCGGCCGTGAAGCTGTTCCAGCCGTTGTACGAACGCGCGCTACGCTACGCCGGGCATCGCCTCGCCGAGCGCTATCTCGCATTGCTGAGCTTCGTCGAGGCGATCATCTTCCCGGTGATGCCCGAGGTCATGCTCGCGCCGATGGTGCTGGCCAGGCCGCACCTGTGGTTGCGCTATGCGACCGTGAGCCTCGCCTATTCGCTGGCCGGTGCGTTCGTCGGCTACGCGCTCGGGCACTACGCGTTCCACCTCGTGCGACCGCTGTTCGACATGCTCGGCTGGTTGCCGCGCATCGATGCGCTCGTCACCGAACTCAGCGCCGACGTCGTCGCGCATCCATGGCGCGCGTTCTGGATGCTCGTGCTCGCGGGTTTCGTGCCGGTGCCACTCAAGGTGTTCACCTGGGCATCGGGCATCGTCGGCATGCCGCTGCTGCCGTTCTTCTTCGGCATGCTGATCGGACGCGGGAAGCGCGTCTACCTGCTCGCTGGCGTGATCCGCCTCGGCGGCAAGCGCGCGGAAGACGCGTTGCATCGCTGGGTCGAGTGGATCGGCTGGAGCCTGCTCGTGCTGATCGCGCTGGCCATCATTTACTTCAAGTTCCTGCGGTAAGATCGCGGCATGGAACGCATTTCTCGCCTCGTCCATGCCTGCGCCGCGAGCGCGACCCTGATCCTCGCAGCGTGTGCCTCGACCGGTCCGGCACCGGTCGACGACCTCAGTGGCGACGGTGCACGGCGTGCGGCCGCGCCCGTCGAGTCCGTGCGCGGAACGCCGGCCGGCGCTGGCAGCCACCGCGTGCGCGCGGGCGACACGCTCTACAGCATCGCGTTCCGCAACGGCGTGGACTTCCGCGATCTCGCGGCATGGAACCGTATCGGTCCGCCGTACACGATCTATGTCGGTCAGGAACTGCAGACGCAGGCGCCGGCAGGCGCGCGCGTCGCCGCGCAGCCGGCGCCGACCACGCGGCATGCGCCCGCCGCGGTTGCGGCGAAGCCGCCGCCGGTGGAGCCGCGCGCGACGATGCCGGTTCCCGCGCCGTTCGAATCGGTCGAAGGCGCCGTGACCACGCGTGTGCCGGCGCCGCCCGCGCCCGCGGTCCCTGCGCCGGCGACGCCGCCTCCCGAACCCGTCGCCGCACCTGCGACGCCCGCGCCTGCGGCCAGCGCGGTGGTCGGCAACGTGAGCTGGCGCTGGCCCGCGGACGGAACCCTGGTCGGCACGTTCGCCGCGGGCAACCCGACGCGCCAGGGCATCGACATCGGTGGAAACGCGGGCGACCCGGTGCGCGCGGCCGCCGACGGCAGTGTCGTCTACAGCGGCAACGGACTCATCGGTTACGGCGAACTCGTGATCGTCAAGCACAACGCGAGCTACCTCTCGGCCTACGGCCACAACCGCAAGCGCCTCGTGAAGGAAGGCGATCGCGTGCGCGCCGGCCAGGTCATCGCCGAGATGGGTTCGAGCGGCGCCAATCGCGACTCGCTGCATTTCGAGATCCGGCGCAACGGCAAGCCGGCCAATCCGCTCGAGTTCCTGCCGCGGCGCTGAGCCGCAGCCGTTCCGCGCACGGGCGCAGGGGCGCTAAGCTGCGCGGGTGAGCCCCTCCATGCCCAGCGAACCGCCGGCCGAAGAAGAAGACATCCTCGATCTCGTCGACGCGCTCGAGCCGCAGGACGAGGAGGCGCGCAGCTCGGCCAGCGCCTACCTCGGCGAAATCGGCCTGATCGGGCTGCTCGACGCGGCCTCCGAGCGCGCGCTCGCGCGGGCGGTGCAGGCCGGCGACGGCGATGCGCGCCGGCGCATGATCGAGGCGAACCTGCGGCTCGTGGTCAGCGTCGCGCGCCCGTACGTCGGACGCGGCGTGCCGCTGATGGACCTGATCGCGGAAGGCAACCTCGGACTGATCCGCGCGGTCGGCAAGTTCGATCCCGAACGCGGATTGCGCTTTTCGACCTACGCGGTCTGGTGGATCCGCGAAGCCGTGCAGCACGCGATCATGCACCAGGGGCGCACGGTGCGATTGCCGGTGCACGTGCTGCGCGAGCTCGCGCAGGTGCTGCGTGCCGAACGCGAACTCGCGGCGCGGCTCGGCACCCCGCCGAGCCTCGAGCAGGTCGCCTCGGCGGCCGGGCGCAGCCTCTCCGATGTCGCCGAACTGTTTCGCGTCGGGGAGCGCGTCGGTTCGCTCGACGCCGCGATCGAATCGGGCGAGCGCGCGCTGATCGGACATCTCCACGAAGGCGACGAGCAGGCGCCCGGCGCACTCGAGGCGACTCTGGGCGCTGGACGGTTGCGCAGCTGGCTCGATGCGCTGAACGAACGCCAGCGCATGATCGTGCAGCGCCGCTTCGGGCTCGACGGCACGCCGGTGCAGTCGCTCGCGGAAATCGGGCGCGAGCTCGGCATCTCGCGCGAACGCGCGCGCCAGATACAGGAAGACGCATTGCGCCGACTGCGCGAGATGTCCGCCGCGAAGTAGGCTGGACGACCGCAGGTCGGCCGTCGCTCTTCGGGTTTCCGCGCAACGCGATGGGGGCCGCGCTGCGCGCATTCACAGCCCGAGGCAACCGCAGGGCGGCCCGCGCATTGCGCGCTCGCGATGATCCGACCCCGGCGCGCTGCGCGGGAATCCGCGCGCACGTCAGCCCTCGAGGATGCCCGCCGCCACCACGCGCCGGCCTTCGCCTGCGAGCAGGTTGTAGGTGCGGCACATCGCCGCGTTGTCCATGATTTCGAGGCCGATACGTCGTTGCAGCAACGCCGCCTGCGCCTCGCGGGGCGGGAACACCTGGCGCTCGCCGGTGCCGAGCAGCACCAGCTCCGGCGCGAGCGCGAGCAGCGCGTCGACCGCGGCGAGGTCGAACTGCGAAGCGGCGCGCACGGGCCAGTCCTCGACCAGCGTGTCGGGCGCGAGCAGGAAGCTGCGCGTGAGTTCGCGGTCGACGATCGTGACCGTGCCGGCGCCGCAGCGACGGAAGTAGAGATAGCCCTCGGGCAGTTCCTGGCTCAGCTGCATCGGCCTACTTCGGCAACGTGAACTGCGCGCGCTCCGGATTGCGCCGGTAAAAGCAGGCGGTGCGGCCGATCGACTGCACGACTTCCGCGCGCGCCTCCGCCGCGATGCGTTCGATCGACGCCGCGCGCGACTCGCGGTCGTCGTCGGCGAGCCGCAGCTTGACCAGTTCATGGTGGGCGAGCGCGAGGTCGAGTTCCTTCAGCAGCGCGTCCGTCACGCCCTTCTGGCCGACGAGGATCACGGGCTTGAGGTCATGCGCGAAACCGCGCAGGTAGCGTTTCTGGTTCGCATTGAGCGGCGCGGGCGGCGTCGCGGCGGCTTCGCGCACGCTGCGCGGCTTCTTGCGGGGCGGCGCCACCGGGCGGGCGCGCGGCGACGGCGGTGCGGGACGGCGCGATGCCGGCCTGGTGGGTGCTTTGCGGGCGGGCATGAACGGCAACGGAATCCGGTTGCGCGGCGCGGCACCGCGGGTGGTGCACAGGGTATCATGGGGCCCACATGCGAATCCCTCGCGCGGATGCGCGCCGCGCGTCGCCGCCGCGACCCGTCGCCGCGCTATCGCATCTTTCCCGGATATCGAGCGATGGCGCGCAGCAAATCGAGTTCCCGCTGGCTGCGGGAACACTTCAGCGACCCCTACGTGAAGCGTGCGCAGGCCGAAGGCTGGCGTTCGCGCGCGGTGTTCAAGCTCGAGGAACTGATCGAGCGCGATCGCCTGCTCAAGCCCGGCATGGTCGTGGTCGACCTCGGCGCGGCGCCCGGCGGCTGGTCGCAGGTCGCGCGTGAACGGCTCGGCGACAAGGGCCGCGTGATCGCGCTCGACATCCTGCCGATGCAGGGCATCGGCGGCGTCGAGTTCATCTGCGGCGACTTCCGCGAGGAGTCGGTGCTTGAAGAATTGAAACGCACGCTCGGCGATTCGAAGGTCGATCTTGTGCTTTCCGACATGGCGCCCAATCTCAGTGGCATGGCAGCCGTCGATCAACCGCGCGCGATGCACCTGGTGGAACTGGCGGAGGAATTCGCCGCCGCGCACCTGCGCGAAGGCGGCTCGTTCCTGACCAAGGTGTTCCAGGGCGGCGGTTTCGACGAGCTCGTGCGCCGCTTGCGCGGCAGCTACGAGCGCGTCAGCATCCGCAAGCCGAAGGCGTCGCGGGCGCGAAGTCCCGAAGTGTATGCGCTGGCCACCGGCAAGCGCGGATGAAAGGTGGCAAGCTCGTGTCGAACACCAAGCCGATGATCGCTTTTCGTGGGACGTCCGCACACGGGTGTGCGGGCTCTTGCGTGGGACCCGCACAATGAATGACATGGCCAAGAACCTCCTGCTCTGGGTGATCGTCGCAGTCGTGCTGCTGACGGTGTTCCAGAGCTTCAATCCGCGCGTGCAGCCGCCCTCCGAAGTCGCGTATTCGAACTTCGCGCAGCAAGTGGCCAACGGCGGCGTGGCCTCGGTCACCTTGAGCGCGGAGCTGCCGTCGAAGGCGACCGCCAAGCTCAAGGACGGCAACTCGGTGATCACCACCGTGCCGATCGGCGCCAACGAGCAGCTCATCGACCAGCTCGCGAAGAGCAGCGTCGAGCTGCGACAGACGCCGCCCGACAACGTGATGCCGCTGTGGCGCATCCTGCTCGACTGGGTGCCGATCCTGATCTTCATCGGCCTGCTGATCTACTTCATGCGGCAGATGCAGGCCGGCGCGGGCGGCCGCGGCGCGATGTCGTTCGGGCGTTCGCGCGCGAAGCTCCAGGGCGAAGACCAGGTCAAGATCACGTTCGCCGACGTCGCCGGTTGCGACGAGGCCAAGGAAGAGGTGTCCGAACTCGTCGAGTTCCTGCGCGATCCGTCCAAGTTCACCAAGCTCGGCGGCAAGATCCCGCGCGGCGTGCTGATGGTCGGTTCCCCCGGCACCGGCAAGACCCTGCTCGCGAAGGCGATCGCGGGCGAGGCGAAGGTGCCGTTCTTCTCGATCTCGGGCTCGGATTTCGTCGAGATGTTCGTCGGCGTCGGCGCCGCGCGCGTGCGCGACATGTTCGAGCAGGCGAAGAAGCACGCACCCTGCATCATCTTCATCGACGAGATCGACGCGGTCGGTCGCCATCGCGGAGCCGGCCTCGGCGGCGGGCACGACGAGCGCGAGCAGACGCTGAACCAGCTGCTCGTAGAGATGGACGGCTTCGAGGGCAGCGAGGGCGTGATCGTGATCGCCGCGACCAACCGCCCGGACGTGCTCGACCCCGCATTGCTGCGACCGGGCCGCTTCGACCGCCAGGTGGTGGTGCCGCTGCCCGACCTCAAGGGCCGCGAACAGATCCTCAAGGTGCACATGCGCAAGGTGCCGATGGCGGCCGACGTCGAGCCGCTCACGATCGCGCGCGGTACGCCCGGATTCTCCGGCGCCGATCTCGCCAACCTCGTCAACGAGGCCGCGCTGTTCGCCGCGCGCGAGAACTCGCGCGAGGTGCGCATGGACCATTTCGAGCGCGCCAAGGACAAGATCATGATGGGCGCCGAGCGGCGCTCGATGATCATGAGCGACGACGAGAAGAAGCTCACCGCCTACCACGAGGCCGGCCATGCGATCGTCGGACTGTCCGTGCCCGAGCATGATCCGGTGCACAAGGTCACGATCATCCCGCGTGGCCGCGCGCTCGGCGTCACCATGTTCCTGCCCGAGCAGGACCGTTACAGCCATTCGAAGAGCTCGCTAGAAGGGCGCCTCGCGAGCCTGTACGGTGGCCGCGTCGCGGAGGAACTGATCTTCGGCGACGACAAGGTCACCACCGGCGCGTCGAACGACATCCAGCGCGCGACCCAGCTCGCGCGCGACATGGTCACCAAGTACGGACTCTCGGAGGAACTGGGTCCGATGACCTATACCGACGAAGAGGACGAGGTGTTCCTCGGCCGCTCGGTGACGCAGCACAAGCACGTGTCGGAAGCCACCGCGCGCAAGATCGACGAAGTCGTGCGCGGCGTCATCGATCGCGCCTACCAGCGCGCGCGTGGCATCCTGACCAGCAACAGCGACAAGCTCGAGGCGATGGCGCAGGCGCTGCTGCAGTACGAGACGATCGACCGCGAGCAGATTGCCGCGATCATGGCCGGGCGCGAGCCCGATCCGCCGAAGGACTGGCAGGGCGAGCGCAAGCCCGGCGGTGGCGGCGGCAGCAGTCCTCGCGGCGAAAGCCCGATCGGCGGACCCGCGGTGCAGCCGCGCGTGGCATCGCGCCCGCACGATTGATCCGCACTGGAAGTGGAATCCGGAACGGCCGCCGCGAGGCGGCCGTTCTCGTTTCCGGCCCGGGATCGTGCGTGGCGAATCGGCATTGCCGCCACGTCGGCGCGCTCCGCATTCATCGCATCGACGCGTCCGCGACGGCCCGCCGTCGATTCCGCCGCGTGCCGGATGCCGGCCTCCGTCGTCGGTCCCGCTGCGTGGCGTGCCCGCTCCCTGCGCCGTCGCAGGCCGGCAGTTGGTGTAAGGTTGCGCGCCGATCCGGGTGCGTCGACGTCGAGCCCGGTCCTCCATCGAGTCCCATCCGTCGCGCGCCGGGGCCGGCTTGCGTGGCCAGAAGGAAACCTTGCATGTCCACGCGCATGATCCGTACCGTACTCTCCGTTTCGATCGCCGCGACGCTCTGCGCGGGTGCGCAGGCTGCCTCGCCGATGCACTGGGTTCGCGCCGAAACGAATGCCACGCAGCTGCGACAGGTGCTCGGCGCCGACATCGCCGCAGCCGACTACGGTCGCTACCAGTGGCTCGGCACCGACGCGCCGGGTCTCGAGCGACTTCGCGCGGCCGGCATCGCGGTGGCCGAGGCCGATGCGCCGTTCGTGCTCGATCTCGGCGGCATGCGCTTCGACCCGCTCGAGGGCGAGCCGCGCGTCGCGGGCTGGGAGATGCGGGCGGAAGCAGACGCCGCCGATCTGCGCCTGGTCCAGTTCGACGGGCCCGTGCGCGAGCAGGATCTCGAATCGCTGCGCGCCGCAGGGCTCGAGCCGCTGCAGTACATCCATCCATTCACCTATGTCGCGTGGGGCGCGCGCGACGCGCTCTCGCGTGCGTCGACGCATGCGGGCGTGCGCTGGAGCGGCGACTTCGCACCGGCCTATCGCGTGTTGCCGCGCTGGCGTGCGCTCGACCAGTCGGTGATCGCCGTCAATGTGCTCGTCTACCGTGATGCCGTCGGTGTCGAAGCCGCGCTCGCGGCCGCAGGCGCCGAGGTCGGTGCACGCCATCCGATCGACCGCGGTTTCGCGGTCGTGGGCGTGCGCGCGGCCGGCAACCTGTTCGACGCGATCGCGCGCATCCCCGGCGTCTACAGCGTGCAGCCGGTCCCGACCGACGGCGGCCTGCGCGGCGAAATGAGCAACCAGGTCAATGCCGGCAACATCGATGCGGGCAACCTCGCAGTACCGGGTTACCTCGCATGGCTCGACGGCATCGGCCTGCGCGGCACCGGCGTGATCCTCGCCGATGTCGACGGCGGCATCCACGATACCCATCCCGATCTCGTCAACCGCATGCTGCCGTGCACGGGTCCGACCTGCGGCGGCAGCGCGACCGATGCGCACGGCACGCACACGGCCGGCATCATGGCCGCCGACGGCAGCTCCGGCGTGCTCGCGGGCGGCTTCCTGCGCGGCCTAGGCATGGCGCCCGGCGCGAACCTCATCGAGCAGGTCTACTGGCCGACCTTCACGCAGCCGGGCGGCATGCTCACGCTCATGACCGATTCGGCGCGCAATGCGGCCTACGCATCGGGCAACAGCTGGGGCCCCGCGGGCAGTCCACTCGGATACGACGGCGACACGCGCCAGGTCGACGTCGGCGTGCGCGATGCGGATCCGGAAGCCGCGGGCGACCAGCCGCTGCTGTACGTGCTGTCGGCGATGAATGGCAACGGTGGCACCAGCTCGCTCGGGACGCCCGACGAGGGCAAGAACATGTTCACGATCGGCTCGACCAAGATGCAGAGCGCGTCGACCGTGCAGTACACCGACATCGACAACATCTCTTCGAACAGCTCGCACGGCCCGGCACTCGACGGTCGCAGCGTGCCCGCGATGGTCGCGCCGGGCTGCAGCGTGGATTCCAGCGCGAGCGCGACCGGCTACCAGCTGATGTGCGGCACCAGCATGGCGTCGCCGCACGTGACCGGCGCGTCGGCGCTGTTCGTCGAGTACTACCGCACTCTCGCCGGCACCGACCCGAGCCCGGCGCTCGTGAAGGCCGCGTTCACCGCGGTGGCGAAAGACCTGACCGGCAATCGCGACGCCGACGGCAACCTGCTCACGCACCTGTTCGACAACAAGCAGGGCTGGGGTCGCATGCAGGTCGCGCCGGTGGTCGCGCCCGCGCAGGCCGTCCAGTACATCGACCAGAGCGTGGTGTTCGACGCGACTGGCGAGAGCTGGACCATGACCTTCGTCGCGGACGATCCCGCGCAGCCGATCCGCATCATGCTCGCGTGGACCGATGCACCGGGCCACGGCCTCGGAGGTTCGACGCCGGCATGGAACAACAATCTCGACTTGCGCGTGACCGCCGACGGCGACGCCTACGCTGGCAACGTCCTCGACGCGTCAGGCTGGTCGACGACCGGTGGCGTCGCGGATGCGAAGAACAATACCGAAGCGGTGTTCCTGCAGCCCGCGCAGCATTCAGGCAGCGTGACCGTCGAGGTGCTCGCGACCGACATCAATTCGGACGGGCTGCCTGCCAGCGGTGATGCGACCGACCAGGACTTCGCGCTGGTCTGCTACAACTGCGTCGGCGAAGCGGCGGCGGGCGCCGATCTCTCGGTTTCCGCGGAAGCGGAGGCGGCCACGTTCCTGCCGGGCCAGGCGCTGGTCTTCGGCGTCACGGTTTCCAATGCGGGCCCCGACGATGCGGACGGCGTCAGCGTGACGCTCTCGGCGCCGGACCTCGAGGACATTTCGGCCTCGCTGTTCAGCGATTGGCAATGCGCGCCACAGCCGGGTGGCGCGATCTGCACCTATCCGTCGACACTCGCCGCTGGCGACGCCTCGCTCCTGGTCGTCGAGAGCACGGTCGCGGCGTCGGCGATCGGGCCGGTCGTCGCGAGTTTCGGCGTCAGTGCCGCGCAAGCGGATGGCAATGCGTCGAACAATGCGAGCGTGGTGGAAATCGCGCTGCTCGACCTGATCTTCGCCGACGGCTTCGAGGCGCCGTCACCTTGATCCCGAACCTGCTCGACTGCGGCGGTCGCACGCTCGACATCGGGCGTCCCTGCATCGCGGGCATCGTCAACGTGACCGCCGATTCGTTTTCCGACGGTGGTCGCTTCCTCGATCCGGCGCGCGCGGTGGAACACGGCCTGCGCCTCGTCGACGAAGGCGCGGACCTGCTCGACATCGGCGGCGAATCGACGCGCCCGGGCGCGGTCGACGTCGCGGTCGACGAGGAAATCGCGCGCGTGGTGCCGGTGATCGAAACACTCTCGCGCGAGGTCCGGGTACCGATCTCGATCGACACCTCGCGCCCCGAGGTCATGCGCGCGGCGGTGGCGGCCGGCGCGGGCTTCATCAACGACGTGCGCGCGCTGCGCGTCGACGGCGCGCTCGATGCGGCGGCCGCGCTCGGCGTGCCGGTGTGCCTCATGCACATGCAGGGTACGCCGACGACGATGCAGGACGCGCCCAGCTACGACGACGTCGTCGGCGAAGTGCACCGCTTCCTGACCGAGCGCATGTTCGCCTGCCAGCTTGCCGGCATCGACAAGCGTCGCATCCTGGTCGACCCCGGCTTCGGATTCGGCAAGACGCTCCAGCACAACCTCGCGCTGCTGCGCGCGCTCGCGCGCTTCGGCGAACTCGGTCCTGTGCTGGTCGGGCTCTCGCGCAAGGGCATGATCGCGTCGATCACGGGTCGCGAAGATCCGGCCGGGCGTGCGGCAGGTTCCGCCGCGGCCGCGCTGATCGCGGTGCAGAACGGCGCGACAATCGTGCGCGTGCACGACGTCGAGATCACGCGCGACCTGCTCTCGGTGTGGCGCGCGGTCGGTCCGCCCGCATCGGCACCCGCGCGCGCGTCGGCGTCGCCGCGCATCCCTGGCTGGGACGACGACTGAGCCGCACCGTAGCGGCGAGCGCTCGATGCTACGCTGGCCGCATGGGCGAAGTGACGCGACTCCTGCAGCGCTGGTCCGGCGGCGACGGCGATGCGCTCGACCGGCTGGTGCCGCTCGTGTACGACGAATTGCGTCGGCTCGCGGCGCACCAGCTCTCGGGCGAGCGGCGCGACCACACGCTGCAGGTCACCGGCCTCGTCAACGAGGCGTACCTGCGCCTGACCGGGCAACGCCAGTCGAACTGGGCCGATCGCCGCCAGTTCCTGCTTGTCGCCGCGATGATGATGCGGCGCGTGCTGGTCGACCATGCGCGGCGCCAGGCAGCCGCGAAGCGCCCGCGCGCGGACGACCGCCTGTCGATCGAGGAAATCGACCTGCCGGGCGATACCGACTCCGATCTCGTCGCGCTCGACGATGCCCTGCAGCGTCTGGCCGGGATCGACGCGCGCCAGGCCGAGGTCGTGCAACTGCGCTACTTCGCCGGCCTCGACATCGAGGAAACCGCGCGCACGCTGGACCTCTCGGTGTCGACGGTCACGCGTGAATGGCGCATGGCGCGCGCGTGGTTGCGGCGCGAGCTCGGCGATTGATCGCGCGGCGCGATCAGCGCGCGCGCGTGGACGCGGCGGCCGTGCTCTTCGCCAGGCCCTGCGCGAGTTCGGCGCGTACCTCGCCGTAGGCCTCCCGGTCGATGCGCTCGAGTACCGCGATCCCCTTCCGGTAGCTGCGCTCGGCGGCGGGTGCATCGCCGAGCGCGAGCTGGGTTTCGCCGAGCGTGCCGAGGGCGGCGGCGTAGTAGCCGCCATCCATGCTGCCCGCAGCGGCCGCCTGCTCGAGCGCGGGCAGCACGTCGAGCACGAGGCGCTGCGCCTCGCGCGGGTGGCCATGGCGCGCTTTCAGCGTCGCCAGATTGGAGCTTGCGCCGAGGTAGAGCCAGTGGCGCTCGCCCCCGTGTTCGCGCGCGAGCCGCGCCGCGCGCTCGTACACCGCGATCGCCTCGTCGGCGCGCCCGAGCTGCGACAGCGTGACGCCGAGGTTGTTGAGCACGCCGACGAGGGTGAGGCCGGGGCCCGTCACGCGCTCGTGGTCGGCCGCGAGCGCGCGGTACAACGCGACCGAGCGTTCCGGATCGAGCTTGGCAACCGCATTCGCGTGCACCGAGCGGCTCGACAGTGCGCGCGGATCGTCGGCGCCATAGCGGCGATTCGACAGCGTCAGCGCCTGCTCGGCCATCGCCACCGCGCGCTCGCGCTCGTCCTGGGCGTCGTAGAGCGAGGACAGTGCGCGGTACGCCTGCAGCAGCAACGGCTCCGGTGCGGGCGTGCGCTGCTGCAGCTGCGCGAGGATCGATTCGAGTTGCGCGCGACTGTCGGCGAGCGGGATATCGAGCAGGTTCACGTGGTTGTGCAGCTCGCGCAGCCGCAGCCTCGTGATCTCGTCTCGATGATCGCCGTCGGTCGACTGCAGCAGCCGGATCGCCTCGGCGTCCGCGGCGATCGATGCGCCGGTCTGGCGGCTGGTGCTGTAGGCGGCAGCCAGTTCGGCGAGCAGGGCCGCGCGCTCCTCGGGTCCCGCGGCGCCTGCGTCGACCTGGTCGCGAGCGGCCAGCAGCAGCGGCAATGCCTCGTTGCCGAGGCCGAGCGCATTGTAGGCGCGACCCATCGAGAGCAGCATCGAGCCGCGTTGCGCCGGCGACAGGTCGTGCCGCCGTTCGAGTTCGCGCACGCCGCGATCGAGCATCTCGCGCACCGTGACCTGGTTGCCGCGCGAACGCAGCGAATCGGCGTTGCCGAACAGGTCGGTCATGTACGCGAGCATCGCCTGCGCGCGGTCGCGCTCGCGCGCGACCCGCGCGTGCTGCGCCTCGCGATCGAGCGCGAACGCGCCGAGCAGCGCGGCGAACGCGATCGAGGCCGCCAGGGGCCAGCGTCGGCGCCAGGCGAAACGTCGCGCGCGGTACGGCCAATGGCCGCGGCGAGCATGCACCGGTTCGGACGCGAGGAAGCGGCGCAGGTCGTCCGCGAGGGCGGCGACCGAGGCGTAGCGCTGAGCCGGATCGCGTCGCAGCGCTTTCAGGATGATCGCGTCGAGGTCGCGCGGCACGCGCACGGCCGCTGCCGCTGCCGCTGCCGCTGCGCGCGCGCCCGCGGATTCCGGCGCCTTGCCGGCGACGCCCGCGATGCGGCTCGGCGGGGTGATCTCGTCGTCGGCGACGATCGCGCCGGATGCGAGATGCGGCGAGCCGAGATGGTCGAACGGGCGCACCCCGGTAACCAGCTCGTACAGCACGACGCCGAGCGAGTAGATGTCGCTGGCGGTGCCGAGCGGTTCGCCGCTGACCTGCTCGGGGCTCGCATACGCATACGTCAAAGCGCGCAGGGCGGTTTCGGTGCGCGGATCCGCGTCGTCGTGCGCGAGCAGGCGCGCGATGCCGAAGTCGAGCAGCTTGGGCTCGCCGCGGTCGGTCACGAGGATGTTCGCGGGCTTGATGTCGCGATGGATCACGAGCTGCCGATGCGCGTGCTCGACCGCGGCGCAGACCTCGAGGAACAGGTCGATGCGCGCGCGCATTCCGGTCCCGCGCCCCGCGCACCAGCGGTCGATGCGCTCGCCCTCGACGAGTTCCATCGCGAGGAACGGCCGCCCGTCCGCGTTCACCCCCGCATCGATGAGGCGCGCGATGTTCGGATGGTCGAGCTGGGCGAGGATGCGACGCTCGCGGGCGAACCGCGCGAGCGTCGCCGCATCGCTGCCGCCGCCTGCATGGAGGAGCTTCAGCGCGACGCGCTGGCGCAGGTCGCCATCGGTGCGTTCGGCCAGGTGCACGACGCCCATGCCGCCCTGGCCGAGCCGCGCGAGCACGCGGTAGCTGCGCGGGAGCACGGCTTCGATGCCGTCCCCGGTCGCGCTGGCACCTGCCGTCGCCACCGACCCGATGGGGGGGAGCCGGTCGGCGCTCGCATCCTCGGCCGCATCGATGAGCCAGCGCGCTTCCGCGCGCAGGGGCTCGTCGCCGTCGCAGGCTTCGGCGAGCAGCGCCTCGCGACCTTCGGCGGGGTGCTCGAGCACGCGCTGTGCGATCGCCTTTGCCCGCCGGTAGCGCTCCGCCGATGCGTCCACGTGCCTCCGTCCGTTCCGATTCCGGTGTCCCGGGCCCGCCATCTTCGGCGCAGCCGCGTCGAATGACCAGATCCGGCGCGTTCCTGCGCGTTCTGGCGATCGGCTGCCCGCGTCGGTCGTGGCGCTCCCCGATGTCCGGGGCCGCATCAGGAGAGATCATGCAACAGTGCAATCACACCCGCCGCGGCTTCCGCGTTTCGCCGCACGCGGGTGCCGCGTGAGCGGCGTCGCTGCGTCGTCCGTGCGCACCGGCGCGCGCGAGGAGGCGGCCGACGCGCGTGGCGCGATCTACGCGTTCGAGCACGTGCGGATCGACGTCGGTGCGCGCGAACTCTGGCGCGACGGGCGCCTGCGGACGCTGCCGTCGCGCGTATTCGACTGTCTCGCCTACCTGATCGAGCACCGCGACCGCGCAGTGGGCCGCGACGAACTCGTGGCCGCGATCTGGGGCCGCGTCGACGTCACCGATGCGCAACTCGGCCAGATCGTGCTCAAGGCACGGCGCGCGATCGGCGACGACGGGCAGGCGCAACGGCTGATCCGCACCATGCCGAAGTTCGGCTACCGCTGGAGTGAGCCGGTCGAGCGCGTCGACGGCGGCGTCGATCGCGTCCCGGCGTGCGCGCCGGCGGCGGCCATGGCGGCCACGCCCGCGGTTGTCGGCACGTCGCGCACCGTGCTGCGCACAAGGATCGCCGTGCTCGGCGCCGGCGCGCTGCTCGTCGTGACCGCCTGGGGGTTCGCGCGCACGCAGTTCGACGCGGTCGCCGGGCCGCCACGCTCCCGTGCGCCCGCAGTGGTCCTGCCGGTGGAGGTCGCAATGGCACCGGGTCGTGAATGGATCCGCCTCGGTGGCATGGACGTGCTCGCGGCACGCCTGCGCGCGGGCGGCCTCGAGGTCGCGCCGAGCGAAGAGGTGCTGGCGCGGATCGGTGATTTCGACGCTGGGCGCGCGCACGCACAGTTGCGGCGGACCGACGCGCGTGTGGTGGTGCGCGCCGGCCTCGTCGAGGGGCCGCATGGCTGGCAGGTCGAGGTGCGCGCGGTCGGCGCCGGCCCGGACGTCGTGCTCGCGCGCGCGGGTGGAGTGGACCCGCTGGTCACGTTGCAGCGAGCCGGCGACGAACTGCTTGCGCGCCTCGAAGACGACGCGCGCGCACCTGGGGTCGGACGCATGCGCGAGGGGGTGGCGGAGGCGCCTTGAGCGCCTCCGCCGCGAAAGCCCCGCCGTCGTCGAGAGAGGGCGACGGCGGGTCGGCCGACAGCTGGGGGAGTGTCGGACGAAACCGGCCGCGAGGTGCTTCGCACCGCGCGGGTTGCAGCGTGAGCTTCACGCCGCGGCTGCTCCGCGTCATTCGTGATCCGTT
This sequence comes from Lysobacteraceae bacterium, assembly GCA_004143945.1. Taxonomy (GTDB): domain Bacteria; phylum Pseudomonadota; class Gammaproteobacteria; order Xanthomonadales; family Rhodanobacteraceae; genus Dokdonella_A. The sequence continues at coordinate 86,972 of SEHB01000001.1, forward strand.
ACGTTTTCATGCGCCGCGCATGGCGCGCACCTTTTTGCGGCCCGCGGTGCCGCCCTCGCGTGGTCCGCGCCGCGGCGGCAGGGCACCGGCCCCGGAGGGAAACGCTTGAAGGCGGTACCACGCTCCAGTCCGCGCAGCGACTCCGGCAGGCGGGTGGCGGTCCTGCACGCTGGACGAGCAGCGGCGCCCGCGTGCGCCTTTCGCCGACACGACCACTGGGGGAGGCATTCGGAAGCAGCCCCCTGGCTGCGTCAATGCAAGCCGGCGGCGGCCGGCGCGCCAGCCGCCGTGCGCGGCGGCTCGAGCAGCGCGGCGGCAAGCTCGCGTTCGCCTGCGAGGGCGCGCGCTTGCGCGAGGGCGGAACGCCAGGCGTCGACCTGGCCGAGTGCCCGGTACAGGCGTGCCTGCAGCACCGCGCAGTCGAAATCCTGCTCGCTCCAGCGCGCGACGCGCCCGATCACCGCGCTCGCGCGCGCGTGTTCGCCGGCTTCGAGCAGGCGGCTGCCGTAGGATTGCGCGACGACCACGAGGTCGCGTGGCACGGTCCGCCTTTCGGCCTCGGCGAGCGCGGCCGTGAAGCTGCGATCGGCGTCCTCGATGCGCCGTTCGGACCACGCGAGCTCGGCCTCGGCGAGCGCCGACAACAGGCTGACGCTCGGCAGGCCCGAGTGTGCGGCGGCCCACTGCGCGAATTCGCCGGCTTCCGCGCGCGCGCCGGCCGCGTCGCCCGCGGCGCGCAGCGCACGACCGAGGCCCAGCCATGCGCGTGCACGCTCGGGTGCCTCGTCGAGTGTCGGCAAGCGCTGCACCGCGACGCGCGCTGCAACCGCGGCGGCGCCGAAGTGGCCCGCATCGAGCTCGAGCCGCGCGCGCTCGGATGCGACGTCGCCGGGCAGGCCGGCCGAATCGGTCGGGTCGAGGCGGCGTTCGATCTCGTCGAGCAGCGCACGCGCCTCGCCGATGCGGCCGTTCGCGGCGAGCGCACGCGCGCGCTGCAATTCGAAGCCCGCGCGGCTGCGCACGTTCGCGATCTGCTCGCGCTGCGTCCACAGCGCCTCGCTCGCGGCGAGGGCCGCCTTCGCGTCGAGCAGGGCGAGCCGTGCCTTCACCTGTGCGGCCACCGTCAGCGACAGGTCGTTGATCGACCCGAAGCGCCCGAAGCGGTCGGCCGCGCGCTGCAGGATCTGCAGCGCTTCGGCGTGCCGGCCGCGTGCATTGTCGAGCACGCCTTCGTTCGCATCGACGCGCGCGAGCGCGAGTGCGTCGCCCGCGAGTTCGAGCGCGATGCGCGCGCGGGCGAGGTCGACCGCGGCCTCGTCGAAGCGGCCGAGATTGACCAGTGCCGCCGCACGCCCGGTGTGGGCCTGGCCCAGCACGCCGGGCTCGCGCCCGGCTTCGGTCAGCGCGATCGCTTCATCGAATGCGCGCAGCGCCTCGACGCTGCGGTCCTCGCGCACCGCGACTGCGCCGAGCAGGTACAGCGCGCCCGCGCGCAGGTTCGCGTCGTCGGCGCCGCTGGTCGCGGCGAGCAGCGGTTCGAGAATCGCGCGCGCCTGCGGCAGGCGGCCGCTGCGAAATTCCACTTGCGCGAGCCGCAGGCGCAATGCCGGCGCATCACGCAAGGCCGCGGGCGCCGCTTCGAGCAGGCGCCGCGCGGCCACGAAGTCGTCCGCGAGCAGCGCGGCTTCGACGCGTTGCTGCAATTCCGCGAGCGACAGCGGCGCGGCCGCGTCGCCGGCGCCGGACGGCGCGTGGCCGAGCAGCACCAGCAACCGGTCGCCGGCTTCGCGCGCCGTGCCGATCGGCTCCGGCCCATGCGCACGCACCTCGCGCCGGCTGCCGTCGACGCCACGCAGCTCGATGCGTACCTCCCAGCCAGCGGCGCCATGCCCGGCCGTGCCCGCCGCGACGAAGTGCGCACCCGTGACCTCCCGCAATGCGCGCGCGTCCGCGGCCACGGGCGGGTTGCCGCGCAGCAGCGCCACCACGTTGTCGCTCGCAACCACCGACTGGCCGCCGTGGCGCAGCCGTGTCGCGAGGAGATCCATCAGGCCGAGGCGCAGCCAGCCCCATTCGGATCCGCCGTCGACGACGACGGGCAGAACCGCGATCGTCGCGTGTGACGGCGTGCCTGCGGCGTCGGCGAGCGTGGCGTCGTCGGGCCGCTTCAGCGCGTAGCCGATCGATCCGAGCAGGACGAGCGCGGCGGCAACCATCGATGGGATGCGCCAGCGTTGCCATGGCACGCGGGTGGCGCTGGCGCGGGGAGCGCCGACGGCTGCGGCTTCGTCGACGTGCGCAGCGGGCGGCGCCGGTGGCGATCCGGAAGCGGGCGATGGCGGCGCCTCGATCGAGAGCTCGGCGATCCAGCGGTAGCCGAACCGGGGCACCGTGCGGATCATCGTCTGTTCGTTGCCGGTGTCGCCGATCGCGCGGCGCGCCTTCAGCACGGTCTGCCCGAGCAGCGTGTCGCTGACGTCGGCGCGTCCCCACACGGCCGCGATGAGTTCGTCGCGGCCGACTGCGCGGTCGCGATGCTCGACGAGGTAGGCGAGCACGTCGAACACCTTCGGCGACAGCGTCGCGAGCGCGCCCGCGCAGGACAGCTCGCGCGCGGACGGATCGAGCCGGCAATCGCCGAAGCGGTAGACCGCGCGGGTCATCGTCGCGCGGCCGCGATGCGCGCCGGAGCGCGGCGCGGATTCAGGCCGTGACGAGCCATGCCGCGAGGCCGAGGAAGATGCCCATGCTGACCACGTCGGTCGCGGTCGTCAGGAAGATGCTCGATGCGGTCGCGGGATCGGCGCCGAGGCGCTTGAGGAACAGCGGCACGGCTGCACCCGCGAATCCCGACATCGCGCAACTGCCGACCATCGCGACGAAGGTGATCAATGCGAGCATGAGCGCCTGTGGATGCTGCTGGTGGTGCGCGAGCCAGTACATGCCGGCCGCCGCGACGAAGCCGGTCAACGCGCCGTTGACGAAGCCGAGCCAGCTCTCCTTCCACAGCAGTGCGGATGTGCGCGAGGCCTTGACCTCGCCCAGCGTCATCCCGCGCAAGGTCACCGCGAGTGCCTGGCAACCGGTGTTGCTGCACTGGCCCGACAGCACCGGGATGAACACCGCGAGCAGCACGATGCGGTCGATCGTGCCCTGGAAGTAGCCGACCACGCCGGCCGCGATGAACGCGGTGACGAGGTTGAGTTGCAGCCACGGATGACGGAAGCGCAGCGCGCGCTGCCACGGTGTCGCGAGGCGTTCCTCCTTCTCGACGCCGACCATCGCGCCGGCCTGCGCGCTGATCTCGAATGCCTGCTCTTCGAACAGCACCGATCCGCGCACGACACCGGCGAGGCGGCCATCGGAATCGACGACCGGATAGACCGGATAGTGCCGCCGCACGACCTCGCGCATCGCGTCGATGACGTCAGTTTCCGGGTGCAGCGCGAACGGGCGCGCGACCATCACGTCACCGAGGCGCTGGTCCGGGCCCGCGAGCGCGAGTTCGCGGAACGCGACGACGCCTTCGAGCCGGCCTTGCGCGTCGACCACGAACACGTAGGTCACGAGCGTGTGAGAGACGATCGGGCGCAGGCGCTCGAGCACGTCGCCGATGCGCGTGTCGGCGCGAAACACCGCGGGCGCGGGCTCCATCAGCCGCCCGACCGTGCCTTCGGCGCATTGCTGGCCGATCAGCCACGGGCCGTCCTCGCCCTGGCCCGCGGCGAACGCGATCTGTCGCCGGCGCTCGACACCGAAGCGGTCGAGGATCGCGACCGCGCGTGCCGGCCCCAGCGCGCGCAAAAGCTCCGCGATCTTCGCGTCGGGCAGGGCGGCGAGCCGTTCGACCGCCGCGACGGCATCGAGCTCGCGCAGGTCTTCGGGCGTGACGGAACGTTCGGACATAGCAGGATTTCCCCGGCTGGCCGCGGGATGCTAGCCCAAGCGACGGTGCGCGAGCCATGGCCCGAACGTCCGTGCCTGCCACCCGCACGGCGTACTTGAAGGCGCGTCCGGCACGTTCATCCGGTCTTTAGGCAGCGCGCGCGAGGATGGCCGCAATCCACCGACGAGGCAGGCGCCATGAAGAACCCACTGACATCGAACATCGTGCTCGTGGTCGCGCTGGTCGCGCTCGCGGGCTGCGTCGCTACTCCGCCGCGCACGCGTTACTACGACGACGATTACTACCAGCGGCGCGCCGCGTACGACTGCTCCACCTGCGGCGTCGTGCGCGAGGTCGAGCGCGTGTACGTCGACGACAGCGGCACCAGCGGCGGCGGCGCGGTGATCGGCGCGATCATCGGCGGCGTGCTCGGCAGCACGATCGGCAAGGGTGACGGCCGCACCGCGGCGACGGTGGGCGGCGCGGTCGCCGGCGGTTTCGCCGGCAACGCGATCGAGCGCAACCAGAACCGCGGCTATGGTGGACGCGAGGCATGGCAGTTCACGGTACGCCTCGACAACGGCCGCTGGGCACGCGTCACGCAGTGGGACGCCTACGACCTGCGTCCGGGCGACCGCGTCATGATCCGCGACAACCGCCTGATGCGACTGCGCTGAGCCGCGCGACGCAAGGGCAGCGGTTGCTCGCACGACTGAAACACGGAGCACACGGAGCGGGAATTCCTCTCGCAAGCGTGCGAGCCTGACCGCCGCATGGTTCGTGTTGGACGCGCTTCGCGCGCGCACGCTCACGTGCGCCGCGTTGCGGCGTGTCTGGCACGCGCCAGCCCGCCATCGGGCGCGGCGACGACGCTCGCGCGATCCGTCCGGGTGTGCTCCGTATTGCAGCGGTGCGCGTTGCGCCCGCAGCGCAGTCAGTTGATGCGGTAGAAGTTGTGCGCGCCGATCGTGGCGACCGGTTCGCCCTTGGCCCAGTAGGACGTGGCGTCGGCGAGGATGAAATGGTCCGCGTCGGGAACCACGAACTGGCGCCTCGACACGGGCAGCGACCACATCGAAATCGCGCGTCCGGCGACCTGCCAGGCCTTCTGCCATGCCTTCGGATTGGCGACCACGTAGGTCGCACGCGTGGTACTCAGGGCGAACTGGCCCGGGGATCGCACGACCGCGCAGACGGTGTCGCCCCAGCGGCCGTTCTCGCGCCGGCGCATCGCGACCTCCGCGACCGCCATCTGGCCGATCTGCGACTCGCTGCGGGCTTCCAGGTAGATCGTGGTCGCCAGGCAGAGCTGGTCGGCCGCGGGCTGCGGCAAGACGGATGCGAGCCAGAGCAGGAAAGACAATTTCATTCGTTACCTCTGCGTACGCGCACGGCGGGATCGGGGACGCGCGGCAATGCCGCCTGACCTCGTGCCTCGCGGTTGCCCGCGAGCCTTTCCCGCCCTTCGTGGTGGTTGTCTACCGGCGCGTGCGCGGCCATGGCCACGCGATTCAGCGCCTGTCGGTTGCGTCTGCCACCCCGGCAGTCGCTCCGACCTCGGTTACTCGCGCCGGGGCATTCGCCTCCGGCAGTGGACCGCAGGCTACGTCGGCCGCGGCGGTGTCCGATGGTCAAGAAAACGCCCTGACTGAGCAGGGCGATCGGCGAAGCCTACGGGAACCGGGTTCGCCTTGTCCCTGAACGGGAGATTCACGTTCAGGTTGAGCTAAGGAAGCTCCGGCCATCGCCCGGGCGCGCGAAACCGCCGTCGGCGAGCTGCAGCGCGGCCTGCGCCACGGATGCCTCGATCACGCCGAGCGCGGTCGCCGCGCCGCCACTGCGCGGTCTTGCCGCATACAGCACGCGTCCGACCGGCCGGCCGTCCTCGGTCAGCGCGGCTCCCGGGGCGACCGGCAAGCCGTCAAGGCGCAGGAGGCGCAGCTGGCGTTTGTTGCCGCCGCGGAAGTGCAGGCGCGCAGCGACTTCCTGGCCCGGATAGCAGCCCTTGTCGAATCGGATCGCATCGACGCGTTCCAGGTCGAGCGCCTGAGGCACGAACTCGCCGTCGAGCGCGGGGGCGAGCAGCGGCAGGCCCGCGAGTGCGTCGTCGTGGCGCCAGTCCTCGAGCGCGGCGCCATCGGCCGGCTCCGATCCTGCGGGTGCGAGCAGCGCGGTGCGGGGCTGGCGGCCGGGCAGGCCGATGCGCCAGCCGTCGCGGTCGCCGACGAGGGTCCGCTCGGCCGGCGCTGCGGCTTCGTCGATGCGATGCAGGGCCCATCCCGCGAGCGTTTCGATCCGCACTGCCGCGCGGAACACGTAACGTGCGAGTGCGGCGTGCAACGCAGAGGCGTCGCCGAGCGGCAACCATGCCAGCAGCAGGTCGGATTCGGGGCGCGCAAGAAGAAAGAACGCGCGCGCGCGACCGTGTGCATCGAGCCAGGCGCTCCATTGCCAGTGGCCACTCGCAAGGCTGGCGACGTCGCTGGTGAACTGCGCCTGCGCGAAGGCAAGCGCGTCCCTGCCGCGCAGTGTCACGATCTCGGCCGACTGCAGCAGGATCGGCATCGAAAGGCTCCCGATTGCGAAGGCCACGGACTCTACCCGGAATGCGCGCATGCGTGCGTCGGCCGCGGCGCGAGGTTGTCACGATGATCGCGGGGGTTTAACCTTTACGACGCACCGCATCATGTCCGACACGAAGCCCGAGCCGAACACGCAGCCGCCACCGCCGCCGTCCACCGGAGACGGCGACGCGGCCGCGAAACCATCGGCGCCGCCTCGGGAGAACGGCGGGCGCGAGGACGGCCTCGAGCCGACCCGCTACGGGGATTGGGAAAAGAACGGCCGCTGCATCGACTTCTGATGCGCGCCGCGCCCGCGCGCGGTCCGGTCGACACGACAACGCCAGCACGAGCCAGCCATGCCAGCTACCGCGCGACCGCTCTCACCGCACCTGTCGATCTATCGCTGGCAGGTGCAGATGACCACCTCGATCCTGCATCGCGCGAGCGGCATCGCGCTCGCAGCGGGGACGATCCTGCTGCTGGTCGCGCTGCTCGCGCTCGCCGCGGGACCCGAGGCGTGGGCGCGCGTCGTCGCGTTCTGCGACAGCGGGATCGGGCGCGTGCTGCTGCTCGGCTGGACCTGGTCGTTCGCATTCCACCTGCTGAACGGGATCAAGCATCTGTTGCAGGACGTCGGCTGGGGCTACTCGATCCCGCAATTCGTTCGCAACGGCTGGCTCGCGGTGATCGGCAGCCTCGTCCTGACCGCGCTGGTCTGGGCCTGGATCCTGATGCGCACCGGAGCCGCCTGATGCGCACGCCGCTGAAGAGGGCCTACGGACTCGGCTCCGCGCGATCGGGCCGCCACCATTTCGTCGTGCAACGCGTGACCGCGATCGCGCTCGTGCTGCTCGGTGCGTGGTTCGCGTGGACCGCGCTTCGCCTGCTGCAGCTCGACCACGCCGGTGCATACGCGCTGGTCGCACAGCCGTGCAATGCACTGCTGATGCTCGCGTTCGTGATCGCGACGTTCTGGCATGCGCAGCTCGGCCTGCAGGTCGTGGTCGAGGACTACGTGCACGGGCACGCCATGCAGCTGGTGCTGCAGGTCGCGATCCGCTTCCTCTGTTTCCTCGGCGCCGCCGCCGGCGTGCTGGCCGTCATCCGCATCGCGCTGGGGCACTGATCGATGGAAAGCTACAAGGTCCAGGAACACAAGTACGACATCATCGTGGTCGGCGCCGGCGGCGCGGGCCTGCGCGCGACGTTCGGCCTCGCGGCGACCGGCCTGCAGACCGCCTGCCTGACCAAGGTGTTCCCGACGCGTTCGCACACCGTCGCGGCGCAGGGCGGCATCTCGGCCGCGCTCGGCAACATGGGCGAGGACGACTGGCGCTTCCACTTCTACGACACGATCAAGGGTTCGGACTGGCTCGGTGACCAGGACGCGATCGAGTACATGTGCAAGGAAGCGCCGGCCGCGGTGATCGAGCTCGAGCACTACGGCGTGCCGTTCTCGCGTACCGACGAGGGCAAGATCTACCAGCGCCCGTTCGGCGGCATGACCACGCACTACGGCAAGGGCACCGCGCAGCGCACCTGCGCCGCGGCCGATCGCACCGGTCACGCGATGCTGCACACGCTGTACCAGCAGTCGCTCAAGCACGACGCGCGCTTCTTCGTCGAGTATTTCGCGCTCGACCTCGTGTTCGATTCCGAAGGCGTGTGCCGCGGCGTGCTCGCGCTCGACATGTCCGAGGGCACGCTGCACCTGTTCCGCGCGCACGGCGTGGTGCTCGCGACCGGCGGCTACGGGCGCGCCTACTTCAGCGCCACCTCGGCGCACACCTGCACCGGCGACGGCGGCGGCCTCGCGCTGCGCGCGGGCGTGCCCCTGCAGGACATGGAATTCGTGCAGTTCCATCCGACCGGCATCTACGGCGCGGGCTGCCTGATCACCGAAGGCGTGCGCGGCGAGGGTGGCTACCTCACCAACTCGGCCGGCGAGCGATTCATGGAGCGCTACGCGCCGAATGCGAAGGACCTCGCCTCGCGCGACGTCGTGAGCCGCTCGATGACGATCGAGATCCGCGAGGGTCGTGGCGTCGGGACGCACCAGGACCATATCCACCTGAACCTCATGCACCTCGGCCCCGAGGTGATCCACGAGAAGCTGCCGGGCATCGCCGAGAGCGCGCGCATCTTCGCGGGCGTCGACGTGACGAAGCAGCCGATCCCGGTGCTGCCGACCGTGCACTACAACATGGGCGGCATCCCGACCAACTACCACGGCGAAGTCGTGCGCAAGGTCGGCGGCGACCCGGACGCGGTGGTGCCGGGCCTGTACGCGATCGGCGAGGCGGCCTGCGTGTCGGTGCACGGCGCCAACCGCCTCGGCTCCAATTCGCTGCTCGACCTCGTCGTGTTCGGTCGCGCGGTCGCGCAGCGTTGCGCCGCGACGATCCGGCCCGGGCAGCCGCACAAGGAGCTGCCTGCGTCGGCCTGCGACGCGGCGCTTTCGAACCTCGACCGCGTCCGCAACGCGAACGGTTCGACGCCGACCGCCGAGATCCGTCTCACGATGCAGAAGACGATGCAGGCCGACGCCGCGGTGTTCCGCACCGCGAAGACGCTGCAGGAAGGCTGCGCCAAGATGGACACGGTGTTCGCCTCGTTCCAGGACGTGCGCGTGACGGACCGCTCGCTGGTGTGGAATTCCGACCTCATCGAGACGCTGGAGCTCCAGAACCTGCTCTACAACGCTGTCGCGACGATCAATTCGGCCGAGCAGCGCCACGAAAGCCGCGGCGCGCATGCGCGCGAGGACTACCCCGAGCGCGACGACGACAACTGGATGAAGCACACGCTGGTCAGCGTCGATGCGAACGGCAAATGCGGGTTCGACTTCCGGCCGGTGCACATGAACACCCTGACCGGCGACGTCGAGCCGGTTCCGCCGAAGAAGCGTGTGTATTGAGGCGTGATTCGTGATGGGTGATTGGTGATTCGCGGACGCCGTCGGCGATGTGAATCCAGCTTTCCCGAATCACGAATCACCAATGACGAATCACGGAGCCAAGATGGCTGAATTCACGCTACCGCAGAACTCGAAGATCAAGGCCGGCAGGCATCATCCGGCGGCAGCGGGGACGAAGGAGATCCGCACGTTCCGCGTCTATCGCTGGAACCCGGACGACGGCCAGAACCCGCGCGTCGACACCTACGACGTCGACATGGCCAGTTGCGGGCCGATGGTCCTCGACGCCCTGATCAAGATCAAGAACGAGATCGATCCGACGTTGACGTTCCGACGTTCGTGCCGCGAGGGCATCTGCGGTTCGTGCGCGATGAACATCGACGGCACCAACACGCTGGCCTGCACCAAGGCCGTCGAGGATTGCGGTTCGGGCGACGTGAAGATCCATCCGCTGCCGCACATGCCGGTGGTCAAGGACCTGGTGCCCGACCTCACGCATTTCTACGCGCAGCTCGCATCGGTCAAGCCGTGGCTGCGCACCGACACGCCGCCGCCGCCGGATCGCGAGCGGCTGCAGTCCAAGGACGATCGCGCGAAACTCGATGGCCTCTACGAGTGCATCCTGTGCGCGTGCTGCACGACCTCGTGCCCGAGCTACTGGTGGAACAGCGAGCGCTATCTGGGTCCGGCTGTCCTGCTGCAGGCCTATCGCTGGATCGTGGATTCGCGCGACGAGGACACCGGCGCGCGCCTGGACGAACTCGAGGACCCGTTCAAGCTCTACCGTTGCCACACGATCATGAACTGCGCGCGCACCTGCCCGAAGGGACTGAACCCGGCCAAGGCGATCGCGGAGATCAAGAAGCTCATCGTCGAACGCGCGGGCTGAACCGATGGATCCGCTCGCGCGCGCGCTTGCGGCACCCGCCTTCGCGATGGCGCTGCTGACCTTCGTCGTCCAGCTGCGCATGTACGTGCTTCGCATCGCCGAAATGCGAAGGCTGCGCATCCACCCGCAGTCGGTGGCGACCTCGGTGCAGGCCGCGCAGCGCTTCGTCGACACGCGCGCGGCGGACAACTTCCGCAACCTGTTCGAGCTGCCGGTCCTGTTCTACCTCGCGCTCGGCGTCGCGTTCGCGATCCGCGCCGAGGACGGCGCACTGCTCGCGCTGGCGTGGCTGTTCGTCGCGCTGCGCGCGATCCACAGCGCGATCCATTGCAGCTACAACAAGGTCACGCACCGCTTCACCGCCTATCTCGCGGGTTCCGTCGCGCTGATGCTGTTGTGGGCGCGCCTGGCCTGGCTCGCGCTCGCATGAGCGAGCTGTCGCGCCTGCGCTGGCGCGCGCGGCGCGGCACGCGCGAACTCGATCGTCTGCTCGGCTGGTGGCTCGACGATCGCCATGCAGGCGCCGATGCGATCGCACGCGCCGACTTCGCGGACCTGCTCGAGCAGTCCGATCCCGATCTCTGGGACTGGCTGACCGGCCAGTCGGTCCCCCCGGAGCCGCGCTTCGCGGCACTCGTCGATGAAATCCGCGCCCACCATCGCGATTGACTACCGTCCGTCGCGCCTGATCGCGTTCGCGGGCGGGGCGATCGTGCTGCTTTCCGCGATCGCGCCGCTGCTGACCGGGTGGCCGACCGCGCCGAAGCTCGCCGTGTCGCTGCTCGCGCTCGCGGCGGGCATGGTGTCCGTGCTGCGCTTCGTGCGGCCGCCGCTGCGTCGCATCGCGTACGGCGAAGCGGGCTGGCAGCTGCGTGGTCGCGAGCGCACGCACGACGCGGTGCTGGTGGCGCATACGCGCATCGGTGCGTTCACGACGCTGACGTGGAAACTCGCGACCGGGCGCCGCTGGCACGCGCTGCTTGCGCCCGACAATGCGGACGCCGACACGCGACGGCGCATGACCCTGCTGCTCGCTCGAGGCCAGGACGGCGCCGATCGCATCGGAACTTCGCGCTGACGCCGCCGGGCATGGTCAGGGCAACGCGTGGCCGGCCGCGCGCAGCATCTGAGCGAGCGCGATCAGCGGGAGGCCCACCAGCGCGGTCGGGTCGATGCTCTCGATGCGCTCGAACAGGCAGATGCCGAGTCCCTCGACCTTGAACGAGCCGGCGCAGTCGAGCGGGCGCTCGGCCTCGACGTAGCGCGCGATCTCGTCCGCATCGAGCACGCGGAACACGACCCGCGTGAGGTCCGCGGCGGTCTGCGCCTGCGGTTCGGTCGAGCCCGTGTCGACGACGCAGACCGCGGTGTGGAACAGCAGTTCGCGCCCGGAACACGCGGCAAGCTGCGCACGCGCGGCTTCCGCCGTGCCGGGCTTGCCGATCGCGTGGCCATCGAGCTCGGCCACCTGGTCGCTGCCAACGACGAGGCTGCCCGGATGGCGCAGCGCGACGTCGTGCGCCTTTTCGCGCGCGAGCCGCTGCGCGAGCAGCGCCGGCGACTCGCCTGGGCGCGCGTGCTCGGTGACGCGCGGTGCGTCGACGCTGAAGGAAGAAGTCAATCGCGCGAGCAGTTCGCGCCGGTAGGGCGAGGTCGAGGCGAGCACGAGGCGCGGCGCCTCGACGCTCACGACGCGGGTTCCACCGGCGCCGACAGCGAGGCGCGTGCATCGGCGAGGTCCGCGCGCACGTCGGCGAGGCGGTCGAGCTGGGTCGAGAGCGATGCGCGCGTCGACGCCAGCGCATCGCGCGCGCGCGCGAGTTCGGCGTCGCTCGCGCCGGCCGCGTGGTCCTTGATCCAGAGCCGATGCGCGAGCAGGTCGCGCAGGGCTTCCTGCACCTGCGGTTCGGCGGCCAGCGTCGCGCGCGCCGACAGGCGCAGGCTCGCGGCCAGCGCGGGCACCTCACGCAGGCGTGCGCGGCATTCGAGCAGCTCGCGCTCGAGCGCGTCGGCGAGGTCGAGGATCTCGCCGAGCAGGTCGCGCCGGCGGCGCAGGCGGCGCTCGCGCCACAGGAAGGCACACAGCAGCAGCGTCGCCGTGGCGGCGCATGCAAGCAGGATCACCACGTCTTGCCCTGTCCAGCTGGCCAGTCCGGAGTGTATCCGGCGCGGCAGCCCGCGTGCGCGCGGGTGCGCCGCGGTTGACAGCGCGAGGTGCGCCACCTACCATCGCGCGCCCATGTCCGCAGCCCTGCCAGATCGCGTGGATGTCTCGCGCCAGGTGCAGGCGCGCCGTACGTACGAAGGCAATTTGCCTCTGGCCGGCCTGCATCGCCTGCGCGGAAGCCTCGCTTCCGACGAGGGTGATCTGCACTACGTGGCGGAATTCGGCCGGGATGAACTCGGCGTCGCATTCCTCGCGCTGAAGGTGGATGCGGGCCTGTCGATGGTTTGCCAGCGCACGCTGGAGACGTTCGTGTTCCCGGTCTCGATCGACCAGCGCCTCGGCCTGATCGACGACGAGGACGGGGAGGCCGCGCTGCCGCCGGGTTACGAGCCGCTGCTCGTGGTCGACGGCGCGCTTTCGATTGCCGATGTGGTCGAGGACGAATTGATCCTCGCGTTGCCGGTGGTGCCGCTCAAGCCCGGCGCTCCACTGGAGTGGAAGGACCAGGCGGACGAGGTCGAGTCCGCATCACGGCGCCCCAATCCGTTCTCGGTGCTGGGATCGCTGAAGAAGAATTGAACCGGAGAGTGTCATGGCTGTTGCCAAGAGTCGCAAAACCCCGTCCACCCGCGGCATGCGTCGTTCGCACGATGCGCTGACCGCCAAGCAGCTGTCGACCGACCCGACCTCGGGCGAGGTGCACGTGCGCCACCACGTCACCAAGGACGGCTACTACCGCGGCAAGAAGGTCATCGACGCCAAGACGCGCGTCCGCGACGAAGACTGATCTCCCCGGCACGCCGCTTCGCGGCGCGCCCGGCCTTGATCCGCGGGCAGGATGCGCGCGGCGCCGACGTCGGGCGATCCCAGGATGCTGAGCCCGGCGACATCGATCGCCGCAATGCGGGACCCGTCGCGCGGCGCGAAGTCGCCGCGGCAGGCCGTCGCAGCGCCCACCGGGGAACGGTCCTGATCTACTCACGCATCGCTGGAACCGGCAGCTACCTGCCCGAAAAGGTCGTCACCAACGCCGACCTCGAGAAGCTCGTCGACACCACCGACGAGTGGATCGCGTCGCGCACGGGCATCCGCGAACGCCGCTTCGCGGCCGACGGCGAGACCACCGGCGACCTCGCGTTCTACGCCGCCACGCATGCGCTCGACGCAGCCGGCATCAAGGGCGCCGACCTCGACCTGATCGTGCTCGGCACCACCACGCCGGACATCATCTTCCCGTCGACCGCCTGCCTGCTGCAGCACCGCCTCGGCGCGAACGGCTGCGCCGCTTTCGACGTGAATGCCGCGTGCTCGGGCTTCATGTACGCGCTCGGCATCGCGGACAAGTTCATCCGTGGCGGCCAGGCCAAGCGTGCGCTCGTGGTCGGCGCCGAAACGCTGACGCGCATGCTCGATTTCGGCGATCGCGCGACCTGCGTGCTGTTCGGCGACGGTGCCGGCGCGGTCGTGCTCGAGGCTTCGTCCGAGCCCGGCATCTACACCACGCGCCTGCATGCCGACGGCGGCTACAAACACCTGCTGTACAACCCGGTCGGCGTGTCCGCGGGTTTCCGCGACGAGCCCAACCACGGCGTGCGCGTGATGATGACCGGCAACGAGGTGTTCAAGGTCGCGGTCAAGACGCTCGACCGCATCGTCGGCGAAACGCTCGAGGACGCCGGCATGCGCGAATCCGACGTCGACTGGCTGATTCCGCACCAGGCCAACCTGCGCATCATCGAGGCGACCGCGAAGCGACTGAAGCTGTCGATGGACCGCGTGATCGTCACGGTCGATCGCCACGGCAACACCTCCTCGGGCTCGGTGCCGCTCGCGCTCGACGAAGCCGTGCGCTCGGGCAAGGTGCAGCGCGGCCAGACCGTGCTGCTCGAGGCCTTCGGCGGCGGGTTCACATGGGCATCCGCGCTGCTCAAGTATTGAAGAGCCGGGAATGGGGCATGGGGAATGGATCGAGCCGTACGCACGTTCCTCCTGTTTCGCCGGCCCTTGTTCGATGCACGACGTGAGCGACCATCATCGGAGCGCCTGACCGTATGACGAATCCCGAAACGAGCATGCCGGAACTCGGCTTCGTCTTCCCCGGCCAGGGCTCGCAATCGATCGGCATGCTGGCCGAACTGTCCGAGTTCCACGCGGGGGTGCGCGCGACGTTCGAAGAAGCCTCGGACGGCGCCGGCGTCGACCTCTGGGCGTTGTCGCAGGGCGGTCCCGAGCCGATGCTCAACCGCACCGAGTACACGCAGCCCGCATTGCTCGCGGCCGGCGTCGCCGTGTGGCGGCTCTGGATCGGGCAGGGCGGCGCGCAGCCCGCGCTGCTCGCGGGCCACAGCCTCGGCGAGTACACCGCGCTGGTCGCCGCGGGCGTGATCGGACTGCACGACGCCGCGCACCTCGTGCGCATCCGCGGGCAGGCGATGCAGGATGCCGCGCCCGAAGGCGCCGGCGCGATGGCGGCCGTGATCGGCGCCGACGATGCGCTGATCGAAGAGGCCTGTCGCGAGGTGTCGGGCGACCAGGTCGTGGTGCCCGCCAACTACAACTCGCCGGGCCAGGTCGTGATCGGCGGACACGCGCGTGCGGTCGACGACGTGCTCGCGCTGCTGGCCGAACGCGGCGTGCGCAAGGCGGTCAAGCTCAGCGTCAGCGTCCCCTCGCATACCCCGTTGATGCGCGAAGCGGCCAATCGCCTCGCCGAGGCGATCACGGCCTATGCCTGGAACGCGCCGCGAATCCCGATCGTGCAGAACGTCGACGCACGCGTGCACGACGACCTCGCTTCCATCCGCGAAGCACTCGTGCGGCAGCTCTACCTGCCGGTGCGCTGGACCGGCTGCGTGCAGGCGCTCGCCGGCGCCGGCATCACGCGCGTCGCCGAGTGCGGTCCGGGCAAGGTGCTGACGGGACTGGCCAGGCGCATCGACAAGACGATCGACGGCCGCGCGCTCGGCACCCCGGGCGAATTCGAATCCGCGCTCGCCGACTGGCGCGCGTGATCGCGACGCGCGAGCTACGCGGCGCCGCGCGTTTCTTGTAAGGTTCGCCGCTTCGCAGCGCAGGACGGACACCATGGGCAAGTTGCTGGAAGGCGAGATCGCACTGGTCACCGGCGCGAGCCGCGGCATCGGCGCCGCGATCGCGGACGAACTCGCAGCGCTCGGCGCGACGGTCGTCGGCACCGCGACCACCGACACGGGCGCCCAGGCCATCGGCGACCGGCTGGCGCCGCACGCAGGCGCCGGACGCCGGCTCGACGTCACCGATGGCGCCGCGGTCGAGGCGCTCGTGGATGCGATCGCGAAGGAGCAGGGGCCGGTCTCGATCCTCGTCAACAACGCGGGCATCACGCGCGACCAGCTGCTGATGCGCATGAAGGAAGAGGACTGGCAGGCGATCCTCGACACCAACCTGAGCTCGGTCTACCGCTGCTCGAAGGCGGTCATGCGCGGCATGATGAAGGCGCGCAAGGGCCGCATCATCTCGATTGCGTCGGTGATCGGCCTGACCGGCAACCCGGGCCAGGCGAACTACGCCGCGGCCAAGGCCGGCATCATCGCGTTCTCCAAATCGCTCGCTCGGGAGGTCGGGTCGCGCGGCATCACCGTCAATGTCGTCGCACCCGGATTCATCGACACCGACATGACGCGCGCGTTGCCTGAACAGCAACGCGATGCGCTGCTCGGGCAGATCGCGCTCGGCCGGCTCGGTGCCGCGAGCGACATCGCGCACGCGGTGGCGTTCCTCGCGTCCCCCGCCGCGGGCTACATCAGTGGCGAGACGCTGCACGTGAACGGCGGCATGTACATGCCGTAGCCTTGCGATTCAGCGCCTTGCGTGCCGCCGCGGCCGCCCGCCGCGCGCGTCCCGGCGATGCTGGCGAGGGGGCGGGCCTTCCACTACAATGCCGCGGTTTGCAGGGGCGCGGTGCCGTGCGGCACCCCCGTCGCGACCGCACCGCACGAATTCCGATCGGAGGTTTACCAGCAATGAGCACTATCGAAGAGCGCGTCAAGAAGATCGTCGTCGAACAGCTTGGCGTGAAGGACGATGAAGTCACCCCGAACGCGTCGTTCGTGGACGACCTCGGCGCGGACTCGCTCGACACCGTCGAGCTGGTGATGGCGCTGGAAGAAGAATTCGAGTGCGAGATCCCGGACGAGGAAGCCGAGAAGATCACGACCGTCCAGCAGGCGATCGACTACGTCAAGGCGCACGTCAAGGCCTGATCGTCCGCTCCAGGTTTCGCCGCGATACTGCGCCGCGAGGCGCAGTTTTGCTTTTCAACGCACAGTACGGCCACGGATGGCCGTGATCCGCATCGCGGGCGAGGGATGCCCGCCCAGGTGATCTTTCCATGAGCAAGCGTCGCGTCGTCGTCACCGGTCTCGGCATCGTCAGTCCCGTCGGCAACGACGTCGCGACCGCATGGGCGAACATCACGGCCGGCCGCAGTGGCATCGGTCCGATCACGCACTTCGACGCCTCCACCTTCCCGACGCGCATCGCCGGCGAGATCCGCGACTTCGACCCCGCGCAGTACGTGGCGGCGAAGGACGTGAAGAAGATGGATCCGTTCATCCATTACGGCATCGCGGCCTCGGTGCAGGCGCTCGCCGACGCCGGCCTCAAGCCGCACGAGCACGACGAGGAACGCATCGGCGTCGCGGTCGGCGCCGGCATCGGCGGGATCGCGACGATCGAACGCACCTCGATCACCTACCACGAGCACGGCCAGCGCAAGATCTCGCCGTTCTTCGTGCCGAGCTCGATCATCAACATGGCGGCCGGCAACCTCTCGATCATGCTCGGACTCAAGGGTCCGAACATCGCCTGCGTCACCGCCTGCACGACCGGCACGCACAACATCGGCCTCGCGATGCGCATGATCCAGTACGGCGATGCCGACGTGATGGTGGCCGGTGGCGCCGAGTTCTCGACCGTCGGCACCGCGGTCGGCGGCTTCTGCTCCGCGCGTGCACTGTCGACGCGCAACGACGAGCCCGGGAAGGCGAGCCGTCCGTGGGACCGCGACCGCGACGGCTTCGTGCTGTCCGACGGCGCCGGCGTGGTGGTGGTGGAGGAGTACGAACACGCGAAGAAGCGCGGCGCGCGCATCTACTGCGAGCTGATCGGCTTCGGCATGAGCGGCGACGCGTACCACATGACTGCGCCGAGCGAGAACGGTGAGG
Source organism: Lysobacteraceae bacterium (assembly GCA_004143945.1). Classification (GTDB taxonomy): domain Bacteria; phylum Pseudomonadota; class Gammaproteobacteria; order Xanthomonadales; family Rhodanobacteraceae; genus Dokdonella_A. The sequence continues at coordinate 104,599 of SEHB01000001.1, forward strand.
GTGGCGGACGCTGCATGGTCGCCGCGGTCAAGGACGCGGGCATCAACCTCGACCAGGTGCAGTACATCAATGCACACGGCACCTCGACGCCGGCGGGAGACGTGGCCGAGGTGCACGGCATCCGCGGCGTGTTCGGCGCGCATGCGGACACGCTCATGGTCAGCTCGACCAAGTCGATGACCGGCCACCTGCTCGGTGCGGCCGGTGGCGTCGAGGCGATCTTCTCGATCCTCGCGCTGCGCGACGGCGTGGTGCCTCCGACGATCAACCTCGACAACCCGGGCGAGGGCTGCGACCTCGACTTCGTGCCGCACACGGCGCGCGACGCGCAGCTCGACGTCGTGCTGTCCAACTCGTTCGGCTTCGGCGGCACCAACGGCACGCTGGTGTTCCGCAAGATCTGAGCGAGCCGTGCCAGCCCAGCCGGCTCGACGCCTGAAACACGGAGCCGCACCGAGCACACCGAGGAGCGCAATGCGAGAGGATCTGCCTCCGCGTTCTCCGTGGGCTCCGTGCTTCAATCTCGTGCCTTGCGATTTCCGTTGGCCCACGTCCGAGATGCCCCGATGAACGGTGTGGTCCGGGTCCTGCCGGGTCGTCGCGACCTGCTGGCGCTGGCGGCTGCGCAGCCGCTGCGCTATCCGGGCCTGCTCGAGAGCGCCGCGCGCGGCAATGCGCGTGCGCGCCACGACATCCTGTTCGCGTTCCCCGAATCCGCGCTGCGGCTCGACGCGGGCGCGGACGTGGATGCGCACGCCGGCGTCCGCTTCCTCGAGACGCTCGATCGCGACTGGCGCGCGGCGCAGCTGCCGCGCATCGATGACGCCCTGCCGTTCCATGGCGGCTGGCTGCTCTACCTCGGATATGAACTCGCGGCGTCGATCGAGCCGTCGCTGCGGCTGCCTGCCGCGCGCGACGCGCTGCCGGTCGCGCTCGCATTGCGCTGCCCCGCGGCGATCATCGTCGACCATCCCGCCGACCGCACCGTGCTCGTTGCCGAAGCAGGGCGCGAGGAATTGCTGCGCGCGATGCTCGCGGACCTCGAGGCGGCGCCTGCGAACCCGCCCGCTCTGCCTGCGGTGCTCGAGGTCGCGGAGGAGCCGCCGGCGCGCTTCCTCGACGGCGTCGCGCGCGTGCACGCGCATCTCGGCGCGGGCGACGTGTTCCAGGTCAACCTCTCGCGGAGCTGGCAGGCGCGATTCGCGACGCCGCCCGCACCCGCTGCGCTGCATGGCGCGCTGCGGCGTGCGAACCCGGCGCCGTTCGCGGGCCTGCTGCAGGCCGGCGACTGGGCGATCGCGAGTTCCTCGCCCGAGCGCCTCGTCGAAGTGCGCGGCGGCGTCGCACAGGCCCGGCCGATCGCGGGCACGCGACCGCGCGGCGCCGGCGACGACGATGTCGCGCGAATGCGCGAGCTCGCCGCGCACCCGAAGGAACGCGCCGAGCACGTGATGCTGATCGACCTCGAGCGCAACGACCTCGGCCGCGTCTGCGTGCCCGGCAGCGTGCGCGTCGACGAACTGATGGTGGTCGAAAGCTATGCGCACGTGCACCATCTCGTGTCGAACGTGCGCGGACGCTTGCGCGAAGGCGTTTCGCCCGTCGACGTCGTGCGCGCGGTGTTCCCGGGCGGCACGATCACGGGCTGCCCGAAGGTGCGCTGCATGCAGATCATCGCGGACCTCGAGCGCGAGGGGCGCGGCGCGTACACCGGTTCGCTCGGCTACATCGACCGCAACGGCGACCTGGACCTCAACATCCTGATCCGCACCCTCGTGCAGCATGGCGCCGCGGTCGGATTCCGCGCGGGCGCGGGGATCGTCGCCGACTCGGTAGCCGATCGCGAACTCGACGAGACCCGCGCGAAGGCGCGCGGCCTGCTCCGCGCGCTCGGTTGCCCGGGCTGACGCGCGTGCGCGTGGGGCGCATGCATCCGAAGTCCACGCGCGCAGGCGGACGACGCGGCCGGGACAGGAGCGGGCTGCCGCTGGACGTCCCGCCCATCCGCCCGACGCGCATCGCGCATGCCCACCCCGCATACTCGCCCTCGCAGGCCGATTCCGGGTACCCTCGCCGCCGATGAGCATTCCCCACCGACTCCTGCCGGCAGCGCCGGCGCGCGGCTTTTCCGCGCTGCGCGCGCTCGTGCTCCTGCTGTTCCTCGGCGTGCTCGCCGCGGGCGCGTATGCGTGGCACGACTACCGCGGATTCGCCGACGCGCCGTTGCCGGTGCAACGCGACGACCAGACGCTCGTGATCGAGCGCGGCGCGGGCTTCCGCGCGATCGTCTCGCAGATGCGCCGCGACGACCTGGTGCCGAACAACCGGCTGTCGGAACTTCGCTGGCGGCTGCTCGCGCGCGAACTCGGCGTCGACGGCAGCCTGCACGCGGGCGAGTACGCGCTGCCGCGCGGGATCACGCCGCGCGAACTGCTTCGCCGGATGGCCGCGGGTGAAGTCGTGCAACACCGCTTCACGATCGTCGACGGCTGGACCTTCCGCCAGTTGCGCACGGCGCTGGCGACCGAATCGGGGTTGAAGCAGACGCTCACCACCGCGACCGACGAGGACATCGCGCGCCGCGTCGGCGTCGAAGGTGTCCATCCGGAAGGCTGGTTCCTGCCCGAGACCTACGCCTGGGTGCGCGGCGAGTCCGACCTCGACGTGCTCGTGCGCGCGCATGCGGCGATGAAGAAGGCGCTCGGGCGGTTGTGGGGCTCGCGCGCGCCCGATGTGCTGCTGAAGACGCCGTACGAGGCGCTGATCCTCGCCTCGATCGTCGAAAAGGAAACCGGACGCGCGGGTGAGCGCGCCGAGATCGCAGGGGTGTTCATGCGTCGCATCAAGTACGGCATGCGGCTGCAGACCGATCCGACCGTGATCTACGGCATCGGGCGCGACTGGGACGGCAACATCCGCCGCCGCGACCTCGAGACCGATACGCCGTACAACACCTACACGCGCGACGGCCTGCCGCCGACGCCGATCGCGCTGCCCGGCGTGCCCGCGATCGAAGCCGCGCTGCATCCCGCTCCCGGCGACGCGCTGTACTTCGTCGCGCGCGGCGACGGCAGCCACGAGTTCTCGCCGACGCTGGACGCGCACAACCGCGCGGTCCGCAAGTACCAGTTGCGGCGCGAATGAGCCGCGGGCGGCTGGTCACGCTCGAAGGCGGCGAGGGCGCCGGCAAGAGCACCGTGCTCGAGGTGGTGCGCGAGCGCATCGCCGCGCACGGCCACGAGGTCGTCGCGACGCGCGAACCCGGCGGTACCGCACTCGGCGAAGCGGTGCGCGCGCTCGTGCTCGATCCTGCCCACGCGGGTATCAGCCCCGAAGCCGAATTGCTGTTGATGTTCGCGGCGCGCGCGCAGCTCGTGCGCGAAGTCGTGGTGCCCGCGCTCGCGGCGGGACGGTGGGTGTTGTCGGACCGCTACGTCGATGCGAGCCACGCGTACCAGGGCGGCGGGCGCGGCTTGCCCGTCGATTGCATCGCCGAACTCGCGGCGTGGGCCGCCCCGGTGGTCCCCGACCTGACCCTGCTGCTCGACGTGCCGGTGGCGACCGGGCTCGCGCGCGCGGGACGGCGCGGTGATGCCGATCGCATCGAACGCGAGGGCGCGCCGTTCTTCGAGCGCGTGCGCGAGGCCTATCGCGCGCGCGCGGCGGCCGAGCCCGCGCGATTCCGCGTGATCGATGCCTCGCAATCCCTGGACCAGGTCCGCGCCGATGCGGCCGCCGCGATCGATGCATTCCTCGCGGGCCTCCGAGGGCACGCCTGATGCTCGCGCCCTGGCTCGCCGAGAGTTGGCGCACGCTCGCGACGGCGCTCGCGTCCCAACGCCTGCACCATGGACTGCTGCTCGCCGCGCCGGCCGGGCTCGGCAAGCGCGCACTCGCCGAGGCCTTCGTGCGCGCGGCGCTGTGCGAGCGACGCGACGACGCCGGCTACGCCTGCGGCAGTTGCCGCGCCTGCGGATTGCTCGCGGCGGGCTCGCATCCGGATCTCGTGCGCGTCGGGCTCGAATTGCGCGACGACGGCCGGCCGCGCAGCGAGATCACGGTCGACCAGGTCCGCGCGCTCTCGCAGCGGCTCGCGATGTCGAGCCAGTTCGGCGGCTGGCAGATCGCGCTCGTCGACCCGGCGGACCGCTTCAACGCGAGTGCGGCGAACGCGTTGCTGAAGACGCTCGAGGAACCTGCCTCGTCGACCGTGATCGTGCTCGTCGCGGACGAGCCGGCGCGCCTGCCCGCGACGATCCGCAGCCGCTGCCAGCGCGTCGAGCTGCGTGCGCCCTCCGCCGCGGAAGCCTCTGCATGGCTGCTGGCGCAGGGCGTCGAGCCGCCGGTCGCCGAAGCTGCGCTGCAGGCGAGCCTCGGCAACCCCGGGCGCGCACTCGAGTGGAGTGCGGGCGACTCGCTCGCGATAAGGCGCGCCTGCGCCGACGACCTCGGCGCACTCGCCGCGGGTCGCGACAGCGCGCTCGCGGTCGCCGACCGCTGGGCCGCGGACCGCGCCGACATGCGACTGTGGTTCGCCTCGGTGCTCGCGCGCGACGAGGCGCGCGCGCTCGCGAGCGGGCGATCCGGCGCATTCGGCTTGACCGCGCGCGGCGAAATCCCGAAGCTAGCGGCGTGGTCGCGGCACGCCGACCGTGCACGCGGCCTGCTCGCGACCTCGCTGCGCATCGACCTGCTGTTGCTCGACCTGTTGCGCGCCTGGCCGGCGCGCCGCGGCACCTGATCCGGATCGCTGCACGCCGGGCCGGACCGCCAAACTTGCCGGAATGAACATCCGGCGCCCCGCAAGACCCGTCGCGGAACGGCGGGTCGGGCGATCTCGGAGGGAAGCGACATGTCGACGCCGGCGATTGGCGGTGCACCACGGCAGGGCATCCTGCCGCTCGCGATCAAGGACAAGGGCGCGCTGTTCAATGCCTACATGCCGTTCGTGCGCGGCGGCGGCCTGTTCGTGCCGACGAGCAAGCGCTACAACCTCGGCGACGAGGTTTTCATCCTGCTCACGGTGATGGAGGAGAAGGACCGCCTGCCGGTGCCCGGCAAGGTGATCTGGATCACCCCCGCGGGCGCGCAGGGCAACCGCATGGCCGGCATCGGCGTGCAGTTCAACGAATCCGCCGATGGCGAAGCCGCCCGCACCAAGATCGAATCGATCCTCGCCGGCATCCTGACGCAGGAACGCCCGACCCATACGATGTGATCGCGATTTCGTGTCGGCAAGACTGGAGCGCCGCGCACAGCGTGGGGCATCGCGCGATTGAAGCGCAGCCGTGCTGCCGTCGAGGATGAAACTTCCCGGATGAACCAGCGACAGCGCTTGCGTGCCGGGCGCCGAGCTGCACTGGAAGATGTTCCTGATCCGCGCTCGGTGTGCTCCGTGTTCCGAGCTTTTCCTGGCCCGCAGCGCCGTTGCAGGCAGGCGCCGGGCAGCGAAGCGACCCGTCTACGCGGCGAGCGCCGCGGCAGCGTGGCGCTTGATCGTCGCGAGCATCGAGGCGAAGCCGTTCGAGCGGGTCGGTGAAAGATGCTTCGCGAGGCCGATCGCCTCGACGAAGCGCGGTTCGGTGGCGAGGATCTCGGCCGCGGGGCGGCCCGAGTAGACGCGCAACAGCAATGCCGCGAGCCCGGACACGATCGAGGAATCGCTGATCGCGGCGTAGCGCAGGCGCTGCGCATCGCCCTCCGCGACGAGCCAGACCTGCGACTGGCAGCCCTGCACCTTGTGCTCTTCGGTGCGCCACTCGTCCGGGAATGGCGGCAGCTTGCGGCCGAGGTCGATCAGGTACTGGTAGCGCTCGGTCCAGTCGCCGAAGAACGCGAACTCGGACGCGATCGCGTCCTGCGCCTCGGCAGCGCTCCCTTCGGCAGCGTCAGGCAGCGCAGCCATCGGCTCCGACCACCTTCCAGCGCGGTCCCTGCGCGGTGTCCTCGATCGCGACGCCCATCGCAGCGAGCTGGTCGCGGATGCGGTCGGCTTCGGCGAATTCACGCGCCTTCTTCGCGGCGACGCGTGCGTCGACGAGGCGCTGCACTTCGGCTTCGTCGACCGCGACGCCGCCGGTCGACTGCTTGAACCACGCTTCCGGGTCCTGCTGCAGCAGGCCGAGCATGCCTGCTGCGCCGAGCAGCGCGGCCTTGGCCGCGCGCTTCGCCGCGGAATCGCCCGCGGCGCGCGCGGCGGCGGCGAGGCGCGCGAGCACCGCGAATGCCTCGGGCGTGTTGAGATCGTCGCAGAGCGCGGCCTCGAGGTCGGCCGGCACGGCGAGCTCGCCCGCATCGACCTCGACGTCGGCGAGGTCGCGCAGCACGGTGTACCAGCCGTCGAGCGTCGCGCGCGCCTGCGCGAGCGCGTTGTCGGACCAGTCGAGCGGCTGCCGGTAATGCGCCTTCAGCAGCAGGAAGCGCAGGACTTCGGGCGGGTGCGCCTCGAGCAGCTCGTGCAGGACGAGCGCGTTGCCGAGCGATTTCGACATCTTGCGCCCGTCGAAAGTCAGCATGCCGTTGTGCAGCCAGTAGCGCGCGAACAGCTTGCCGCCGTGCGCGCAGGTGCTCTGCGCGATCTCGTTCTCGTGGTGCGGGAACATCAGGTCGTTGCCGCCCGCGTGGATGTCGATCGTCTCGCCGAGGTGCGCGGCGGCCATCGCCGAGCATTCGATGTGCCACCCCGGCCGGCCGCGGCCCCAGGGGCTGTCCCAGCCCGGAAGGTCGGGCGTGGACGGCTTCCACAGCACGAAGTCGGCGGGGTTCTTCTTGTACGGCGCGACCTCGACGCGTGCGCCCGCGATCATGTCCTCGGTCGAGCGTCCCGACAGTCGGCCGTAGTCGGGGAAGCTCGCGACGTCGAACAGCACATGGCCCTCGGCCGCGTAGGCGTGGCCGTGCGCGATCAGGCGTTTGCACATCGCGACGATGTCGCCGATGTGCGCGGTCGCGTGCGGCGCGAGGTCGGGCGCGTCCGCGCCGAGCCGCGCCATGTCCTCGGCGTAGGCAGCCGCATAGCGTCCGGTGATCGCCTCGATCGGCACGCCGGCCTGGCGCGCGGCGGTGTTGATCTTGTCGTCGACGTCGGTGATGTTGCGTGCGTAGACGACCTGCGGATAACGGCGCCGCAGCAGTCGGGCGAGCAGCCCGAACACGACGGGCGGGCGCGCATTGCCGATATGCACGAAGTTGTAGACCGTGGGTCCGCACACGTACATCGTCACGCGCGCGGGATCGGCGGGAACGAACGGTTCGCTGCGCCGGGTCAGGCTGTTGTGGAGTCGGAGCTGCATGGGGCCCTCGCTGGACCTCGCATGATAGCAGGGCCGACCGCGGCGTCGGACGGAAACTCCAATGGCGGGGCAGGCTTAGCACGGGTTCAGCGTCATCCTGCTGTAATTTACGCGCAAGACCCGCATCCGCATCGATAGAGAGCCGGAGTAGCACCGGTCGTGGCGGTCCCGGCGGGGTTGGAGAACATTTCTGATGAGACCGATGTGGTTGGCCGTACTCGTGTTGTGCCTGGCGGGAACCCGGGCACACGCGCAGGACCGGAATTACGAATCCCCCGATGCGGTTGCGAACGTCAAGGTCGCCTGGGCCGACGTCCTGCGCGTCGATCCCGTGTACGAGACCGTGCGCAACCGTGCACCGCGCGAGGTCTGCGAGGAATACCCGGTCGAACGCCGCAGCAACGACGGCAACAAGGCCACCGGCGCCGTGATCGGTGCGATCGTCGGTGGCGTGCTCGGCAACACCGTCGGCAAGGGTGATGGGCGCAAGGCGGCGACGGTCGCGGGCGCGGTGGTCGGTGGCACCGTGGGGCACAACGTCGCGCAGAACGGTTCACGCTACTACGACGGCGTCGAGCAGCATTGCCGCGTCGTCGAGGACGTCGCGGAAGAACAGCGGCTCGTCGCCTACGACGTGCAGTACAGGTATCGCGGCGACGTGTTCATGTCCCGCCTCGACTACGACCCGGGTGATCGCCTGCGCGTGCGCGTGCGAATCGAGCCTGCCGAGTAGGCCCACGCCCCGCGCGCCAGTTGCATCGGGCGCCGTTCGCCGGTAACGTCCACCGCCTTCAGGTTCCACGCGCCTTTCCGATGCCCGCATCCTCGATCCAGCCGCAGATCATCACCAGCGCCCGCATGGCCGCCGGCATGACCTCGCGCGCGCGTCGACCGGAACCCTGCTGCATTCCCGCCGGGTAGGCATGCGCGCGTCCACACGCGAGACGAGCAGAAACCCGGCCCCCGCGCCGGGTTTCTTTTTTTCCGAAACTCCGTTTCCGAACATCGCAGGCCCACGATGACCCTTCGCCATTTCCTCAGCACCCAGGACTGGTCGCGCGCGGAGCTCGACGCGTTGCTCGAGCAAGCCGCGCGCTACAAGCAATCGCGCGCCGGACGCGAGCTCGCGGGCAGGTCAATCGCGTTGCTGTTCTTCAATCCGTCGATGCGCACGCGCACGAGCTTCGAACTCGGCGCGTTCCAGCTCGGTGGCCATGCGATCGTGCTGCAGCCCGGCAAGGATGCCTGGCCGATCGAGTTCGACGTGGGCACCGTGATGGACGGCGAAGCGGAAGAGCACGTGGCCGAGGTCGCGCGCGTGCTCTCGCGGTATGTCGACCTGATCGGCGTGCGCGCGTTTCCGAAGTTCCAGGACTGGTCGGTCGATCGCGAGGACCGCGTGTTGCAGGCGTTCGCGCGCCACTCGAGCGTTCCGGTCGTCAACATGGAGACCATCACCCACCCGTGCCAGGAACTCGCGCACGTGCTCGCGCTGCAGGAACACTTCGCGGCACGCGCGCCGGGCGCCGCGCGCGAGAGGGTGCTGCGCGGACGCAAGTACGTGCTGACCTGGACCTGGCATCCGAAGCCGCTGAACACCGCGGTCGCGAACTCCGCGCTGCAGATCGCGACGCGTTACGGCATGGACGTGACCCTGCTGTGCCCGACGCCGGAGTACCTGCTCGACGAGCGCTATCTCGGGTTCGCACGCGGGAACGTGGAGCGGAACGGCGGCTCGTTCGCGGTCAGCCACGACCCCGACGAGGCGTTTCGCGACGCACACGTGGTCTACGCGAAGAGCTGGGGCGCGATCCCGTACTTCGGCCGCTGGCACGAAGAGAAACCGATCCGCGACGCGCACCGGCATTTCATCGTGGACGAGCGCAAGATGGCGCTGACCGACGGTGCGGTATTCAGCCACTGCCTGCCTTTGCGGCGCAACGTCAAGGCGACCGACGCGGTGATGGATTCGCCGGCCTGCATCGCGATCGACGAAGCCGAGAATCGCCTGCATGTGCAGAAGGCGGTGATGGCTGCGCTGATCGCCCAGCCATTGGGAATGGCGAATAGCGAATAGGGAATGGTCAAGCGACACCCTGATCCGTCGGATCGGGGGGGGGGCCTGCAAATCACTTCGGAAAACGACATGTCCAGCGACGCATCCGCCATTCCCGACTCCCCGTTCCCCATTCCCGGCCAAGGCGACATCGTGCTTGCCTTCTCCGGAGGACTGGACACGAGCTTCTGCGTGCCGTGGTTGCGCGAGCGCGGGTGGACCGTGCACACGGTGTTCGCCGATACCGGCGGCGTCGAGGCGTCCGAGCGCGCGCGGATCGAACAGCGCGCCTCCGAGCTCGGCGTCGCGACGCATGTGACCGTCGATGGCGGCCCCGCGATCTGGGACGGCTTCGTGCGACCGTTCGTGCACGCAGGCGAGGCGTACCAGGGCCAGTACCCGCTGCTCGTGTCGGACCGCTACCTGATCGTCGAGGCGGTGATCGCGCGCGCGCGCGAACTCGGCACGCGCACGATCGCGCACGGCTGCACCGGCATGGGCAACGACCAGGTCCGCTTCGACCTCGCGGTGAAATCGCTCGGCGACTTCGACATCGTCGCCCCGATCCGCGAGATCCAGAAGGAACACACGCACACGCGCGCGTACGAACAGGCGTACCTCGAGCAACGCGGCTTCGCGGTCGAAGCGAAGCAGAAGCACTACACGATCAACGAGAACCTGCTCGGCGTCACGATGTCCGGCGGCGAGATCGACCGTTGGGAAGCGCCCGGCGAGGCAGCGCGCGGCTGGTGCAGGCCGCGCGCCGAATGGCCGGCGCAACCGCTGCGCATCGTCATCGGGTTCGAGCGCGGCGAAGCAGTGCGCATCGAGGGTCGCGCGCTCGCAGGGCCGGCACTTCTCGGCGAACTCAACCGCGCGTTCGCGCAGTACGGCGTCGGGCGCGGCCTCTACACCGGCGACACGACGATCGGCCTCAAGGGTCGCATCGTGTTCGAAGCACCTGGCCTCGTCGCCCTGCTCGTCGCACACCGCGCGCTCGAGGAGGCGGTGCTCAGCAAGCCGCAGAACCGCTTCAAGCCCGAGGTCGCGCGCAAATGGATCGAACTCGTCTACGAAGGGTTCTTCCACGATCCGCTGAAGACCGACCTCGAGGCGTTCCTCGAGAGTTCGCAGCGCATGGTCAGCGGCGAGGTCACGCTGGAAACCTCCGGCGGCAGCGTGCACGCGATCGCGGTCGCCTCCGCGCACATCCTCGATGCCGAAGGCGCGACCTATGCCCAGTCCGCCGACTGGGGCGCGACCGAGGCCGAAGGCTTCATCAAGCTGTTCGGCATGAGTTCGACGCTGTGGGCGCGGGTCAACCGCCGATGAGCACGATTCCATCGATCGACCCGCGCGAAACGCAGCCGCTCGACGCGGTGCTCGCGCACCTGCGTGCGCTGGTCGCATTCGACACGCGCAACCCGCCGCGCGCGATCACGCGCGGCATCTTCGACTACCTCGAGGCGCGGCTGCGCGGTTTCCGCTGCACGTTCACCGACCACGGAGACGGTGCGCTCAGCCTGCTGGCGACGCGCGGCAGGCCGAGGGTGCTGTTCAACGTGCACCTCGACACCGTGCCCGATTCACCGCACTGGAGCGCGAGCCCGTTCGAGCTTCGCGTCGACGAGGGCCGCGCGATCGGCCTCGGTGCCTGCGATACCAAGGGCGCCGCGGCGGCGCTGCTCGCGGCTGCCGAAGCGACCGATGGCGAGGCCGCGATGCTCTTCACGAGCGACGAGGAAGCGAACGATGCGCGCTGCGTCGGCGCGTTCATCGCGCAGCTGCCGTTCGCGGACTGGCCGCTGCAGGCGGTGGTCGTGGCCGAGCCGACACGCTGCGAGGCAGTGCTCGTGCATCGCGGCATCAGTTCGGTGCGGCTGCGCTTTCGCGGCAGCGCCGGCCACGCCTCGGGCGATCTCGCCGCGAACGCGAGCGCGCTGCACCATGCGGTGCGATGGGGGGCGCGCGCGCTCGAACTCGCGACTTCGCAGGAGCACGAGCGTTTCGGCGGACTCACCGGGCTGCGCTTCAACATCGGCCGGATCGAAGGCGGGATCAAGGCGAACATGGTCGCGCCCGAAGCGGACCTGCGCTTCGGTTTCCGACCGCTGCCGTCGATGTCGTTCGATCGACTGCACGAGCGTTTCGCGACCCTGGTCGATGCGGGCGCGCTGGAACGCTACGAGGAAACCTTCCGCGGTCCGCCGCTGCCCGCAGGCGAGACCGCGGATGCCGAGCAGCGACGCCTCGAGGCGCGCGACCTCGCCGACGCGCTCGGCCTGCCGATCGGCAACGCGGTCGACTTCTGGACCGAAGCCTCGCTGTTCTCGGCCGCCGGCCTGGCTGCGATCGTGTTCGGCCCCGGCGACATCGCGCAGGCGCATGCGGCCGACGAATGGGTCGCGCTCGACCAGCTCGCGGCAGCGGCGGCGACCTACCAGCGCCTGTTCGAGGGGCCGCGATGAGCGCGACCGGCACCGACGGCATGGTCCTGGCGGGTCCGCGTCGCCCCGAGGGCGATCGGAGGGCGCCTCCGCGCGCGGGCGACATGGGCGGTCGACCACATGGCTGAGATGCGCAGCACGATCATCCGCCTGCTTTCCAACATGGCGAGCGCGAAGGAGATCCAGCAGTACCTCAAGCGCTTTTCGCAGCAGGATGCGACGCGCTTCGCGGTGGTCAAGGTCGGCGGCGCGGTGCTGCGCGACGAACTCGAGGCGCTGGTGTCCTCGCTCGCGTTCCTGCAGCAGGTCGGCCTCACGCCGATCGTCGTCCATGGTGCCGGGCCGCAGCTCGACGAGCGCATGCGCGAGACCGGAATCGAGAAGCGCACGCTCGACGGCCTGCGCGTCACCGACGCGCGCGTGCTGGCGGTCGTGCGCCAGGTGTTGCGTACGGAAAACCTGCGGCTGGTCGAGGCGCTGCAGGCGCAGGACGTGCGCGCGACTTCGATCCAGTCCGGCGTGTTCGAGGCCGAACTGCTCGACCCCGCCGCCTTCGGCCTCGTCGGCAAGGTCGTGCGCGTCGACAGTGACGGCATCTCGGCCGCGATCCGCGCCGGATCGATCCCCGTGATCGCCTCGCTCGCGGAAACCGCGGGCGGGCAGATCGTCAACGTCAATGCCGATTTCGCCGCGAACGAGCTCGTGCAGGCGCTGCAGCCGTACAAGATCGTGTTCCTGACCGGCACCGGCGGCCTGCTCGACGAGCACGGCCGCATCATCGATTCGATCAACCTGTCGACCGAGTACGAACACCTGCTCGCGCAGCCCTGGATCAACGGCGGCATGCGCCTGAAGCTCGAGCAGATCAAGCACCTGCTCGACGGCTTGCCGCTGTCCTCGTCGGTGTCGATCACGCGGCCGGCCGAACTCGCGAAGGAACTGTTCACGCACAAGGGCTCGGGCACGCTCGTGCGCCGCGGCGAGCGCGTGCTGCGTGCGCAGGCGTGGGAAGATCTCGATCAGCTGCGGTTGCAGGCGCTGATCGAGTCGGCGTTCGGGCGCAGGCTGCTGCCCGGCTACTTCGAGCGCACGCGCCTGCTGCGCGCCTACGTCAGCGAGAACTATCGCGTCGCCCTGATCCTCACCGAGGAAGGTGGCCGCGCCTATCTCGACAAGTTCGCGGTGCTCGACGAGGCGCAGGGCGAGGGCATCGGGCGCGCCGTCTGGCAGGTCATGCGCGAGGAGACGCCGCGCCTGTTCTGGCGGTCACGCCGCGGCAATCCGGTGAATGCGTTCTACTTCGCCGAGAGCGACGGTTGCATCAAGCTGCCCGAGTGGAAGGTGTTCTGGTACGGCTTCGACGGGTTCGACGAGGTCGTGCGCTGCGTCGAGCACGCGCGCACGCGTGCACGCACGCTGCTGGAGCAAGGGATGGACGCATGAGGCGGATCGGACTCGTCGGCGCGCGTGGCCATGTCGGCGCCGAGCTGATGCGCCTCGTCGATGCGCATCCCGCGATCGAACTCGCGTTCGCGTGTTCGCGTTCGCGCGCGGGCGAGCCATGCGGTGCCCGGGACCTGCGCTACGAGGATCTCGCGCCCGCGGAGGCCGCGCGTCGCGAGGTCGACGCGGTCGTGCTCGCGCTGCCGAACGGCGCCTCGGAGCCCTATGTATCCGCGATCGCCGAGGTCGATCCGGCGCGCGCGATCGTCGACCTCTCCGCCGACCATCGCTTCGACGACTGGACCTACGGATTGCCCGAGCTCACGCGCGGCCGATACAGGGGCCAGCGGCGCATCGCGAACCCGGGGTGCTACGCGACCGCGATGCAACTCGCGATCGCGCCACTGCGCGACGGACTCGCGGGACCGCCGGTCTGCTTCGGCGTGTCGGGCTGGTCGGGCGCCGGCACCACGCCATCCGATCGCAACGACCCCGCCAAGCTGCGTGACAACCTGATGCCGTACGCGCTCGCCGATCACCTGCACGAGCGCGAAGTCACGCGCCAGCTCGGCGTGCCGGTGGAGTTCATGCCGCATGTCGGGCCGCACTTCCGCGGCATCATGCTCACCGTCAATTTGTGGCTGCAGCATCCGACCACGCGCGACGCGGTCGCCGCGCGCTACCGCGAGCACTACCGAGGCGAGCCACTCGTGCGCGTGCTCGACGAGGCGCCATGGGTCAGTGCGATCGCCGGATGCCACCATGCGGAAATCGGCGGTTTCACGGTCGCGCCCGGAGGCCGCCGCGTCGTGATCGTCGCGACGCTCGACAACCTGCTCAAGGGCGCGGCGACGCAGGCGATGCAGAATCTCAACCTCGCGCTGCGCCTGGACGAGTTTGCGGGCATCCCGCTGCCCGCTGCGGCGGATGCCGATGCGCGACAGGAGGGCCGATGACCGATCCGCTCTGGCACAAATCCGGTACGCGCATCGATGCGCGCGTCATGCAGTTCCTCGCCGGCGACGACGTGCTGCTCGATCGCGAGTTCTTCCTGCACGACATCGCGGCGAGCAAGGTGCATGTCGAGGGCCTCGCGCGCATCGGCCTGCTCGTCGACGCCGAGGCGGATGCGATCGCTGCCGAGCTCGATGCGCTTGCGCGCGACTTCGGCGAAGGGCGCTTCGTGCTCGATGACCGCCACGAGGACGGCCATTCGGCGATCGAGGCCCGCCTCGTCGAGCGCCTCGGCGACACCGGGCGCAAGGTCCACGCCGGCCGCAGCCGCAACGACCAGGTGCTCGTCGCGACGCGGCTCTGGCTGAAGGCGAAACTCGGGCGCCTGGCCGCGCTCTGCCACGAAAGCGCCGGCGCATGCCTCGAGCGCGCTGCCGCGACGAGCCTGCCGATGCCGGGCTACACGCACCTGCAACGCGCGGTGGTGTCCTCGACCGCGATGTGGTTCGCGGGCTTCGCCGAGGCCTTCATCGACGATGCCTGGCGCGCACGCGACACGCTCGCATGGATCGATGCGAACCCGCTCGGTACCGCCGCGGGCTTCGGCGTGAACCTGCTGCTCGACCGCGACCATTCGACTTGCGCACTCGGCTTCGCGCGGATGCAGGCGAGTCCGGTCTACGCACAGCTCTCGCGCGGAAAGTTCGAGATCGCGGCGCTCGACGCGCTCGCCAGCGCGACGCTCGACCTGCGCCGGATCGCCTGGGACCTCTCGCTGTTCACGACCGCGGAGTTCGGCTTCGTGCGGCTGCCGCCCGAGTACACGACCGGCAGCTCGATCATGCCGAACAAGCGCAATCCCGACGTGATCGAGCTGATGCGCGCGACGCATGCGAGCGTCGCCGCGGCGCGCTGCGAGATCGAACAGCTGCTGTCGTTGCCCTCGGGCTACCAGCGCGACCTGCAGCCTTCCAAGGGCGCGATCGTGCACGGCTTCGGGCGTGGCCTCGGCGCGCTCGAACTGCTGCCCGAATTGCTGCGGCGCCTCGAATGGAATCCCGCGGCGATGCGCGCGGCCATCGAGCCCGCGATGCATGCAACCGATCTCGCGATCGAGCAGGCGCTGGCCGGCGTGCCGTTCCGCAAGGCGTATCGCGAGGCGGCCGACGCCGTGCAGGCGCTCGCGCAGCGCACGCCTGAAGCCAGCCTCGCGGCGCGCACCTCGCCCGGCGCGGAAGGCGACCTGCGGCTTGCCGAGTTGAACGCGCGCTGGCTCGCGCTCGCGCCCGGGGGCTAGCGCGTCGCGGTGCCGCGCCGCAGAATGGCGCGAGGCGCGCGCGTGCCCGGCGTGGCGTGGCCGTGCCGAACGCGTCCAGCGCGTGACACACAAGGGACTGACCGATGCCGGTTTCGCTGCCATCTTCCGCGCAAGACCGCCTGCTGGTGTTCGCGCCGCATCCCGACGACGAAACCATCGCGACCGGCGCGCTGATCCAGGCGGCGTTGCGCGCCGGGGCGCGCGTCGAGGTGCTGTTCGCGACCGACGGCGACAACAATCCGTGGCCGCAACGCTGGCTCGAACGCCGCTGGCGCATCGATGCGGACGCCCGCGTGCGCTGGGGCGCGCGCCGGCGCGCCGAAGCGCGTGCCGCGCTCGAGCGGCTGGCCGTCGCGGGTCACGCGGCGGACGCGCACTTCCTCGGCTGGCCCGACCAGGGCCTGACCGCGATGCTGATGGACCATCCGCAGGCGATCGATGCGCTGCGCGATCGCATCACCGCGTTCGCGCCGAGCCATGTCGCGATGCCCGCGCTCGGCGACGCGCATCCGGATCACAGCGCGCTGCACGTGATGGCCGAACTCGCGCTGCTGCAGGCAGGCTTTCGGTGCGTGCGCCTCGCGTACTGCGTGCACGGCGCGTCCGCGCCCGACATGCTCGAGATCGCCACCGACGAACCTGCGCGCGCGTGCAAGCGTGCGGCGATGGAGGCCTACGCGAGCCAGCTCGCGCTGAGCCGCAACCGCCTCGTCGCGCTGGCCGAACGCGCCGAAGCGTTCGAGGCATCGCCTGCGGGTTCGACCGCGATCGAAGGCAATCCGGCCACGATCACGATTGCATGCGAACCTCCGCGCCTGCGCTTCGCGCGCCGCGAGTTGCTGCTGGTGCTCGCGACGCGGGCCGGCGTGCTGCGCTTTCGCCATGCGGTACCGACGACCTCGGTGCCTGCGCGCATGTTGCTGCGCGACCGCGACGGCCACGCGATCGAGGCCGATTGGGACGGCCACGCGCTCACGCTCGAACTTCCACGGTTCGCGCGGCCGCTGCTTTCGGCATGGGCGAAATGCGATCGGGGTCATCCGCGCCTCGTCGTCTACGATCGCGAGCGCTGGGCGCGCGCGCCGGGGCGCACGCGCGCGTCGGTCCCCGCGCTGCCTGCGGTGCTCGGCCACCCGTGACGGCCACGCCCGGACCCGCGCCGATCCGCGACGAGAGCGTGCGCGTGCGTGCCGATGACGGGGCAGAAGCCGACCTGCGCATGATCGCGCCGTCCAGCGCGGACGCGCCGCTGCTGTACTGGTTGCCGGCGCTCGGCGTGACGGCGCGCAGCTACGTCGCGTTCGCGTACGCGCTCGCCTCGCGCGGCGTCGCGGTCGCCTTGCACGAATGGCGCGGAGGCGGATCCAGCGATCGCCGCGCGGGCCGCCACGTCGACTGGGGGTATCGGGACCTGCTGCGACGGGACCTGCCGGCCGGATTCGGCGCGGCGCGTGACGTGCTCGGTGCGCGCGCGCTGCTGCTCGGCGGCCACAGCCTCGGTGGCCAGCTCGCGCTGCTGTCGGCGGCGCTGCCGCCGTATCCGCCGAGACGGATCGTGCTGGTCGCGAGCGGTGCGCCGTGGTGGCGCGCATTCCCGCACCGCCACCTCGTGCGCGCCGTGCTGCATGCCGCGCCCGTGATCGCGCGCGTCCGCGGCTACTTCCCGGGGCGCCGCCTCGGATTCGGCGGCAACGAGGCGCGCGGCGTGATCTCGGATTGGGCGCGCAGCGGGCGCACGGGTCGCTACGCGGTCGACGGAATCGGCGATCTCGAGCAGGCGCTTGCCCGCTGCCGCGTGCAGGTGGATGCATGGCGCCTCGCGGACGACTGGCTCGGCCCCGCGGCGTCGCTGGACTGGTTGCTCGGCAAACTGCCGCAGGCCGAGCGCCGGGTCACCGTGCTCGACGACGCGGCGCTCGGGACCCGCGCCGACCACTTCTCATGGATGAAGGAGCCGGCGCGGCTCGCGACCGCGATCGCCGACGCGATCGATGGCCCGTAGGGGGGCGCAGCCGCGCAGCGGCGAGCCCGCGATCAGGACGCCGCGGTCGCTGAGTGGCCGTGAGGAGCTCGGGAGGGCATGCGGGCGGCGCCTGTCGTGCTTCCTGATGCGCGCGCTCGGCGCCCGGTTCCGCTTTAGATTCGTTAGTATAATCAATAAATTGCGTGATATTTCCAACGTCGTTTCGCATGTACCGGTAACGGAATCTTACGCGTGCGCCGCGCATAATCGCGGGCTGCCCGCGGCCGTGGGCGCATCGCGCCGGCGGCATCCGGCGGGCGGCCGTCTACATCGCATCCGGAGGTATCAGTTCATGACATATGACATCGGCATCGGACGCTGCGCCGAAGTGGGCGAGGACACGGTGGTCGTGAAACTCGAAAGCGTGATGGTCGAGCGGCTCTCCCCGGGCCAGCCCTGGCGCCGCTCCGGCACCAGCCTGTTGAGGCTCAAGCGCACGCTCTGCAGCGCGACGCGTCCGCCGCAGGCCGATCGTGAACTGTTCCTCGACCGCGCGGCGCTGTCCAAGCGCTGCATGGGCGCACTCGACCTCGATGGCGACGGTGAGACGATCTCGGTCGACCTGCGCGCGCTGCTCAACGGTGTCGATCCGCAGCCGTCCGCGGGCCCGCAGAGCAAGAGCCGCGCGGCCGACCGTCGCGTGCGCTGAGCATTGCTGACGCTGACGAAAAAGGCCACCCGAGGGTGGCCTTTTTCGTTTCGCCTGGATCTCCCGCCGCGCGCCCCATCCGTGGGGCAGCGCGGCGGCTCGATCCGTCCGCGTCTTCGACGCGCCGTGCTTAGCGGCCGTCGCCGTCCGCGTCGCCCGGCAGTGCGCGCTCGACACGGTGCCACGCGGCCTTGGTTGCCTGCTTGGCGTCTTCCCACTGCAGGCGCGACGTGCCCTTCGTGCGGTCCCAGTCGGCGCGCAGGCTGTTCTCGGCCTGGTCCCAGGTCTGGCCGCGATACGCGTCGCGGTTGGTGTAACCGAGCTTGTAGGCCGGCGAATAGTCGTCGTAGCCATAGCTCGAGTTGTAGTACGGCTCGCGCGTGTACGAATCGCGCCAGTACGTCTCTTCCGCGGTCGGATTCACCGCTTCGCCTGCCGCCTTGCCCGCAAGGCCGCCTGCCACTGCGCCGACGACGCCGCCGATCGCCGCGCCCACCGGGCCAGCCACCGAGCCGAGCGCTGCGCCCGCCACGCCGCCACCTGCCGCACCGACGCCGGTGCCGACCGGATGCGCGCCCGGCGTTCCACTGATCGGGTCACGATTGAGATCACGCGAATGGTCTGTCGCGTTCGAGTGCTTGTTCATGGTCGCTCAACTCCTGTTGTCTGATCGAATCCCTTCGCTCCACGTTGGAGCGCTGGTGAAAACGACGGTGACATGCGGAGCGTGACAGCAGGGTAACTGCGGGCCTGAACGGTTCATGCAACGCGAGGGAAAGCATGCGAGTCGCGCGAGCGGCGGTCTTTCGCGGGCGCATGCCGGTGGGCGCTTTCGCGACGGCGGAGCCGGCTCGCGCGTTCGCACGCCGGCTTCGGGGAGAAGCGACACGCGCGCGCATGCGGCAGGCGACGCAAGCGGCCAGGGGTCGTCCGCGCGATCGCATGCGCACCAACGAAAAAGGCCACCCGCGAGGGTGGCCTTTTTCACTGGTCTGGTGGTCGGGGTGACATGATTCGAACATGCGACTTCTACGTCCCGAACGTAGCGCTCTACCAGGCTGAGCTACACCCCGATCGGCCGTCGCGAGACGGCGAGCCGCGCATATTAGCGATGCGACCGGTACGGTGCAAGATGCAGCCCCGGCCGCGGCGGGGCCGGCGGCGCGTCTGCTACCCTTGGCGGCCCCATTCAACGTGCAGCCGCTCGCCGCGGCGCCGTCCCGGAAGGATACCGATGGCCCTGACTGCCGCCCGCACGATGCCCGGCGTGCTCGAACTGTTGCCGCTGGACCAGGTCGCGTTCCAGTCGATGCTCGATGCGGTGCGCCGCAATTTCGAGCGCTTCGGCTTCCTCCAGGTCGAGACCCCGGTGATGGAGTACTCGAACGTGCTCCTGACCAAGGAAGGCGGCGAGACCGAGCGACAGGTCTATTTCGTGCAGTCGACCGGCGCGCTGCAGGCCGCGAAGCAAGGCGAGGTGCCCGAGCTCGCGCTGCGCTTCGACCTGACCGTGCCGCTCGCGCGCTACGTCGCCGAGCACGAGCACGACCTCGTGTTCCCGTTTCGGCGCTGGCAGATCCAGCGCGTCTACCGCGGCGAGCGCGCGCAGCGCGGGCGCTTCCGCGAGTTCTACCAGTGCGACATCGACGTGATCGGCAAGGACACGCTGTCTGTGCGCCACGACGCGGAGATCCCCGCGGTGATCCACGCGGTGTTCCGCGACCTCGGCATCGGCGCGTTCACGATCCAGCTCAACAACAGGAAGCTCATGCGTGGCTGGCTCGAAGGCCTCGGCATCGTCGATGCCGATCGCCAGGCCGCGGTGCTGCGCGAGGTCGACAAGCTCGACAAGCGTGGCGCCGATGCGGTGCGCGCGACGCTGGCCGGAGGCGACTTCGGTCTGTCCGACGCGGCGGCCGCGAGCCTGCTCGATTTCGTCTCGTTCCGCTCGACTTCGCTGGCCGATGCGCTCGCGAAGCTCGCATCGCTCGGCGACGGAAGCGAGTCGCTGCAACAGGGCAGGACGGAACTCACCGAGGTGCTCACGCTGATCAAGGCGTTCGGCGTGCCCGAATCGGATTTCGCGTTGAACCTCTCGATCGCGCGCGGCCTCGATTACTACACCGGCACGGTCTACGAAACCACGCTCGACGAGCATCCCGGGATCGGATCGATCTGTTCGGGCGGGCGCTACGAGAACCTCGCGAGCCACTACACGAAGTCGAAGCTGCCCGGCGTCGGCATCTCCATCGGGGCGACGCGCCTGTTCTGGCAGCTGCGCGAAGCCGGCCTGCTCGCGCGCGGGCGCAGCACCGTGCAGGTGCTGGTCGCGCAGATGGACGATGCGGACCTGCCGCGCTGCCTCGAACTCGCGGGCGAACTGCGCGCAGCCGGCATCAATACCGAATCGGTGGTCGAGGGCGGCAAGCTCGCGCGCCAGTTCAAGTACGCCGACCGCGCAGGCATCCGCTTCGTGCTCGTGCTCGGTCCCGACGAAATCGCGAACGGCGTCGTCAGCGTCAAGGACCTGCGCCGCCAGTCACAGACGGCGATCCCGCGCGAGGAACTCGTCGAACGCCTGCGCGCGGACCTCGCGCAGGCCGAAACGATGGCCTGATCGCGAACGCCCGGCGAACGGAACCCGGCGCGCTGCTCCTTTGCGCCGTGCTTCGCCGGAGAGGGTCGCGCGTTTCCGCAACGCATTCACCCCCGGAACCCCCATGCAGACGATCCTCCTCGACGGCAACAGCCTCACGCGCGACCAGGTGGTCGCGATCGCGCAGGGCGCAAAAGTCGAACTCGCCGCGACGCAACTCGCGCGCGTGCAGCGCGCGGCAGACTTCCTCGCGGCCAAGGTCGGCTGCGGCGAGCCGATCTACGGCGTGACGACGGGCTTCGGCAGCAATGCCGACAAGCTGCTCGGCGCTCACCGCGCACGCGAAGGGCTGCCAGGCGCCGGCGCGACCGGCGATCGCACGCTGATGGAGGAACTGCAGCACAACCTGATCGTCACGCACGCGGTCTGCGTCGGGGAGCCGTTCGGAGCCGACGTCGTTCGCGCGATGCTCGGGATCCGCATCAACACGCTGATGCGCGGGCACTCGGGCATCCGCGTGTCGACGCTGCGGGCGCTCGCCGAACTCCTCAATCGTGGCGTGGTGCCGGTGGTGCCGCGCAAGGGTTCGGTCGGCGCGAGCGGCGACCTCGCCCCGCTTTCGCATCTCGCGATCGTGCTGCTTGGTGGAGGCGAGGCGTTCATCGACGGTGAACGCATGCCCGGTGCGGACGCGCTTGCGCGCGTCGGCCTCGAGCCTGTGCGCCTGTCGTTCAAGGAAGGCCTCGCGCTGAACAACGGCACCGCGCAGATGCTTGCGACCGCTGTGCTCGCGCTCGACCGGCTCGAGCGACTCATCGAAACCGCCGACCTCGCCGCCGCAATGACGCTCGATGCGTTCGCGGGGCGCAGCGGCGCGCTGCGCGAGGAGGTGCACGCGCTGCGCCCGCATCCGGGGCAGGTCGCGACCGCGCGCGCGGTGCGTGGTCTGCTCGAAGGCTCGACGCTCGTCGACATCGACTATCACCTCGTGCCGCGGTTCGTCACGTGGACCGCTCGCGCATGGAGCGATCCCGCCGACCAGGCGCGCAGCTTCGACATCGCGTGGGACTGGGTCGCGCCGTCGCAACGGCATGGGCGCGAAGCGTTCTACCGGCGATTCCAGCCATTCCGCGGCGGCAAGAAGCACCAGCCGCAGGATGCGTACTGCCTGCGCTGCATGCCGCAGGTGCACGGCGCGGTGCGCGACGCCTGGGAGCAGGCGTGTCGCGTGATCGACATCGAGCTCAACGCGGTGACCGACAATCCGCTCGTGTTCCCCGACGCGCCGGATGAGGGTGCGATCGAGCAGCAGGTGGTCTCCGCGGGGCATTTCCACGGCATGCCGCTCGCGCTCGCGATGAGCTACGTGAAGGCCGCGATCCCGGTGCTCGCGTCGATCTCGGAGCGCCGGCTCAACAAGCTCGTCGACCCCGCGACCAGCGACGGCCTGCCGCCGTTCCTGATCGGCAACGAGGACGCGACCGATTCCGGTTTCATGATCGTGCAGTACACGGCCGCAGCGCTCGTCAACGACCTCGCGACGCGCGCGCATCCGGCGTCGGTCTATTCGGTGCCGACCAGCGCGAATGCGGAAGACCATGTGTCGATGGGTGCGAACGAGGCGCGCCACGTACTCGAGATGATCGACGACCTCGAACACGTGCTCGCGCTCGAACTCTACACCGCGGCGCAGGCGCTCGATTATCGCCAGGGCATGCTCGAAGCCGCGCGCGGGATCGCGCGCAACGGCCCGAACGCGCTCGCCACGAAAATCCCGAATGCGCCGGGCGAAGGCGATCCCGCGCGTGCGCAATTCGATGCCGAAGTCGCGTCGCTTGCGGATGCGCTCCTCGACGCCGGCGACTTCAAGGCGGGCGACGCGGTC
The DNA here is from genome assembly GCA_004143945.1 of Lysobacteraceae bacterium. Taxonomy (GTDB): domain Bacteria; phylum Pseudomonadota; class Gammaproteobacteria; order Xanthomonadales; family Rhodanobacteraceae; genus Dokdonella_A. Next base: position 127,262 of record SEHB01000001.1, read on the forward strand.
GGTCGCGCGCATGCGCAGATCCGCGAGCGTATCGCGTTCATGCACCGTGATCGCGCGATGGACGGCGACGTGCGCGCGATCTGCGCGCTGGTGGCAGAAGGGCGCCTCGTCGGGCGGACCGAAACCACGTAGCTCGCGATCGGGGCTGAAGCCCGTCCCACAAGGCGTTGCGTTCCGCGCCTCAGCCCATGCACGCGCGACCGCTCTAGTGGGAGGGGCTTCAGCCCCGAACCCTTCGAGTCGCTGCGACCGATCCTAGAGCCCGCTCATCCCGAGCGTGTTGTACCCCGAGTCGACGAACGTGACCTCGCCCGTGATGCCCGACGCGAGATCCGAACACAGGAACGCGGCCGCGTTGCCGACTTCGTCGATCGTGACGTTGCGACGCAACGGGGCGTGCTGCTCGACATGCTCGAGCATCTTGCGGAAATTCGCGACGCCCGACGCCGCGAGCGTCTTGATCGGGCCGGCCGAAATCGCGTTGACCCGCGTGCCTTCGGGTCCGAGGTTGTACGCGAGGTAGCGCACGTTCGCCTCGAGGCTGGCCTTCGCGAGGCCCATCACGTTGTAGCTGTCGAGCGCGCGCTCGGCGCCGAGGTAGGTCAACGTGAGGATCGAGCCGCCGCGCCCCTTCATGAGCGGCCGCGCGGCCTTCGCCATCGCGGCGAGGCTGTAGCTCGAGATGTCGTGCGCGATGCGGAAGTTGTCGCGCGTGAGGCCGTCTAGGAATTCGCCGGTCAGTGCCTCGCGCGGCGCGAAGCCGATCGAGTGCACGAGGATGTCGAGCCCGTCCCAATGCTGGCCGAGCGTGTCGAACAGGTTGGCGATGTCCTCGTCGCGCGAGACATCGCAGGGCAGCACGAGGTTCGAGCCGAAGGTGTTCGCGGCTTCGTCGACGCGGTCCTTGAGCTTTTCGTCGACGTAGGTGAACGCGAGTTGCGCCCCTTCGCGATGCATCGCGTTCGCGATGCCCCAGGCGATCGAACGCTGGCTGAGGACGCCGGTCACGAGGGCGCGCTTGCCGTGCAGGAAACCCATGGGCTCTCCGGATGTGTGCGGGCGGAAAAGCGGATTCTAACCGACGCCGATTCAGTCTGCGCCCGGCGCGAGGCGCAACCGCTGTCCGATGCGCAAGGTGCCGTTCGCGCGCGGATTGAGCCGGCGCAGGTCGCGCAGCGGGATCGAGTGCCGGCGTGCGATCGCCGACAGCGTGTCTCCCGCGGCGACCACGTGGCTGCGCTGCTCGGCTGGAGGCTGCTGCGTATCCGCGAAGCGCGCGGGTTCCCTGCCCGGCAGCAGCAGCTGCGACGAAGGGGCGACCGAAGCGCCCGGCTCGAGTGCGTTCGCGAGCGCGAGCACCTCGACCGCCACGCGGTGTTCGCTGGCCCAGCCCGCGAGGGTACCGCTGCGTCCGGCGCGCTGTTCGCGCCAGTCGGCCCAGAGCGAGGAGGGCACCTGCGCCGCGTTCATCGCGAACTGCGTCGCCGCGGTCGCCGGCAGCAGCAGTCGATGCGGCGCTGCGCCCGCCATGCGGTTGCGCCGGTGCGCGGCATTCCAGCGCTGAAGGTCCGCGTGCGGAACGCCCGCGAGGCGCGCGGCGAGGCGCAGGTCGATCGCGGACGCGAGCTCGACGGCCTGCAGCCGGTCTGCGTCCGATGGTTCGGGCAACTCGACGCCGTGGCGCGCCGGATCGCCGACGATGCACGACAGCGCGAGCACGCGATCCAGGTGCTGGTGCGTGATCGGGCTCAACGGCAGGCGCGCGAGTGCGTCCGCATCGAACGTGCGCTCGCCGAGTCGATCGACGAGCTTGCGCACGCGGAACTCGCCGCTGTTGAACGCCATGTCGGCGAGGCGCCAGTCGCCGAACAGCCGTTCGTAGCGTTCGAGCAGGTCGAGCGCGGCGCGCGTCGAGGCGATCGCGTCGAGGCGCTCGTCGAAGTCCGCGCGCACGTCGAGGCCCTGGCCGCGTGCAGTCGCCGGCATCAGCTGCCACATGCCCGCGGGCAGGTTGCCCTTCGATGGCAGCGGCCGGTAGCCGCTCTCGACGTAGGGCAGCATCGCGAGCTCGCCCGGAAGGTCGCGGCGTTCGATCTCGTCGAGCACGATCAGCAGGAACGGCAGGCCCTCGCGCCAGCTCGCCGCGAAGTGGCGTGGCGAACGCGTGTACTCGCGCGCACGCCGCGCGACTTCGGGCCGATGGTTGCAGCCATCGAGCTGGAAGCGCGCGCGCAGGCGTTCCCACGGAGACTGCGCGACCGGCTCCACCGCCACCGGCGGCGGCGCGGGCGCGACCGGCACGACCTCGGGCGGATTCGCCACGGGTGCCGGCGCCTGTGGCTCGCGGCGAGGCGCCTGCACCGCGCACGCGGCCAGCAGCAGCGCGAGTGCACCCGCGCAGGCACGATGGGCAAGCCTCATCGCGCGGGTGCCCGGAATGCATCCTTGCGTTCGCGCAAGGACGCAAAGCGCGCGACGCGGGAACCGGCCCCGAGCGCCTGGACGATCGCGGGCGCGTCGATGCGCAGGAACGGATTGCACGCGAGTTCGTCGGCGAGCGTCGACGGCAGCGTCGGTTCGCCGCGCGCGCGCAGCGCGGTGGCTTCGGTCGCGCGCCGCGCGAGCGCCACGTTGTCGGGCTCGATCGTGCGCGCGAACGCGCAGTTTGCGAGCGTGTACTCGTGGCCGCAGCAGATGCGCGTGGTCGCAGGCAGCTTCGCGATGCGTTCGAGCGAATCAAGCATCTGCGCGGGCGTGCCTTCGAACAGGCGCCCGCATCCGACGCTGAAGAGCGTATCGCCGCAGAACAGCAGCCCGTGGCCATGGAACGCGACATGGCTCGTCGTGTGGCCTGGCACCGCGATCACGTCGAACGCGAGTGCGGGCCTGTCGAGCTCCACGCGGTCGCCGTCGCCGACGCGCCGGTCCGCCGAGGGAATGCGCGGATCGACCGGTGCAACGACGATCGCGCCTGTCTCTGTCGCGAGCGCGGCTGCGCCACCGACGTGGTCGGCATGGTGATGGGTCAGCAGGATCGCGCGCAGCCGCAGCCCATCGCGCGCGAGCGCCGCACGCACAGGCACGGCATCGCCCGGGTCGACGACGACGGCGTCGCGATCCGCGTCGGCGAGCAGCCAGACGACGTTGTCATCGAACGCGGGCAGGGCGGTGAGTCGGGGCTCGCTCATCGGGCGCGACTATAGCGGTGGCGTGGCCGCGATGGGGTTAAGCACGCGTTGGCGACGCCGCGGGCGCGCGGGTGCCTGCACCTCGACGGGGTGCTTCGCAGGGGAGTGGAATGCGTGCCGATGGATCGTGCGAAAAGCTCGGGCTGAAGCCCCTCCCACAAGTCTCGGGCTGAAGCCCCTCCCACAAGGCTCGGACTGATGCATCTCCCACAAGGCTCGGGCTGAGGCCTCTCCCCAAAGGCTCGGGTTGAAGCCCCCCCGCGATGCGGAGCGTGGAGGCCGCTCGCGTGCATGGTTGCGCGTGGATCGGGGTACACTCCCGCGCTGCATCCGAATGCATGTCCTTGCCGTGATCGCTGTCGCCGACAACCTGTTCGCACTCGACGAGTTCGACGCGCTGCTGCGCGAGGAACTTGTCGACGCGTCCGCGTTCGCGGCGAGCCGCCCCGCGGGCCGCGCGCTCGCGATCCATGCCTGCGCGGCGAACCGCGAGCTGCCGGTCGACCTGCGCCATCCGCATACGTTGCGACTGCATGTCGAACGCGATCGCCTCGCCGGCGACGTCGCCTGCGCGGCCGAAGCCCTGCCGTTCGACGACGAGATGTTCCAGTTCGTGCTCGTGCAACATGCAGGCGACGTGCTCGGCGACTGCGACGACCTCGCCCGCGAGTGCGCGCGCATGTTGCTCCCGGGCGGCATGCTGCTCTGGTACGGGCTCAACCGATGGAGTCCGTGGGTCGCGTGGCTGCGCTGGCGCAGCCGCGGGATCCACGCACCGCACGCCGTCACCGCGGAATCGATGCGGCGGCGGCTGTCGCGTTCGGGACTCGTGGCCGGCACGCCCGCGCATGTCGGCAGGTGCTGGCCCGGTCCTGCGCGCGTGCAGCGCACGCACCGCGACGGACTGACCGCGCCGATGCGCGGTGCGTGGTCGATCGTCGCGACCAAGCGGCGCGAAGTGCTGACGCCGCTGCGTCCGATCCATCGGCGTCGCATCGCGATCAGCCCCTCGCTCGCGGCGCCTAGCCGGCGCGCGAGCGCATGAGTACATCCGCGGCGCCCGCCGCGCGGGTCGAACTGTTCACCGACGGCGCCTGCCTCGGCAATCCCGGTCCCGGAGGCTGGGGCGTGCTGCTGCGCGCAGGAACGCGCGAACTCGAACTCAGCGGCGGTGAAGCGGCGACGACCAACAACCGCATGGAACTGATGGCTGCGATCGCGGGCCTCGAAGCGCTCAAGCGCCCCTGCGACGTGGTGCTGACCACCGATTCGCAATACGTCAAACTCGGCGTGGAGCAGTGGATGGCGCGCTGGCGCGCGAACGGTTGGCGCACGAGCGACCGCAAGCCGGTCAAGAACCAGGACCTGTGGGAACGACTCTCCGCCGCACTCGCCGGACACCGCGTGAGCTGGCACTGGGTCAAGGGCCACGCGGGGCACGCCGAGAACGAGCGCGCGGATGTTCTCGCGCGCGAAGCGGCATTGGCGGTACGCGGTTGAATCCGGCGAGCCGGGGGACGCTGGTCGTTCCGGGCGAAAGGCGCGGGACTGAAGTCCCTCCCACAAGATCCGCCGCCAGCGCATCCGCTGACTGATCCCGAACCACGAACCACGAACCACGAATCACGAATCAAGAATCAAGAATCACGACGCATGCGCCAGATCCTGCTCGACACCGAAACCACCGGCCTCGAAGTCCAGCGCGGCCATCGCGTGATCGAGATCGGCTGCATCGAACTCGTGCAGCGGCGCCGCACCGGGCGCGAGTTCCACACCTACCTCAATCCGGATCGCGCGATCGACGAAGGCGCGCGCGCAGTGACCGGCATCGATGAAGAGATGTTGCGCGACAAGCCGCGTTTCGGCGAAATCGCCGCCGAATTCCTCGCGTTCATCGAAGGCGCGGAACTGATCGCGCACAACGCGGCGTTCGACATCGGCTTCCTCGACGCCGAACTCGCACGCGCGGGGTACGCGGACCTGCGCCTGCGCGAGCGCTGCAGCGTGCTCGACACGCTCGCACTCGCGCGCGAGAAATTTCCTGGACAGCGCAACAGCCTCGACGCACTCTGCAAGCGACTCGGCGTCGACAACAGCCATCGCGAACTGCATGGGGCGCTGCTCGACGCGGACCTGCTCGCCGAGGTGTACCTCGCGCTGACGTCGGGGCAGGGCGCACTCGGTTTCGACGACGAGGCCGGCCACGGCGACGCCGGGGCCGCGATCGAACTCAGCATCCGCGTGCGCCCGCGCGTGCTGCGCGCGCTCCCGGCCGAGATCGTGCTGCACGAAGCCCGCATCGCGGCGATCGACAAGGCCAGTCGAGGCGCCTGCGTCTGGATGCGGCTGTCGGCTCCCGTCTCGGAGCCTGGTACAGAAGCCACGGCCTGAAACAGGGAGCCCACTGAGCACACGGAGAATGACCGCTGAGGCAAGGGAACGCTCGGCGTGCTCCGTGGCAATCCCGTGATCTTTGGCCAGACCGGGGAGCGATGAATCAGCGCGCGCGGACCAGGATCACCGTGACGTTGTCGGAGCCGCCGCCGTCGAGGGCGGCGAGGATCAGGTGGTCGACGCATTCCTGCGCACTGAGGTCGGTGCGGCCGACGATCGAGGCGATCGTGGTGTCCTTGACTTCCTCGGTGAGGCCGTCGCTGCAGAGCAGCAACTGCATGCCGGGCTTGAGCTCGCCGCGCACGCTTTCCACGCGCAGCGCCTGCGGATCGGTCACGCCGAGCGCCTGCGTGACGACGTTGCGATGCGGGTGGTGGCGCGCCTGCTCGCTCGTGATCGCGCCCTGGTCGATGAGTTCCTGCACGTAGGAGTGGTCCTGCGAAATTTGGCGCAGGCCGTCATTCCAGAGGTAGATGCGGCTGTCGCCGACCCATGCGACCTCGAACGCATCGGGCTTGCCGAGGCGCACCGCGGCGATCGTCGTGCCCATCGGCAGCGCCTCGGAGCGGCGCGTCGAGTGGCGGATGATCTCCTCGTCCGCGAGCTGGATCGCCTTCACGAGCTCGCTGCCATTGCGCACCTCGCGTACGAGCGTGTCCCGCGCGAGCGCGCTCGCGACTTCGCCGTGCTCGTGCCCGCCCATGCCGTCGGCGACCAGCCACAGCCCGATGTCGGCATCGGCGTAGTAGGTGTCCTCGTTGTGCTCTCGGCGCAGGCCGACGTGCGTGCTGTGTCCGAACTCGATCATGCGCGGGGCGGAGCTCCTGAAAGACCGGCGCCCCCTGGGGACGCGTTCGGCCCTTTCTGGCGCCGTGACGCCATAGCATGCCGCCGAGTTCGCAAGATGCGCAAGCCGCGCCGCGGCCCGCGGTTCGCCCGCGGTCAGCGCGATCGCCCGCGCCTGCGCGGTTTCGGCGAGGCCAGGGCAATCCTGCTCAGCGCGCCGAAGTGCCGAGCGTGCGTTCGACCGCGGCGACGAACTCGGGGTCGGCCTCGCCGAGACGCTCGGTGCGCGCGAGGATGCGCCCCTGTGCGTCGAGCAGCACGAGCACGCTCGCGTGGCTGAACTCGCCGTCCTCGAGCTGCTTGTACTGGATGCCGAGCAGCGCAGCGAGGCGACGCACGTTCGCCTTGTCGGTGCGCGCGAGGCGCCACCCCGGCGCGGCGAGCTTGCGCTTGTCGGCGACGCGCTTGAGCGCCTCCGGCGTGTCGCGTTCGGGGTCGAGGCTGACCAGCAGCACGTCGATGCGGTCGCGTTGCGCCTCGGGCAGCGCGTGGCGCGTCTTCTGCACGGTATCGATGATCAGCGGGCAGACGAACTTGCACGAGGAATAGAACATGCTGACGATGCGCGCGCGTCCGCGACCTTCCGCGAAACCGAAGGCGGCGCCGTCCTGGTCGACCAGCGGCGCATCGAGGTGGTAGAGCGAGTCGCCCGGCAACGCAGCCGGGGCGGGATCGGCCGCGACGGCCGGCAGTGCGGCGCAGAGGCCGAGCAGCGCCGCGAGCGCGGCGGCGGCGAGAGCATTCACGGCGTGGTTCCTCCATCGCGGGCGCAGCGGAAGCCGAGGTTGTTGGTGGTGTCGTCGGCCTGCAGCGACGACATCATGGCCACGCGCATCAGCAGCGCGTAGTTGTCGCGGTCGCGCAGGCTCATCGCGGCCGCACCGCAGAACTTGAGGCGGTCCGGATCGTTCTGGTCGCGGCTGTCGGAGGTGACCATCATCGCGCCGAAATCGTCGACCCATTCCCAGACGAGGCCGTGCAGGTCGCGCACGCCGAAGAGGTTCGGTTCGCCACCGACCGTGCCGAGTGCGGTGTTCGAGGGCTTCGAGTACCAGTCGAGCATGCTCTTGCGCCAGGCCGGATCCTTGCGCGCGTCCTCGAGCGTGGCGCTCGCGGAAGCGGCACGCTCCCATTCGAGCCAGGTCGGCAGTCGCGCGCCTTCCGATTCGCAGTAGGCCTGCGCGGCGAACCAGCTCACGCGCGTGACCGGCTGTTCCGGCAAGGCCTCGGCACCGGTTTCGAGCGCGCCTTGCCAGTGGCTGAGGTAGCGGTCGTCGGCGAATACCGACGGAACGCGATCGCGTCGCCACTGCGGATGCGCCTCGATGAACGCGAGGAACTGCGCGTTCGTGACCGGCGTCGTGCGCAGCGAGTACGCGGGTATCGATTCCGGCGGCGTGCCCGGTTCGGATTCGATCACGCTGAGGAACCGGGTCGCCGGAATCGCGACGTACTCGGGCGGTGCGGGCGCCTGAGCGCCCGCACCGCCTGCCGACAGGACCGCGAGCGCGACCAGCGCGCGCGACCGCAACCGTGCCGGCGCGGGCCGGTCGGTTGCAGGTCGGATCGTGCGGTCGCCTCGCATCACGATCAGTGCTCCGCCTGGGTCGCGTTCGGATTCGCCGCGCGCGATGCGGCGGCTTCGTCCTTGGTCACGCGGCCACCCGGGTTGCCCCAGCTGTTGAGCACGTAGGTCGCGATGTTCGCGACCTCGTCGTCGGTGAGCTGGTTCATCGGCGGCATCACCGAGTTGTACTCGACGCCGTTGACCGTGACCTTGCCGCTGACGCCGTGCAGGATCGCATCGACGAGGCGCTTGGGATCCTTCGCGAAGTAGTCCGACTTCGCGAGCGGCGGGAACACGCCCTCGAGACCCTGGCCGGTCACCTGATGGCAGACCGAGCAGGTGCCCGTGAACAGGACCTGGCCCGCGGCGACCTGCTCTTCCTGAGTCAGCGTGCCGGCTGCATGCGCCTTCGCGGCCGTGCTCACGGCGGCGAGGTTCGGTTCGGCGCGGTCACCGAGATAGACCGAGTCGACTTCCTTGCCCGAGTAGATGCTCTTGTCTTCCGGTCCCTCGACCTTGAGGATCGCGAGCGCGCCCTTGTTGAAGGCACGGAAGATCGAGTGGTCGACGAGCACGTAGCTGCCCGGCACTTCGGTGTGGAACTCGACCGTGACCGCGCCACCCGCGGGGATCAACGTCGTCTGCACGTTCTCCTGGTAGTGCGTGCCGCCTTCCTGCTGCACCTTGTCGAAGATCTCGCCGATCACGTGGAAGCTCGACACGAGGTTCGGTCCGCCATTGCCGACGAACATGCGCACCGATTCCTTGGTCTTCGCGGTCAGTGCCTTGTCGCCGGTCAGCGCGCCTTCCGAGCCGTTGAACAGCACGTAGGTCGGGTTCTCGTCGATGCCCTTTTCCATGTCGAACGGCTGGTGGCCCTTCTCGCGGTACTTGCCGGTCGTGTAGAAGTCGCCCTGCATCACGTAATACTCGTGATCCACCGGCTCCAGGCCTTCCGGCGGCTCGACCAGGATCAGGCCGTACATGCCGTTGGCGACATGCATGCCGACCGGCGCGGTCGCGCAGTGGTACACGTACAGGCCCTGGTTCAAGGCCTTGAACGTGAACTGCGACTCATGGCCGGGCGCGGTGAAGCTCGACGCCGCGCCGCCACCCGGACCGGTCACGCCGTGCAGGTCGATGTTGTGCGGCATCTTGCTGTCGGGCGCGTTCTTGAGGTGAAACTCGACGGTGTCGCCCTGTCGCACGCGGATGAAGCTGCCGGGGACGGTGCCGCCGAACGTCCAGAACGTGTAGGTCACGCCTTCGGAGATCGGCATGTCCTTCTCGATCACCTCGAGTTCGACGATGACCTTCGCCGGGTAGTTGCGGTTGGTCGCCGGCGGCACGTGCGGCGGCGAGGTCAGCACGGCATGGATCGGCTCACCCTGCGGCGGACCGAAGTCTCCGCGCGCAGAGCCGCCGGTGGCGCTGGCCTTCACGCCTTCTGGCGCGCTGGTTTTCTGGGCGGCGGCCTTCGAGGCGTCGGCGGTGGCCGGTCCTCCAGAGTCGCAGCCGGCGACGGCGGCAGCGGCGGCGATGGCAAACACGAGCAGCAGGCGGTTCATGGCGTCCTCCCTCTAGAACATGGCGATTCGAACTCCGGACCAGTGTTGCGTGGTCCATGCTACCTGACCCTGACGCAGGTCAAGCACGCTGCACCCCACCGATGCCGCCGATGCGGCGGGCGGTCGCATCACCCGCGCGGAAGGTCGAGCGCGAGCGTGCCGAGGAAGGCGAGGTTGACCAGCAGCAGCCCGATCAGCAGCGGTCGTCCGAACGCGAGGCCGCCGCTGCCGAACGCGGCGACGCACTTGGTGACCGAATTGGCCGCGAACGCGGCACCGACCGCCAGCAGCGCCTGCTGCTGCGACAGGCCCGACTGCGCGCTGAGCTGCCCGATCGATGCGGCGGCCGCGTGCACGTCGGCGAGTGCGGCTGCGGCGGCTGCGAGCGTGACGCCGCCGTCGCCGATCCAGCGATGCAGCACGGCCGACGACAGCAGCGCGACTGCCATGATCGCCGCGAACAGAAGCGCATGGCGAATGTCGAACGGCCGGCTCCCGCTGTGCGCGAGTTCGTGCGGGCTCGCAGGCAAACCCGCGCGCAATCCGTACGCAAGCGCGACCAGCGCGGCGACGGCGCCGCCGACACCGAGCGCAGGCAGCAGTGCGCGCACCAGATCCGGCGCGAGGGCGCCGATCACGACGCCGAGCTGGATCACGGTCGGTACGTTCGACAGCAGCGCGGCGGCGACCGCGGGCCGATGCGCACCGGGCGTCGCGCGCGCACGCTGTCCCATGCCCGCGATCGTTGCGGTGCTCGACACGAAGCCGCCGAGGAAGCCTGCGAGCAGCAGGCCGCGGCGCGCACCGAGCGCGCGCAGCGCGATGTAGCCGGCCGCGTTGATCGCCATTACGAGCACGACCAGCAGCCACAGCATGCGCGGATTCAGCACGCCGAACGGGTCGACCGTGCGATCGGGCAGCAGCGGCAGCACGATCAGCGCCGACGCCGCGAGCAGCAGCAGGTCGCCGAGTTCGGCGTCGGTGAGCGCCTGGCGCGTGAAGCGGTGCAGCGTCTGCTTGCTCTCGAGCAGGATCGCGGTCGCGACGAACAGTGCGGCCGCGAGTTGTGCCTGCGTGTGCGCGAGCGCGCCGAGCAGGAACACGAGCACCAGCGTGACTTCGCTGGTCAGGCCCGGGTCGTGTTCGCGCGAGCGCTGGTACGAGCCGAAAGCAAGTGCCGCGGTCGCCGCGATCCCGACCCCGACCGCCGCCGCGCCGAGCAGGGCGGCGACGAGGCCGGACACCGCCGCGAGCGTGAAGGTCCGCACGCCGGCGGCGCTGCGCTCGGCCGCCGCGCCCTGGTCGCGCTCGCGCTCGATCCCGACCAGCAGCCCGCCGCCGAACGCGGCGAGGAAGGCGTACAGCAGGGCGTGGTCGAAGCCGTTCATGTGCTCAATGGACGAAGCGACCGAGGAATCCCCATGGGTCGTGCGCGCGCGCAACCGACACGATGAACGCGTACACGAACAGCGCAGCGAAGTAGGCCACGACCTGGGCCGTGCGCGTGCGTCCGCGCTTCAGCGCGATCGTACCGAGCACGATGTAGACGACGAGCAGCAGGACCTTGACCGTCAGCCAGTGCTGCACGAACGGATACGCATGCAGCACCGAGACCAGCATCAGCGCGCTCGTCAGCAGGATCGTGTCGATCGTGTACGAGGCGTAGCGCAGCCCGGCATGGTTCGCCGCGCGCGACCGCGCCAGCATCAGGATCCCGCGCAACATGAAGAGGCTGCCCGACAGGATCACGCTGAGGATATGGACGGACTTGATCTGCGGATAGAACTCGATCATCGGACGCGGTTACCCCTTGAGTCGCGCGCAGCGTAACCCGTGGCGCCGAATCGCTCCAGCCACCCCGGCGGAATCGCGCACCGTAGGCTGGACGACCGAAGGTCGGCCGGCGCTCCTGGCGGGTGCCCCACGTGCAACGCCTTGTCCGTACGCCGAACTGCGACGGCGACCGAAGTACGGCTGGCAGCTCCGCCGATGGCGCGCCACCGTACCTCGTCCGTTCTACGCCAAAGTCGCCAGTCGCGGCCGCGCGGCAAGCGGTCCTGCTCATCCGGGCTTTCCATCCACCCGCGGCGTCAGGAAGATCCACGCCGATCGCAGCACCCAGGGCAGGAACGCAAGCAGCCACCCGAATGCCGCCACCACGATCCACAACGCCGCATCCGCGCCGACCTCTGCGTGGATACGCACCAGCGCGACGACCTGCAACAGTACGAACGTGATCCACGGCACCAGGCCCATCTGCAGTGGCCGGCCGGAATGCCCCTGCGTCACGCGCGTGACCATCGCGACGAGCATCGAACCGAAGAATCCGATCGTGAGCGCGTGCACAGGCGCACGACCGAGCAGGAATCCTTCGTCGAGGAACGCGAGCAGGCTCTGCACCGCATACAGCCCGAACGCGATCGGCAGCCACAGGAACGCGATGTGCAGCGCGACCAGCAGACCCGGCTTCACGCACTTCCACGGCTGCCAGCCGATCCAGTGCACGAGGAACAGCAGCGCGAGCGGTGCATCCGCGAGCCACAACCAGTCCTGCTTGTGCGCGAGATCGAGCCCGAGATGGAGCAGCAGCAAGACCCACAGCAGCGGCAAGCTCCAGGCCGGCTTGAACGGACGATAGCGCGGACCGACGACCGCCGCGCTGAAGAACGGCACCATGCGGTGGCTCACCGTGAAGTAGATCGGCACCAGCAGCGCAAACGTGCCGAAGCGCATCGATACGTAAGCCAGTTGCCACGGAGCACCCAGCGCAAACGCGCCGAACGCCGCAAGTCCGCACGCCCCGAGCACGAGCGCGGCGAAGCACGACAGCGCATGTCGATCCTTCGCGCCATTGCGCACGAGCACGCCACCGAGCGCGACCAGCCCCGCTGTCCAGCCCGCGAGCATCAACGCGATGCCGACGAGCAGCACCGGCTTCATGTCGAGCAGCCCGACATGCGCGAGCAGGTAGCCACCGAACATGCCCGCGAACACCGGCACGTACTGCCGCCGCTGCAAGGCCGGCAGACCCATCCAGCGCGGAAACACCGTGAGCAGGAAGCCGAAGATGAAAGGCACGAGCATGCCGTACTGCGTGAACACCGCATGCGCCCAGCCCGCCGGCACCGGCGCCACCGGAAACGCGTGGCCTAAGTAGCCCGCGCCGAGGAAGCACGCCCACCAAAGCATCGAGACGATCACCGCGCTCGCGCCTGCGAAGAACATCATGCGGTGTGGTGCGCTTGCGAGCAGCGCCGGGAGGTCGGCCAAGGCGGAGGCGAGCGATCGCTCGGACGTCGTCGCCGATGTCGTGCCCGCCGCGTCCTGCATCTTCATGGCTACGTCACGGCCATGCGCTGCTTCAACGTGCACCGGAATCGGTCGTTGTGGTTGATTACTGCCCGCTCGTTCGTTCATGGCCGCAAGTGTGAATCAATCGCGTTTCCAGGGCCTTGATCCACGTCAGGCCAGGGGGGCGGGGGCAGGAGACGAATGAACGGGCACCTTCGGTCAGTGAGGCTGAATAGCGCCTGCGATTCGCGGAGGGGTCGGTCACCCGAAACCGATGGACATCCGTACGGGAACCAGCGACGAAGAGGCAGCGAAAAGACCGGCTTGAAGACACCTCCGATCCAAGCTGTCACGCCCGCACGTTCGTCGGATAACGCCTTACCACCTCGGAGTTGCCGGATTGCAGCGTGACGCCTTTGCCATGACGTCGGCGTGAGAGCGCCATCCTGCTGATTCAATGTCACATTTCCTTGACCGCGAATCTGCATTCGTGAACGATGGCGCGCAGCACCCCGATCCGGGGTCTATTTGAAGGCGGGCGCCTGGCGGACATTCTCGGAGGTCCAGTGAAGTCAGCAAACCTTCTTGCTGTGACTGCTATCTCGGGCGGCGGTGTTGCTGGGAACACCCGAGTGATTTCAGACGGCCCTGATGCGTCTCTCATCATGCGCACCGGAAAGACCGGCTTCGTTTCGTCCAGTTCACTGCAGAAGAAGACATATGAGGAAGCGACCGAATTCGGTGAAGCGAAGTCGCTCATCATGCAGAGCATCTCAATGGATGCGAAGGCCGCAAGACCGCTGGGCGGGTTTCCGGAGGCTACCCTGCGCTTTCGTTGCGGTTCCGCAGGCGCGCCAGATCCGGGATCCGCTGCGGGTTCGAGCCAGGGCACAGTCGACAAGTACTCGCAGCTCGAACAGCTGAAGCGTCTACTTGACTCGGGAGCATTGACACAAGAAGAGTTCGACCCGGAAAAGGCAAAGGTGCTGGGCCAGTAGCGCGGCAATGGCGCCTAATGATTCATTCCTGGCGACGCCGCTTTGCGCGCGGCTTGATTCGAGCGTTAGGTATTACCACAATGGACATGGCATCCCAATGAAAATAAGAGCTATCGTCTGCATCCTCTTGCTTGTATCGCTGACGAACTGCGCGACTACTGAAACATTTCAACTAGTTGACGATCCAACCCCACTTGCACGGGATGTGTTCAACGGAATTTCCGCTGATCAGTTCGAAAGCGGGAACTTCACATCTTCACGCGGCAAAAAATGGGTCTATCGCCTATTGCGCCCATCCACTGAAGTCCCAGGGGAAACATACCCTCTGGTTGTCCAACTGCATGGATCTGGCGGAATTGGAACTGACAATACCGGCCAAGTGGAGCGCATGGCAAAAAGCTGGGCAATGCCAGAAGTCAGGGCCCGATACCAAGCGTTCGTATTGATCCCCCAGTTCCCTATCAGAAGCGCAAATTATGGCTCGACCTCGCCTGACCAACATGCCGTTCCATCTCCAGCGCTAGATGATGCTCTTGAACTAGTGAAGCATTTCGCTGCAAGCCATGCCGTCGATGGTTCACGTATCTATGCAACGGGATTCTCTATGGGCGGATCGGCTGCATGGCTCCTGCCGCAACTTGACCCCGGCACCTTCGCGGCCATCGTTCCAATTTCAGGAATTGCTCCGCCGGACTCGCAGGTAGCCAGCTACATCACCCTTCCCGTTCTCGCAATCCATGGCAACGCGGATACGGAGAATCCAATAACCGCAGATAGGCGGTTCACTAGAGCCATCACGAGGCACGGCGGTCAGAAGGCCACTCTCCGGGAATATGAAGGGCTTGCCCATCAACCCCCAGCAGATGCCTACCCGGGATTCTGGTGGCGCGACTGGCTTTTTGAACAGCGCCGCAAGTAACACTGACAAATCGTTCAAGCCGACGCCGCTGTGCGGCGTTGGCAAAGCTTCGTGAGATTGCGTACCAAGCCCCGACTCTGGAGCGCGCGCCGCGTGGAGCGTCGCTGGCTTTCGCAGCGGCATCACCGGACCCTTACTTGTGGATCGACACGCATGACAACGATCGTCGCGAAGGTCTCTCAACTCATCCATTGCGAGGCAGTCGACGCCTTCGAGGCGTTTGCAGACCCGGACAAGATCACCCGCTTCTGGCTCCGGGCGGCGAGCGGCCCGCTGTCAACGGGCAGCAAGGTCGAATGGAGCTTCATGGTGCCTGGCGTCATGGACTCGGTCACGGTGCTCACGTGCACACGGCCGTCATCGATCGAACTCACGTGGTCCGACGGTTCAATGACAAGGTTCGAGTTCTCCGCACATGCCCAGGGCAAGACCAAGGTGTCCATCGAGGCTGAAGTCACTGCAACAACGGACTTCATCGAGCAGGTGGTCAGTACGACGGAAGGTTTCGCGATCGTCCTTTGTGATCTGAAGACGTACCTGGAGTCCGGGCAATCGGCCAATCTGGTGCGCGCGAAGGCAGAGCTGATTGGCGCTTCCATGATTGACCCGAAACTCGGCGTCTGAGATTTCCACCGATAGGATCCGCGCTGGAAATCCGTGCGGTGCTGCGCACGTCAGTCGACGGGTCATATCGGGAAACGGGTCAGGGACCGATGGTTGGTACGGACGCGCTCCGGGTCGCCCGAAACGTCTCCGCGCTGCGCTAACATCCGCGTCGCCTGCTTGCCAAAGCGGACCTCGCTGTCGGCTGCGCCGCGTTCGACGATCGCGGCGGTGGCGAATCGGACTAGGCATCCCTTCATGGCCAGGCAGATCACCGTGATCCAGGGCCATCCCGCCGAGCAGAGCTTCTGCGGATCATTGGCGACCGCGTACGCACAAGGCGCGGTCGAAGCTGGCCACGTCGTCAGGACGATCGTCGTCCGCGACCTCGCGTTCGATCCGATCCTGCACGAGGGCTACCGCGCGATGCAGCCGCTGGAGCCCGACCTCGTTCGGGCCCAGGAGTACATCAAGTCCGCGGACCATGTCGTCGTCATCTACCCGACGTGGTGGGGCGGCATGCCTGCGCTGCTCAAGGGTTTCATCGATCGCGTGCTTCTTCCGGGCTTCGCGTTCAAGTACCGCCAGGGATCTCCATGGTGGGACACGTACCTGACCGGGAAGTCCGGGCACATCCTGACGACGATGGATACGCCGCCGTGGTACTTCCGCATCGTATACAGGGATGCGGGCATCAACCAGATGCGGCATGCGATCCTGCAGTACTGTGGAATCAAGCCTGTCAGGGTCACGCGCATCGGTCGCGTCAAGGATGCGCCCGGCGCCTGGAAGCGGGCATGGCTGGCAAAGGCGAAGGCGTTCGGTCGCCATGCGTAGCCGCTCGATCCCAATCCGGCTGCTGCCCGGTGTGTGTGGCCGCGCAGCTCGATCAGGAATGCGTCCTCATGATTTCAACACGCCGACTCGCGCGCTGCGCCGCTTTTCTCGGACTTCTGCTGATGCCGGCAGTCGCCTCGGCGAACGCCGGCGTGCCGATGATCCTCATCACGTTCCCGTTGATGGCGATCGCCCTCGTGCCGATCGCATTGATCGAGAGCGCCATCGTTTCAGCGCGTCTGGGTCAGTCCTTCGGCGCGTCCCTGAAGGTGGTCGGTCTCGCCAACGCATTGTCGACGCTCGTAGGGCTTCCAGTGACGTGGCTCACCCTGGTGGCCGCACAGCTCCTGACGGGCGGTTCGGGCGCGTACGGCATCGAATCGATCCGATCGAAGTTCCTCGCGGTCACCTGGCAGGCACCGTGGCTCATTCCGTACGAGGCGCATCTGTACTGGATGGTTCCAGCGGCCTGCCTGACGCTGCTGATTCCGTTCTTCCTTGCCTCGTACCAGATCGAGTACCGCGTCGTCGCACGTCTCATGCGTGGCAACACGAAGGCGGCCGTCGCCCGCGCGATGTTCCGGGCCAATCTCGTCAGCTATTCGCTCCTGTTTCTCGCGGATATTGCCTGGCTGACGTACGCCGTGTTGCACGCTCGCAACTGAGTGATCGCCAGAGGTGGTCCGTCTTGCACTCGCGGCTTCCTTGAGGCCGTCAGGCGATCCGGGCACACTCGTGCGGACGTGTTCGGAACTCGCCAGGGTGCGCGGATGGATGTGCAGGCTTACCTGAAGCGCATCGGATTG
Source organism: Lysobacteraceae bacterium (assembly GCA_004143945.1). Taxonomy (GTDB): domain Bacteria; phylum Pseudomonadota; class Gammaproteobacteria; order Xanthomonadales; family Rhodanobacteraceae; genus Dokdonella_A. Next base: position 144,279 of record SEHB01000001.1, read on the forward strand.
GAGCAGGCGCCATCGCCGGACCGCGAAGGCATGCGGGCCTTGCATGAGAAGCACTTGCTCTCGGTGCCGTTCGAGAACCTCGCGATCCACGCAGGCGAACCGACGCCGCTCGAGGACCGTGCCCTGTTCGAGAAGGTCGTCGCCAGGCACCGCGGCGGGTTCTGCTACGAACTCAACGGCGCGTTCCGCTGGCTGCTACGGGCGATCGGCGTCGACTGCCACTTCGTGTCGGCGGAGGTCTCGAAAGGAAACGGCGAGTACACACCGCCGTTCGACCACATGGCGATCCTGATCCCCGGCGATGTGCCGCTCGTGGCCGATGTGGGCTTCGGCGATTCGTTCCGGTATCCGCTGTGGCTGGTTCCGGACCGCGTGCAGGACGAAGAGGGACGCTCCTATCGCTTCGTTCGGCAGGGTGAGCATTGGCTGCTCCAGCAGAGGATTCTCTCGGGCGAGTGGAGCGACCAGTTCCGGTTCACGATCGAACCCGTCGAGTATGCGGCGTTCGATGGAATGTGGTCGTTCCACTACGACAGTCCCGCGTCGCATTTTCGCAAGGCGCCGCTGGCGACGCTGGCGACTCCGGATGGCCGCATCACGCTGTCCGGCAGCAAGTTCATCGAAACGAAGCTGGACGGCATGAGGACCGAGCAGCCCGTGGATTCCGACCAGGCGTTCGACACGGTGCTGGTGGATCGCTTCGGGATCTCGTCATGGCGTGCCTGACACCCTGCGATATCGCGCGAAAGCCGTTCATCGACAAGCGGTGCGTCGACGTCGATGCGGACATGCTGTCCGTCGATGTGACTGGATCGGCGATGGCACTCCATCGACCACGGATGCTCCACCGGTGCGCTCGATGAGGCTCACGTTCGTCAATGGCAGTGGCAAGTTCGACCGCATGGTCATCCACCGCGATGGCGCGATCGAGTCGCTGGATTGTCCGAAGCAGGGCATCATTCCGCATGACATGGTCCACTACGCGGTCGAGGCCGTCCTGCACAAGCGAGGCTTCCTGTCCCGCGTGCGCGACGGCGAGGCTGCAGGCTTCCGGATGAACGCGGAAGCGGAGAGCGATGGCGTGGAGCGGCTCGTCGAAGTACTGCAGGGCGATGCGTGGTCCGGCGGCGGCAGTGCGCCGGAGGACATGCTCGCGCTCTACGAGGTCACCTGCCGTGCGCGCGAGTGCGCACCCTTGCCCGTGAAGTCCGAGGACATCCTTGCGATCCGCGGGCGCATCTGCGAGCTTGACGCGCAATGGAGGGCGCTGCCCGTCGGCGCGGCGCTCGATCTCGAGTTCTGACGTGTCGTCCGTCACTCCCAATCGCAGAGGCCATCCATGATGCCGATCCGCTGTCTCGCGCTCCTGCTCGCATCGCTCATCGCGCCACATGCCGCCACTGCGGCCGATCTGCTGCTCGATCACGTCAATGGCTACACGCTCGACTCCTCGGGCAAGCTGAAACGCTTCGAAGCGATGCTCGTCGACGACGGCAAGGTCGTCGCGATCGGGCAGCGCGAGGCGATGCGCAAGCGAGCGGACGGCGCGAAGATCGTCGACGGGCAGGGCAGAACGCTGCTGCCCGGCCTCATCGATGCGCACGGCCACATCATGGGTCTCGGCACGATGAAGCGGCAGGCGGACCTCACGTCCGCGAAGTCGCTCGACGAGGCGCTCGCGCAGATCAGGGCGTTCGCGTCCGCAAACGCGGGCAGCGCGTGGATCGTCGGTCGCGGATGGAATCAGGTCATCTGGAAGCTCGGGCGCTTCCCGACTGCGAAGGAACTCGATGCGGTTGCCGGCGACCGGCCGGTCTGGCTCGAGCGCGTCGACGGCCACGCGGGTTGGGCGAACAGCGCCGCGATCCAGCTCGCGGGCGTCGACAGGAACACGCCGGATCCGGCGGGCGGGCGCATCGAGCGCGGCGCGGAAGGGCATCCGAGTGGCGTGTTCGTCGACAGCGCGATGGATCTCGTCACGAGCAAGGTGCCGCCGCTCACGCCGAAGCAGAACGCGGCCGCGCTGGATGCAGCGCTCGCGGAACTCGCTCGAATGGGACTCACCGGCGTTCACGACGCAGGCGTCGATGCGCAAACCATCGCGCTCTACCAGCGCTACGCCGACGAGCGGCGACTCACGGTGCGCATCCACGCGATGATCGCGGGCACCGGCGCGGATTTCGATGCGCTCGCGGCGAAGGGACCGCTCTCCGGGTACGGCGGCGGTCATCTCGATGTGCGCAGCGTGAAGCTGCTCGCGGACGGCGCGCTCGGGAGCCGCGGCGCCGCCCTGCTCGCGCCGTATTCGGACGATCCCGCCAACCGCGGCCTGCTGTTCCATTCGCCCGACGAACTCACCGCGATGATCGGCAAGGCGCTCGCGAAGGGTTACCAGGTCGGCGTGCATGCGATCGGCGACGCGGCCAATCGCGAGGTGCTCGACAGCTTCGAGGCCGCGTTCGCGAAACACGGTGGCCGCGAACTGCGCAATCGCATCGAGCACGCGCAGGTCGTCGCGCTCGCGGACATCCCGCGCTTCAAGTCGCTCGGCCTCGTCGCATCGATGCAGCCCGTGCACGCGACCTCCGACATGAACATGGCCGAGGATCGCGTCGGTGGGGAGCGCATCAAGGGTGCGTATGCGTGGCGTACGTTCCTCGATCAGGGCACGGTCATCGCGGCGGGTTCGGATTTTCCGGTCGAGTCGCCGAATCCGTTCCACGGCCTCTACGCTGCGGTCACGCGGCAGGACCAGGCGGGCAAGCCGCCGGGCGGCTGGTATCCGGCGCAGGAGCTCGGCCGGGTCGAAGCATTCCGCGCGTTCACGCTCGATGCGGCCTGGGCCGCGCGACGCGAGGACGTGCAGGGCACGCTCGAAGCAGGGAAGTTCGCGGATTTCATCCTCGTCGATCGCGACATTTTCGCGGAAGCGCCTTCGCGGCTCTGGTCGACCGTGGTGCTCGAGACCTGGGTCGGCGGAAAGCGCGTGTACGCACGGGGCGAGGCGATCTGACGACGGCGCCGGGAGCGGCCCCCTTCTGGCGCTTCGCGGCATCTTCACCGCAAGCGGGGAAAGCAGGAGCTGGCGGCCCCTGTTTTCCTTCCCCTGCCTGCTGGGGAAGGTGCCCCCCAGGGGCCGATGAGGGCCGCCTCTGGCTTTCGTTCCAGTCCGCGTGGGAACGAGGGAGGCACCAGCGCCCCCACTGGCACGCCGCGGCGCAGTCATGCACACTCGGGCGCTTCGGCGACCGCACCGGCGTGACTTGCGGTGCGGGTCGCGCCCTGACCGACCCCGGCGAAGCCAACCATGACCCGATTGACCTCGCTCGACCGTGAGCAGCTGCTGGCCTGTGCCCGCGGCGAATTGTTCGGACCCGGCAATGCGCGCCTCCCGGCGCCGCCGATGCTGATGTTCGATCGCATCACCAACATCGACGAACACGGCGGCAGCCACGGCAAGGGCGTGCTCGAGGCCGAGCTCGACATCCGCCCTGACCTCTGGTTCTTCGCCTGCCATTTCGAAGGCGATCCGGTGATGCCGGGTTGCCTCGGCCTCGACGCGATGTGGCAGCTCGCGGGCTTCTACCTTCCCTGGCTCGGTGAACCCGGTCGCGGTCGCGCGCTCGGCGTGGGGCAGGTGAAGTTCAGCGGGCAGGTGCTACCCAGTGCACGTCTCGTGCGGTATCGCATCGATGTTCGCCGTGTCGTGCGCGGCAAGTTGTCGCTCGTGATCGCCGACGGCACCACGATCGTCGACGATCGCGAGATCTACCACGCGGAAGGCTTGCGCGTGGGCCTGTTCCAGTCGACCGAGGGATTCTGAGCATGCGTCGCGTGGTAGTGACCGGAATGGGCATGGTGTCGTGCCTCGGCAACGCGGCGAATGCGGTTTCGCACGCGTTGCGCGATGGCCTCAGTGGCATCCGCGCGGTGCCCGAGTATGCCGAACGCGGCCTGCGCAGCCAGGTCGCGGGCGTGCCGGAACTCGACATCGAGGCCGCGATCGACCGCAAGCTGCGCCGCTTCATGGGCGATGCCGCAGCGTATGCGTATGTCGCGATGCGCGATGCGATCGTGGATGCGGGACTCGCGCTCGAACACGTGCGCCATCCGCGCAGCGGCGTGATCGCGGGATCGGGTGGGGGCTCCGCGCACTGGCAGATCGAGACTGCCGACCTGCTGCGCAACCGCGGCGTGCGCAAGATCGGCCCGTACATGGTGCCGCGCACGATGTGCTCGACGGTATCCGCGACGCTCGCGACCGCGTTCGGCATCCTCGGCCTCAGCTATTCGATCGCGGCGGCCTGCGCGACCTCGGCGCACTGCATCGGCGCGGGCGCCGACCTGATCCGCCACGGCGCGCAGGACATCGTGTTCGCGGGCGGTGGCGAGGAACTGCACTGGGGTATGACCGCGCAGTTCGACGCGATGGGCGCGCTGTCGAGCGCGTACAACGATACGCCCGCGCGCGCCTCGCGCCCGTACGACGCGGGCCGCGACGGCTTCGTGATCGCGGGCGGGGGCGGCATGTTCGTGCTCGAGGAATACGAGCACGCGAAGGCGCGCGGCGCGCGCATCCATGCCGAACTCGTCGGCTACGGGGTGACCTCCGATGGCGCGGACATGGTCGCGCCGTCGGGCGAAGGCGCGGTGCGCTGCATGCGCATGGCACTCGCGGGGGTGGCGTCTCCGATCGACTACGTGAACACGCACGGCACCGCGACCCCGGTCGGCGACATCGTCGAGCTGCAGGCGCTGCGCGAGGTGTTCGGCGCAGCGGTGCCGCCGCTGTCGTCGACCAAGGCGCTGACCGGTCATTCGCTCGGCGCGGCGAGCGTGCACGAGGCGATCTACAGCCTGCTGATGATGCGCGACGGCTTCATGGCGGGCTCGTTCCACATCGACGAACTCGACGAGCGCGCGAAGGACTATCCGGTCCTGCGCGAGAGCCGCGAGGCGAAGCTGGCGACGGTGATGTCCAACAGCTTCGGCTTCGGCGGCACCAACGCGAGCCTCGTGTTCGCGCGGGTCTAGCGCGGACGCTCCGTCCCCGTGGCTTGCGGGCTGGACGCGCGCAGCGCGGCCGGCGCTTTTTCCGGCATCCGCGTGAAAGTGGCCGGCCGACCTTCGGTCGTCCAGCCTACGGTGCATTGCACGCACGCGTGGTCGCGCATGTGCGCGATTGCAGGTTGACACCGGTCAATGCGGCGCGCGCGGGGCTGCGCGATGCTGGGGCCATCGCCGCATCGCCGGCGACTTCCCCGGAGACTCGACATGAACGCATTCACGTCCTCGTGCATCCTCGCCGGCAGCGTCGCGCTGGCGAGCGCCGCGCAGGCTGCGCCGCAACATTCGCACGACGATCACGCCGCGCACGCGGCGCCATCGGCCGCTATCGAGGCGCCTGCCGAGCGCTGGGTGCCCGATGCGGCGCTGCGCGACGGCATGGGCCGCGTTCACGAGGCGCTCGACGACCTCGGCCACTACGAGATGGGCCACATGCCTGCGAGCATGGCGGTCGAGCGCGCGGTGAAGATCGAGGACGCGATCACCTACATGTTCGCCAACTGCAAGCTCGATCCCGTGCCGGATGCGGCCTTGCATCGCATCCTGATTCCGTTGCTCGCGGCGGCGCAGGACCTCGAGAAGGACTCCGCCGACGTCGCCGCGGTCGCCCGCATGCGCGCTGCGGTCACCGACTATCCGCGCCTGTTCGCGGATCCGCTGTGGTCGTCGCCTCCGGCGGACCCGGAATCGGGTGGCGACGCGAGCAAGCAGGCACGGGGCGCGCACGAAGGCCACTGACCGCATCGGTCGCGGCATCAGGGCGAACACGATGGACGACGCGTACATTCCGGCCTGGCAATGCATCGGTTGCGGGCGCATCGAGGCGCCACAGACCTGCATCGGCGTCTGCCGCGACCGCAAGGTGATGCTGGTCAGCATGGAAGGCCATCAGCAGGCACTCGCCGAGATCCAGCGCCTCTACGGCGAACTCGAGCAGGCGCACGGCCTGCTCTCGCGCATCGCGCATACGACGCCGCGCGACGGCCAATGGGAAGCGTCATGGCGCGCATTCGGCGAGCAGGCGCGCCGCCTGCTCGATGCCGCGTCGGATTCCGCCGCGCGCTGAATTGCGCTAGCCGCCGACAGCATCGGTGTCCCCTTGCAGGGGCGCCGCGAGGGCGATCCGCGCAGTGATGGAACCACCCGACGCGGTGATCGTGCAACGGGCGGTCGCGGCTGCGCCGCTCCTGCAGTCGTGCCGCAGGCGCGAATGGCGAAACCACGATTGCGCACGACAGGCCATCGTGCAACACGACGATCGCGATCGCGATGTGTCGCTCCGCCGCCCGATCGCTCATGCTCCGGCCGGCGGCTGCCAGCTGCCATCGCGCACGCTCGCGCGCAACGCGCGTTGCCACGGCGCGAGATCGATGCCGTGCGCGGCGAGCCACGACGGGTCGAACAGCGTTTCCGCGTAGCGTTCGCCGCGATCGCAGAGCAGGCTCACGATCGCACCGGTCTCTCCGCGCGCGCGCATGCGCGCGGCCAGTTGCAGGCAGGCGACGAGGTTGGTGCCGGAGGAGCCGCCGTAGCGGCGGCCGAACAGCTCTTCGAGGAGCCAGGCCGCCGCGATCGAGGCGACGTCGCCGACTTCGATCACCTCGTCGACGACATCGAACAGGAAACCCGGTTCCACGCGTGGACGACCGATGCCCTCGATCAGCGAGGGTCGGCTCGCGCATGCTTCGGGGCTGCGCGTGTGCCAGCCATGCACGAACGCGCTGCCGGCCGGTTCCGCCACGCACAGGCGCGTGCGGAGTCCGCGATAGCGCAGGTAGCGGCCGATCGTCGCGGACGTCCCTCCGGTGCCGGCGCCGCAGACGATCCAGGCGGGCTCGGGATTCGGCTCGCGCGAGAGCTGCCCGATGATCGACTCGGCGATGTTGTTGTTGCCGCGCCAGTCGGTCGCGCGTTCGGCCAGCGCGAACTGGTCGAGGTGGCAGGCGCCGCGCGTGGCGTGCCCGGCCGCGCGTGCATGCACCTGCGCGGGATCCTCGACGAGGTCGCAGCGTCCGCCGAGTGCCTGCACATCGCGGAGCTTGCGCGGCGCGGTGCAGGCTGGCATCACCGCGGTGAACGGCAGGTGGAGCAGTCGCGCGAACCAGGCTTCGGAGATCGCGGTGCTGCCCGACGACGCATCGACGACGGCCTGGCCCTCGTGCAGGCGGCCGTTGCAGAGCGCATACAGGAACAGCGACCGCGCGAGCCGGTGCTTGAGGCTGCCGGTCGGGTGCGCGGCTTCGTCCTTGAAGTAGAAGCGGATGCCGTCGAAGCCCCGCAGCTCGAGCGCGAGCAGGTGCGTATCTGCCGAGCGCGCCGATTCGCGAGCGAGTGTCGCGATCGCGTCGCGAACCCACGCGCGCGACGCATCCGCGCGCGCGGCGTTCGGCGCCGGCGCCGCGTCGCTCATGCGGCCGCCTCGACGCGCTGCACGAGCCGCCAGAGGAACTCGAAGTAGCGGTCGATGTAGCTGATGCCGTTCTCGCGGTCGATCAGGTACGGGTTCATCAGCGTGTGGCGCAGGATCATCAGGCGGTCCTCGCCTTCTCCATCGCCGAACGCTTCGAGGCCGAGTGCATCGAGGATGCGCGCGGCTTCGCGCGTGCCGAGGACGTCGGCGCGCAGGCTCGTGACCGAGCCGAAGAACTCGCGTGTCTGCACCGGCTGGCGCGGGTCGCAGCGCATCGCGTCGTGCAGCGACTGCACGAACGCGTTGGCGGCCGCGATCGAGCGGTTGCCGGTGGGATTCAACGCGAGGCAGACGAGGTTGCTGTCGGGCTCGAACGGCACCAGCACGCGCAACAGGCCGGTGCCCTCGTCGGCGAAGCGCTGCGCGCGCGCGCGGAAGGCTTCGGCCGCGAGGATCGTCTGGCGCTGCAGTCGCCCGAAGTTCGCGTGGTCGAGTGGCAGTACCTTGTGCGTGACGTATGCGGCCGCGGCAGCCGCGCCGGGCTTGGAGCCTTCGGGGATGAACTGGCCGAGGTTGCGATAGCGCGCGAGGTAGTCGGGGGGCGCCGGGCCGTGGAACACGTAGTCCGCGCGCTCGGCGAGCAGCGCCACCGCGCGATGGTCGCGGCAGACGAATGCGCCTGCGCCGAACGGGAGGTAGCCGAGCTTGTGCGGATCGATCGTCACCGAGTCGGTGTCGCCGAGCGCGGCGAACGCCGCGTGCACCGCGGGGGACGGGAAGTGCTCGAACTCGCCAACCATCTCCGCGCGCGTGCGCAGGCGTCCGTCCGCATGGCGGAACACGGTCGCGAGGTAGCCGCCCCAGGCCGCATCCACATGCACGCTGAAGCCGAGGCCGCTGCGAACGGCGTGTGCGCGCGCGGCGAGCATGCCATCCACCGGGTCGATCGTTCCGTACTCGGTGCTGCCGAGTACGGCCACGCCGAGCAGCACCGGGATGCGCGCACGGGCGCAGCGCGTCAGCGTCGATTCGAGCGCATCGACATCCATGCGCATGCCGCGCGACGGCAGCAGCATGAGCTGGTCGCGCCCGAGTCCGAGCAGCTTGACCGCCTTGCTCCAGGAGTAGTGCGCGGTGATCGGCGCGAGGACGCGCGGCGGCTGCAGCGTCGGGTGCGCGGCGAAGAATGCGGCGAGGCCGCGCTGCTCGATGCGTTCGGCTTCGACGCGTGCGAGCCAGCGCATGCGGTCTGCCGGTGCCTGCGTCGCGAGCCATTGCTGCCACTGCTGCAGCAGCGCGATCGATGCGGGGGGCGCGAGGTTGAACGCGTCCCAGTCGTCTGCGGGCAATTCGAGTCCGGGCACCTGCGCCGCGCGCAGCGCGACCGGAAACGCCTTCAGCGCAAGTGCGAGCCGCAGCGCCTGGTAGTTCGCGAGCGTGCCACCCGAGGTCAGGTGGCCGAACGCGCATGCGGGCTGGGCTGGATCGTGCGGGTAGCCGACCATGCGCGCGAGCTGCAGCCCGACTTGCACCTCCAGGTCGACGGTGACGGGCGCCGCATCTTCGCTCACGTTGTTCGGGTTGTAGGGCAGGGTCAGCATCTGCGCGGCGAGGCCGGGCAGCAGCAGGTCCGACACCATGTGGCCGAGGTAGCGCGGGCTGTGGAACGGCACCGATTTCTTGAGCGAGGCGGACAACTGGTGCAGTTCGCGCCGCATGCGCGCTTCGAACGCGAGGTAGTCGGGATGGCGCGCGGTCGCCGTCGCGATCGCGGGCGGATCCTCGGGGTGGAAGTTGCGGCGCCAGTAGACGTGGTCGCGCAGGAACTCGACCATGAGCTTCTCGAGCAGGCCGTCGTTCTCGCCGTACGGGCCGAGGAAGCAGGCGTCGAGCGCGTGGTTACGCGGAAGGGAATCGATCTCGATCGACGCGGCGTTCATGCAAGTTCCGGTAGTTGGATGCGCCCGTGGTTCGGGCCCGCGGCGCAGTGTGCGAGACCGTGCGCGGTGGGGCCATGACACGGATCAAGCGGACACCAGGAACCGAAGCGAAGCCGCGCGCCACCCGGCGCGCGGCTTCGCGGTCCTGTCGCCGTGTCTACTCCTTGCGCTCCGCCTGGACCGCGCCGACCGGCAATGCGCCGCCGCCCGTGTGCTCGATCCGCGAGCGGCGCGGCCGCCACCAGAGGCGCAGCACGAACCAGGCGAACAGCAGCGCACCGGTCGCGAAGATCGTGTCGCCGGGTACGCGCATCCAGACCAGCAGTTCGACGATCGGCTGCCCCATGAACTCGGCCGAGCGTGCGTACCAGTAGCCATGCTCGAGCGCAGCCGAGAGCTGCAGGACGCCGAGCGGCAACAGGGTCAGCAGGGCCATCAGGCCGAGGCCGATGTTGAGCGCCCAGAACGAACCGCGCAGCCAGCCCTCGTTCCATTCCGCCGCTGGCTTGAGGCCGCGCAGGCAGAACAGCATGAGGCCGAGGCCGAGCATGCCGTAGACGCCGAACAGCGCGGTATGGCCGTGCAGCGGGGTGAGGTTGAGGCCCTGCATGTAGTACAGCGCGAGCGGCGTGTTGATCAGGAATCCGAACAGGCCTGCGCCGACGAGGTTCCAGAACGAGACTGCGAGGAAGAACATGATCGGCCAGCGATACCGCGCCATCCACGGTGTCGCGCGGCCGTGCGACCAGGTCTCGTAGGCTTCGAGTCCGATCAGTGCAAGCGGCACCACCTCGAGCGCGGAGAACGACGCGCCGAGCGCGATCACGCCGACCGTCGTGCCCGCGAAGTAGAGGTGATGGAAGGTGCCGAGCACGCCGCCGGCCATGAACACGATCGTCGCGAACAGCACGTTGACCGTCGCGGTGCGACCGCGCACCAGCCCGAGCTTGACGAACAGGAAGCTGATCACCGCGACCGCGAAGACTTCGAAGAAGCCCTCGACCCACAGGTGCACGACCCACCAGCGCCAGTACTCGACCATCGAGATGTGCGTGTGCTCGCCCCACATGAGGCCTGCGCCGTAGAACATCGCGATCGCGACCGTCGACAGGAACAGCAGCCCGACGATCGAGGACATCTCGTCCTTTCGTCGCAGCGCGGGCCAGAGCGCGCGGCCGACGAGCGCAAGCCAGATCAGCAGGCCGACGAACAGGAACAACTGCCAGAAGCGGCCGATGTCGACGTATTCCCAGCCCTGGTGGCCGAACCAGAAGTTGCGCGCGAGGCCGAGCTTCTGCATCACCGCGAACCATTGCCCGGCGAATGCGCCGACCACGATCAGGAGCAGGCACGCCCACAGGAGGTTGACGCCGAGGCGCTGGAACCTCGGTTCGTGCCCGGACACCGCGGGCGCGATGTAGAGCCCGGTCGCGAGCCACGCGGTCGCGATCCAGAGCACCGCGAGCTGCGTGTGCCAGGTGCGCGTCAGCGAGTAGGGGATCACCTGGGAAATGTCGAAGCCGTAGAACTGCTGGCCCTCGACCTGGTAGTGGGCGGTGAGGGCGCCGAGCAGGATCTGTACCAGCAGCAGCGCGAGCACGACCCAGAAGTATTTCGCGGTCGCGCGCATCGACGGCGTGACGACGACGCCCGCGAGCGGGTCGCGCACCGGCGGCGTCAGCGGCGGCTCCTTGCCGTGCCAGGCCGCGTAGTGCCAGGCGAGCAGGCCGATGCCGGCGATCATGAAGAGCACGCTGAACATCGTCCACATGAAGGAGCCCGCGGTGGGCGCGTTGCCGACGAGCGGCTCGTATGGCCAGTTGCTCGTGTAGCTGATGTCGCCACCGGGACGATTCGCCGCCGCGGCCCAGCTGGTCCAGAAGAAGAAGCCCGCGAGCTGCTCGCGATGCCGGGCATCGGGCACGGTGTCGTCGCGCATCGCATAGCCTTCGCGCAGTTTGCGCGTGGCCGGGTCGTTGCCGAACAGGCTGGTGTAATGCGCGGCCACGTTCGACATGGCGAGCGCGCGATCGTCCGAGACCGTGATCGTGCCGCTCGCCTCGTCCCAGGTGTTGGTGCGCAGTTCCCTGCGCAACCGAGCCTTCAGTCCTTCCTGCTGGACCTCGTCGAGATCGGCGTACATCGCGGAGTGGTCGTGGCGCGCCCAGAGGTCGAGCAGCGCAGTCGACTCGCGATGCAGCCAGTCGGCGCTCCAGTCGGGGGCGACGAGCGCGCCGTGGCCCCAGATCGATCCGAGCTGCTGGCCGCCGAATGACTGCCAGACCTGGCGGCCCGCTTCGAGGTCGGCGCGCGTGAACAGCACCTGGCCGCTGGTGGAAACGATGCGTTCGGGCAGCGGTGGCGCGGTGCGATGGATCTCGCGACCCATCCAGAGCAAGACGGCGAAGGTCGCCCCGAGCAGCAGCCCGAGCGCGATCCATAGACGGCGGGTCGTGGACATGGAGGAACTCCGCTTGGAAAAGGCGGAGCGACTATCGTCCGATGCGGCTCATCCGGCCATGACGTACGTCAAGCGGTTCCGGCCTTCGGCCTGCGCTCGGGGCGAACGGATATGCCACTGCTCAGCGATGCAGCAGGTTCTTCGCGACGTCCCTGAGCGCGGCGACCTCGCACAGCTTCACGTCGCGTCCGTCCACCTTCAACAGGCCGGTGTCCTGGAAACGGCGCAGCACGCGACTGACGGTTTCGGCCGCGAGCCCGAGGTAGTTCGCGATGTCGCTGCGCGACATCGCGAGGTGCAGCGAATCGGCCGGGAAGCCGCGCGCTTCGTAGCGCGCGGAAAGATTCAGCACGAAAGCCGCGAGGCGCTCGTCGGCGGTCGCCTCCTGCTTGCGCAGGTTCGCCTCGCCGAGATCCTTGCTGAGGCGGCGGAACAGCTCCTGCTGCACCTGCGGGATGCGCGTGGCGAGGGTCGCGAGTGCGGGAAACGAGAAGCGGCAGACCTCGACCGTGTCGAGCGCGACCGCGTCGCAGGGATAGGTCTCGGCATGGATCGCGTTGAGCCCGATCAGCTCGCCGGGCAGATGGAAGCCGAGCACGAGTTCGCGGCCCTCGAGATCGACCAGTCGCGTCTTCACGGTTCCCGAGCGCACCGCGAAGATCGCGCCGAAGCGATCGCCGGTGCGCACGATCGACTGCCCTGGTCGATACGGGCCGACGTGTTCGACCAGGCAATGCAGTTCGGACAGGCGGATCTTGTCGACACCGTTGCCGACGCAGGCCGCGCCGAACGCGCAGGTGGAGCAGAACTTCTGGTCGCTGCCGTCGTCGGCAATCGGGTTCGGCCGCACGATGCGGCCGCCTGCAGGCACGCCTTGACCCATCTTCAGGACTCCGCTCGCGCCCTCACACCGCGCGCGAGTAGCGGATGTCCGGGCTTGCCGCGTGGGCGTCGAAACACCGGGCGATGTTGCGCAGCAGGAACTGGCCGCGCGCGGTCACCGTGATGCGATCCGGGGCACGCTCGACGAGTCCATCGGCCGCGAGCGGCGCGAGGCGGTCCAGCGATTCCCGGAAGTAACCCGGGAAGTCTACAAGATGACGCGCCTCGAAGGCGGGGATGTCGATCACGCCGGTGCACATGAGGCGCTGGATCAGGTCCGCGCGCACGAGATCGTCCTCGTCGAGCCAGAGCCCGCGCGCGACGGGGAGGCGACCATTGTCGAGCGCGGCGTAGTAGCCGACGAGGTCCTTCGCATTCTGGCTGAAGGACTGCCCGACATGGCTGATCGCGCTCATCCCGAAGCCGATGAGGTCGCAGGCTGCATGCGTGGAATAGCCCTGGAAGTTGCGCTGCAGCGTGCCCGCCGCGAGGGCCTGCGCGAGGTCGTCGCCGGGCAACGCGAAATGGTCGACGCCGATGTGCACGTAGCCAGCCAAGGTCAGCGCCTCGACCGTCTGCTGCAGCAGCGTGAGTCGAGTCGCGGCGTCGGGCAGTTCGTACTTGTCGATCTGGCGCTGCGCCTTGAATCGCTCCGGCAGGTGCGCGTAGCCGTACGCCGCGATGCGGTCGGGGCGCAGCGCGATCACCTGTTCCAGCGTGTGCGCGAACGATTCGGGCGTCTGGCGCGGCAGCCCGTAGATGAGGTCCAGGTTGATCGAACGCACGCCGCCGAGGCGCGCGCCGGCCATCACGGCCGCGGTCTCGTCGACGCTCTGGATGCGGTTGACCGCGCGCTGCACCTCGGGGTCGAAATCCTGCACACCGATGGACACGCGGTTGATGCCGGCTGCGGCGACCTGGCGTGCATAGTCGGCGTCGCAGAAGCGTGGATCGAGTTCGATGCCGAACTCGCGGGCGGTGTCGAGCTTGCACGCGAAATGATGCTGCAGCGTGTCGACGAGTTCGAGCAACTGACCGATGTCGAGGAAATTCGGCGTGCCGCCGCCGAAATGCAGCTGCGCGAGGCGGCGGTCGCGGTCGAAGCGCGAGGCGACCAGTTCGATCTCGCGGTACAGACGCGTCAGGTAGGTCGCGGCGCGGCTGCGGTCGTGCGTGATGATGCGCGCGCAGCCGCAGTAGAAGCACGGCGAGAGGCAGAACGGGATGTGGACGTACGCGGACAGGTCGCGCGGGATCGGATCACCGTTCGAGACGCGGATCGCGCGCAGCAGGTCCGCTTCGCGGAAACTGTCGCGAAAGTGCGGCGCGGTCGGATACGAGGTGTAGCGCGGTGCGCTGACGTCGTACTTCGCGACGAGGTCGCGGTCGAACACCGGGGCGGTGGAGGCGGTCGTGATCATGGGGCCACGATAGGCGGCTTTTTCCGCCGCGGCCTTGATCCGGATCAAACGCGGCGGAGGGTTCGCGCCAGGGCCCGCAGGTCCGGTGCAGATCATGGGAAAAGCTCGGGACTGAAGTCCCTCCCACGACAGCCTTCGACACGCGCGCTCGTGGGAGGCGCTGATGTGGGAGGCGCCGATGTGGGAGGGGCTTCAGCCCCGAACCCTTCGCACGAGCTTGCGACGCCGCCCAGGTCTCCGATCAGGCGGGGGCGCGGTGGCGGACACGATGCGCATGCAGCACCGCGAGCGCGGCCGACGCGAGCCGCGCCTCGAGGTCGTCCGCGCGGCTCGTCAGCATCACCGGCACGCGCGCGCCGAGCACGATGCCGGCTGCGATCGCGCCGGAGAGGTAGATCAGCTGCTTGACCAGCATGTTGCCCGAGACGAGGTCCGGCACCACGAGGATGTCGCTGTCGCCTGCGACTTCGGAACGGATGCCCTTCGACTCGGCGGCCTCGGCCGAGATCGCGTTGTCGAACGCGAGCGGTCCGTCGATCAGCGCGCCGCTGATCTGGCCGCGGTCGAGCATCTTGCACAGCGCGGCCGCATCGAGCGTCGACGCGATCGCGGGGTTGATCGTTTCGATCGCCGACAGCACCGCGACCTTCGGCCGTTCGATCGCGAGCGCGTGCGCGAGGTCGATCGCATTCTGCACGATGTCGCGCTTCTCCATCAGGTCGGGCTCGATGTTGATCGCGGCGTCCGTGATGAACAGCGGCTTGGCATAGGTCGGAACATCGAGCGCAAACACATGGCTCATGCGGCGTTCGGTGCGCAGTCCGTTCGCGCGATCGACGATCGCGGCCATCAGTTCGTCGGTGTGCAGGGCGCCCTTCATGAGCGCCTCCACCTTGCCCCCGCGCGCGAGCGCGACCGCAGCTTCCGCCGCGGCGTGGCTGTGCGGCGCGTCGACGAGTTCGAAATCCCCGAGCGGGCAGGCGGCGGCCTCGGCCGTGCGCCGGATCTTGTCCAGCGGGCCCACGAGCACCGGCTTGATCAGTCCGAGCCGCGCGGCCTCGAGCGCGCCCTCCAGCGAACGTTCGTCGCAGGGATGCACGACCGCCGTGGTGATCGCGTCGAGCCGTCGCGCCGCTTCGACGAGGCGCCGATAGTGCGCACCGGCGACGCGATGGGCGCAGTCGTCGGCCCCGGCGGCATTCGCGCTGTCGTGCTGCATAGGCTGCTCCGTCGCGTGGATGGGTTCGTGCAGTCTAGCGCCGGCGTCGCTGCCCGCGAATCGCCATGCGGGCGACACCGTCGCGACCGCGGCCAGGCCGACACTGGCGCTTTCGCCATCGCGCGTTCGCGCAGGAGACCTCGATGCCCGCATTTCCCGTCGCCGTGCTGGCCGCCGCGCTGATCGCGGCTCCACCGTCGTGGACCGCTGCGCAGGCGCCCTATCGCATCCACGGCAATGCCTGGCAGGTCGGATCGGCCGGCCTGTCCGCGATCCTCGTGACATCGGACGCGGGCCACGTGCTGATCGACGTCCCGCTCGCCGCGAACGTCGAGAGGGTGGAGGCGAACGTGCGTGCCCTGGGATTCCGCGTCGAGGACATCCGCATGATCCTCAACACGCATGCGCATTTCGACCACGCGGGCGGGATCGCCGCGCTCGCGCGCCGCAGCGGTGCACAAGTCCGCTCGAGCACCGCGTCGGCGCGTGCGCTGCGCAGCGGGGGCGACGATCCGGACGACCCGCAGCATGGCTCGGCCGATCGCTACGCGCCGGTCGCGGTGGCGTCGACCTTCGGCGATGGCGAGGTCGTGCGCGTGGGTACGCTCGCGCTCACCGCGCACCTGACGCCGGGCCACACGCCGGGCAGCACGAGCTGGAGCTGGCGCAGCTGCGAGCGGTCGCGCTGCCTCGACCTCGTCTACGCCGACAGCCTGACCGCGATCAGCGACGATGGCTACTTGTATTCGGATCCCGCGCATCCGCAACGCGTCGCGGATTTCCGGCGCGGCCTTGCGATGATCGCGAAACTTCCCTGCGACATCCTCGTGACGCCGCACCCCGAAGCCAGCGGCCTGGACGAGCGCATCGAGCGACGCGACGCGGGCGAAGCGGATGCGCTGGTCGATCGGAGCGCCTGTCGACGCTACGCGCGCGAAGCAGGCGAGCGCCTCGACCAGCGTCTCGCGCGCGAACACGCCGCGCCGCACCCGTAGGCTGGACGACCGAAGGTCGGCCCGCGCTCCTCGCCGTTCGCGTTCCAAAGGCGGCCGGCCGCGCTGCGCGCGTCCAGCCTACCAAGCGGCGCTCATCGGCCTCGTAGGCTGGACGACCGAAGGTCGGCCGGCGCTCCTCGCCGTTCGCGTTCCAAAGGCGGCCGGCCGCGCTGCGCGCGTCCAGCCTACCAAGCGGCGGTCATCGGCCCTCGTAGGCTGGACGACCGAAGGTCGGCCTGCGCTCCTCGCCGTTCGCGTTCGAAAGGCAGCCGGCCGCGCTGCGCGCGTCCAGCCTACCGAGCGGCGATCATCGGCCCTGGTAGGCTGGACGACCGAAGGGCGGCCGGCGCTCCTCGGCGTTCGCGTTCCAAAGGCGGCCGGCCGCGCTGCGCGCGTCCAGCCTACCAAGCGGCGGTCATCGGCCCGCGTAGGCTGGACGACCGAAGGTCGGCCGGCGCTCCTCGCCGTTCGCGTTCGAAAGGCAGCCGGCCGCGCTGCGCGCGTCCAGCCTACCGAGCGGCGATCATCGGCCCTGGTAGGCTGGACGACCGAAGGGCGGCTGGCGCTCCTCGCCGTTCGCGTTCGAAAGGCAGCCGGCCGCGCTGCGCGCGTCCAGCCTACGAAACGGCGGTTATCACGGCGACTCGTCCGGACGCGGTGCGCCGGGTTCGCGCTCCTCCATCGCTTCCGCCGCAGCCTCGTTGAGCGGGCGGGCTTCGCGCTTGGGCGGCGTGAACGGAGTCGGCCGGGGCGCATTGCCGCGCAACAGGCCGCGGCCCGCGCGCAGGTCCCCGCCCGCCGCGAGTTCGAGCTCGAAGCGCTCGGCGTCCAGACGCCGCACTTCGGTCGAGATGCGCGCGGCCTCGGCTTCGTCGACGCCCATCTCGCGCGACACGGCCTCGCCGAACTGCACCGCCGATTCGAACGTCTCGCGGATCTGGAAGTCGACGCCGGCCGCGACGAGCGCGAGCGAATGCTCGCGGTCGAACGAGCGCACCAGCAGCTTCGCGTGCGGGAACGTCGTGCGCGCGAGTTCGACGATGCGGTTCGCCGCATGCCGGTCGTCGATGCAGACCGCGATCGCGCGCGCGCTGCCCGCGCCCGACGCGTGCAAGACATCGAGGCGCGTGCCGTCGCCGTAGTAGACCTTGAAGCCGAACTCCGCCGCGCTCTGGATCATCTCGATGTCGGTGTCGATGATGGTCACGTCGACGTCGCGCGCGAGCAGCGCCTGGCTCATGACCTGTCCGAAGCGGCCGAAGCCGATGATCAGTACGCTGCCGCTCTGCCCGGCGACTTCCTCGACGCCGTCGAGCGATGGTTTCGCCTTCGGCAGCAGGCGCCGCACCGCGATCTCGACCAGCGGCGTGAGCACCATCGAGAGCACCACGACCGCGGTGAGGTTCGCGCTGACTTCGGCGCCGATGACGCCGGCGCTCGCGGCCGCGGCGAACAGCACGAACGCGAACTCTCCGCCTTGGGCCATCAGCACCGCGCGATCGAGCGCGTCGCGATGGCTCGTGCGCAGGAGCCTCGCGACGACGTAGATGCCGCCGGCCTTCAGCAGCATGAAGAGCGCGACGCAGGTGCCGATCAGCACCGCGTTGCGCGCGACCACGTCGAGGTCGAGCGCCATGCCGACGCCGAGGAAGAACAGGCCGAGCAGGATCCCGCGGAACGGCTCGATGTCGGCCTCGATCTGGTGGCGAAACACCGATTCGGAGAGCAGCACGCCCGCGAGGAACGCGCCCATCGCCATCGAAAGCCCGCCGAGCTGCATCAGCAGCGCCGCGCCGAGCACGACGAGCAGCGCGGCCGCGGTCATCACTTCGCGCGCGCGCGCCGCGGCGAGCAGCCGGAACAGCGGGTTCAGCAGGAATACGCCCGCTACGACGAGCACTGCGAGCGAGGCGACGCCGATCCCGATCGCGCCCCAGCGCGAGGCCGCGCCGGCTTCGGGCGGCAACGGCGACATGAACGCGACGAGCGCGAGCAGCGGCACGATCAGCAGGTCCTCGAACAGCAGGATCGACACGATCTTCTGCCCGCGCGGCGAGGCCACGTCGCCGCGCTCGCCGAGCAGCTGCATCACGATCGCGGTCGAGGTCATCACGAATCCGGCCCCCGCGACGAACGCGACCGGCCAGTTCCAGCCGAGCAGGCGCCCGGCGCAGGTCAGCAGCACGGCGCATGTCGCGATCTGCAGCGTGCCGAGACCGAAGATCTGCCGGCGCAGGTTCCACAGGTGCGAGGGGCGCATCTCGAGCCCGATCACGAACAGGAACATCACGACGCCGAGCTCGGCCACGTGCAGGATCGACTGCGGGTTGGCGAACCAGCCGAAGCCGAACGGACCGATCAGCAGGCCGGCCGCGAGGTAGCCGAGTACCGAACCGAGGCCCGCGCGCCGGAACAACGGCACCATGACCACGGCTGCGCCGAGCAGGGCGACGACTTCGAGCAGGTCGTTCGATGCTTCGGCGGCCATGCGGCGTGTCCAGTGGAGGGCAACGCGAGCATAGCGGCTGGGCGAGGCGCTGCCGAGCGTATCTGAACCCTCGCTGCGGCCGCCGTCCGCAACGCGCGTCGCGTTCAGTCCGTCGGGCGCCTCATCGACGGATCGTGTCGCCATTCGGCGGCCGCGGGCAATCGTCGAGGACCACCAGATGGGCACCAGCAAGAAGGGCACCGACCGCACCAGGAAGGCGACCGCCGGCCGCGTGGCCGCCCGCAACACCGACAGCGGGCCGGCGAAGCCGCCGAAGGCTCCGGGCGCGGACGGCGCTGCGCTGCGCGCCGCCGAGGCGGACGCGGCCGCACGAAGCCTTCCGTTCAATGCGAACAAGGCCGACGAGCACGGCGAGGATTCGAACGTGTCTGCGTCGGAAGGCCAGCACGTCGACCTGCCGCAGGTAGCGACCGGCAGCACGCTCGCCGAGCGCAACGACGCGGGCAAGGCCGGCGCGCCGCCGGCGCCGGGCGACAACCCCACCGTCGGGCCGCTCTCGCGCGTGCGCGTGAGTTCCGACGGCCAGCGCATGACGACGAACCAGGGCGTGCCGGTCTCGGACAACCAGAATTCGCTGAAGGCCGGCCTGCGCGGACCCGCGCTGCTCAAGGATTTCATCCTGCGCGAGAAGATCACGCACTTCGACCACGAGCGGATTCCCGAGCGCATCGTGCACGCGCGCGGCAGCGCCGCGCATGGCTACTTCGAGGCCTACGAGTCGCTCGCCGACCTCACGCGCGCGGCGCCGTTCCAGCGCAAGGGCAAGCGCACGCCGGTGTTCGTGCGCTTCTCGACCGTGCAGGGGGAACGCGGCTCCAAGGACACCGCGCGCGACGTGCGCGGTTTCGCGGTCAAGTTCTACACCGACGAAGGCAACTGGGACCTGGTCGGCAACAACATGCCGGTGTTCTTCATCCAGGATGCGATGAAGTTCCCCGACCTCGTGCACGCGGTGAAGCCCGAGCCGCACCACGCGATGCCGCAGGCGGCCTCCGCGCACGACACGTTCTGGGACTTCGTGTCGCTGATGCCCGAGTCGACGCACATGCTGCTCTGGCAGATGTCCGACCGCGCGATCCCGCGCAGCTACCGCATGATGCAGGGCTTCGGCGTGCACACGTTCCGCTTCGCCAATGCGGAAGGCGAATCGATGCTCGTGAAGTTCCACTGGACCCCGCTGCTCGGCACGCATTCGCTGGTCTGGGACGAGGCCGTGAAGATCTCGGGCGCTGATCCCGACTACCACCGCCGTGACCTCTGGGAAGCGATCGACGCGGGCGAATACCCGCAGTGGGAACTCGGCGTGCAGGTGTTCAGCGAGGAGCAGGCCGAGGCCTTCAGCTTCGACGTGCTCGACGCGACCAAGCTCGTGCCCGAAGAACTCGTGCCGGTGCGACCGATCGGGCGCATGGTGCTCGACCGCAACCCGGACAATTTCTTCGCCGAAACCGAGCAGGTCGCGTTCTGCGCCGCGCACGTGATCCCGGGTATCGACTTCACCAACGACCCGTTGCTCGCGGGGCGCATCCATTCCTACGTCGACACGCAGATCTCGCGCCTCGGCGGTCCGAACTTCCACGAGATCCCGATCAATGCGCCGCTCGCGCCCGTGCACAACAACCAGCGCGACGGCATGCACCGGCAGGCGATCGCGCGCGGGCGCGTTTCCTACGAGCCGAACTCGCTCGCGGGCGGCTGCCCGTTCCAGGCCGGGCAGGCGGGATTCGTGTCGTTCCCCGAGCCGGTCGTGCAGGATGAACTGCGCGGCAAGCCGATGAAGTTCGCGGAGCACTACAACCAGGCGACGCTGTTCTTCGACAGCCAGACCGCGGTCGAGCAGGCACACATCATCGCGGCGTTCCGCTTCGAGCTCAGCAAGGTCACGGTGCCCGCGATCCGCGAGCGCGTGGTCTCGATGCTCGCCAACGTGTCGGATGAACTCGCGGCCGGTGTCGCCGAAGGACTCGGCATGGACGTGCCGGCGCCGATGCCGCGCGTGCTCGAGCAGCCTCCGGAACCGGAAGTCGGTGCATCGCCCGCGCTCTCGCTGATGGCGCATCCGGGCGACGGCAGCGTGCGTTCGCGCAAGGTCGCGATCGTCGTCGCCGACGGCTGCGACGGCGAGCAGGTCACGGCGCTGCAGCAGGCGCTGTTCGACGCAGGCGCGATCGGGCGCCTGGTCGGCCCGCGCATCGGGCCGTTCACGACGAAGGGTGGCGACGTGCTCGACGCGGATGCCTCGCTCGAGAACGAGCCAGGCGTGCTGTTCGACGCGCTCTTCGTGCCGGGCGGGCGCGAAAGTACGGCGATGCTCGGGACCGACGGTCGGCTGCTCGAACACGTCAAGGACCAGTATCGCCATTGCAAGACGCTGATGTTCATCGGCGAGGCGCGCACGATCGCGGAGGCCTGCGGCATCGATCCGGGTGCGGAGGATCCCGGTCTGCTGCTGGTCGCGCGCTGGTCGCCGCGTGCGCCCTCGACCTTCATCAAGTCGCTGGCGCGCCATCGCCACTTCGAGCGCGAAACGGATCCGCCGGCCGTCTGACCCCGTTCCGCACGTCGATCGAGAAGGAGATCCAGATGCGCAGCATCCTCGCCACGTTGAAGGCCGAACACGCAACCCTGCGTGGCCTGTTCGAACAGATGGACGCGACCTCCGATCGCGCCGAGAAGCGCCGCGCCGAACTGCTCGAGAAGATCGAATCGGTGCTGATTCCGCACGCGAAGTGGGAGGAGTTCGTGCTCTATCCCGCTTTCGCCGAACGCGCGAACCAGGAACAGCTGCTGCAGCATGCGGAGGCGATCCAGGAACACCGCGCGGTCGAACTCGCGGTGCTGCCCGACCTGCACGCATCGGCGAAGGGCTCGCGCCAGTTCGCGGGTTCCGCGAAGGTCCTGGGCGAGTTCGTGACGCACCACGCCCGCGAAGAGGAACGCGAGATGTTCGCGGCCGCGCGCAAGCTGTTCAGTGCGGCGGAACTGGCCGAACTCGACGAGCAGTACGAGGAGTGGAAGACCTCGCTCGCAGGCAACTGGGCGAAGGCGCATGCGAGCATCAAGACGCTGCTGAAGTCGATCGCGCGCATGCCGAAGGCGCCGGGCTGACGCGGTGAACGAGCCGCAGGATCGGGGCGCCGCATACGACTGCGCGATCATCGGCGCAGGTCCGGCGGGATTGACGGCGGCGATCTATCTCGCGCGGTTTCGCCGCAGTGTGGTGCTGTTCGACGCGGGCCACAGCCGCGCGCGCTGGATTCCCGAGAGCCACAACTGCCCGGGTTTCCCGGGCGGCATCTCGGGTGATGCATTGCTGCAGCGGCTGCATCGGCAACTGGCGGCGTACGAGGTCGCGATGCGGCGCGTGCGCGTGCAGGCGCTCGAACCGGCCGGCGATTCGTTCGTGCTGACGGACGAATGCGGGGAGCGGGTGCAGGCGCGCAAGGTGCTGCTCGCGACCGGCATCGTCGACGTGCTGCCCGAGGTCGACTGGGTCGAGGCCGCGATCGATTCGGGCGCATTGCGCCTGTGTCCGGTCTGCGACGGATTCGAAGCGAGCGACGAGCGCATCGCGGTATACGGGCCCGCGGATTCGGCGCTGGACCATGCCGCGTTCCTGCGCACGTACTCCGCCGACGTCGCGCTCGTCTGTTCGAACGGCGGGGCGGCCGATGCATCCCTGCGCGAGCGCGCGGCCGCGCTCGGCGTGCGCGTGGTCGAGTGCGGAGCCGGCATCGGCTTTGCGGACGGGCGCTGCACGTTCGAGCGCACCGACGGCGAGAGCGAGTGCTTCGATACGGTCTATCCGTTCCTCGGCGCGCGTGCGCAGTCCGCACTCGCGACCGCCGCCGGCGCCGAGTGCGACGACGAGGGTGCGCTGCGCGTCGACCGCCACCAGATGACGACGGTGCCGGGCCTGTATGCCGCGGGGGACGTCGTGAGTTCGCTGAACCAGATCTCGGTCGCGGTCGGCCACAGCGGCGTCGCGGCGACCGCGATGCATAACGCGCTGGGCCTCAACCCGAGGTGAGCGGTGTGGCGGGTGCGACCGGGCGGTGACGCGGGCGTACACGTGGAACGCCGGCCGCGCGAGAATGTCCGTATCGGATCGAGCGGGTTCGGCGTAGCCATGCCATGCGCATCGGTCCACGTTCGCGCCCGTTCCGCGCATCCGTCCGGGCGATACAACGGCAGGACCCACCCATGGGCTGGATCACGAGCGCGCCGGACGCGCAGACGCCTGGACTGTACTTCAAGGTGCTGCCACCCGCGCCGGCGCTGCGCCGATGGGTGCGCTACTACTGGATCCTCAAGGACGACGGTCGGTCGCCGCAGATCGACGAGTACCTCGCGCCGGATGGATTCGAGGAGCTCATCTTCTCGTACGCGCGCGGATTCCGGCGTCACGAAGTCTGCGGTCCCGACACGAAAGAGCAGGTGCTCGACCGCAGCTACGCTGTCGGCGCGAAGTCGTCGGGCGTGACGTGCGCGCGGCTTGGTCGCCTCGCGATGATCGGCGTGAAGCTCTGGCCACAGGCGCTGCATGCATTGCTGCGCATGCCGCTGCATGTCCTCGCGGGCAAGCCGCTGGGAATCACCGACCTCGATGCGCCCATCCTCCCGGAACTCGAGCATCGCTTGTTCGACGCGGGCGGTGAGGCCGCCATCGCGCGCATCCTGGACGAGGCGCTTCTGCGCACGCTTCCGGTCGACCCGGATGCGATGCTCGACTACGCGATCGGCGAGTTGTTCGCCTCGCGTGGCACGCTCGGAATCGATGACATCACGAGCCGCTACGGCGTTCACTACCGCACGCTCGAGAAGGCCTTCCGTGAACGCATAGGCATCCGGCCCAAGGCGCTCGCGAAGGCGCTGAGGTTCAAACACGCATTCGGCACGCTCTCCGGCCGCGCGGAAGCAGGCCGGCTCGGCGCACTCGAATGCGGCTACTACGACCAGTCGCACTTCTGCAAGGAGTTCAGGTTCTTCACCGGACGGTCGCCGACGCGCTTCTTCCGCGAACGCCTGTCGGTGGACGTCTCGACGTTCTGCCTCGACCTCGACCTCTGCGCGTCGAACGCGTCGCTGCCGCCGGCGCGGATCGACGTTCGATCCGGCGTACGGCACGCACGCCCCGGCGCCGCGACCCAATTCTTACAAGACCCTCGCGCGTTGCGCCCCTAGCGTCCGCTCCCGTCCTCGAGGACGACGAACGGGAGATGGCGTGAGCGAACGAACGGATCCTGCGGCCGGCGGCCTCGGCGCCCTGCTGGCGCTGCTGCTCGCGGCTTTCGCCGGCAGCGCAGTCGCGCAGTACAACATCGGTACCGGAAGCGCGATGGACCTGTACCAGGGGTCGTGCGCCGGATGCCACGGCGCGACGCTCGGCGGCGGCAGCGCCGGCTCGCTGGTCGACGATGAATGGGTCGTCGGCAAGGATGACGAGGCGATCTCGCGCGCTATCCGCGACGGCGTCGAGGGCACGGCGATGCCTGCGTGGGGACCGAGCCTCGACGCGGGGCAGATCCGCGCGCTCGTGATCCTGCTGCGAGAGCAGCGCGATGCGGACCGGCTCAAGGCGCTCGAGAAATCGAACACGGTCCGGCCCGGCACCGTGTTCCGCAGCGAGCGGCACGCATTCACGCTCGAGCGCGTCGCAGAGATGAGCGGAACCCTCTGGGCGATGGATTTCCTTCCGGACGGCTCGCTGCTCGCGACCCAGCGCGAGGGCACGCTCTGGCACATCGTCGAGGGCCAACGCATGGCGATCTCGGGCACGCCCGAAGTGCTGACGAAATCGCAAGGCGGCCTGCTCGACGTCAAGGTGCATGCGCGCGGCGACGGCGCGCCGTGGATCTACCTGAGTTTCAGCGAGAAGAGCACGCAGGGCGCGATGACGGCGGTCGTGCGCGGCAGGATCCGCGAGGGTCGCTGGGTCGACCAGCAGGACATCTTCCGCGTGCCGGTCGAGCAGCACATCAACACGGCCTACCACTACGGATCGCGCCTCGCGATCGCAGGCGACTACGTGTACGTCAGCGTCGGTGATCGCGGACGCAAGGAAATGGCGCAGTCGCTCGATCGCCCGAACGGCAAGATCCATCGGCTGCACCTCGACGGTCGCGTGCCGCGCGACAACCCGTTCCGCGCGAAGGGCCAGTTCGCGTCGACCTGGAGTTACGGCCATCGCAATCCGCAAGGGCTCGACGCGCATCCGGCCACCGGCGAGGTCTGGGCTTCCGAACACGGTCCGCGTGGCGGCGACGAGGTCAACCGCATCCGGCGCGGCAGGAACTACGGATGGCCGCTCGTGAGCCACGGCATGGACTACGACGGCACCGCGATCAGCGCGTCGCCGCGCATGCGAGGCGTCGAGGAGCCGGCACGCTACTGGACGCCGTCGATCTCGCCGGGCGGCATCGCGTTCTACACCGGCGACGCGTTCCCCGCATGGAAGGGCAGCCTGCTCGTCGGCGCGCAGGGCGCGCGCGAGCTGCACCGGCTGAGCCTGCGCGGACACGTCGTCACGGCCGATGAAACCGTGATGTCCGGACAGGGGCGCGTGCGCGATGTCGCGAACGGACCGGACGGACATCCGTACGTGATCCTCAACAACCCCGAACCCGAGTCGAGCGGCATCCATCGACTCATCCCCGCGCCCGACGGCGCAGTGAACACGCAGCGAGACCCACGAACATGAAGATCACGACCATCGCATCCGCAGTCCTCATGGGTTGCAGCGCAAGCCTCTCCGCCGCAGCCGCAGGGTCCGCCGCGAAGCTGCCGACGAAGCCGGTGCTCGGCATGGCGCTCGCGCAGAAGATGGCCATGGCCTGCATCCAGCATCAGCGCGACAGCAACGGTCCGCCGGTCGACATCGCGATCTACGACGACGGCGCGAAGCTGATCCACTTCGTCGCGATGGACGGCACGTCGAGCGGCACCGGCCCTACCGCGATGGCGAAGGCGGAAAGCGCGGCGCGATTCCGCTTCACGACCACAGCGATCGGCGGCTGGGTCAAGGGCAATCCGGCGGTCGGTCATGTCCCGGGACTGCTCGGCGTGCGCGGCGGGCTGCCGATCGTGACCGCAAGCGCGCAGCCGCTCGGCGGGATCGGCGTCAGCGGCGCGCCGGCCGAAGTCGACGAGCAGTGCGCGCAAGCCGGCATCGACGCAGTGGCGGCGGAGCTGAAAGGCTGATCTGGTGCGAGCGGGCGGCGCTTAACGCGGCGGCCGAGGCGGAATTCCCCCGGCGACACGGATGCAGCTCCCGCAAAACAAAAAACCGGCCGCGAGGGCCGGTTTTCCTTTGCATGTTGGTGGAGCGGAAGGGGATCGAACCCTCGACCTTCGCATTGCGAACGCGACGCTCTCCCAGCTGAGCTACCGCCCCACGTGCCGTTCCGGGTGCAGGCACCGCGGAAGGGCGCGCATCATAACCTGCGCCTTCCGCATCGCCAAGCCCCGCCGACCCGGGCTCATGGCAGCAGCGCGACCAGCGCGTCGTGCAGCACCGTACGGCGCCAGCCTTCGAGCGCCTGCGGCCAACGCCGGCTCGCCAGCAGGGTTTCGAGGTGGCGGCGCGCGCAGAGCAGGCCGTCGGGCAGGTCCAGCTCGGCAGCGCGCTTGACGACGATCTCCTTCATCGCGGCGATCGTCCGCTTTTCGGCATTGTCCGGCGCACGCGGGATCGGAAGGAACTCGAGTTCCTCGGGCGCGAGCGGCGCGTTCAGCACCGCGAGCAGCTCGGCTCGCTGCGCATGCCTCAGCGCGCGCAGGCCGCGCGTGCGCTCGGCGAGGTCGTCGGCGTCCTTCGGCGGACGCGATGCGAGGTCGAGGATGCGCGGATCGTCGAGCAGCCACGGCCGCGGACGATCGGTCTCGCGCGCCGTCGCGTCGCGCCAGCGCAGGATCCGGCGCAGCAGCGCCTGTCGCTCGCGCGGCCATTCGGCCGCTCCGCGGTAGCCGAGCTGCGGTTCCGCATCGGGTTCGCGATTGCGCGCGCGCTCGAGCATGCGCGCGCAGTCTTCGACCAGCCACGTCGCGTAGCCGCGCGCGCCGACGCGCGCAGAGAGTTCCGCGTGCAGGGTCGGCAGGTGCACGACGTCCTGTGCCGCGTACTCGAGCTGGTCGGCACTGAGCGGGCGCCGCAGCCAGTCCGAGCGCGTCTCGCCCTTGGGCAGGTCGATCCCGGTGATCTGGCTTACGAGCTTCTGGTAGCCGAGGCCCGCGCCGAGGCCCGCGAATGCGGCCGCGACCTGGGTGTCGAACAGGTTCGCGAGCTGGCACGACCAGGTCGCGAGTGCTTCGAGGTCTTCGCTCGCGCTGTGCATCACGATCGTGCGCGCCGGGTCGGCCAGTACCTCGGCGAGCGCGGCAGGCGCGAGCCCGGTGGTCGGATCGACGAGCGCAATCCGGCCCGCGTTCTCGACCTGCACCAGCGCGAGCCGCGGCAGGAAGGTATCGATGCGCATGAACTCGGTGTCGAGTCCGAGCGAGGCGGGGGCATCGCGCAGCAGTTCGCGCAGCGCGTCGTCGCGGTCGATCCAGAGGGGCACGCGCAGGTCCTCGTCCTTGATGGGGCGGGCAGGGCGTCGCGATGAGGCTTCACCGCGCGGCGCCGAGCGTCGATAATCACCGCACGATGCCCGCTCCCGAAGTCGCACGCAAGCAGCACCGCCTGGGTGGCGCAGCCGGCATTGCCCTGCTCGCGTTCGCGTTGCTCTACCGGTTCTTCCCCGGCGCGTTGCACATCGAGCCGCAGGAGGAGCACGTCGCGAGCAGCCAGGCCAGTCGCGGATCGGCGGCGCCCTGGTCGGTCCTGCGCAGCGACGGAGCCGCGCCGGTCGAGGACGTCGGTCCGCCCGCGCCGGCCGGCACCTCGCTCGCCGACGCGATCCGCATGGGACCGCCGGTGCCGACGACCAAGGTCGTGGCCGAACTGCTGCAGCGCGCGCGCGTCGCGGAGGAGCGCGGCGACCTGCACGAACCCGCGGGCGCGAACGCGATCTCGCTGTATCGCGAGGCGCTCGAAGCCGCACCGAACAATCGCGAGGCCGAAGACGGGCTCGAACGCATCGGTGGTGCGCTACGCGACTGGACGATTGCCGCGGTCGAACGCGGCGACGAGGCGTCGGCCGCGCGCTTCCTGCGCGTCTATGCCGAGCTGCCGCATTCGGACCGCGAACTCGCGACCGTGCGCGAGCGCGTCAAGACGCTCGGCACGGTGATGCCGATGCTGACGCGCGCGGCCGAGTTCATGCGCCAGGGCCGGCAGACCGAACCGGCGGATGCCAGTGCGCTCTCGATCTACCGCGAAGTGCTCGCGCTCGATCCGGGCAACCGGCTCGCCGATGCAGGGCTCGCCGAGATCGAGAGCGTGTTCCTCGATCGTGCGCTCGCGGAAGCCGCGCGCGACGATTTCGCGGGCGCGGACGCGACGCTCGCGCAAGCCTCGTCGATCCGGCCCGGTTCTCCCGCACTGCTCGACACGCGCGCCCGCGTCGAAGGCATCCGCCGGCAGCGCGCCGAGAGCGTGCTGGTGCAGGCGCGTTCGGCGCTCGATTCGGGCGACGCGGACCTTGCCGAGCAGCTCGCGCAGAAGGCGCAGGCGATCAGCGCGGACCTCGCCGGGCTCGACGAATTCAACCTGCGCCTGCGCAACGCGCGCCTCTACGCGAGCCTCTCGCCAGGCCAGGTGATCCGCGACCGTTTCCTCGATCTCGCGGGCGAGGCGCCCGCGGTCGTCGTGATCCCGACCGGTTCGTTCGTGATGGGTTCGCCCGCCGACGAGGAAGGGCATCTCGACAACGAGGAGCCGCAGCGCCGGGTGCAGATCGACGTGGGTTTCGCACTCGGCCAGGCCGAGGTCACGGTCGGTCAGTTCAGGCAGTTCGTCGCCGCGTCGAAGTACGTGACCGACGCCGAGCGCCTCGGTGGCAGCGCGGTCTACGAGGAGAGCTCCGGC
This sequence comes from Lysobacteraceae bacterium, assembly GCA_004143945.1. Lineage (GTDB taxonomy): Bacteria > Pseudomonadota > Gammaproteobacteria > Xanthomonadales > Rhodanobacteraceae > Dokdonella_A. The sequence goes on from SEHB01000001.1 coordinate 173,150, forward strand.
CGCATCGCCGAGCGTCGCGGCATGACCTGGCGCAACGACTACGCGGGCGAGCGCGCGCGCGACGACCTGCCGGTCGTCAACGTGTCGTGGAACGACGCGAAGGCCTACCTCACGTGGCTGTCGACACGCACCGGCAAGCGCTATCGGCTGCCGAGCGAGGCGGAGTACGAGTACGCACTGCGCGCGGGCGCGACCACGCGCTATCCCTGGGGCGACGGCGACCCGCTCGCCGTGGTCGGCAACTTCACCGGCGACGGCGACCGTTCGCCGTCGCGGCGCAGCTGGAGCAGCGCCTTCCCGCGCTACAACGACGGGCACTGGGGGCCGGCCACGGTGCGCAGCTTCCCGGCCGGACGTTTCGGCGTGTTCGACATGGTCGGCAACGTGTCCGAGTGGGTCGAGGATTGCTGGCACGACAACTACCTGCGCGCACCACGCGACAGCTCGGCCTGGGTCAATCCCGGCTGCGAACGCCATGTCGTGCGCGGCGGCTCCTGGGGCAGCGACCCGGCGCAGGTGCGCTCGGCGTTCCGCATCGCCGCGCGCGGCGACACGCGCAGCGCGCGCGTCGGATTCCGCGTCGCGCGCGACCTCGCGGGCGGCGGCTGATCGAACCGTCCGCGCCGACCTTGTCAGGTCCGTGGCAGGCCCGTATCATGCGCGGCCCGATTCGGCTCGCCTTCGACAGGCACCCGGATCCGCGGCCGGGTCGCCACGCCCGATGCCGACGCGTACACGGAGAGGTGGCAGAGTGGTCGAATGCGCCGGATTCGAAATCCGGTTTACGGTTATGCCGTAACGTGGGTTCGAATCCCACCCTCTCCGCCAGATACGAAAAGCGCCCCGAAAGGGGCGTTTTTCGTATCTGGCGGAGAGGGTGGGTGGAGAACCGGCGGCTTCGCAGAAGACGCCGGTTCGACGCGTCCGCCGGGAGCGGACGCGGACGGCCGCAGGCCGGCCCCGGAGCGCGCAGCGCGCAGGGGTGAGGCTCAGGATGAGCCGAACAATCCCACCTTCCTCACGTGATACGAAAAGCGCCCCGAAAGGGGCGTTTTTCGTATCTGGCGGAGCGAGCCGGCCGACGAAGCATCCCGGTTGACAGGGATCTGTGGGGGGATTCAGTCCCGAGCTTTGCAAGTCAACCCGCGATCGGATCGAAAAGCTCGGGGCTGAAGCCCCTCCCACACGCGCCTTGGTGAGTCTTGTGGGCGCGACTTTGGAGAGTCTTGTGGGAGGGACTTCAGTCCCGAGCTCTTAGCGCGTCCAATTGCCGATCGGATCGATAAGCTCCGGGCTGAAGCCCCTCCCACAAGGCCCGCACCATGCCCGTTACACTTCGCGCAACGCCACGACTTACCGGAATGCCTCGATGAACACGATTGCGGTCCCCGTCTCGTTCGGCGAGCTTATCGACAAGATCACGATCCTGGAGATCAAGGCCGAGCGCATCGGCGACGCGGCGAAGGTCGCGAACGTGCGCACGGAGCTCGACATGCTGAACGCGACCTGGGGCGCGCATGCAGCGTCCGCGACCGACATCGCCGATGCGCGCGCGCGGCTGCGCGCGGTCAATGAAGCGCTCTGGGACATCGAAGACCGCATTCGCGTCAAGGAAAAGGCGAGGGCGTTCGATGCGGAGTTCATCGAGCTCGCGCGCTCGGTGTACGTGCGCAACGACGAGCGAGCGGCGGTCAAGCGCGAGATCAACGCGACGCTCGGCTCGACGCTGGTCGAGGAGAAGTCGTACGAGGACTACAAGTAGCCCCGCAGTCGGGGGCATGGTCGTTGTGCGCTACCTGCAGGCGCGATCGACGTAGCCGTGAAACGGGATTGCGGCGAGAGTGCAGGGGAACGCTCGCGGCTGTGCCACTCCTGCAGGGAGCGATCGCGGCCTCGCGGTGAAACGTGATTGCGCGGCGAGATTGGAGGGGTCGATCGCGGCTTTGCCGCTCCTACAGTCGGCCGACGCGCAGGCGGGTGCCGGCCGCGGTGCGCGCGTCGGCGAATGAATCGAGGCGTTCGAGCACGTCGTCGACCTCGATCAGGTCCATGACGCCCGGATATTCGAGCTTGGTGCCCCAGGCCAGCGCCTCGGCGGGCTTGCGCCGGAACTTGCGCGCGGCCGCGTCGTAGCGATCGATGCACCATTGGCGGTCGGAGTAGGGACCCGAGCGTTCCGGATTGCTCGCCGCGTGCAGGCCGAGCACCGGCGTGCCGACCGCGTTCGCCATGTGCATCGGTCCGGAGTCGGGGCACAGCACGAGGTCGGCGCGCTGCAGCAGCGCGAGCAACTGCTTCAGCGTGTCCTTGCCGACGAGGTCGAGCGGGCGCGCCTGCATGCGCGTGAGGATCGTGTCCGCGAATTCGCGCTCGAACGCGCTCGGCCCGCCGCAGAGCACGACGCGCCAGCCGAGCGCGAGCGCGGCGTGGTCCATCACCGTCGCGTAACGCTCGGCGCGCCAGTTGCGCAGGCGATGGCTGGACACCGGGCTCACGAGCAGGATCGGCGCGCCGTCGGGCAGGTGCTGCGCGGCGAACGCCTGCGCGGATTCGGGGATCGGCAGGTCCCAGCGCACGCGCGTCTGCGCAAGGCCGAGCGGCTCGAGGAAGCTCGCCATCGCGTCGAGGACGTGCTCGCCCTTGCGCGAGGGGATGCGGCAGTTGATGAAGAAGCCGTGCAGGTCCTTCGAGCGTGCGCGGTCGTAGCCGATGCGCAGCGGCGCCTTCACGCTGAGGCTCAGGATGTTCGAGCGCAATGCGACCTGCATGTGCAGCAGCGCGTCGAAGCGGCGCCCCGCGAGCTGCTCGCGCACGGCGCGGAAACCCGCGCGGCCCGCGTGCTTGTCGAACACGATGAACTCGACGCCGGGCAAGTCGCCGAGGAGCTTGTGCTCGAGCTTGCCGATGATCCAGGTCAGCTGCGTGCGCGGCCAGTGCTCCTGCAGCGTGCGCAGCATCGGCACCACGTGGGTGACGTCGCCGATCGCCGAAGTGCGCATCAGGCAGAGCGAAGCCGGGGCGGCATCGGGCTGTGCAGCTTGATCCATGGCGTGCTTGGTACCATTCACGGGAGGAGGCGCGCATCCGGCGCGCCGCGGGCGGCCAACTTGGCAGACGCATGATCGAGGTGCAAGTTCAATCCACCGCGGGCGGCGCGATCCTGCACGATGCGGATGTCGCCGCGATGGTGGGGGCCGACTGGTTCGAGCCCGCGCACTGGCCACACGCGGCCGGCGCGGACGACAGCGGTCGCGGTGGCGTTCCGTTCATCGTGCTGCCGCTGGGCACCTGTGCGCTGCGCCACTACCGGCGCGGCGGGCTCGTCGCGCGCCTCGTCGCCGACCGTTACCTCTGGACCGGTGCCGAGCGCACGCGCGCATTCCGCGAGTTCCGCCTGCTCGCGCGGCTCGCCGATGCGGGCCTGCCGGTCGCACAACCGGTCGCCGCGCGCTACCTGCGCAGCGGACTCGCCTATCGCGCGGACCTGCTCACGCGCCGCATCGAAGGCGCCCGCACGCTCGCGCGCGAGCTCGCCGATCACGGCGCCGACGCCGCGCTCGCCGCGCGCATCGGCGAAACGATCGCGTGCTTCCATGTCGCCGGGGCATGGCACGCGGATCTCAACGCATCCAACATCATGGTCGATCGCGCCGCGAAGGTCTGGCTCATCGACTTCGACCGCGGTCGCCTGCGGCCGCCGCGGGCCGCATGGCAGCAATCGAACCTCGCTCGCCTGCGACGCTCGATCGCGAAACTCGGCCTCGATCGCACCAGCGGCTTCGAGGACCGCTTCTGGATGCCGCTGCTGCACGCGCATCGCGCGCGCCTCGCGACGTCCACCGAAGGCGGGGCAGCCGCATGAAGCTGTCGCTGCGCTTCCTCGGTGTCGGCAGTGCGCAGGCGCCCGAACTCGGCTCGGCCTGCGCCGTGCTCGAACGCGCGGGCGAGCCGCTGCTGATGATCGACTGCGGTCCCGAGGCCTTGCAGGCCTACCTGCAACACTACGGCGCGCCGCCGCGCGCGCTGTTCGTCACGCACACGCACATGGACCACGTCGGCGGGCTCGAACGCCTGTTCTACAAGGTGTATTTCGACCCGGGCCTGCGTGGCCGCGTGCGCCTGTTCGCGCATGCGGCGCTGGTGCCGCTGCTGCAGGCGCGCACCGCCGACTATCCCGAGGTGCTCGCCGAAGGCGGCGCGAACTTCTGGGACGCGTTCGCGCTGGTGCCGTGCTCGCGCGGCTTCTGGTGCGAAGGCCTGTGGTTCGACGTGTTCGCAACGCGCCACCACGCACCCGGCACCTCGTTCGGGCTCGCGCTCGCGGGCAGCTTCACCTGGACCGGCGACACGCGGCCGATTCCCGAGGTGCTCGCGGTCTTCAGTGCCGATGGCGGCCCGATCGCGCACGACTGCGCCCTGCATGGAAATCCTTCGCATGCGGGACTCGACGACCTCGAACGCGAGTATCCTGCCGGGATGCTGGAACGCCTGGTCCTGTACCACCATGCGAGCGAGGCCGACGCGGATGCGATGCGCGCGCGCGGCCGGCGCGTCGCACGCCGCGGCGACGTGATCGAGCTCGCCGCGCCGTCCGCTCGCTCGATCGTCGAGGCGGGCTGATGGGCGGCCCGATCCCGATCCGCCTCGAGGGCGCCGCACCCGTCGACCAGCGCGGCCGCGCATTGCGCGACCTGCGCATCTCGGTGCTCGACCGCTGCAACTTCCGCTGCCCGTACTGCATGCCGGAAGAGCACTATCCGCGTGACCACGAGTTCCTGAGCAAGCGCGAACGCCTGCGCTTCGAGGAAATCGAACGCCTCGCGCGCGTGTTCGCGGGCCTCGGCGTACGCAAGCTGCGCCTGACCGGCGGGGAGCCGCTGCTGCGGCGCGAACTTCCCGAGCTCGTGCGACGGCTCGCGGCGATCCCCGGCATCGACGACGTCGCGCTGACCACCAACGGCAGCCTGCTCGCCGCCCAGGCACGCGCGCTGCGCGAGGCCGGTCTCTCGCGCATCACGCTGAGCCTCGACGCGCTCGACCCCGACACGTTCCGCAGCCTCTCCGGCGGTCGCGGCGATGTCGCGAGCGTGCTCGCCGCGATCGACGCGGCCGAGGCCGCGGGTTTCGGGCCGCTGAAGATCAACTGCGTGGTGATGCGCGGGCGCAACGATCACCAGGTACTCGACCTGCTCGCGCATTTTCGTGGCAGCGGGCACGTGGTGCGCTTCATCGAGTACATGGACGTCGGCACCTGCAACGACTGGCGCGGCGGGCTGGTCGTGCCCGGCGCGGAACTGCGCGCGCGGATCGACGCGCGCTGGCCGCTGCGTCCGCTCGCGCCGAACCATGCGGGCGAGGTCGCGCGACGGTACGCGTTCGCGGACGGCGCCGGCGAAGTCGGGTTCATCGACTCGGTCAGCGCGCCATTCTGCGGAGACTGCACGCGCGCGCGACTGTCGGCCGATGGGCGCCTGTACACCTGCCTGTTCGCGGCGAACGGCCACGACCTGCGCGGACCCGTGCGTGCGGGCATCGACGACGTCGAACTCGCGCGCCTGATCCGTGCGGCCTGGAACGCGCGCGACGACCGCTACAGCGAACTGCGCGGCGCCACCGTGGGCGCTGCGCGCGAGCATGTCGAAATGTATGCGATCGGTGGGTGAGGCGTCCGCGATGGCCCGATCTTCCCGCCCTCCGCGCGCGAGCGCGAAATCCCCGACCGGCACGCGCCTCACCCACGTCGGCGAAGATGGTCGCCCGCGCATGGTCGATGTCGGCGCGAAGCCGGCGACGCGCCGCGAAGCGGTCGCCGAGGTGCGCGTGCGCTTTCCCGCCGACGTCGCGGCGACGCTGCGCGCGCAGGACCTGCGCTCGGCCAAGGGGCCGGTCGTCGACACCGCGATCATTGCGGGCACGATGGCGGTCAAGCGCACGCACGAACTCATCCCGTTCTGCCACCCGTTGCCGATCGAGCAGTGCCGAATCGACATCGCGTTCGTCGGCGCGGCCGAACTCGTGATCCGCTGCAGCGTCGCGCTGACCCACAGGACCGGCGTCGAGATGGAAGCGCTGACCGGCGCGAGCGTCGCCGCGCTGACGGTCTACGACATGTGCAAGGCGCTCTCGCACGAAATCGTCATCGACGGCCTGCACCTCGTCACCAAGAGCGGCGGCAAGCGCGCGATCCGCAAGGGCAGGGTGGTCGAGTGAATTACCGCTTGCTGTATTTCGCGAGCCTGGCCGATCGAGCAGGCACCTCTTCGGAATCGCGCAGCAGCGCCGCGCGCACGCCGCGCGAACTGTATGGCGAGGTGGCGGCCGTGCATGCATTCACGCTCGCGCCCGAGCGCCTGCGCGTCGCGGCCAATGGCGCGTTCGTCGGTTGGGACGATGCGCTCGCCGACGGAGACGAAGTCGTGTTCCTGCCACCGGTGTCGGGAGGCTGACGCGGTGTCGCCCCTGCGCTTCCAGTTGTCCGATGCGCCGATCAGCGTCGATGCGCGAAAACGCGCGCTCGACGATGCCGCCGCGGGGGCCTGCGTGACGTTCGAAGGCTGGGTGCGCGACCACAACGAAGGGCGCGTGGTGCAGCGGCTCGACTACCAGGCGTATGCGCCGCTCGCGCAGTCGGAGGGCGAAGCGATCCTGGACGCCGCCATCGCGACGTTCGGCCTGCGCGAGGCCCGCTGCGTGCACCGCGTCGGCGCGCTCGCCGTCGGCGAACTCGCGGTCTGGGTCGGCGTCAGCGCAGGCCACCGGGACGCTGCGTTCGCGGCTTGCCGGTGGATCATCGACCAGCTCAAGCACCGGGTGCCGATCTGGAAGAACGAGCACTACGCCGACGGCGAATCCGGATGGCTGCATCCGGACGGGACACCGGTGGGTTGAGGGGTCGAGGCAAAGCGACCGCGTGCTTCACGGCCTCTTTCCCCGCAAGCGGGAAGCCGGAGCACCGCGGGCGGTCGCTCGCACGCGCGCCGGTGCGGCCATTGAGGCGCTTGTATGCGTGCAGGGCATCACGTATGCTGCGCGACCCGCAATGCGGGGTCGTGCGTGCGGAGAGGTGTCCGAGTGGTTGAAGGAGCACGCCTGGAAAGTGTGTAAACGGGTCAAACCGTTTCGCGGGTTCGAATCCCGCTCTCTCCGCCAGTTCCCCGCCCGCAGCAAGCGCAGTCCCGGTCGATCGGTCCGCTGGAGCGCACGCGATTTCACGGTGGCTCCGTCGGTCCTCCCGCGACGATAGCTCGCAAATCCCGCCAGGTCCGGAAGGAAGCAACGGTAGCGAGTGATTCGGGTGCCGGGATGTGGCTGGCGGAGCCGCCACCCCTCCTTCGACGGCGTGCGCGCGCCGCCCGCGTGCGGCATGCTTGCTACAATCGCGTGTCCTCCCGCGGAACTCCGATGTCCTACCAAGCCCTCGCGCGCAAATGGCGCCCGCGCCGCTTTTCCGAACTGGTCGGGCAGGAGCATGTCGTACGCGCGCTCTCCCACGCGCTCGAGAGTGGCCGCCTGCACCACGCGTTCCTGTTCACCGGCACGCGCGGCGTCGGCAAGACCACGATCGCGCGGATCCTCGCCAAGTCGCTGAACTGCGTGAACGGCCCGACCGCGGCGCCCTGCGGCGAGTGCGGCGCGTGCACGGAGATCGACGCGGGACGTTTCGTCGACCTGCTCGAGATCGATGCGGCGAGCAACACCGGCGTGGACAACGTGCGCGACCTGATCGAGAACGCGATGTACGCGCCGACGCGCGGCCGCTTCAAGGTCTACCTGATCGACGAAGTGCACATGCTGTCCAAGCCCGCGTTCAACGCGCTGCTCAAGATCCTCGAGGAGCCGCCGCCGCACGTGAAGTTCCTGCTTGCGACCACCGACCCGCAGAAATTGCTGGTCACCGTGCTCTCGCGCTGCATCAAGTTCAACCTCAAGCGCCTCACGCCGCCGCAGATCGCCGGGCAGATGCGCCTGATCCTCGATGCCGAGTCGGTGCCTTACGACGACGAGGGCATCGAGGTGCTCGCGCGCGCGGCCGATGGGTCGCTGCGCGACGGCCTCTCGCTGCTCGACCAGGCGATCGCGCACGGTGGCGGATCGCTGCAGGCGGGCGATGTCCATTCGATGCTCGGCACGGTCGAGCGCGCGCGCGTCCGCCAACTGCTGGACCTGCTCGTCGCGGCCGACGGCGTGGCCCTGCTCGACGAAGTGGACCGCATCGCGTCGTTCGCTCCGGATTTCGCGCAGGTGCTGGATGAACTCGCGGGCCTGCTGCACCGGATCCAGTTGCTGCAATTGGTGCCCGCGGCAGCAGGCGAGGAGGACGCGTCGCTACTTGCGCCTGCCGGGCGCATCGCCGCCGAGGACGTGCAGCTCTGGTACCAGATGGCGGTCACGGGGCGCCGCGACCTGCCGCTCGCGCCAACCCCGCGCGTCGGCTTCGAAATGACGCTGCTGCGCATGCTCGCGTTCGCTCCGGCGAGCGCGGAGGTCGCCACGCGCGCGTCACCCGCGCGATCGACCGCAGCGAGCGCTGCGACGGGCACGCCCGCTGCGGGGGGCGGCGCCGCCACGCCACGTCCCGCGCGTGCAGCGACGTCCGCGCCGCGCGATGCACCAACGTCGCGCGAATCCGCTCCCGCGGCAAAAGTGGAAGCCGCCACCCCGATGGCGCCGGAGCCGTCCGGCACGCCCGATTGGTCCGCCCTGATCGAACGCGCGGGGCTGCGGGGCCCGCTCGGGCAGCTCGCGCAGAATGCGACCCTGCTCGGGATCGAAGGCAGCGTGGTGCGCCTTGCGATGAATCCCGCCTACGTGCATCTCGCCGAAGGGCCGCAGGTCGCGCAGATCGAACAGCGCCTCGCCGAGGCACTCGGTCACGCGGTCAAGCTGCGCTTCGAGCGTGCCGGCGGCGCGGTGCAGTCGACGCCGGCGGAGCAGCGTGCGCGGGCCGTCCGCGCGCGTCGCAGTGAAGCCGAGCAGGCGGTGCAGGGCGACCCGTTCGTGCAATCGATGGTCGACACCTTCGGCGCACGCGTGGTGCCCGGCAGCGTGCAGCCGCTCGACCCGCAATGATTTCGAGGAGAACGTGATGAAAGGTCCACTCGCCGGCCTGATGCAGCAGGCGCAGCGCATGCAGGAAGAAATGAAGCGCGCGCAGGAAGAGCTCGCGCAGGCCGAAGTCACTGGCCAGTCCGGCGGCGGACTCGTCAGCGTGCGCATGAGCGGCCGCCACGAAGTGCGCGGCGTCACGATCGACCGCGCGCTGTTCGCCGACGACCCGGAGATGGCCGAAGACCTCGTTGCCGCGGCGTTCAATGACGCAGTCAACAAGATCGCAGCCCTGAGCCAGGAGAAGCTCGGCGGCCTCGCGAGCGGCATGAACCTGCCGCCCGGATTCAAGTTGCCGTTCTGAGGAGCCGGGAATGGGGAATCGGGAATGGGGAATGGCCAGCAGCAGATGCAATTGCGGCTGAAGTTTCTGCGCTCGGTTCCGGCTCGCCCATTCCCCAAACCCCTTTCCCTATTCTCTGCCCATGTCCTCCCCCCTCCTCAATGAGCTGATCGACGCGCTGCGCTGCCTGCCAGGGGTCGGTGCGAAGACCGCGCAGCGGATGGCGTTCCACGTGCTCGAGCGTGATCGCGCGGGTGCGCGCAAGCTCGCCGAGCGGCTCGCGACCGCGGTCGAGCGGATCGGCAATTGCGCGCGCTGCCGGAGTTTCAGCGAGTCGACCGTTTGCGTCGTCTGCGCGAACGCGCAGCGTGACGCGAGCCTGCTGTGCGTGGTCGAGACGCCGGTCGACCAGCTCGCGATCGAGCAGGCGACGGGTTTTCGCGGGCATTACTTCGTGCTGCTCGGCCGGCTCTCGCCGCTCGATGGCATGGGGCCGCGCGAACTCGGCCTCGACCTGCTCGAACGCAGGCTTGCCGAAGGCGAGGTGAAGGAACTCATCGTCGCAACCAACCCGACCGTCGAAGGCGAAGCCACCGCGCACCTGCTTGCGCAACTCGCGCGCGCCGCCAACGTGCGCGCCAGCCGCCTCGCGCACGGCGTCCCGCTCGGCGGTGAACTCGAATTCGTCGACCGGGGCACCCTCGCGCACGCGTTCGGGGGCAGGCAGGAGCTTTAGGGGAGGTTGGCGGCGCAGCTATTCGATCAGGGGGAAAGCGTTCACGTGTTCGAACAGGCATTCAAGAACATCGACGACATCCTGCACAAGGATGCCGGCTGCACCAGCGAGCTGGACTACACCGAGCAGTCGTCCTGGCTGCTGTTCCTGAAGTACCTCGATGCGCTGGAGCGCGAGCGGGCCATGCAGGCTGAGCTGGAAGGCCGCAAGCAGGAATGGCTGCTGCAGAAGAAGTTCCGCTGGGAAAGCTGGGCCGCGCCGAAGGGCAAGGACGGCAAGCTCGACCACAACAAGGCGCTGACGGGCCCGGACCTGGTCGATTTCGTCGACGACGAACTGTTTCCGTATCTGCAGAGCTTCAAGGTTGGCGCCAGCGGCCCGCACACGCTGGAATACAAGATCGGCGAGATCTTCGGCGAGATCGGCAACAAGATCCGCTCCGGCTACAACCTGCGCGACGTGATCGAGCGGGTGGACGAACTGCGCTTCGGCAGCAGCGTCGAGAAGCACGAACTCAGCCACCTGTACGAGGCCAAGATCCGCAACATGGGCAATGCCGGGCGCAATGGCGGCGAGTACTACACGCCGCGCCCGCTGATCCGGGCGATGATCCGGGTGCTCGACCCGAAGATCGGCGAAACGATCTACGACGGCGCCTGCGGCAGCGCCGGGTTCCTGTGCGAGGCCTTCGACTATCTGAAGGGCAAGGGCAAGCTGAGCACCCGCGATGCGAAGACGCTGCAGGAGAAGACCTTCCACGGCCGCGAGAAGAAGGGCTTGGCCTACGTGATCGGCGTGATGAACATGATTCTGCACGGGATCGAAGCGCCGAACATCGTCCACGCCAACACCCTGGGCGAGAACCTCAACGACATCCAGCCGAAGGACCAGAAGGACATCGTGCTGGCCAACCCGCCGTTCGGCGGCAAAGAGCGCAAGGAAGTCCAGCAGAACTTCCCGATCCGCACCGGTGAGACCGCGTTCCTGTTCCTGCAGCACTTCATCCGCATGCTCAAGCCCGGCGGGCGCGCGGCCATCGTCATCAAGAACACGTTCCTGTCCAACACCGACAACGCCAGCACCAGCCTGCGCCGCAAGCTGCTGGCCGAATGCAACCTGCACACCGTGCTGGATTGCCCGTCCGGCACCTTCCAGGGCGCGGGCGTGAAGACGGTGGTGCTGTTCTTCGAGAAGGGCGCGCCGACGCGGCGGACTTGGTACTACCAGCTCGATCCGGGCCGCAACATGGGCAAGACCAATCCGCTCAACGATGCGGACCTCGCCGAGTTCGTGGAACTGCAGAAGAGTTTCGCGGATTCGGCGAATAGCTGGACGGTGGAAGCGGCGTCCGTCGATCAGGCCACGTTCGACCTGTCGGTGAAGAACCCGAACGGCGGCGAGGCGGCGGCGCCGCGCAGGCCCCGCGATCTCCTCGACGAGATCGCCGCGCTGGATGCGGAGAGCGCGCAGGTGCTTGCGAAGATCAGGGCGTTGGTATGACTTCCGCTTGGGAAGTTCGAACGCTCGCCGAGGCGTGTGAGATCAAGCCGGCGAAATCCGAGGTGAGGCAGCGGCTAACGGATTCGGATTTGGTTTCTTTCGTGCCGATGGAGGATCTTCGCATAGATCAGAAATTCGTCTCCGCCAATCAGACCCGCGAGCTTTCGGATGTCGTTGGTAGCTACACCTATTTCGCGGATGGCGACGTGCTGCTCGCGAAGATCACGCCTTGCTTTGAAAACGGAAAGCTTGGTATCGCAAGAAATCTTGAGAACGGCGTTGGCTTCGGGTCGAGCGAGTACATCGTATTCCGACCAGAATCCCGCTTGGAGCCGCAGTGGCTCTACTACTATCTTTCACGCGATTCGTTCCGCGCGGAAGGCGAAGCTCGAATGGGCGGCGCTGTCGGACATAAGCGGGTAGCCAAGGAATTCATCGAAAACTACCCAATTCCGATTCCTGCACCCCATGAGCAACGCCGCATCGTCGCTATACTCGACGAAGCGTTTGCGGGCATCACCACCGCCAAAGCCAATACCGAGAAAACCCTGCGTCACGCGCAGGACCTGGTGTCTGGATTGACTGAAGGACTGTTTCCGCAGGATGGCCATAGTCCAGGCAAGCATTCTCTGGCTGAGTTGTGCGAGTCCATCGTGGACTGCGAACACAAGACAGCTCCGACGCAGGAGGAAGGCATCCCGTCCATCCGCACACCGAACATCGGGCGTGGCGTGTTGCTGCTGGATGGTGTCAACCGTGTTTCAGAGGCGACCTACAAGGAATGGACGCGTCGTGCGGAGCCCAAGCCGGGTGACTTGATTCTTGCGCGTGAAGCACCCGCTGGCAATGTTGCGGTTATTCCCAAAGGAATGCGCGTTTGCCTTGGTCAGCGCACGGTCCTGCTTCGTCCCCGACGCAGCGTATTTGAGTCAGCCTACCTTGCGCATCTTCTGCTTCAACGGAACAGCCAAAAACGGTTGTTGGCACACTCGCGCGGCGCGACTGTTCAGCACGTCAATGTGAAGGACATCCGCGATTTCAAAGTCGCATCCGTGCCCTCGCTGACAGAGCAGAAAGCCGTGATGGAGCAAGTTCAGCAGCTAGCCGACCAAGAAAACAGGCTCACTGAGCTCTACACCCGCAAACTCGCCGCCCTCGACGAACTCAAGCAATCCCTGCTGCAGCGGGCGTTTTCGGGACAGTTGTAGCCATGACCGGCCGCTACGCCACGCACGGACCGGAAGCGGAAGTCCAGCCCGGTTCGCGCGGGCGCGTGCTGGCGAACCGCCTCGGCATCGTCCGTGTGCGCGACATGCAGGTGGCGGAAACGCGCGCCCTGCTGCAGTTGACCGACGACCTGCTGGGCGAGGTCACCGAAACCCAGCGCTTCACCCCAGATGACTTGTGCGCCTGGCACGCGCGCTGGCTCGGCGGCATCTACGACTGGGCCGGCCGCTACTGGTACCCTTCCGGCCAGGGGGCGTACATGAACGAAGCGGAGACCCGGGCCGAGTACATCGATCCCGCGCTGAAGGCCGCGGGCTGGGGCGTGGCCGAAGGCAGCCAGGTGCGCCGCGAGTTCCGCATCACGCAGGGACGGCTGCAAGGCCACGGCCAGCGGGCGAGGCCCGAGATCGCCGACTACGTGCTGGTCCATCGCAACATCAGGCTGGCGGTGGTCGAGGCCAAGGCCTGGGGCGTGCCCTGCGGCGAGGGCGTGATGCAGGCCAAGGCGTATGCGGCAAAGCTGGATGTGCGCTTCAGCTACGCCTGCAACGGGCAGGCGATCTACGGCATCGACATGGCCTCCGGAGCGGAAGGCGATGTCGCCGCATTTCCCGGGCCGGACGAGCTGTGGGCGCGAACCTTCGCCAAGGCGAACGCCTGGCGCGACCGCTTCGCCGCCATTCCGTTCGAGGACAAGGGCGGCACCTGGCAGGGCCGCTACTACCAGGATATCGCGATCCAGCGCGTGCTGGACGCCATTGCCGACGGGCGCGATCGCATCCTGCTGACCCTGGCGACCGGCACCGGCAAGACCTTCATCGCGTTCCAGCTGGCGTGGAAGCTGTTCCAGAGCAAGTGGAACCTCAATGACTGGAAGCGCGAAGGTGAGCCGGCACGGCGGCCGCGCATCCTATTCCTCGCCGACCGCAACATTCTGGCCGACCAAGCCTACAACGCGTTCTCCGCCTTCGACGACGATGCGCTGGTGCGGATCGCGCCCGACCAGATCCGGAAGAAGGGGCGGGTGCCGAAGAACGGCAGCGTGTTCTTCACCATCTTCCAGACCTTCATGAGCGGGCCGCCGAAGGATGGCGAGCCGTCGCCGTACTTCGGCGAATACCCGCCCGACTTCTTCGACTTCATCGTCATCGACGAATGCCATCGCGGCGGGGCGAAGGACGAGAGCAACTGGCGGGCGATCATGGAGTATTTCAAGCCGGCGGTGCAGCTCGGCTTGACCGCCACGCCGCTGCGCAGGAGCAACGCCGATACGTACGCGTACTTCGGCGAGCCGGTGTACACCTATTCGTTGAAGGAAGGCATCAACGACGGCTTCCTGACGCCATTCCGGGTCAAGCAGTTCGCCACCACCCTCGACGACTATACGTACACGCCGGACGATGCGGTCGTGGAAGGCGAGGTCGTGGCGGGAAAGCGCTACGTGGAAAGCGAGTTCAACCGCATCATCGTGATCGCGGAGCGCGAGGCGTTTCGCGTGCGCGAATGGATGAAGCGGGTCGATCCGCGCGAGAAAACCCTCGTGTTCTGCGCCACGCAAGAACACGCGGCGATGGTGCGCGACCTGATCAACCAGAACAAGGCCAATCCGGATCCGTTGTACTGCGTCCGCGTTACGGCCAACGACGGCGCGAAGGGCGAGGAATACCTGCGCGACTTCCAGGACAACGAGAAGACGATCCCGACCATCCTCACCACGTCGCAGAAGCTTTCCACCGGCGTGGACGCGCGCAATGTGCGCAATATTGTGCTGATGCGGCCAGTCAATTCGATGATCGAGTTCAAGCAGATCGTCGGCCGCGGCACGCGCCTGTACGAGGGCAAGGACTACTTCACGATCCTCGACTTCGTGAAGGCCTACCTGCACTTCAGCGATCCGGAATGGGACGGTGAGCCGGTCGAACCGGACGCGTCGCGCCCACCGCGGCAACCGGGCGAGGGCGCGACTACGGCCGGCCCGGGAGAAGGCGGCGATCCGCCGCCTCCGCGACCGCAACGCATCAAGGTTAGGTTGGCAGACGGCAAGGAGCGCCGCCTCCAGAGCATGGTGGCCACCACGTTCTGGAGCGCGGACGGCAAGCCAATGTCCGCCGCGCAGTTCCTGGAAAGCCTGTTCGGCACGTTGCCGGAGTTCTTCCGCGATGAAGACCAGCTGCGCGAGCTGTGGAGCGTTCCGGCCACGCGCGCGGCAATGCTCGACGGTCTCGCCGGGAAGGGTTTTGGACGCGAGGCGCTGGCGGAGATGCAGAAGGCGATCGAGGCCGAGGACAGCGACCTGTACGACGTGCTCGCCTATGTGGCCTACAGCCGCGCACCCGTTCCGCGCAGCGAGCGGGCGAGACGGGCGAAGGCGGCTGTCAACGGAACGTACAAGAGCAACCCGCATCTTGCCTTCGTCGACTTCGTGCTGGGTCACTACGTCAAGCAAGGCGTGGACGAGCTCGCCATCGAGAAGCTCACGCCGCTGCTGCGCTTGCGGTACCACGCGATCGCCGACGCGGCGGCCGAACTCGGTCCACCGGAACGCATCCGCAGCTTGTTCGTCGGTCTTCAGAAGTACCTGTACGAAGAAACTGCCCCAGTCGGCTGAACACGCCCGACCCGATGCCGCGGCGGTACGCGCGACGCATGGCGCTGGCGAACATTGTCTGTTTCGCGCGGCAATGTTCTACCATTTCCCCGGTTCCCCATCCCCGGCTCCCAATGACAGATACCCTCTTCGGCAAAATCATCCGCCGCGAAATTCCCGCCGACATCGTCCACGAGGACGACGAGGTACTCGCGTTCCGCGACATCAATCCGCAGGCGCCGGTGCATGTGCTGTTCATCCCGAAGCGGCCGATCGCGTCGCTCAATGACATCGGCGAAGGCGACGCGGCGCTGGTCGGGCGACTGGTGCTGGCCGCTTCACGCTGGGCGAAGCAGCAGGGCTTCGCCGAGGACGGCTATCGCGTCGTCATGAACTGCAACCGCGATGCCGGGCAGACGGTGTTCCACATCCACCTGCACCTGCTCGCCGGGCGCGCGCTGAAGTGGCCGCCCGGCTGAGTTGAGGAAGCGGCGCGCGATCAGCCGCGTGGCGGCCGCGGGCGCGGCTGGGGGCGCGGCCTGGGTTGGTCGCGGATGATGATCGTGCCGCCCCAGTTCGGCCCCCAGTACGGGTTGTAGCCCCAGCCCCACCCGGGGCCGACGCCGTACATCCACGGATCGTAGTAGGGCGAGTGCAGGTTCGCTGTGCGCGGCTTCCACAGGTGGATCGCGTCGGCTTCGACATGCGGATAACGGTAGTCGAACTCTCCGATCTTGCCGTGGTCGACGCCGGTGACGCGACCCGTGACCGTGATCTCGCGGCCCTGCTTGAACTCCTCCGGATCCTGGAATCCCTCGTGGCACGCGATGAAGCGGCCGCCCGAGGGATCGCGCAGCAGCGGACGCGCATTCGAACCGAGTTCGCGCGAGAGGATCTCGAAGCAGGTGGAACCGGCCTTGGGTTCGACGCGGATGATCTCGCCGCCCCAGCGCACCGGTTGTCCATTCGCACCCGCGACTGCCTGGCGCGGCGTCGTCGGCGTGAACTCGCCCTGCAACGGCTTCGGGATGCTCGCGCACGAGGCGAGCAGGAGGCCGAGGGGCGCGACCAGCAAGGTGGATTTCATCGGATGCTCCGGAGCGATCGTTGCGGGCGAGCTTACTCCCTCGCCTGTCGTGATGACGGACCGACGCCCGCGTCCGTTGCAGGTTCGTTCTGCTTGCGGGCGCGCGGCAACCGGAATCCGCGCGCGGCGCGCTCGAACGCACGCGTGCGTTCAGCATCGGTATCGCCGCCGTAACGAAGCGCGACGTAATGGCGAACCAGCGGCTCGAGGCGCGAAGCGGAGGCCGGCGCATGCAGACGCGCGCGCGCGAGCAGGTCGAGCGGCCCTTCGCTGTCGCGGGCTTCGATGCCGGCGCGCGCGAGGCGCGCGCGCAGCACGCGCCAGGCATGGTCGAGTGCATCACCGCGCCTGCGCGGCGCCGAGCGGATCGCCCACACCGTCGCGGCGACCAGCACGAGTGCGATCGCGACCGCGAGCGCGAGCATGAGGTCGGCGGGATCGGCGTCGGCGACGCCGAACGGCGTCAGCAAGCCCTGCTGGCGCAGGTGGTCGAAGCGGATGATGCCTTCGGTCCAGAGCCTGTTCATCACGTCGAGCCGGTTGCGCAGGTCGCGCAGCAGGCTCGAACCGGTCCAGCCTTCGCCCGCGTTCGCGACCGATGCGCCGAGTTCGATGCGCGCGGGGCTGACCGCGGCGGTCGGATCGACGCGCACCCAGCCGCGCTCGCCGAGCCAGACTTCCGCCCACGCATGCGCATCGGACTGGCGCACCAGCAGGTAGGCGTCCGATTCGTTCCACCAGCCGCCCTGGTAGCCGGTCACCACGCGCGCCGGAATGCCGGCCGCGCGCATCATCACCACGAACGCGGAGGCGTAGTGCTCGCAAAACCCGGCGCGCGTGCCGAACAGGAAATCATCGACCGAATCACGTCCGAGCAGCGGCGGCTGCAGGGTGTAGGTGAATGATGCGCGGAACAGGTCGAGCGTGGCCTTGACGATCGCGGCGTCGTCACGGCCCTCGGCGCGCCACTGCCGCGCGAGGTCGCGCGTGCGCGGGTTGAAGCCCGCGGGCAGCGCCAGTGCACGCGCGCGCGGGCCGTCGGCGAGCGTCGGTGCGAGCACGTAATCGGTGGCCGAGCGCACGCGGTAGCGCACCGGCTGCGCGATCTGTGTGCGCGAGAACAGCACGTGGTCGGCGCCGAGGCGCGCGCCTTCGGGAGCGTCGAGCGGCATGTCGAGCGACGGCAGCCAGCGACGGTCGGTCGGCTCCAGCGTGATCTCGTAGCTGTAGGTGCTGCCACGACCATTGCCGCGCCGGACCGCGTCCTCCATGAATCCGTAGCCGAGGAACCAGCCACGCGACCAGGTGGTGCCATCGAAGTCCCACAACACCATCGTGCGGAAATAGCGCTGCTGTGGCGGCGGCGGGCGAAGGTCGAAGCTCGCGCGCAGCGCAGGCGCGTCGCTGACCAGCAGTTCGGTGATCTGGCCCGGCGCCATCGTTTCGGACAGCCCCGTGCGCGCGAGCATGTCGCCGCCGGGCGCGCCCCACAGCGGGGAGCCGAGCCTCGGCACCAGCAGGAACGCCGCGGCCGCGAGCGGCAATCCGGCGAGCATGAGCAGGCCCGCGCTGCGGAACTCTGCGCGCAGCGGCCGGCGATCGTCGAGGCTCGAAGGTTGCAGCGCGACGAGCGTGGCGACCAGCAGGATCAGCACCGCGCAGACCAGCGCGGTGAAGCCGAGCGACTGCGTGAACAGCAGCGCGCTCATCAGCACGAACGCGGCGAATCCCACCGCGACGCGTGCGTCGCGCACGCGTTCGGTCTCGAGCAGCTTCAGCGCGAGCAGCCCGCAACCGAGCACGCTGCCGGGCTCCCGGCCGAACACATTGCCGAACGACATCGTGATCCAGGCGAGCAGCAGCGCCGCTAGCGGGATGCGCACCCACACCGGCACGGTCGGCGCGCCGCGCTGGCGCGACACCGCGCGCAGCGCGATCGTCGCGAACAGCAGCGCCGCAAACCAGGCGGGCAGGTGTCCGAGGTGCGTCGCGATCACCGCGGCCAAGCTGGTGCCGAGCAGGCCGAAGCGGACGTTGTCGATGCGCTCGCTCAAACGGCGGCTCCGTCGGCATCGGGCAGCAACGCGAGCGCGCGCAGGCAGTCGAGTCGATGCGCGAGTCCGAGGCCGGGGCCGAGGATCTGGTCGGGCAGGCGCAGGCGATAGCGCCGCTGCTCGGCCTCGGCCGCGAGCACCCAGGCGGCGAGCCGGCTGATGCGCGACTCGTGGTCGAGCCCGGACAGGGCGTGGTAGTCGAGCACGAGCGTTTCGCCGGAACGCCGCTCGGCATCGCGCACGAGCAGCGTGTCGTGGCGGATCGAGGCCTTCCATGCGATCAGGCGCGAGGCATCGCTGCTGCGGTAGTCGCGCAGGCCCGAGTGCTCCTCGCTCGCCCCTGCGCGCGCCTGCTCCCCGAGTTGGCCGGCTCCCGCGGGCAACGGCGGCGCGGGCGATTCCAGCGCGGGGTAGACGAGGAACGTGGCCGATGGGTGGACGTAGCTCCAGGCCTGGAACAGGCCGAGCGGGTAATCGCTCCAGATGCGCAGGCGGCCGGGGCGGAACCATCCGCGCCGCGGCGCCGGCAGTGGCAGCGCGACCTCGGCGGGATCGGGCTCCGCGACCGCGAACACGACCTCGGCCGCGCCTGCGCGCAGGCGCAAGGCGCGGCGTGTGCGACCTTCGGCGAGAACATGCAGGTGCAGCACGATCGCGTCGCCCGCGTGCACCTCGCTCGCGCGCACGCCGGACAGACGCAAGCCGCTGAGTACGCGAAAGCCCGCGAACAGGCTCGCGCCGCAGGTCGCGCCGAGGAGACAGGTCAACAGGATCGCGGGATTGTTGCCGTAGTTCAGCGCGCCGACGAGCATCACCACCAGCAGCACCGCGAACGCAAGGCCGAAGCGTGTCGGCAGCACGTAGATGCGGCGTCGGTCGAGCCTGAGCGGCAGCGGTTCGGGCTCGCGCAGGCGCGTCAGCGCAGGCAGCCGGCGTTCGGCCTGCTCGAGCACGCGCGTGCGCAGGCTGGCGAGTGCTCCGTCCATGCGCTCAGCGCACGGCCGTCGCTTCGAGCAACTGCAGCGCGAGGCGGTCGCGGTCGCCGCGCGAACTCGCACCCGGTGTCAACCGGTGCGCGGCGACGAACGGGAACACCGCCTGCACGTCTTCGGGCACGCAGTGCGCGCGCCCGGCCAGCAGCGCGTGCGCGCGCGCCGCGGCGAGCACCGCCAGACCGGCGCGCGGCGACAGCCCGATGCGGATGTCGGGATGCTCGCGGCTCGCGGCGAGCAGCGCCTGCACGTATTCGATCAGGGCCGGGCTGGCGAAGACGCCGGCGCACACCCTGCGCAATTCGAGGATCTGCTCGGGCGCGAGGCACGGCGACAGCGTCGCGATGAGGCCGCGCCTGTCGTCGGCCGCGAGCATCGCGCGCTCGGCATCGCGGTCGGGGTAACCGAGGCTCATGCGCAGCATGAAGCGGTCGAGCTGGGAGTCCGGCAGCGGCCAGGTGCCCGCGAAGTCGAGCGGGTTCTGGGTCGCGACGACGAAGAACGGCGGCGGCAGCGGATGCGTGACGCCATCCACCGTGACCTGCTCCTCCGCCATCGCCTCGAGCAGCGCGCTCTGCGTCTTGGGCATCGCGCGGTTGATCTCGTCGGCGAGCAGCAACTGCGTGAACAGCGGGCCGGGGTGGAAGCGGAACTGGTTCGCCTCGCGCTCGAAGATGCCGACGCCGATGATGTCCGACGGCAGCAGGTCCGACGTGAACTGCACGCGCTGGAACTTGAGGCCGAGCGTCGCTGCGAGCGCATGCGCGAGCGTGGTCTTGCCGACGCCCGGAAGGTCCTCGATCAGCAGATGCCCGCCCGCGAGCAGGCAGACGAACGCGAGCCGCACCTCCCTGCGCTTGCCGAGCACGACGGTATTGACCTGGGCGATCGAGCGCGCGAGCGCTTCGCGCAGTTCGGTGGGCAATGGAGCAGCGACGGCGGCGGGTTCTGTCATGGCTCTCGCAAGGTGGGGGCGGAAGGACCCGCGCGGCATGCGGCAGATTCGCACACCGAGCATCCGCGCGGGCGACTTGCCGCGGGGCGTGGCCTTGCGGCACTCTGCACCGCCTTTGCGGTCGATCGCAACTGGCGTGGTCCGCGCGATGCCGGATCTCCGCTGCACGCATGCCGGGCGCCTGCCGGCCGATCGACCGAACCTGCCGAGGTAGCCGCGTGTCCCGCAACAGCCGCAGCGCGAACGAAACCCTGATCGAAGGCCCTTGCGCTGGCGAACCGATGCCCGATCGGGCGCAGGCGGCCGTCCGGGCAGGGCGCTGACGCATGTTCCGTCCGCTCGAGGCGTTCATCGGATTGCGCTACACGCGTGCGAAGCGCCGCAATCATTTCATTTCCTTCATCTCGCTGGTTTCCGTGCTCGGCATCGCGGTCGGCGTGACCGCGCTGATCACGGTGATTTCGGTCATGAACGGCTTCGATCGCGAGCTCAAGGACCGCATCCTCGGCATGGTCTCGCATGCGACGATCGAAGGGGTCGGCGAAACCCTGCGTGAATGGCCGACCGCGCTCGAGCGCGCGAACGCGCATCCGCGCGTGCTCGGCGCCGCGCCGTACGTGGAGCGCCAGGCGATGCTGCAGGGCGCGCGCGTCAGCGGCGCGATCGTGCGCGGCGTCGAGCCCGCGCTCGAGGACAGCGTGTCCGAGGTCGGGCGGCGCATGACCCAGGGCAAGCTGGCCGACCTCGTGCCGGGCGGCTTCGGCATCGTGCTCGGCAAGGAGCTCGCGATGATGCTCGGCGTCGCGGTCGGCGACTACGTGACGGTGTTCGCCCCGGAGTTCAGCGCGACGCCGATCGGCGCGATCCCGCGCATGAAGCGCTTCCGCGTGGTCGGCCTGTTCGAGGCCGGCATGCAGGAATACGACTCCGGACTCGCGGTCCTGAACATCCGCGATGCACAGACGCTCTATCGGCTCGATGGCCCGACCGGCATCCGCCTGCGCCTCGACGACATGTTCCAGGCGTATTCGGTCGCGCGCGACCTCGGCCAGGACCTCGGCCAGTTCTACCGCGTCAGCGACTGGATGCAGGGGCACAGCAACTTCTTCAAGGCGATCGCGATGGAGAAGAAGGTGATGTTCCTGATCCTCTCGCTGATCGTCGCGGTCGCCGCGTTCAACCTCGTGTCGACGCTCGTGATGCTCGTGCAGGACAAGCAGGCCGACATTGCGATCCTGCGCACGCTAGGCCAGAGCCCGGCCAGCGTGATGGGCACGTTCATGGTGCAGGGCGTGCTCGTCGGCACGCTCGGCATCGTGCTCGGCGTCGCCGCCGGCGTGCTGCTCGCGCTGAACCTGTCCGACCTCGTGCACTGGATCGAACGCACCTTCCACGTGACGTTCCTGTCGCCCGACGTCTACTACATCAGCGAATTGCCGAGCGAACTGCACTGGCCCGACGTGGTCTGGATCACGCTGACCGCCTTCGTGTTCTGCACGTTCGCGACGCTCTATCCCGCGCGGCGCGCGGCGAAGACGGAGCCGGCGGCGGCGTTGAGGTATGAGTAGCGGGGAATGGGGAATGAGAATGGGGAATGGCAGGAGCATTCCCCCTGCGTAAGACTCCATTCACCGTCGTCGCGATGCCGATGTCCTGTTCCTCCGATTCCCGATTCCCCCATTCCCCATTCCCCATTCCCCATTCCCTGCCCCGAGCATGACGATCGCACTCGAAGCCTCACGGCTCACCAAGACTTACCAGGAAGGCACGCTGCGCACCGAGGTGTTGCGCGGCGTGGACCTGGTCGTGCGGCGCGGGGAGACAGTCGCCGTGATCGGAGCCTCGGGCACCGGCAAGAGCACGCTGTTGCACATCCTCGGCGGGCTCGACATGCCGACGTCGGGCGAGGTCACGGTCGAGGGGCAGGTGATGTCGCGGTTGTCGGATCGCGCGCGGGGCGACCTGCGCAACCGCGCACTCGGTTTCATCTACCAGTTCCACCACCTGCTGCCCGAATTCAGCGCGGTCGAGAACGTGTGCATGCCACTGCTGATCCGCGGCATGCCGATCCCGGAAGCGCGCGGGCGCGCGATCGACCTGCTCGGCCGCGTGGGCCTCGGCGCACGCCTCGAGCACAAGCCCGGCGAACTCTCGGGTGGCGAGCGCCAGCGCTGCGCGGTCGCGCGCGCGCTGGTCACGCGCCCGGCCTGCGTGCTCGGCGACGAGCCGACCGGAAACCTCGACGAACGCAACGCGGCCCAGGTCTACGACCTCATGCTGGAACTCAATCGCGAGATCGGCACTGCGCTGGTGCTCGTCACGCATGACCATCGGCTCGCCGCGCGCGCCGACCGGATCCTCGAACTGACCGGCGGCGCGCTGCGCGACCACGCCGCCTGAGGCGCGAACACGAGCCGCAGGATGCGGCGGAGGCGGGGCATGGAGGCGGACAGGACGTCCGGCAGTGCGGGCGACGCGTATGAGGCCTCGTCGCCGCCGGCTGCGACGCTCGCGTTGCTCGCGGGCGTGCTCGTCGTGCATCTGCTCGCGGACCTGCCGCCGCGCGGGTTCGAGTTCGCGTGCGCAGCCGCGGGCTGCGCGATGCTGGTGCCGCGGCCGACACGCCTGGTCGGATTCGCGCTGCTGGGTTTCGCGTGGTGCGCGCTGCGCGCGGGCATGGCGCTCGATGCACGACTGCCCGTGGCACTCGAGGGTGGGGACTTCGACGTCGTCGGCGAGGTGATCGATCTGCCACTGCGGCGCGCGGACGCGACGCGCTTCGTGTTCCGGCCCGAACGGGTGCGCGACGGTGACGACGTGCTCGCGTCCGGCGGCGAGTTTCGACTCGGCTGGTACGGCGAGGCACCGGCGGACCTCGAGCCGTGCAGCCGCTGGCAGCTGCGGCTGCGTCTGAAGCGACCGCGCGGACCGGTCAATCCCGGTGGTTTCGACGCCGAGCGGCACGCGCTCGAGCGCGGGATCGTCGCGACCGGCTACGTGCGCGAGGACGCCGGCAATCGACGCCTCGACCCGCCGGCGGCCTGCATCGACGGCACGCGCGCACGGATCGCAGCCGGCATCGATGCGCGCGTCGCGGACCCGGGCGTGGCCGCACTGCTGCGCGCGCTCGCGATCGGCGACACGCGCGGCCTCGGCGAGCGCGAGTGGGAGGTCGCGCGCGCGACCGGCGTCGCGCACCTGCTCTCGATCTCGGGTTTCCACATCGGCATCGCCGCGATGTTCGCAGCGTTGGTCGTGCGGCTCGCCTGGCGAGGCGTGCCCTCGCTCGGGCTGCGCATGGCGATGCCGATCGCGCAGGCGCCGGCCGCGTTCGCGACTGCGCTCGGCTACGGCCTGCTCGCAGGTGCGAGCCTGCCGACGCTGCGCACGGTGCTGATGATCGCGGTGGTTGCGCTCGCGCGCTGCAGCCGGCGCGCGATCGGTGGCGTGCAGGCACTCGCGTATGCACTGCTCGCGATCCTCGTTGCAGATCCGCTCGCGACGCTGTCGCCGGGCTTCTGGCTGTCTTTCGGCGGCGTCGCGCTGCTGATGCTCTGCATGGCGCCGGCGCCGCGCGCGGGCCTGCGCGCGGGGCTGCGCCAGCTCGGCACCGCACAGCTCGTCATGAGTCTCGGCCTGCTGCCGCTCACGATCGGCTTCTTCGGCCAGGCTTCGGCGGCAGGCTTCGTCGCAAACTTCGTCGCGGTGCCGCTCGTGAGTTTCGTGGTCGTGCCGTTGTGCCTGCTCGCGGTGCTCGCATTGCTCGCCTGGCCGCCGCTGGCCGCTCCGCTGCTCGCGCTCGCGGCGGCCGGCGTGGGACCGCTGTGGGCGCTGCTCGAATCGATCGCGCAGTGGCCCGGAGCGCAGCTGCAGTTCGCCGAGCCGCCCGCGTGGGCGCTCGCGCTGGCGCTCGTCGGCGCGACCTGGGCCTTGCTGCCGCGCGCGCTCCCGGCGCGTCCGCTCGGACTCCTGCTGATGCTGCCGCTGCTGTGGCCGCCACGCGCGTCGCCCGGGCACGCCGCGTTCGAGGCGCGCGTGATCGATGTCGGCCAGGGTCTGTCGGTCCTCGTGAGCACGCGCTCGCATGCGCTGCTCTATGACGCGGGCGCGAAATACCCGTCCGGCTTCGACCTCGGCCGCGCCGCGGTGATTCCGGCGCTGCATGCGCTCGGGGTCAGCGACCTCGACCTGCTCGTGGTCAGCCATGGCGACAGCGACCACGCGGGCGGCGCCGCTGCCGTGCTGTCCGTGTTCCCGCGCGCGGACCGGCTCGCGGGTGAACCTGCGCGCAGCGGCATCGCTGCTGCTCCCTGCGCGCACGGCCAGAGCTGGCGATGGGACGGCGTCTTCTTCCAGATGCTCGCGCCCGAAGACGGCGCGCCGGACGCGCCTCGCGCGGACAACGATCGATCCTGCGTGCTGCTGGTCAGCGGCGCCGGTGGCCGCCTGCTGCTGACCGGCGACATCGGACGACGCATCGAGCCCGCGGTCGCGGCCCGGGTGCGCCCGGGGCCACCACTCGTGCTCGTCGTGCCGCACCACGGAAGCCGCAGCTCGTCGTCGGTCGAGTTCGTGCATGCGCTGGCGCCCGCGGCGGCGCTGGTTTCGGCGGCCTGGCGCAGCCGCTTCGGCCATCCGCATCCGCAGGTCGTCGCGCGCTATGCCGAAGCCGGCATTCCGCTCTGGAACACCGCCGACGCGGGTTCGCTCGCGGTCTCGTTTCCGGCGGACGGCCCGCCGACGCCGGTGCAGGGGGAGAGAATCCGTCACCCTCGATACTGGCGCGAACGACCCGCTCCCGCGCAGCCGTGAGGCGCGACGCTGTCCGAAGCGAGCCTTCGCGCTGCAACGCATCGCACAGTCGGCCTCCGCGCCGCTGCTATGATGACCGCCAGTCGAAATGCAGTCGAAGGTGGACTCGTGCTGGAAATCCTGATGGCCGGCGGCTGGGCAATGCTGCCGATCGTGGTGTGCTCGGCGGTCGCGCTCGCGATCATCCTCGAACGCTTCTGGAGCCTGCGCCGCAAGGCCGTGGTGCCGCCCGGGCTCGGTGATGAAGTGCGCGAGTGGGCGCGCCAGCGCAAGCTCGATCCCGAGCATCTCGCCGCGCTGCGCACCAACTCGCCGCTCGGCGAACTGCTCGCTGCGGCGCTGTCGGTGCGCCACCGGCCGCGCGCGATCATCAAGGAGCGCGTCGAGGACACCGGCCGCCACGTCGTGCACCGCCTCGAGCGGTACCTCAACACGCTCGGCACGATCGCGTTGATCGGACCGCTGCTCGGCCTGCTCGGTACCGTTTTCGGCATGATCCGGATGTTCTTCGCGGTGATGGTCAGCGGCGTCGGCGACCCGCTCAAGATGGCAGGCGGCATCGGCGAGGCACTGGTCTGCACCGCGGCCGGCCTCGTCGTCGCGATCCCGGCCTACGTCTTCCACCGCTATTTCCGCGGGCGCGTGACCGACCTCGTGGTCGAGATGGAGCGCCAGGTCTACCTGCTGACCGACGAGCTGACCGCGGCCGGCGAGCTGCCCGCGACACCTTCGACACCGGCCGGCGCGGCTGCGGGCGCGCCCGCTCGCGTCGCGCGCGCGGCTGCGGTCTGAGGCGCGCGTGCGCATCTCGTCCGCCCGTCGCGAGGATGATTTCGAGATCAACGTGATCTCGCTGATCGACGTGATGCTGACCCTGCTGATGTTCTTCGTGCTGACCACGACCTTCGTGCAGCACACGCGCATGCAGGTGACGCTGCCGCAGGCCGAAGCGGTCGAGCAGGGCGAGCAGCTCGAAGCGCTGTCGGTGCTGATCGATCGCGACGGCCGCTATTTCATCGACAACAACGAGGTGCTCAATCCCGGCCTCGATTCGCTCAAGGAAGCGATCAGCCGGCACGCGGGCGAGGATCGCGAGCGACCGGTCACGCTGCGCGCCGACGCGATGACGCCGCACCAGGCGGTGGTGACCGCGATGGATGCGCTCGGCGAACTCGGCTTCACGCGCCTGTCGATCGCCACGACACGGGTGCAGGCGGCAGGCGCGCAGTGACGCCCGACGCGGCGGCTCCGGTGCGCTCGGGCCTCGCGATCTACGCCAGGTTGCTCGGCCATGCACGGCGCTACTGGCCGGTCGCGATCGTCGCGGTGCTCGCGATGGTGGCCGACGCGGCCTGCATGGGCCTGTTCGCGCGCATCATCAAGCCGATGCTCGACAACCTGTTCATCGAGCGCGACCCGGCCAGCATCTTCTGGATGCCGATCATCATCATCGCGATCTTCCTCGTGCGCAGCATCGCGACCTACGTCACCGACTACGGCACCGCCTACATCGGCCGCGGCGTCGTGCAGCAGCTGCGGCAGAAGGTGTTCGACCATTACCTGCGCCTGCCGGCCGGCTTCTTCGACCGCGAATCGTCGGGCCACCAGATCGCGCGCATCACCTACAGCTCCGAGCAGGTCGCGCACGCGTCGACCGACGCACTCAAGGTCGCCGTCGTCGACGGACTCAGCGTCGTGTTCTACGTGATCGTGATGCTGCTGGTCAGCGTCAAGCTCACGCTCGCGCTGCTCGTGATGGTGCCGCTGGTCGGCGCGCTCGTCACCTACGTCGGGCGGCGCTACCGGCGCATCAGCCATCGCATCCAGGGTTCGATGGGAACGGTCAGCGGCGTGATCGAGGAAGTGGTCGGCGCGAACCGCGAGGTCAAGGTCTACGGCGGCCAGCCGTACGAGTCGCAGCGCTTCCACGCGGTCGCCGACCAGACGCGCCGACTCGGACTCAAGGTCGCTTCGACCAACGGGCTGGCGAGCGCGTTCGTGCAGTTGATCGCGGCGATCTCGCTCGCGCTGATCATCTATTTCGCGACGCGCCCGGCGATGCTCGAGACGCTCTCGCCCGGCGCGTTCACCTCGCTGATCCTCGCGATGGGCGGCATCCTGCCGTCACTCAAGCGCCTGACCACGGTGCAGGCGAACCTGCAGCGCGGGCTCGCCGCGGCCGAGGAGATCTTCGGCCTCATCGACACGCCGCCGGAGCCCGACGCGGGCCGGCTCGAGCTGCGCTCGATCGAACGCGGGATCGAGTTCCGAGGCGTCGGCCTGCGCTATCCGGGCGCGGCGCGCGCGGCGCTGGCCGGCATCGACTTCGCGTGTCCGCGCGGCAGCGTGACCGCGCTGGTCGGCCGCTCGGGTGGCGGCAAGTCGACGCTCGTGAACCTCGTGCCGCGCTTCCTCGAACCGAGCGAGGGCGTCGTGCTCATCGACGGCCACCCGCTCGGCGACTACACGCTCCAAAGCCTGCGCCGTCAGGTCGCCTGGGTCGGGCAGACCGTCACGTTGTTCGACGACAGCATCGCGCGCAACATCGCCTACGGTGCGCTGGCCGGCGCGAGCGAAGCCGAGATCATCGCGGCGGCCGAAGCGGCCAATGCGATGGAGTTCATCCGCCTGCTGCCGGACGGCATCCACAGCCGCGTCGGCGAACGTGGCGTGCTGCTCTCGGGCGGCCAGCGCCAGCGCATCGCGATCGCGCGCGCGCTGCTCAAGAACGCGCCGATCCTGATCCTCGACGAGGCGACCAGCGCGCTCGACAGCGAATCCGAGCGCCTGATCCAGGATGCGCTCAGGCGCCTCATGCGCGAACGCACGGTGCTCGTGATCGCGCATCGCCTGTCGACGATCGAACACGCCGACCGCATCGTCGTGCTCGATCGCGGCAACGTGATCGAACAAGGCACGCACGAGGCGCTGCTCGCGCGCGAGGGACACTACGCGGCGCTGCGTCGGCTGCAGTTCAAGGATGGGCGCGACGACTGCGAGTCCGGGAACTGAGGCGCATGCACGGCATCGCGCAGCGCATCGAGCGCATCTGGTATGGCGGCGCGCCCGTCCCCACGCTGCTGTCGGCGCTGGTGCCGGTCTATCGCGGCCTGCGCGCGTTGCACCTCGCGCCCTGGCGGCGGAGCTGGCGCAGGCCACGCGCGCTCGGCGTGCCCGTGATCGTGGTCGGCAACCTCACCGCCGGCGGCAGCGGCAAGACGCCGCTCGTGATCGCCCTCGTCGAAGCACTGCGCCAGCGCGGCCGGCGGCCTGGCGTGGTCAGTCGCGGCCACGGTGGCAGCGAGCGCGGGCCGCTGTTGCTCGACGACCTGCCCGATCCGCGCCGCGTCGGCGACGAGCCTTGCCTGATCCGCCGCCGCACGGCCGCGCCGGTCGCGATCGGCCGCGACCGTGCGCGCGCCGCCGCGTTGCTGGTCGAGTGCGGTGTCGACGTCGTGATCGCCGACGACGGCCTGCAGAATCCGGCACTCTCGCGCGAGGTCGAAATCTGCGTGATCGATGGACAGCGCCGCTTCGGCAACGGCCTGCTGCTGCCGGCCGGGCCGCTGCGCGAGCCGCTCGCTCGCCTCGCGCAGCTCCCGCTGCGCGTCTGCAATGGCGGAGCGCCGCAGCAGGGCGAGGTGCCGATGCGACTGATCGGCGAGACCGCGGTCGCGGTCGGGCGCGCGGCGGCGACGCGCCCGCTCGCCGCGTTCGCAGGCCATGCCGTCCACGCGGTCGCCGCGATCGGCAATCCGGACCGCTTCTTCGCCGGCCTGCGCGCACACGGCATCGAGGTGCTGCCGCACGCGTTCCGCGACCACCATGCGTTCTCCGCGCACGATCTCGCGTTCGGCGACGGCCTGCCGGTGCTCATGACCGAAAAAGACGCGGTCAAGTGCACCGCGTTCGCGACCGACCTGCACTGGTGCGTGCCGGTGCGCGCGGAGTTGCCGCCCGCGTTCTTCGATCGCGTCGCGGATGCGCTTGCACAGGCCGGCGACCGGCCCCATTGATGCGGGAATCGCCTGGACGCCGCGCGCGTCCTGCCGGATTCTTAACCGCCGTCCGCGCACAATCGAC
This sequence comes from Lysobacteraceae bacterium, assembly GCA_004143945.1. Classification (GTDB taxonomy): domain Bacteria; phylum Pseudomonadota; class Gammaproteobacteria; order Xanthomonadales; family Rhodanobacteraceae; genus Dokdonella_A. The sequence goes on from SEHB01000001.1 coordinate 202,571, forward strand.
CGATGCCGCTCGAGACTTTCCATCCCGCCGTCGCTGAATGGTTCAGCCGAACGTTCGATGCGCCGACGCCCGCGCAGGCGCAGGCGTGGCCTGCGATCGCCGCGGGCCGCCATACGCTGATCGCCGCGCCGACGGGCTCGGGCAAGACGCTCGCGGCGTTCCTCGCCGCGATCGACGAGCTGGTTCGCCGCGGCATCGACCAGGGCCTGCCCGACGAGACCGCGGTCGTCTACGTGTCGCCGCTGAAGGCGCTGTCGAACGACGTGCGGATCAACCTCGAGCAGCCGCTCGCGGGCATCCGCGACGTGCTGAGCGAGCGCGGCCTGCGCGACGTGGAGATCCGCACGAGCGTGCGCACCGGCGACACGCCGCAGGCCGAGCGCGACCGCATGCGCAAGCGCCCGCCGCACGTGATCGTGACGACGCCGGAGTCGCTCTACATCCTGCTCGGCTCCGCATCGGGCCGCGCGATGCTGTCGACCACGCGCAGCGTGATCGTCGACGAAATCCATGCGCTCGCGCCGAACAAGCGCGGCGCGCACCTCGCGCTGTCGCTGCAGCGGCTCGACGCGCTGTGCGAACGACCGCCCGTGCGCATCGGCCTGTCGGCCACGCAGAAGCCGATCGCCGAGGTCGCGCGCTTCCTCACCGGCGTCGCGCCGGGGCCGGACGGCGAGCTCGCGCCGCCGCCGTGCACGATCGTCGATGCGGGCCACGCGCGTCCGCGCGATCTGGGCATCGAGCTGCCCGAGTCGCCGCTCGAAGCGGTGATGTCGAACGAGGCCTGGGGCCAGGTGCACGCGCGCATCGAACGACTCGCGCGCGGGCATCGCACGACGCTGGTGTTCGTCAACACGCGACGCATGGCCGAGCGGCTCGCGCGCCACCTCAGCGAGCGCCTCGGCAAGGACCAGGTGACCGCGCACCACGGCAGCATGTCGAAGGAGCATCGCCACGACGCCGAGCAGCGGCTGAAGCGCGGCGAATTGTCGGTGCTCGTCGCGACCGCGTCGCTCGAGCTCGGCATCGACATCGGCGACGTCGACCTCGTGTGCCAGATCGGCACGCCGCGCGCGATCTCGACCTTCCTGCAGCGCGTGGGCCGCTCGGGCCACGCGGTCGGCGCGACGCCGAAGGGCCGGCTGTTCCCGCTGTCGCGCGACGAACTGGTCGAGTGCGCGGCCTTGCTCGACGCCGTGCGCCGCGGTGAACTCGATGCGCTGCACGTCGAGATGGCGCCGCTCGACGTGCTCGCGCAGCAGGTCGTCGCCGAAGTCGCGAGCCGCGACTGGGACGAAGCCGAGCTGCATGCGCTGTTCCGGCGCGCGTGGCCGTTCGCCGGCATCGACGCCGCGCGCTTCGCGACGGTCGTCAGGATGCTGGCCGAAGGCTTCACGACGCGACGCGGTCCGCGCGGCGCCTACCTGCATCGCGATGCGGTCAATGGCGTGCTGCGCGCGAGCCGCGGTGCGCGTCTCACCGCGATCACCTCGGGCGGCGCGATCCCGGACACCGCCGACTACGAGGTCGTGCTCGAGCCGCAGGCGACCCTGATCGGCAGCGTGCACGAGGATTTTGCGGTCGAGAGCCTCGCCGGGGACATCTTCCAGCTCGGCAACCATTCCTACCGGATCCTGCGCGTCGAGCGTGGGCGCGTGCGCGTCGAGGACGCGCAGGGCGCGCCGCCGTCGATCCCGTTCTGGCTCGGCGAGGCGCCGGGGCGCAGCGACGAGCTGTCGCAATCGCTGTCGCGGCTGCGCGAGGAGGTCTCGCGCCGCCTCGACGCGTCCGATGCGCTCGCATGGCTCGTCGACGAGGTCGGCCTCGACGAGGCGTCGGCGCGCCAGATCGTCGACTACCTCGGCGCCGCGAAGATCGCGCTCGGCCTGCTGCCGACGCAGGACACGCTCGCGATGGAGCGTTTCTTCGACGAGTCGGGTGGGACCCAGCTCGTGATCCATTCTCCGTTCGGCAGCCGACTCAACCGCGCCTGGGGCCTCGCGCTGCGCAAGCGGTTCTGCCGCAGCTTCAATTTCGAGCTGCAGGCGGCCGCGACCGAGGATGCGATCGTGCTGTCGCTGTCGACGAGCCACAGCTTCCCGCTCGAGGACGTCGCGCGCTACCTGCATTCCTCGTCGGTGCGCGACGTGCTCGTGCAGGCGCTGCTGGATGCGCCGATGTTCGGCCTGCGCTGGCGCTGGAACGCGACCACCGCGCTCGCGCTGCCGCGTTTCCAGGGCGGCAGCAAGGTGCCGCCGCAGATCCAGCGCATGAAGTCCGAAGACCTGCTCGCGACCGTGTTCCCCGACCAGGTCGCCTGCCTCGAGAACATCGTCGGCGAACGCGAGATCCCCGATCATCCGCTGGTCGAGCAGACGCTGCACGACTGCTTGAACGAGGCGATGGACATCGACGCACTCGAGGCGCTGCTGCGTCGCGTCGAGTCGGGCGACGCGCGCATCGTCGCGCGCGACCTCACCGCGCCGTCGCCGCTCGCGGCCGAGGTCCTCGGGGCGCGGCCGTACGCGTTCCTCGACGATGCGCCGCTCGAGGAGCGTCGCACCCAGGCGGTCGCGAGTCGTCGCTGGGGCGGACCCGAGAGTGCCGAGGATCTCGGCCGACTCGACCCCGACGCGATCGCGGCGGTGCGCGAGGAAGCCTGGCCCGAGGCACGCTCCGCCGAGGAGCTGCATGCGGCGCTGATGGGCGCGGGATATTTCGGCGAGCGCGAGGCACGCGCGACGCATGGCTGGGCCGAATGGTTCGAGCGGCTCGCGGGCGATCGGCGCGTGTGCCGTCTCGGGACGCCGGGCGAGGCGATCTGGGTGCCGGCCGAGCGCCTGCCGCAGTTCGACGCGATCCTGCCCGGCGCGACTCGCATGCCCGCGATCGTCGCGCCGGCGGAATACGCGGCGGTCGAGTGGGCTGCCGACGCGGCCCTCGTCGAGATCCTGCGCGCGCGCATGACCGCGGTCGGGCCGGTGCGCGCAAGCGCGCTCGCAGCCTCGCTCAGCGTGGCGCAGGGTGATGTCGGCGTCGCGTTGCTCGCGCTCGAACGCGACGGTTTCGTGATGCGCGGCCGCTTCAGCGCGGACGCGCTGTCCGCCGACTCCGAAGTGGAGTGGTGCGAACGGCACCTGCTCGCGCGCATCCATCGCTACACGGTCAAGCGCCTCAGGCGCGAGATCGAGCCGGTGGAACCGCGCGACTACATGCGCTTCCTGTTCGACTGGCAACGCGTCGCGCCGACGGCGCGCGTGAGCGGGCCCGATGCGCTCGCGAGCGTGCTCGCGCAGCTCGAGGGCTTCGAGGCGCCGGCGTCCGCGTGGGAGAGCTCGATCCTTCCCGCGCGCATCGAGGGCTACGAGATCGCCTGGCTCGATGCGCTGTGTCAATCCGGGCGCGTGCTGTGGTCGCGCTTGCGCGAGCGCAGGGGTGGCGGCGAACGCGCGACCGCGCCGGTGCGCGCGACGCCGATCGTGCTGCTGCAGCGACGCAACCTCGACACCTGGCTGCAACTCGCCGGCACCGCCGGGGAAGGTGCGACCCTGTCCTCGCGCGCGCAGGTCGTCGCCGGGCATCTCGCCTCGCACGGCGCATCGTTCTTCGACGAATTGCTCGCGGGTACGCGGCTGCTGCACGTGCAACTGGAGGAGGCGCTCGGCGAGCTCGTCGCCGCAGGCCTCGTCGGTTCGGACAGTTTCGCGGGCCTGCGTGCGTTGCTGGTGCCGCCTTCGAAGCGCGGATCGACGAGCCGTCGGCATGGTCGGCGACGCTCGCTGTTCGGCATCGAGGACGCCGGCCGCTGGTCGCTGGCGCGGCGAGGCGAGCAGGCCGTGCCCGAGCGCGTGCGCACGCGGCAGCAGACCGATCCGGTGGTGCTCGAGCAGATCGTGCAGGTGCTGCTGCGTCGCTACGGCATCGTCTGCTGGCGCCTGCTCGCGCACGAAGCCGAATGGCTGCCGCCGTGGCGCGAACTCCTGCGCACCTGCCAGCGGCTCGAGGCGCGCGGCGAGATCCGCGGCGGGCGCTTCATCGCGGGCGTGTCGGGCGAGCAGTTCGCGTTGCCGGAGGCGATCGCGCTGTTGCGCAGCGTGCGCCAGCGCGCCGTCGACGGCAGTCTCGTCTGCGTCTGCGGCGCCGACCCGCTGAACCTCGTCGGCGGCCTGCTCGCGGGCGATCGCGTGCCGCGTCTCGCGGGCGCGCGCGTGCTCTACCGCGACGGCGTGCCCGTCGCCAAGCGCATCGGCGGCGAGATCGTGTTGATCGGAGCGGACGATCCGGCGCTGCACGCGATCGCGCGCGCCCATCTGACGCGGGATGGCGTGCGCGCCCCTGCGCGGCCCGCGACCGCCACCGGCGAGGAAGAATGACCGACCGCGCGCTGAATGGCGCGCACCCGGTCGCGGTGTCGTCGGGACGCGGTTAAGGCGGCGACTGCGACCGTGCCTGCACCTTTTGGCGCAGGAGAAACACGATGAAGCGAATCCTCATGGCAGGCATGCTCGCGTTCGGCGCGAGCTTCGCGAGTGCGCAGTTGCCGACCACGATCGAAGTGCCGCCGGGCCAGCTCGCCCAGGCCGATGCCGACTTCCTGCGCACGGCCGACACCGCGAATATCGATCAACTCACGTTCGCGATGCGCATCACCGGGCGTGACCGCACCGTCGCGCGCTCGCTCGCCGAGAACGTGCTGAAGACGCACCGCGATGCGGACGTCGCGCTGAAGATGCTGGCCCCGCGCAAGCACGTCGACCTCGACCATGCGATGAGCGAGCGCGCGCGCATCGAGGCCGACGAGTTGCTGCGCCAGGACATCGACGTCGACAAGCTCTACGTGCAGAACCTCGTGCGCGACGGTCGCGACCTCATCGTGCTGTACGAAACCACGTTCCATGGCTCGCGCGATCCGGACATCCGCCAGTATGCGGATACCTTCCTCGAGAAGCTGCGTGCGAACCAGCGCCAGGCCGAAGACCTGCTGCGCAGCAAGAACTGGGCGGAACCGGTCCACTGATGCAGGGCAGGGCGCCGCGCCGCGACGGTTGACGTGGGTCAATGCGCGGGCATCGCGGGAAACCGCATGCTCGCGCTGGACGGCGGAAGCGCCGTTGTCCCCACCTTTCGCGGAGCCCACGCCATGCAGTTCCAGTTGAACCGACCCGTTGCAGATCCCCTCGCATTGCTGCGCGCATTGAAGTCGCACGACCCGCTCGCGCAGATCGAGCTCGATGCGGCGCGTGGCACCGTCGACGTGCGCGGCAAGCTCGACATGGCGCAGGCCGCAGCGGCGTTCCGCGAAGTCGGTCTCGTCGCGAGCCCGCTCGCCGAGCGTGCACCTCACGTCAGCGGCACGAGCACCTGTTGCGGCCATTGCGCCTGACCACGCGCTGCTGCTTCTCCCGCTCGCGCGGAAGATGCCGCGCAGCGGCAGAAGGGGGCCGTACTCGATCCTGATCCGAGCCTGCATCGCCGCATGGGCGGCGATCAACAGCATCCCTCATCCGCCCCGTCGCGGCACCTTCCCCCGTCCGCGGGGGAAGGGAAGCGTCGGTTCACGCGGGCGCGGCGGGTTCGCTTGACCCCTCTGCGCGTGCGACCACGCTGCTCGCGGTGAGGTCGGCGCTGACGTTGCCGACGGTCGCGAACACGTCGGGAATCGTGTCGACCGCGAGCAGCAGGCCGAGCGGTGCCACCGGCAGGCCCATCGCGGCCGTGACCGGCATCGTCGTCGCCATGAAGCTGACCTGGCCCGGCAGTCCGACCGATCCCAGGCTGACCACGACCGCGAGCGCGGCTGCGGCGGCGAGCTGGGCTGCCGGCACCTCGATGCCGTAGATCCATGCGACGAACGAGGCTGCTCCGATGTACTGCATCGGACTCGTGATGCGAAACAGCGAGACCGCCATCGGGAGCACCAGTGCCGCGACCGCACGGGGTTGCCCGAGTCGATCCCGCGCGGACTCGACCATCGCGGGCAGCGAGGCCAGCGAAGACTGCGTGCTCGCGGCGACCACCTGCGCAGGCAGGATCGCGGCGGCGAACCGGCGCAAGCGCGTCCCTCCGAACACGACGGCGACCGGATAGAGCAGCAGCGTCACCGCGAGGTACATCGCGCAGAGCAGGGCGATGTACCAGCCGAGTGCACTCAGCACGCTCGCGCCTGCACTCGCGCAGACCGCGAGCACGAGTGCGAACACGCCGAGCGGCGCGGCCCACAGCACCCACTGCACGATCACGATCATCGTGTCGGCGATCGCCTGGAAGAACTCGACCATGCGCTCGCGACGCGTGGCGTCGATGCGCGTCAGCGCGAAGCCGAAGAAGAGTGCGAACACCACCAGCGGCAACATCGCGCTCTGCGCGGCCGCGGCGATCGCGTTGGTCGGGATGATCGCGGTGAACCAGTCGGCGAAACCGACCGCGGCGGGCGCGGCTTGCGCCGGAATCGCGTCGCGCAGGGAGTCGATCAGCGCCGGGTCCCGCGGCAGCAGCGACAGCGCGAGCGGCGCGACGATCGCCGCGAATGCGGCGCCCGCGGACAGCAACAGCGCGAACACGACGAGCGCGCGGCGCGCGGTGCGGCCCGAGGCGGCCGCGTCGTTCGCGGCGCTGACGCCGATGATCACGAGTGCGAGCACGAGCGGCACCACGGTCATCTGCAGCGCATTGAGCCACAGTCGGCCGATGGGCTGCGCGAACTGGACCGCGCGCGCGGCGTGCGCGGGATCGAACCACGCGAGGATCAGGCCGGCCGCGGCGCCGAGCGCAAGGCCGAGGAGGATGCGGGTGGTCGAGGACATTGGGGTCCGGAGTCGAAGGTCGTAGCGGAAGGGCGCAGGGCGGATGCGTGACTACGGGAGCCGGGGCAGGGACCAGCTTGCCTGCAGGCGCCTGTATTCGGAATCGGGCAGCAGCACGAACACGGGGTGCCGGCTCGCGTCGAGCCACTCGAGCAGGTCGCGCATCGCGGGCGGCGCCATCGCGGTGCAGCCGGCGGTCGGCTGGCCCGGTTTGCCCCAGAGGTGCGCGAAGATGCAGCTCCCGGCGCCGGCTTCTCCGGCCGCATTGTGTTCGATCACGAACCCGAGTTCGTAGCGCTGGTCGCCGGCGGCGTGCAGGTCCAGCCGCATCGGTTCGGTCGAGCCCGCGACCGCCGCGGTGCCGACTTCGCGCGCGTCGACGATGCGGTTGTACAGCGGGGAATCCGCGACATCGATGCACCAGTGCGCAGCCTCCATCGCTGCGTACGGCAGGCCGGTGCGAGCCGACCGCGCATAGCCGAACGCCGTGCCGAGCGCGAACACGCCCGCCGGACTGCGGCCATCGCCTTCGCGCTTGCGCGGTCCCGGCTGCGGCTCGTGCAGGCCGATACCCCAGGCAGCGCCCGCGCGGCCGATCGAGACCGGCGTCGGTGCACGCGCGGCACGCCAGCCTGCGTCGGTGCGATCGAACGCATGCAGCGTGCCGTCGTGGCTGTCCCATTCCGGAATCGTCACGAGCACGAGCTGGCGCGCGTCGGTCCACCCGGAACGCCGGTCGGTGCCGGCCTGCAGACTGGACGCGAACAGCAGCCCCGAGCACAGCAGGAGCAGGGTCTTCATGCGGAGGCGATCCTCGTGCGGCAAGTCAGGGCTCGAGCAGGTGGCGGATGCGTTCGAGGTTCGCGTGCAGGCGCTCGAGCCTCGGTTCGCGATCCTCGCACAGCAGGACGAACAGCATGTCGAGCAGGTGATGCAGCGCGGACGCATACAGCAGCGGCCGCACGTGCGCGCGCTCGTCGTGCGCCGACACCAGCACCGACAGGTCGGCGATCGCGCGCAGCGGGTTGGCGGTGTGGCGCGTCACCGAAACGACGATGCCGTGCCGCTCGTGGAATTGCCGGCCGATCTGGCACAACGCGGGCTGCTGGCCGTGTTCGGAGAACACCAGCAGCACGTCGCCGGCCTCGGCCGCCGCGATGCTCGCGGTCATCAGCACCGCGTCGAAGTGGTGCACGGTCAGGATGTCGATCAGCGACAGCCGCAGCGCGAAGGCGCGCGCCGGGATGCCGTCCTCGCCGAGGCCGATGATGAAGACGCGCCCGGCGTTGCCGATCGCGGTCGCGATCGCATCGACCCTGTCGTGCGGATTGATCAGGCGCGTTTCCTGCTCGGCCAGCGACTTGCTCTGCCACAGGCTCTCGGCGAGCGCCGAATGCGGGTCGTCACGCACGGGGTTCTCGGCGTGGCCGTTGCCGTCGCCGCCGTCGCCGCGCGCGATCGCCTCGCCGATCGAGGTCTTGAGGTCCGGATAGCCCTTGAAGCCGAGCTTCTGGCTGAACTTCACGACGCTCGACTGGCTGATGCCGAGCGCGTTCGCGAGCTGCTGCGAGGAATAGTCGCGCAGCAGGTGCGCTTCGTCGAGGATGAAGTCGGCGATGCGCCGCTCGATCGCCGACATGCTGTCGCGTTCGGCGCGGATCTTCAGCAGCGGCGACATCGCGCGGGCCGGGTGCTCAGGCCAGCAACTCGAGCCCGCGGATCTCGCGGATGCCGAGCCCGGGCGCGTCGGTGATGCTGATCTCCGATTCGTTGAAGATCACGCCGCCGTCGACCGGGTTGAACGCGCACAGCGACGGGCCGTCGAGGTCGATCTTGGTGATCGCGTTCGACTTCGCGACCGCGACGTGGACCGCGGCCGCGACGCTGATGCTCGATTCGAGCATGCAGCCGATCATGCAGTCGACCTGGTACATCGCGGCGATGTCCGCGATCCGGATCGCGTTGGAGAGACCGCCCGTCTTCATGAGCTTGATGTTGATGATGTCGGCGGCGCGCATGCGGATCAGTTCGATCACCTCGGTCGGGCCGAACACGCTCTCGTCGGCCATCACCGGAGTATGCACGCGCTCGGTCACGTACTTCATGCCGTCGAGGTCCTGCGCCTTGACCGGCTGCTCGACGAGTTCCAGGCGCACGCCCGAGTCCTCGAGTTCCTGCAACGCGTAGACCGCCTGCTTCGCGGTCCAGCCCTGGTTCGCGTCGAGGCGCAGCAGCGCACGTCCCTCGACCGCGGCGTAGATCGCCTTGACGCGCTCGATGTCGACGCCGATGTCCTTGCCGACCTTGATCTTGAGCGACTCGAAGCCGCGATCCACCGCCGACAGCGAATCGGCGACCATCTTGTCGATGTAGTCGACGCTGATCGTGATGTCGGTCGTGATCACCGGGTCGCCGCCGCCGAGCAGGCGGTACAGCGGCGCTCCGTAGAGCTGGCCCCAGAGATCGTAGACCGCGATCTCCACCGCCGCCTTCGCGCTCGAGTTCTTCTCCATCGAGCCCTGCACGAGGTGCGTGATGCGGTTGAGGTCGGCGATGTCCTGGCCGATCAGGCGCGGCGCGATGTAGTGGCGGATCGCGTCGATGATCGAACCGTGCGTGTCGCCCGTGATGACGGCCGTCGCGGGCGCTTCGCCGTAGCCGACATGGCCGCTGTCGGTATTCACCATGACGACGATGTCCTCGACCGCCTCGACGGTGCGCAAGGCGGTCTTGAACGGCGTCTTCAGCGGCACCTTGAGCATGCCGAAGCGGATGTCGGTGATCTTCATGGGGGAGTCGGCGCTTGTGAGGCGGGATTCGGGCGGATCCGCACGATGCTGGTCATGCGGTCGATGTAGGCGTGCTCGCGGCTCGCGCGCAGTGGCAGCAGCGGTGTCACCGAGACGCCGTTGAGGCGGTCGCGCTCGAGCTGGCCGTCGGCGCCGAGGTAGCCGATGCCGGTGGTGTCGTGGATGACCCAGGGCGCGCCGTCGATCGCGCCGATCACCATCATCACGTGGCCCGGGATGTACACGAGGTCGCCGACCTCGAGCGCACGCGCGGCCGCGAGCCGTGCATCGTGGTCGTCGCCTGCGCCGAACTGGCGCTTGTCGAGCGCGGGACTCACGGCCTGGTCGCGCGTGTTGCGCGGCAGCTCGACGCCCATGCTGCGGTAGACCTCGGAAACGAAGCCGCTGCAGTCGCGCGCGTCGTAGGCATGGCCCCAGCCGTACCGCTCGCCGAGGAACTTGAACGACTGGCGCACGAGGTTGGCGCGCGTGAGCGGCAGGTAGTCGGGCGCGCTGTCGGCACTGCCTGGCAGCAGCGCCGGCGCGAACGCGAGGCTTCCATCCGCACGTCGCACCGGCAACTCGAGCACGTGCGAGGCGTACGCGTGCTGGCCATTGACCTGGCCGTCGGCGGGCACCTCGTGCAGCGGCAGGCGCAGTCCCATGTCGAGCTGCAGCCGCGACAGCGCGGGTTGTTCGGGCGTGTACGCCGTGTGCGCGCTGGCCGCGGTCACGATGCGATAGGGCGCGCGGTCCACGTAGCCGAATACCTCGGCGGCGGAGCCGAGCGCGACGCGATCGCGCGCGATCCAGGCGGCGTAGCGCGGACTCAGCACGAACAGCCACTCGCCGTCGCGGCTCTGGTGCAGCGGCACCACCGGCGTGCCCGGGAACAGCGCGCTCTCTTGGAAGCGGTCGATGTCATGGTCGTCCGCCTCGCTGAACACGCGCAGCCCGGTCGGGAATGCGCGCAGCGCTGCGCGTTCGACGACCAGGCCGTGGCGCGTCGGCTGCGAAGCGGGGATCGCCTCGAGGTCGCGATTGGCGATGATCGCGGCGAGTGCGTCCGCTGCGAGCGGCTTGCCCGCTTCGTCGTACAGCGGGCGCGTCGGCGCGTCCGCGAGTCCGCTGATCCACCCGGCGACCTGCTCGCGGCGCAGGGTGGCGGGCAAGCTGCGCAGGTCATGCATCGAAGGATCGACGCGCAGCAGTTTCGCGTTGCGTGCGTCGATCTCGCTGCGCGTCAGCACCACGCGCTCGGGTTCGCGCAGGCGCTCGATCCAGAATGCCGGGGTCAGGCGATCGGCCGCGATGCCGCGCACGCCGTCGGTGAACGGCTCGACGGCGGGCACCTCGCGCGCGTAAGCCGGCGCAGCGCCGAACACCAACGCGCACAGGAGGAGACGAGACAAGGTAGGGGCGGCGTTCATGGCTCAGCTCCCGGCCAGCGAGGAAAGGATCGATGCGACGAGCAAGCCGAAGCCGGTGCCGAGCACGTAGCCGAGCAGCGCGAGCAGGATGCCGACCGGAACCAGTGCACGCGAATAGCTCGCGGCGAGGATCGGTGTCGCCGCGACGCCGCCGATGTGGGCGAGCGAGGCGATGCCGCACAGGTACAGGTCGAAGCGGAACAGGCGTGCGGCGAGCACGAGCAGCGCCGCATGCACGGCGATGATCGTGACGCCGCAGAGCAGGTACAGCGGCGCCGAGCCGATGCCCTCGAAGTTGCTTTGCGATGCGAGCACCGCGACGACCGCGATCAGCAGCGCGCCCGAGATCGAGCCCGCGCCCGCGAAGCGCGCGAGTGGCGTATGCGCCGCGACGAGGCCGAGGCCGGTCGCGATCAGGATCGTCCAGGTCGTCGTGCCGACCATGCCGCTGGTCGGCATGCGCGAAGCAAGCACGGCCGCGAGCGCAGCGACCGCGAGCGCGAGTCCGAGCCAGAGCAGCACGCCATCCGGCGTGACCGGGCCGACGGGCGCGCGTTCCACGACTTCGATCTCGCCGCTGGACTTCGCGCGCGTCCAGCGGTTGAACGCAGGCGCGAGCGGCGCGGCCGAGAACAGCACGACCACCCACATCGAATAGCAGAGCGCGTCGGTCAGCAGCGACATCGCGAGCAGCGAGTCGGACATGCCGATCGCCTGCTTGACCGCGACCATGTTCGCGGTGCCGCCGACCCAGCTGCCGGACAATGCCGCGAGCGGCTGCCAGGCATCGCCAGGCAACCAGTGGCGGTACACGAGGAAGGTCGCGATGAACGCGATGAACAGGCTGGCCGTGGTGCAGGCGAACACCGCGAGCACGCGCGGCCCGAGTGCGAAGATCGCGCGCAGGTCGCAATTGATCATCAGCAGGAACACGAGCGCGGGCACGAGGTTCGCGATCAGCGTCGATTGCGCGCCGCGGATCTCGTCGTTGACCTGCCACACGCCGGCGACCGCGAGCAGGGTCACCAGCAGGTAGGTGAACACGATCGGCGGCAGCACGCGGAACAGCCGCCAGGCGGTGTGCCGCTCGATGGCCGGGAACGCACCCGCGCACACCAGCATCAGCGCGAGGTACGGCCACACCGTCCGGATCATCGAGGTCCCCTGAGGTACCACCGGCGCGCATTCGGAGCGGCGGCGGAATAGTTGATTCTCTGTAGCTTGGTCGGAAGCATAAATTATTGACCACCGATTGCAACCGTGTTACACCGACGACTCGGCGCCATCCGGGGATCTCGGGGTGGAAACAGCAGTGGCAGCATTCCAGGAACCGATCCTGCACCGGTGGCGGCTTGCATGCACGCGCGCGTTGGCGGTGCGGCTGCTGCCCGTGCTGCTCGCGATCGCAAGTGCGGGCGTCCAGGCTGCGCCGGATGCGCTTGCGACAGTCACCGCACAGGTCGACAGCGGGCAGTTCCGTGCGGCCGAGTCCGCGATCGCCACGGCGCTCGCGGGCAGCGACCTCGATCCCGCCGCGCGTCGCGGGCTCGAATTCCAGCGCGAGCGCATGCGTCGCATCCTGCTCGATTTCACGCTCGATGCCGACGGGCTGAAGGCACGATTGCAGCGCGACATCCCCGACCTGCGCGACGCGGAGCTTTCCGAGTGGGACGCGCGCGGCTTGCTGGAACGCCAGGTCATCGACGGGCGCGTGCTGTACTTCAAGCGTTCGCCCTCGAACCTGTTCCGGCTGAGCGCCGACGCCCGCAAGCGCCGCAGCGTCGATGCGGCGCCGCAGGACGGCCCGATGGAAACGGCCAATGCCCATCATCGCGAGGTGGTGGATGCGGTGCGCGCAGGCGATCCACGCAGCGTCGCGCCCCGGCACCTGCGCGTCACGCAATCACTGACCGTCGATGCCGACGCAGTACCCGCGGGTGAAACGCTGCGCGCATGGATTCCGTTTCCGCGTGCACTGCCGGGCCAGCAGGAGGGCATCCGACTCGTCGCGAGCGATCCCGCGCGGCACGAACTCGCACCCGAGTCTGCGCAGCAGCGCACCGTATATTTCGAGAAACCGGCGATCGCGGGAACGCCGACCGTGTTCTCGGTCACCTACGAACTCACGATCTTCGCGCGCCTGCAGCCGGTGCCGGACGCAGCGCGCAGGCCAGCCGCGTCGACGACGGAGCTCGCGCCGTTCCTCGCCGAGCAGCCGCCGCACATCGTGTTCAGCCAGCCCGTCCGGCTGTTCTCGCGCCAGGTCGTCGGCGATGAAACCGATCCGTGGCGGATCGCGCGCACGCTCTACGCCGCGGTCGACCAGATCCCGTGGGCCGGCGCGCGCGAGTATTCGACGATCACGAACATCAGCGACTATGCGCTGCACGCCGGGCATGCCGACTGCGGCCAGCAGACGCTGCTGCTGATCACGCTGCTCAGGCTCAACGGCATACCCGCGCGCTGGCAGTCGGGCATGGTCTGGTCCGATGGCGACTACGACAACCTGCACGACTGGGGCCAGCTCTGGATCGAGCCCTACGGCTGGATCCCGATGGACGTGACGACCGGGCGCCTCGACAGCGACGATCCCGCGATCGCGGGCTTCTACCTCGGCGGCATCGACGCCTACCGCATCGCATTCAACGACGACATCGGCGGCGACTTCGCGCCGCGCAAGACGCATTTCCGCTCGGACACGGTGGACTCGCAACGCGGCGAGGTCGAGTGGAACGGCGGCAACCTGTACTACGACCAGTGGGACTACGCCTTCGACGCCGCGGTGATCCCGGCGCCGGGCGAACGGGCGGGCGAATAGCGACACACAAGACGCGGCATCCACACTTCGAGGGGAGGATCGAGATGGGCAACGATACACGCGCTCTGCGCAAGACCGCACTCAGCATCGCGCTCGGCGCATGCCTTGCGATGCTCGCGGTTCCAGCCGCATTCGCGGCGAACACCGATGGCTCGGTGGTCGGTCGCACGACGTCCGGCGCCACCGTGACGATCACGAACCCGGCGACCGGGTTCACGCGCTCGGTCACGGCCGACAGCGAGGGCAACTACCGCTTCCCGTTCCTGCCGGTCGGTGAATACGAGCTGCAGTCGGCCGGCGGCGCCACGATCCCGGTGACCGTGAGCCTCGGCAACGCGACGACCGTGAACATCGGCTCGGCCGCGACGCTCGAGACCGTGACCGTCACCGGCTCGAGCGTGGCCGCATTGGTCGACGTGACCTCGGTCGAAAGCGCGACCAACGTGACGCGCGAGGAGCTCGCGCGGCTGCCGGTCGAGCGCGATCCGCTCTCGGTCGCGTTGCTCGCGCCGGGCCTGACCAAGGGCGAGTTCGGCGGCGTCTCGTTCGGCGGCTCCTCGGTCGCCGAGAACTCGGTCTACATCAACGGACTCAACGTCACCGACTTCTACAACCGCGTCGGATTCTCGTCGGTGCCGTTCGCGTTCTACAAGGAATTCCAGGTCAAGACCGGCGGCTACTCGGTCGAGTTCGGCCGCACCACCGGCGGCGTCATCAACGCGGTCACGCGCTCGGGCACCAACGAGTTCGAATTCGGCACCGAGGTCGTGTGGGAGCCCGCGTTCGCGCAGGCCGAAGGCGACGACCACTACGACGCGGACGGCAACCCGTACTACATCGCGAGCCACGACGAATACGACCGCTACAGCGCGAACTTCTACGCGTCCGGTCCGATCATCAAGGACAAGCTATTCTTCTTCGCGCTCTACGAGATGCGCGACTACCAGCCGACCAACACGACGAGCACCGGCAACCTGCTGAACAAGGGCGATTCGGACGACGGCTTCTGGGGCGCCAAGGTCGACTGGCAGATCAGCGACAGCCACCTGCTCGAATTGCTCGCATTCTCCGACGGCAACAGCGAGGCGACCGACATCTACCGTTTCGACGTCGACTCGGGCGAGCGCGGCGCGTACACCAACACGCGCTTCATCGACAACGGCGGCAAGAACTGGTCGGGCACCTACACGGGCTACCTCACCGACACGTTCTCGGTGAAGGCGATGTACGGCAAGAACGAGCGCGAGTTCGCGCAGTCGAGCCTCAACGACATCAATTGCAGCCGCATCCGCGACCTGCGCGAGGTCGGCGACGGCGACATCGGCTGCACCAGCAGCTCGACCGTGGCCGAGCGCGTGGACGATCGCGAGGCCGCGCGCCTCGATTTCGAATGGACGCTCGGCGACCACCTGCTGCGCTTCGGCCTCGACCACGAGGTCAACACGTCGAACCACCAGCAGTACTATCCCGGCGACCGCCTCCTCTACGAGATCCGCGACACCTCGCCCGGCGCGACGCTGGCCAACGGCGGCGTCGTTCCGGACGGCGTGACCGCCTACGTGCGCACGCGCACGAACGAGGTCAACGGCGAGTTCGAGTCGATCAACAGCGCGTACTACCTCGAGGACAACTGGTCGGTCACGCCGAACTTCGTGCTCAATGCTGGCGTGCGCCTCGAAGCATTCGACAACAAGAACTCCGACGGCGCGAGCTACATCAAGATCGACGACATGGTCGCGCCGCGCTTCGGCTTCTCGTGGGATACCAGCGGCGACGGCCGCGCCAAGCTGTTCGGCAACCTCGGGCGCTACTTCCTGCCGGTCGCCAACGTGATCAACATCAAGCAGGCCGGCGGGTTCTTCGACGAGCGCACGTTCTACGCATTCAACGGGCTCGAGGAGTTCCAGTACAACGGCAACACCTACCAGCGCCCGATCCTCGGTGACCAGATCGGCCCGGTGGACAATTCGCAGGGCGACGGCACCGTCGGCGACCTTCGCGGCGAAGTCGACAACGACATGGACCCGGTCTACCAGGACGAGTTGATCCTCGGCTTCCAGTCGATGATCGACGACAAGTGGTCGTGGGGCGTGCGCGGCACCTACCGCAAGCTGCACAACGCGATCGACGACCTCGAACTGACCTCGAACGGCATCCTCTGCGACGGCGAGCCCGGCTACATCGGCTACATCATGGGCAACCCCGGGCGCGACGCGACGGTCTACACCGATACGGACTGCGACGGCGAGGCCGACGGATACGTCACGATCGACACTTCGCGCGCGGGCTGGGCGCTGTACGACGATGACGGCAACTACATCGGCGAGACCGGCTTCTCCGAACCGCGGCGCACCTACAAGGCCCTGGAGTTCCAGATCGACCGCGTCTGGGACGACCGCTGGGCCTTCAATGCCTCGTACACGCTCGCATTCAACGAAGGCAATGCGGAAGGCCCGGTCAATTCCGACACCGACTTCTCCGACACCGGACGCACCGAGAACTTCGACGACCCGTGGGTGAACTACGGCGGCTACGGCTACCTGCCGAACGACCGGCGTCACACGTTCAAGTTCCGCGGCGCGTACGCGCTCGGCGAGCACTGGCAGCTCGGTGGCACGATGGTCGCGCAGTCGGGCCGCCCGGTGAATGCATTCGGCGTCGGCAATCCGTTCGACGGCACCAACTACCACAGCAACTTCGTGTGCGTGTCGAACTGCACCGCCGACAATCCGTCGGAGCGCGTGTACGAGCGCAGTCCGCGCGGTTCGGGCGGCCGACTGCCGTGGACCTACGACCTCGGCCTCAACGTCACCTTCCTGCATTCGTTCGGTGACGCCAACCTGCGCGCGAAGCTCGCGGTCTACAACCTGCTCGACCAGCAGCGGGTGATCGAAGTCGACGACGAACTCGAATCGGACATCGGCTTCATCAATCCGACCTATCGGCGCGGCACCGGCTACCAGTCGCCGCGCTACGCGCAGTTCACGGTCACGCTGGATTTCTGAGGGTTGCTCTCCGCGGCGGCCCCGGGGTGGGCCGCCGCTTTTTTTTTGACCGCGCGCGCGCCAGCGCATGCGGCGAACGCGAGGAATGCGCGTCATGCGGCGTGGCCACGACGACGAGGGCTGGATGACCCGATCGACGCAGGGTGCGGAGGGAGCCGCGGACGCACGCGTGAGCGGCGACGATGCCGACGTCGACTTCGGCGCGCTCGCCGCGAAACTCGGCACGCCGTTGCATGCGTATTCGGCGCCCGCGATCGAGGCGCGCATCGCGGAGCTGCAGCGCGCGCTGCGCGGAATCGATGCGCTGGCATGCTACGCCGTGAAGGCGAACGGCAACAGCGCCGTGCTGCGCCTGATGGCGGAGGCGGGATTCGGCGCCGACATCGTTTCCGCGGGCGAACTCCGGCGCGCGCTGCGTGCGGGCATCGCGGCGTCGCGCATCGTGTACTCCGGCGTCGGCAAGACCGCGGGCGAGATCGCCGAGGCGCTCGCCGCGCGCATCCTTCGCTTCAACGTCGAGTCGCGCGACGAACTGGATACCCTGCAGCACGAGGCCGCCCGCATGGGCATGGTGGCCGACGCCTCCGCGCGGGTGAACCCCGACGTCGATGCGCGCACGCACGAGAAGATCTCCACCGGCAGGTCCGGCAACAAGTTCGGCGTCGCGATCGACGAGGCGCGGCGCTGGTTCGAGGAATCGGCCGCACGCCCGAACGTTCGCCTCGACGGCCTGCACGTGCACATCGGCTCGCAGATCCTCGACCCGCAACCGTTCCGTGATGCCTACGCACGCGTGGCCGCCTTCTGGCGGGAGCTGGTCGCAGACGGCCACGCCGTCCGCAGCATCGACGTCGGCGGCGGCCTCGGCGTCGAGTACCGTCACGAGCGCGAACGCACGCCGCCTGCCAGCATGCAGGTCGACGCGATGCGCGAAGCCTTCCGCGGCTTCGACGGGCGTTTCCTGCTCGAGCCCGGACGCTGGCTAGTCGCCGAGGCCGGCGTGCTGCTGACACGCGTGATCCGCACGAAGGAAGACGGCGGACGCCACTTCCTCGTCGTCGACGCCGCGATGAACGACCTGCAGCGCCCGAGCCTGTACGATGCCTGGCACGAGATCGTGCCCGTGCAGGCGCGCTCGCGGCGACTGCGCTACGACGTGGTCGGCCCGGTCTGCGAAACCAGCGACACGTTCGCGCGCGATCGCGACCTGCCGGAATGCGTCGCCGGCGACCTGTTGCAGATCCGAACCACCGGAGCGTATGGGGCATCGATGGCCTCCACCTACAATTCCCGCCCGCTGGCCGCGGAAGTCATGCTCGACCATGGCCGCTACGCGGTGGTGCGCGCGCGACAGACGTTCGAGCAGATGATCGCGGGCGAATCGCCGGCACAGGAGTGGCATACGACATGACCCACGCAAATCGTTGCCTGGCGGGGCTGGTCCTGGCCTGGGCGGTATCCGGCTGCGGCGCAGGGCCGCGCCACGCGCCGGACGCGCTGCTCACGCTCGACACCCACGTGGACATCCCGTCCGACTACATGCGCGATGCGCGCTACGACGTCGGCCGCGACAGCGTGTTGCGCGTCGATCTCGGCAAGATGGAACGCGGGGGCCTCGACGCGGCGTTCTTCGTC
This sequence comes from Lysobacteraceae bacterium, assembly GCA_004143945.1. Taxonomy (GTDB): domain Bacteria; phylum Pseudomonadota; class Gammaproteobacteria; order Xanthomonadales; family Rhodanobacteraceae; genus Dokdonella_A. The sequence continues at coordinate 221,051 of SEHB01000001.1, forward strand.
GTCTACGTGGGGCAGGGTGCGCTCGACTCCGCCGGCTATGCCGACGCGGTCGCACAGGCCGAGCGCAAGTACTCCGCGATCGGCTCGATGCTCGAAGGCTATCCGGCCCGCATCCGGGCCGCGCGCGCGCCTGCCGACGTCGCCGCCAACCATGCGGCTGGCCGACTGTCGGCGATGATCGGGATCGAGAACGCGTACTCGCTTGGCCACGATCTCGCCCGCCTCGATGCGGCCTACGCGCGCGGCGCACGCTATGTCGGCCTCGTCCACGTCGGCAACAACGATGTCTGCACGAGCTCGCAGCCCGATGTCGAGCATGGCGAGCCTGCGATCGCAACGACCGGGTTCACGGGTTTCGGTCGTGAAGTGGTGCGGCGAGCGAACCGGCTCGGCATGATGGTCGATGTCTCGCATGCATCCGACGCGTGCGTGCGCGACGTGCTTGCGGCGACGAACGCGCCGTTGATCGCCTCGCATTCATCCGCGCGCGCGCTCGTCGAGCACCCTCGCAACCTGCCGGACGACCTGCTGCGCGCGATCGCGGCGAACGGCGGCGTGGTGCAGGCGGTCGCCTACAAGGAGTTCCTCAAGATCGACCCTGCGCGCAAGGCGGCCGAGGAGGCGCTCGGCAAGGAAGTCGCGCGGCTCGCTGGCGATGCCGAATACGACGGCGAGAAGCATGACGAACTGCCCGCCCACATCGAGGGCATGCGGCGCATCGAGGCGCAGCATCCGCTCGCGACGCTCGAGCACCTGCTCGACCATGTCGAGCACGTCGCGAAGGTCGCTGGCATCGACCATGTCGGAATCGCATCCGATTTCGATGGGGGCGGTGCGGTGACCGGCTGGATGGACGCGTCCGAAACCCGCAACGTGACCGAGGGCCTGCGCCGACGCGGCTTCTCCGAGGCCGACATCGCGAAGATCTGGAGCGGCAACCTGCTGCGCGTCTGGGCGGACGCCGAACGCATCGGTCGCGAGATGCAGCGCGGAGACGCGCGGTGAGTCGCGTCGGCGCGCTGTGCATGGCGGTGTTCGCAGCCGCGCTCGCCTGCCTGCCGTCAGCGCGTGTCGCGGCGGCCGACCGCGTCGCGATCGACCGCGTCGTCGACGACCTCGTCGCACGCTACGCGCTGCCGGGCCTCGCGTTCGGCATGATCGAGGACGGCGAGGTCACGTACGTCCGCACCGCGGGTGAACGCATTGCTGGCTCGGGCAAGGCGGTCACGCCGCGTACGCTGTTCAAGATTGCTTCGAACAGCAAGGCGATGACCGCGGCGCTGCTCGCCCGGCTCGTCGACGCGGGCAAGCTGCGCTGGGACGATCCGGTCACGAAGCACCTCCCGCAGTTCCGGATGTTCGACCCCTGGGTCACGCGCAACATGCAGGTGCGCGATCTGCTCGTGCACAACAGCGGCCTGCCGGAAGGCGGCGGAGACCTCATGCTGTGGCCGGAGCCGAATGCGTTCACGCGTGCGGACATCCTCGCCGGGCTCGCGCACATCCGGCCCGCCTACAGCTTCCGCTCGGGCTACGCCTACGACAACCTGCTCTACGTCGTGGCCGGCGAACTCGCGGCCGCGGCCGGCGGCGCGTCCTACGAGGATCTCGTCAGGCGCGAGCTGTTCGAGCCGCTCGGCCTCCAATGCCGCGTCGGCAGCTGGCGCAGCCGCGCCGGCGACGACATCGCGCAACCGCACATGCGCAAGGACGATCGCAACGTCGTGCTCGGCGCAGACGGCGACAACGTATCCGCGATCACATCGGCTGCGGCCGGCGGCATCCGCTGCAGCCTCGAGGACATGCTCGCGTGGGCGCGCAACTGGCTCGCGCCTTCCTCGCGCGACCTCGAATGGCTGTCCGCGGCGCAGCGCAGGGAAATGTGGACGCCGCGCACGACGATGCCGGTCTCGGCGCGCAAGCGCGCGTGGGAGAACACGCACTACCACGGCTACGCGCTCGGCTTCCGCGTCGCCGACAGCGACGGCGAATGGACCGTCTCGCACACGGGCACCTTGTCCGGCATGTACTCGGTGATGATGCTGTTGCCGGACCGCCGCAGCGGCTTCGTGATCCTCATCAACGGCGAAGGCAGCCAGGCGCGCACGGTCGGCACCGAAGCCTTGCTGAAGTCGCTGACCACGCCCGGCGACGCGCGACGCGTCGCAGACTATGCAGCGGATCTCGCGCGCGACGCGGCAGCGCCGACGCGCAGTCGCGCGCCGGACACGTCCGCGCGGGTTGCCGTGAAGCCGAGCGCGATGCGCGATCGGCTCGGCGTCTGGCGCGATCCGTGGTTCGGCGAGGTCGCGATCTGCGCACGCGACGCACGCGTGCGCTTCGTCGCCGCGAAGTCGCCTCGGCTCGCGGGTACCGTGATGCAGGTCGGCGACCGCGCGCTGGTCGACTGGGATGGCGACGCCGTCGATGTCGAGGCCTGGCTCGACTTCGGCAGCGGCGAGCGCGCGGGCACGCTCGCGATGGCCAAGGTCGATCCCGATGGCGATTTCAGCTCGGACTACGAGGACCTCGCGTTCACGCGGGTGCGCGACTGTGACTGAGGCGACCGCCGCGAGCGTCGCATGCGCACCATGGCGCGCGCGCCGACTCGCCGCGCTCGCGCTCGCCGCGATGCTGCTGTCCGCGTGCGCGTCGCGGTCGGCGCAGGCGGAATCCGACCAGGCGCCGCGCCTGTCGGACGCGAAGACCGCCGCCGAAGCCGGGCTCGTCGACATCGCGGCGCTCGTGCCCGACATCGTGCTGGACCTGCGGTATGCGGGCGAGGACAACTTCGTCGGCCAGCGCATCGACGGCTACCATGCCGCGCGCTGTTTTCTGCTGGCGCCGGCCGCACGCGCGTTGAGCGACGTCGAGCGCTCGCTGCGCACGCAAGGCCTGCGCCTCAAGCTGTTCGATTGTTACCGGCCGGCCCGCGCGGTGCGCCACTTCGTCGAATGGGCAGCCGATCGCGCCGACCAGCGCATGAAGGCGCGCTACTACCCCAACCTCGACAAGGGCGGCTTGCTCGGCGACTACATCGCGCCGGTGTCGGGCCATAGCCGCGCGGCGACCGTCGACCTCGGACTCCTGCGTTGCGATGCACGTGGCGCCTGCGCCGAACTGGACATGGGCACCGGTTTCGACTTCTTCGATCCGCGTGCGCATACGGACTCGCCCTCGATCACGGCGGAGCAGCGCGCCAATCGTCACCGCCTGCGCGCCGCGATGGAGCAGGGCGGATTCGCGAACTATCCACTCGAGTGGTGGCACTACACGTGGTCGCCGGAGGCGGTACCCGATGTGCTGTACGACGTTCCGGTCCGCTAGACGCGCCGGCTGCGTGCGTGCCCGGTCTGCCGCGGTCATCGCGCTCGCCGGGCTGCTGGCTGCGTGCAGCGCGGGAGGCACGCGCATGCAACGCATCGACGTTCTGATGCAGGCCTACGGCGGACAGGTGCCGGGTGCGTCGCTGCTGGTGCTGCGCGACGGCCAGCCGCTGGTGCGACGTGCATTCGGACTCGCCGACGTCGAAACCGGCATGGCCGCATCGCCGGCGACGAACTACCGGCTCGCTTCGGTCAGCAAGCAGTTCACGGCCGCGGCGGTGCTGCTGCTCGTGCAGGATGGGCGGCTTTCACTCGAAGACACCGCTGGCCGCTGGCTGCCGAGCCTGCCGCCTGCGAGCGCGCGCGTGACGCTGCACCAGTTGCTGACGCACAGCGCGGGGCTCGTCGACTATGAAGACCTCATGGGCGGGGACTGGCAGGGCCAGATCCTCGATGCGGGCGTGCTGGCGCTGCTCGAGCGCGAAGACCGCACGCTGTTCGAGCCGGGGCAGGGCTGGCGCTACAGCAACAGCGCGTACGCGCTGCTCGCGCTGATCGTCGAGCGCGCATCGGGGCGCGCGTATCCGGATTTCCTGCGCGAGCGCATCTTCGTTCCGCTCGGCATGCGCTCGACGCTCGCGCGCGTCGACGATGGCCCGGCGGTGCCGCATCGCGCCTACGGCTACAGCGAAGTCGACGGGCGCTGGCAGCGCACCGACCAGAGCACGACGAGCGCGGTGCTCGGCGACGGCGGCATCTATTCCTCGATCGACGACCTCGCGAAGTGGGACGCCGCGCTGCAGGACGACCGCCTGCTCGATGCGCGCTCGCGCGCGCTCGCGTTCGCTCCGCACGTGGCGTCGACGGGCGAACCCTGGCAGGCGCACTACGGCTACGGCTGGCGCATCACCGGCGACACGCTCTGGCACTCGGGCGAATCGATCGGCTTCCGCAACGTGATCGTGCGCTGGCCGGCGCGTCGCCTCACGGTCGTCGTGCTCAGCAATCGCAACGACCCCGAACCCTACCGGCTGGCGCTCGAGATCGGCGCGCTGTTCGGTGCATCGGCGCGCTGAGCCCGCGCCGACGGCTTCCTGCGCGGATCGCCCACAGCACGCGCTCCTGCACATCGCGCACGGGTGAGGTCCGGCGAAAGCGCGCGAAGTGATGCGCAGGACGTGTGGGAGGGACTTCAGTCCCGAGCTCTTCGCGCGGGCCATGCCCGCGCGTGCGTCCCATCGGGGCTGAAGCCCCTCCCACACGACTTGAAGCGACGGCGCCCTGTGGAGGGATTCCACAGCCCCGGGATCCGGAGGCAGGTGGTCGGCGCGGCGTCGTTGCCGTCGCTTCGGAAGAGCGCCTGCGGATCGTGATGGGTTCGCGGCCCTTTTCACGCCTGACAAGGCAGATGACCCCGAATGCGCCGTGTGCGCCGGGGATGTCGAACCTGACACATGCCCGGAGGCGCACGATGAAACGACCTGATTCCACTGTCCGCCGGATGCGACTCGCACTGCCGCTGGCCGGCCTGTGCTCGCTCGCCGCGACCGCCGCGCCGGAGCCGCTGCCGCGCTTCGCGGCGCAGCGCAGCACGCCGATCGATTGCCTCGCGACACCGTTCGGCAAACAGGTCACGCTCGGCTTCGAGGCCGAGGCGATCGACCTGCTCGCGGCCGGCGGCTTCAACGCGTTCGAGGAGTACCAGCCCGGCATGGGCGCCGATCCGCTCGTGCGCAGCTTCCAGGACGGGCTTTACCCGGGCGCGCTCGCGGGATCGACATTCCTGATGGCCGTCGCGGCCGATCTCGACGGCGACGGCACCGACGAAGTCGTCACGGCCAACCGCACATCGGGCGGCAGCCTCAGGCTCGGCGTGTTCGCGCGCACGGCGGCGCCGGCGTCGACGCTCGTCGACAACTGGACGCTCGACCTGCCGTTCTCGGCGGTGTCGCTGGTCGCGGCCGACCTCGACGGCAGCCTCGACGACCAGCTCGAACTCGCGGTGCTCGTGCGCCCGACCGGTGGCGGCATGCGCGTGCATGTGCTGACGGGCGGCGGCAGCGGCGGCATCGCGCAGGGCGACAACGCGTCCGCCGGCACCTGGACGGTGGCGCAGTCCCCGGGTGCGTTCGACCTTGCCGCGGGCGATTTCCTGCTCGACGGCCGCGCGCAGCTCGCGGTTGTCAACGAGGCCGACGGTGGCAGCAATCGCCGATTCGATTTCCACCTGCTCGAGTTCCAGCCGACCACGAGCCAGTTGCCGATCGGCGCAGGCAACACCGCGATCGGCAGCAAGACGTTCCAGAGCCCGCTCGGCACCGTGTTCGAGCACGACAACGGCAGCAGCGATCTCGACGACATCCACCGCATCGAGGCCGATGCGGGCAACGTCGTCGACGGCGCCGCGGCCGAACTCGTCGTGCACACGCAGTTCCGCGGTGGCTCGGTCGAATACATCGGCCGGCGCCTGCATCATTTCACGGTCGAACGCAGCGGCGATGCGATCACCGCGATCGGCTTCGCGAATCGCAACGGAGCCGGCGAGACCGGCCGCGAATACGATTCGAGCCGCATCCTCAACGGCGCGAGCGAAACCGCGCCGGTGAATTTCGAGGCGACGATCGCCGACATCGACAGGCGTCCGCCGTCCGAAATGGTCATCGCGCGCGCCGAGTACCAGAATCGCCTAGTCGTCGAGGGCTATCGCGCGGACATCGACCTCGTCGCCGGCTACCAGTGGCGCGCGAACGGGCGCGTCGTCACGTTCACGAACACCTCGACCGGCGACCTGCAATCGTCGTCATGGGCATTCGGCGACGGGGAGACCAGCACCGAGCGCAGCCCGACCCACGTCTTCACGAGCGACACCGACCGCAACGTGACGCTGACGGTGACCGGCCGCGATGGCACGCAGCGTTCGCTGAGCCTGCTCGTCGACGTCGCGTCGACGGCGCAGGGCGGAACACTGCCGACCTACATGTATCACATGGCCACCGATCCGACGTACCGCGGCGAGCGCACGGTCGACAGCGCGCAGGACCTGCACTTCGTCAACGTCGCGACCGGCGACCTCGACCGCGACGGCCGTGCCGAGATCCTCACGCTCGCGCGCGACACCAGCGACGACGTGCTGCGTTCGGTCTGGCAGGTCGTCGCGGATCCGCCGGGCCAGCCGCCGTACCCGATCGATGGCCGGCACCAGCTCGAGAACGCGAGCGCGTTCAACTCGATGACCGCGATGGAGCTCGTCGCGGCAGACTTCGACGGCGACTCGATCAAGGCGCTGATCGGCACCGACTGCCGGCGCGTCGACGAGCCGAAGGTGCACCAGGTCGTCTGGATGCCGCCGTACTTCGCGCGGCTGCAGGGCAGCGTCGACATGCAGGCCGCGTTCGGCGACGTGCAGGGCGGAGGCGAGTCGTCCGAACACCGCTTCGGTACCTATACCTCGCACGACTTCTCGGCCTACCTCGGCATCTCGCTGGGCTCGGACCTCGTCGGCGTCAGCGCGTCGGTCAAGGCGACGGCGGGCTACAACTACCAGACCGCGATGGGCCAGATCCACGGCAGCGAGAACAGCTACGAGATCAGCGAGGGCTTCTCGCAGTCGACTGGCGAGGCACTCGTCGTGTTCGAGGAGAACACGTTCAACTGCTACGGATACGAGGTTTTCACGGGCGACGCCGGCACGGCGCCGGGCAGCGACGCGCGCCTGTGCGAGATCGAGCGCGACAGTCGCCAGGTGCAGGGCACGCATGCGCGTGCGTGGTCGACCACGATCCCCGCCGCCTCGCCGGACCACCCGCCCGCGCAGTGGATTCCGTTGCATCGCGAGTGGAGCAGCGTGTCGCTGTTCCGTCCTGCGGGCAGCAATGCCGCGACCACGTTCGAACCGAACGCAGGGCCCGACAAGGCGACCGATGGCCGGTTCGACACCGCCGCCGTCTCGGACTCCGCCCCCGCGCAGCCGTACCTCCAAGTCGACCTCGGCCGCGTGCGCGACATCGCGACGATCCGCGTGTTCCCGCTTGCGGGCGAGGCGGACTCGCTGCAGGGATTCCGCCTGTACGCCTCGGCGACGCCGATGAATGGCGATGGCATCCCGTCGGGCGGCTCGGTGCGCAGTTACGCGCCCGAAACCGGAGACGGCGCGGGCCTCGATCGCTGGAACATCTGGACGCGCGAGACGGCGAGCCCGTACGCGATGCTCAAGGCGCGCTACCTGCGCCTGCAGAACCCCGACGCCGCGTCGCAGCCGCAGGCGCTGCGCATCGCCGAAGTGCAGGTGTTCGGCGACGTGCATGTCGACCCGCCCGCGTTCCCGCAGAGCGTGTGCGACACGGACCCGAACGACGAGCGCTTCCAGGTCTCGGTCTGGAACGACCTCGAGCAGTCGTTCCGCACGATCGACGTGCAGGGCGACCTGCTCTGGAGTGGCGCGCAGGATCTCACGCCCGACGGCTGCACCAACGGCGCAAACAGCGCGAACATCTGGAGCAGCCGCGCGCTCGGCGCCGAATCGCAGTCGAACTGGAACATGGGCACGCTCGGCACGACGCTGATCGGCAGCGATCTCAGCTTCGACAGCTCGACGCGCGTGGGTGCGGAATTCGACCTCGAGGCGGGCTTCATCGCGACCGTGCAGGCCGGCGGCGCCTACGAGTACACCACGGGCGTCACCGAAGAGACGCAGAGCACGACCTACTGGAGCCAGGGCCTCGAGATGGGCGGCGCGATGGAGGGCTTCGCGCCGGCGTACGCCGAGCTCGTGAACCGGTGCTCGTACAACGCGCGACCGTATGCGTTCCGGCTCAAGGACCGTTCGAACACCGGCTACACGCACGACATCTACGTCGTCGACTACATCGTGCCCGACTCCGGCGCGACTGCGTGGGATCGCGACGACGTGCCGGTCGAGTGCATGTTCGATGACGCGATCTTCGCGAACGGGTTCGACTGATTGGAGCGGGGGCCCCGCGGCGCGCCGGAAGCGCCGCGGGTTTTTTTCCTGGCGGTCAATTCTTCGCGGAGCCCGCCGCGACCTTGCGCGCCTTCTCGACGACGTTGAGCACGGTCAGCACGAGCAGGGTCAGCACCGTCGACCCGATCGCGACCGCGTGGTGGCCGAATCCCGCCGCGACGCCGATCACAGCGACCATCAGCAGCGAGGCGGCCGTCGTGATGCCCTCGACGCTGTCCTCGCTGCGCCGCGCGAAGATCGTGCCCGCGCCGATGAACGCGACGCCCGAGATCACCGCCTCGACGAGGCGCAACGGATCCACGCGCAACGTGCCCGCATCCCCGCCGCTCGATCCCTGCACGACGAGCTGCCCGATCTCGACCAGCAACGCCGCCGCGCCCGCGACGAGCATGTGCGTGCGGAACCCCGCAGGCCGGTTCTTGAGCTCGCGTTCGAAACCGACGACGCCACCGAGCACCATCGCATAGGCGACGATCGCGACGGTCATGAGTTCGTTGTGCCAGGGCATCGGTGCCTCCCGTTGGGTCGCGGGACGATAGCAATGCGAAACCGACTGGGGGCTGTCTGGCGCTGGTGCTGGCGGCGGTGCGGGTGCCGGTGCCGGTGCCGGTGCGGGTGCGGGTGCGGGTGCTGGCGCAGGTCGCGATGACTTGTGGGAGGGGCTTCAGCCCCGAGGCGCTGTACGAGCCCACCGCAAGGGTCGCTCGACCCGTTGTCTCGCGCGGCGGGAAGGGTTCGGGCCATCCATGGCCCTCACCCTCGCGCTGCGCGCGAGGGCCAGCGCCGTTGGCGCTGTCCGCTCCGGCATCCTGCCTCCGCAGTGAACCCAGCGCGCTGCGCGTGGGCTGGGCTTCGCAACCCAGCCGCCTCCGCCGACCCACAAAAGGCCACCGCAAGGGTGGCCTTTTTTGTGGGTTGGTGGCGGACGGACGCCGGTTCAATTCCGTCTCTGTCGCTTGAATAGCAATGCAGTGGGAGTAAGCCGCAATGGGCGGATCAGAGAACAGCTTCCAGCCCCTTGCGCTCGATGATGTCCAGCAGCTTCTGCGAGGGCCCGCTGGGGCGCTTGTCGCCCACTTCCCATTTCCGGACGGTGGACGTGCTGGTGTTCAACACGCTGGCCAGCACCGCCTGGCTCAGGTGCAATCGCTCGCGTAGCGCCTTGACCTTCTTGGCGTCGTAGTCCTGCACGGGCTCCAGACACAACGCGTCGTACTTCTGCATCTTGCGCTTGTCGATGAAGCCCAGACGGCGCAGGTCGTCGGCCGTCTCGTGGACGGCTTCGAGGACGCGACTCTTGGCCTTGGTCTTGCTGGTCATTGGCGGATCTCCTGCAAAGTGCCGTCTGCAACAGCTTCGTCCAGTTGCTGTCCGGTGCAGGCCAGCAGGTCGGCGGCGATGGCCTGCAAGCCCTCGAGTTCCTCGGCGGTGATGCTTGCGCGTTCGTTCTTCTCGAAGCCGAACACGAAGAACCAGCGATTGCCCTTGTTGGTGGCGAGCAACGTTCGCGCGCCGCCACGCTTGCCGCGCCCGGCGAGCCCGACGCGCTTTTTCACCACGCATCCGCCGAGGTCGGCGTCGATCAGGCCGGCGGCCATTTCCTCGACGGCTTTGCGCAGGGCGGCATCGGTGAGTTCCGTCTTGCGCATCCATCGCTGGAAGTGGCGGGTCTTGAACACTCGTGTCATTGAGGCCCACTATGCCACTTGGTGGCATAGTATGTCCATAGCCCCCTTGCGGCGGTCGACATCGTGGGCGGCGGGAATGGTTCGGGCCATCCCTGGCCCTCACCCTCGCGCTGTGCGCGAGGGCCAGCGCCTGCGGCGCTGTCCGCTCCGGCATCCTGCCTTCGCAGTGAACCCGGCGCGCTGCGCGCGCGCTGGGCTTCGCAACCCAGTCGCCTCCACCACTCCACAAAAAAGGCCGCCTTGCGGCGGCCGATTTTGTGGAGTGGTGGAGGCGGCGGGAATTGAACCCGCGTCCGAAGGCGCTCCGCGCCCGGCGCTACATGCTTAGCTCACCGTTTGATCTCGTCCCGCGGCAACACGGTGTGCGAAGCGCACCGCAGGACCAGCCTCTTGGGTTTTGGCTCTTGCCGAAAGGCGCCGGCTTCGAGCGATCCCGTGATAATGACCCTACATCCACGAGCACAGGCACAAGTGGGTTCGGGGCTAGGCCTTAAGCGGCCAGAGCGTAGACGTCGTCGTTCGCGTCTAGGTTTTTTGCCATCGGATTATCGAGGAAGATGACGCCCTCGGCATGCTCCAAGCTACTTCGCGTCCCCCGTCGAAACCGGATCGCCCCCGGGGAACGATCCCATAGTGGTGGCGGCGCGGCGCGAATACAAGCCCCGGCGCGCCGGCCGGGTGCGAGCTGCTAGGATCGAGGGCTTTCCACGATCGACCGCACCGCATGGGCAACATCGTCTGGCTCGCGTCCTACCCGAAATCGGGCAATACCTGGCTGCGCGCGTTCCTCGCGAACCTCGTCGTGAACCGGCCCGATCCGGTGCCGCTGCATGAGTTGCCGAACCATGCCGAGGACGAGGCGAATCCGGACCTGTTCTCCGCGCGCGCGGGCCGCCCGAGCGCGAGCCTGGATCTCGGCGAGATCGCGGCGCTGCGGCCCGAGGTGCACGCGGCGATCGCTCGCCGAGCACAGGGCACGCGCTTCGTGAAGACGCACAACATGGCCGGCAGTTTCGATGGCCATCCGTTGCACAACTGGCAGGTCAGCGCGGGCGCGGCCTATGTCGTGCGCAATCCGCTCGACGTCGCGGTCAGCATGACGCACCACTTCGGGATCGGGCTCGACGAGGCGATCGATCGACTCGGTGACCCGAACGTCGCCACCGGCAACGACGCGTTGTTCGTAAGCCAGGTGCTGGGTTCGTGGTCGATGCACGTGAAGGGCTGGGCCGACATGGCGAACGAGCGCGTGCTCGTGCTGCGCTACGAGGACCTCGCGGAGAAGCCGCTCAAGGGGTTCACCAAGCTCGCGAAGCTCGTCGGGCTCGGGCAGGACCGCGCGCGCATCGAGCGCGCGGTGCGGCACGCGGGGTTCCAGAGCCTTGCGTCGATGGAGAAGAAGCACGGCTTCGTCGAGGCCAGCGGGAAGGGCGCGCGGTTCTTCCGCAAGGGGCGCGTCAACGAGTGGCGCGAGGCGATGAGTCGCGAGCAGGTGCAGCGCGTCGTCGAGGCGCATCGCGAGCAGATGAAGCGGTTCGGTTACGTGCCGGCGGGGTACGAGAGCTAGGCGATCCGGCCGGTTGCTTGGGCGGTGCATGGAGACAGCGGACGCGCGAGGCGAACGTGCGGGATCACGGTCGCGGCTGCGCCGCTCCTACAGGGAGCGGCGTGAGTGGTGGTCTACCTGTAGGAGCGCCGCAGGCGCGATCGGCGGAGTGGCGAAACCGGGAGCGCGCGGCGAGCGTGCGGATCACGGTCGCGGCTTCGCCGCTCCTGCAGGGAGGGGCGTCGTGAGTGCGCGGCCTGCCTGCCTTACGCGGACTTGTTCTTCGCGCGCATCACGCGCTGCTTCTCGCGGTTCCAGTCGCGTTCCTTCTCGGTGTCGCGCTTGTCGTGTTCCTGCTTGCCGCGCGCGAGGCCGAGGTCGAGCTTGGCGCGGTTGTTCTTCCAGTACATCGAGAGCGGAATCAGCGTGTAGCCCTTGCGCTCGATCGCACCGATCAGCTTGTCGATCTCTTCGCGGTGCAGCAGGAGCTTGCGCGTGCGGCGGTCGTCGGCGACGACGTGGGTCGAGGCCGAGATCAGCGGGATGATCGAGGCGCCGAACAGCCAGATCTCGCCGCCCTTGACGATCGCGTACGCGTCGCCGAGGTTCGCGCGGCCTGCGCGCAGGCTCTTGACCTCCCAGCCCTCGAGCGCGATGCCGGCCTCGTAGTGCTCGTCGATGTGGTACTCGTGGCGCGCGCGCTTGTTCTGCGCGATCGTCGAGCTGCCCGGCTTGCTGGTGGATTTCTGTTTGGCCATCGGATTGCTATTGTTCGGAAATGATCCAGATCCGCCGCCAGGCCATCGTGCGCCAGACGCCAGAACGCATGTTCGATCTGGTCAATGATGTCGAAGCATACCCGAGGCGATTCGCATGGTGCGCCGGCGCCGCGGTGCTCGCGCGCGAAGGCGAGCATGCGCTGACCGCACGGCTCGACCTGCGCTTCGCGGGCATGACCCAGGCGTTCACGACCCACAACACGTTCGACCGTCCGCACCGGTTGTCGATGCGGCTCGTCGACGGGCCGTTGCGTGCGCTCGACGGCGAATGGAGCTTCACGCCGCTCGGCGAGGACGGCTGCCGCATCGCGCTCGCGCTCGACTTCGATTATTCGGGCCGGCTCGCGGGGGCGGCGCTGCGCCTCGGTTTCCAGGGGCTCGCGAACCGCATGGTCGACGACTTCTGCGCGGCCGCGATGCGTGAACGTGCCTGATCCGGCGACGATCGAGGTCGAACTCGCCTACGCCGAGGCGGATCGGCAGTTCCTGCGTCGCTTCAGCGTGCCGCAGGGCGCCTGCGTCGCGGACGCGATCCGCACGTCGGGCATCGAAGGCGCGCTCGGCATCGACGCGACGCGCCTCGATGCGGGCATCTGGTCCAGACCGGTGGCTCGCGATGTGCCGCTGCGCGAAGGCGACCGCGTCGAACTTTACCGGCCGCTCAAGGCCGACCCGAAGGAATCGCGAAGGCGCCGAGCGGAGCGCAACGCGGCGCGACGTCAGCCCTGATCCTTCTCGCGGCGGCGCTTGCGGCGTTCCTCGGCGGCCGCCTTGTCGTCGTACTGGCGCTTGTACTTGCGCGCATCCTTGATGAGCTGGTCCGGGTCCTCGGGAAAGTAGTCGCCGTCGATCCGCGCGAGCACGTCGTTCTCGAAGTACAGCGTGAGATCCTTGGTTTCCATCTTGTTGCGCCCGCGGCGGATCGTCGAGACGTAGTCCCAGCGGTCCTGGTTGAACGGGCTGATGACCGCGGGCGATCCCATCACGAGCAGCACCTGGCGCTTGCTCATGCCGGGCTGCAGCGACTCGACCGTGGCCTTGTCGAACAGGTTGCCCTGCTGCGTGTCGACCTTGTAGATCACGCCGCAACCGGCGAGCGGAAGGAACGCGAGTGGGGCTAGCCAGCGAAGACGCATGCGGAGTCGGTCCAGCGGGGTCGGAAAGCACCGGATGATACACTAGAGCCCTGAAGCGCAAGGGGCGGGCGAGGATCGGGGCAGGAGCATGAACGTGGAATCGACCGAACTCAGGAAGGCCGGCCTCAAGGTCACCCATCCGCGCATGCGCATCCTCGAGATCCTCGACCGGCATGACGGCAAGCACCTGTCCGCCGAGGACATCTACCGGCAGCTGCTCGAACACGAGGACGACATCGGCCTCGCGACCGTCTACCGCGTGCTGACCCAGTTCGAGGCGGTCGGCATCGTGCTCAAGCACAACTTCGAGGGCGGCCAGGCCGTCTACGAACTCGACCGCGGCAAGCACCACGACCACATGGTCGATGTCGAGTCGGGCAAGGTCATCGAGTTCACGAGCGAAGAGATCGAGCGCCTGCAGCACGAGATCGCTGCGCGCCACGGCTACGTGATCGAGGACCACAGCCTCGTGTTGTATGTGCGCAAGAAGAAAGGGCTGAGGCCCGAGGCCTGAGGGCGCTCGCCGCGCCTCGCATGGAATCTGGCTCTGGCGAGCGAGGCTCCAGTACCGAAGCTTCCCCATCCGCTCCATCGGGTCCGAGGTCCCTCCTGCAACAGGCAAGCATGCCGCGGGACCTGGATACGGCCCTCAGCCCTCAGCCCTCAGCCCTGCCTTCCCCAGCATCTGCCGCGCATGCGCCAGCGTCTCGCGCGTGATCTGGATGCCGCCGAGCATGCGCGCGATCTCTTCCTGGCGGGCCTTGCCCGCGAGCGTGTCGATGCGCGTCGTCGTCGCGTCGCCGTCGCTGGACTTGGCCACGCGCAGGTGCGCGTGACCCTGCGCCGCGACCTGCGCGAGATGGGTCACGCAGAGCACCTGGCAGCGTGAACCGAGTGCGCGCAGCTTCTGGCCGACCACCTCGGCGACCGCGCCGCCGATGCCGGAGTCGACCTCGTCGAACACCATCGTGCCGATCGCGTCGCTGCCGAGCGCGGCGACTTCGATCGCGAGGCTGATGCGCGAAAGCTCGCCGCCCGAGGCGACCTTGCGCAGCGCGCGCGGCGGCTGGCCCGGGTTCGCGCTGACGAGGAACTCGCAGCGCTCGGCTCCCAGCGGATCGGGTTCGTCGCCGCCTGCGGGCTCGAGCAGGATCTCGAAGCGTCCGCCCTGCATGCCGAGCTCAGCCATCAGCTCGGTCACCGCGCCGCCGAGCGCACCGGCGGTCGCGCCGCGACGCGCGCCGAGCTTGCGCGCGGCCTCGTTCCACGCCTGTGCCTGGCGCTGCTGCTGGTCGCGCAAAGTCGCGATGCTTGCGCCCGCGCCGCGCAGCTGCTCGAGTTCCTCGCGCAGGCTGTCCGCGTGCGGCTGGAGTTCGGGCATGCGCACGCGGTGCTTGCGCGCGAGTTCGTGCAGGCGACCGAGCCGGTCCTCGGTCTCGGCGAGTGCGTCCGGGTCGAGGTCGAGCGCGCTCTGGTAGCGCGCGAGCGCATCGCCGGCTTCGGCGAGCTGGATCTGCGCCGCGTCGACGAGTTCGCCGACCGGCGCGAGCCGCGGATCGAGCGCGACGAGGCGTGCGATCTCCGATTGCGCGCGCGCGAGCCCGCGCAGCAGCGCGAATTCGTTGTCGCCATCGAGCCGCTCGGCGAGGGCCGCGCCGCCCTGCAGCAGTTGCCCGGAGTTGGCGAGGCGGCGATGGCGTTCCTCGAGCGCCTCGAGGTCCTCGGGCGAGAGCGCATGCGCGTCCAGTTCCTCGAGCTGGTGCGCGAGCCATTCGATGCGCTCGGCATGGTCCGCACCGCGGCTGAGTTCGGCGATGCGAGCCGTCGCCTCGCGCCAGGCGCGAGCGCTGCGCGCGACATCGGCGAGCTCGTCGGCGTGGGCGCCGAATGCGTCGAGCAGGGCGAGTTGCTGGCCGCGATCGAGCAGGGCCTGGTGCTCGTGCTGGCCGTGGATCTCGAGCAGGCGGGCGGCCAGCGTGCGCAGCTGGCCGATCGTGACCGGGCGCCCGTTGATCCACGCGCGCGAGCTGCCTTCGCTGCGGATCACCCGGCGCAGCTGGCAGGCGCCGTCCTCGTCGAGGTCTTCGGTGGCCAGCCATTCGCGCAGGTCTGCGCGCGTCGAGAGGTCGAACGAGGCCGCGAGTTCGGCGCGTTCGCAGCCGTGGCGCACCATCGTCGCGTCGGCGCGGCCGCCCGCGAGCAGCATCAGCGCATCGACGAGCAGCGACTTGCCGGCGCCGGTTTCGCCGGTGACGACGGTCATGCCCGGGCCGAACGCGACCTCGGCTTCGCCGACGATCGCGAAATCCTTGACGTAGAGACTTTCGAGCATGCCGGTGCGCGGCCCGTGTTCGCGGGAGCGGCATGATAGCCAGATGGCCGGGGCTTGGGGATCGGTGATCGGCGATCGGCCTCGTACGATCGAGGCGCAGCGCGGCCGGCGCGGTTCGCACCCAACGATCCCGCGAAAGGCGCCGGCCGGCCTGCGGCCGTCCAGCCTACGGGACATGACGCGCGCGGCTTTCGTAGGCTGGACGCGCGCAGCGCGGCCGGCGCCGCTCGCGCGAACCCAGGTACGCGCTGAAACCCGCCACGCGCGCCCTATTGAAGTGCCCGGTGCCGCTTGTTAGCGTGCCTGCAGTCCCGGCGCGCGTGCGCCACTCCGACGAGCCGATGAACGTTCCGTTCCAGCCACCCCTCGATGCGCGCGCGCGGCAGCTGCTGCGCACCTTGATCTCGCGCTACATCGCCGAGGGGCAGCCGGTCGGTTCGCGCACGCTCGCGAAGGCGTCCGGCCTCGACGTGAGTCCCGCGACGATCCGCAACATCATGTCCGACCTCGAGGAGATCGGGCTGGTGTCCGCGCCGCACACCTCGGCCGGTCGCATACCGACCTCGCAGGGGTATCGCGTGTTCGTCGACAGCCTGCTCGAGATGCGGCCGCTCGGCGAGCCCGAGGTGGACCAGTTGCGGCGTGAACTCCCGACCGATGTGGCGACGCCGGACCTGCTCGGCAGCGCGAGCTCGCTGCTCTCGGAGATGACGCACTTCGTCGGCGTCGTCAGCGTGCCGAGGCGCGAGGAGTTCCCGTTCCGGCACATCGATTTCGTGCCGCTCGACGGCGCGCGCGTGCTCGTGATCCTCGTGTTCACCGACGGCCAGGTGCAGAACCGCGTGATCACCGCGCAGCGCCCGTATACGTCCGGCGAACTCGAGCAGGTCGCGAATTTCCTGAATTCCAGCTACGCGGGGATGCGCATCGACGAGATCCGCCGGCGCCTGCTGCGCGAGATGCAGGACGAGGGCAAGCGCCTCAATGCGCTGCTCGCCGCCGCCGTCGAAGTCGCGCAACACGCGTTCCAGGACAGCGCGGGCAACGACATGCTGGTGTCGGGCCAGACCAAGCTGATGGGGCGCCAGGACGGTTCCGACGTCGACCGCCTGCGCGAGCTGTTCGAGGCGTTCCACCGCAAGCGCGACCTGCTGCAGTTGCTCGAGCGCTGCTCGCGCGCACAGGGCGTGCGCCTGTTCATCGGCGAGGAATCGGGCTTCACCGCGCTGGACGGGTACAGTCTCGTCACCGCCCCGTATGGCGTCGGCACGCGCGTGCTCGGCGTGCTCGGCGTGATCGGGCCGACGCGGATGGCCTACGAGAAGGTCATTCCGGTCGTGCAGGCGACCGCGCAGATCATTTCGGGCGCCTTGAAGCGGGGGCAGGCGCCCTCATAGAGCCTGCATGGCGGTGTTCCGGCCACGCGTCGACCCGGGGAGGGGCGCGCGCGGGCCCATGGCATGTTCGATCCCGACCCGCCGAATGGTGGACGGTCGGCTATTGATGGATGGAGAAGCGAATGGAAAGCACTGATCCCAGGCCCGCGGACGCGATGGGCGCCAACCCGGCGGCCCCGGACGAGCAGGTCGACGAACTCGAGAACCTGTCGCGCCAGCTCGGCGAGGCCGAGGCGAAGCTCGCCGAGATGCGCGAAACCGTGCTGCGCGAGCGCGCCGAACTCGACAACCAGCGCAAGCGCCTTCAGCGCGACCTCGAGCAGGCGCGTCGCTTCGCGAACGAGAAGCTGCTCGGCGACCTGCTGCCCGTGATCGACAACCTCGAGCGCGGCCTCGCAGCCGAGGGCAGCGACATCGGTGCGCTGCGCGACGGCATCGGCCTGACCCTGCGCGAGTTCATCCGCGTGATCGGTGCGGCCGGAATGAAGGCGGTCGGCAGCGTCGGCGAGGCGTTCGACCCGGAGCAACACCAGGCGATGGCGATGGTCGATTCGGCCGGCGAGCCTTCCGGGCGCATCGTGTCGGTCATGCAGAAGGGCTATGTGCTCAACGACCGCCTGCTGCGGCCGGCGCTGGTGAGCGTTTCGAAATAGCGGTCCGGCGGCTGCCGGCGCTTGAATCGAACGCGCCGGACCCCAGATTTCGCGTCATTCGCGGCCTGCGTGCCGCATCGAATTCGAGAGCGGGAGAGTACAGAAATGGGCAAGATCATCGGCATCGACCTCGGCACGACGAACTCGTGCGTCGCGGTCATGGAGGGCAACACCGCGCGTGTCATCGAGAACGCCGAAGGCGACCGCACGACGCCGTCGGTGGTCGCGTTCAAGGACAACGAAGTCGTGGTCGGCGCGACCGCGAAGCGCCAGGCCGTCACCAATCCGAAGAACACGTTCTATGCGGTGAAGCGCCTGATCGGCCGCAAGTTCACTGATGCCGAGGTGCAGAAGGACATCAACATGGTGCCCTACCGCATCGTCGCGCACGACAACGGCGATGCGTGGACCGAGACCGCCGACGGCAAGAAGATGCCGCCGCAGGAGATCTCGGCCAAGATCCTCATGAAGATGAAGAAGACGGCCGAGGACTACCTCGGCGAACCGGTGACCGAGGCGGTCATCACGGTGCCTGCGTACTTCAATGACAGCCAGCGCCAGGCGACCAAGGACGCGGGCCGCATCGCGGGCCTCGAGGTCAAGCGCATCATCAACGAACCGACCGCGGCGGCGCTGGCCTATGGTCTCGACAAGAAGGGCGGTGACCGCAAGATCGCGGTGTACGACCTCGGTGGCGGCACGTTCGACATCTCGATCATCGAGATCGCGGAAGTGGACGGCGAGAAGCAGTTCGAGGTGCTCGCGACCAACGGCGACACCTTCCTCGGTGGCGAGGACTTCGACAAGCGCGTCATCGATTACCTCGTCGAGGAGTTCAAGAAGGACCAGGGCGTCGACCTCAAGAACGATCCGCTCGCGCTGCAGCGCCTGAAGGACGCCGCCGAGCGCGCGAAGATCGAGCTGTCGACCGCGCACCAGACCGAAGTGAACCTGCCGTACGTGACGGCGGACGCCTCCGGTCCGAAGCATCTCAACATCAAGCTCACGCGCGCGAAGCTCGAGGCGCTGGTCGGCGACCTCGTCGAGAAGACCATCGTGCCGTGCCGCACCGCGCTCAACGACGCGGGGCTCAAGATCGGCGACATCTCCGACGTGATCCTCGTCGGCGGCCAGACGCGCATGCCGAAGGTGCAGGAAGCGGTCAAGGACTTCTTCGGCAAGGAACCGCGCAAGGACGTGAACCCCGACGAGGCGGTCGCGGTCGGCGCGGCGATCCAGGGCGGCGTGCTCGGCGGCACGGTCAAGGACGTGCTGCTGCTCGACGTGACCCCGCTTTCGCTCGGCATCGAGACGCTCGGCGGCGTGTTCACCAAGCTGATCGAGAAGAACACGACGATCCCGACCAAGGCGAGCCAGGTGTTCTCGACCGCCGAGGACAACCAGTCCGCGGTGACCGTGCACGTGCTGCAGGGCGAACGCGAGCAGGCGCGCTACAACAAGTCGCTCGGCAAGTTCGACCTCACCGGCATCCAGGCGGCGCCGCGCGGCATGCCGCAGATCGAGGTCACGTTCGACATCGACGCGAACGGCATCCTGCATGTCGGCGCGAAGGACAAGAACACCGGCAAGGAACAGCGCATCGAGATCAAGGGCAGCTCGGGCCTGTCCGAGGACGAGATCCAGCGCATGGTGCGCGACGCCGAGGCGAACAAGGAAGACGACCGCAAGTTCCAGGAACTGGTCGTGGTGCGCAACAAGGCGGACCAGCTCGTGCATGCGACGCGCGACGCGATCAAGGAACACGGCGGCAAGGTGCCCACCGAGATCGGCGGCATCGAGGAAGCGCTGTCCGAGCTCGAGAAGGTCATGAAGGGCGAGGACAAGGCGCAGATCGAGGCGCGCACGACCGCGCTCGAGCAGGCCGCCCAGCCGCTGTTCGCGGCCGGTTCGCAGACCCCGCCCGCGGGTGACGCGCAGTCGGCTTCGGGTTCCTCCACGGCAGGCGACGATGTCGTCGACGCGGAGTTCACCGAGGTCAAGGACGACAAGCAGCAGTAAGCCGTTGCCGGCGCGTCCGGCACGCTGCGCCGGAGCCTCCGTGGCTCCGGCGCGCGCGGCGGGCGCACGCGGCGTCGAAGGGGTGGTCATGAGTGGATCAGCAACCAGCACCGACCGCGTGGCGCGAGCCATCCGCGCATGCGCGTGCACGTCGGCGACGCGGCGATGAACGCGGCGAGGCGCTGCTACTACGAAGTCCTCGGCGTCGAGCGCGGTGCCGGCGACGACGATCTCAAGAAGGCGTTCCGTCGCCTCGCGATGAAGTGCCATCCGGACCGCTGCCCGGACGATCCGGCCGCGCAGGAGAAGTTCAAGGAGGCCAAGGAGGCCTACGAGATCCTGTCCGACTCCGGCAAGCGCGCGGCCTACGACCAGCACGGGCACGCCGCGTTCGAGCACGGCATGGGCGGTCGCAACGGCGGCTTCCACGGCGACGTCGGCGACATCTTCGGCGACATCTTTTCCGACATCTTCGGCATGGGCGGCGGACGCGGTCGGCCGCGTCGCGGATCGGACCTGCGTTACCTGCTCGAGCTCGACCTCGAGGAGGCGGTGTTCGGCATCGAGAAGCAGATCGAGGTACCGACGCTCGTCGCCTGCGACACCTGCAGCGGCAGCGGCTCGGCCGATGGCAAGACCACGACCTGCTCGACCTGCCGCGGCCAAGGCCGCGTGCGCGTGCAGAACGGCATCTTCTCGATCCAGCAAGCCTGTCCGCATTGTGGTGGCGCGGGCAAGGTCGTCGCCAATCCGTGCCGCGATTGCCGCGGCGAAGGTCGCGTGCACGACGAACGCTCGCTGTCGGTGAAGATTCCGGCCGGCGTCGACAACGGCGATCGCATCCGCCTGACCGGGCAGGGCGAAGCGGGTCCGGCCGGCACCGTTCCGGGCGACCTCTACGTCGAAGTGCGCGTGCGCGAGCATCCGATCTTCCAGCGCGACGGCGACGACCTGCACTGCGAGATCCCTCTGCGTTTCGGCCAGGCCGCACTCGGCGCCGAAATCCGCGTGCCGACCCTCGAAGGCGAGACCGAGATCCGGGTCCCGGCCGAAACCCAGAGCGGCAAGGTGTTCCGCCTGCGCGGCAAGGGCGTGAAGTCCGTGCGCAGCGGCCACACGGGCGACCTGATCTGCCGCGCCGTCGTCGAAACGCCGGTGCGCCTGACCGCCGAGCAGCGCGAACTGCTGCAGCAGTTCGAGGCGACCTTCAGCGGCGAGGATGCCGCCACGCATTCGCCGCGCAACGACAGCTGGCTCGATGGCGTGAAGAGGTTCTGGGATCGCGTGACATCCTGATCGCCTGCCCGAAGATCCGCTGCCAACCTGCAGGAACGCCGCAGGCGCGATCGAGCAAGCCGCGAACTTCCATGCGCTGCAAACCCGCTGCAAGGCGACGCTCGCAGGCAGGATGCCCCTGAAGCACAGTCGCGCAATGCTAGGCTAGCGCGACAGCCAACAGGAACCCGCATCGATGCAGGCAACGCGAATCGCGATCCACGGCGCATCCGGGCGCATGGGGCGTGCGCTGTTGCGCGAATCACTCGCGCGCGATGACAGCGTGGTCGTCGCGGCGCTCGTCGGCGCACGTTCGGCAGCGATGGGTGCACCGCTTGCGCGCCTGCTCGGCATCGCCGAAGCACCCGATCTCGCTTGCGAGGCGACGCTCGACCCGCGCGCAGGCGCGCAGGTGCTCGTCGACTTCAGTCTCGCTTCCGCGTTCGATGAGGCGTTGGCGCTCGCGCAGTCGCGCGGGCTTGCGTTCGTCAGCGGCACCACGGGTCTTTCGCCGGCCCAGCACGCGGCCATCGCGCGGGCGGCGACCCGCATTCCGATCCTGTGGAGCGCCAACTTCAGCCTCGGCGTGGCGGTGCTCGCGCGGCTGGTCGAGGACGCGGCGCGCCTGCTCGCGGGCTGGGAGTGCGAGATCAGCGAGGCGCATCATCGCGCGAAGCGCGATGCGCCATCGGGTACGGCACTGGCGCTCGGCCGCGGGGTCGCATCGGCGCGTGGCGTCGCCTTCGACGACGTGGCCAAGCTTGCACGCAGCGGGATCGCGGCCGACGGGCGCGCACCTTCGGAGATCGGGTTCGCGGTGACGCGCGCGGGCGACATCGTCGGAGAACACGCCGTGTTGTTCGCATCCGACGGCGAACGCGTCGAACTCTCGCACCGGGCGAGCGACCGCGCGATCTTCGCGCGCGGTGCGCTCACGGCAGCGGGCTGGCTCGCGAAACGACCACCTGGCCTCTACACACTCGCCGACATGCTTGCCGATCGGGCGATGGCTTGATCGAACCGCGAAGCGCGCGAAGCACGCGAAGGACGCGAAGTCCGCCGGAGGCAGGTTCCGGAAGTCGTTCGTCGGCTTCGCGTGCCTCGGGGTTCGCTGGTCTAGCGTCCGCGCGGGTGCAGGCGGTCAGAAGTGGATCTGCGCGCGCACCTCGAAGATCCGCGGGTCGATGTCGACGAGGCCGTTGACGTCGCCGCCATAGAACTTCTCGCTGTTGGCCCAGACGTAGTTCGCCTGCAGCTTGAAGTGATGGCCGAGGTACCAGTTCGCGCCGACGGTCCAGTCCTGCTGCTTGCCGCCGCGCACCGGGCCGTCATTCAGGTCGACTTCGCTGTAGCGCAGGGCGACCTCGAACGCGCCGATGTCGCGAACCGGCCGCACGTTGCCGATCGAACCCGCCTTGTACGGACGGCTCTCGCCGGTCAGCACGTACGAACCGGCGACGTAGTAGCCGTCGCCGTCGAAGTCGGGCTTGCCCGCGGGCGAAGCCCCGAACGTGAGGTATTCCGCCTGGACCAGCAGCGGGCCGCGGATCCACGCGGCTTCGAGGCCGAGGCGTTCGATCGTGCCGGGCTCGGCGAGGCCGCCGGTGTCGACGAGCCGCGTGCCGCGCAGGTTCGCTTCGGGGCGCGCGCGGAAGCGTGCCGACGGCGGCGTGTAGACGCCACGGCCATCCGTGGTTCCCTCGCGGTCCTCGCGCGACATCGCGAGGCCGAGGTGCAGCACATTGCCGATTTCGCGCGAGCCACCACCGGGCTGGCGGTTGAACGGCGCCCATGCGATGCGCGCGGCGGGTCCGTGTCCGTCGTTGTCGCCATTGAGGTCACCGCCGTCGAAGTATGCGGCCTGCAGGACGACGTTCCTGATCCCGGTATAGGTCCAGTCCGCGCCGATGCGGCGTCCGGCGGCTGCGGCCTGCACCGGCAACGCGCGTTCCATGAACGTGGTCGCGCTCGAGCTGGTGCCGTATTCGTCCCAGCCGACCGGCGTCTTGAACTGGCCGACGCGGAACGCGCCGGCCGACTCGCTCGTGTAGCGCACGAAGTTGTCGATCCAGCCCGCGCTGGTGCCGTTTGCGAACGTGAAGTCGTAGCCGATCTGGAAGTCGAGGCCCCACGGCGTCTTGCCGTAGAAGTTGAACTCCTTGCGCCGCCACGCGTTGGCGTCGGGAAACAGGTCTGCGCCGCTGAGCGGATGCGTGGTGTCGCCGGAGAACGAATTGAGGTCGTACTGGTACAGGCCCTTGAAGCCGAATTCGTAGCCGGCGTCGGTCTTGACCTTCACCGGCCAATCGTTGAGGAGGTCGTAGGCCGACGCGTCCTGGCCGGCTGCGCAGGCAAGGGTGGCCACGATCGCGAGTCGCAGTTTCATGGGTGCCTCTTCGGGCGTGCGGAAAACGGTGCGCAGTGTCGCTGCAACCGATGACCGAACGATGACAGTCCCGCGCGATGCGTCATCGTGCGTGCGCGATCCTGAAACCTGCGCGTTCAGGGCGTGACGGTCTTGTGACGGTAGGCGCACAAGTCGTTGACGGGGCACAGCGGGCACTCGGGTTTGCGCGCCTTGCACACGTAACGTCCGTGCAGGATCAGCCAGTGGTGGGCATCCTTGCGGAACTCGGGCGGCACCACGCGCGCGAGTTCGTCCTCGACGAGGCGCACGGTCTTGCCGGGCGCGATGCCCGTGCGGTTGGCAACGCGGAAGATATGCGTGTCGACCGCGATCGTCGCTTCGTCGAATGCGGTGTTGAGCACGACGTTCGCGGTCTTGCGTCCGACCCCGGGCAGCGCCTCGAGCGCTTCGCGCGTACGCGGCACCTCGCCGGCGTGGCGTTCGAGCAGCAGGCTGCAAGTCGCGATCACGTTCTTCGCCTTTGCGTTGAACAGTCCGATGCTGGAAATGTAACGCTTCAGGCCGTCCACTCCGAGTGCGAGGATCGCCTGCGGCGTGTTTGCGATCGCATAGAGCTTGCGCGTGGCCTTGTTGACGCCGACGTCGGTCGCCTGCGCGGACAGCATCACGGCTACCAGCAGCTCGAACGGCGTCGACCATTCGAGTTCGGTGGTCGGGCGCGGATTGAGCGCACGCAAGCGGCGGAAGATCTCCGCCGCCGCACGCTCCCGCTCGGCGCGCGAGCGCCGCGGAGCCGGTGCCTTGCGTGAGGCCGTGCGCTTCAAGGCGCGTCCCGTGGCGTGCTCCGCCGCGCGCGCCCGCGCGCGATCGCGGCGAGCACGGCCTCGCGCGTGATCGGCGCGGGTGCGGGCGCGACCGTCGGCGGCGCGTCGATGCCGGCTGCATTCGCGACACGCGTCGTCGGCGCGGCGGCACGCTCGCGCGGCGCTCGTGCAAGGCGCAGATTGCGACTTTCGAATCGCGCGCGCGCGCGCGCCGCACGCTCCAGCACTTCCTCGCGCGCAAGCGGTGACGAACGCGTCGGCACCAGGCGGATGCAGTCGACCGGGCACGGTGGCAGGCACAGCTCGCAACCGGTGCATTCGGCCGCGATCACCGCATGCATGCGCTTCGCGGCGCCGACGATCGCGTCGACAGGGCAGGCGAGGATGCACTTGGTGCAGCCGATGCAGGCGTCTTCGTCGATCAGCGCGATGATCGGTGGCGCTTCCACGCCGCAGGCGGGATCGAGCGGCTTCGACGCGCGGCCGAGCAGCGCCGCAAGCGCGTCGACGCCGGCAGCGCCACCGGGCGGGCAACGGTCGATGTCGGCGATTCCCTCGACGATTGCTTCCGCATAGGCGCGGCAGGTGGGGTAGCCGCAGCGCGTGCATTGCGTCTGCGGCAACATGGCGTCAATGCGATTGGCGAGCGCGGCGGCGCGTTCAGTGGACACGAGGCGCCCGGCACAGGCGTCGTCGCGAGACGTACGCGATCATGCCGGCAAGAGCCAGCATGGATGCCAGCGAAAGTCCCGGAACCGCGACGGCGCCCGGTGCTGCACCGACCGGATTGAGCGCGATCTCGTCGTTGGCCGGATTGGGGTCGATCATGAACTCACCGTCGGCTCCGATCAGGCGCCCCACGGCCAGCCGCAGCGCAACGGCCAGTGGCGGTGAGGGTCCCGTTATGCGGGCGAGGCATTGCGTGGTCTCGCCGGGTGCCAGCGCCTCGAAGCGGAATCCGAGTCCGAACTCGATGCATGGCACGACCAATCCGTACGAATTGCATCCGCCAGCGAAGTCATCGACGACCTTGATCGGCCACGGTTCGGACAGGCACGTTCCCACCACGAACGAGGCGACGCTGGCGGGGCCGTGGTTGGTGGCCGTCAGGCGCACCAGGTTTTCGAGCGTATCGCCGGTCGGTCCGTAGGCAAGCGTTTCGACCGACACGCCGATGTCGGCGGTCTCGATGCCTTCGACGACTTGCGCCGTTGCACGAGAGAACGAGTGCAGCGATGCGAGCACGATCAGCGCCGCGAGTCGTATCCACTGGAATCGCATTCCGCCTCCCGTGAATCGTGCAATCACCGCACCGGCATGCCGGGTGTGGCGCCCGGGTCCGCATCCAGCAGGAACAGATCCGCTCCTCCGCTGCCGGCCGAGAGGATCATTCCTTCGGACAGGCCGAAGCGCATCTTGCGCGGTGCGAGGTTCGCGATGAACACGACGCTCCGGCCGACGAGCCTGGCCGGATCCCCGTACGCGGCGCGGATGCCCGAGAAGATCTGGCGCGTGCCGAGCTCGCCTGCATCGAGCTCGAAGCGCAGCAGCTTGTCCGAGCCCTCGACGAAGTCGCAGGCGAGCACCTTGCCGATGCGCAGATCGAGCCTGGCGAAATCGTCGATCGAGACATGCGGGCCGAGGTCCTGGGACTGAGGGCTGGCCGGCGCTGCGTCGGGCGCGGAAGGCGTGCGGGCTGCGGCGACGGGGGCGGGTGTGGCATTCGTCGGCTGCAGGGATTCCTTCGAGGCTTCGATCATCGTGTCGATCTTCTTCGGGTCGATGCGGGTGGTGAGCGGGACGAACTCGTCGAGCGGCGCGCCGAGCAGCGGCGAGCCCGCGTCGTCAAAGCGCGGCGCGGCACGCCCGAGGAAGCCCATCGCGCGCTGCGCGATGCCGGGCACGACCGGCTGCAGCCAGATCGACAGCAGGCGGAACCAGTTCAGCGCGAGCGTGCAGACGACGTGCAGCTCCGCGCGTCGCGCTTCGTCCTTCGCGAGCTGCCATGGCGCGTTCTCCGCGACGTAGGCATTCGCTTCGTCGGCGACTTCGACCAGCAACCGCGCGACGCCTGCGAAATCGCAGGCGGCGTAGAGGCCCGCGCACGCGGCGAGTTTCGATGCCGAGGCGTCGTACAGGCTGCGCTCGCGCGCGGGCAGTTCGTCGGCGAGCCGGCCATCGAAGTGCTTGTGCACGAAACCCGCGCAACGGCTCGCGAGATTGACCCACTTGCCGACGAGGTGCGAGTTCACGCGCTCCTCGAACGCCTTGAGGTCGAGGTCGAGGTCGAGCGGCGCCGCGGTCAGCATCGTCGCGAAGTAGTAGCGCAGGTGGTCGGGATCGAGCCCTGCGTCGAGGTAGGTTCGCGCGAGCACGAAGGTGCCGCGTGACTTCGACATCTTCTCGCCGTTGACCGTGAGGTAGCCATTCACGTGCAGCGCGGTCGGCGTGCGCCAGCCTGCACCTTGCAGCATCGCGGGCCAGAACAGGCCGTGGAAATTCACGATGTCCTTGCCGAGGAAATGGTGCATCCCGGTGGCGCCGGGATTCGTGCTCCCGGATCCGGAATCCGCCGAAGCGGGAGCGGCGTCCATGAAATGCCAGAACGAGTCGGGCGCGAGGCCGGCCTTCGCGCCGGCAGCGCTTTCGCAATAGGCCTTGAAGCTCGCAAGGTAGCCGATCGGCGCGTCGAGCCAGACGTAGAAGAACTTGCCGGGCGCGTCGGGGATCGCG
Organism: Lysobacteraceae bacterium; assembly: GCA_004143945.1. Classification (GTDB taxonomy): domain Bacteria; phylum Pseudomonadota; class Gammaproteobacteria; order Xanthomonadales; family Rhodanobacteraceae; genus Dokdonella_A. The sequence continues at coordinate 248,108 of SEHB01000001.1, forward strand.
AAACCGAAGTAGGGCGCGTCGCGCGAGATGTCCCAGTCGCGCAGTCCGCCATCGGCGTCGAGCCACTCGCGCAGCTTCGCCGCGACCGAGGCGTGCATGACCGGATCCCCGCCGGTGAGCCCGCCCGCGAACCACTCGCGCAGCATCGCGGCGAAGTCGCCGACCTGGAAGAAGAAGTGCTCGGACTCGCGCAGCTCGGGCGTCGCGCCCGAGAGCACCGAACGCGGGTCGCGCAGGTCGGTCGGTGCATAGGTCGCGCCGCAGTTCTCGCAGTTGTCGCCGTACTGGTCCGGCGTGCCGCAACGCGGGCAGGTGCCTTTCACGTAGCGATCGGGCAGGAACATCCCGCGCTCGGGGTCGTAGAGTTGCCGGATCGAGCGTGCAGCGACATGCCCGCCGGCCTTCAGCCGCGCATAGACATGCTCGGCGAGCTCGCGGTTTTCGTTCGAGTGGGTCGAGTGGTACCAGTCGTGCGCGACGCCGAACGCGGCGAAATCGCGCTCATGCTCCCGCTGGATGCCGCGGATGAACGCCTCCGGCTGGATGCCGGCCTTCTCGGCGGCGAGCATGATCGGCGTGCCGTGCGCATCGTCCGCAGCGACGAAATGCACGACGTCGCCGGCCATGCGCCGCGCGCGCACCCAGATGTCGCACTGGATGTAGCCCAGCAGGTGCCCGATGTGCAGCGGGCCATTCGCGTAGGGCAGGGCGTGGGTGACGAGGAGGGTCTTGCTCGGCGCACTCATGCGTCGCGACTTCCGCTTTGCTGCTGCAAAGCGGAATTATTGCATGAGGGGCGAGTGGCGAGTGGCGAGGACTGGGAACGAGGGACGTTTGTTTCCACTCATCCCTCATCCCTCACCCCTCGCTCTCAGCTCTTCCTCACCCACGTCTGCGTGCGGCCGAGCAGCGAGAAGCCCTTGAAGCCGCGCACCTCGAGCTTCTGGCCGCCGTCGATCGGGGTCATGATGCAGCCGTAGACCTTGCCGGTCTTCGGGTCGAGGATCTTGCCGCCTTCCCACTTGTCGCCGTCCTGCTTCATGCCCCAGACGATCGTCATGCCGGTGACCGGCTGGTCCTTGCGTTCGCCGTCGCAGGCCTTGCAGATCGGGTTGGGGCCCTGGTCCGATTGCAGGACCTCAGTGACCTTGCCCGTGAGTTCACCGTTGTTCTCGCTGATCTCGACCACCGACTTAGGCTTGCCGGTCGCGTCGTCGATCGTGGTCCAGGTGCCGACCGGCGAGCCTTCGGCGAAGACCGGCGCGGCGAACACGAATGCGAAGGCGAACAGGGCGGCTTGGCAACGAGCGATCATGGCGCGGACTCCCGGGTTGGAACGTGCACGTTGCCAACCGGCCCTGCCATCGTCAAGGCGCGCTGCAACGTGCATGGCATAATGGCGGCTTGTCCTCGACACCCCCCGCAATGAACCCATCCCTCGAAGCGCGCGCTCGCGAGATCCTCGCCGGCGTGATCGACCCTCATACCGGCAAGGACCTCGTGTCCGGCGGTGCCCTGCGCGGCGTCGGCGTGTCCGGCGGCGACGTGTCGGTCGACATCGTGCTCGGCTACCCCGCGTTGTCGGTGCAGGCAGGCATCGCGGACGCCGCGAGGCGTGCGCTCGAAGCGGATCCTGCGATCGGGCACGCGGCGGTGGGTGTTTCGTTCCGCGTGGTTCCGCACGAGGTGCAGCAGGGCCTGACGCCGCTCCCGGGCGTCAAGAACGTGATCGCGGTCGCGTCGGGCAAGGGCGGCGTGGGCAAGTCGACCGTCGCCGCCAACCTCGCGCTCGCGCTGCAGGCCGAAGGCGCGAGCGTCGGCGTGCTCGACGCGGACATCTACGGGCCCAGCCAGGTGCGCATGCTCGGCCTCGAGGGCAAACCCGACACGAAGGACGGCAAGCGCATCGAGCCCAAGCGCAACCACGGGCTGCAGGCGATGTCGATCGGGCTGATGGTCGAGGAAGACACCGCGATGATCTGGCGCGGGCCGATGGCGACGCAGGCGCTGCAGCAGCTGCTCGGCGAGACCAACTGGAGCGAACTCGACTACCTCGTGATCGACCTGCCGCCGGGCACCGGCGACATCCAGCTCACGCTGTGCCAGCGCATCCCCGTATCCGGCGCGCTGATCGTGACAACGCCGCAGGACATCGCGCTGCTCGACGCGAAGAAGGCGCTGAAGATGTTCGAGAAGGTCAAGGTGCCCGTCCTCGGCATCGTCGAGAACATGGCGACGCATGTCTGCACGCAGTGCGGCCACGAGGAACACGTGTTCGGCGAAGGAGGCGGCGCGCGCATGGCCGCACAGTACGACGTGCCGCTGCTCGGCAGCCTGCCGCTCGACATCCGCATCCGCGAACAGGCCGACGCAGGCACGCCGACCGTCGCCGCGATGCCCGGCTCCGACCTCGCCGCGCGCTACCGCGAGATCGCCCGCAACGCCGCCGCCCGCCTCGCCCTGCGCGCGCGCAACAAGGCATTCGGAATGCCGAAGATCGTGGTGCAGGATACGTGAATGGGGAATGGGAACGGGAATGGTGAAAAGCGCGGCGCGCGCCGCACTGCCACCGCGCCCCGGAGCCCATGCCCCGACGCTTGAATCATTCCCCTTTCCCCATTCCCCATAGCCATGACGATCAAGAGCGACAAATGGATCCGCCGCATGGCGGAACAGCACGGCATGATCGAACCGTTCGAACCGGGCCAGGTGCGAGTCTCCGGCGGTACCCGGCTGATCTCGTACGGCACCTCGAGCTACGGTTACGACGTGCGCTGCGCGGACGAGTTCAAGGTGTTCACGAACATCAACTCGACGATCGTCGACCCGAAGCATTTCGACGAGCGCAGCTTCGTCGACATCCAGTCGGACGTCTGCATCATCCCGCCGAATTCGTTCGCTCTCGCGCGCACGGTGGAGTACTTCAGGATCCCGCGCCGCGTGCTGACGATCTGCCTCGGCAAGAGCACGTATGCGCGCTGCGGCATCATCGTCAACGTGACGCCGCTGGAACCGGAGTGGGAGGGTCACGTCACGCTCGAGTTCTCGAACACGACGACGCTGCCCGCGCGGATCTATGCCAACGAAGGCGTCGCGCAGATGCTGTTCTTCGAGTCCGACGAGGAATGCGAGACCAGCTACAAGGACCGCGGCGGCAAGTACATGGGCCAGACCGGCGTCACGCTCCCGCATGCATGAGCGCGCCCGACGCGCGCGTCGCGACCGTCGCGCGCGCGTCCTTGCCCGGTCGTGAACGGCGTGCCGTCTCGAGCGTGCGGTGTCGCGGCCGGCGGTGGTAGGCTTGGCGCTTTCGGATCGGCTGGAGCAGTGCGACATGCGCAAACCATCGTTCGGGGCCTTCCTGCGCATCGGCGCGCTCGCGTTGCTCGCGACCCTGGTGGCCGCCTGCGGCCGCGACGCGGTCCGCGCGGACCAGGTGCAGCAGGCATCGAACATCCCTGCGAGCTTCGACGTGACGCTGCTTGCGGACAAGGACAGCCAGTTCGATTTCGACGGCGCGCCGCTGACCGAGGAAGACCTCAAGAGCGCGCTGCGCTATCGCCAGGAAGAGTCGCTGCCGGTCGCGACGGTCCTGCTCAAGCGCGGCGAGAAGCAGAAGGTCAAGTCCGAGCACCTGGTCTCGCTCGCGCGCGTCGCGTTCCAGCTCAAGATCAATGCCTACGTGCAAGCCAAGGACGGAACGATTTCCGAGGTCCGCGCGCAGGTGAAGGACTGACGGACGCCCGTCCGTCGGCGACATCGACAGGAGAAACATGGTGAAGACGATCTTGCGCATGGCGTTGCTCGCGCTGGTGCTCGTTGCGGCCGGCAGCGCATTCGCGCGTTCGGACGTGCGCGACGGCAATGCGATGGTCAAGCCGGTCGGCGAGGACAAGTACTCGATCGACGGTTTCCAGATGGGCAAGGCGGAACTGTTCGGCTACGTCAGCGAACTCAAGGAAACGCAGGCGCTCACCGGCGTCGTGCTCAAGCGCGGTGGCAATGACGAACAGCGCCGCGTGATTGGCTCGATCGCACGCACGCTCCAGCTCAAGGCGTTCGAGCAGGACGGCGGCGATCTCAAGCCGATCGACCTGCCGGCAGAGGCGCCGACGCCCGCCGCCCCGCCGATCGACCAGCAGCAGCCGGTCGACCCGCAACAGCCGGTCGAACCCGCGCCGGAGCCGACGCCCGCGCAGTGACGAGCGTGCGCGGCCCTCGCGGCCGCGCGCCCATCAACGAGACCGCCGGGGGAGGGGCGCGGGATCGCGGCGACGCCGCGTCCGCGGGGCGGCGCGTCCAACGCCAAGGAGCCTCTCCCTCGATGTCCGCAACCCGTCTCTGCTGCGCGCTGTCCGCGATCCTGGCGTGCACGCCTGTACTGGCCGCCAATCCGCTGCGCGTGGTCGGCGAGACCTTTACGCAATGGAAGGAACGCCTGTTCGGCGAAGGACGCGCAAAGCCCGATATCGTCGAAGCTCCGGCTTCCGGACCGGTCACGCTCGCGACCGGCGAGCCGACCCGCATCGTCGTCGACAGGCGGGCACCGGAACGCGACTTCCCGGATGGGCGCAGCCGCTACCGCGTCATCGAATTGCCTGCGCCCGTGGATGCTGCCTCGCTGCGCGTGCAGGTGATCGCGCGCGACAATCCCGACGGCCGCGGCAACGTCGTGTTCAAGCCGCTGCTCTACGTGCTCGGCGACGACGACGAGGTCGCATCGAAAGTGGAAGTCGCGCCGATGCACGTCGACATCCGCCCGTTCCGTCGCACGCGTCTGCTCGGGTGCGCCGAGCTCGGCAAGGTGCGCCGGTTCGCGATCGCGACGACGCCGAAGGCGGTCGGCAAGGCCTACGAAGCGAAAGCCCGCAATGCGGTGAAGGCGCCGACGCGCGGCGGCTTCTACTACTCGACCGATGCGGTCAAGCTGAGGCTTCCCTACGCGGCCACCGGTGAGGTCGTCATCGAACTGGCCGGCGATGCGGCGGAGTCCTGCGAGCGCGCGTAGCGCGCCGTGCGCGCATCAATGCGTGGCGCCGCCGTGGACGTCGAGGTCGCGAGGCGTCGCGAGCGCGCATGCGATCGCAGCGCGCACGCCCTCGACCATCGTCGCGAGCGCCATGCTCGGCTGCCCGGGACGCGACACCACCTGCGAGGGCAGCCACGGCAGGTGCACGAAACCCCCGCGCGCGCCGGGCAGGCGTGCGCCGATCGCGTGCACGAGCGCGAAGAACACCTGGTTGCAGACATAGCTGCCTGCGCTCAGCGAGAGCGCCGCGGGGATGCCGAGAGCGCGCAGGTGCGCGGTGATCGCCTTGGCTGGCAACTGCGTCGGGCACGCGTACGGCGCGCCATCGATGACCGCGGCGTCGACGGGTTGCAGGCCGTCTGCATCCGGGATGCGCGCGTCGACGAGATTGATCGCGATGCGCTCGATGCCGATTTCGCTGCGCCCGCCGGCCTGGCCGAGTGCGATCGCGAGCAACGGGCGATGTCGGTCGAGCAGGTCGTCGAGCAGAGGCAGCGTCGCGGCGAACGCGACCGGCAGCACCGCCCCGACGATGCGGTGCCCGGCGACGCGTTCGCCATCGAGCGCGGCGACGACGTCCTGCGAGGGGTTCACGCGCTCGCCATCGAACGGCTCGAAGCCGGTCAGCAGTACCACGGGTTCGGTCGGGTCGGTATCGCGCGCCGGCGTCATGCCATCGTCCTCAGCGGAACACCAGCAGCCACATCAGGATCACGTTGACGACCAGCAGCGCGAGCGCGGTCACCACCTGCGCGCGGATCACGCCGTACTGGTCGGGCAGTTCGAGCAGCACCGCGGGCACGATGTTGAAGTTCGCGGCCATCGGCGTCAGCAGCGTGCCGCAGTAGCCGGTCAGCATGCCGATCGCGCCGAGCGGCGCGGGATCGGCGCCGTGCTTGAGCACCAGCAGCGGCAGGCCGATGCCGGCCATCATCACCGGGAATGCGGCGAATGCATTGCCCATCACGACCGTGAACACCACCATGCCGAATGCGAACGCGAGCAGGCAGGCGAGGCGGCTGTCGACCGGGATCAGCGCGCCGACGAGTTCGGCGATCGCATCGCCGACGCCGGTCGCGGCGAACACGCTGCCGAGCGTCGCGAGCAGCATCGGCAGCAGCGCGGCCCAGCCCAGCGCATCGAGGAGGCGCGTGCCTTGCTGCAGCGCGAGCGGAAAGCGGCTGTGCGTCGTGCGCAATGCGATCACGATCGCGAGCGCGCAGGCGAGGCCGAGCGAGACCAGGGTGGTCTGCGCGCCATCGATGAGTGGCGTGTCGCCCCACCGCAGGTAGCCGGCCGACAGCACGAACGCGAGCGTCAGCAGCGGAATTGCGAGCGCGGGCACGAACAGGCGGTTGCCGAAGCGCAGCGCGCGTTCGACGCGCGCCTCGATCTCGGAGGCGCCTTCGGGCGCGAGTCGCAGCCGGCCGCGGGCGGCGAGCACGCCGAGTGCGACCACCGCGATGCCCATCGCCTGCGCGGGCCACTGCTGGTCGCGCGCATTCGCGGCGAGCACGGTTTCGCCGAACAGGAACGGCGTCGCGAGGAGCGCCCAGAACGCGCCGCCCGACCAGCGCCGCCCGCGCAGGTTGATCGCGGCCGCGACCAGCAGGAAGGCGCCGACGAGCCAGTAGACGTGCTCAATCCGCAACATCGACGTGCGCTCCATCGCGTGGCGCCGCGGTGCGTCGCGCGAGCCGGCGGCCGACCCATGCGATGCGCAGTGCATGGATCGCGAATGCCGCGATCGCGGTCGGCAATGCCCACAGCGCGATCTCGAGTGGTTCGAGCAGGATGCCTTGGCGCTCGTACAGGCCCTGGATCAGCAGCACCGCGCCGAATGCGAGGAACACGTCTTCACCGAAGAAGCGCCCGACGTTGTCGGTGGCGGCTGCGAGCGCGCGCACCTCGTCGCGCTGCGCCGGCGCCAGCGGGCCGCCCTCGCGCGCTGCGGCCGCCTCGCTCATCGGTGCGAGCAGCGGCCGCACGGTCTGCGCGTGTCCGGCGAGGTCGATGAGCCCGAACATCGACAACAGCTGGCGCAGTCCGAGGTAGGACACCAGCAGGCGCGCGAGGGTCAGGCTGCGGAAGCCCGCGATCCAGGCTTGCGCGCGCTCTCGCAAGCCGTGGTGCTCGAGCAATCCGATCACCGGCAGGGTCAGCACGAACAGCAACAGTGCGCGATTGCTCACGAACGATGTGCCGAGCAGTGCGAGCAGTTCGTCGAGGCGCATGCCGGCCGCGACGCCGCTCACGAGGCCGGCGGCGACGACGACGAGCGCGGGATTGCGGCGCAGTACGAAGCCCGCGACCACCACGGCCACGCCGAGCAGCGGCCAGTCGCTCATGCGCGCATGCCCGGCGCCGCGATCGCGATGCCCGCGTGTGCGAGCGCCTCGCGCAGTCGACGCGCACGCGAAGGCGCATCCGCATGGTCGCCGTGCACGCAGAGGGTATCGGCGCGCAGTCGCAGCCGGGTTCCGTCATCCGCGTCGATCGCATCGCCACTCGCGATCGCGACCGCCTGCGCGATCGCGTCATCGACATCGTCGATGACCGCGCCGGTTTCGCTGCGGGGAACCAGGCTGCCGTCGCGCCGGTAGCGCCGGTCCGCGAATGCCTCGTGCGCGACGCCAAGGCCGCAACGCTCGCCCGCGCGCGGTAGTTCGCTGCCCGCGAGGCCGACCAGCACCAGCATCGGATCGCAGTCGTGCACCGCCGACGCGATCGCACGCGCGAGCGCGGCGTCGGCCGCGGCCATCGCGTAGAGCGCGCCGTGCGGCTTCACGTGCCTGAGGAAGGTGCCGGCCGCGCGCGCGAACGCGTTCAGCGCGCCGATCTGATACAGCGTCATCGCGTACGCCTCGTCGACGCTGATGCGCATCTCGCGCCGGCCGAAACCCTGCAGGTCGGGCAACGCGACATGCGCGCCGATCGCGACGCCGGCCGCGCGGGCGAGTTCGACCGCGCGCCGCATCGTCGCGGGATCGCCCGCGTGGAAGCCGCAGGCGATGTTGGCCGAGCTGATGTGCGGCATCACGTCCGCGTCGGCGCCCATGCGCCACGCGCCGAACGATTCGCCGAGGTCGCAGTTGAGGTCGATCGTGCGCGCTGCGCGCGCGGGCAGGGAGGCGTCAGTCATCGGCAAGGCGCTGGGTCATCGAATGGATCAGGCGCTCGAGCGCGCGTTCGCGTGCAAGATAGCGCGATTGCGCCTCGTCGAGTCCGATCGGACGGAAGCGGACCGGATCGCCGGGTCGGCGCTGCGCGATGCGCGGCAGGTCGACCGCGGCAACCTGGCCGATGCGCGGATAGCCGCCGGTGGTCGGGTGCTCGGCCATCAGCACGATCGGTCGTCCGGCGGGCGGCAGCTGCACGGTGCCGCGCGCGACCGGCTCGCTGACCGCTTCGAGCGGTGCAGCGAGCGCGAGTGTCGGCCCCTCGAGCCGGATGCCGACGCGGTTGGAGTCGGCGTGCACGTGGAACGTCGCTGCGTGCAGCGCCGCGCTCGAAGCGGCATCGAGCTGCCCTGCATGGCTGCCCGCGATCAGCCGGATCGGCGCGTCGGCATGGGCGTCGAACCAGGGTTGCGGATCGAGCGACCAGCGCCTCGCGTGCAGCGGGATCCGCGGCGCGTTCCACGCGAGGCGATCGCCCGCACGCAGGGCGCGTCCGTCGAGTGCGCCGATCGAGGCGTTGAGGTCGGTCGCGCCGCTGCCGAGCACGCGCTCGACCGCGAAGCCGCCCGCGATCGCGAGGCAGGCGCGTGCGCCATCGCGCAAGACGCCACAATCGAGTTCGCTGCCCGCCTCGATGCGCACAGGTCGCCATCCTGCAACGGCCACACCGTCGACGCGCGCGTCGCAGGCGGCGCCGCAGATCGCGACCAGCGTGTCGCGCTCGAAGCGCAGGCGCGGTCCCGACCAGGTCAGTTCGAGCGCGACGGCGTCGTCATCGTTGCCGACCAGCGCATTCGCGAGCCTGAGCGAGATCTCGTCCATCGCGCCGGCCGCGCCGACGCCGAGTGCGCGCCAGCCGTACCGGCCGCGATCCTGCAGCGTGGTCAGCGTGCCCGGTCGCAGCACGACGAGGCTCATGGCAGCGCGTGGAAGCGCACGTCGTCACCCGGTGCGAGCAGGCACGGCGGCTCGGCGCGTGCATCGAACAGCACGAGCGGCGTGCGTCCGATCAGGTTCCAGCCACCGGGCAACTCGCGCGGGTAGATGCCGGTCTGGAGGCCGCCGATCGCGACCGAACCGGCGGGGACGCGCAGGCGTGGTTCGGCACGCCGCGCGACCTGCAGGGCGGGGTCGAGTCCGAACAGGTACGGAAAGCCGGGCGCGAATCCGAGCATCGCGACGCGGTAGGCGGCCGCCGCATGGCGTCGCACGACTTCGACGGGCTCGAGCCCGGCATGACGCGCGACGCGTTCGAGGTCGGGCCCGTCTTCGCCGCCGTAGCGCACCGGCACCTGCACCGCTCGCGCCGCGCGGCGGGTCGGCGCCGGACATGCGTGTGCACGCAGCGCGTGCGCGAGGCGTCGCCAGGGCATGCCGTCGCTGCCTTCCCATGCGCGCGGGTCGTAGTGGATGCCGACAGAGGCGTAGGCCGGCACGATGTCGACGATGCCGTCGACGCGTGCATCGCGCAGTGCATCGGCGAATGCATGCACGCGCGCGTTCAGCGCTGCATCGAGCGTCGATCCGAAGCGCAGCACCAGCAACGCCTCGCCGGCCGGCTCGGCCGACCAGTCGTCGGTGGCGATGGCGTCCATCAGGCGCCGGGTTTGAGCGCGCCGCGCAACGTCGCGATGCGCTGCTCGCGCAGCTCGGCCTCGTAGGCTACGCGCGTGCCGCGACCCCAGACCGGATGCGGCCAGGCTTCGTCCGACCGGTAGCGCGCGAGCACGTGCACGTGCAGCTGGGGCACGACGTTGCCGAGCGCGGCGATGTTGAGCTTGTCGGGGGAGAACAGCGTCTCGAGCGCGCGCGAGGCGAGGCTCACTTCGCCGAGCAGCATCGCGCGGTCGGCTTCGTCGAGGTCGAGCAGTTCGCGTGCGCCCGCGATGCGCGGCACCAGCAGCAGCCACGGGTAGCGCGCATCGTCCATCAGCAGCAGGCTCGACAGCGGCAGTTCGCCGATCGGCCAGCTCTCGGCGGCCAGGCGGGGATCGATCGAAAAGCTCATTCGGCGCCGCCCGCGAGATGGAAGTGGAGGAACGCGAGCGTGCGCTCGTACGCGAGCCGTGCACTCGGCGCGTGCCAGGCGGCCGGATCGACATCGCGGTTGAACGCATGCCCCGCGGGATAGACGTGGACCTCCGCCTCGGGCAATGCCGCGCGATGGCGCTCGATCGCCTCCGGCGGGATCGATTCGTCGTTCGCGCCGAAGTGGAACATCAGCGGCGCCTGCGGACGTTCATCGAGGCAGGCGACGTTGCGCGCGCCGTAGTAGCTGACTGCGGGCAGGCCGAGCCGGGTCGCGGCGAGCAGCGCGACGGTGCCGCCCCAGCAGTAGCCGACGCAGCCGATGCGGCCGGACGAGGCGATCGATTCCGCCGCGCTCGCGACGTCCGCGAGCGCAAGCTCAAGTCCGACTTCCCCGGCGAGCGCGCGCCCGCAGCGGAATCCTTCGGCGTCATAGCCGAGCTCGACGCCCGATTCGACATGGTCGAAGAATGCGGGCGCGATCGCGGTGAAGCCTGCCTCGGCGAACCGATCGACCACGCTGCGCATGTGCGCGTTGACGCCGAAGATCTCCTGCGCGACCACCACGCCTCCGATCGGCGTTCCCGCGGGACGGGCGAGCCAGGCGGCGATGCACTGCATGCGCGAGGTGTTGAGCTGGATCCACTGGCCCATCCGCAAGTTCCTGGCGACCGGAAGTCCGCAGCGTAGGGCAGCGCCCGCGCAAGTCAACCGTGCCGTGCCTGCACGCTCACGCGGCGCGCCGGCGTACCCGGTTGCGCCCGTCGTTCTTGGCTTCGTACAGCGCGAGGTCGGCCGCTTCCAGCAGGTGCTCGGTGCGGCTGCCCGCGGGCAGGTCGGCGAGGAACGCGACGCCGATGCTGATCGTCGCGATGCTGCGCAGGTCCGGCATCAGCCGCGCGAGCTCTTCGGCCACCTGCGCGCGCAGGCGCTCAGCCAGCGCCATCACGATCGACGGCTCGCGGTTGCGCACGACGACGACGAATTCCTCGCCGCCGAAACGTCCGAGCAGGTCGTCCGCGCCGAGGCAGTCGCGCAGCACGGCGGCTCCCGCGACCAGCGCACGGTCGCCGCCGAGGTGGCCGCAGACGTCGTTGATCTGCTTGAAGTGGTCGAAGTCGATCAGCATCAGGGCGAGTGGCCGCGCGTTCGCGACGCAGTCGGCAAAGCGTTCGGCGAGGCGTTCGAGCACCTCGCGCCGGTTCGCGGTGCCGGTCAGCGAGTCGGTCGCGGCGGCGGTGCGCAGGTCCGCGGCCTGCACCTGCAGGCGCAGGTTGGCTTCCCCGAGCGCGGCGCGCTGGCGCTCGATCTCCGCATTGCGAAGCCCGAGTTCGCGGTTGAGCCGGCGTACGCCGAGGTGGCGCCACACCAGCGCGACGAGCAACAGGCCGAGCCCCGCGATCGCGGCGAGCCCGAAGCGACGCTGCAGTTCCTGCTGGGTCAGGCGCGCGGCCTTGAGGTCGTTGTCCTTGGCGAGCAGTTGCAGGCGCTGCTCGTTCGCGGCGCGCGCATGGCGTGCCTCGAGCGCGGCGAGCTGCCGGCTCGCACGGATGCCGATCAGCTCTTCGCGCGCCTGCGCGTGCTTGTGCGAGAAGCGCAGCGCCTCGGCGTCGTCGTGCTGCGCGCGTGCAAGCTGCTCGCGCAGTGCATAGGCCTGTGCAAGTTGCGGGCGCAGGCGCGCGCTCTCGAGTCCGGCCATCGCTTCGTCGATGAGGCCACGCGCACGCAGCATGTCGCGCTCGAGCATCGCGACCTCGGTCAGGTGCAGCAGCGCGCGCGCGACGATCTCGCGATGCCCGAGTTCGCGACCGAGCGTGAGCGCCGATTCCAGATGGCTCGCGGCCTGTTGCACCTCCCCCTGGCCGAGCAGCGCGCGGCCGATCTCGAGGTGTTCCAGGCCCTGGTGGGGCTTGTCGCCGAGCGCGGTGTCGATCGCGAGCGCCTCGCTGGCTGCGGCGTGCGCCGCGGCGTGTTCGCCGAGGTCGTTGAGCACGCTGGCCCAGGAGCCCACCACCGAGGCATACGCGGACGGTACGCCCCCCTCGTCGGCCTTCTCGAGCGCGCGCTGGAAGTAGTCGCGAGCAGCCGCGTGGTCTTCGATCTCGCGGTAGAGCAGGGCCACGTTGCGGTAGACGTTGTCGAGCCGGTCGCCGCTGCGCTCGCGTGCAGCGGTCGCCTCGAGCTGCGCATCGAGGGCCTTCGCGTAGTCGCCACGGTCGCGCCAGATCGTGCCGAGGTCCGACAACGAGCGCATCGCGCCGATCTCGTCACCGGCCTCGCGGAATCTTGCGATCGCGCGCTGCTGGAACTCGAGTGCGCGGTCGAGCTGGCCGCGCCGGCGCGCGATCACCCCGGCGATCGCATCGGCTTCCGCCTCGCCAGAGCGGTCGCCGAGCAGGCGCGCCTGTTCGCGCAACTGGTTCGCCAACGCGAGCGCGCGTGGATACGCGCCGAGCACGAGCGCCGCCTGTGCGGAGGCGCCCAGCGCCTGGACCGCGTGCACGCGGTCGCCGCGGCTCAACGCGAGGCGCGTCGCGCGCGCGAGCTGGCCTTCGGCGAGCGCGGGCGCATCCAGCACGCCCGAAATGTCGGCGAGCAGCAGCAGCCAGTGCTGCAGGCCCGGCTGGCCGCCGAGCGCTGCGACGAACGCGCGCATCGGAACGGTGTTGAGGTGGGTGTCGATGGCCAGCGCGAGGCGCTGCGCGGCGATCGCGCGTTCGGCACGCGCGGAAGGCGCGGGTGCGGCCGCGGCGGCGCCGAACGCCAGCGCGAACGCGACCAGCATCGGCACGATGCGGCCGATCCGACCGGTACGCGGTTGCGGCACGGTGCCCGCGGCGAGGGGCATTGCGCGAATTCCTTGGCGTGGGCTGCGGCCGGGGGGCGCCGGTCGCGGTCGCGGTCGCGAGCTTACACCAGCCGGGTTCCGGACGAAGGTGCGCGCCTGCGCCTGTACCTGCCCCTATAATCGGCGGTTGTCCCGAGTCGCGGCCGCCGCATGCCTCCACGCAATCCCAAGATCGGTTTCGTCAGCCTCGGCTGCCCCAAGGCGCTCGTCGATTCCGAACGCATCCTGACCCAGCTGCGCGTCGAAGGGTACGACATCGTGCCGAGCCAGTCCGCCGCCGACGTGGTGGTGGTCAATACCTGCGGCTTCATCGATGCGGCCGTGGCCGAATCCCTCGACGCGATCGGCGAGGCGCTCGAAGAGAACGGCAAGGTGATCGTCACCGGCTGCCTCGGCAAGCGCGCCGAGCTGATCCGCGAGACGCACCCCGACGTGTTGTCGATCTCGGGGCCACAGGACTACGCCAGCGTGATGTCGGCCGTGCATGCGGCGCTGCCGCCGCGGCACGATCCGTTCATCGATCTCGTGCCGAGCGCGCGCAGGCATGGCGCGGGTGTCGTCGACGGCGTCGGCGTCAAGCTCACGCCACGGCATTACGCATATCTGAAGATCTCCGAAGGCTGCAATCATCGCTGCACGTTCTGCATCATCCCTTCGATGCGCGGCGACCTCGTGTCGCGGCCCGTCGACGAAGTGCTCGGCGAGGCCGAGAAGCTCGTGCGTGGCGGCGTCAGGGAGTTGCTGGTGGTGTCGCAGGACACCAGCGCCTACGGCGTGGACCTGCGCTACGCCGAGCGCGAATGGCGTGGCAGGGCCTGGCAGACGCGCATGCAGGGGTTGTGCGAGGCCCTCGCGGAGCTCGGCGCATGGACGCGCCTGCACTACGTCTACCCGTATCCTCACGTCGACGAGGTGATTCCGCTGATGGCGGCGGGGCGCATCCTCCCGTATCTCGACATCCCGTTCCAGCATGCGAGCCCGCGCATCCTCAAGCTCATGAAGCGACCCGGCGCAGTCGACAAGGTGCTCGCGCGCGTGCAGGCCTGGCGCCGCGAGTGCCCGGACCTCACGATCCGCAGCACGTTCATCGTTGGTTTCCCCGGCGAGACCGAAGCCGAATTCGAGGAGCTGCTCGACTTCCTGCGTGAAGCGCAACTCGATCGCGTCGGCGCGTTCGCGTACTCGCCGGTCGACGGCGCGAAGGCGAACGCGTTGCCGGACCCGGTGCCGGAATGGCTCAAGGAGGAGCGGCTCGAAAGGTTCATGGAACTGCAGGCGGAGATCTCGGCCGCGCGCCTCGGGCGCAGGATCGGAACGCGCCAGCAGGTGCTCGTCGACGAGGTCGACGAACACGGCGCGATCGCGCGCTCGAAGGCCGACGCGCCGGAGATCGACGGCATCGTGCGCATCGACGACGGCCACGGGCTGAAACCCGGCCAGTTCGTCGAAGTCGAGATCATCCACGCGGACGAGCACGACCTGATCGGCCGGCTGGCCGTCGCGCATGCGGACGCGCGGCGCGCGCACTGAGGACACGGCGCGCGCTCGATCGGTCGATTCGCGCGTGGCGTCGCGGGAACTTTCGAACGTGTCTGCGGTATCTTTCGACGCGCCCCGTTCGATGGCCGCCGGCAGGGATTGGCGGCGCCGGTCGGATCCGGTCGCATCGCGGTGCCACTTCGAGCTGTCAGCCCACCGTGCGACGCCGGGTCCACGCGGCTTCGTGCATTCAACCAAGTGACTGGACGACGATGATCGAAACCCGACAACTCACCAAGCGTTACGGCGATTTCACCGCCGTCGACGGCATCAGTTTCCGGGTCGAGCCCGGGCAGGTACTCGGCTTCCTCGGCCCCAACGGGGCCGGCAAGTCGACCACGATGAAGATGATCGCGGGCTTCCTCGCGCCAAGCTCGGGCGGCGCGACGGTCGCCGGTTTCGACGTCGAGACGCAGCCGATGCAGGCGCGTCGCGCGCTCGGTTACCTGCCCGAAGGCGCGCCGAGCTACGGCGAGATGAGCGTGCGCGAGTTCCTCGGATTCGTCGCCGACGTGCGCGACCTCGGCCAGGACCTGCGCCATCGCAGGCTCGACGACGCGATCGGCCGCTTGCACCTCGAGCCCGTGCTGGAGCAGTCGATCGACACCCTGTCCAAGGGGTTCAAGCGGCGCGTCGGGCTTGCCGCCGCGATCCTGCATGATCCGCAGGTGCTCGTGCTCGACGAGCCGACCGACGGCCTCGATCCGAACCAGAAGCAGGAAGTGCGCGCACTGATCAACTCGATGGCGCGCGACAAGACGATCGTGATCTCGACCCACCTGCTCGAGGAAGTGCATGCGGTGTGCACCCGCGCGATCATCATCGCGGGTGGGCGCGTGCTCGCCGATGCGACGCCGGCCGAACTCGAGGCGCGCTCGCGCTACCACCAGGCGGTGTCGCTGACCGCGCCGGACCTGCAGCAGGCGAAGGAGGCGCTCGCGCTGGTCGCCGACGTCGCCTCGATCGAGGTCGATCCGCAGGACAACCGCATCACCGCGTTCCCGAAGCCCGGGCGCTCGATCTTCGTCGCGGTCGGCGATGCGCTGAAGTCGCGCAACATCGCGGTGCGCGAGCTCGCGCTCGAGCCAGGTCGCCTCGACGAGGTGTTCCGCACGATCACGCAGGGCGCCGGCGGCACGGAGGCACGCACATGAGCGGCACGCTGACGATCTTCAGGCGCGAGCTGCGCAGCTACTTCGCGACGCCGGTCGCGTACGTGTTCATCGTGATCTTTCTGCTGATGTCGGGCGCGTTCACGTTCTACATGGGCGACTTCTACGAGCGCGGCCAGGCCGACCTGCAGCCGTTCTTCATGTTCCATCCCTGGCTCTACCTGTTCCTCGTGCCCGCGGTCGCGATGCGCATGTGGGCCGAGGAACGCAAGAGCGGCACGATCGAGCTGTTGCTGACGCTGCCGGTGACGCTGTGGCAGGCAGTGTTCGGCAAGTTCCTCGCCGCCTGGGCCTTCATCGCGATCGCGCTCGCGCTGACATTCCCGATCTGGCTGACCGTGAACTACCTCGGCGATCCCGACAACGGCGTGATCTTCGCGAGCTACCTCGGCTCGCTGCTGATGGCCGGTGCCTTCCTCGCGATCGGCTCGTGCATCTCGGCGACGACGCGCAACCAGGTCGTCGCGTTCATCCTGACCGTGGTGGCGTGCTTCCTGCTGCTGCTCGCGGGCTTTCCGCTCGTGCTCGACGTGTTCCACGCGATCGCGCCGCAGGGCGTGGTCGACGCGATCGCGGGGCTCAGCTTCCTGACCCATTTCACCTCGATCAGCAAGGGCGTGATCGACCTGCGCGACCTCGTCTACTTCGTCCTGATGATCGGCGTGTGGCTGTACGCGACGGCGGTCGTCATCGACATGAAGAAAGCGGCGTGAGGAGGGAACCCTGATGACCATCAACCGCAAGGCCCTGTCGGGCTCCGCACTGGCCGTGCTCGCCGTGCTGTTCGTCGCGCTGCTGCTGCTCGTCGATTTCGCGTTCCGCGGCGCGCGCGTGGACCTCACGCACAACCGGCTCTATACGCTGTCGGACGGCACGCGCAACATCCTTTCGTCGATCGACGAGCCGATCAACCTGTACCTGTTCTACTCCGATCGCGCGACGCGCGACCTGCCGCAGCTGCGCACCTACTTCACGCGCGTGCGCGAGATGCTGCAGGAAATGGAATCGCGTTCGGGCGGCAAGCTGCGGCTCGAGGTCATCGATCCGCTGCCGTTCTCGGAGGACGAGGACCGCGCGACCAGCTTCGGCCTGCAGGCGGTGCCGCTCTCGGCGGCCGGCGACAAGGTGTTCTTCGGCCTCGCCGGCACCAACTCCACCGATGGCCAGGCCGCGATCCCGTTCCTGCAGCCGGACAAGGAAGCCTTCCTCGAGTACGACGTCGCCAAGCTCATCCACGAGCTCGAGTCGCCCGAGAAGCCGGTGGTCGGCCTGCTTTCGGGCCTTCCCCTCGCCGCCGGCTTCGATCCGCAGACGCGGCAGATGCGCCAGCCGTGGGCGGTCGAGCAGCAGTGGTCGCAGCTGTTCGAGATGCGCACGCTCGATGCGTCGACGCTGAAGGAGATCGACAAGGCGATCGACGTGCTCGTGGTCGTGCATCCGAAGCAGCTCAGCGACGATGCGCAGTACGCGATCGACCAGTTCGTGCTGCGCGGCGGCCATCTGCTCGCGTTCGTCGATCCGAATGCGGAGCTCGACGACAGCGGCGCCGACCCGCAGAACCCGATGGCCGCGATGATGGCGGACAAGTCGTCGGACCTCCCGAGGCTCCTGAAGGCCTGGGGCGTCGAGTACGACCCGCAGCGCGTCGTGCTCGATCGCGCGCGCGCGGTCGCGGTCAGCGTCGCGGAAGGCGCGCCGCCGGTTCGCCATCCGGGCATCCTCGGCTTGACCGCGGCCGAGCTCAACCACGACGACGTGGTCACCTCGAACCTCGACAGCGTGAACCTCGCGTCGACGGGCTTCTTCGAGCTCTCTGGCGACGCGAAGGACGTGCGGCTCGATCCACTGATCCAGACCAGCTCCGACGCGATGGCGGTACCGGCCGAGCGTCTCAGGATGCTGCCCGATCCGTCCGCGTTGCTGGCGGGCTACCAGCCGTCCGGCACGCCGTACGTGGTCGCTGCGCGGCTCTCGGGCAAGCTCCGCAGCGCGTTCCCGGAGCGCAAGGACGCGGGCAGCCTGGCCGAATCGAGTGGCGAGAGCCAGGTCGTGCTGGTCGCCGACACCGACATCCTCAGTGATCGCCTGTGGGTGCAGATCCGGCCGTTCTTCGGCCAGCAGATCATGAATGCGTTCGCCGACAACGGCGACTTCGCGGTCAACGCGCTCGACAACATGGCCGGTTCGGGGGACCTGATCTCGGTGCGCGGACGCGCGACCTCGCAGCGGCCGTTCTCGACCGTCGAGGCGCTGCGCCGCGGCGCCGACGAGCGCTTCCGCGCGAAGGAGCGTGAGCTGCAGCAGGAGCTGTCCGAGACCGAGCGCAAGTTGACCGAACTGCAGAGCGAGAAGAGCGGTGACCAGGCGCAGATCCTGTCGCCCGAGCAGAAGGCGGAACTGGACAAGTTCGTCGAACGCAAGCTCGAGATCCGCAAGGAACTGCGCCAAGTCCGGCGCCAGCTCGATGCCGAGATCGAATCGCTGGGCACCCGCCTCAAGGTCGTCAACATCGTGCTGATGCCGCTGCTCGTGACGCTTGCCGCGCTCGCATTCGCGTGGTGGCGCAACCAGCGTCGTCGCCAGGCGCGGGGAGCACGCGCATGAACCGCAAGACATTGATCGGACTGGCCGTCGCGACGGCCATCGCGCTCACCATCGCGGTGATGCTGCAGTTCTCGCAGCAGCCGCGCAGCAGCGATGACGAGGGCAGGCCGAGCGAGGCGCTCGCACCGACGCTCGCCGGGCACGTCAACGACATCGACAAGCTCGTCGTGACCGGAGCGGGCGGCAAGGTGATCGCGACGCTCGTGCGCGGAGACGGCGGCTGGACGCTGCAGGAGAAGGGCGGCTACGCGGTCGACACCGGCAAGTTGCGCGCGTTCCTGCTCAAGCTCGCCGACTCGAAGCGGCTCGAGCCGAAGACCGCGGACGCGGCGCGGCACGCCGCGCTCGGCGTCGAGGACGTCGCCGCGGCCGATGCCAAGGGCGTGCTCGTCGAACTCGGCGGGCTCGCGCAGCCGCTGCGGCTGGTCGTCGGCGAAAGCAGCACGCGCGGCGGCAACACCTTCGTGCGCTTCGCCGACGAGGCGCAGAGCTGGCTCGCATCGGGCCTGCTCGCGCCCGAAGAGACCGCGGCCGACTGGCTCGCGCGCGACCTCGTCGACATCGACGCCGCGCGCGTCGCACAGGTCGAGCTCACGGCGCCGGACGGGAGTTCGGTCAAGGTGTCGAAGTCGGCCGAAGGCGACGCCGATTTCGCGCTCGCCGGCATCCCGAAGGGGCGTGAGGCGGGATCGGCTTACACGATCAACGGCCTCGCAGGCGCGCTCGATGGCGTGCGCTTCGACGACGTCTTGCCGGCGGGTGAAGCACCGCCGCCCGCGAACGCGCGCAAGGCACGTTACGCGACGTTCGACGGCGTGGTCATCGATGCCGTCGCATGGGAGGCGGAGGGCAAGCACTACGCGCGTTTCGTCGCCGCGCTCGATGATGCACGCGCGGCATCGCACGCGGAATCCGCGGGCGCGTCCGCAACGACGCAAGCATCGGCAACAGGTGCCGACGCGGACGCGAAGCAGAACGACGCACCCGCCGAAGGTGCGCCCGCGGCGGCCCCCGAGCCCGGGTCCGCGCCGGCGAAGGATCCGCAGGCGCGTCTTGCGGGCGTCCGCGAGGAAGTCGCCTCGCTGCAGCGGCGCTTCGATGGGTGGACCTTCGTGGTGCCGGCCTACAAGTACGCCGCGCTCGACAAGTCCCTCGAGGACCTGCTGAAGCCGGTCGAGTCCGCGAAGCCTGCGGCCGGCAAGGCGGGCGCGAAAAAGTAGCACGCGTACGCCGCGCCGCTGCTGCAGGCGGCGCGGCATGTGATCGACGGAGGCGCCATGTCGCAGCGTTTCGCAGGCGGATGCGTGGTGATTGCCGCAGTGGCCGGTGCGAGCGCGGTCGCAGCAGGCGCCTTCGGTTCCCACGGCCTGCGCGAGGTGCTCGACGAAGCGTCGCGCGCGACGTGGCGCACCGCGGTCGACTACCACGCCTGGCACGCGTTCGCGCTGCTCGCCACCGGGCTGCTCGCGCGTGCGCGGAGCTCGCCGGCGCTGCGTTCGGCAGCCGTCGCGTTCGTGCTCGGCATCGTCGTGTTCAGCGGTAGCCTCTATGCGCTCGCGCTTGGCGCGCCGCGCATGATCGGGACGATGGCGCCGTTGGGCGGTCTGGCCTTCGTCGCGGGCTGGGTCGCGCTCGCGGTCGAAGGCTGGCGCATGGCGCGTTCGAATCCGGAGCCTGTGCCATGAGCGCGCCGCAGGCGTCGTCTGCACCACGTCGAACCGGCATTGCGCCGCGAAGGTTCGTCGGGAGGGTCGTGGCCACTCCCGCAGAGATCCTGTGCACTCGGCGATGCATCGCGACGCGGCAGCGCCGGCCGCGCGTTCAGCGACTTCGCCAGCACCAGTGCCAGGGCTCGTAGGCGATGCCATGGCGGTTGTCGCGCGCGTAGGACAGGTGGAACCGGAAGCGGCCTGCCTCGCGCATCAGCCACGCGAATGCAGGCGAGTGCTCGAATGCCTCTTCGAGCGCGGGGTACCCCGGCGTCGTGAGGTCGAGTGCGCGCCCGCTGTGGTGTTCGCTGTAACCCGGCGCGGCGCTCACCGCGAGGATCTGCTCGATCGACTCGCCGCGCTCGCGCTTGCGTTGCAGGATGCCGAGTTGGTAACTGGCCGAACGGAACGCGGAGACGACGTCGAGGACGACGCCATCGTCGAGCGCCGATGCGTGCATGCGCAGGAACGCGCGCGCGGCGCGCGGTTCGAGCCATTGCACGCGTCCGTGGACATCGGTTCCGATCGGTGTGAGCGCACGCGGCTCGCGCTGCAGTCGCAGCGCGCGCGTGCGACCGTAGTCGCGCGGTACGCCGAGCTCGCGTGCGGCCGCGACGGCGAGCGCGCGTTGCGCAGCATCACAGCGCGCCGGGGCGGTCGCATCGGCGACCGGAACGCGTCCCGCACGTGTCACGGCGTCGCGAGCCGCAGTGGCTTGACGTAGAAGCCCGCGATTCGCCCATCGCTCCCGCACGAGGTCTGGGCATAGAGGTTCGCCTTCTCGAACACCAGCGGGATCGTGACGACGACGTAGCCCTCGTGCGTGCCCGGGTGCGACTGGCCGCGCGCGGTGAGCGCACCGAACTGGTCGAGCGAACGCCAGGCGTCGCGGAACTGCGCGACGGTCAGCGCGGCGTGCATCTTCGCATCGAAGTCGCGCGTCGCCTTGTCGAAATCGCCAGCCTGGGCCGCGTCGAGCAGTGCGCCCGCACGTGCAACGCAGGCATCGACCTGGCGCTTCTCCGCGTTGGCATCCTCGCCAGCGCGGCCCTTGGCGTCGACTTCCGGCGCTGCAGGCGCGGCCGCCGGGTCGGCCGGCGACTCGCCATCGTCCGCTGGAACCGGCGCCGGGTCGGACACTGGCGCTACGGCAGCGGGGGGTTCCGATTCCGGCGTCGCCGCGGCTGCCTGCGGGGCCGGCGCGCCGTCGTCGTCGGTGGCCTTGCCGTCCTTCGCGCGCGCCAGCGCATCGACGTCGATGTCCGCGGCGGGCAGCGGTTGCGCGTCCTGCGCCACGGCGGCGAGCGGGAAGGAGGCGAGCAGCGCGGACAAGGCGAGGCGGGTGATGGACATGGATCGGTCTCCGGTGCCGGAACGTGGCCCGCGCACGCTAGCACGCGTGGGCCGATCCGCGCTGAATCGCGCGCCCCTCAGGGCGGATCGGCAGGCGCCTGCGCAGCGTCTTCGCGCAGGCGCCCGCGCTCGCGCAGCGCCTCGCGCAAGACGTACTCGATCTGCGCATTGAGCGAACGCAGTTCGTCCTCGGACCAGCGCTGCATCGCGTCGAGCACGGGTGCGCTGATCCTGAGTGGATAGGCCTTGCGCTCGGCCACGGTCTCAACCCGTGTACAGCGTGCCGGTATTGACCACCGGCTGCGTGCCGCGTTCGCCGCACAGGACGACCAGCAGGTTGCTGACCATCGCCGCACGCCGTTCGTTGTCGAGGTCGACCACGCCGCGCTTGCCGAGTTCGGCGAGCGCCATCTCGACCATGCTGACCGCGCCTTCCACGATCCTCTCGCGCGCGGCGACGATGGCGCCGGCCTGCTGTCGCTGCAGCATCGCCTGCGCGATTTCCTGCGCGTAGGCGAGGTGGCTGATGCGTGCCTCGATCACCTTGACGCCGGCCTGCCCGAGCCGCTGCTGGATCTCGCTGCGCAGGTGCGCGTTGACCTCGTCGCCATGGCTGCGCAGCGAAGCCTCTTTCGGATCGTTCGCGTCGTAGGGATAGCTCTGCACCATCTGGCGCAGGGCCGCCTCGGACTGGATCTGCACGAAGTTCTCGTAGTCGTCCACGCAGAACATCGCCTCGGCGGTGTCGACGACCTGCCAGACCACCACGGCCGCGACGTCGACCGGATTGCCGTCCGCGTCGTTGACCTTGAGCTTGCCCGATTCGAAGTTGCGCACGCGCAGGGAGATGCCGTGCTTGGTGAAGAACGGATTGGTCCAGTGCAGGCCCTCGTCTCGCACGGTACCGGTATAGCGACCGAACAACTGCAGGACCTTGCCCTGGTTGGGCTGCACCTGGAAGAAACCCTTGTTGAGGAACATCAGCAAGGCGACCATCAGCGCGAACGGGAACAGCACGAACGAATGCGGCGCGGCCTGCGCCTGCACCGTCGTCACGATGGCGTAGCCGAGGAGCAGCCAGGCCACGATCAGGGCGAGGATCATCGGGATGCCGGGCAGCGCAAACCCGTTGCGTTCGTTCATCGTGCACCTCCTCCGGTAGTCCGGAGGAGGATATCAAAGTGATATCACACGTGCCAAGCCTTGCGTTCAGCGGATTTCGGACGATCCGCGTCGCGGCGGCAGCATCCGCCGCAGCGTGTCGTCGCGCAGCAGGTAGTGGTGCGCAAGCCCAGCGGCTGCGTGCGCGATCGCAAGCCACATGAGGACGTCGCCCGCGGTTTCATGCCAGTCCTCGAAGTCCTCCGACAGCGCCTTGTCGACAGGCACGAGGCCCTGCAGTGGCAATCCGAGGAAGTCCCAGTCCTTGCCCGAAGTCGCCATCATCGCGATCCCGAGCAGGGGCACGGCGAGCACCAGCAGGTACAGGACCGCGTGCACGAGCCGCGCAACCAGGTCCTGCCAGTGCGCCGGAGGCGGCGTGATCGGTGGAACCGGGGCCCGCAACCTCACCAGCAGGCGCGGCAGCGTGAGCAGCAGCACCGCGATGCCGAACTGCATGTGGCCCCACTTGATGCCCTCGCGCAGCGCGGATCCGCGTTCGAACCAGCCGCGGGTTTCGATCAGGACCAGTGCGAGCGTGACCGCGAGCGCGACCAGCCAGTGCAAGCGCCTTGCCCAAGGGGTGTAGTGCGACGTGCCCATGACGACCTCCGAGTTGGCTTGGTCCATTGGATGCGCTCGCGCGCGTGCGCGTGATGCGGCAGGTCGCCGCACCGTGACGCCGCCGGTTCAGCGCGTCGTGTCGACGGGCACGCTGTCGGAGCGTTCGACGCTGATGCGCCCGAGCATGTCGAGTCCCGCGTAGAAGTGCCAGGGATCGCCATCGCCGGTCGCGAGCGCGATATGCGCCGCGTCGAAACCGTCCAGTGCGGCGTCGTAACCGCGCCAACGACCGTCGGTCCAGGCCTGGACCCACGCGTGCGGCACGAACACCTGGTCGCGGCCGCCGAAGCCCGGCGCGTAGGCAAGGCCGTCGACGACGCGCGTCGGAATTCCGCTCGCGCGCGCGAGGGCCGCGAGCAGCACCGCGTGTTCGGTGCAGTCACCTTCGGGGGCGCGCACGACCTCGAGCGCGGAGGCGTAACCGACGTCGAGGCTCTTGGTCCGGATGTAGTCGCGCACGAATGCCTCGAGGCGCTGCATGCGTTCGCCCGCCGTGGCGGCGCCTTCGGTCGCGCGTGCGGCGAGCGCGACCACTTCGGGCTCGGTGCTCTGCAGCCAGTCGTTGGGCGCGCGGTCGTCCGCGACCGGCGGCGCCTGGTGGCCCGCTTCGGCCTCGTCGCGGATCGTGACGATCCAGCGGTCACCCTCGCGCCGCACCTGCTGTTCGTCGGTGGTCGGCAGCGCCAGCGCGCCACCGTCGCGCGCCACCAGCGTGTGCCGCATCGTGCCGGACAGTTCCTGCGTCGACAGCGCGCGCGGCGCGCGCGCGAGCGTGCGTTCGAACACGTCGGTGCCCTGGTTCGGCGCGGTCGCGCAGGCCCGGTCGCAGGCGAGCAGCACGAGGTCGACACCCATCAGCGGCATCGTCATCTTGTGCACTGCCTGCTCCGCGTCGATCCAGACACGGCTCGTCATCGAGGCACCCGGGAACGCGATGACCTGCTGGATCGGCACCAGCGTGCGCGCGCCGCCGGGCAGGTCCACGCGTTCCGCCGCGCCGACGCTGCCGTCGATGCGCACGCTCGTGAGGGTCGAGGGCTGGAACGTCAGCAGGGAATGGCGCGACCCGGGCGCGAGGCCCGCCCGCGCGGTCGCGAGGCGCTGGCCCTCGGCGAGCAGCGCACCACGCGGCCAGTCGATGCGGCGCGGCTGGCTGCCGCCGGCGCCGCGGATCGTGACCTCGGCGTGGTCGCCTTCGACGCGGCCTTCGGTCACGGTTTCCTGGTCCGACAGTCGCGTCGCGTTGCGGAACGAGATCGGCTCACCCGTCGGCGTCTCGACCGAGGTCTCGCTGCTGCCGAGCGCGATGCGCGTGCCTGCGCGGTCGAGCACGAGTTCGAGCGACTGCGTCGTCGTGACGGTGCCCGCGCGTTCCTCGCGCGTGGCCTCGAAGCTGCCGATCTTGCGGCCATCGAGCAACACCGTGAACCACTGCTGCGCCGGCGGAGCGGCGTGCAGCGCCGGAGCGACGGCGATGGCGGCGGCGAGTGCGAGGCAACGCAGGAGGAGAGCCATCGGCGGCATCCGGGAGCACAAACGCTCATTGTGCCTCCAAAGCTTTCTGCGCGGAGCACGTCGGGCACGCGAGGGGGCAGGGAGCCCGTGCGAGCGCCGGGTTCCACTGTTCGAGCGACGGCGCGCGCTGCGGTCGAGCGCGCCGCGAACGGCGCGCTGCGCGCCCGGACTGGAGCAGCCTTCGACACGGAGCGCTCGGGCACACGGAGGAATCGGGGGCCCTTTGAATGGACGATCTCCCCGGTGTGCTCCGTGGTTCAATCATTGGCATGACCGGTCCGGGGCCCTCAAGTGCGCGCCGCGTCCGCCGCCGGATCGGCCTCGACTACAATCGCGCTCCCGTTCCCGAGGTCCACGCGCATGCAGGCATTCGGCACTCCGCTCACCGACGGCGCGCTGCGCGTGATGCTGCTCGGCAGCGGCGAACTCGGCAAGGAAGTCGCGATCGAGCTGCAGCGCTTCGCGGTCGAGGTGATCGCGGTCGACCGCTACGCGAACGCGCCCGCGATGCAAGTCGCGCATCGCTCGCACGTCGTCGACATGCTCGACGGTGCAGCGCTGCGCGCGGTGATCGCGCGCGAGCGTCCGCACCTCGTGGTGCCGGAAATCGAGGCGATCCATACGCCGACGCTGGTGGAACTCGAGCGCGAGGGCCTCGTCGTGGTGCCCACAGCACGCGCGACCTGGCTCACGATGGACCGCGAGGGCATCCGCCGACTCGCGGCCGAGGAACTCGGCCTGCCGACCTCGCCGTACCGCTTCGTCGACACGCGCGCCGAGTACCTCGAAGCGATCGCGGCGATCGGCCTGCCGTGCGTGGTCAAGCCCGTGATGAGCAGCTCGGGCAAGGGCCAGAGCACGCTGCGCACGCACGCCGACGTCGACGCCGCGTGGGACTACGCGCAGTCGGGCGGGCGCGCGGGCAAGGGGCGCTGCATCGTGGAGGGCTTCGTCGCCTTCGATTTCGAGATCACGCAGCTGACCGTGCGCCATGCCGGCGGCACCGCGTTCTGCGAGCCGATCGGGCACCGGCAGGATCACGGCGACTATCGCGAATCCTGGCAGCCGCAGCCGATGAGCGCCGCCGCGCTGGACGAGGCGCGGCGCCAGGCCGCGGCGATCACCGCTGCGCTCGGCGGTCGTGGCGTGTTCGGCGTGGAGTTCTTCGTCAAGGGCGACACGGTGATCTTCTCCGAGGTCAGTCCGCGCCCGCACGACACCGGCCTCGTCACGCTGGTGTCGCAGGACCTGTCCGAATTCGCGCTGCACGCACGCGCGATCCTCGGCCTGCCGATCCCGGTGATCCGCCAACTCGGTCCGTCTGCGTCGTGCGCGGTGCTCGCGAACGGCGATGGCGACTGTCCGCGTTACCGCGGCGTCGCCGACGCGCTGGTCGAGCCCGACACCGCGCTGCGGCTGTTCGGCAAACCCTCGGTGCGCGGACAGCGCCGGATGGCGGTCACGCTCGCGCGCGACGTCGACATCGAGGCCGCGATCGCGAAGGCCGTGCGAGCGGCCGCGAGCCTTCGCATCGATCCCTGATCCGGCGACGCGCGCGGTCGCGCGCTCAGGGCGCCTCGAACCCGTCGGCGAACAGCGAATCGGGCCGCTCGAACGCACCGATGTCCACGGCGGGGCCGATGATCCGCGCGGAGCCGTCGAGGTCCTGCTCGATGTCTTCCGGCACGTACTGGTCGTCGCCTGTGTCGCGCGCAGGCGTGGCCGGCCGCAGGTGGTAGTCGCCGGCGCCGACGAACAGCGGATCGGATGCGAGCGTGCCCGGTCCGGGTTCGAACGCGTCGCCCGCGTTCGACCATGCGAGGTTGTGCGCGTTGTCGAACGCCGCGGCGATGCCGCTGTCGATCACGATGCCGCGGATCGCGTTGAACGCGACGATGTTGTTCGCGAGCGCGCCCTCGAGCGTCGCCCCGGGCGAGGCCTTCGCGATGAAGCCGGTGTCGTTGTGCGCCAGCGTGTTGTTCGCGACGAGCGCGAGCACGCCGCCCGCGGTCGCGCGCAGCGACACGGCACCGGGCTGCGGTCCCATCACGTCGCTGCCGCCGACGACGAGGTTGTTGAGGATGCGCGTCGCGACGCTGCCCGCCACGTCGTCCTGGACCAGCTCGATGCCGCCGTTGTAGCCGCTCGCGGTGATTGCGTTGGCGACGACGTCGAGCGCGAGCGTGCCGGTCGCGTTGTGGATGCGCATCGCGGGGTAGGTACTCATCTCGCCGCCGTCGCGCACGCGGTTGCGCGCGATCGAACCGCTGCTCGGGCCGGGCAGGTCGTCCAGCGCGATCGCGCAGATGTCGTCGCCGGACAGGAAGCCGAGCGCGATGTCATTGTCGGTGACCTCGAACTGCACCGGCCCGGTCGGCGACGCGCCGAACGTGCGCAGGTAGATCGCGCTGCGGTTCGCGTCGAGTCCGGTCGATTCGATGCGGTTGCCGCGTATCGCGATGTCGAAGGCGCCGGTGCCGGCCTGGTAGGCGCCGATCGTGCCCCCGCGCACGGTCAGCCCATCGATGAGTATCGTGACCTGCGCATCCGCGCCGAATGCCTCGATCGCATCGGTGCCGTTGGTGGGCTCGAACACCGGTTCGAACCCTTCGGCGGCGCGCAGCGTGAGGCTCTTGCCGAAGATCTCGATGGTCTCGTCGATCGGGCCATCCGTCGCGATTTCCACGGTGTCGCCCGCCACGGCCGCCGCGATGCAGGCGTGCAGCGTCGTATTGCAGGGTGGCGCCCCGGGCCAGGTCAGTACGGCGCCGCCGGCGACGGCATCCGCGGCGATCGCGGCCAGCAGCAGGGACACGGGCAGGCAGGCGCGCCGCGGCGCGCGCGCCGCGCAAGGCTGATCCGGAATCGCAGTCGGGACATGCATGCGACGGTCAACGCCATCCGACGGGCCCTTGCGACATCGCGATCGGCGCGCCGGGATGCAGCTGGCCGACGGTCTGCGCCGCCGGAGCATCGGCGCGCAGGGTCGGGCGTCGACGCGCCGCGCCGCCTGGGGCAAACTCGAACCCTTCATGGATTGCCGGGATCGCGATGACCGACGTCATCAACTACGCCGTGTTCCTGCATGCGCAGGCCGTCGACGCACTCGGTGCGCCGATCAAGCCCTACCTGCGTGACGCCGCGGCGAATCCGCATATCGTCTGCTCGGAGATCGACGCGTCGGGCGCGCTGTTCGAGCTCACGCTGGCGGGCAAGGGGCCGAACGGCGAGGACCTGCGGCTCGAGATCATGCTGCCGGTATCGATGGTCAAGCTCGTGATGTCGATGCGCGGCGAGCACGAGATCGGCTTCGTCTGAGCGCAGGGCTCAGGCCGGCGCCGCGAGGTCGCGCCAACCGTCTCCGCTCAGCACCTCGAGCGGCCGGAAGCGCGACTTGTAGTGCATCTTCGGGTGGCCTTCGATCCAGAAGCCGAGGTAGAGGTGCTCGAGGCCGCGTTCGCGCGCGAGGCGCAGCTGGCTCAGGATCGCGAAGGTGCCGAGACTGCGCGCGTCTTTGCCCGGCTCGAAGAACGTGTAGACCGCCGACAGGCCGGTCGCGCAGATGTCGGTCACCGCGAGTGCGAGCAGGCGGCCGTCGTGGCGGAACTCGACGAACTGCGTCGGGCTCCAGCTCGTGTAGAGGAAGCGCGTGAAGTCCTCGGGGCGTGCGTCGTCCATGCCGCCGCCGACATGGCGTGCACGCAGGTAGTGGCGGTACAGGGCGAAGTACTCGTCGCTGTAACCGGCCGGCACGAGGCGCACCTCGAGGTCGCGATTGCGCGCGAGGCAGCGGCGCTGGCTGCGGTCCGGACGGAAGCGCGAGACCGGCACGCGGCAGGCGACGCAGGCGCGGCAGCCCATGCAGTGCGGATGGTAGACGTGGCCGCCTGCGCGCCGGTAGCCGCGCTGCACCGCGAGGTCGTAGATCTGCGGCAGCTGCGAGGCGCTCGGGTCGATCACGATGTTCTGTGCCGTGCGTTCCGCGAAGTAGCCGCACGGATGCGGCAGGGTCTGGAACAGGCGGACGACATCCGAGCGCATGCGCGCATTCTATCCCTGCGCGGGCACGTCCGAGGGCCTCAGCCGCGCAGGACCATCAGCGCGATCAGCACCGAAACCCCGGCGATCAGCGCGAGCACGACGAGCTTGACCCGCATCGAGGCGCGCGAATGGTGCGCGATGTCGCCGACCCCGCGCGCCGCCGCGAGGTCGTCGGCGAAGCGGGTCGCGGGTTCGAGGCCGGCCTCGCGCAGCAGCTTGCGCGCGAGCGGTTGGTCGTCGGCGCGCACGACCATGACCTGCGGCCAGGCGTCGCGGTCGCCCTTCGCGGTATAGCTGAATCGCTTCCAGTCGGAGCCCTGGTAGGCGCGTCGGTTGCCGATCGAGGTCTGGATGCCGTGCTCGGCGAGCAGGGCGACCACCCGTTCGATATTGGCCATCCGCGGCGAGGTGTAGATCTGGCGCATGCGTGGATGCTACCGCTTATGGATGACGCAGGCGCACGAGGCCTTCCTGCGCAGTCGAAGCGACGAGCCGGCCATCCGTGCTGTAGATCATGCCGCGCGCGAGGCCGCGAGCGCCTTGGGCGGTCGGGCTGTCGCACGAGTACAGCAGCCAGTCGTCGGCGCGGAACGGACGGTGGAACCACATCGCGTGGTCGAGGCTCGCGACCTGCACGTTGCTCTGCAGGAACGAGATCCCGTGCGGGAACATCGTGGTGCCGACGAGATGGAAATCCGACGCATAGGCGAGCAGCGCGCGGTGCAGCGCCGGTGCATCGGGCGCCGGCCCCGCGAGCCGGAACCATACCTGCTGGAACGGCGGGCGCTTGGGCGGGTTGAGTTCGTCGCGCGGATAGACGTGGCGAAACTCGAACGGACCGGAACGCCCGAACCACCGCTGCAGCTTGGGCGGCAGCTTCGCAAGTTCGTCGGGCGGCAGCACCTCGACCGGCTCGAGGTCCTCCGGACGCGGCACCGCGGGCATCGGCACCTGGTGCTCGACGCCCTCTTCCTCGATCTGCAGCGAACAGGCGAAGTTGAAGATCGGCTGGCCGTGCTGGATCGCGGTCACGCGCCGCACCGAAAAACTGCCGCCGTCGCGCGTGCGCTCGACGTGGTAGACGATCGGCTTGTCGATGTCGCCCGCGCGCAGGAAGTATGCGTGCAGCGAGTGGGCATTGCGGCCGGGCTCGACCGTCTGTTGCGCGGCCGACAACGCCTGCCCGAGCACCTGGCCGCCGAACACGTAGCGCGTGCCGATGTCGCGGCTTTCGCCGCGGAACAGGTTGTCCTCAAGCCGTTCGAGCTGGAGCAGGGTGAGCAGTTCGTCGACGGCGGCGGTCATTGCGGCAGGCATGCGAGTGGAACGCGCGAGTATAGCGGCTGGCCCCTCGCGTCACCGGGGTTGCAGGCGCGCGAGCCCATAGCCCGGCAGGCGTTCCTCCCACGGGAACAACGGCCCCGGATCGCGCCGGCGCGGCAGCAGCACGTCCGGATCGTCGCTCGCGGGTTCGAGCCGCCGGTCGAGGTCCTCGTGGCCGGCGATCCAGCGCAGGCCGGGCAGGGCTTGCCGGAGGTGCGCGATCAACGCATCGAGTGCAAGCAGCTGCGCCTGCGCATAGGGTTCGGTGAACGCCTGGTGGCGACTGTCGGCCCAGCGCGGGTAGCGTCCGAGGTTGACGAGTTCGATGCCGATCGAGCGCGCGTTGTAGCCGCGCGTGTGGTTCGCGACGCGCGCGTCGTCGACGAAGCGGAACATGCGCCCGTCGCGATCGACGTAGTAGTGGCCGCAGTTGCCGGTGCGCGTCGCCTCGTGGTGGATGCGCTCGCCGAACTCGCGCGCCATCGCCATGTCCGGCAGTTCGGTGCAATGGACCACGACGAGGTCGATCGTCGCGGGGTCGCGCGGTGCGAGTCGCTGCGCGTACGCAATGGGCCGGTCCTCGATCGCGGGCATCGTTCGCATGACTCGTCGGCGGCGGGCGCCGCGCCCGGAATGCTAGCATCGCCGACCGATCCCGCTGCACGGTGGACAGCATGAAACGCACGGTCATCCTCTCGCATGGACTCGAGAGCGGTCCGCAGGCGACCAAGGTCACGGCGCTCGCGGCGGCCTGCGCCGACCTCGGCTGGGACAGCGTGCGTCCCGACTACCGTGCGATCGATGCGCGCCGCGATCCGATGGCGATCGACGAGCGCATCCAGTGCCTGCTCGCGCACGCGCCCGGCGACGGACGCGTGGTGTTCGCCGGATCGAGCATGGGTGCATTCGTGTCCGGCTTCGCATCGCTGCGCCGCTCGTGCGAGGGCGTGTTCCTGCTCGCGCTGCCGGTCGCGGTGCCGGGTTATCCGCATGCGTTCTCGGCGGCCGCGGTGCCGACCGCGCTCGTGCATGGCTGGCGCGACGAGGTCTGCCCGGTCGACGGCGCGATCGCGTTCGCGCGCGCGCGCGGCGCGCGCCTGCATCTCGTCGACGACGACCATCGGCTGTCCGCGCACGTCGAATGGTGCGCAGGCGAATTCGCGCGCTTCCTCGGGGAGCTCGGCTGAGATGGCGACGCTGTTCGCGACCTGCCCGAAAGGCCTCGAATACCTGCTGCGCGACGAACTGCGCGCGCTCGGTGCCGACGACGCGCACGAGGCGCTCGCGGGCGTTCATTTCAGCGGACCGCTCGAACTCGGCTACCGCGCCTGCCTGTGGTCGCGACTCGCGAGCCGCGTGCTGCTGCAGCTGCACGAGTTCGAAGCGCCCGATGCCGACGCGCTGTTCGCGGGCGTGCAGCAGGTCGAGTGGGACGCGCACCTCGCGCCCGACGCGAGCTTCGCGATCGATGCGGTCGGCGGCAGCGGCACCCTGCGCAACACCCAGTTCATCGCGCTGCGCGCGAAGGACGCGGTGGTCGACCAGTTCCGCGAGCGCCATGGCGTGCGACCCGACATCGATGTGGAACGACCGGCGATCCGACTGAACCTGCGCCTGCACAAGGGCCGCGTGAGCCTCTCCCTGGACCTTTCCGGCGTTCCGCTGCACCGGCGCGGCTGGCGTCAGGGGCAGGGCGAGGCGCCGCTGAAGGAGAACCTCGCCTGCGCGATGCTGCTGCGCGCCGACTGGCCCGCGATCCACGCGGGCGGCGGCGCCCTGGTGGATCCGATGTGCGGCGCGGCGACGCTGCCGATCGAGGCCGCGCTGATGGCGGCCGATGTGGCGCCGGGATTGCGCCGCACATACTGGGGATTCAGCGGCTGGCGCGGCCATGACGCGCCCGCCTGGGAGCGGCTGCTCGAACAGGCGCAGGCGCGCGCCGCGGCCGGTCTGCGCTCGCTGCAGCCGGTGTTCTTCGGATACGACCACGATCCGCGCGTGCTCGAGGAAGCACGACGCAATGCGCAGGCGGCCGGCGTCGAAGGTTTCCTGCATCTCGCGCGGCAATCGATCGAACACCTGCGTCGACCCGCGCGCAGCGACCGGCCCGGCCTGGTGATCACGAACCCGCCGTACGGCGAGCGCCTCGGGCGCGGCGCGGCGCTCGCGGAGGTCTACCGTGCGCTCGGCAGCGCGCTGCGCGACGAGTTCAGGGACTGGCGCGCGGCGGTGATCGTGTCCGACGACGAACTCGGCCACCTGCTCGGGTTGCGCGCCGACAAGCGCTATGTGCTCTACAACGGCGCGATCGAATGTCGCCTGCTGGTGTTCGACCTCGTCGCGGAAGCGCCGCGCGCGAGCATCGAGCGGCCGCTGTCCGAAGGCGCGCAGGCGGTCGCGAACCGCATCGGCAAGAACCTGCGCCACATGCGCAAGCGCCTCGCGCGCGAGGGCGTGTCGTGCTACCGCGTCTACGATGCCGACATTCCCGAGTATGCGGCTGCGATCGACGTCTACCAGGCGATCGGCGTCGACCCCCTGCGCGGCGCGGCGGCCGACGCGCGCGGCGGGTTTCCACAGACCTGGTTGCACGTGCAGGAATACGCGCCGCCGCGCGATATCCCCGAGCAGGTCGCGCGCGACCGCATGCGCGATCTCGTGCGCGCGGCTTCGGCAGCGCTCGAGGTGCCGCGCGAGCGGATCTCGCTGAAGACGCGCCGGCGCGCGAAGGGCGGTTCGAAGTACGGTCGCTTCGGCGAACGCGCGGAGTTCCTCGTGGTGGAGGAGGGCGGGCTGCGCTTCCACGTGAACCTGTTCGACTACCTGGACACCGGCCTGTTCCTCGATCATCGTCCGGTTCGCGCGCGCATTCGCGCGAGCGCACGTGGGCTGCGCGTGTTGAACCTGTTCTGCTACACCGCGACCGCGAGCGTGCACGCCGCCGCCGGTGGCGCGCGCACGACGACCAGCGTCGACCTGTCGGCCACGTATCTCGACTGGGCCGGGCGCAACTTCGGGCTCAACGGGCTCGGCGGCGAGCGGCACCTGCTGGTGCAGGCGGACGTGCTCGAGTGGTTGCGCCACGACCGTGGCCACTACGACCTCGTGTTCGTCGACCCGCCGACGTTCTCCAATTCCAAGCGCGCAGACGACTTCGACGTGCAACGCGACCACGCCGAGCTCCTGCGGCTGTGCGGCGATCGCATCGCCGACGGCGGACTCGTGCTGTTCTCGACCAATGCACGGCGCTTCACCCTCGATCCGCAGCTGGCCGAGCGGTTCGAGACGCGCGACATCAGCGCGGCGACAATCCCGTTCGATTTCGAGCGCAACCCGCGCATCCACCGCTGCCATGAACTGCGTCTGCGCGGGCCTCGCCAGCCCCCGGTGGAGCTTGCAAATTCTTAACGTTGGCGCGGTGTTGGCTCAGTCCCGATTCAGCCGGAAAGCCGCAGCATCACTCCCGTATTCCGGAGGGTGTGCCGATGTCGCGTCGCCTGTCATTCTCGTTGACTGCCCTCGTCGCGCTCGCCGCGTTCACGATCGCGCCGTCGGCGTTCGCACGCAGCCAGTGGAGCATCGGCATCGGCTTCCCCGGCGTCAGCATCGGCTATTCCGACTATGGCCGGCACGGTCATGGATGGGGCGGGAACTACTACGGCGGCTATGGCGGTTACGGCGGCTACTACGCGCCGATCCACCATCGCCCTGCGTACCACGGCTCGTACTACTCGTACGGCCCCTCGTACTACGGCGCGTCCTACTACAGCCGTGGATACTACGGTCCCTCGTACTACGGCCCCTCGTATTACGCTCCGGTGTCCTACGGCGCCAGCTACTACTATTCGCGCCCGGCCAGCGTCGTCTACTACGATCGTGAACCGGTGCGCGTACACCGCACCTCGCGCCGCCACTCCGATGGCTACCGCGACGACGACCGCGACGACGACCGCGACGACGGCTATCGCCGCGCTTCCTACTACGATCGCGACGCAGGGTACCGTCGCTGATCACGCTCAACGCTGGTGGCGCACCCCTCCCCCTTCCCCGCCGCCAGCGTTCCACCCCGCGACGATTTCCCCTGATCGTCGCGGGGTTTCTTTTTTTGCGTGTCGCATGGCCGGAATCATCCGGCCGCCGGGTGGCGTGCGCTATGATCCACGCGCGCGCACTCCAGGCCCTGCATGAACGACCACTCCGCACGTTGCAATCCACCCGTAGAAGGGGAGCCCGGGTGGACATTCTTCCGCCAGTGGTTGCGCAATCCGCGCGCGATGGCGGCATTGTCACCTTCGAGCCGGCAGCTCGCGCGCGAGATGGTCGTGCAGCTTCCGCCGACCGCGCGACGCGTGATCGAACTCGGTGCAGGTACCGGCGTCTTCACGCAGGCGCTGATCGACCGCGGCATCGCACCGAGCGACCTGCTCGTGGTCGAACTCAATGCCGAATTGCATCGCCTGCTGCAGGCGCGCTTCCATGACGCGCAGGTCGTGCGCGGCGATGCCCGCGAACTCTCGCGCATCGTGGCCGAGCAGCACTTCGCCGAGCCCGGTGGCGTCGACGCGGTCGTGAGCGGACTCGGTTTCCTCGCGATGCCGCGCACGGTGCAGCGCGAGATCCTCGATGCGGTGTTCCGGGTACTCGGCCCGAACCGGCCCTTGATCCAGTTCACCTACGGGCCGGTGGGGCCGTTGCCGCGCAGCCTGCTCGACGAACTCGGCCTGCGTTCGCGGCGTACCGGCGTCGTATGGCGGAACGTGCCGCCGGCAGCAGTGTACGTTTACACGCGCAACCGTTCGACCGCGGTGCAGGCGGTCAGGGTCGGCGACGCCGCGTGATCCCCGCGCGGTGATCCCCCGCAGGCGTCGGGTATGATGGGCGCCTTGTGCATGCTGGGGACCTGACGTGGGCGATCCGTCGCATTCCGATTGGCTGGGACAATGGCAGGCGTTCGCGCGCCAGTATTCCAATGCATGGCAGGACCTCGCGCGCGGCGCGGGTCCTTCGATGGCACCCGCGGCCGCCGTGCCCGGCATCGATGCGTGGACGCGCATGTTCTCCGCGCAGGGCGCGCAGGGTGTGCAGGGCGAAACGGTGGAGCGCCTCGCCGACAGCGCACGCAGCTACGCCGCGTTCCTGCAATCGGCACTCGACGCGCTCGGTGGCGCGAATGGAACGCCCGCCTGGGGTGACGCGATGCTGCGGTCGTTCTCGCCCGAAGCGACCGGAGCCGCATCGTTCGCGCCACCGTTCGCCGCGCTCGCCGATGCGTTCCGCGCTGCAATGCGGCCACCCGACGTCGCCGGCGACGCGAAAGCGTGGCTGAACCTTCCCGCGTTCGGCCCGATGCGCGAGCACCAGGAGCATCAGCGCGATTCGATGCTCGCCGCGATCGAATACCAGGAGCAGCTGCGGCGTTACAACGCGCTGATGATGAAGGCCGCGCAACGCGGATTCGAGCTGTTCCAGGGCAAGCTGTCGGAGCGCGAGCAACCCGGGCGGCAACTGGACTCGCTGCGCGCGCTGTATGACCTCTGGGTCGACGCAGCGGAAGAGGGCTACGCCGAAGTCGCGCTGTCGAGCGAGTTCCGCGAGGCATACGGCGCGCTCGTCAACGCGCAGATGCGCATGCGATCACTCCTCTCCAACAGCGTCGAACAGGTGGCATCCGAACTCGGCATGCCGACCCGCAGCGAGGTCGACAGCATCGGCGAGCGCCTGCAGGCATTGCGCCGCGAAGTCCGCGCCGCGGGTGGCGCGCGCAATCAGGGCCTCGCCGCCGAAGTCGCAGACCTGCGCGGGCAGGTGGCCGAACTCGGCAACGCACTGCGGCGCAGCGCGGCACGCGATCTCGCCAGCCCGCCGACGCGTGCACCGGCTTCGCCCGCTGCAGCCGAAGCGGCGCCCGCGCGTGCCACCGCAACGACGGCCAAGCCGCGCGGCACGAAGGCGCGCGCGAAGCCGGCGAAGGCGTCGCCCAAGCGCGCCGGCCGTACCCAGGCACGCAAGCCGGCAGCGCCGGTCGCGAAGCGTTCGATGGGCGAGAACGCGAAGGGCAACTTCGCCGCGCGCATCGCAAGCTTCGCCGATGCGTCGCGCGAAGCTCCGCAGCCGGGCGCCCTCCGCGGCCGGCGTGACAAGCACTGAACGCACGAGGACGCCAGATGGGCCCGATCAGGATCGAACCGAAGCGAGCGCTCGAGGAGGCGCTCGCGACGCAGCGCAAGCTCGCCGGTGCACTGCAGACGCTGCGCTCGATGGATGAAGTCGAGTTCGGCGTGACCGCCAAGGAAGAGGTCTATCGCGAGGACAAGCTCGTCGTCTATCGCTTCCGCGGCGAGCGCCCGCCGACCGCGAAGGTGCCGATCCTGATCGTCTACGCGCTGGTCAACCGGCCGTACATGGTCGACCTCCAGGACGACCGCTCGCTGGTGCGCAACCTGCTCGCGCGCGGCGAGGACGTCTACCTGATCGACTGGGGCTATCCCGACCGCGCCGACCGCTGGCTCACGCTCGACGACTACATCAATGGCTACATCGCGCGCTCGGTCGACGCGGTGGCCGCGCATTCGGGCAGCGCGCCGATCAACCTGCTCGGGATCTGCCAGGGCGGCGCGTTCTCGCTGTGCTTCGCCGCGATGCATCCGGAGAAGGTGCGCAACCTGATCACGATGGTGACGCCGGTCGATTTCCGCACGCCGGACAACATGCTGTCGAACTGGATCCAGTCGATGGACGTCGACCTGTTCGTCGACACGCTCGGCAACGTGCCCGCCGACCTCATGAACCTCTGCTACCTGATGCTGAAGCCGGTCCGGCTCAACCAGCAGAAGTACGTCGGCCTCGTCGACATCCTCGACGACAAGGTCGAGATGGAGAATTTCCTGCGCATGGAGAAGTGGATCTTCGACTCGCCCGACCAGGCCGGCGAAGCGTTCCGCCAGTTCATGAAGGATTTCTACCAGGGCAACAAGCTCGTCAACGGCGGCCTGGAGATCGGTGGGCACGAGGTGCATCTCGGCAACGTCACGATGCCGGTGCTGAACATCTTCGCCGAGCAGGACCACCTGGTGCCGCCGGCCGCCTCGCGCGTGCTGGGCGATCACGTCGGGACCGACGACTACACCCAGGTCGCGTTCCGCGGCGGCCACATCGGCATCTATGTGTCCGGTCGTGCGCAGCGCGAGGTTCCGGGCGCGATCCACGACTGGCTCGCCGCGCGCAGCGGCTGACCCCGCGGCGATCGCCGCCGCAGGCGTTCCCGCGCGGCGCATGGTGCCCGCGCGGCCGCGCCGATTCCTTCCTTCGAATGGTCCATGCCATGAACGACGTCCTGCTGGTCATCCACGGCCTCACGATCACGCCCTGGAAGCTGATCGGCCTGGTCGGTGCGTGCCTGTTCACCGCGCGCTGGTTCGTGCAGCTGTACGCGACCAAGCGCCTCAAGCGCGTCGTGATGCCGATGGGGTTCTGGTACCTGTCGATCGTCGGCAGCGTGATGACGCTCGCCTATTTCATCTGGGGCAAAAACGACTCGGTCGGGATCATCCAGAACGCGTTCCCGGCGTTCGTCGCGCTCTACAACATCTTCATCCACCTGCGCCATCGCCACGACGCGGTCGATCCGGCCGACCCCGCGCGCGGCTGAGCTTCGTCGGCGTCCACGCGATGTGAATCGGAACGCGCGCGGGCCAGCGATGCAGGATGCATCGCCCCTGCAGCAGGCGCAGACTGCGGAGCGGTGCCGGGTCCGGGCCTGCATCGGACCCGGCGAGCGCATCGGCGTCCAGGAAGCGCAGATCGCATTGCAGGCATATCGCGATGCAGGATGCATCGCCCGCGCAGCAGGCGCAGCCTGCGAAGCGGAGCCGGGTCCGGGCAGGTACCGGACCCGGCGAGCGCAAGGACGTCCAGGATGGACGTCCTTGCGCCTCTAATCCGGATCGTAGTCGAGGTTCGAAGCCAGCCAGCGTTCGGCTTCCGCAAGCGTCCAGGCCTTGCGACGCGCATAGTCCTCGACCTGCTCGCGCGTGAGGCGCCCGACCACGAAGTACTGGCTGCGTGGATGGGCGAAGTACCAGCCGGAGACTGCGGCGGCCGGGTACATCGAGTATCCCTCGGTGAGCTCGATCCCGGCGACGGCGGTCGCATCGAGCAGCCGGAAAAGCGTCGATTTCTCGGTATGGTCGGGGCAGGCGGGATAGCCCGGCGCCGGCCGGATCCCGCGATAGGCCTCCGCGATCAGTTGGTCGTTGCCGAGCCGTTCGTCCGGGGCGTATCCCCAATACTCGCGCCGCACGCGCTCGTGCATGCATTCGGCGAACGCTTCTGCGAGCCGATCGGCGAGCGCCTTGAGCAAAATCGCGGAGTAGTCGTCGTGCGCAGCGACGAAGCGCCCGAGATGCGGCTCGATGCCGATGCCCGCGGTGACGGCGAATCCACCGATCCAGTCCTGCTTGCCGGAATCCCGCGGTGCGATGAAGTCGGCGAGGCAGAAATCGGGCCGCTCGACCGGTTTGTCGGCCTGCTGGCGCAGGAAGTGCAGCATCGTCGGCGGCGTCGCATCGCCGATCGACTGCAACTCGACATCGTCGCCGATGCCGGTCGCACGCCAGAAGCCGATCACGCCGCGCGCGGTCAGCCACTTCTCCCGCACGATGCGATCCAGCATCTGGCGCGCATCCTCGTACAGCTCGCGCGCCTGCGTTCCCACGACCGCGTCCTCGAGGATCGCGGGAAAACGGCCCGACAGTTCCCATGCGCTGAAGAAGGGCGTCCAGTCGATGCGTTCGACGAGATCGGCCAGCGGATAGTCGTCGAAGACATGGATCCCGGGTTTCGCGGGAGCCGGTGGATCGTAGTTCGCCCAGTCGCCGTCGAAGCGTTGCGCGCGTGCCTTGTCGAGCGCAACCAGGCGCTTGGCGCCGCTGCGGTCCTTGTGGCGCTCGCGGATCTCGGCGTACTCGGACCGGATCCGCGCCATGAACGCGTCGACGAGATCCTTCGAGACCAGCGACTGCGCGACGCCGACCGCGCGCGACGCATCCTTGACCCATACGCACGGCGACTTGTAGTGCGGTTCGATCTTGAGCGCGGTATGCGCGCGCGAGGTCGTCGCGCCACCGATCAGCAGCGGCAGGTGGAAATCCTGTCGCTGCATCTCGCGCGCGACATGGCTCATCTCCTCGAGCGAGGGCGTGATCAGGCCGGACAGGCCGATCATGTCGGCGTTCTCGGCGATCGCGGTGTCGAGGATCTTCTGCGCCGGCACCATCACGCCGAGATCGACCACGTCGAAGTTGTTGCAGCGGAGCACGACGCCGACGATGTTCTTGCCGATGTCGTGCACGTCGCCCTTGACCGTCGCCATCACGATCTTGCCGTTCGACTTGCCGGTGTCTCCGGTGCGCAGCTTCTCGGCCTCGATGAAAGGCAGCAGCCAGGCCACCGCCTTCTTCATCACGCGCGCGGATTTGACCACCTGCGGCAGGAACATCTTGCCCGCACCGAACAGGTCGCCGACGATGTTCATGCCGTCC
This sequence comes from Lysobacteraceae bacterium, assembly GCA_004143945.1. Classification (GTDB taxonomy): domain Bacteria; phylum Pseudomonadota; class Gammaproteobacteria; order Xanthomonadales; family Rhodanobacteraceae; genus Dokdonella_A. The sequence goes on from SEHB01000001.1 coordinate 287,772, forward strand.
ATCAACGGCCCCTCGATCACGTCGAGCGGACGCGGCGAGAGCTGGCGCGCTTCCTCGGCATCGGCTTCGGCGAAGCTGTCGATGCCGTGCACGAGCGCGTGCGCGAGCCGCTCGCGTACCGGCAGCGAGCGCCAGGCGAGGTTCTCGACCACCGCCTCGCCCTTCATCGCGCGGTAGCGTCCGGCGATCTCGAGCAGGCGCTCGGTCGCGTCCTTGCGGCGGTTGAGCACCACGTCCTCGACGCGATCGCGCAAGTCCGGGTCGATGTCGTCGACGATCGGCAGCGCGCCCGCGTTGACGATGCCCATGTCCATGCCCGCGGCGATCGCGTGATAGAGGAACACGGCGTGGATCGCCTGGCGCACGGTCTCGTTGCCGCGGAACGAGAACGACACGTTCGACACGCCGCCCGACACGTGGCAGCCGGGCAGGGTGCGGCGGATGATGCGCGTCGCCTCGATGAAGTCGACCGCGTAGTTGTCGTGCTCTTCGATGCCGGTCGCGATCGCGAAGATGTTCGGATCGAAGATGATGTCCTCGGGCGGAAACCCGACCTCGTCGACGAGGATCCGGTACGCGCGCGTGCAGATCTCGACCTTGCGCGCGCAGGTGTCGGCCTGGCCCTGCTCGTCGAATGCCATCACGACCGCGGCCGCCCCGTAGCGCAGCACCTTGCGCGCGTGCTCGACGAACGCCTCTTCCCCTTCCTTGAGCGAGATCGAGTTGACCACGCCCTTGCCCTGCAGGCAGCGCAGGCCCGCCTCGATCACGCTCCACTTCGAGGAATCGACCATCACCGGGATGCGCGCGATGTCGGGCTCGGATGCGATCAGGTTCAGGAAGCGCACCATCGCGGCTTCCGAATCGATCATGCCCTCGTCCATGTTGACGTCGAGGATCTGCGCACCGCTCTCCACCTGCTGTCGCGCGACGGCGACGGCCTCGGCGTAGCGGTCTTCCTTGATCAGCTTGCGGAACTGCGCGCTGCCGGTCACGTTGGTGCGCTCGCCGACATTGACGAACAGCAGGTCCGGCGTGAGCACCAGCGGCTCGAGGCCGGACAGGCGGGTGGGGCGATGCACTGTGTTCATGTGTCCTGTTTTCTTGTTCGATCTGCGTGCGTGTCAGCCCAGCACCAGCCAGCATCCAACCGCGGCCATCAGGAGGGCAGCGACGTAGTTGAGCCAGCGCGCCTTTCCACGCCGGTGCAGTTGCTCGCTCAAGGCCCGCCCGCCCCAGGCGTAGCTCAGCATGCAGGCGAACTCGATGACGAGCATCAATGCGAGCAAGGCCAGCAACTGCGGCGCCAACGGGCGCCCCTGGTCGACGAACGGCGGCAGCAGCGCAACGAAGAACGCCCAGGCCTTCGGGTTGGAGGTGGATGTGACGAATCCCTGCGTGGCAAGCGCGAAACGACTGTGCTCGCCTTCGGCAAGCTGCTCCGGCCGCAGCGGACTGGAATGCCAGGTTTGCCAGCCCATGTAGAGCAGGTAGGCCGCGCCGATCCACTTCATGACCTCGAACACCGCCGGCGCCTTCAGCAGCAGCGCGGCGACGCCCATCACGGCACATGCGCCGACCAACGCAATGCCGACCAGCTCGCCGGCCATCATCCACAAGGTGCGCCGCACGCCGATGCTGATGCCCAGCGACATCGCCAGTGTCATGCACAGGCCCGGCGACAGCGCCACCATGAAATAGCTTGCAGCGAACGTGGTCAGGCGAGTCGAGTCCATGGCGATTTCGTCCTGAAGGACCTCATCCGCCTGTCGCAGGCGCGACGCGGTTCAAGCGGCATTCCTGTCGCGGCTGGAGAGGGAGCGCGGCGCGACGCCTTCCACCGCCGAGGCGATCGCGCGGATGTGCGCGGGCGTGGTGCCGCAACAGCCACCGACGAGATTGACGAGTCCCGCGCGCGCGAACTCGCCGATCAGGCCCGCCATCTGTTCCGGCGTCTCGTCGTACTCGCCGAACGCGTTCGGCAACCCCGCATTCGGGTGTGCGCTGACCGCGCATGAGGCGACCTGCGCGAGCGCCTCGACGTACTGGCGCAGTTCCTTGGCGCCGAGCGCGCAGTTGAGGCCAATCGCGAGCGGACGCGCGTGCGCGACGGACGCATGGAAGGCCTCGGTGGTCTGGCCCGACAGCGTGCGCCCGGAACGATCGGTGATCGTGCCCGAGATCATCACGGGCAAGCGCGCGCCGCGCGCCTCGAACTCCTCGGCGATCGCGTACAGCGCCGCCTTCGCATTGAGCGTGTCGAAGATCGTTTCGACCATCAGCACGTCGGCTCCGCCGTCGATCAGGGCCGCGCCCGCTTCGCGGTAGGCGACGCGCAGTTCCTCGAAACTCGTGTTGCGGAAGCCGGGATCATTGACGTCGGGACTGATCGAGGCCGTGCGGCTGGTCGGACCGAGCACGCCGACGACGAAGCGCGGTCGCGATGGATCCGCCGCGCTGGCCTCGTCGCAGCAGGCGCGCGCGAGCCGCGCTGCTTCGCGGTTGAGTTCGGGCACCAGGTGCTCGAGCCCGTAGTCGGCCTGGCTGACCGAGGTCGCGTTGAACGTATTGGTTTCCACGAGGTCGGCGCCCGCGTCGAGGTAGGCGCGATGGATGCCCGCGATCACGTCGGGGCGAGTCAGCGTGAGCAGGTCGTTGTTGCCCTTGAGGTCGTGGCTGCGCGGCTGCGCGCCGTCGCGCGCGGGCGCCGGCAGGGTGTCATGGCCCGGCGCGAAGCGTTCGCCCCGGTAGTCCGGCTCCTCGAGGCGATGGCCCTGCACCATCGTGCCCATCGCGCCATCGATGACGAGGATGCGCCGTGAAAGCGCCGATTCGAGCGCCTGCACGCGCGCCGGGTCGAACCACGGAAGGGTAGCGGTCATGGTTTCCTCGCGAGCAGGCTGAGGACTTCGAAATGGGGTGGACGTCGTTCGCGCGTGAGCCGCTCGCAGGCGAGTACCTCGAGGCCGGCGTCGCGCGCGAGGGCCGCGAGTTCGTCGACGGTGAAACCGAGGTTGCGATGCTCGAACGGCTCGACCGTCGTGCGGTGCGCATGCCGGCCGAGTGTCGCCGCGAGCACGCGGCCGCCGCTGCGTGCGACGCGCGCGGCTTCCGCGACGACCGCGGCGGGTCGTTCGCTGTAGGTCAACGCGTGCATCAGCAGCACGAGGTCGAAGCGTGCATCCGGAAACGCGAGCGCATGCATGTCGCCGAGCAGGACCTCGACATTGGCGTGGCCGGCGAGCCGGCGCCGGGCTGCCTCGACCACGCGCGCCCCGGCATCGATGCAGGTGATCGAGCGCGCGCGCGGCGCGAGCAGTTCGGCGAGCACGCCGTCGCCCGACGCGATGTCGAGCACGTCGCCGGTTTCGACCAGCCGCGTCATCCCGCGCGCCAGCGTTTCCCAGGTGCGGCCCGGCGAGTAGTGGCGCTCCATGTCGCCGGCGACGGTATCGGCCCAGCCTTCCGCGCGCGCGCGCTTGGCGAGCACGCCGGGCAGGCGGCGCTCGTCTTCGCGCAGCAGCGCGTCGTCGACGCTGTCCTTGAGCGCCTGCAGCAGCGCGCTTTCCCGCGCCTCGAGTTCGCCGTTCGCGCGGTAGTACGAGGAGACGCCCGCACGGCGGTCGCGCACGAGATCGGCTTCCTTGAGCTTGGCCAGGTGGGTGGACACGCGTGGCTGCGCGAGGCGCAGCACGGCCGAGAGTTCCGCGACGGTCAGTTCCTCGTGCGCGAGCAGGGCGAGCAGCCGCACCCGCGTCGGATCCGAGAGCAGGCGCAACAGGGCCGACGTCGCCGCGAGATCCAAGAGTATCCTTTCATCTTGATCGAAAGATAGATGGCTAGACTAGCCCTCGCCCGGTGGATCGTCAACACGAGTGGCGCGGGAACATACGCGTGCCTTCGTCCGCGCGGCTGCGCGGCGCGCGCCAGCGGCGTGTCGACGCGCTGCATCGGCGGCCTCGCGCGACAGCGGCTGCGCGGGTGCGGCCGAAGACGCTAAAATCGCCGGCCTTTCCCCGCAATCGCCGCGCGCGCCCGATCCCGGCAGCCGGCCGAGGAGCCCGCATGGATTTCCGTCCCACCGAAGACCAGTTGTCGATCCAGGCCGTCGCACGCGACTTCGCGCAGAAGCGCATCGCGCCGGTCGCGGCCGAGCTCGACCGCAGCGGCGAGTTCCCGCTCGACACGATTCGCGAGATGGGCCAGCTCGGCCTCATGGGCATCGAGGTGCCGCACGAATACGGCGGCGCGGGCATGGACACGGTCGCCTATTCGCTCGCGATGATGGAAATCGCGGCGGCCGACTGCGCGCATTCGACGATCATGTCGGTGAACAATTCGCTGTACTGCAACGGCATCCTCAAGTACGGCACCGAGGAGCAGAAGCAGAAGTACGTGCGCGCGATCGCGAGCGGCGAGGCGATCGGCGCGTACGCGCTGACCGAGCCGCAGTCGGGCTCGGATGCCTCGGCGATGCACACTCGCGCGGCGAAGAACGGCGACGGCGACTGGGTGATCAACGGCAAGAAGAGCTGGATCACCTCGGGACCCGTCGCGAAGTACATCGTGCTGTTCGCGATCACGACGCCGGGGATCGGCGCCAAGGGCGTGTCGGCGTTCATCGTCGACACCGCGCGCGAAGGATTCCACGCGGGGAAGACCGAGCCCAAGCTCGGCATCCGCGCGTCGGCGACCTGCGAGATCGAATTCAGCGACTACGTGTGCCCGGCGGCCGACCTGCTCGGAGCCGAAGGCAAGGGCTTCGGCATCGCGATGGGCGTGCTCGACGCGGGCCGCATCGGCATCGCGTCGCAGGCGGTCGGCCTCTCGCGCGCGGCGTACGAGGCGAGCCTCGAATGGGCGCGCGAGCGCAAGGCGTTCGGCCATGCGATCGGCTCGTTCCAGATGATCCAGGCCAAGATCGCGGACATGAAGTGCCGGCTCGACGCGGCGACGCTGCTGACACTGCGCGCCGCGTTCGCGAAGACCCAGGCCGATGCGAGCGGCGGCCGCTTCAGCACCGAAGCCTCGGTCGCCAAGCTGTTCGCTTCGGAAGCCGCGATGTTCATCACGCACCAGGCGGTGCAGATCCACGGCGGCATGGGTTATTCGAAGGAAATGCCGCTCGAGCGCTATTTCCGCGACGCCAAGATCACCGAAATCTACGAAGGCACGAGCGAGATCCAGCGCCTCGTGATCGCCCGCAACGAAACCGGCGTGCGCTGAGCCGGGATGTGGTTCGCGTGCGTCAGCGGATGCGCGGCTCCGGCGCATCCGGAGGCGGGCGCAGGCGGCAGGCCGGGCGGCGCGGATCGTCGCCGCAGCCGGCACCGGGCCGGGGCGCGGGATCGCCGGTCGCGAGTTCGACCACGTAACCCGTACCCGATCCGCTGATGTCGAGGCGCCATCCCCCCAGATAGGTGTCCTCGTCGCTGCCGTTGCGGCGGGTCCAGTCGATGACCTCGAGTTGCGCGCCGGCAGGCTCGACCACTTCGATTCGCAACGCGCCGGCCTGGGCACGCTGGCCGTCGACGATCGGCCGTTGCGGCGTGTTGACCTGGAACACCGCGCGCGTGCCGGGTCCGAGTGCGAAGCGGTCCTCGACGCGCAGCCGGCCCGCCACGAAATCGAGCGTGCGAAGCCAGTGCTGCACGGCGGGCGCCCCGGCGTAGGCCGGCGTCAGGTCGGCCTCGGCGTGCACGTCGCCGCCGTCGCCGGCGACGATGTCGAGCACGGACGTCGTGCCTTCGCGTTGCGGCACGAGTGCGCCGGACTGCTCGAAGCGCACGAGGTTGTGACCGTCGGTCTGCTGGCGGATCCCGCTGCGGGTCCAGATGTTTTCGGTCACTGCGAGCCACTCGCCGCGGTACAGCGTGAACGCGCCCTGGTCCTGGTGCGCATGGCTCTGCAGGTAGGGGCCGGCCGAAAACTGCAGCCAGGTCGCGTCGATCCCCCAATCCGTGCGCGCGAACAGCTGCCCGGTGCCGGGTGCATGGTGGATCAGCGAGGTGGGCGGCGTGCCGCCGCTGCCCGCATCGAGCAGGTCTTCGCGCAGGTTGAATCCGCTCTGCATCGACGGATTGACGATCGCATGCAGCCACCACGACGCGGCGCTGCGTGCGGCGTCGTCGCGCGTGAGCGCGCGTGCCTGCAGCAGCAGGGCGCGGTGGTAGTCGTAGAGCACCGGCTCCGAGACGCGCGCCTGGTCGCCGATCGCCGCGGTGCGGTCGCGCGTGGGCACGGTCGCATGGATCCACCAGTCGATGCTGTCCGCGAGATGCGCGTTCGCATTCGCGAGGTCGGGATGACCCGGACGCGCATCGCGCCACACGCGGTACAGCTCGAACAGCTTGCGGTGCGACAGGCCGTAGGCCGTGCCTTCCTGGCTGCCGCCTCCTGTGATGGCGCCGACGGTCGCGACGACCGCGGGCCACTTCGCATCCTCGAGCAGCTGCAGCCAACCGGCATCGTCGGTCGCGAGCGCCCAGTACATCGTCGCCTCGATGAAACTGTAGTGGTAGTTGTTGGCCGGGTCGTCGATACCCCAGCCCGACCACGGTTGCGGCGTGCCGTTCCAGTGCGCCTGCCCGGGGTTCCAGATGTTCCAGACGGTCTGCGAGGCGTAGCGGCCCCAGCGCTCGCGCTGCGATGCGCTCACGGCGTCCGCGCACCAGTCGAGCACGAGCGCGACGTCGCGGATCATCGGGCCGGCCTGCAGGTAGGAATCGGCCGCGACTTCGGGTCGCTCGCCGAGCGCGATCGCGCGTTCGGCATCGGCGACCTGGCGTTCCGCCCACTCGACCGCGAGCGTCGCGTAGGCCGGCTCGCCGCTCAGGCGCCAGGCATAGGCCGCATCGGTCGCGGAGAAGCTGTAGCCTGGCTCGCCGGCGAGTGCCGCATCGACCCAGGCGATGAAGCGCCGGTACGGTTCGGACTGGTGGTCCACATAGCCGAGGTCGATCGCGATCGCGGCGCTGGAAGGCGAGGTCGGCGTGAACGACGCAAGCAGCATCGCGATCGCGAGCAGCATGAGGCGCGACATCGGCAGGGTCCTCGGCGTCGACTGCGCCATGCTACGCCCAAAGCGCGTGCCGCGCCGAGGCGCGCTCAGTCGACGTAGCCGACCACCATCACGCGCTTGCCGTGCAGCAATTGCTCATACGCGTCCGCGGGCGGCGGCAACACCTCGACGCGCGCGAAGCCGACCTTGCGCATGATCCACAGCAGTGCCTCGACGCTCGGCACGAGGCAGATCCCGGTGGTGCTGGCTTCGGGTCCGTGGGTATCGTCGGTTTCGTCGATGATGCCGAACGAGCCCTTGAGCGGGCGCACGAAGCGGTAGCTGCCGTAGTCGACCATGCCACTGAGACCCGGCACCACCTGGGTTTCGACGACGCAGGCATTGCGAGAGAGCGCACGCGCCTGGCGCAGTGCGCCGACCGGGTTCTCGAGGTGGTAGATCAGGCCGAGCATCAGCACGAGGTCGAAGCGCCCCGTGCGCGCGGCATCCAGCGCGTGCACGTCGGACCGCTCGACGCGCAGCTGCGCCAGTTGCAGCGCATCGCGGATCAGCGTGGTATCGGCGACGTGCTCCGCGCGCGCGTCGACCGCGAGCACGTCGTCGGCATTCCAGCCCGCGAGCTTGGTCGCGAACCAGCCCTGATGGCAGGCGATGTCGATCGCGGTGCGGCCGGCCAGCGTGCCGCCGAAATGGGCGTCGATGACCTGCTGCAGCATCGCAAGGCGCGTCTCGTGGATCGAATCGAGCGCGCCGTCGTCGTAGGTCGACGTGACCTTCCCGCTCGGCAGGGTGAAGCGGTAGAACCAGGTCTTGTCGAGGATGCGTTGTTCGATGGCGCTCATGCGTCGCGGCCCGGCAGGCAAACCGCGATTCTAGCCGAGCCCCGCGGCCATGGACGACCGTCAGCGCGCGGGCTGCAGGCGCGCGCTGCGCGGCGCGAGCCCGAGCGCCTTGCGGTAGCGCGCATACAGGACCTCGACCTTGGCCACGTATTCGCGCGTTTCGGGCCAGGGCGGCACGCCGCCGTGCTGCGTGACCGCGCCGATGCCCGCGTTGTAGGCCGCGGCCACCAGCACCAGGTCGCCGCCGTACTGCGCTTCGAGCCAGGCGAGGTGCCGCGCACCGCCCATGATCGATTGCGCCGCATCGAACGGATCGGCGACTCCGAGTTCGCGCGCGACCTCGGGCATCAGTTGCATCACGCCCATCGCGCCCTTGTCGGAGACCGCCTTCGGATCGTAGGCGCTCTCGGCGTGCGCGATCGCGCGCAGCCAGGCTTCGTCGACCTTCGTGCGGCGCGCGGCGGCCTTGAACTCGCGCTTGAACTCCGAGGTGCGCGCGGCGCCGATGCGGCCGAGGCCGGCGTGCGCGGGCGAGCCGGGTGGCGTCTTCACCGCGAACGCGAGCACCGGCGTGGAACCCGGCAAATTGCGCGTGCTGTAGACCGTGCGGCCATCCTGCTCGCGCTGGTACAGCGTGCCCTCGAACTCGCCGAGGGATCCCCAGAGGTTCGGCAGCGCGGCGGCGCCGTCGTCGAGCTCCTTCGCGCTGCAGGTCGAACCCGGCTCGGGCGCGGTCGCGAGACTCACGGTGCCATCGCGCAGGCAACGCCACACCGTGCGCGCCTGCACCTCCCGCGCCGCCGGGAGCAGCGCCATCGCGATCGCGAGCCAGGCGATCACGCGCATCATCGAATCCGGCGCCTGCGCGCAGCCCGGCAAGACACGGGCTGAAACACGGTGCACACCGGGAACACGAAGGGAAGACGCGTCAATGCAGCGGCTTCAAGGAACGTGCCTTGCCCTTCCCGGGGTTGTCGATGTACTCCGTGTCTCAATCTCGTGGCCTGGACTTGGCAGCGGTGCTCAGCGCAACGCCGCCGGCGGCGCGTCGCCGTCGAGCTTGTCGCCGAGCAGTCGCCGCACCACGACGTAGAACACCGGGATCAGCAGCAGCCCGAGGAAGGTCGCGAACAGCATGCCGCCGATCACGCCGGTGCCGATCGCGTGGCGCGCGTTGGCGCCTGCTCCGGTCGAGATCGCGAGCGGGAACACGCCCATGATGAAGGCGAACGAGGTCATCAGGATCGGCCGCAGGCGCAGCCGTGCGGCGTCGACGACCGCTTCGCGCAGGTTGCGCCCGGCCTTCTGCTCGGCCACCGCGAACTCGACGATGAGGATCGCGTTCTTGGCCGCGAGGCCGATGATCGTGATCAGGCCGATCTTGAAGTAGATGTCGTTCGGCAAGCCGCGCGCGAGCGAGGCGACCACCGCGCCGAGGATGCCGAGCGGCACGACCAGCAGCACCGCGGCGGGGATCGACCAGCTCTCGTAGAGCGCGGCGAGGCAGAGGAACACGACGACGATCGACAGCACGAGCAGCAGCGTCGCCGCGTTGCCCGACAGGATTTCCTGGTAGGACTGCCCGGTCCAGTCGGTGCCGAAGCCCTGCGGCAGGTCCTCGCGCACGATGCGTTCGATCGAGGCCATCGCCTCGCCCGAACTGTGCCCGGGCGCCTGCGAACCGACGATCTGGATCGCCGAGTAGCCGTTGTAGCGCGTCAGCGAGGGCGGGCCCGTGAACCAGTCGGGCTTGACCACGTTCGCGATCGGGATCATCTGCGGCGTCCCGTCCGGCAGCAGTGTCGCCGACGGCGTGTAGATGTGCTGGAGCGCATCGAGCCCCATGCGGAACCGAGATTCGGCCTGCATCGTGACGCGCTTGATGCGGCCGCCCGAGATGAAGTCGTTGACGTAGACCGGGGCGAACATCAATTGGACCGCGCTGTAGATGTCGCTGATCGACACGCCCATCGACTGTGCCTGCACGCGATCGACCTCGAGCCGCAGCTGCGCCGAATCGGCCAGCGTGTTCGGACGCACGCCGGTCAGCGCGGGATCCTTCGAGGCGGCCGCCAGCAGCGAGTCGCGTGCGCCGGCGAGTGCGCTGCGCCCGGCGCCGGAGCGGTCCTGCAGGTACATGTCGAAACCGCCGAACTGGCTGAGGCCGCTGACTGTCGGCAGGTTGACCACGAAGATCTGCGCATCGCGCAAAGCCTGCAGCGACTTGTTCGAGCGCTGGATGAATTCCATCGCGGTGCCGTCGCGCTGGTCCCAGGGCTTGAGCCGGATGAAGGCCATGCCGACGTTCTCGCCCTGGCCGATGAAGCTGAATCCCGCGACCGCCATCATGGAATCGAACGCAGGGTCGTCGTCGAGCGTGGCGCGCACGTCGGCCATCACGAGCTTGGTGCGTTGCAGGGTCGCTCCGGACGGCAACTGCACGATCGCGAGCGCGTAGCCCTGGTCTTCCTCGGGCAGGAAGCTGCCGGGCATGCGCGTGAACAGGAAGCCGCACAGCACCACCACCGCGATGAACGCGATCATCCAGCGCGGCGCATGGCGGATCGCGCTGCCGACGTGCCCGACATAGGTCCTGCTGACGCGATCGAACGCGCGGTTGAACCAGCGGAACACGACATTGTGCGCATCGTGGCCGGTGGGCTTGAGCATCGTGGCGCAGAGCGCGGGTGTGAAACCGAGCGCGAGGAAGGCCGAGAAGCCCATCGCGACCGCGATCGTGATCGCGAACTGCTTGTAGATCGCGCCTGCGGTGCCGCCCTGCAGCGCGCTCGGGATGAACACGGCCGCGAGCACGACGGTGATCGCGACCACCGCGCCGCTGATCTGGCCCATCGCCTTGCGCGTCGCCTCCTTCGGCGACAGCCCTTCCTCGGACATGATGCGCTCGACGTTCTCGATCACGACGATCGCATCGTCGACGACGATGCCGATCGCGAGCACCATGCCGAACAGCGTGAGCTGGTTGATCGTGAAGCCGATCGCGAGCATGCCGACGAAGGTGCCGAGCAGCGCGACAGGGATCACGAGGGTCGGGATCAGCGTCGCGCGGAAGTTCTGCAGGAACACCAGCATCACGAGGAACACCAGCACCACCGCTTCGGCGAGGGTCTTGGCGACCTCCTGGATCGAGACCTTGACGAAGGTGGTCGAGTCGAACGGCGAGAACCAGCTCACGCCTTCGGGGAAGCTCGGTGCGATCTCGTCCATGCGTGCGCGCACGAGTTCGGCCACGTTGAGCGCGTTGGCGCCCGGCAGCAGCTGGATCGCGAACGCGCCGGTCGGCATGCCGTTGAACTGGGTGTCGAAGCCGTAGGACTGCGCACCGAGCGAGACCTGGGCGACGTCGCGCAGGCGCACCGTCGTGCCATCGCGGTCGGCGCGCAGGATGATGTCCTCGAACTGTTCCGGCGAGCTGAATCGACCCTCGGCCGATACCGTCGCCGTGAATCCCTGGCCCGGTTGCGCCGGTTCGCCGCCGATCGTGCCGGCCGCGAACTGCACGTTCTGCGAACGCACCGCGGCGAGCACCTGGCTCGCCGACAGGCCGTAGCCGTGCAGCTTGTCGGGATCGAGCCAGATGTTCATCGCGTACTCGGACCCGAACTGCTGGGTCGAGCCGACGCCCGGGATGCGCGAGATCTGTTCGAGCACGCGCGAGCCGACGAGGTCGTTGAGCGCGGCGCGATCGATCGCCGGATTCTCGGAGCGCAACGCGACGACCATCAGGAACCCCGCGTTCGCCTTCGCGACCACCACGCCCTGCTGCACGACTTCGGTCGGCAGGCGCGGCGTCGCCAGCGCGACCTTGTTCTGCACCTGCACCTGCGCGATGTCGGCGTCGGTGCCGGTTTCGAACGTCAGCGTGATCGAGGAGCGGCCGCTCGAACTCGAGCTCGAGCTGAAGTAGAGCAGGTGGTCGATGCCGGTCAGCTGCTGTTCGATGACCTGGGTGACCGCCTTCTCGGTGGTGTCCGCGCTCGCGCCCGGGTAGCTCGCGCCGATCGTCACCTGCGGCGGCACCACGCTCGGATACGACTCGACGCCGAGGTTGAAGATCGCGATCACGCCCGACAGCGTGATCAGGATCGCGATCACCCAGGCGAAGATCGGGTGGTCGATGAAGAAACGGGACATGGGCGTCTCCTAGCGCGCGCCGGCCGGCGACGGGGCTGGTGGCGCGGGCGCGTCCGGCTGCCACGGCACGGCCTTCGCGGGCTTGCCCGCCTGCACGCGCTGCACGCCCGACACCACGACCTGGTCCCCCGCGGCGAGGCCATCACTGACGAGCCAGTGGCCGTCGCGCGATTCGTCTGCCTGGATGCCCTTGCGGGCGACGTTACCGTCGGCGCCCACCACATAGACGTATGGCCCTTCCGCATCGCGCAGCACCGCGGCCTGCGGCACGCGGAACACGCCGTTCTGCTGGCCGAGCTCGGCCTCGATCGTGACGTACATGCCGGGCAGCAGCACGCGATCGGGATTCGGGATCTGCGCGCGCAGCCGCACCGCGCCGGTGGCCGGATCGACCGCGGTATCCGAGAAATTCAGCACGCCCTTGTGCGGGTACGCACTGCCGTCGGGGAGTTCGACCACGACTTCGGCCTGGCCGGCGCCCGCGAGCGTGGCGTGCCCGGCTTCGCGCGCGCGCCGCATCTTCGCGAGCTCGGCCACGCCCAGCGTGAAGTTCACGTACAGCGGATCGACCTGGTCGATCGTCGTCAGCAGGGTCGCCTCGCCCTGGCCGACGAGCGCACCTTCGGTGACTGCCTGCTTGCCCGCGCGCCCGGAGATCGGCGCACGCACGGTCGCGTAGCCGAGATTGATGCGCGCAGCCTGCACGTTCGCCTTTGCCTGCGCGAGCGCGGCGGATGCGCTGCGTTCCGCCGCCTCGGCGTTGTCCCGGTCGGCGCGCGAGACGAAACCCTTCGGCGCGAGTTCGCGCGCACGCTCGGCCGCGACGCGGCTGTTGGCGAAGGTTGCCTGCGCCTGCGCCTGGCTCGCGTTCGCCGCATCCAGCGCGGCCTTCAATGGGGCGGGGTCGATTTCGAACAGGATGTCGCCTTCGGCGACGTCGGAGCCCTCCTCGTACACGCGCTTCTGCAGTACGCCGGGGACGCGCGCACGCACGTCGGCCGAACGGAACGCGGACAGGCGACCGACGAGCGAACGTTGCAGCGGCACGCTTTCGGGCTGCACCGCGAGCACGCCGACTTCGGGTGGAGGCGGCGCGGGCGGTGCGTCCTGCGAGGGCGATTTGCCGCATGCTGCAACGAGGCCGGCGAGCAGAAAGGTGGCGAAGCGAGCGAAGGAGGGGGGCTTCATGGTCATCACGTCCTGTCTGCGATCGGCGGCGTCGCGCACGCGCAAGCCATCGATGCGGCATTGTCCGCCCGACGGCTGTACCGCACCCACTATACCGATGGGTACAGGAATGAACCCCGGTCGAAAGTCATGCGCCGCGACGGTTCCGACGCGATCGCGCGAGCGCACGCACGCGATGCAGCAGGCGCGTTCGGTGGATTCCCCCGAGGGCGCGGCGTATCCTTGGCGGTCCCCATCAGCCCACGAATCCGGACCCATTCATGACCGCACAGGACGCCGCGTCTGGCACGGCCGTCGAACAGATCCTTGATCACCAGTCGCGCCGGTTGCAAGGCGCGGCGTTGCAGGAAAACCAGGTATTGACCCGGGAATTCCTGCAGCGCGTGCCGCCGGAGGAGGTCGCTGCCCGCGGCGTCGCCGAGTGGGCCGGCATGGTGCAATCGATCCTCGACTTCCTGCGCGAACGCGATCCCCGCGTGGCCAAGGTGCGTGTGTTCAACACCGCGGCCGGCAGCGAGCCGGCGCGCACCACCGTCGAAGTGGTCACCGACGACATGCCGTTCCTCGTCGATTCGGTCGGCATGGCGATCGTCGAAGCGGGGCTGCGGGTGCATACCGTGATCCATCCGGTGCTCAGCGTTCGACGCGACGCGAACGGGCGCCTGCAGGCGATCGAGGCGCTCGGCGACGAGCGCGCGGGCGCCGAGTCGATCATGCATTTCGAGGTCGATCGCGTGGTCGATGCGGCCGGCATCGAGGACCTGCACAGGCGCGTGGCTTCCGCGCTCGACGACGTGCGCGAAGCCGTCGACGACTGGCAGCCGATGCGCCAGCGCATGCTCGCGACCGCCGACGAGCTCGCGACGCGGCCGATGCCGGTCGACGCGGCCGGCGTCGCCGAGGCGCAGGATTTCCTGCGCTGGGCCGCGGACGACAACTTCACCTTCCTCGGCTATCGCGAGTACGCGGTGGTCGAGTCGGGCGGCGAGGAACTGCTGCAGGCGGTCGAGGGATCGGGCCTGGGCATCCTGCGCGGCAGCGAGCGCTCGCTTGCGCCGCGCTCGCTGCGCACGCTGGTCGCGAAGGAGCTGCCGCAGTCGGGCTCGATGGACGCGATCATCCTGACCAAGACCAATGCGCGAGCGCACGTGCATCGTCCGGGCTACATGGACTACATCGGCGTGCTGCGCTTCGATGCGGCGGGCGTTCCGGTGGCCGAACAGCGCTTCCTCGGCCTGTTCACGACCAATGCCTACGTCGCGCGCCCGCAGGACGTGCCGCTGGTGCGCCGCAAGGTCGAGGCGGTGATGCGCCGCTCGGGCCTGCGCCGCGACGCGCATTCGGGCAAGGCGCTGCGCCATGTGCTCGAGCTGCTTCCGCGCGACGAGATGTTCCAGTCGAGCGAGGACGAGTTGTACGCGCTCGCGACCGGCATCCTCGCCCTGCGCGAGCGCCCGCGCGCGCGCCTGTTCGTGCGCTCCGACAAGTACGGGCGCTTCTACTCCTGCCTCGTCTACCTGCCGCGAGACCGCTTCAACACCGAGGTTCGCCTGCGCATCGAGTCGATGCTGAAAGAGGCATTCCACGGCGAGCGCACCGATTCCGCGATCCAGGTCGGCGAGTCGCCGCTCGCGCTGCTGCACTTCGTCGTGCGCCCGCGCCCCGGCGACCAGGTCGACTACGACGTGGCCGAACTCGAGGCACGCATCACCGAGGTCACGCGCAACTGGCAGGACGAACTGCGCAGCGCGCTGGTGGCGCGCCTCGGCGAGGAGCGCGGCCTGGTGCTCGCGCATCGCTATGCGCGCGCGTTGCCCGCGGCCTACATCGAGGAAGCAACCCCGGCGGGTGCGGCCGGCGACGTCGAAGTCGCGTCGGGCCTGCGCGATGCGAACGACATCCGCATCAGCCTGTATCGCGCGCGCCAGCGTCCCGATGCGCTGCACTTCAAGGTGTTCCGGCACGCCGCGGACATCGCGCTGTCGGACGTGATCCCGCTGCTCGAGAACATGGGGCTCAAAGTCCTGACAGAGCAGCTCTACCGCGTCGACCTCGGCGATGCGCAGCTGCACATCCAGGACATCATGGTGCAGCCGGCGACGCGCTGCGCGTTCGACGTCGACCAGGTGCGCGAGGCGTTCGAACGCGCATTCGTCGCGATCTGGCGCGGGGACGCCGAGAACGACGCGTTCAACAAGCTCGTGCTCGGTGCACGGCTCGACTGGCGCCAGGTCAGCGTGCTGCGCGGCTACTGCAAGTTCCTGCTGCAGACCGGCGTGCCGTTCTCGCAGAGCTACGTCGAGGAGACGCTCAATCGCTATCCCGCGCTCGCGGGCCTGCTGGTCGAGCTGTTCGAAGCCGGCTTCGACCCGGCACGCGAACTCTGCGACGCCGCGGCTCTCGCCGACGCGCGCACGCGCCTGTCGGGCGAGCTTGCGACGCTGGTGCCGGACGCGATGCTGAAGTCGAACCCGCGCTTCGTCGAAGAACTCGAGAACGTGCGCGCGCTGCGGCGCGAAGAGCAGGTGCAGGCGATCATCGGCGGCATCAAGCAGCTGCTCGAGCATGTCGCGAGCCTCGACGAGGACCGCATCCTGCGAGCCTACCTCGGCGTCATCGGCGCGACCCTTCGCACGAGCTTCTTCCAGCGGCGCAACGACGCATTCGCGCCGTACGTCAGCTTCAAGTTCGATTCGGCGCGCGTGCCCGACCTTCCGAAGCCGAAGCCCTACCGCGAGATCTTCGTGTACGGGCCGCGCGTGGAGGGCGTGCACCTGCGCTTCGGGCCGGTCGCGCGCGGCGGCCTGCGCTGGTCCGATCGCCGCGAGGACTTCCGTACCGAGGTGCTCGGCCTGGTCAAGGCGCAGATGGTCAAGAACACCGTGATCGTGCCGGTCGGCTCGAAGGGCGGGTTCTTCGTCAAGCATCCGCCGGCCGGCGGCGACCGCGACGCGGTGCTCGCCGAAGGCATCGCGTGCTATCGCATGTTCATCAACGGGCTGCTCGACATCACCGACAACCTCGTCGACGGCAAGGTCGTGCATCCGGTCGGGGTGGTGCGCTACGACGACGACGATCCCTACCTCGTCGTCGCCGCCGACAAGGGCACCGCGACGTTCTCGGACATCGCGAACGCGATCAGCGCCGAGCACGGCTTCTGGCTCGGCGACGCGTTCGCCTCGGGCGGTTCGGTCGGCTACGACCACAAGGGCATGGGCATCACCGCGCGCGGCGGCTGGGAGTCGGTCAAGCGCCACTTCCGCGCGATCGGGCGCGATTCGCAGTCGCAGGACTTCACCTGCGTCGGCATCGGCGACATGTCGGGCGACGTGTTCGGCAACGGCATGCTGCTGTCGCGCCACATCCGCCTCGTCGCAGCATTCGACCATCGCCACATCTTCATCGATCCGGAGCCGGACGCCGCGGCGTCGTTCGCGGAACGAGAGCGAATGTTCGCGTTGCCGCGCTCGTCCTGGGACGACTACGACAGGAGCCTCCTGTCGAAGGGCGGCGGCGTGTTCCCGCGCAGCGCGAAGACGATCACGCTGTCGCCCAAAGCCTGCCGTGCGCTCGGCCTCGGCGATTCCTCCGAGCCGCTGACGCCGACCGCGTTGATGAGCGCGATCCTGAAGGCACCGGTCGACCTGCTCTGGAACGGCGGCATCGGCACCTACGTGAAATCCGAAGCCGAGACCAACGCCGACGTCGGCGATCGCGCGAACAACGCGTTGCGCGTCAACGGTCGCGAACTGCGTTGCCGGATCGTCGGCGAAGGCGGCAACCTCGGCTTCACGCAGCGCGGACGCATCGAGGCCGCGCTCAACGGCGTGCTGCTGAACACCGACTTCATCGACAACTCGGCCGGCGTCGACACCTCCGACCATGAGGTCAACATCAAGATCCTGCTCAACGATGCGGTGCAGCGCGGCGAGATCACGGTGGAGCAGCGCAACGCGCAGCTCGCGTCGATGACCGACGAAGTCGCGCGGCTGGTGCTGCTGGACAACTACCGCCAGAACCAGGCGATCACGGTGATGGAGCACATGTCGGCGCATCGACTGGGCTCCAACGCGCACTTCATCCGCACGCTCGAGGCGGAAGGCATGCTCGACCGGCAGATCGAGTTCCTGCCGAGCGATGCCGAAATCGCCGAGCGCAAGTCGCGCCAGCACGGCCTGACGCGTCCGGAGCTTGCGGTGCTGCTGTCGTATTCGAAGCTCAAGCTGTTCCAGCAGCTGCTCGATTCCGACGTGCCGGAAGACGCATTCCTATCCAAGGAACTCGTGCGCTATTTCCCGGAGCCGCTGCACGAGCGCTACACCGAGCACATGCAGCGCCATCGACTCAAGCGCGAGATCATCGCGACCGCGGTGACCAATTCGATGGTCAACCGCATGGACGCGACCTTCGTGCTGCGCATGCAGGAAGACACCGGGCAGCAGCCTGCGGCGATCGCCAAGGCTTATTCGGCGGTGCGCGAAATCGTCGAGGCGCGCGGGATGTGGGCCGAGATCGAATCGCTGGACGGTCGCATCGGCGAAGACGTGCAGATCGATGCGCTGCTCAAGCTCTGGAACCTGCAGCGCAACCTCACGCGCTGGCTGCTGAACCAGCGTGGCGCCGACCTCGACATCGCCGAGCTGGTCGGCCGTTACGGGCCGGGCGTCGCCGAGCTCTGCGCGGCACTGCCGGGCGTGCTGACGCCGACCAGCCGCGCCGACTACGACGTCGACGTCGAGAAGTGGCAGGGCATGGGCTTCCCCGAAGCGCTCGCGCTGCGGCTCGCGATGGTGGCCGAACTCGGTTCTGCATTCGACATCGTCGAGATCGCACTCGACAGCGGCGAACCGGTCGAGCGCGTGGCCGCGGTGTTCTTCGATCTCGGGCAGGCGCTCGATGTCGACGGGCTGCGGCGCCAGATCGAGGGCCTGCCGGTCGAGAGCCGCTGGCATGCGCAGGCACGTGGTTCGTTGCGCGACGAGCTGGCTGCCCAGCACCGCGCGCTGACGCGGCAGGTGCTTGCCGGCGCCAGTGCCGGCGATGCACATCCGGTCGCGCGCTGGCTCGAGCGCGATGATCCCGCGTTGCGGTTCACGCTCGGCCTGCTCGAGGACCTGCGCTCGCAGCAGGTCGACTATCCGATCGCCTCGGTCGCGCTGAGACGCTTCGCGCAGCTGGTGCAGGCCGCGGCCAAGGCGGCCTGAACCACCGAGGTGGAACGTCGTCCCGGCGCGCGCCGGGACGACGATGCGGTAGATTGGACACGCGTCCACTGACCGACCCGAGGCCCATGCCCACGCGCATCGCATTCGTCGCGAGCCAGACCGAGGAAGCGCAGGCGATCCGTTCCGTGCTCGCGCAACGCCATGGCGATGCGCCGCTGGAGCAGGCCGAGGTCATCGTCGCGCTCGGCGGTGACGGATTCATGCTGCGCACGCTGCATCGCCATCGCGCGCGCGCGCTGCCGGTCTACGGCATGAAGCTCGGCTCGATCGGTTTCCTGATGAACCAGTTCAGCGATGCCGACCTCGAGCAGCGCCTCGCGCGCGCGCGCCCGACCGTCCTGCGTCCATTGCTGATGGAAGCCGTGACCGAGTCCGGTACCAGCACGACCTCGCTCGCGTTCAACGAGGTTTCGCTGCTGCGCCAGACCAAGCAGGCCGCGCACGTGCGCGTGTCGCTGAACGGCGTGGTCAAGCTCGAGGAACTGGTGTGCGACGGCGTGCTGGTGTCGACTACCGCGGGGTCCACCGCCTACAACCTGTCCGCGCATGGACCGATCCTCCCGCTGGGCTCTCAACTGCTCGCGCTGACACCGATCAGTCCGTTCCGGCCGCGGCGCTGGCGCGGCGCGATCCTGCCGGCGGTGACCGAGGTGCGGTTCGAGATCCTCGATCCCTACAAGCGTCCCGTCAGCGCCACCGCCGATTCGCACGAGGTGCGCGACGTGGTCGAGGTGCATGTGCGCGAGTCGAGCGACCAGACCATGACGCTGCTGTTCGACCCCGAGCACAATCTCGAGGAACGCATCCTCAACGAGCAGTTCGAGCTCTAGCCTGCGATGCGGGCGCGCCGGATCGCGCTCCTCGCCCTCGCGCTCGGCGCATGCGCGGGCTGCGCGCCCCTGCGCTACTACGCGCACGTGACGCACGGCCAACTCGCGCTGCTCGCCGCGCGCGAGCCGGTCGCGCGCATCGTCGCCGACCCGGCGGCCGACCCCGTGCTGCGCGAGCGCCTTGCGGACGCGCAGGCCGCGCGCGCGTTCGCCTCCACGCGCCTGCACCTGCCGCGCAACCGCAGCTATACGAGTTACGTCGCGCTGGGTCGCCCTTACGCGACCTGGAACGTGTTCGCCGCGCCGGAATTCTCGGTCGAACCCGCGACGCATTGCATGCCGTTCGCCGGATGCGTGCCCTATCTCGGCTACTTCGACGAGGCGCACGCACGGGCGGCGGCCGCGCGGCTCGCCGCACGGGGCAACGACACCGCGATCGTCGGCAGCGCGGCATACTCGACGCTCGGCTGGTTCGCCGATCCGATCCTCTCGAGCATGCTGCGCCCCGGTGACGAACTCGCGGGCGTGATCTTCCATGAACTCGCGCACCAGTACCTGTACGTGAAGGGAGATGCGACGTTCAACGAATCGTGGGCCAGTTTCGTGCATGCGCAGGGGTTGCGCGAGTGGCGCGCCACGCGCGGATTCGCGCCGCCCGACGCGCCGGGCATCGAACACGGTGACGAGGCGTTCACGCGCCACGTGCTCGACTTGCGCGAACGCTTGCGCACGCTGTATGCGAGCGAGCTCGACGCAGGCCGCTTGCGACGCGCGAAGGCGATCGAGATCGAAGCGTTCCGCGAACGCCATCGCGCGTGGCGCGACGCGCGGGGCGGGCGCGAAACGGCGCGCGACGCCTGGGTCGAAGGCCCGCTGGGCAATGCCGACTTGCTCCCGTTCGGCATCTACGATCGCTGGAAGCGCGCGTTCGCGCGGCTGTTCGAACTGCAGGAGGGCGACTGGTCCGCCTTCCTCGCTTGCGCGTCGGAACTCGCCCGGATGCCGCGCGCGGCGCGTGAGGAGCGGCTGCACGCGCTGGAAGCGCAGGCGCCGCGCGCACGCATCGACGCATGCCCGCGGGCCCTTGCACTCAGGAACGATTTACGCGGCGGGGAGTAGCGTGGTTGCAGACGCCGAGGAGAGTTCGCCATGAAACCGATGTTGCGCTGGATGGCCGTGGCGCTCGCGAGCGCGTCCGTGGCCGGCTGCTACTACTACCCGGACTACGGTTACGTGCGTGGAAACGGCTACGGGACCGCGCCCGGCGTCTACTACGACGACGGGCCGCTTTACGACGGACCGTATTACGGCGCGGCGTACTACGGAGCGCCGTACGTCGGCACGTACTACGGCGGTTACGGCGTTATCGACTCGCCGTATGGCTACTACGGCTCGTATTACTGGCCCGGTTACTACTCGATCGGCGTCGACGTCCACCACTGGAGCGGGCACGACGGCCGGGGTCGCGGCCACGATGCGCGCCCTGCGCATCGTGCCGGACCCGAAGTCCAGTCGCGGCGTCGCCGCTAGGACTCAGCGACCGCGGCTGGTCCAGCGCGCATATTCGTTCGACGAGATGCGGCCGTCGCGGTTGCCATCGGCATGGATGAAATCGTTCGCGAGCGGCGGATAGGCGGCCGCGGCGTCTTCGCTGATGTGGCCCGCGCCACCCGAGAGCTGCGCGAACGCGGGCGCCGGTCCGAAGTCGCGCGGCGCGGGCTGGCCCGAGGTCACGGTCAGTTCGCCCTGTGCGGTCTGGTACGTGGTCGAACGCGTGTCCTGTGCCTGCGCGCTCGCCGCCGCGAGCGTGAGGGAAGCGGCGATGGCGAACATCCGATTCATGCGAACCTCCAGTCGTGAGCGGTAGGGGTGCCGCCGCATGATCGGGCGCGCCGGATGAACGACCGCCGAAGCGCAACACGGGATCGATCGGCGTGCGGCGCTATCGCAGCAGCATGCGTTCAGCCACAATCGCCCGATGTTGCCCCTGCGCCCGCGAACAGGCATCCGCATCCTCGCCGCATGGGTGGCAGCCATGCTCGCGGGTTGTGGGCGCGAACCGGCCGCGGTCGAACAAGCGCCGGTCGTGCATGCGCATGCCCCGCCCGCGGCGGAGGTGATCGCGCCGCCGGCGCCTTCGATGCCGGCCGTAGCGGGACCGCCGACGCAGCCACCCGTGGCCATCGCGCCGGCGCGCATGAGCCATCCGCCGCTTCCGCCAGCCGATTGTGCCGCGCGTCCGATCGAGCCTGCGGCGGCGCCGGCGTTGTCGGTGCATCGATGGGTGGATGAATCCGGCATCACGCACTATTCGGACCGCCCGCCGGCCGCGGACGTGGCCGGCCACCGCGTGCTCGAAGTCGCGGGCGCGCCGTCGATCTCGGTCGATGCAAGCGGCCACGACGTCGACCTCCCGGGCCAGTTGCAGCAGCGCGCCGTCGCCGATGCACTCGGCGTGCAGCGCGTACTGCGCGACACGCTCGGCATCGCCGCTCCGCACGGCCTGCGCCTGCGCGTCGTGTTCGTGCTCGACGCCAACGAGTATGCGCGGCTGGTCGGCGAGCCTTCGCTCGCGGCGTCGGCCGGCGCGTATTCGCCCGCGCGACGGACGATCTACGTGCGAAAGCAGGCCGACGACGAGATCACGTTCATGGTGCTGCGCCACGAGATCACGCACGCGCTCGTGCACGAATCGATCGGCAACCTGCCGACCCCGCTCAACGAAGGCCTGGCCGAGTATTTCGGGCGTTACCAGGGCGGCGGCATGGGCGGCCAGGTCGATGTCGGCGCCGGCAGCGAGGCGGTGGCGGCCGCCGCGCCGGCCGGGGACGGCAGCGAAGAACTCGTCGATCTCCTCGCGCGCGAGGATCTGGCCTTCTATGCGGCCGAAACAAATGCCGGGCCGGAACGCGAGCAGCGCTACCTCCGCGCCTATGCGCTGGTAGCCCAGCTGATGCGGGGTGTCGAGGGCCGGCGCGCGCTCGCCGCGGTATTGCATGCGCAGCAGGCTGCGCCCTGCAGTCCGGTGGCGGTGGAATCGATCCTCCAGCGCGAATATCCCGGCGGACTCGCCGCCCTCGCGACCGCCTGGGCCGGCGCGATGCGCGATCCGGCCGTCGACGTGCGCGCCTACTGAGCTGCGCGCGCCGACAGCGCGGTCGTCGCGCATTTTTTGCCTTTTGGAGTAGACTCAAGACGCTGTGTCTGCACGGTCTCCGAGCCTGGCGATCCGATGTGGCGCAACCGCACGGTACGCGCATCGCCTCGCCTGCACGCCGGCATACGCAGTGGTCGACCGCCTCGAGGGGGAGGCGTCACTTCATCAGTCATTGCGGAGAGTTTCATGTCGGATCGTCAGGTGGGCACCGTCAAGTGGTTCAACGAGAGCAAGGGATTCGGGTTCATCAGCCGTGAGAACGGACCGGACGTGTTCGTGCATTTCCGCGCGATCACCGGTACCGGTTTCCGCACGCTGCAGGAAGGGCAGAAGGTCTCGTTCCGCGTCGTCGAGGGCCAGAAGGGCCTGCAGGCGGAAGAGGTCGCGCCGGCCTGATCGAACGCGACGCGCACAAGGGGCCGCGGCTTGCCGCGGCCCTTTTCGTTGCGCGACGCGCATCGTCGGCTGCGCGCTTCCGCGCCGCTTCGCGGGCCGCGCGCACGGCGGATCCTGCGGTGGCAGAATCGCTGCGAATCGCCGGAGTCCAGATGTTCGAGATCCATCCTTCGATCGGTCCGCGCCGGCCGCGGGTCGCATGAACGCCATCCGGAAGCAGGGCGCATGACGCCGGGCAACGCACTGCCCGGCGGGGGGTGGGGCGCCGTCGACGGCGGGCGCCTGCGCTGCGTCGATGCGCTGCGCGGCATCGCCGCGCTGCTCGTCGTGTGGATGCATGTCTCGGAATCCTTCGCGACCATCGGCCCGATCGACGGGAAGTGGATCCACGAGTGGGCCCGCTCGGTCGATGTCGGTCGCATCGGCGTCGTCGCGTTCTTCCTCGTCAGCGGATTCGTGATCCCGTTCAGCATCCGCGCGGACCAGCCGGCGCCGGTCGGCAGCTTCGTGATCAAGCGCTTCTTCCGGATCGCCCCGGCGTACTGGCTTTCGATTCCGCTCGGTGCGCTGACCGGCTGGTGGATCTGGGGGCGCGAATTCGGTGCGCGCGACCTGCTGCTGAACTTCATGCTGCTGCACGACGTGTTCGGCGCGCGTCCGGCCGAGGGGCTGTACTGGACCCTGGTGCTGGAAGTCGTGTTCTACGCATGCTGCGTGGCCTTGCTGTTCGCGCACAGCCTCGATCGCATGTGGCGCATCTGGGGCATCGCCGCGATGTTCACCGCGATCTATTCGTTCGCGATGCTGCTGCGGTGGGCCGGCCTGCCGACGCTGGGCTCGAACGCGGCTTTCAGCTTCCTCAACCTGTCGATCATGTTCTGCGGCACCCTCTATCGCCACTGCGTGTTCGATCGCCGCGCGAGCGGCGACGGCTGGCTGCGCATCGGCGTCGCGGCGTTGTTCGCGTACCACCTCGTCCTGCTGCCGGTCGCGGGGGTGCTCGCGATCGGGATCGAACGCAACGCGACGATTCCGTATGCGCTCGGTGGCTGGCTGTTCGTCGTCGGCACCCGTGTCGTGCCGGTGGCGCACCGCTTGACCGATTGGCTCGGGCGCGTGAGCTATTCGATCTACCTGTTCCACCCGATCGTATTCATGTCGCTGCTCTGGTGGCTGTTGCGCCAGCCTGCGGGTTCCTGGTGGCGCAGCGGCCACCTCGGCGGCTACCTGCTCGTCAATGTCGTGCTCACGCTGCTGGTCGCAGGCCTCGTGCATCGCTGGGTCGAGCAGCCCGGCATCGCGCTCGGTCGCCGCATCGCGCGCTGGTGGCAGCGCCGCGCGAGCCCGGCCGCGCCGGGCATCACCGCGCTTGCGCAGGCGGCGCCGCTGCGCGACTGAGCAGCCGTCCGCGGGCGGCATCGGCGTACCACCCGGAGCTCAGTGACCGGCGCCTGCCTCGACGTTTCCGAACGGCGGCCGCGCGAACCAGACCACCGGGATCATCAGCAGGAACAGCGCGGTGCAGAACAGGAACACGTCGTTGACCGCGAGCGTCATCGCCTGGCGCGTCAGCAAGGCCTCGGTCAGCGCCCACATGCGCTCGGCCGGAACGCCGAGCGCGGCGAAACCGTCGATCCACGCGTTCGCCGCCGGGTTCGCGCGCGCGACATGTTCGGCCAGCACCGCGTGATGGTAGTCGCCGCGATGCTGCCAGAGCGTCACGGTCATCGCGGTCGACATGCTCGCCGCGATGGTTCGGCAGAAATTCGCGAGTCCTGACGCCGATGCGATCTGGTGCGGCTCCAGTCCCGACAGGAACACCTGGTTCAGCGGGATGAAGAAACACGGGATCGCGATGCCCATCACGAGGCGCGGCCACACGAGCTGGTCGAACGCCGCGTTGTCAGGGAACGTAGCGAACCAGTACGAGGTCGCCGCGAACACGAGGAACGCGAAGGTCACCACCGAGCGCAGCTCGAGGCGCTGGATGTTGCGCCCGATCAGCGGCGCGACGAGGAACGCGAGGATCCCGACCGGCGCGGTCGCGAGCCCGGCCCAGCTCGCCGTGTAGTCGACCACGGTCTGCAGCCACAGCGGATACACGACGTTGATGCCGAAGAACGCGAACATGCCGAACGACATCGCGGCCACGCCGATCGTGAAGTTGCGGCTGCGGAACAGCGACAGGTCGACCACCGGATGCTTCTCGGTGAGTTCCCACGCGACGAAGTAGGTCAGGCAAACGAGCGCGACCACGCCGAGCGAGATGATCAGCGGCGAGGAGAACCAGTCCTTGTCGTTGCCGTTGTCGAGCATGAACTGCAGGCAGCCGACGCCGACCACGAGCAGGGCGAGGCCGACCATGTCGATCGGCGCCTTGACCACGCGCGTTTCGCGCCGGCGCAGCAGGGCCCAAGTGATGACCGCGGCGAGCAGGCCCACCGGCACGTTGATGTAGAAGATCCACGGCCAGCTGAAGTTGTCGGTCAGGTAGCCGCCGAGGATCGGACCGAAGATCGGCGCGACCACCACGGTCATCGCCCACAGCGCGAGCGCGAGCCCCTTCTTCTCGTTGGGATAGTTGTTGAGCAGCAGGCTCAGCGACAGCGCGACCATCGGGCCGGACCCGGCGCCTTGCAGCAGCCGGCCGACCACGAGCATCGGCATGCTGGTGGCGAGCCCGCACAGCACCGACATCACGACGAACAGCAGCACCGACACGCAGAATGCGCGTACTTCGCCGAAGCGGCGCCCGATCCAGCCCGACAGCGGCTGCATGATCGCGCTCGCGAGCGAATAGGAACTGATCGCCCAAGTACCTTCCTGAGGACTCACGCCGAGGCTGCCCGCGATGTGCGGCACCGACACGTTGACGATCGTGATGTCGAGCACTTCCATGAACGTCGCGAACGCGATCGCGACCGTCAACAGCGCGAGCGGCGCGCCGTGCAGCGGCGGCAAGGGTGCCTGCGCGTCGCGTTCGTCGGCCATCGCGACGCCTCAGTCGGCCGGCGGCCGATTCGCGGCGATGATCGCGTCGGCTTCGGCCTCGGCGCGCGCGAGGTCGAGCGCGAACACCGGCGTCTCGGCCACGGTGGCCGCGGGCGCCGCCGCCGGCAGCACGCTGCCCGAGCGGTCGTGCGTGTCCACGCGCACGTGCGTCGACAGGCCGATGCGCAGCGGCGTCTTCTCGAGCTGGCCTGGATCGAGTTCGATCCGCACCGGCACGCGTTGCACCACCTTGATCCAGTTGCCCGAGGCATTCTGCGGGGGCAGCAGCGCGAACGCGGATCCGGTGCCGGCAGCCATCCCGACCACGCGCCCGCGGAACTCGACATCGCTGCCGTAGAGGTCGGCTTCGACCGTCGCGGGCTGGCCGATCCGGATGTGCGCGAGCTGGCTTTCCTTGAAGTTCGCATCGACCCAGAGGTCGTGCAGCGCGATCACGGTCATCAGCGGCTGGCCCGGTTGCACCCGACTGCCGACCTGCACGCTGCGTTGCGCGATGTAGCCGCTGACCGGCGCGACGATCTCGTTGCGTGCTGCGTTGATCCAGGCCTCGTTGAACGCCGCGCGCGCCTGCTGCACCGCGGCGTTGTCGGTGACGCCGGTGCCGTCGACGAGCGCATGCGCGGCTTCCCCCTGCCGGGTCGCGAGATCGAGTGCGGATTGGGCGACCTCGACCGCGGTGCGCGCATGCGCGACTTCCTCGGGCGCGATCGCCTTGTCGGCCAGCAGCGGCGCGCGCCGAGCGAGGTCGGCGCGCGCACGCGCCAGATCGAGCCTGCGCGCCGCGACCGCGGCGTCGGACTCGGCGGCCATCGCGGTCTGCTGGCGCACCTGGCGCACCGCGTTCGCGAGCGCGCTGCGCGCCTTCGCGAGCGCGACATCGGCGTCGGTCGGATCGAGGCGAACCAGCACGTCGCCGGCCTCGACGCGCTGCGTGTCGTCGACGAGCAGCGCGACGACGGTGCCCGGCACCTGCGCCGACACCGTGACCTGGTTGCCCGCGACATAGGCATCCTCGGTCACCTCGCGCTGCGACCACACCAGGATCCACACCAGGTACCACGCGATGCCCGCCGCGATGAATGCGAGCGTGATGCCGACCAGCAACACGCGGCGCTTGCCGTTGCGGGCCGGCACAGCGGCGGGGGAATCACTCGGGCGCGGGTCATCGCTCATCGTGGGTCGACCTGTGGCGGATTCGGGTGCGCCGCATCGGCGGCAGGATCAGCGGCGGGTGCGTCGGTGCGATACCCGCCGCCGAGCGCGCGGGTCAGTGCGATCGCGCTCGAGAGCGCCTGCGATTCGAGTTGCACGAGCGCATCGCGCTGCTCGAGCACGCGCGCATGCGCTGCGAGCACCGCGCGGTCGTCGCCGACGCCGCGTTGGCTGCGCAGCGTCGCGCTGCGTTCGATGGCCGCGATCGCGTCGAGCTGGCGCCTGCGCTCGTCGCGACGCGCATCGACCTGCGCGAGTTCGAGCGCGTGCAGGGCGACTTCGCGCGCCGCATCGACCACGCGTGCGTCATGCGCGGCGGCGGCCGCCTGCAACTGCGCCTGGCTCACGCCGTACGCCGCTTCGAGCGGGCGGCGAGCGAACAACGGCAGGTGCAGCGCGGGCCCGATACCGCCCATGCGGCTGCCCGCGTCGAACAGGTGGTCGAGGTCGATCGACTGCAGGCCGACCATCGCGCCGAGCCGGATGTCCGGAAAGAACGCCGCGCGCGCCTGGTCGACGCGACGCATCGCGGCCTCCACGCGCCATCGGCTCGCGGCGATGTCGGGACGCCGTGCGAGCAGGTCGAGCCCGGCATCATCGGGCAGTCGTGCGTCGGCGCGCGGCAGCGCTCGCGGCTCGAGTTCGCCGAGTTCGGCCGGCGACAGGCCGAGCAGCGCGGCGAGCGCGGCGTGGCGGATGCGCGCCGCGCCCTCGCACGCCGCGGCGAGTTCGCGCGCGGCCGCGAGCTGAGCCTCGAGTTCGTGCCCGATGTCGGGAGGGTCGATGCCGCGCTCGGCGCGCCTCGCGGCGAGCGCTCGCGAACGTTCGAGCGTCGCCTGCGTGTCGCGCGCGAGCGCGAGCCGCGCGTGGTCGGCCTGCCAGCCGAGATAGGTATCGGCGACCGCAGCCGTCAGCATCAGCGCGGCGGCACTGCGTTCGGCGGTGGCGGCGCGCGTTTCGTCGACCGCTGCCGCGACGGCGGCACGCGTGCGGCCCCAGAAGTCGAAGTCGACCTCGAACTCGAGGCCGAGGTCGCCCTGGTTGTACCAGGTGAATCCGAGGAAGCGCGGCGGAATCAGCCCGTTCTCGCTGAGCCGCTGGCGCTGCAGCTGCGCATTCGCGCGTGCCGACAGGCCTGCGCCCGCACCGGCGACGTCGATCGCACGCGCAGCGGTGTCGAAGCGTCGACGCGCTTCATCGAGCGCCGGCGCTCCTGCCAGGGCACGCTCTTCGAGCGCGTCCAGTTGCGGATCGGCGAATGTGCGCCACCATTGCGGGTCGGGCCAGTGGCCGCCGCCCTGCGCCTGGAGGCTTGCGAGCGGGGCCTCGCTGCGCAGCGGCGGCAGCTCCGGCTTCGATGGAATGGAGCAGGCCGCGAGCAGCGAACACGCGATCGCGCTCAGCAACGTGCGGCGGGCAGTCGGTGTCATCGTGGTCCGTTGCGGGGGTTCGGTCGGGTTTTGTCTTCACCCGGCCGACCGCGGACCTGGGAGGTCGGAAGTCGCCGGCAATACGATACTAATGAGTCTTGTAATTGCCTGCAATCGGTCCCGAAGCGGAGCTGCCCGTCGACCGACCGGCCGCGGTCCCTGCCGCGGGCTTTACTGCCCTGCCGGCCGTGCAGGCGCAGTCGGACGCATGCATTCGGGACCCTATCGCTTCAGCGATAATCGCGATGGCAGGCGTCGCAGGCGTGGCCGATCGCGGTCAGGGCTTCGACCTGCGACGCGCAGGTCGCAGATGCGTCCCAGCGCGCGATCGCGCTCCGCAGGTCCTGCGCGTACTGCGTGAAGACGCGGTCCTTCGTGGCCGGCGCGAGCACGCGCTGCCCGATGTCGGCGGCTGACTGGTCCAGGCGCGTGCGTGCGGCGGCCTGCGATGGAACGCTGCAGTCGCTCGCGCGTGCGCCGTTGCGTGCCGCGGCGAAGTCGTGCTTCATCAGCGTCATCAGCGCGCGCGGGACTTCGTTGCGCCTCTGCAACGCACTCGCGGCTGTCGATGCGAGCAACGCGCCGGCGAGCAAGCCGAGGAGCACGCACAGCAGGTAACGCATCAGCGCCGGTCCTGCCCGGCCGCAGGCCGCTTGCGGGGCCGCAATTGAGTGAGCAGCAGGGTACCGAGGCCGAGCAGGATCTCGTCGACGAACGGGATCATGTCCGGAATCAGCAAGTCGGCGACGAACAGCGCACCGGTGAGCAGGGCAAGGCGCGGGAACCGCAGGTTGCCTGCCCAGCGCAGCAGGGGGTGGGTGATCGGATTGGGCATCGCGGGCTCCGTGGGCGGACCGCTACGATGGGGCCTGAAGCGATCGCGGGCAAGTTCGCGCCGCGCCCGTGAACGGGTGGCTCAGTCGGCGCCGTCCGGCGATGGCGGTTGAGCCGCGATCGCGGCGCGCTGGCGCGCCCGCGCGACCTGGCGCTCGGCCCAGCGTCGCAGCACGCGAGCGCGCCGCGCGCCGACCTGCGGGTCGCGCACGATCTCCTCGACGCGCTCGAGCAGGGCGTCGACGTTCTCGCGCCGGTCCGCGCCCGCGCGAGCGCTGCCGGACCACAGGTCGATCCAGTGGTCGGTGCGTTCTCCGAGCCGCAACACCGCGTCGAACAGGCGCGGCGGATGGCGCCGAATCCGCACGAGGTCGATCGCCGCCGCGCCGAGCGCGAGCGGGCTCAGCGCGATGTCGCGCAGTGCGTCGAGAAGGAGCTTGAGCTGCAGCCGCGCGACTGCGCGCACGAGTTCGTTGGCGTCGCTTCGCATGGGCGGTCTGGCCATCGCGCGAGCGTAGTCGCAATCGGCGGACAGGGGAATCGGCGCAGGTCCGTGCTGCGGATCGACGCCGACGCGCATCGCCGTGATGTTCGCGATGACGGCACATCCCCGAACCGGTCCGGTCGGCTAGATTGAACGTCCGCGCGGATCCGCGCACCCCTTCACGCTGCCCTCTCCGCTCGCCCCTCATGCATCCTCTCGACAACCCGGTGTGGGCCTCGCTGCAGTCCGACCATGCATCGTTCGCCGTGCGGGCCGGGCAGGCCCTGCGTTATCCGAGCGACGTCGCTCCGTTCGTCGGGGTAGGGCGCGACGGGATCTCCTGCGAAGACGCAGGGCGCCTGGTCGACCCGGGCGAGCTCGTCTGCTTCGTCGGCCATGCGCCCGTGTTGTCGCCTGCATGGAACGTGCTGCAGTCGGTGACGATCGCGCAGATGATCTGTTCCACGCGCCTTGCAGTCGCCGATGGTCCACGCGTCGTCGAACTCGGCGAAACGCACCTGGACGACATGCTCGCGCTCACTGCGCTCGTCTATCCGCACTATTTCCGCAGACGCACGCCGGCGATGGGGCGCTACGTCGGCCTCTACGAAGACGGCAGGCTCGCCGCGATGGCAGGCGAGCGCATGCGTCTGGATGGACACACCGAGATCAGCGCGGTCTGCACGCATCCCGCGCATGCGGGGCGCGGCCATGCGCGCAGGCTCGTCGCCGTGCTGGCCAACGGCATCCTCGCTGAGGGGAGACTCGCGTTCCTGCACGTGAGCCACGACAACGTGCGCGCGAAGCAGCTCTACGAACGACTCGGTTTCGCCGCGCGTGCGGACATCGCATTGAGGGTGGCGACGCGCGTCGCGGACTGAAGGAATCGCGGCGGGTGCCGCGTGGTGGCCCGCAGCGCCAGATCCGGGAACACGGCCATGTGCAATCCTGGACCTGGCGTTGCGGACGTCCCCGATCGACCGATTCGTCCGTCGCGCTCGCAGGCTTGGATGAAGCAGGTTCTCTCTCGGGTGGGTCCAGACTAGGGAACGCCGCGCCGCCGCGCATCGGCACGAGTCCCGGCGATGCCGAGGAGAATCCCTCACGCGAAGCGATGCGCGTGACGTGGTTCGCATTTCGGTGAGGGCGGTCCCGGACACTGTGCATTCGCGCCGCGACGGCGCGCCATGCGTGCGAGGTCGTTTCGATGCATCGATGTCTGCCCGGGTTCCATCGGCTGGTCGCGGGCGCGCTCTGCGTGGCGGCGGTCCCGTTCGCACACGCGCAGGTCGCGTTCGACTGCGTCGCCCCGTCGCCCCCGCCGATGCCGTCGCCGGTCGTTCTCGGCAACGGGACCGCCGGCAGCGTGACGACCGCCCAGCTGCAGCAGGCCCTCGATGCGGGCGGGGCGATCCGCGTCGACGTGGGCGCGTCGACGCTGGTGCTTTCGGCGACGCTCGACGTCACGCGCGCGACGCACCTGGATCTCGGCGGCGCGCGCCTCTCGGGTGGCGGCGCGCGACGCGTGATCGAAGTCCGCAATCCTTCCAACCTCGCGTACGAATTCGTGCTGCGCAACGGCGCGCTCGTCGAGGGCTCGACGCCGGGTGGCAGCGGCGCGGGGCTGTACAAGGCGACCGGCGGGCCGTGGCAGGCCGTCGCGATCCGGCTGTTCGACCTGCGCTTCGAGGGCAACCATGCGATCCAGGTCGCGCAGGACGACGGTGGCGGCGCGGTGTACGTCGTCGGCGCTGCGGAACTGTCGGTCGTGCGCACGCGCTTCGCGGGCAACTCCGGTGCCAATGGAGGCGCGCTGTATTCGCTGGGTTCGGTGCGCGTCCACGTGTTCGACAGCGAGTTCAACGCGAACCACGCGACCGGCAACGGCGGCAATCCCGGCAACGGCGGCAACGGCGGCGCGATCGGCGTCGACGGCGACGCGCGCAACGTCAACCTGTGCCGCACGCGCGTGACCGACAATGTCGCCAATGCGTACGGCGGGGGCCTGTTCACGGTGACGTATGGCGCGGCTTCGCATACGCGCATCGAGGACTCGAGCTTCGACGGCAACGCGAGCATCGCGGGCGACAAGCTCGCGGGTGGCGCCTACATCCAGGGCAGTCCCGTCACGATCACTGGCAGCACCTTCCGCGACAACACCGCCGCGGGCTACGCCGGGCTCGCGTTGTTCGGCGCGGGCGGCGCGCTCCAGGGCAGCATCGTGAATTCGACGTTCACGGGCAATGTGGCGAGCAATGGGCTCGGTGGCGCGATCGCGATCTCCGGTGCGTCCGCGTTGCTGCTGCAGAACCTCACGATCGCGCGCAATCATGCGCCCTGCGGCGTCTGCTTCGCGGGAGGCATCGCGAACGACAGTGGCGCGGCGCTGACGCTGCGCAACGTCGTGTTCGAAGGCAATACGGGCGGCAACGCGTACAACCCGTGGGCGATGCTGCATCCGGCCGCCAACGGCGCCGCGAACCTGCAGTGGCCGCTCGTGCGCCCGGGTTCGGGCGGCCAGCAGGAAGCCGCGGTCGCGCCAGGCACGTCTTTCGCGGCGGCCGCGCTCGGCGATCCCGCGATGAACGGAGGCCGCACGATGACGATGGCGATCGGCCCGGGCAGTCCCGCGCTCGACAGCGGCAGCGCGACCGGCGCGCCTGCCACGGACCAGCGCGGCATGCCGCGCGCGGGCCAGGTCGACATCGGCGCCTACGAACGGCAGCCGGATGCGATCTTCGATGACGGCTTCGATTCCGCCTGAGGTCGCGATCGCGCAGGAATGCGGACGCGATCGCGCACGCCGCGTGCGACCATCGCGTCATCGTTCCCTGCGAGGGTTTGCCCATGGGTTTGACCTGTCCGCATCCGCGGCGACTCGCCACGATGTCGTCGGCCCTGCTGCTGGCCGCGTGCGTGATGACCGCGCACGCGTCGCCGACCGGTTCGCAGCCACGGCACTGGACGCCGGCGACGCTGTCGAGCGACCAGTACGAGTCTTCGCCGACCTTCTCGGCCGACGGGGGCGAGCTGTATTTCTTCCGCGCCGATCGCGGCTTTGGCGGCTATCGGCTGCTGCAGTCGGAATGCCGCCTCGGCCAGTGGAGCCCGCCGGTCGAACCCGCGTTCGCGGCGCCGGCGCCTGCGCTCGAATCCGATCCTGCACTGGACGCGGACGGACGTCGCCTCTACTTCGTTTCCAATCGCGGCGCAGCCGATCCGGACGACCTCGACATCTGGGTGGTCGAACGCGCGGCGCGCGAGTCGGCGTGGGGCGTGCCGAGGCGCCTGCCGGAGCCGGTGAATTCCGCGGGCTCCGAGCTGCTTCCGCGGCCGATCCAGGGCGGTCGCCTGCTGTTCGGCTCGAGTCGCGCAGGCGGATCCGGACAAGGCGACATCTACATCGCCACGCCCGACCGCGAAGGGGGATGGCGCGTCTCGAATGTCGGCGCGCCGGTCAGCAGCGCCGCGAACGAGTACGAGGCCGAGATGTCGCGCGACGGGCGCGTGCTCGTCGTCGTCGCCGACCGCGGCGACCGCTCGCATCTGTATGTGTACGACCGGCGTGGCGAGGCCTGGCACGAACGTGGCCGCATCGCCGCGCGCGACGACGTGTTCCAGGTCGGCCCGCTGCTGTCACCGGACGGGCGACGACTGCTGTTCGCACAGGCGGATCGCGAACGCTCCGGCGAGCTCTACTTGGTCGACCTGGAGGCCGGGGCCGAGGCGGCGTGGCCGCCGGATTGCCGCTGAGCCTCACGCCGGCCGCCGTGCGCTCTTGCGCACGCACTGCAACAGCGTACGCGGCCCGTTGCTGCAAGCTGTCGTCATCGCAGGGGCGGGAGTGCAGATGAGGATGGCGATGTGGTGTGCCGTCGCGATCGCGGCGGCGTTTCCGGCACAGGCAGAATCCCGCGATGATGATCGCGACGCACGCGAAATCCTGCGCGTTGAAGCCGCGCTGTGCCGAGCGTTCGAGGACGGCGACGCCGCGCGCTTGCGCGAAGGACTGGACGAGCGCTTCACGCTGGTCGATTCGTCCGGGCAAGTGACCGGCCTCGCGCAGGTGCTCGCGGAAGTGCAGCGCCGCGAGCCCGCCTACGACGCGTTCCGCAACCACGGCCAATCGGTGCGGCTGTTTGGCGACGCGGCCGTCGTCATCGGCACGACGTCCGTCGAAGGTCGTTCGCACGGCGAGGCGTTCGCGGCCCGGTTCCGCTTCACCGATACGTGGATCCGGACCGCTGCCGGATGGAAGATGGTCGCCAGCCATGCGAGCCGGATTGGGGCGGCGGTGCCATGAACGCATTCTAGGCGCTAGTCCGCGACGTTCCTGGCTTCCGCCGTCCCGAGCAATTCGGGTTGCGAAATGCGCCGGGGTGGCGCGAGCAGCGGATGCACGAACACCGCGCCGAGGATGATCGCGGCGCCGGCGTAGAACAGCGGCGTGAGCTCGCGCTGTTCGCCGAGCAGCAACGCCGCGAGCACGATCGCGTAGACCGGCTCGAGGTTGGTCGCGAGTTGCGCTGCGAATGCACTCATGTGGCGCAGCGCGACCAGCGCGAGCGCGAACGGCAGCAGCGTGCAGGCCAGCGCGAGCACGAGCAGCAGCAGCCCGTCGCGCGCGCCCGGCACCTCGAGGATGGCGCCATCGAACGCGGGGAACAGCAGCGGCATCGCGGGGGCGAGCAGGGCGAGCGCGAGCGTGCCCGCGCCGAGTTCGACCGCGGTCACGGTCAGCGGGTCGGCATGTTCGACCAGGCGCTTGTTGAGCGAGCCGAACAGCGCGACGAGCAGGGCCGACAGCGCGCCGATCGCGATGCCGAGCCGCATCGAGCCAGGCACGCCGCCGACGACGAGCACGACCCCCGGCAGCACCGCGAAGCCGAGCATGAGCTCGGTGGCCGAGAAGCGCCGCCGCGCGAGCCAGGGTTCGGCCAGCGCGGTCATCGGCGTCGCGAGCGCGATGCAGGTCGCGCCGACCGAGGCGTTGGCGAGCTTGATCGCGCCGTAGAACGTCAGCCAGTGCAGCGCGACGAGCACGCCGATGCCGCAGTAGGCGAGCGCGAGTCGCGGCGACAGTCCGAGCAGGCCGCGCCAGACGCGCGGTACCAGCGCCAGCGCGGCGACCACGATCAGCATGCGCCAGAGCACGAGCGGCAGCGCCGCGAGCGTGATGAGCTTGCCGAGGATCGCGGTGAAACCCCAGAGCAGGACGCAGAAGTGGATCTGCAACCGGGCGCGGGTGGCGGGCGAGAGCGGACTCACGGGTGCGGGCGGGCAGCGCTTGGCGGGTCGCGCATTCTATTCGCGTATGAACCGGCATGCCGTGCGATCCTGCGCGACGTGACCCTGCCGGATCGCGACGATCGATGAATGCCCGCCGCTGCGAACTCAATGGCCGTGCCGCAGGAGTCGACGACCTGCGCCACCTGGTCCTCGACAACTATGGCCACTTCACCTCGATGCGCGCGCAGGGCGGATGCGTGCAGGGCCTCGACCTGCACCTGGAGCGGCTTTCGAGTGCCACGCTGGAGCTGTTCGGCACCCCGCTCGATCGCACTCGCACGCGCGACTGGATGCGCCAGGCCGTCGCGCAGGCCGCCGGCCCGACGACGTTGCGCGTCAACGTGTTCTCGCGTGCACTCGATCGCGCGCGACTGGATCGCGCGGTCGAACCCGACGTGCTGGTGACGACGTCGCCTGCGCCCGCGCCGACGCTCGCGTCGGCGCGCGTGCGCAGCGTCGCGTGGCTGCGCGACGCGCCGCACATCAAGCACGTCGGCAGCTTCGGGTTGTTCCTGCAGAAGCGGCGGGCGCAAGCCGCGGGGTTCGACGATGCGCTGTTCATCGACCCCGGCGGAGCGGTGGCCGAAGCCTCGATCTGGAACGTCGGCTTCTTCGATGGCGCGGGTTTCGTGTGGCCGGATGCACCCGCGCTCGCGGGGATCTCGATGCAGTTGCTGAAGGGCGGGCTCGCGGCGAATCGCGTGCCGTGTGCGACGCGGCGTGTCGAGCTCGCCGAGGTCGCGGGCTTCCGCGGCGCGTTCCTGACCAATTCCGCTCGCGCGGTGCTGCCGCTCGCGGCGATCGACGACGTCGGCTTCGGCATCGAGCCGGGCTGGATCGCGCTGCTCGAGGCGGCGCTCGCGCGACACCCGTGGCAGGCGGTCTGACGCGTGGCGCCGGCTCCCGCACGCAGGGGCGAAGCCTGCTTCCGCGGCGCGTGTCGCGGGGGCTTGCGTGCGCGCACCGTGCTGCCGCTACACTCTGGTGACGGCGCAGCCGGTTCGGGAGGGGCGATGCGCAGCTGGGCGATGTGCGTGATGCTGTTGGCCACCGCGCCAGCCGCTGCCGCGGTGCTCGAAGGCCAGGTCGCCCTGGTCGTCGACGGCAAGCCGTTGCGCGCAGAGGAAGCCGCGGAAGCGGTGGTCTATTTCCGGCCGGCGAATTCGCCGCGGCTGAAGCCCCCGGCGCAGCCGTTCGAAATGCGCACGTCGCGCAAGCGTTTCGAGCCGCGCATCCTGCCGATCGTCGCGGGCAGCAAGGTCAGTTTTCCGAACCAGGACCCGATCCTCCACAACGCGTTTTCGACCTCCAAGGGCAATGCCTTCGACGTCGGTCTGTACGGCGCAGGCGAGCAACACACGGTCGACTTCCCGCGCGCCGGCTACGTGCGCGTCTACTGCAACGTGCACCATTCGATGGTCGGCCACATCCTCGTGCTCGACACGCCGCACTTCACACGCCCCTCGAGCGACGGCCGCTTCCGCCTCGCCGATGTTCCGGCGGGGCCCGGGGACCTGGTGGTCTGGCACGACCGCGCGACGCCGTGGCAGGCCCGCGTCGACGCGGGCCGCCAGGCCGCGCTCGACGTGCGCCTGGACCTTCGCTTCAAGCGGATTCCGGCGCACATGAACAAGTTCGGCAAACCCTACGGGCGCGGCAATGATGGCGGGTACTGAAACCGGTCGCTACCAGCGCGGCTACGCGCTTCCGCTCGCGCTGCGCCTGTTCCTCGGCATCGCGCTGCTGATCGTGTTCGCGATCGTGGCGGCGGTCGTGCTGACCCAGGTGCAGGGCAGGCGCATCGCCGGCCACGCGGTCGGCAAGGCACTCGACACCAGCGCGGGCGTGCAGCGCGAGTTCGCACAGCGCCGGCTCGAACAGGTGCAGATGGCCGCGCGGCTGATCGCGGCGGATGCGGATTTCGTCAAGTACATCGGCGACGCCGGCAGCAGCGAGACCTTGCCCGGGCTCGGCGATGCAGGTGCCCCCGACACGGGTTCGATGCGCGACCTGCTCGGCGAGCGCTCACGCGAATTCGCGCTCGATGTCGCGGTGCTGCTCGACGCGAGCGGCAACGTGCTCGCGAGCAGCGACGAGGCCGAAGCGTTCGAACGCTCGATGGCCGGCGACCCGCTGGTTGCCGCGGCATTGCGCGAAACCGCCCCGTTCAGCGGGTACTGGCGCCAGGGCGATCGCCTGCTGCAGGCCGCGGTGGTGCCGCTCGCGCAGCGCCAGGACCTCGTCGGTTTCCTGCTCGTCGCGCTCGACGTGGATGATGCACTCGCGTCTTCGATCGCGCAGGTCGCAGGCGCGGACGTCGCGTACTGGTTGCCCGGCGAGGGCGGACCGCGGCTGGTCGCCAGTTCGCTCGAGCGGCCCGCGGCGGAGGAATTGCAGCGCGCGGTCGCCTCCGCGGGCATCGCCGCGAAGGGAGACCGCCCGCTTGCGCTCGCGGGCGAGGACTGGGTCGCGCGCTTCGCGCCGACTGCCGCGGCGGCCGAGCCCGGGCTCGGCACCGTCGGCGTGCTCGCGTCCAGCGACCAGATCACGGCCGACTACCGCGCACTGCTCAACGGCGTGGTGCTGGCGGGACTGGCCTCGCTCGTGATCGCGTTGCTGTTGTCGCTGCTGCTCGCGCGGCGCGTGCTGAAACCGGTCGGCGAAATGGCCGAGGCGGCCGAAGCCGCGGCGGCCGGCGACTACGGACGCCGCATCGATTCGGGCGACAGCGGCGAACTCGGCCGGCTCGCGCGCGCGTTCGACTCGCTGCTGTCGGACCTGCGCGAGAAGAGCGACATGGAAGGTTACGTCGGGCATCTCGCGCGCTTCCTGCCCGAGCCCGCCGCGGAGGCAGCGACCGAGGTGCCGCAGTCGGTATCGGCGGCCGAACCGCCGCGGCGCCAGACGCTCGCAGTGCTCGGCATCGAGTTCCGCCAGATGCTCGGCGCCGCCGATGCGGCGCTGCCCGCCGCTGACGCTGCGGCCGTCGTCGAACGCGCGCAGGCGCTGTTGCAGTCGGTCGCGTCCGCGCAGGGCGCGCAGGTGTCACCGGCCGGCGCGGCACGCTGGTGGCTGGCGTTCGTGGGCGCGGATCGATTGCGCGACGCGACCACGGCGTGGGCCAGCGTGCTGCACGAATGCGCGCGCAGCGGCATCGTCAAACCCGCCGGTGCGCTCGCCGATGGCGAACTGCTCTGCACCAGCGTCGGCGACGATGCTGCGCGCGTGCGGCTCGTGCTCGGTCCGGCCACCGCGCAGATCGACCGCCTGCTCGCCGACTCCCTGCCGGGGCAGTTGCTGCTCGCGCGCGGCGCGGGCGATGCACTCGCGGCGAACCTGTCTGCCGGCGCGCTCGGTGCGGCCCAGGGCGCCTACAGCGGCAAGCGCTACTACGCGCTGGCCGCGTCGGCGCTTCCGGCGCCGGTCGCCGCGCAGACCACGCGTGTGCGACCGGTCGAGGCGAGGCGCGGCAGCGACCGGCTCGCATCCGGCGCGCTGCTCGGCGGTCGCTACCGCATCATTTCCGAGCTCGGCGCGGGCGGCATGGGCGTGGTCTACAAGGCGCACGACCTCGAACTCGACGACATCGTCGCATTGAAGATGCTGCGCCCGGGCGTGCTCGTCGACACGGTGCAGCTCGAGCGGCTCAAGAGCGAGATCAAGCTGGCGCGACGCATCACGCATCCGAACGTGCTCCGCACCTTCGATTTCGGCGAGGCCGACGGACGTTCCTGGATCTCGATGGAGTACGTGCGCGGCCTGACCCTGCGCTACCTGCTCGGCGAGACCCGGCGCGTGCCGTACTCCGCCGCGCTGCGCATCGCGCGGCAACTGTCGGCCGGGCTCGCGGCCGCGCACGCGGTCGGCGTCCTGCATCGGGACATCAAGCCCGAGAACCTGATCCTCGAAGCGAATGGCAACGCCAAGCTCATGGACTTCGGCATCGCGCGGCCGGTGCGACGCGACGGCCAGGGGCACACCGAGCCCGGAACCTTCGTCGGCACGCCGAACTACTGCGCGCCCGAGCAGCTGCTCGGGGACGACGTCGACGAGCGCGGCGACCTGTACGCCTGCGGTGTCGTCATGAGCGAGATGTTCTGCGGCGGACTCCCGTACCCCGGAGGCAGCACGATGGAAATCTACCAGGCGCAGATGCGCAATGAACCCGTGCGGCCGTCAGAGCTGTGGCCGGACATGCCGCCCGAGCTGGAGGCGGTGATCCTGCGCTGCCTGCGCTGCAACCGCGACGAGCGCTATGCCTCGGCGCAGGACCTGCACCTCGCGCTGACGGCGCTGCGCGCATGAGTCGCGCCCTCACGCTCGGCGCGGGCATCGCGATCGCATTGCTGCTCGGCAGTGGCCCGGCCGGCGCGCAAGACGCGATCGTCGATGCAAGCGCGGATGCCGATCCGGAGCAGGGCGTCGCATGGTTCGGCGAGGCCTGGGTCGGCTACGACCACGTCGAAGGATTGCCGGGTGGCCGCGCCGATTTCGATCGCTGGCGCTCGCGCCTGCGCATCGGCGGCAGCTGGATGCCGGCTCCCGCGTGGGAAGTCACGGGCTCGCTGCGGCTCGCGCTCGGCAGCGACCACAACCGCGACAATCGCCGCAACAACGACAACGAGCGCAGCGACGGCATCGGCCTCGACCGCCTGTTCGTGCGCTGGCATGCGGGCGAAGCGACGAGCGTGCTGTTCGGCAAGGCACCGCTCGCATTCGAGCTCTCGCCGATGGTGTGGGATCCGGACCTGCGCCCCGCGGGCGCGACGATCGAGCACTCGATCGCGCTCGGCGACTACGATCGCCTGCAGCTGGGTGCCGGCTGGCTCGCGGGGCAGGCGCTCTACGGCGACGAATCGCGCATCGCCGCGGCGCAGCTCGCGTGGCGCTGGCATGAAGGCGCGCCGACCAGCGCCGCGATCCTCGTCAGCTATCTCGGCTTCTCGCAGCTGGACGAACTTGCGCGGCAGGGCCTCGCACGCACGAACACGATCGTCGCGGGTCGCCTCGCCGAGGATTACCGCCTGCTCGACCTGCAACTCGTCGGACGCAACGGAACCGCCGAGTGGCCGATCGAGGCGCGACTCGATGTCGTGCACAACCTCGGGGCGGACGAGCGCCGCCGCGGCGTGCGCGGGAGCATCGTCGCGGGCGATGCGATGCGCGCGCGTGCCTGGGAGTTCGGTTATGCCTACCAGGACATCGAACGCGACGCCGTGATGGCCGCGTTCAACTCCGACGACTGGTGGTTCCACAGCGCGACGCACGGCCACATGCTCTGGGCCGGCTACGGCTTCGACGATACCTGGAGCCTGCGTGCATCGGGTTTCCACGAGCGCCGCGACGGCCTCGTCGACTACACGGATCGATTGCGCGTGGACCTGTTCGCGCGCTGGTAAGACGCGGCGCGCGCGGCTGGCCTCGAGCGTATCGATGCAGGGAGACGGCCTGCCCGCAGGCGCTGTCGGCTACGTCTCTCGCGCTCCTTCCTTCAGTTTCGGGCCTCGCGCAGGCGCTCGATCAACGCGATCGCGGCGGCAGGATTGCGCACCTTCGCGGCGCCGATGAAGTAGACGAAGACGTCGCGTGCGCGTTGCGGCGCCGCGGCCGCGGTGACGTGCGCGAGATCGGCGGGGTCGCCGCCGCGCGCCCATGCCCGCGCGCAGGCCGCCCATGCATCGAGCGCGGCCGGCGCATAGCCCGCCGTCCGTCCGGCTTCGCTGCGCATCAGGCGCGCGTAGACGAAATCGGCGGTGAGGTCGGCGATCGACGGATACTTCGGCGAATGCGCGTGGACGATCGCGGCGCCGCGACGCCGCATGAGGTCGACGAAGGCCTCGCATGCGAAACTGTCGTGGCGAACCTCGATCGCGTGGCGCAGCGGCTCGCCGTCGAGGTCGGCGGGCAACAGGTCGAGGAAACGCGCGAGGTCGTCCGCGTCGAACACCTTGTGCTCGGGGAGTTGCCAGTTGATCGGACCGAGCCGGTCACCCAGTTCGGCGAGTCCGCCGTGCACGAATGCGGCGACCGCAGGCCCCGCATCGGCGAGCACGCGGCGATCGGTCGCGTAGCGCGGCGCCTTCAGCGAGAACACGAATCC
This sequence comes from Lysobacteraceae bacterium, assembly GCA_004143945.1. Taxonomy (GTDB): domain Bacteria; phylum Pseudomonadota; class Gammaproteobacteria; order Xanthomonadales; family Rhodanobacteraceae; genus Dokdonella_A. Next base: position 328,947 of record SEHB01000001.1, read on the forward strand.
ATCCGGCGTCTCGCCGCGCCACTTCGCGTAGGTCGCGGGCTTCTGCGCGCGATAGAAGGTTCCATTGACCTCGATCGTGGTCAGGCGGCGGCTCGCGTATTCGAGCTCGAGCCGCTGCACGAGCGAATCGGGATAAAAGCTGCCGCGCCAGGGCTCGTAGGTCCAGCCGCCGACGCCGACGCGCACGGTTCCGGCGCGGTCCTTCGCTGCCCGGGCGGTGGACTTGGCCATGTTCCCTCCTTGCTGTCGGCGACGGCGAGGCATCGGTCGGTTCGCCGGCGGCACATGCGCGAACGATGCAAGGTGAAAGACGTTACACGAAGGACACGAAGGAGGCACGAGGTACACGCGGCCCGGACTCCGAGGCCCGTCTTGCATGTCCTTCGCGTGCTTCGTGTTCCGGTCTTTCGGATCGCACCGATCACGGCTCTGCGGCGCGGGCCTGCGCGATGAACGCCGTTCGGGCAAGATGCCGCGTGACCATCGAACGAGGACGGGCGGAGTGCCGGAGCCAGCGCGACACGTGGTGATCCTCGGCGGCGGTTTCGGTGGCCTGTGGGCGACGCGCGCACTCGCGTCGGCGCCGGTGCGCGTGACCCTGGTCGATCGCACCAACCACCACCTGTTCCAGCCGCTGCTCTACCAGGTCGCGCTGGCCGGCCTGTCGGCGCCGGACATCGCGGCGCCGCTGCGCCAGATCCTGCGCAGGCAGCGCAACGCCACCGTGCGCATGGACGAGGCGCTGTCGATCGATCCGGGACAGCGTCGCGTGGAACTCGCGGGGGGCAGCCTCGACTATGACTGGCTCGTCGTTGCGACGGGCGCGCGCCATGCGTACTTCGGCCACGACGAATGGTCGGGCGACGCGCCGGGGCTCAAGACCCTCGGAGATGCGTTGCGCATCCGTCGCCGCATGCTCGCGGCATTCGAGGCGGCAGAGCGCGAACCCGATCCCGTGCGGCAGGCGCACTGGCTCGAGTTCGTGATCATCGGCGGCGGTCCGACCGGCGTCGAGCTTGCGGGCACGCTCGCCGAGATCGCACGCCACACCTTGCCGCGCGAGTTCCGCCATTGCGATCCCGGCCGCGCACGCATCCACCTCGTCGAAGCCGGCCCGCGCGTGCTCGCATCGATGCCGCCGGAGCTGTCCGCGCGCGCGCGCCGCCAACTCGAGCGACTCGGCGTCGAGGTTCATACCGGCTCGGCGGTCACCCGCATCGACGCCGACGGCGTCGACATCGGCGCGCGGCGCATCGAGGCGCGCACGGTGCTGTGGGCGGCCGGCGTCGCGGCGTCACCGCTCGGTGCGAGCCTCGGCGTCGAGCGCGACCGCGCCGGCCGCGTCGCGGTCGCGCCCGACCTGTCGCTGCCCGCGCACTCGGACGTGTTCGTGATCGGCGACCTCGCGAGCGTCGTGCAGGATGGCAAGCCGGTGCCCGGTGTCGCGCCCGCAGCCAAGCAGATGGGCGCGCATGTCGCGAAGGTGATCCGCGCGCGCATCGCGGGCCGTGCGATGCGCGCATTCCGCTATCGCGACTACGGCAACCTCGCGACGATCGGGCGCATGGCCGCGGTGGTCGACCTGCGCGGCCTGCGTTTTTCGGGCGCGCCGGCCTGGCTGTTCTGGCTCGTCGCGCACATCTTCTTCCTGATCGGCTTCCGCAACCGCCTCGTCGTGATGGCGGAATGGATCTGGTCGTACTTCACCTACCAGCGCCACGCACGCATCATCATCGACCGCGATCCGCCGGCCTGAGGCTCAGGATTCGGCCTTCCACGGGTCGTAGCTGCCGAACCACCACAAGTGGCCTTCGAGGTCGCGGCAGCTGTATCCGGCGCCGCCGTACTCCTTCTCCTCGAGTGGATCGACGATGACCGCGCCGGCGGCCTTCGCGCGCGCGTGGTGCGCCGTGCAGTCGGAGACGATCACGCAGGGTGCCTGCGTCTCGCGGCCACCGATCTCGGCGGGTTGCGCGATGCGCTCACCCCAGGCGCCCGGGTTGGCGACCGAGCTCAGCATCACCATGCCGTTGCCGAACACCAGTTCGGCGTGCTGCACGAGGCCTCGTTCGTCTGCGTACACGGCTCGTTTCTCGAACCCGAACGCGCGGCACAACCACTCGATCGCCGCGGGGGCGTCGCGATAGCGCAGGGCAGGGATGATCGTCGAAACGGTGTCGGCTGCGAGGGTGGCCATGGAGTTCTCCGTTGGTGGGACCACGCAAAGCCTACCCGCCGCGTGGCGCCCGGTCTTGTAGATTCCTGAACTTCCAGATCTCGAGGAAGGCGAGCCCGGGGCACGACGCGCGAACGGGCACGTGCTCCCGATGTCGCCACTTCCGCGCGGATCAGAGCGCGACGTGGTTGGCGTGCTCGCCGCGCCGTTTCGCGTAAGCGCCCGGCGTCATGCCCGAGAACGCGTGGAACTCGCGCACCAGATGCGACTGGTCGTGGAAGCCGCAGTCCGCCGCGACCTCGGCCCATTCGACGCGGATGCCCTGCTGCACCTGGTCGACGACGCGACGGAATCGCTTGAGCCGCGCGTACTGCTTCGCGCCGACGCCGACCTGCGCGCTGAACAATGCGCCGAAGCGCCGCGCCGAAAGGCCGCTGTCGGCGATCAGCGGCGCGATGCGATCGATGCTCGGCGACTGCGCGAACGTCGCAAGTGCGTGGCGCACTGCCGGGTGCAGGCGCGGTGGCACGAAATGGCGCGACAGCCAGCCTTCCAGCACCGCGAGGCGCGCCCGCGCATGGGGTGCGTCGAGCAGGCGTTCGCGCAGTCCGGTGCTCGCGTTGCCGACGAGGTCGTCGAGTGCGACGTGCCGATTGCCGAGCCGATCCATCGGTTCCCGCAGCAATCCTGCGGCGCCGGCCGGGTGCAGCATCACGCCCATCACCGCCACCTGCTCGCGGCTGTCGATCACGAAGCTGCGCGTGAACTGCCCGCTGTAGACCACGCCGGGATGGCGCGTGCAGCACAGTCCCTGATCGTCTTCGTAAACGCGCGTCTCGTCTTCGAACAGGTTCAGGATCAGGCCCGAGCCCGGTTGCGGCAGGATCCGCTCGAGCCGGAAGTCGCCTGCCGCGACGCGCCAGTCCCACAGCATCCGGACATGCGGATGCAGGGGCGACGCGGGGATGTGGGAAGTGAAAGCCATGGCATTGCGTACCTGCGGATCGGGGGACTATACGCACGCGCGGCCCGGAACGCGTATCGTCGGTGGCGGATTCCGACCAAGTGGAGGTGGCCGATGGACATCGAGGTGGTGCATCACGCGGCCGAGCGCCGCTTCGAGGCGGTCGTGGACGGCGCGACCTGCGTGCTGGAATACCGCCTGCGCGACGGCGTCATGCTGATCGACCATACCGAGGTGCCGCCGGCGGTCGGCGGGCGCGGAATCGCGGGCCGGCTCGTGCGCGCCGCGTTCGATGCCGCGCGGCGGGAAGGCTGGCGCGTCGCGCCGAATTGCAGCTACGCGGCGCAGTGGGCCGAGCGGCACGCGGACGTGCAGGACCTGCTCACTTCCGGCTAGCGACGCTCGTCGCCTGCAAACGCCGCGCAAGCGCCGCGTGCTGGAGTCGCACGGGCGATGCCTCGACGAATCGCGCGGGCAACAGCGGCGTCAGTCGCGCATGCAGCGCGCGCGATTCGTCGATGCGGCCGACGCGCAGCAGCGTCTCGGAGAGCTGCAATTCGGCATCCAGCGTCGCATTCGCGTCCTTGCCGTTGTAGCGCGCGAGCAGGTCGACGGCGCGCCGAAACTCCACGGCTGCGGCATCGATGCGGCCGAGGTCGCGCAGCACCAGGCCACGGATCACCGCGGCGCCACCCTCGCGCGCATGGCTTTCCGGATGCAGCATCGCGAGCGCGGCGATCGCCGCGTCCACTTGCACGAGTGCCGCCTCCGGCTGGCCACTGCGGCGCGACCACTCGGCGAGATTCAGCGTGCGCCGTGCCTGCTCGATCCGGCGTTCGTGCGATGGCTCGCCCTGCGCCTCGGGCGTGCGCTCGAGCAGCGCACGCGCGTCGTCGAGCCGTCCATTCAGCACATAGCTGCGGCCGAGGTTCGTGCGGAAGTACTCGGCATGCGGGAAGTCTTCGTGCCGTCGCGCGCGCTCGACCACTTCTTCGAACATCGCGAGCGAGGCCCGATGGTCCCCGGCCATCTCGACGAGGCTCGCAAGGTTGTTGAGCGCGATCAGGTAGCTCGGCGACGCCTGCTGGCCGCCCGCGCGCAGGTGTTCGATGTTCTCGCGCATCAGGCCCATCGCCTCGACGAGCCTTCCCTGCGACAGGATCGCCTGCGCGAGGTTGTTGCGTGCGGTAACCGCCCACGAACTGCCAGGGTCGAGCGTGCGCAGGCGTCGCTCGAGCATGTCGCGCAGCAGGCGTTCGGCGTCGGCATGGCGCCCCTGGCGCTCGTACACCTGGCTCAGGAAACCGCTCGCTGCAATCACCTCGTTCGAGTCCTCCGGCAGGTGGCGCCGCAGGATGCCGAGGCTGCGCAACGCATCGCCCTCGGCTGCTTCGAGGCGGCCCTCGCGCATGCCGGTGTCGGCCAGCGCGTACAGCACCTCGGCATAGCGCACGCTGTCCTCTCCATCTGCCTTTGCGGCGTAGTCGAGTGCGCGCCGCACCGTCGCGGTACCGGTCGCCGCGTCGCCCTCGCGCGCCTGCGCGAGTCCCAAGGTCGCGAGGATGTCCGCGGCGAGCGCGAACTCGTCGGGGATGATGTCGCCGAGCGCAGCGAGTCCGGCTTCCAGCACCGTGCGCGCCTCGGCGGGTCGTTCGCCGGTGTTGAGCGCGTACCCCTGTTCGAGCAGGTAGGCGGCGCGCTGGCGCGGCGTGCCATGCGAGGCCTCGAGCGCGGCGGCGGCGCCAAGGCTCTCGGCCGCTTCCGCCGGCAGGCCGAGTTCGATGTAGATCTGGCCGAGCGCGCCGAGCAGGCGCGCTCGCTGGCGCGGCGCGCCGGCGAGGCGCTGGTCGATGCCGCGACGGCCGCGATCGACGAGGTCGCGCGGTGCGATCGGCTGCGTGCCGGCTTCGTCGGGCGAAGCCGAGCGGAACAACGCGACGAGGTAGTCGACCACGCTCTCGGCGGTGGCTGTCTGCTCTCGCGCGAGCGCCTCCGCGCGCAACGCGCGGTCGCGTTCGCTCGCGAGGCGCCAGGTGAACATCGCAGCGAGCGCGATCGCGAGCAGCATTGCAGTGCTCGCGTAACGGTGGCGCGCGAGGAACTTGCCGACGCGATAGTGCAGGCGATCGGGCGCCGCATGCACCGGGCGCCCGCGCAGGTGGCGCTGCAGGTCGTCGGCGAGCGCCGCAGCCGAAACGTAGCGACGCTCGGGTTCGGGATGCGTCGCGCGCGCCACGATGAGGTCGAGGTCGCGCGGCACCCGGTGGCGCTTGGGCGCGATGCTGCCCGGCGACGGCAAGCGTCCGTCGAGAGCGGGCTTCGGCGCTTCGTCGCAGAGCAGTTCGTGCAGCAGCAGCCCGAGGCCGTAGACGTCCGTCGCGGTGCTCACCGGTTCGCCACGCCGCTGCTCGGGACTCGCGTAGGCGGGCGTGAACCACGGCAGTCCGGTTTGCAATGCCGGCCCGGTGCCGCCGAGCAGCTTGGCGATGCCGAAGTCGAGCAGCATCGGTTCGCCGTCGGCCCGCACGAGCACGTTCGCGGGCTTGAGGTCGCGGTGGATCACGAGCCGCTGGTGCGCATACTGCACGGCTGCGCAGAGCTTGTGCAGCAGCCGCAGGCGTGCCGGGATCGGCAGCGCGCGCTCGCGGCAGTAGTCGGTCAACGGCACGCCGTCGACATACTCCATCACGAGATAGGGCTGGCCATCCGCGGTGTTGCCGCCATCGAGCAGGCGCGCGATGTTGGGATGGTCGAGGTCGGCCAGGATCTGCCGCTCGCGCCGCATGCGCTCGGTCGCATCGCGGGTCGGGATGCCGCGCAGCAGCTTGATCGCGACGCGCCGGTCGAACGCGTCGTCGACGCGCTCGGCGAGGAATACCGTGCCCATGCCGCCGCTGCCGATCTCGCGCACGAGGCGCCACGGCCCGAGGCGCTGTTCGGCCTGCGGGGTCGATACGCGCGCGGCCGCCTCGCGCAGGCGCCCCGTCATGCCACTGTCGTCGCCGTCTTCGGCCGCAGCCAGGGCGAGCGCTTCGCGCTTGAGCGCATCGTCGTCGTCGAGCGCAGCGAGCAGGACGCTGCGCCCGGAGGGCGGTGTCGCGATCAGTGCGTCGAAAAGCTCCTGCAGCCTGCGCCAGCGCGCGTCGCTCATGCGGCGAGCTTCTGCTTCAGCCAGGCGCGCGCGAAGCGCAGTTCACGATCGACCGTGGGCACGGACACGCCGACCACGTCGGCGATTTCCTCGCGCTTGAGGCCGAGCAGGTAGGTCAGTTCGATGATCTCGCACTTGCGTGCATCGAGTCGGCGCAGCGCATCGAGTGCTTCGTCGAGCGCGAACGCGTCGCTGTCGTTGAGCGCACCGTCCGCCGCAGGGGCATTCTCGGCGGCCGACAGAGTCACGTGCACGTCGCCGCCGCCACGTCGCTCGCTGCCGCGCGCGCGCGCGGTATCGACGAGGATGCGCCGCATCGCGACACTGACCACGCCGTAGAAATGGCGGCGGTCCTGCCAGTCGGTGTTGGATCCGATCAGGCGCAGGAACAATTCGTTCGCGAGTTCGGTGGGCTGCAGGGTCAGGTGGCCGCCGAACTGGCGCAGGTGCTTGCCCGCGATCGCGCGGACCTGGGCATAGACGAGTTCGGTCAGGCGCTCGGCTGCAGCCTGGTCACCGCCGCTCCAGGCGTGCAGCAGGCGCGTGACGTCACGCGCGGGTTCCGCAGCGGGTTCACGGGAGGGGGCGTCGGAGTCGTTCATGCAGGAAGGGCGTCGAAACGAGCCATGACGGGAATCACCGCGCTGTTGCGTACCTACTGGACGCGAACCTTGTGCCCGCGCGGGCCGCTGCACGCGCTCGCGCGTCGGGCCGGCTGAGTATACGGGCATGGCGCACGCCGGGATGCAAGCCCGGCGGTGCCGTTCCTGCGGCGCGCCCGCGGTCGCGCCGCCTGCGCCGGGCAGGGCGCGCGCCTGCCCGAAGCCGGTTTCCGCTTGTCCCTTCAGGAGGCGTCATGGCGTTGATGATCATGGCGATCGGCAAGCGGCTGCCGCGGCCTGCGTCGCAGGCGGGCTGTGATCCAGGTCCGCTCCGCTGCGTCGATCGCGTCCGCGGCACGCGGGTGGGCGACTGCTAGAATGTATCCAATCGTCACGGCGGAAGGCGCGTGGTCGCGGGGTGCGCACGGCCCTGGCCGGGCGGTGGGATGGCGGATCCAATCAACGGGAGTGATCAGATGAAGAAGTCGTTTTTCGCGGTCATGCTGGCGCTGGCCGGCATGGTCGGCGCAGGGGCTGCGTTCGCGGCGGACAAGCCTGCGATCGGTGTGGCGGAGTTCAAGAACGAGTCGGGCGCGGCGTGGTGGAGCGGCGGCGTGGGCTGGGAGCTGTCGGGCATGCTCTCCAACGAGCTGTCGAGCAGCGGCCACTTCCGCGTGCTCGAGCGCAACAAGCTCGGCAACGTGCTCGAGGAGCAGAACCTCGCGGCGTCCGGCCGCGTGCGTTCGGGCACCGGCGCGAAGATGGGCAACGTGACCGGCGCGCAGTACCTCGTGTTCGGTACCGTGACGTCGTACGAGGAGAACACCGCGAGCACCGGTGGCGGCCTCAGCTTCAAGGGCATTTCGCTCGGCGGCAAGAAGTCGGAAGCCTACATCGCGGTCGACGTGCGCGTCGTCAATGCGGAAACCGGCGAAGTCGATTACTCGCGCACGATCGAGGGTCGCAGCTCCGGTGGCGGCGTGTCGGTCGGCGTCTATCGCGGTGGCGTAGGCGGTGCGCTCGCGCACGAGAAGAACACGCCGGCGGGCAAGGCGATCCGTGCCGCATTGGTCGAGATCACCGACTACCTCGACTGCGTGATGGTCGTGCGCGGCAGCTGCGAATCGGATTTCGATGCGAAGGAAAGCAAGCGCCGCGACAGCAACCGCAAGGCGCTCAAGCTCGACTAGTCGTCGCGGTTTCCGGCGAAACGAAAAACGGCGGGATGTCCCGCCGTTTTTTTTGCCTCGACGCGCGCGAGGGCAGCACCTTGACGCGCGCAACAGCCGGAATCACGAAGAACACGAAGGCAAGCATCAGGCCGAAAGGCTCTTCTTCGTGCGCTCCGTGTGCTCCGCGTTGCAATCTTTCCGCTTCGGCTTTCCGCTTCGACTTCTGCGTCCGGCCGGCCGGCGCGCCTAGCGACCGCGGCGCCCGCCACCCGGGTTGCCGCGCGGATTGCCGCGGCCGGGACCGGCGTCACGCGACGAGTTTCCGGGAGCGCCGCCACGCGGCGGCTTGCGCGGTCCCCTCGAGGGCCCTCCGCGCGGGGGCTGGCCCGGCGCGGCGACATTGCCGTTGCGCACGTTCCCCGAAGGCGCAGGATTGCGCGAACCCGTGTTGCCGTTGCGCACGTTGCCCGAAGGCGCGGGATTGCGCGAACCGGTGTTGCCGTGGACGTCGCGCTTCGGACCGCTGTTCTGGTACTGGCCACCCTGCTGGTTGAACTGGCCCGGATGGAATGGCTGTTCCATTCCCGGCCGCGCACCGCGCCGCTTGCGGCCCGGCTGGCCCGCGCTTTCGGGGAACCAGCTGCGCAGCACCGCGGGGCTGAGCCCCGGTTCGGCATAGGCATTCGGTGCAGCCGGCCCGCGCTTGCCGCCGCCGCGCTGGCCCTGCGGCGCCGGACCCTGGCCACGTCCCTGGTACGGACCCTGGCCGGCGCCCGTTCGCGGCGCCTGCCGGCGGCCGCCGCCCGGCGCGCCCGCGCGCGCGGGGCCACCCTTGCGTGCGCCCGCGCCGCCGGGGCCGGCGGCGCCTCGCGCCTTGCGCGGCTTCGCGCCGGGTCCACGCCAGCCATCGTCACGGATGCGATCGAACGCGGCGAACTCGCGTGCTTCCTCGTTGCGTGCGCCGGTCCAGGCCTGCTGCGCCTTCGGATTCGGACGGAACTCCGTCGGTGCGGCGCGGCGCTGGCCGATCACCGGCGCGAGGGTCAGGCGCTGCGGCGTTTCCTTGATCCCGGCGCGCTCGCGCAGCTGCGCGACCTGGCCCGCGTCGAGCTCGCTGCAGTGCCCGCGCAGCAGTCCACGCGGCAATTCGATGGTGCCGTAGCGGATGCGCTTGAGGCGGCTGACCATCAGTCCCTGCGATTCCCACATGCGGCGCACTTCACGATTGCGCCCCTCGCGCAGCACGACGCGAAACCAGGAATGGCTGTTGCCGCGGCTGATCGCCGCGATCTCGTCGAACTGCGCGGGACCATCCTCGAGCTCGATGCCGTTGCGCAGCCGCTCGACCACTTCGTCGGGGACTTCGCCGTGCACGCGGCAGATGTACTCGCGCTCGATCTCCGAGCGCGGATGCATCAGCGCGTTGGCGAGGTCGCCGTCGGTGGTCAGCAGCAGCAGGCCGGTGGTGTTGATGTCGAGTCGGCCGACCGCGATCCAGCGCGCGCCCTTGATCTGCGGCAGCTGCTCGAACACGGTCGGTCGACCCTCCGGGTCGTCGCGCGTCGCGACCACGCCATCGGGCTTGTTGTAGAGCAGCACCTGCGCGTGCTCGGCGTTGTCGGCGACGACGACGAAGCGCTTGGCATCCATCTCGACGCGATCGCCGGTGCGCACGCTCTGGCCGAGGGTGGCGACGGCGCCGTTGAGCTGCACTTCACCGGCTTCGATGCGCACTTCGAGCATGCGGCGTGAACCGAGGCCCGCGTTCGCGAGCACCTTGTGCAGGCGCTCCTCGACCGTGGGCGCGGCGACTTCGCCGGCCGTGCGCTTGAGTTTCAGGACGGATCGTACGGGGGTGGTCATGCAGTGGATTCCGGGTCGGCTTCGCGTTGCGGCAGGGAAGCCGCGTCGTCGTGTTCGTGATGGGGACTGTCGGCGTCGGCGGCCGCGGCCTGTTCGGCGGCGGGCTCGGGATCGGCGCCGGGATCGGCGGATGGCGCGTCGGTCGCTTCGGCGTCGTTCGCGGGTCGTTCGCCCTCGAGGTCCTCGGGCGGTATCCCGTCCGCGAGGACCGCGGCGATCGCGCGGTCCTCGCGGTCGAGCGCGAGTTGCGGATCGAGGTCCTCGATGTCGCGGATCTCCGCGAGCGGCGGGAGTTCGTCCAGCGATTTCAGGTTGAAGTAGTCGAGGAACTGGCGCGTGGTGCCGAACAGCGCGGGCTTGCCGGGCAGGTCACGGTAGCCGACCACGCGCACCCACTCGCGTTCCTCGAGCGTGCGCACGATGTTGGTGGATACCGCGACACCGCGGATCTGTTCGATCTCCGCGCGCGTGATCGGCTGGCGGTAGGCGATCAGCGCGAGCGTTTCGAGCAGCGCGCGCGAGTAGCGCGTCTGGCGCTCGGTCCACAGGCGCGATACGTACGCGTGCACGTCGCGGCGGACCTGGAAGCGGAATCCGGAGGCGACCTCGACCAGTTCGATCCCGCGCCCGGCGCAGTCCTCGCCGAGCGCTTCGATCGCCTTCGCGAGCTCCTCGTGCGTCGGCATCGCGAACTCGTCGAACAGCGCCGACAGCTGCGGCAGCGTGAGTGGCTGCGGCGAGGCGAGCAGCGCCGCTTCGATGATGCGTTTGAGTTGATCAAGTTCCATCAGGTACCAGTGTCGGCAGACGAATGCGTCCGGGTGGTGCGACCGCGCGCGCCGGGCGGGCAGGCGAGGGCCACGGGTGTCGATCGTTGGCGGCCTGCAGCCAGGCCGGGGTGCCTCATTGCGTCGCGAGCGACTTCAGGTAGATCGGCGCGAGCGCCGCCTCCTGCACGATCTCGACCAGTTGTTCCTTCGCCAGTTCGAGCAGCGCGAGGAAGGTGACGACGACGCCGCGCCGGCCTTCACTCGCATCGAACAGGTTTTCGAAGCGGTGGAACTCGCCGTCGCCGAGCGCCTTCAGGAGGTCGCTCATGCGGCTGCGCACGTTGAGCGATTCGCGCTCGATCTCGTGGTGCCCGTACAGCTCCGCGCGCTTCATCACGTCCTTGAGCGCGAGCAGCAACTCCCGGAGCTCGACCGGCGGTGGCAGCCGGATCACGTTGTGGTCCTCGACCAGCACGTGCGCCGGCGCGAAGTCGCGGTCCTGGCGCGGCATCGCCTCGATGTCCGCGGCCGCTTTCTTGAACCGCTCGTACTCCTGCAGGCGGCGCACCAGCTCCGCGCGCGGGTCTTCCTCGCCGCCCTCCTCGAGCGGCGGCCTCGGCAGCAGAAGCCGCGACTTGATCTCGGCGAGGATCGCGGCCATCACGAGGTACTCGGCAGCGAGCTCGAGCTTCATCTCGTGCATGAGCTCGATGTAGTCGACGTACTGGCGCGTGATCTCCGCGATCGGTATGTCGAGGATGTCGAGGTTCTGCCGGCGGATCAGGTACAGCAGCAGATCCAGCGGTCCCTCGAACGCATCGAGGATCACCTCGAGTGCGTCAGGCGGGATGTACAGGTCCTGCGGAATCTGCAGCAGCGGCTGCCCACGCACGAGCGCCAGCGGGATTTCCTGCTGTTGCGGCACCTGCGGAAAGGCGCTGGCCGGTACGTCTGCGCTGGGCTGTTCGGCGGTCTGGTTCATGCTCGGTCCCGCGACGCCCGGCGCCTCACGGCGTGGGTCATGCACGGATCACTGGCGAGTCGGGTCGGGTGCGCGATCAGGAGGAGCGCCTGAACGGTACGCGGCCTGCAACGACGGATGACCGGTTCCCACCGGGAGCCGGACATCGCAACTAAAGCCATCAAGGTTCGATCGGCGCGCTGGACGGGCAGGTCGCCGCGTCGGCGTGCGGTACCCCGGCCTATCGATTCGCGCCTAGCCTACGGGGAAACGCGCGGATGTGCAATCAGGCGCGGGGCGAGGGTCGAGGGCGGGGAGGAGTCGGGCCGTCGCGCGCATCCCGGCTCGGTGGCCCGAAAGCGACGATCGCTCGTCCCTCGACCCCCGTCCCTCGCCGCTCGGGTAACATGCGCGTTTGCCCGCAGGATCCCTCCCGATGTGGTACGCGATCGTCGGCAACGACGTCCCCGACTCGCTGCAGCGCCGCCTCGGCGCGCGCGCGGCGCACCTCGAGCGCCTGCACGCGCTGCGTGACGCGGGGCGCCTGTTGCTCGCGGGTCCGTTTCCCGCGATCGACGCTGAGGATCCGGGGCCAGCGGGGTTCAGCGGCAGCCTGATCGTCGCCGAGTTCGACGACCTCGATGCAGCGCGCGCATGGGCCGATGCCGACCCGTACCTCGCGGCGGGCGTCTATGCGGGCGTCGACGTGCGTCCGTTCCGCAAGGTGCTGCCGTGACCGGTCGCGTCGCGATGATTCGCGAGCGATTGCAGGCCGCGTTGTCGCCGATCGGGCTCGACGTCGTCGACGACAGCCATCGCCATGTCGGCCACGCGGGCGCGGCCGACGGGCGCGGGCATTTCAGCGTGCGCATCGTCGCCGAGGCGTTCCGCGGGCAGCTGCCGCTCGCGCGCCATCGCGCGGTGTACGCCGCGCTCGGGGACCTGATGACGACCGACATCCATGCGCTCTCGATCGAGGCGCGCACGCCGGACGAACTGCCCGCGGGCAGCGCCGGCTGAGACGACACCGCTGCGCCTCGTTCGCGTGGCGCGAAGATTCCGAGGACACCCGCTGCATGCGCCTGACTACGATCAAACTGGCCGGCTTCAAGTCGTTCGTCGACCCGACCACGCTGCACTTCCCGACCAACATGACCGGCGTCGTCGGCCCGAACGGCTGCGGCAAGTCGAACATCATCGACGCGATCCGCTGGGTCATGGGCGAGAGCGCGGCGAGCCGGCTGCGCGGCGACGCGCTGACCGACGTGATCTTCTCGGGCTCGACCGGGCGCAAGCCGGTCGGCAGCGCGATGGTCGAGCTGCTGTTCGACAACAGCGACGGGCTCATCGCGGGCGAATACGCGAGCTACAACGAGATCTCGGTCAAGCGCGTCGTCAGTCGCGACGGCCAGTCGCAGTACTTCCTCAACGGCGTGCGCTGCCGCCGCCGTGACATCACCGACCTGTTCCTCGGCACCGGGCTCGGGCCGCGCAGCTACTCCATCATCGAGCAGGGCATGATCAGCGAGATCGTCGAGGCCGATCCCGAGCAGTTGCGCAACCACCTCGAGGAGGCGGCCGGCATCTCCAAGTACAAGGAGCGCCGCAAGGAGACCGAGAGCCGCATCAAGGCGACGCGCGAGAACCTCGACCGCGTGCGCGACGTGCGCGACGAAGTCGACAAGCAGCTCGAGCACCTCAAGCGCCAGGCGCGCACCGCCGAACGCTGGCAGGCGCTCAAGGACGAGCAGAAGCGCAAGGAATCGGAGGTCAAGGCGCTGCAGCTGCGCTCCGCGCAGGGCGAACTCGATGCCCATTCGGCCGCCCTGCGCAAGGCCGATCTCGCGATCGAACAGCAGCTCGCCGAACAGCGCCGCTGCGAGGCCGAACTCGAGGCCGGTCGCGAGAAGCATGCGGCTGCGGCCGAACACATGAACGGCGTGCAGGCCGAGGTCTACAAGGTCGGCGCCGAGATTGCGCGCATCGAGCAGCAGATCCAGCACAGCCGCGAGCTCGCCGAACAGCTCGAACGCGCGCGCGTGGAGACCGAGCGCGCGCATGCGGAACTGACCGAGCATGTCGCCGCGGATCGCCAGCGCTTCGAGGAACTCGGCGCCTTGCTGGCCGAATCCGCCCCGCAGCTCGAGACGCTGCGTGGGGCAGACGAGGATGCGGGCGACGCACTGCGCATCGCCGAGGCGAAGCTCGCCGAATGGCAGCAGCAATGGGATGCGCATGCGCAGGCCACGTCGCAGGCGGCGCAGGCGGCCGAGGTCGAACGCACGCGCCTGGACTACCTCGACAAGCAGTGCCTCGCCGCGGACCAGCGGCGCGCGACACTCGAAGCCGAGCGCAGTGCCTCCAACCTGGAGGACCTCGGCCAGGCACTCGAGCGCCTCGGCCTCGATTATGCGAGCCTGCGCGAGCAGGTCGACCTGCAGAGCGCCGCGCTCGACGAGCGCCGCCATGTCGCCGAGGCCGCGCTGGAAGCCGAGCGCACGACGCAGTCGTTGCTGAGCGCGCGTCGCGGCGAGCTCGAAAAACTGCGCGGACGGCTCGCCTCGCTCGAAGCGTTGCAGCACGCGGCGCTCGGCGACCCGGGCGCGCAGGCGCGCGACTGGCTCGATCGCCTCGGCCTCGCCGACGCGCGCCGGCTCGGCGAATCGCTGCAGGTCGAAAGCGGTTGGGAACGCGCGGTCGAAACCGTGCTCGATGGCTGGCTCGAGGCCGTGCTCGTGGACGAGCCCGGCGCGCTCGCGTCCGAACTCGCGACGCTCGGCGAGGGCGACCTCGTGCTGCTCGCCGCGGATGCGCACGGCGTCGACGCGTCGCCTGGCACGCTCGCGGCGCGCGTGCAGGGGCCCGCCGCCGCGCGCGCACTGCTCGCGCGCGTGCGCACGGCCGAATCCACGACGCAAGCGCGCGCGACCGTGGACGTGCTCGGTGCGGGCGAGTCGGTGGTCACGCCGGACGGCGAATGGTTCGGACGCGGCTTCCTGCGCGTGCAGCGCGGCACCGGCGCGCAGGTCGGCATGCTGGCGCGCGAGCGCGAGATCCGCGAAGCCGCCGCGCGCATCGACGAGCTGGAACAGGAACTCGCCGCGCACGAGGACACGCTCGAACGCGGCCGCCAGGAGCGCATCGACGCCGAGCGTGCGCGCGACGACGCGCAGCGCGAGATCTATGCGGCGAACCGCCGGCTCGCGGAAGTCGGCGGGCTGCTGCAGAGCCAGCGCGGCCGCCTCGACAGCGCGCAGGAACGCCTTCAGCGCGTGGCCGCCGAGCTCGACGACGTCGACGCGCGTCTCCTGCTCGATCGCGAACAGGTGCGCGAGGCGCGCGGCCGCATCGAAGCCGCGCTCACGCACATGGGCGAACTCGAGCAGCGGCGCCAGTCGCTCGACGCCGAGCGCCGCAGCCTGCTGGAGGCGCGCGAGGAAGCGCGCATGAATGCGCGCGAGGCGCGCGACGCGGCGCACCAGCTCGCGTTGTCGATCGAATCGCGCCGCAGCGCGGTCGCCTCGCTCGAGCAGTCGCTGCAGCGCATGCACGCGCAGCTCGCGCAGTTCGACGCGCGTCGCAGCGAGATCGCGGCGCAGCTCGCGGCCGGGGGCGATCCGCTGGCCGGCCTCGAGGAACAGCGCCAGGCCTGCCTCAACCAGCGCCTGCTGGTCGATCGCCAGATGGTCGAGGCGCGCCAGGCGGTGCAGGAACAGGATGCGGAACTGCGTCGCCTCGAACAGGCGCGCCACCAGTTCGAGCAGTCGCTCGGCGAGCAACGCGAGCAGCTGGCCGACCTGCGCCTGCGCGAGCAGGAGCACCGCATCCGCGCGCAGTCGCTTGCGGGAGCGATCGCGGAAGCGGGCTTCGAACTCGAGGCGCTGCTCGAGGCGTTGCCCGGCGAGGCCGATCCGATGCAGTGGCAGGCCGACCTCGGCGATCTCGAGCAGAAGATCCGGCGCCTCGAACCGGTCAACCTCGCCGCGATCCAGGAGTACGAGGAACAGTCGCAGCGCAAGAATTACCTCGATGCGCAGCTCAACGACCTCGCGACCGCGCTCGAGACGCTCGAAGGCGCGATCAGGAAGATCGACAAGGAAACGCGTGCGCGCTTCAAGGAAACCTTCGACCGCGTCAACATCGGCGTGCAGGAGCTGTTCCCGCGCCTGTTCGGCGGCGGCCAGGCGCACCTCGAACTCACCGGTGACGACCTGCTTTCGACCGGCGTGACGATCATGGCGCGCCCGCCCGGCAAGCGCGTGAGCTCGATCTCGCTGCTGTCGGGCGGCGAGAAGGCGATGACCGCGGTGGCGCTCGTGTTCGCGATCTTCCGCCTCAATCCTGCGCCGTTCTGCCTGCTCGACGAGGTCGACGCACCGCTCGATGAAGCGAACGTCGGGCGCTTCTCGTCGCTGGTGTCGGAGATGAGCGAGCAGGTGCAGTTCATCTTCGTCACGCACAACAAGGCGACGATGGAAGCGGCGCGCCAGCTCTGCGGTGTCACCATGCGCGAACCCGGCGTTTCGCGCCTGGTGCAGGTGGACCTCGCCGAAGCGGCTAAACTCGCAGGGGCGGCCTGAGCCTTTCGCCGGGCCCGAAGCAGAAGGCGAGCAGCATGGACTGGAATCCCGCGGTCGGCGTTCCCCTGATCCTGATCGGCGCGATCGTGCTGGTGCTGATCTACCTGTTCGGACGGCCACGCAAGCCCGAACAGGGCGAGCGCAGGCCGCCGGCACGTCGCGCCCGTGGCAGCGCGGGCGAGCGCATCGAACCGACGCTCGGCGATGCCGATCCCGACGCGGCCGAGCCGAGCCAGGCGGAGTTCGAACTGCCGACCGACCCCGACGCCGATCCGATCCCGCCGCGCGTCCGTTCGAGCGTCGGCGTGCGACCGTCCGATCGCGCGATCGAACGCATCGTCACCTTGTTCGTCGCCGCGCGCGCGGGCGAGGACCTGCGCGGTTCGGACATCGTCGTCGCCGCCGAAAAGGCCGGCCTCGAATTCGGCGACATGGGCATCTTCCACCGCCTCGTGCTCGGCAAGAAGGTCGACGGCCCGGTCTTCAGCATGGCCAACATGGTCAAGCCCGGCCATTTCGACATGACCCAACTCGACAGCGTCGGCACGCCGGGCGTGAGCCTGTTCATGACCCTGCCGGGGCCGCTGCCGGCACTGGACGCCTGGGAGATGCTGCTGCCGACCGCGCAGCGCCTCGCCGAGCTGCTCGATGCCCAGGTGCTCGACGAAGGCCGCAACGCCCTCGGCCGGCAACGCATCGCGCACATCCGCGACGAGCTGCGCGCGTGGGACCGGCAGCAGGAGCGCAACCAGATCCGGCCCGGGCGCTGACGCCAGGGCACGGTGCGCGCGCTGCCCGCAGGTACGGCGGAAGTCCACTGCGACCCCCGGGGTCGGAACCCACGAGGGAAGAACGCGTGCGCGACGAGGAACTGAAGGCCGTCTTCGAGCAGCAGGCGGCTGGCTACGACGAACGCTGGGCGAAGACCTCACCGATCCGGGACGCCTTGTACTTCCTGCTGCAGGCGGTGTTCGCCGAGCTGCGCGCCGACGCGCGCATCCTGTGCGTCGGTGCCGGCACGGGCGAGGAGATCGACTACTTCGCTAAGCGGTGCCCTGGCTGGACGTTCACCGCGGTCGAGCCGTCCGGCGCGATGCTCGACGTCTGTCGTGCGAAGGCGCAACAGGGCGGCTACGCGTCGCGCTGCCGCTTCCACGAAGGTTACCTCGACATGTTGCCGACCGAGGATGCATTCGATGCGGCCACCTGCTTCCTGGTGTCGCAGTTCATCCTCGACGAAGAGGCACGCCGCGCCTTCTTCCACTCGATCGCGGCGCGCCTGCGCTGCGGCGCGATCTTGGCGAGCTCGGACCTCGCATCGGACGTGTCCTCGAGCGCGTACGACGCGTTGCTGGACGTGTGGCTCGCGATGATGGGCATGGCCGGCATACCGAATGCGGGACTCGAGCAGATGCGCGCGGCGTACGCGCTCGACGTCGCGATCCTGCCCCCTGCACGTGTCGCATCGATCATCCGCGGCGGCGGCTTCGAAGAGCCCGTGCCGTTCTACCAGTCGGGCCTGATCCACGCCTGGTTCTCGCGCCGCGCACCTGCATAGGAGCACGCGCCCCGGCTTCGACTCGCCCGCGTTTCAACCCTGCGGTCGCTTCGCGCATCAGAGCGCGCAACGACCACGGCGGGGCAAGCGCGAATGAAGCGATGGATGGCGTGTGGAATCTCGATGGCGATCGCGTGCTCGTGCACGGCGGCGTCGCAGGTGGACCTGAGGGTGCTCGACGACGGCATGAAGGGACCACGCGCGCAGGTGCTCGTGCTCGGGACCATGCATCTTTCGGCGTTCCCCGAAACCTTCAGGCCCGAATCGCTCGAACCGGTGCTCGCGCGCGTCGCTGCGTTCAAGCCCGACGTGATCACCATCGAGGGCATTTCGGGCGAGGGCTGCGACCTCATGGCCCGCCATCCCGCGGTCTACGGCGCGGACGCGATGGCGTACTGCAGGCACACCGACGAAGCCAGGCAGGCGACCGGGCTCGACGTGCCGGCGGCGATCGCGAAGGTGAAGTCGACGCTGGCCGCCTGGCCCGCGAAGCCGAAGCCGGCGCAGCGCCGGCAACTGGCCGCGCTGTTCCTCGCCGCGAACGACCGCGCCTCGGCGCTCGTGCAGTGGCTGCGGCTCGCCGATGCGGAGCGCCGGGCGGGCGACGGGCTCGACCAGGCACTCGTCGGCATGCTCGAGGAGCTGCGCACGCGGCGCAACGAGAACTACCTCGTCGCGGCTCCGCTCGCGGCGCGGCTGGGACTCGAGCGCGTGGTCGCGGTCGACGACCACACCGGTGACAACATAGCGATCGACGACGAGGACGCCTATGCGAAAGCCGTGCGCGGCGCCTGGGAGTCGGCCAGCGCGCAGGCGCGGCCGATCCGCGAGCGCGAAGAAGCATTGTCGAAGGGCGACGACATGCTCGCCGCGTATCGCCACGCGAACCGGCCGGACACGTTGCGCACCGCGGTCGCGGTCGATTTCGGCGCGGCGATGCGCGATGCGTCGCCGCAGCACTACGGGCAGCGGTACGTCGCGGGCTGGGAAGGTCGCAACCTGCGCATGGTCGCGAACATCCGCGCCGCGTTCCGCGACCAGCCCGGCGCGCGCGTGCTCGTCATCGTCGGCAGCTCGCACAAGCCATGGTTCGACAACCTGCTCGGGACACTGCTCGGCGTCGACCTCGTCGACGCCGAGCAGGTGCTGCGGGATCCGGCGCCCGCCGCCGTCGGGGGTTGATCTTCGTGGCGCGTGGGCGTGCGCGGCGTATCAATCGCGAGCGGGCCGTGCGCCGAACGCCGACGCGGGGGGAGTCTCGAAGCCGTCGCTGAAGAGCCCGTCGTTCTCCGCGACGAACGTGCAGGGACTGAATCCCGATGTCGAGAACGCCGCGACCTCGGGGACGCCGACGCTCGCGGTCGCCGCGACCGAGCGGATACCGACGCCCGCGAGCGCGGCGCGCCAGGTGAACATCGCGATGCCGCTGTCGGCCGGCGTGGTGACGACGAAGCTCGCGAGCGCGAGTTCGCCTTCGCCGCGCGCATCGGGCGCGGTGCATGCGGTTTCGCTCACGTTCGCGAACAGCTCGACGCGGTATTCGGTCGATGGCGCGGAATTGATGCGACCCTCGACGACCAGGTCGCCACCCGACTCGCGCACGGCGAGGATCTCCGGATGGTTCAGCGCGCCGTTCGGGCCGCCGTCGGCATCGCCGATATCGTTCACGTGGTCGGTTCCCTCGAGCGTGATGCTGCGGCAGCCAGCGCCCGCGGCGTCGTTGGCGAACACGAGCGAACCCACGGCCACGTCGACGGTGTTCGCGCCACTGACGCTGACGCCGCCGCAGGCGTTGCCCGCGATGACGTTCGGCACCGGCACGCCGAAGTCGCCGATGCGGGTCGGTCCGGTGTCGACCTCGACGCCGATGCCATTGCCCAGCGTCGGCGCACCCGAACGGTCCGTGCCGATCAGGTTGCCGATGATCACGTTGCGGATGCCGGTGCTGCGGATGCCGTAGCCGACATTGGCCGAGACCAGGTTGCGGTCGGCGGGATCGAAGCCGCCGAACACGCAGAACTCGCAATCGGCGAGGATGCCTCCCTCATTCGATGCGGCGAAGCCAGAAGGCTCGGTGCCGATGAAGTTGCCGCGCACGCGCGACTCGGCCGCCCACGGACGCAGGTAGATGCCGGGACCTTCCGCGTCGATGATGCTGAGCCCGCGAATGTCGGCGGTCGCACCCACCTCGATGGCGGGCTGGCCGCGCGGCACGGCGGTGGCGTCGAGGATCACGCGCACCTGCGCATCCATGCCCGTCGTCGACGTGTTCGGCGCGGCGCCGGGCTGGGTATAGCCGTCGATCTCGAGCGGATTGGCGATCGCGAGCGCCGACTGCAGCAGGATGCGCTTGTAATGGTCGGGGTTGCCGGGGATGTCGAAGAAGATCCGGTCGGCATCCTCGAAGAGGTTCGCGTACTCGATCGCCGAACGCAGGCAGCGGCCATTGAGGATCCACGGGCTGCAGGCGTCTTCGGTGTTCGTGACGATCAGCGTCGCCGCTTCGGCTGGAGCGACGCCGGTCGCGAGCAACAGGGCGCACAGTGCGCCGGCACGGCGCCGCACGGGTAGGGACAGGGGCATGGCATCTCCGGTTTCGACGGGCCGATGCAGCCCGCTTCCGTGATGCCAACGGTCGTGCGCGAGGATTGCTATCAGGCCCGGCCGGGCGCCCGGCGATCTGCGCAAGGATCGGCAAGCGCGCACGCAGGCATCGCATCCCCACGCAAGCCGGCGCAGGTCAGCGCAGGTAGGTCGCCGCGAGCGAGTTCAGGTGGAACCGTTCCGCGTCGCGCAGGAACGGGGCCACCAGCAGCATCACCTGGTGGATGCCGCGTTGCAGCGCGGATTCCTCGGCCTCGGCGCGGCCGCCGCGCACCGCGTTGAAATTCATCCAGAACGTCGCGATCAGCAGGATGTTCTCCGCCAGCGCACGGATCTCGTCCGCGCTCGCGCGCATCACGCCCGCCCGCACCAGTCCTGCAAGCAGCTCGCGTGCACCCGCGGCCGCGCGATCCATGATGCGCGCGAACCGCAGCTTCAGCTTGCGGTTGCGCGCGAGGATGTCGACCAGGTCGCGATAGAGGAACCGGTATTCCCACAGCGCCTCGAACACCCGGTGCAACTGCATCCAGATGTCCTCGAGGTCGGGAGCCCGGCCTTCGGGCAGCTCGAGCGCGGCATCGAGGCGCGCTTCGTATTGCGCGAACAGATGCTCGACGATGTCGTCCTTGTTGCGGAAGTGGTAGTAGAGGTTGCCCGGGCTGATGCCGAGCTCGTCCGCGATGTGGTTGGTGGTGACGTTGGGTTCGCCCTGCGCGTTGAACATCGCGAGGCTCGCCTCGAGGATGCGGACGCGCGTCTGGCGCGCCATGCGCGGCGCGGCGGTGGCGTTCAGGGCGTGAGGGCCGGTCGCGCGCGCAGCTGCGTTCGGCGAGGCATCGCCTCAGCCCCCGAGTTTCTTCACGAGGTCGACGTACTTCTGCATCGCGTCCTCGCCCCTGGTGCCCTTGAGCTTGGCCCAGGCCTCGTACTTCGCGGTGCCGACGAAATCGAAGAAGCCGGGCTTGGGTCCGGCGACATCGCCTTCCGATCCTTGCTTGTACAACGCGTAGAGCTTGAGCAGGGTGTCGTTGTCCGGTCGCTCGGAGAGCTTCTTGACGTCTTCGGCGGCTTGATCGAAGCGGGTCTTGAGGTCGGACATGGACGTTCCACCGTGGCTGCACGCGAGGCGAATGCCGAGCTTACAACACGCCCCGCCCATGGGGTCAACGCGCGTAGCCAGGCGCGCGCGCGCGCGGCTATGCTTGCCGTCATCAGCAACGTGACGGGAGCGGGCGGCGATGACTTACTTCGTTACGGGCGCGACCGGCTTCATCGGCCGGCATCTGCTCGAGCGCTTGCTCGAGCGCAAGGGCACGATCCATTGCCTCGTGCGCAAGGAATCGATCCCGAAGTTCGAGGCGTTGCGCGACGATCTCGGCGCCGATCCGAAACGGCTCGTCGCGGTGCAGGGTGACCTCGGCAAGCCCGGGCTCGGCATCGCGCCGGCGACGCGTCGCGCGCTCGCGGGCAAGGTCCGCCACTTCTTCCATCTGGCGGCGCTGTACGACCTCGCGGCCGCGCCGGAGGAACAACAGCGCGCGAACGTCGACGGCACGCGCCACGCGCTCGATGCCGCCAAGGCGATCGATGCGGGCTGCTTCCACCACGTGAGTTCGATCGCCGTCGCCGGCCTTTATCCGGGCGTGTTCCGCGAGGACATGTTCGACGAAGCCGAAGACCTCGATCATCCGTACTTCCGCACCAAGCATGATTCGGAAGCGCTGGTGCGGCGCGATTACGCTGGCCCGTATCGCATCTATCGCCCCGGCATCGTGATCGGCGACTCGCGCACCGGCGCGATCGACAAGATCGATGGTCCGTACTACTTCTTCCGCCTGCTCAAGAAGATGCGCCAGGCGCTGCCGCCGTGGATGCCGATGATCGGCCTCGAGGGCGGGCGCATGAACCTCGTCCCGGTCGACTGGGTTGCCTCGGCGCTCGACCATATCGCGCACAAGCCCGCGCTCGACGGGCATACCTTCCATCTGACCGATCCCGCGCCGCGTCGCATCGGCGAAGTGCTGAACCTGTTCGCGCGCGCGGGCCATGCGCCGCAGATGACGATGCGGCTGGATGCGCGCATGTTCGCGTTCGTGCCGTCCGGCATCCGCGCAGCGCTCGGCAACCTGCCACCGGTCAGGCGCGTGGTCGGCGTGCTGCTGCGCGACCTCGGCATCCCGCTGCAGGTGCTGAAGTTCGTGAACTATCCGACGCGCTTCGACTCGCGCGAGACCGAACGCGCACTCAAGGGCTCGAACATCCGCCTCCCGAAGCTCGAGGACTACGCCTGGCGCCTGTGGGACTACTGGGAACGCCACCTCGACCCGGACCTGTTCGTCGACCATTCGCTCGGCGGCAAGGTCAAGGGCAAGGTGGTCGTGATCACCGGCGGATCATCCGGCATCGGCAAGGCGGCGGCACTGAAGATCGCGCAGGCCGGCGCGACGCTCGTGATCTGCGCGCGTGGCGCCGACGAACTCGCGCAGACCCGCGCCGAGATCGAAGCCGCGGGCGGGACCTGCCACACCTACCAGGTCGACCTCGCCGACCTCGCCGCCTGCGACGCGTTCGTCGCGGCCGTGCTGGCCGACCATGGGCGCGTGGACATCCTCGTCAACAACGCGGGCCGCTCGATCCGCCGCGCGATCGGCGCGAGCTTCGACCGCTTCCATGACTTCGAACGCACGATGCAGCTCAACTACTTCGGCGCGCTGCGACTGATCATGGGCGTGCTGCCCGGGATGTCCGAACGGCACCGCGGGCACATCATCAACATCTCCTCGATCGGCGTGCTGACGAACTCGCCGCGGTTCTCGGCCTATGTCGCGTCGAAGGCCGCGCTGGACGCCTTTTCGCGCTGCGCGCAGGCCGAGTATTCGGACAACGGCGTCAGCTTCACGACGATCAACATGCCGCTGGTGAAGACGCCGATGATCGCGCCGACGAAGATGTACGAGTCGGTGCCGACGCTGTCACCCGACGAGGCGGCCGACATCATCATCGAGGCGATCGTCGAACGGCCGGTGCGCATCGCGACGCGCCTCGGCACCTTCGCGCAGGTGTTCTACGCGCTCGCGCCGCGCGTTTACGAGATCGTCATGAACACCGCGTTCCGGCTGTTCCCGGACTCGCAGGCCGCCAAGGGCATGCAGGGCCGCGGCGAGGCGGCGCAGCCGACCAGCGAACAGATCGCGTTTGCTTCGCTGATGCGCGGCGTGCACTGGTAGTCATTTGCCGCGCACTGCGCGCCGCCGGCGGCGCGCACGCTCCGGCGCGCCATCGACGGACGGCGCGCCGTGCTGGCGGAGCGGCCTACTTCGACGCGCGCTTGCTCGCGGGCGCGCGGCCGGTCGCGCCGGCGCGCTTGCCGGCGGCCTTCGCGGCGGGCTTCGCACCGCCGAGCTGGCGCACTTCCTGCGACAGCTCCTCGACGCGACGCGTCAGCGTGCGCAGGTCGTCGCGACCCGGGATGCCGAGCCGGCCGAGCGCACGCGCGACACGGTCCTCGAACACCTTCTCGAGCTTGTCCCAGGTTTCCTGGCTGCGCTCGCGGACCTGGCCGAGCGTGCTCTCGACGTTGCCGCGTGCTTCGTTGACGCGCGCCTCGGTGAACTTGCGCGTCTTCGCATCGAGCGCGGTCCCTTCCTTCACCAGCGCCTCGAACAGCTTTCCGCCTTCTTCCTGCGCCTTCGCGAATGCACCGAGGCCGGCGAGCCAGATCTGCTGGGCGGAGTCCATCACGGTCTTGCCGACGCCGCGCGCGTCGGACGCAGCGGATGCGTTGGTGTCGCGCTTCTTCAACCGGGGCTTGGCCATCGTCGTCTCCTCGTCGTTCGCGGCGGAAGCCGCTTGGACGCGATCCTCACGACAGGCGCTAGAGCAGACACACTATTGCGGGCCGCGCCGTGCGCGCGAGGTGCGCCGACGTGGCGCTCGCGGCGTGTTGCGCACCTGTTCGAGGTTGCGCCCGAGGTCGTCGAGCGCGTCGCGCAGGTGGCGCGTGACCGGCGCTGCCGGCGTGCGTTCGAGACCACCCGCGAGCGTGCGCGCGCGGTCGTCGAGCACGTCGTCGCGCAGCGCCAGCCCATGCCGCGCGAGCAGTTCGCCGACCCGGTCCCGCTGCGCACGCAGGTCCGCACGCGTGGTCTGATAGGCGTGCTCGGCCAGGCGCCGGCGTTGCGCGAAACTGAAGATGTTGGTGAAGAACATCTCGACGTCACCCGCGTCGGGCTGCAGCATCAGCAGGTCGGCGCCCGCGTAGCGCAGCGGATAGCTCGCGGCGGTGGCCTGCGCGCGCGACTGCAGCAGCGCGCGGAACGTCTGCGACAGCACCGCGGGCAGGCCGCCGTCGACGAGTGCGATGGCGCGCGGATCGTGCGCGTGGGTCGTGTCGATCGGCACCAGGGGATTCACGCCGATCACGAGGTCGGCGCCTGCGTCGAGCGCGACGGAGGCATGCAGGGTGCGGCGCAGGGCGCCGTCGACGTAGTGGCGTCCCTCGATCTCGACCGGCGGATACAGGCCCGGCAGCGCCGAACTTGCTTCGATCGCGCGCGAGATCGGCACGTGGTCGAAGTCCGCGCCACCGAAGCGCACGGGCTCGCCGCTGTCGAGGTCGACCGCGACGATGTAGAGCGCGCGCTCGAGCGTCCGGAAGTCGTCGCTGCGCCCGCCGCTCGCGAGCAGGCTGCGCAGGAAGCTGCCGATCGCCGCATTGTCGAACAGGCCAGTCGGGACCAGGCTGCCGAAGCGCAGTAGCGCATCGCTGAGGTGGGGTCCGAACGGATCGCGCGCGACATCGCCGAGCCAGCCGAGCATCGCGCGCGGGACACCCGACGCGCGGCGCAGGTACTCGAGGAACGCGGGGCGCAGGAAATCCTCGGGACGGAACGTCGCTTCGGTGGAGTCTCCGGTGATGAAGATGCGGCACAGCTCGGCCGTATCGAGGCGGTTGGCGAGCCCGGCCGCGATGAAGGCGCCCGAACTGATGCCGACGTACACATCGAGGTCGCGCAGGTCGAGTCCGTCGACGGCTTCCTCGAACGCGCGCAGCGCGCCCATCTCGTAGGTGCAACCGATCGGTCCGCCGCCGGCCATCGCGAGACCGATGCGGCCGCGCGCGCGGCGACGGCGTGGACGCGGGGCGGGAGCGAGCGTCAGCATCGCGTCGACCGGATGCCGGTCTCAGGCCAGGTGTTCGTCGAGGTGGCGCTCGATCTCGCGCTGGATCAGCGGCTTGAGCGCGCCCATCAGGAAGCCGAGTTCCACCCGCACGTGCACTTCGCGCTTCTCGACCGCGATGTGGCCGTGCACGCCGGCCTTGTCGAAGCGCAGTTCATCGCCTTCCCAGTGGTGGTCGACGCCGTGCTCCTCGGCGATCTGCTGTGCCACGCGCTCCACCGCGGCCTTCGCGGACTTGATGGACTTGCCGTGTTCGCGACGGATGTCGATGACCGCCATGGAGCTTCTCGTGCGTCGATTTCCCGGAGCGCGCATGATGCCCGAGCAGGGCGGACATGGGCAGTGCCGGTGGCGTTCCAGGCGCGCTTCGCGCGCGCCGCGCAGCCCGCCGCGACGCCACCGGAGGACCGTGACGGCTGTGTTAAAATGAACCATCATCCCCCTGATTGGACACGATGCGACTGAGCTTCGCCAACGGGGAGCACGCGGATTTCGTCGTCGATGGCGGGTCGATCAGCCTCGGCAATGCGGACGGCAACACGCTCGTGCTGCGCGACCGCGACCTGGCGCCCTGGCACGCGCGGTTCACCGTCGATCCGCGCGGGATCGTGCTCGAGGTGCTCGATTCCAGCGCGCGGACCCACGTCAATGCACGCCCGGTGCGCGAACGCGCGCTGCTGCGCTGCGGCGACACCGTCTGCCTCGGTCGCGCGGTGATCGCGCTGAAGGCCGATCGCGACGAACAGATCCTGCGCGAGGTTCCGCCGCAGGGCGAACCGCCGGCGAGCGGCGCGGTGCCGCCGCGCGTGACGCTGCGTGGCGTGTCGGGCAATCACTTCGGCAAGACGATCGCGGTCAACCCGCTGCTCGTGCTCGGTCGCGACGCCGCCTGCGACCTCGTGCTCGACGACGCGCGCGTCGCGCCGCGGCACGCGATGATCGAGCACGCAGGGGATGCGATCTGGCTGCGCGACATCGACTCGCGCGACGGCTCGCAGGTCAATGGCGTGCGCGTGCGCGCTGCGGTGCTGCATCCGGGCGACCAGCTTGCGTTCGGTGGCAGCCTGTTCATCGTGGAGGCACCGGGCCTGCCTGGACGCGACCACGAAGGCGTCGACCCCGCGCGTGCGATCACCGAGTCGATGCCCGTGGTCGAGGGCACGCTCCCGCCCGCATCCGGCGCGGGCACCTCGATCTGGTGGCTGATCGGCGTCGCGGCGCTGATCGCGCTCGGCCTTGGCCTGCTGATCTACCGCGGCGCCTGAGGCACCGGCGGCCCGGCCCGTTTCGCGCGTGCCCGCGCGAGCCATCCGGGCACGCGCAGCGCAAGCAGCAACACGAGGATCGCGAGGTAGACGAGCGGTTCACGCACCGCGATCGTGTTGCCGGACTTGACGAGCCACAGGTAGTGCAGCACCCCGCAGGCGCCGGCCACGTAGACGAGCCGGTGCAGGCGCTGCCAGTGGCCGCCGAGCCTTCGCATCATCGCGCGCGTCGAGGTCAGCGCGAGCGGCAGCATCAGCAGCCATGCGAGGAAGCCGACCGTGATGTAGGGCTTCTTCACGATTTCGCCGAGCACCTGCGACCAGAACCCGCCGAGGTCGACGACGAGGTAGAGCGCGAAATGCACGCTGGCATGGAAGAACGCGAACAGCCCGAGCATGCGCCGGTAGCGCAGCAGCCATGCCCATCCGGTCAGCCGGCGCAGCGGCGTGATCGCGAGCGTCGCGAGCAGGAAGCGCAGCGTCCAGTCGCCGCTGCGGTGTTCGAGTTGCGCGACCGGATCGGTGCCGAGCTGGCCATGCAGCATGTCCCAGGCGAGCCACGCGAGCGGCAGCAGGCACAGCGCGAACACGAGCGGCTTGCTCGCGGCGACGCGATCGAGGCGCGCACGCGTGGAGGCGCGCGCGCGCGTGGCGGCGGGGCCCGTCATCAGAAATGCCTGCGCAGGTCCATGCCGGCGTAGAGCGAAGCCACCTCGTCGGCGTAGCCGTTGAACGGCAGCGTGCGGATGCGGTTGCCGAGCAGGTTGAATCCTTCGCCCGCGATGCGGCGTTCGGTCGCCTGGCTCCAGCGCGGATGATCGACCGCGGGATTCACGTTGCTGTAGAAGCCGTACTCGCTCGGCGCGGACATGTTCCACGAGGTGCGCGGCTCGCGCTCCGTGAACTCGATGCGCACGATCGACTTGATGCCCTTGAAGCCGTATTTCCAGGGGACCACGAGCCGCAGCGGCGCGCCGTTCTGGTTCGGCAACGCCTGCCCGTAGAGGCCGACCGCGAGCAGCGCGAGCGGATGCATCGCCTCGTCGATGCGCAGGCCCTCGCGGTAGGGCCAGTCGAGCACCGGGTACGAGAGGCCCGGCATCTGCGTCGGGCGCCGCACGGTTCGGAACGCGACGTACTTCGCCTCCGACGTGGGCTTGAAGCGCTTGAGCACGTCGCCGAGCGGGATGCCGACCCAAGGGATCACCATCGACCAGGCCTCCACGCAGCGCATGCGATAGATGCGCTCCTCGAGTGGATGGCCCTTGAGCAGGTCCTCGAGTGCGAAGGTCCCGGTCACTTCGGCCGCGCCCGCGATCTCGACCGTCCACGGCGCAGGTTCGAAGCGGCCCGAGCGGTTCGCCGGGTCGTCCTTGCCGGTCCCGAACTCGTAGTAGTTGTTGTAGTGGGTGGCGTCGTGGAACGTCGTCTGCGCCTCGTCGGTGCCGTACCGGCCGCGCCGCGCGATCTCGAGCGACGGCTGCGGCGCGACGGCCGCGACCGGTGCGGCCGACGCGGCGTCGTCGGGCTGTCCGCAACCCGCGAGCAGCAGCGGCGCCGCGGCAAGACCCTTGAGCAGCTCGCGGCGGCGCCGATAGACAGACTCGGGCGTGATGTCGCTGCCCCGGGGTTCGGTACGTTTGCGGATCGGCATCGGCACTCCTCGTCGGTCGCTGGTGGACCGGGGCAGCGCAAGGATTCTTGCGCGCGGGCATCCTCGTCCACTCCATCGACGGCGACGATACGCCGGTTGCGGCGCGAGGTTGCCGCGCGCCGGCAGTTGCCAGCGTGCTGCGCCGCGGCATAGAGTCCGCAGGCCCCGTACGATCCCCCGGAGTCGCTGCGTGAGTCGTGCCTACAACTTCAGCGCGGGTCCCGCCGCACTGCCCGAGCCGGTGCTGCGCGAGGCGCAGGCCGAACTGCCCGAATGGGATGGCGTGAATGCCTCGGTGATGGAGATCAGCCATCGTGGCAAGGCGTTCATGGCGATGGCGGCGCAGGCCGAGCAGGACCTGCGCGACCTGCTCGCGGTGCCACCGGGCTACAAGGTCCTGTTCCTGCAGGGTGGGGCGACCCAGCAGTTCCCGCTGATCCCGCTGAACTTCGCGCGACGCGACCAGTCGGCCGACTACGTGCTGACCGGCGACTGGAGCGAGAAGGCCGCGCGCGAGGCGAGGTCGCTCGTGCACGTGCGCGTCGCCGCGAGTTCCGAATCCACGCGCTACGACCGGATCCCGCCGCGCGCCGGCTGGGACCTCGATCCGAAGTCGGCCTACGTGCACATCACGCCGAACGAAACGATCCGCGGCGTCGAATTCCACGCGGTCCCCGACGTCGGCGAGGTGCCGCTGATCGGCGACGTGTCCTCGACGATCCTCTCGCGACCGCTCGACGTCACGCGCTACGCGATGCTCTACGCGGGTGCGCAGAAGAACATCGGGCCATCCGGTCTCGTCGTCGTGATCGTGCGCGACGAGTTGCTGCAGCGGTGCCCGAAGGACCTGCCGAAGATCTTCAGTTACGCCGAACATGCGGCGCAGGATTCGCTGCTCAATACGCCCAACACCTGGGGTTGGTACCTCGCGGGCCTCGTGTTCAAGTGGCTCAAGGCCGAAGGCGGCGTCGCCGCGATGGCCGAACGCAACCGCGCGAAGGCGACGCTGCTGTACGACTACATCGACGGCTCCGGCTGGTACTCGAATCCGGTGCAGCGCGAGGCGCGCTCGTGGATGAACGTGCCGTTCTCGCTGCCGGACGATCGGCTCGATGCGGCCTTCCTCGCCGAATCCGAAGCCGCCGGCCTGCTCGCGCTCAAGGGCCATCGACTGCTCGGCGGCATGCGTGCCTCGATCTACAACGCGATGCCGCTCGCGGGCGTCGAGGCGCTGGTCGCCTTCATGCGCGAGTTCGCGCGGCGCAACGGTTGAGGCGGGCCGTGTCCGACGATCCTGCCGCACCCGACCTCGCCGACGTGCGCGCGCGCATCGACGCGATCGACCGCCAGATCCAGGCACTGATCGCCGAGCGCGCAGGATTCGCGCGCCAGGTCGGCAAGGCCAAGGGCAAGCTTGCCGCGGCCGTCGACTACTACCGGCCCGAGCGCGAGGCGCAGGTACTGCGCATGGTCGTCGACCGCAACGAGGGCCCCCTCAGCGACGAAGTGCTCGTGCACCTGTTCCGCGAAGTGATGTCGGCCTGCCTCGCGCAGCAGGAACCGCTCAAGGTCGGTTACCTCGGACCCGAGGGTACCTTCAGCCAGCAGGCCGTGCACAAGCACTTCGGGCGTTCCGCCCTCGGCCTGCCGATGGCGAGCATCGAGGAAGTGTTCCAGGAAGTCGAGGCGGGCAACGCGGATTTCGGCGTGGTGCCGGTCGAGAACTCGGGGCAGGGCACGATCCAGGTCACGCTCGACATGTTCCTGACCTCGAACCTCAAGATCTGCGGCGAGGTCGAGTTGCGCGTGCACCAGTTCCTTTTGTCCCGCTCGGGACGGATCGAGGACATCGAGCGCATCTACGCGCATCCGCAATCGTTCGCGCAGACCCAGGCATGGCTGCGCGGCAACCTGCCCAACGTCGAGAAGGTCGCGGTCACGAGCAATGCCGAAGGCGCGCGGCGCGCGCGCAACGCCGACGATGCGGCCGCGATCGGCGGCGAGTCGGCAGGGCACGTCTACGGCCTCAAGAAGGTCATCATGGCATCGATCGAGGACCACGCGGACAACACCACGCGTTTCCTCGTGCTCGGCCGGCAGATCTTCCCGTCGTCGGGCCATGACCGCACGTCTGTGCTCGTCTTCATAAAGGACCAGCCCGGCGCGCTGTTCAACGTGCTGAGCCCGTTCGCGCGCCACGGCATCAGCATGAACCGCATCGAGTCGCGACCCTCGCACCAGGCGAAGTGGGAATACGGTTTCTTCATCGACCTGTCGGGCCATGTCGAGGACGAAGCGATGCGCCAGGCGCTTGCCGAACTCGACGCGCATGCCTCCGAGATCAAGGTGCTCGGGTCCTATCCGGTCGCGGTGCCGTGAGCTTCGACGCGGCGCGGCTCGCGACTCCCGCGCTGCGCGCGTTGCGCGCCTACGATCCCGGGCACGACCTGCCGCAGCTCAGGCAGCGCTTCGGCGATGCGATCGCCGAACTCGGCTCGAACGAGAATCCGCTGGGCCCCAGTCCGCTCGCGCTCGAGGCGATGCACGGGTCGCTCGCATCCGCGTGGCGCTATCCCGATCCGCGTGGCGCCGCGCTCAAGGCCGCGCTCGCCGATTCGCTCGGCGTGGAGGCCGCGTGCATCGTGCTCGGCAACGGGTCGCATGAACTGCTGATGCTGCTGGCGCAAGCCTTCGCCGATCCCTCGCATTCGGTCGTGTACTCGCAATACGGCTTCGCGGTGTTCCCGATCGCGACGGCGGCGGCAGGCGCGCAGGCGATCCAGGTGCCTGCCTTGCCACGCGACGATCCGCAGGCGCCGCTCGGCCACGACCTCGACGCGATCGCCGACGCGGTGCGCGCCGACACCCGGCTGGTCTATCTCGCCAATCCGAACAACCCGACCGGCACCTGGTTCGGCGATGACGCGCTCGAACGCCTGCTCGCGCGCACGCGCGACGACGTGATCGTCGTCGTCGACGAGGCCTATCATGAATATGTCGACCGCGACGACCCCGGCACCGCGCTGCGCTTCGCCCGGCGCCATCCGAACCTCGTCGTCACGCGCACGTTTTCCAAGGCGCATGCGCTGGCGGGTTTGCGCGTGGGTTGCCTCGTCGCGCACGCGAGCGTCGCGGCGGTGCTCGAACGCCTGCGCGAATCCTTCAACGTGAATGTCGTCGCGCTCGCGGCAGCCGAGGCGGCGCTGCGCGACCGCGCCCACCTCGAACGCGTGCGCGATTTCAACACGGCCGAGCGCGAATGGCTGCGCGCGGGCCTCGAGCGCAACGGCTGCGCCGCGCTGCCGTCGCAGACCAATATCCTGCTCGTGGACCCAGGGCGCGACGCGAACACGCTCGAGCGGCGCCTGTTCGAACGCGGCGTGATCGTGCGGCCGATGACCGGCTACGGCCTCGGCCACCTGCTGCGCATCAGCGTCGGCCGGCGCGACGAGAACCAGCGGCTGCTGGACGCGCTCGCATGAGCGCGCGCGTGGACTGGAGCAGCGCGCCCGCGGGACCGCTGCGCGGCGAGATCGAGGTGCCCGGAGACAAGTCGATCTCGCACCGCGCGGTCATGCTCGCGGCGCTCGCGGACGGTGTCTCGGAAATCGACGGCTTCCTCGAAGGCGAGGACACGCGCGCGACCGCGGCGATCTTCCGCGCGCTCGGCGTACGCATCGAGGCGCCGTCGCCCGCACGGCGCATCGTGCACGGCGTCGGCATCGGAGGGCTCGCGCCGGCGTCGGATGATCTGGACTGCGGCAACTCGGGTACCGCGATGCGCCTGCTCGCGGGGCTGCTCGCAGGCCAGGCCTTCGACAGCCGACTGGTCGGCGATGCGTCGTTGTCGCGTCGACCGATGCGCCGCGTGGTCGACCCGCTGCGCGCCATGGGCGCGAGGATCGCCGATGCAGGCGATGGCTGCCCGCCGCTCTCGATCACGGGCCAGGCACGCCTGCGCGGACTCGCGCATGCGCCCGAGGTCGCGAGCGCCCAGGTCAAGTCCGCCTTGCTGCTTGCGGGCCTCTACGCGAAAGGCGAGACGCGCGTGGCCGAGCGCCATCCGACCCGCGACTACACCGAGCGCATGCTGGCCGCGTTCGGCTGGCCGATCCGCTACCGGCCGGGTGTCGCCGAGCTGTCGGGCGGACACCGGCTGCGCGCCACCGGCATGCACGTGCCCGGCGATTTCTCCTCGGCCGCGTTCTTCCTGGTCGCGGCCAGCGTGGTGCCGGGCTCGCGCCTGCTTCTGCGCGGCGTCGGCCTCAATCCGCGGCGCACCGGCCTGCTCGAGGTCCTGCGCGCGATGGGTGCGGACATCCGCGAGCACGCGGCGCGCGAGCAGGGCGGTGAACGCGTCGCCGACCTCGAGGTACGGCACGCCCCGCTGCAGGGGATCGACGTGCCGCCGGCGCTGGTGCCCGACATGATCGATGAGTTCCCCGCGCTGTTCGTCGCCGCGGCTGCGGCGTCAGGGCGCACGCGCGTGAGCGGCGCGGCCGAGTTGCGCGTGAAGGAGTCGGACCGCATCGCGGTGATGGCGAGCGGACTGCGCGCGCTCGGGATCGACGTCGTGGAAACGCCGGATGGCGCGCTGATCGAGGGCGGACGCTGCGCCGGCGGCGAGGTCGACAGCGCGGGCGACCACCGCATCGCGATGGCGTTCACGGTCGCTGGCCTGGTCGCGTCGGGCGCGCTGCGGATCCGCGACTGCGCGAACGTCGCCACCTCGTTCCCGGGCTTCGCGGAACTCGCGCGCCGCGCCGGCTTCGGCCTGATCGACGCATGAGCCTGTTGCCGAAACTCGGCGGCCGCACTCCCGCTCGCTCCGCGAGCGTCCGTCCCACCGATTAGAATCGCGTCTTTCCGCCGCCCCGGACCGCCATGACCAAGCCCGACCATCCCGCGCCCGTGCTGACGATCGACGGACCGTCGGGTTCCGGCAAAGGCACGATCGCGCGCGCGGTGGCCGACACGCTCGGCTGGCACCTGCTCGACTCGGGCGCGATCTACCGCGCGGTCGGTTACGCCGCGGGCATGGCCGGGATCGACCTGTCGGATGCGACGGCGGTCACGCGCTGCGCGGAGACCACGAAGATCGTGTTCCGCGATCCGAAGGACGGCGGCGACACGCGCGTGATCATCAACGGGCACGATGCGACCGACGAAATCCGCACCGAGACCTGCGGCGCGGCGGCCTCGGCGATCGCCGCGATCCCGGCCGTGCGCGCGGCGCTGCTCGACAAGCAGAAGGCGTTCCGCAAGGCGCCCGGGCTGGTCGCGGACGGGCGCGACATGGGCACGATCGTGTTCAGGGATGCGCCGTTCAAGTTCTTCCTGACCGCGAGCGCCGGGGAGCGTGCGCGCAGGCGGCATAAGCAGTTGAAGGAAAAGGGGTTGGCTGTTACACTCGCCGCCCTTTTGCGCGAGATCGAAGCGCGCGACGAGCGCGACGCCACCCGCAAGGTGGCTCCGCTGAAGCCGGCCGAGGGGGCCGTGATCATCGACAGTACCGCGATTCCGATCGAAGAGGTGATCGCGCGCGTGCTCGCGGTGGTGCGTCCCGCCTGATCGACGACGAAGAATTCGCCCGCGAGGGCAATGGCCCGGCCATCCGGCCGGAACGCAACGATGCGGCGTTTGCGCATCCCTGAAGGTGGGTTGCCGACCCTGGTGGCGGCGGCCTGTTTCATACTGGAATCCAACATGACCGAAAGTTTCGCCGAGCTGTTCGAACAGAGCCAGCAGTCGCTCTCCAAGCTGCGCTCCGGCGCCATCGTCACCGGTACCGTCGTCGAGATCCGATCCGACGTCGTCGTGGTGAACGCAGGCCTGAAGTCCGAAGGCATCATCCCGATCGAACAGTTCAAGAACGAGAAGGGCGAGCTCGAAATCAGCGTCGGCGACGACGTCAAGGTCGCGCTCGACGCGATCGAGAATGGCTTCGGCGAGACCATGCTCTCGCGCGAGAAGGCCAAGCGTTCGCTGGTGTGGGACGAGCTCGAGGAAGCGCAGACCGCCAATGCCGCCGTCACCGGCCGCATCTCCGGCAAGGTCAAGGGCGGCTTCACGGTCGACATCAAGGACGTCCGCGCGTTCCTGCCCGGCTCCCTCGTCGACGTGCGCCCGGTGCGCGACCCGACCTATCTCGAGGGCAAGGAACTCGAGTTCAAGATCATCAAGCTCGACCGCAAGCGCAACAACGTCGTGGTGTCGCGCCGCGCCGTCGTCGAGAGCGAGTTCAGCGCAGAGCGCGAGCAGCTGCTCGACAAGCTGGTCGAGGGCGCGGTCGTCAAGGGCGTGGTCAAGAACCTCACCGATTACGGTGCGTTCGTCGACCTCGGCGGCATCGACGGCCTGCTGCACATCACCGACATGGCGTGGAAGCGCGTGCGCCACCCGTCCGAAGTCGTCAATGTCGGCGACGAACTCGACGTGCGCGTGCTCAAGTTCGATCGCGAGCGCAACCGCGTCTCGCTCGGCCTGAAGCAGCTCGGCGAGGATCCGTGGGTCGCGATCTCGCGTCGCTATCCGAGCAACACGCGCCTGTTCGGCAAGGTCTCCAACGTCACCGACTACGGCTGCTTCGTCGAGCTCGAGCCCGGCGTCGAGGGCCTCGTGCACGTGTCCGAGATGGACTGGACCAACAAGAACGTCAACCCGGCCAAGATCGTCCAGGTCGGGGACGAGGTCGAGGTCATGGTGCTCGACGTCGACGAGGAGCGCCGCCGCATCTCGCTCGGCATGAAGCAGACCAGCGCCAATCCGTGGGAAGCGTTCGCTGCGATCCACAAGAAGAACGACAAGGTGTCGGGCACGATCAAGTCGATCACCGACTTCGGCATCTTCGTCGGCCTGGACGGCGGCATCGACGGCCTCGTGCATCTGTCCGACATCTCGTGGCAGACCACCGGCGAAGACCTCGTGCGCAACTTCAAGAAGGGCGACGAGATCGAGGCCGTGGTGCTCGCGGTCGACCCGGAGCGCGAGCGCATCTCGCTCGGCATCAAGCAGCTCGAGCAGGATCCATTCGGCCAGTTCATGGCGGCGCATCCGCGCGGCAGCATCTTGACCGGCACTGTGCGCGAAGTCGATCCGCGCGGCGCGACGATCGATCTCGGCGACGGCGTCGAGGGTTACCTGCGTGCGAACGACATCGCCAAGGAGCGGATCGAGGACGCGACGCAGCACCTCAAGGTCGGCGACACGGTCGAGGCGAAGTTCACCGGGATGGACCGCAAGGGTCGTTCGCTGCAGCTCTCGATCCGCGCGAAGGACGAGGACGAACTGCAGACCACGCTCGAGGAGTACCAGAGCGCGAGCGGCGGCACCACCAAGCTCGGCGCGCTGCTCAAGGAGCAGCTCAACCGCTGAGGCAACTTGCATGGACGCGGGCTTCCACCCGCGTCCATGCCGAAATCCGCGCGCACCGGTGACGGTGCGCGTTTTTTTGACAGGCACAGGCAATCCGGCATTCCAACGAGATGACCAAGTCCGAGTTGATCGAGGCCCTTGCACAGCGGCAGCGCCACCTGGCTGCGAACGACGTCGAACTCGCCGTCAAGAGCGTGCTCGAACAGATGAGCCAGTCGCTCTCGCTCGGCGAGCGCATCGAGATCCGCGGCTTCGGCAGTTTCTCGCTGCATTACCGTCCGCCACGCATGGGTCGCAACCCGAAGACCGGCGAATCGGTCGCGCTGCCGGGCAAGCACGTGCCCCATTTCAAGCCCGGCAAGGAGCTGCGCGAGCGCGTCAACGCGAGTGCGCAACTCGCGACCGTGCCGGCCGGACAGACCCGCGAGGCCGGCGTCGCCTGAGCGACCTCGTCGTCGCGGCGGTGGAGTCGCCGCGCGAACGGCTATCATGCGCGGGCCCCCGTGTCCCCGCCGCCATGCCGAACGATTCCCGCACAGCGTCCAAGCCCGCCAACTTCCGCCGGCCGCATCGGTCGCGCGCCGCGCGCGGCCCCGCCGCGATCCGCGCATGAGTGAACTCGCGCTGCTGTTCCTGTTGCTGCCGGTCGCGGCGCTCTCGGGCTGGATCATCGGCCGGCGCGGCAGCGAGCGCAGTTCCGGCGCGCGCGTGAGCGAGCTCTCGACGAGCTACTTCCGCGGCCTCAACTACCTGCTCAACGAGCAGCAGGACAAGGCGATCGAGGTCTTCCTCAAGCTCGCCGAGATCAACCGCGACACGGTCGAGACGCATCTCGCGCTCGGCAACCTGTTCCGCCGCCGCGGCGAGGTCGACCGCGCCATCCGCGTGCACCAGCACCTGATCGCGCGCCCCAACCTGAGCCAGGAAGAGAAGACGGTCGCCCTGCTCGAGCTCGGCGAGGACTACATGCGCGCGGGCCTGCTGGACCGTGCCGAAACGCTGTTCAGCGACCTCGTCGCGATGGACGCGCTGGCGCCATCGGCGTTGCGCCACCTGATCGGCATCTACCAGCACGAGCGCGACTGGGGCAAGGCGATCGAGCACGCGCGGCAACTCGAACTCGCCAGCGACGAGTCGCAGGCCGCGACGATCGCGCAGTTCCAGTGCGAGCTGGCCGAACAGGCACGCGCGCAGGGCAACTTCGAGGAGGCCCGCGCGCGCGTCGAGGACGCATTCGCGGTGGACCCGGACTGCGTGCGCGCGTGCATGATCCAGGGCCACGTGGAAGCGACCGCGGGCAATCTCGACGCCGCGATCCGCGCATTCGAGCGCGTGGCCGAGCTCGACGTGGACTATCTCCCCGAGATCCTGTCGCCGCTGCTCGACTGCTACGCGCGGTCGCAGAGCATGCAGCGCGCCGAGGAGTTCCTGGTTTCGATCACCGAGCGCTACCAGGGTGTTTCGCCCGTGCTCGCGCTGGCGCGCCTGTACGCGACCACGCGCGGCGAGCAGGACGCGGTCGAGTTCCTCAACCGCGTGCTGCGCCAGCGCCCGTCGGTGCGCGCGCTGATGGCGCTCATCGACGTGAACCTGCACACCGCGAGCGGCGAGGCACGCGAGAATTTCCTGATCCTGCGCGACCTGACCCGCCAGCTCGTCGAAGGCAAGGCGATGTACCGCTGCAACAAGTGCGGCTTCGGCGCGAAAGCGCACCACTGGCAATGCCCGAGCTGCAAGAGCTGGGGAACGGTGCGGCCGATCCACGGTGTGGTCGGCGAGTAGCGCGCATGGACGGGCTGCGGTCCGCACCGGTTTTCGCGGCGCAGCTCGCCGCGACCTGCGCGCTCGCGTCGCTGCTGACCTGGCGCGCCATCCACTATGCGCGCAAGCGGCGACTGATCGACCTCCCGGGTCAGCGCCGCTCCCATCGCGTGCCGACGCCGCGCGGCGGCGGCGTCGCGATCGTCGCGGCGATCCTCGTGCTCGGACTGCTACCCGCGGTGCTGGGGGCGACCGGCCCGCTGCCCTTCGATGCAGCGCTGCTCGCGCTCGCGGTGTGCGCGGTCGCGCTGGTCGGCTGGCTCGACGACCACGGTGGCCTGTCGGCGCGCTTGCGGCTCGTGGTGCACTGTGCGGCCGCGGCGCTCGTGTTCGCGGTTCCCTTGCTGCACGCGATGTCCGCGGGGCCCGACGCCGCACCGATGGCCGGGCTCGCGCTCTTCGCGGTCGCGCTCGTCACGCTCGCGATCGCGTGGTCGGTGAACCTGCACAATTTCATGGACGGCATCGACGGCTTGCTCGTCACGCAGGTCCTGTTCGTGTTGCTCGCACTCGCGGGGCTGCTCGCGCTGGCGGGCGCGCGCGGGCCCGCCCAGCAACTGCTGGTGTGGGCGGCCGCCTGCCTCGGCTTCCTGCCGTTCAACTTCCCGCGCGCGCGCATCTTCATGGGCGACGTCGGCAGCGGCGTGCTCGGCCTGCTGGTCGGGGTGGCGGTGCTGTGGCAGGCCGGCACGCCCGGCATCGCGGCGGCGAGCGGACTCGTGCTCTGTTCGGCGTTCGTGACCGACGCGACCTGCACCTTGCTGCTGCGCATGCTGCGTGGCCGCCGTTGGTATAGTGCCCACCGTGAACACCTCTACCAGTGGCTGGTGCGGCGGGGCGGCACGCACGCGCGCGCGGTCGCCTTCTACATGGCCTGGAACCTGCTCATCGTGCTGCCCGTCGTGTGCTGGATGAATCGCTCGCCCGAGGCACGCGCAAGCACCGGTTTCGGCGCGGCGGCCGCGCTCTACGCGGTCGCGGTCGCGGCGTGGTGGAACGGCAAGGCGGCGTGCCTGCGGCGCGCGGGATCGCGGAGGCTGCATGCGGCTGCGTGAACTGATCGCCGGCATCCATCCGCGCCTCGCGGTCGTGCTGCACGACATGCTCATGGTGTGGCTCGCGTGGACCGTCGTCAGCATGCTGCGCTGGTCGCTCGCACCCAACCCCTCGCCGGTGTCGCTGTTCGGAACCGAGGTCTGGATCGTGCTCGCCGCGCAGGGGCTGATCTTCTGGTGGACCGGCCTCTACCGCGGCCTGTGGCGCTTCGCGAGCGTGCCCGACATCTGGAACATCTTCCGCGCCTGCCTGCTCGGCGCCTTCGCGGTCGCGATCACGTTGTTCCTCTACAACCGCCTCGTCACGGTGCCGCGAACGGTGCTCGT
This sequence comes from Lysobacteraceae bacterium, assembly GCA_004143945.1. Taxonomy (GTDB): domain Bacteria; phylum Pseudomonadota; class Gammaproteobacteria; order Xanthomonadales; family Rhodanobacteraceae; genus Dokdonella_A. Next base: position 368,025 of record SEHB01000001.1, read on the forward strand.
CGTGTATCCGTTCGTGCTCGCGATCCTGCTCGGCGCGCCGCGCTTGCTGTATCGCTACTGGAAGGACAGCCGCATCGACTTCATCGCGCGCGCGCCGAGCGAGCGCGTGCTCGTGCTCGGCGCGGGCAAGGCCGGCGAGGCCCTCGTGCGCGACCTGCGACGCGAGAACCGCTACCTGCCGGTCGGGTTTCTCGACGACAACGTGCAACTGCGTGGCTCGCGCGTGCAGGGCATCCCTGTGCTCGGCGTGCTCGAGCAGCTGCCGCAGCTCGCGCGCGAAACCGCGGCCGGCATGATCGTGATCGCGATGCCTTCGTCGGACAAGACGCAGATGCGTCGCGCGGTGGAACTGTGCGAGGCGTCCAGCCTGCCGTTCCGGACCGTTCCGCGACTCGAGGACGTGGTGTCGGGTCGCGCGAGCTTCAATGAACTCAAGGAAGTCGCGATCGAAGACCTGCTCGGTCGCGAGCCGGTGCAGCTGGACTGGACGGCGATCCGCACCCAGCTCGCGGGACGGCGCGTACTCGTCACCGGCGGCGGCGGTTCGATCGGCTCGGAGCTGTGCCGCCAGGTCGCGCGACTCGGCGCCGAGTCGCTCGCGATCCTCGAACTGTCCGAATACAACCTCTACCTGGTCGAGCAGGAACTCCGGCGCGAGCATCCCGACCTGCTGCTGCAGGCCTGGATCGGCGACTGCGGCGACGCGGCCACCTGCGAGCACGTGTTCGCGGCGTCGCGCCCCGAAGTGGTGTTCCACGCGGCCGCCTACAAGCACGTGCCGCTGCTGCAGGGGCAGGTGCGCGAGGCGTTCCGCAACAACGTGCTCGGGACCTGCGCGGTGGCCGAAGCGGCCGACCGCCATGGCGCCGACAACTTCGTGCTCATTTCAACCGACAAGGCGGTCAACCCGACCAGCGTGATGGGTGCCTGCAAGCGTGTCGCGGAGATCTTCTGCCAGAACTTCGCACAGCAGTCGCGCACGCGCTTCATCACGGTGCGATTCGGCAACGTGCTCGATTCCGCCGGCTCGGTGGTGCCGCTGTTCCGCGAGCAGATCCGGCACGGCGGCCCGGTCACGGTCACGCATCCGGAGATCACGCGCTACTTCATGACGATCACCGAAGCCTGCCAGCTGATCCTGCAGGCGTCCGTACTCGGCAAGGGCGGCGAGATCTTCGCGCTCGACATGGGCGAGCCCGTGCGCATCCGCGACCTTGCAGAGCAGATGATCCGGCTCGCCGGCAAGCACGAGGAAGGCATCCCGATCGTCTATACGGGCCTGCGCCCCGGCGAGAAGCTGTTCGAGGAACTGTTCCACCCGCAGGAACGCTACAGCGACACCGCGCACGCGAAGATCTTCCTCGCGCAACCGCGCAGCATGGCCTGGAGCCTGCTGACGACACAGTTGCGGCAGGGGGAACTCGCGGTGCGCGACTTCGACGAGGCGATGCTGAAACGCATCCTCGAACAACTCCTGCCCGAATTCGCCACCGGCGGCGGCACGGCACCCGAAGCGGTGGTGCTCGAATTCGGCGCGCGCATGAACAAGGACACGGCATGAGCAAGCGGTTGCGCAAGGTGGTTTTCCCGGTCGCCGGACTCGGCACGCGGTTCCTGCCCGCGACCAAGGTGGTCGCGAAGGAAATGCTGCCGGTGCTGGATCGTCCGCTGATCCAGTACGCGGTCGACGAGGCGGTCGATGCGGGCGCCGACACGCTCGTGTTCGTGACCAACCGCTACAAGCACGCGATCGCCGATTATTTCGACAAGGCGTACGAACTCGAGAGCAAGCTCGCGCAGGCCGGCAAGGACGAGCTGCTCGCGCTCGTGCAGGGCACCTTGCCGCGCAACGTGCGCTGCGTGTTCGTGACCCAGCCCGAGGCGCTCGGCCTCGGGCATGCGGTGCTGTGCGCGAAACCCGTCGTCGGCGACGAGCCGTTCGGCGTGGTCCTGCCCGACGACCTGATCTGGAACGGGCAGGGGCCCGGCGCATTGCGGCAGATGGCGGAACTCGCCGCGCGCGAGGACTGCGGCACGATCGCGGTCGAGGAAGTGCCGCGCGACCAGACCGACAAGTACGGCATCGTCGACGCGACCTCGGTCTCGGATCGCGCCGCGAAGATCAACCTCGTCGTCGAAAAGCCCAAGCCCGATGTCGCCCCGTCGAACCTCGCGATCGTCGGCCGCTACGTGCTGCCCGGGAGGATCTTCGCCTTGCTCGAGCAGACGCGCCCGGGTGCCGGCGGCGAGATCCAGCTGACCGATGCAATCGAGGCGCTGCTCGCCGAGCAGCCGGTGCTCGCGTACCGCTTCGAGGGCACGCGCTTCGATTGCGGCAACAAGCTCGGCCTCGTGAAGGCGACGCTCGCGATGGCGCTCGCGGATCCTGCGCTCGCCGCGGCGACGCGGGAGTTCATCCGGACAGTGGATTGAGAATCGGGGAGCACGCAGGCGGCGCGCTGTCGCGATCCGGAGGCAGGGCACCATGAGCGAACGACCATTCCCGATTCCCGATCCCCGATTGCCCGACCTGAGCCACATCCTCAATCACCTCGGTGAAGAGCGCGAACGCTGGCATGGCGCAGTCGCTCCGCCGATCGTGCAGTCCTCGATCTTCGCATTCCCGAGCGTCGAGGCGATGCGCGCGGGATTCCGCGACGAGCTCGGCCAGCACGTCTACACGCGCGGCAACAACCCGACCGTCGAGATCCTGCGCCGCAAGGTCGCTGCACTCGAAGGTGCCGAGGACTGCCTGATGTTCGGCAGCGGCGCGGGCGCGGTGTCGGCCGGCGTGATCGCCTGCCTTTCGGGCGGGGACCACGTCGTCTGCGTCGCGCGGCCCTACAGCTGGACGCGCGCGGTGCTGAAGGACCTGCTCGGGCGTTTCGGGGTCGCCACGACCTTCGTCGACGGCACCGACACCGCGAACTTCGAATCCGCGCTGACCGATCGCACGCGCCTGATCGTGCTCGAAAGCCCGAACTCGCTGACGTTCGAGCAGCAGGACCTCGCGGCGGTCGCCGCGCTCGCGCGTGCACGCGGCATCCTGACCCTGTGCGACAACAGCCACGCGACGCCGCTGAACCAGTCGCCGCTCGCGCTCGGCATCGACCTCATCGCGCATTCGGCGACCAAGTACCTCAACGGCCACAGCGACGTGGTCGCCGGCGCGTTGTGCGGAAGTGCCGAGCTGATCCGCAAGGTGTTCCGCGGGCCCTACATGACCCTCGGCGCGATCCTCGCGCCGCACGACGCCTGGCTCGTGATCCGCGGACTGCGCACGCTGCCGCTGCGGATGGAACGCATCGCCGCGACCACGTCGCGCGTGCGTGCATTCCTCGAATCGCACCCGCGCGTGCGCAGGGTGTATTCGCCGCAGTCGAGCGACAATCCCCGGCTCGGCCTCGGCGAGCGGCAGTTGCGCGGCGCCAGCGGCCTCCTCACGATCCAGCTCGATGTCGCCGACGTCGCCGGCGTCGCGCGCTTCTGCGATGCGCTGCGCCGGTTCCTCATGACGGTGTCGTGGGGCGGCTACGAGTCGCTCGCGTTCCCGGTCTGCGCGGTGCATGCAGCCGCGGCGCCGATGCATCCCGCCGGCGCTGCTTCGCTCGACCTGGTGCGCCTGTCGATCGGACTCGAGGACGCGGACGTGCTGGTCGCCGATCTCGATGCCGCGCTCGCGCGCATCTGAACCCGGGTTCAGAGCGAGAACAGTCGCCAGGCGACCACCGCCGCCGCGATCCCGAACGCGACCAGCATCAGCGCGATGATGTTGAGCATGCGCGCGACGCGCAGCGCCTCCGCGCCCTGGCGCACGCGCGTGTCGCGCAGCACGCGTGCGCCGCTCACGGGCCAGCGCTGCTGCGCCGCTGCCGCGCGCGCGCGCAGCAGCGCGAAGCCGCCGAGCACGAGCAGGCACGCGCCACTGGCAATCGCACTGGCGCCGATCCATGACCGCAACTGCTTGATCAGCAGCGCGGGCGGCAGCGTGGTCGAGAAATCGGAGAGCCAGCGATGGAACGCGACGACGAGCACGAGCGCGAGCAACGTCGCGAGCGCGAGCACGATGCCGGTGATGCGTCGCAGCCGCAGGTCGGCCGGCTGGATCCCGTTGTCCATGCGATCTCCCCGATGTCCGTCGTGCGTCTCGTGCGCGCGGGCCACGGCCGCGCCCGCCGCACTATAGCGAACGCGTCGCGCGCCCGGCATGCCGCCCATCGCGCAAACGCCGCGCTGGTCGCCGCTGCTATGCTGCGCGCATGAATCGAATGCTGGTCTTCGTGTTCCTCGCCGCGACCCTCACGGCCTGCCAATCGACGCCGGCGCCGAGGCGCGCCACGGTCGGCGCGACCGCGGCGGCGCCGCTCGCCGGCGTCTACGACAACCACGCGCAGGTCTGGAGCGCGCGCGGGGAAGGCGAGGGCCTCGCCGCGCCGCATGTGCGTGTCGGGATAGAGGCGACGCGGGATCGCGAATGGTCGATCTGGACGCTGCAACTCGATGCGGGCATGCCGCTCGAGGCGGCGTGGGCGATGCGTCGCAGCGAGCAGGCCGGCACGCTCGTACTGGTGCCGCATCGCGCGCTCGTGACCGCTCCCGCACGTGGCAAGGCCTTCGATCCAGCGCAGTGGGCCGCACTCGATGCGTGCAGCCTGCGCGGCCCGCTGGATCCTTTGGCGATGCGCGTGCAGGCCGAACCGGCCGCGTGTACCGCACTCGCGCCTGGCATCGGCGCGCAGGCCGCCTTGCTGCCGCTCGCGCTCGAGCACGAGGACGAATGGTTGCGCGTGCGCCTGTATGCGGACCAGGCACGTGGTCCGGATGCGCGCGAGGAACTGCGCCGGGTCCGTGTCTACGGCGGCTGGGCCGCGATCAACGGCGGTGGACCGCGCGCGTCCGCGGACAGCAGCGACTGGCACATGGATCGCGCCCTGCAGCTCGCGAGCGAAGGCGGGCGCGCCGCGCTGGCCTGGCGTGACGGCCAGCCTTCGGGCTACTCGCTGCTGCTCGAACGACTGGCCTACCGCGACGGCGAGGTGCCGGTGCTGAAACTCTCGATCATCGATGACGCGACCTCGCAGGCCCTCGCGTATGCGTGGGCCGATCCCGACGCGGCGCGCATCGGCATCAACCTCGGCTGGGTCCAGGTCGGGCTCGAGCGGGATGCCGTTTCCGCCGCACCCGCGCCATGACCGCGGATCCGATCGGCTGGGCCGACTTCGACAAGGTGCTGCTGGTGGCCGGGACCGTCACGCGCGCGGAGGCGTTTCCCGAAGCGCGCAAGCCCGCGCTCAAGGTCTGGGTCGATTTCGGACCCTATGGCGAGAAGAAGACCAGTGCTCGGATCGCGTCGCTGTATCGCCCGACGGAATTGATCGGGCGCCAGGTCGTCGGCGTGATCAATTTCCCCGAGAAACAGGTCGGGCCGTTCCGCTCGCAATTCCTGCTGACCGGCTTCGACACGGACGAGGGCGTCGTACTGACCGCGATCGAACGCCCGGTACCGAACGGAACGCGCCTCGCGTGACGCGAGCGCCGCTGCGCGCCGGTCCGGCGGACCGGATGCACGCCCTGCCGCATGCGCCTTGCAGGCTCGATGTCGCGGCCGCACTGTGCGCGGCTTCCTCGTTCCGGTCGCACCGTCCATGATGCCACGTCGCGTGTTCACCCTCTGTGCCTGGCTGCTCGTCCTGCCGTTCGTGCATGCGCACGCGACACCCGCGCAGGTGCAGGCGCTTCAGCAGGTCAATCGCGACGTCTGGGAGCCGTTCGCCCGCGGGGTCTCCCGATTCGACGAGGCGGCGTGGTCCGGCGTGCGGTCGCGCGATTTCGTCATGGTGCAGCAGGGCAAGCCGCACTTCCTCGACCACGACTTCTACGTCGAGGACTCGGTCAAGGTGATGCGCGAACTCCAGCAGGCCGGCACGCGGCTCGCGCTCGAGCTGCGTTTCGAGGAGCGCATGACGGATGGCGAGCACAGCTCCGAACGCGGACTCGTGCGCACCACGATGACCGAGGCCGGCAAGCCTCCGCGCACGTTCTACAGCCGGTTCCACGCGATTTCGCGCGTGGAGGACGGACGCTGGCGCGTGCTCACCGAATACCGCATGCCGGCGGGACCCGACGCGGAAAAGGCCTGGTCCGCCGCGTTCCCGATGGAGTCGGTCGCCGCCGCGCTGAGGGAGTAGGCTGCCCGGCCGACCCGGGCGCTCGCGCCTCAGAGCGCTTCGAGGATGCCCGCCGCACCCATGCCGGTGCCGATGCACATCGTGACCATGCCGTATTTCTGCTTGCGCCGGCGCATGCCGTGCACGAGCGTCGCGGCACGCACCGCACCGGTCGCGCCGAGCGGATGGCCGAGCGCGATCGCGCCGCCGAGAGGATTGACCTTCGTGGCGTCCAGGCCGACGTCGCGGATCACCGCGAGCGCCTGCGCCGCGAACGCCTCGTTGAGTTCGATCCAGTCGAGCTGGTCCTTGTCGATTCCGGCGAGCGCGAGCGCCTTCGGAATCGCGGCGATCGGGCCGATGCCCATGATCTCGGGGGGTACGCCGGCGACCGCGTAGGACACGAAGCGCGCGAGCGGCGTCAATCCGTACGACTTCACCGCATGCCCGCTCGCGACCAGCAGCGCGGCCGCGCCGTCCGACATCTGCGAGGAATTGCCCGCGGTCACGCTGCCGCCGAGTCGGAACACCGGCTTCAGTTTCGTGAGCCCATCGAGGCTCGAATCGGCGCGCGGACCTTCGTCGACGGCGACCACGCGATGGTCGTCGCGGATCGCGCGCGCGGCGAGGTCGGGATAGCGGTCCTCGAGCGTGAACGGCACGATCTCGTCCGCGAAATCACCGGCGGCGATCGCCGCGAGCGCCTTCTGGTGGCTCGCGAGCGCGAATGCGTCCTGGTCCTCGCGGCTGACCTTCCATTGCGCGGCGACCTTTTCGGCCGTGATGCCCATGCCGTACGCGATCGCGACGTTCTCGTCGCGGAACGCGCGCGGGTTCATCGCGATCTTGTGGCCCATCATCGGCACCATGCTCATGCTTTCGGAGCCTGCCGCCAGCATGAGGTCGGCCTCGCCGAGACGGATGCGGTCGGCCGCATACGCCAGCGCCTGCAGGCCGGACGAGCAGAAGCGATTGATCGTGACGCCGGGCACCGAATCGGGCAGGCCCGCGAGCAAGAGGCCGATGCGCGCGATGTTCATGCCTTGCTCGGCCTCCGGCATCGCGCAGCCGACGACCACGTCGGCGATGCGCGCGGGGTCGACGCCCGGGGCCGCCGCGAGTGCGCCGCGCAGCACGTGCGCGAGCAGGTCGTCGGGGCGGGTATTGCGGAAGACGCCGCGCGGCGCCTTGCCGACCGGCGTACGCACGGCGGAGACGATGTAGGCGTCCTGGAGTTGGCGTGTCATGGATCTCGTTCCTCGATCGGGAATGGGGAATCGGGAATGGGGCATGGGAAGAACCCGTTCGGGATCTCGCCCAAGCCGGTTCCGGTTTCCGTTCTCAGTTCCGCAGCGGCTTGCCGCTCGCGAGCATGTGGGCGATGCGTACCTGCGTCTTCGGCATCTGCGCGAGTTCGAGGAAATGGCGGCGCTCGAGGTCGAGCAGCCACTGCTCGTCGACCTGCGAGCCGCGTTCGATGTCGCCGCCGCAGAGCACGTCGGCGACGCGCGAGGCGATCACGTCGTCGTGCGCCGAGATGAAGCCGCCTTCGAGCATGTTGACGAGCATCATCCTGAGCGTTGCGGTGCCGACGTCGCCCGCGACCGTGACCGCGCGCGCGGGCAGCGGCGGCCGGTAACCGGACTCGGCCAGCGCGATCGCGACCTGCCGGGCGACGTGCAGCAGTTCGAAGCCGTTGAACACGACCACGTCGTCCGGTCGCAGCAGGCCGAGCTGCTTGGCCTCGAATGCGCTGCCCGAGGTCTTCGCCATCGCGACCGCCTCGAACATGCGCTTGACCTCCGGGAACGGATCGCCATCGGCCGCGCGCTGCGCGGCGCGCACCGAGATTTCCTTGAGGCCGCCACCGGCCGGCACGAGGCCGACGCCGGCTTCGACGAGGCCGATGTAGCTTTCGAGCGCGGCGACCGTGCGCGCGCAATGCATCTGGAATTCGCAACCGCCGCCGAGCGCGAGTCCGCGCACCGCGGCGACGATCGGCACCAGCGAGTACTTGATGCGCTGGCTCGTCTTCTGGAAGTTCGCGATCATGGTCTCGAGGCGCGGAACCTGGCCGCCCTGCACGAAGCCGAGCATGCCCTTGAGGTCTGCACCGGCCGAGAACGCCTTGTCGCTGTCCTGCCAGATCACCACCGCGCGCAGGTTCCGCTCGGCGTAGTCGATCGCCTGCTGGATGCCGTCGAGCACCGCGTCGTTGACCGTGTTCATCTTGGTCTTGAACGACAGGATGCCGACGCCGTCGTCGCTGCGCGACCACAGCCGCACGCCGTCGTTTTCCCACAGCGTGGTGCCGGTGTCGAAACGCTCGCCGATCAGCGCGTCCGGGAACCACTGTCGCAGGTAGACGGGATGCTGCGAACGCGGCTCATGGCGACCGCTGCGCGGCGCATACGAACCACCGTCGCGATGCACGCCGTCGACCTTGCCGACCCAGTCGGGCAGCGGCGCGTTGCTCATCGCCTTGCCCGCGGCGATGTCTTCGGCCATCCATTGCGCGACCTCCGACCAGCCGGCCGACTGCCAGGTTTCGAACGGCCCGAGCTTCCAGCCGTAACCCCAGCGGATCGCGAAGTCGACGTCGCGCGCGGTGTCGGCGATGTCGGCGAGGTGGAACGCGGCGTAGTGGAACAGGTCGCGGAACACGGCCCAGAGGAATCGGGCCTGCGGGTCCTGCGATGCACGCAGCTGCGCGAAGCGCGCGGTCGGGTCCTTCACGGCGAGGATCGCGGCGACTTCGTCCGAGGGTTTCGCGGTCGCCGGCACGTAGTCCTGCCTGGCGACATCCAGCACCGCGATGTCCTTGCCGCGCTTGGTGTAGATGCCGGCACCGGTTTTCTGCCCCAGCGCGCCCGTCGCGACGAGCTCCTGCAGCCACTCGGGCGACTGGAAATGCGCATGCCAGGGATCATCGGGCAGCGTGTCGGCCATCGTCTTGATCACGTGCGCCATCGTGTCGAGGCCGACCACGTCCGCGGTGCGGTAGGTCGCGCTCTTCGGGCGCCCGATCGCGGGTCCGGTCAGCGCATCGACGAGGTCGAAGCCGAGGCCCGCGCGCGCCGTATGGTGCATCGTGGCGAGGATCGAGAACACGCCGATGCGATTGCCGATGAAGTTCGGCGTGTCCTTCGCGTAGACGACGCCCTTGCCGAGCGTGGTGGTCAGGAATGCCTCGAGGCCGGCCAGCACGTCGCGATCGCTGCGGGCGTGCGGAACCAGCTCGACGAGGTGCATGTAGCGCGGCGGGTTGAAGAAGTGGATGCCGCTGAAGCGGGGCTGCATCGCAGCCGGCAACACCTGCGCGAGCGCATCGATGGAAAGCCCCGATGTGTTGCTCGCGATCACTGCAGAATCCGAAACATACGGAACAATCTTCGAGTACAGCGCGAGCTTCCAGTCGAGGCGTTCCGCGATCGCCTCGATCACGAGGTCGCAGTCGCGCAGCGCGTCGAGGTGCTCGTCGTAGTTGGCCGGCGTGATGCCCGCGACCTTCGATTTCTCGGCCAGTGGCGCAGGCGAGAGCTTCGTGAGGTTCTGGATCGCCTTCTGCGCGATCGCGCTTTTGTCGCCTTCCTTCGCAGGCAGGTCGAACAGCAGCGTTTCGACGTCGGCGTTGGCGAGGTGCGCGGCGATCTGCGCACCCATGACGCCGGCGCCGAGCACGGCGGCCTTGCGGATGCGGAGGGGAATCGGGGGCATGCGGGGCTCCAGGAGGAAAGTGGACTGTTCGGGTGCGGGGCGAAGGCGGGGACGGGAAGGCGTGCGCGGATTCCTTCGGGCGGCCGTCAGGCAGCGCCGCCGGTCTCGCGCTGCTCGCCGTTCGCCACGGGTCCCGGCGCACGCAGCCCGGCGGCGGCGAAGCGGATCAGGTGTTCGGCCGTCAGCTCGCGATGCGTTTCCTCGCTGGTCGAGGCGCGTCGCTTGATCATGCCGAAATCGGCCATTGCATAGGTCAGGGCGCCGGCGACGATATCCAGCCGCCAGTACAGTTCCTCGCGGTCGAGGCCGGGCAGCAGGCGGGAAAACGCGGCCGCGAACTCGCGCAGCACGTGGCCGTAGTTGTCGGACAGGAACTTGCGCAGGCGCTCGTCGTGTTCGGCATAGGCGCGCGCGAGCACGCGCACGAACGCGGCGCCGCCGGCGCTGTCCATCGATTGTTCGAGCGCGGGGCGGATGAACGCTGCGAGCACGTCCTCGAGCGCGTGGCCCGGCGTCGCTTCGACCGCGGCGAGCGCCGCGAGGCGATGCCGGTTGAGTTCGTCGAGACGACGGCGGAACACCTCTTCGATGAGGCTTTCCTTCGAGCCGAAGTGGTAGTTGACGGCTGCGAGATTGACCTTGGCGGCAGCGGTCACCTGGCGCAGCGATGCGCCTGCGAAACCGTGGCGCGCGAACAGCGCCTCGGCGACGCCGAGGATGCGTTCGCGGGTGGAGAAACTCGGCTGGGCGATGCGCACGGGGGAGGGATCGGGCCTGTCAAACGACCGTTTGAATGGTAGGCGAGCAGGACGGACGGGTCAACGCCGTCACCGCACCGGTGTCATTGTCGTCAACACTTAGCTAGAATCATGCGTCATAATGTGAGCTAAGCCCGTGGATTGGCGCGGGTTTGGCGTTATAACGGCCCCTCGGGCCATCCCTGAATCCTGATCCCTCGGAGATACCGGCACATGGCGCTGGAGCGCACCCTTTCCATCATCAAGCCCGACGCGGTCGCGAAGAACGTCATCGGCGAAATCTACACCCGCTTCGAGAAGGCCGGCCTCAAGGTCATCGCCGCGAAGATGAAGCAGCTTTCGCGCGCCGATGCGGAAGGCTTCTACGCGGTGCACCGCGAGCGTCCGTTCTTCAACGCGCTGGTCGAGTTCATGATCTCCGGCCCGGTGATGATCCAGGCACTGCAGGGCGAGAACGCGATCGCGAAGAACCGCGAACTCATGGGTGCGACCAACCCGAAGGATGCGGCGCCGGGAACGATCCGCGCCGACTTCGCGGATTCGATCGATGCGAACGCAGTGCACGGCTCCGACGCGCCCGAAACTGCAAAGGTGGAAATCGCATACTTCTTCGACGACACTGAGATCAGCTCGCGCTGAGGAACCGACGGTGACGACGGCGAAGGCCAACCTGTTCGACTACGACCGCCAGGGCTTGCGCGACCTGTTCGCGCAGCTTGGCGAGAAACCGTATCGCGCGGACCAGGTCATGAAGTGGGTCTATCACCGCCACGTCACCGACTTCGCGCAGATGAGCGACGTCGGCAAGGCGCTGCGCGACAAGCTCGCCGGCGCGATCGAGATCGTGCCGCCGAACACGTTGTTCGAGAAGCAGGCGGTCGACGGCACCCACAAGTGGCTGCTCGGCATGGACGGCGGCAATGCGATCGAGGCGGTGTTCATCCCGGAAACCTCGCGCGGCACGCTGTGCGTGTCCTCGCAGGTCGGCTGCGGCCTCAACTGCCAGTTCTGCTCGACCGCGACGCAGGGCTTCAACCGCAACCTGTCGGCGGCCGAGATCGTCGGCCAGGTGTGGGTCGCCGCGCGCCACCTCGGCAACGTGCCGCACCACCAGCGCAAGCTCACGAACGTCGTGATGATGGGCATGGGCGAGCCGCTGCTGAACTTCGACAACGTCGTGACCGCGATGTCGGTGATGCGCGACGATTTCGGCTTCGGCCTCGCCAACAAGCGCGTGACGCTGTCGACGGCGGGGCTGGTCCCGATGATCGACAAGCTGTCCGAATGCAGCGACGTTTCGCTCGCGGTGTCGCTGCACGCGCCCGACGACGACCTGCGCACCGAACTCGTGCCGCTCAACCGCAAGTATCCGATCGACGAGCTGCTCGCCGCCTGCGCGCGCTACGCCGAACGCCGCCCGCGCACGACGATCACGTTCGAGTACACGATGCTGAAGGGCGTCAACGACAAGCCCGAGCACGCGCGCCGGCTGATCAAGCTCATGCGCAGGCTGCCGGCCAAGGTCAACCTGATCCCGTTCAATCCGTTCCACGGCACGCGCTTCGAGCGCTCCGACGAGGACGTGATCCGTGCGTTCCAGAAGATCCTGCTCGACGCGAACGTGCTGACGATGGTGCGCCGCACGCGAGGCGACGACATCGACGCGGCCTGCGGCCAGCTGAAGGGCCAGGTCATGGATCGCACGCGCCGCCAGGCCGAGTTCCGCCGCAAGATCGAAGGGGGCGTCGCCGATGCGGCCTGACCGGACGTGGGGACGCGTGCTCGGCGTCGCACTGTGCCTGCTGCTGGCCGGCTGCGCGAGCGGCGGCGGCGGAATGAAGAAGGAATCGGCCGAGAGCAGCCGCCAGGAAGCGGCGCGCGTGAACACCGATCTCGGCCAGCAGTACATGCGCCAGGGCAATCTCGAACTCTCGCTCGAGAAGCTCAACAAGGCGCTCGAGTTCGACCCCGGCTACGTCGATGCGCACACCGTGATCGCGGTGCTGTTCGAGACGATCGGCGATCCGGCGAAGGCCGGCGAGCACTACAAGCGCGCGGCCGAGCTCAAGCCGAAGGCGGGCGCGGTCAACAACAACTACGGCTGGTTCCTCTGCCGCAACGGGCGCGCCGCGGAATCGCAGGCCTATTTCGACCGCGCGCTGGCCGACCCGTTCTACAAGACGCCTTCGCTCGCGCTCAGCAACTCCGGCACCTGCCTGCTCAAGGCCGGCCAGCGCGTAGAAGCCGAGGCCACGCTGCGCCGCGCTCTGGCGCTGGATCCCAATGATGCCGAGGCATTGCTGCAGCTCGCCACGGTGCTCTACGACAAGGGCGAATATTTCAACGCGCGCGCGTTCGTGCAGCGGCACGAAGGCCTGTCGCAGGCGCGCCCGGATGCACTGCTGCTGGGCCGGAATGTCGAGTTGCACCTCGGCAATGGTGAAGCAGCCCGCGAATACACGCGCAAGTTGTTGCAGTCGTTCCCCGGTTCCGAGCAGGCTCGTTCGCTCGACGTGCAGGCAGGCAAGTAACGGGGAACTGACCGGCGCGGCGGTAACGGCCGCGCGCCGGGCGAGGTGGATGGAAAGGGGAATTGGCTGGCGCAGGGAACCGCCGCCGCGACGAGGGGGATGCGATGGCGGCTGTGCTGCCGGCGCGTCCGTGCACAGTCAAACACGATCAGAGCCGCAGAGGCCGCCGAGGTGAATGAATCCATGCTGCCGACAGAGCACGTTGAGGGCGCCGCGCCCCGATCCGACCATGTCATCGAGCTGCACGAACGCAGCACGGTGTCCCTCGGCCAGCGACTCGCGGCCGCCCGCGAACGCATGGGCCTCGGGCATTCCGAAGTGGCCGCGCGCCTGAAACTGCCGGTCAAGCTCATCGGACGGCTCGAGCGCGACGACTACGAAGGCCTGACCCAGGGCGTCTTCCTGCAGGGGTACCTCGCCAGTTACGCGCGGCTGGTCGGCATCCCGGTCGAGCATGCGGTCGATGTCGCCGCCTCCCATGCCGAAACGGCGCCACTGGTCGCGACCGGCACCGTATCGCGCTCGCGCTACCTCATCGACCGCTACTCGGTCAGCGCGACCTACCTCGTGCTGACCGCGATCATCGTGGTGCCCGCGGTCTGGCTCGCGACCCACGGCGGACTCGAACAGAACCTCGCGCGCACGACCCCGCTCGACGTCGCCGCACCGGTCGCGAGCGTTTCGGCGCCTCTCGCGGTGCCGGGAAGCGATGGGCGCGCGATCGCGCCGGACGGGGTGGCGCCGCCGCCGACCGAGATCGATCCTCCACCCGTGATCGCGTCGATGGCGCCGTTCGCGCAGCCTGAGCCTCCGGCACGGACGGCGACCGCATCGAGCGGGCAGGAGCGCATGCTGAGCCTGGAACTGACCGAGCCGAGCTGGATCGAGATCACCGCCGAGGATGGCCGCAAGCTCGAGTACGCGATGCTCGGCGTCGGTACGCACGACTATCGCAGCGCGGGACCGCTCTCGGTCCGGATCGGCAACGTGCAGGGGGCCCAGCTGCGCACCGACGGCCAGCAGATCGACCTCGATGCGTTCCGCCGCGGCAACGTCGCCCACGTGCGGCTGTTCACCGAAGGCGGACCGGCGCGCGTCACGCAGTAGGCCGCCGGCGCGGCGGCAAGCGGCCGCGCCCGCACCGATTCCTGCTACCCTTGCCGCCTTGCAACCGGCGGATTCGCCCGGCTGCCTGCGTGGCACCCGCGTGCGCACAGGCGATCAGCAAGGACCCGGGCGCTGCGCGCGCGGCGCCGCAACGCTGCCGGCCTGCGAAGGCCCGCCGCGGTCCTCGCCGAGGTTGCACCTTTCCGCGATTTTCCAGGTGATTGCATGGCATTCGACGTCCTCGACGAACACGAACAAGGTGAACTGGTCCAGAAGTGGCTGCGCCAGAATGCGGCCGCGATCATTACCGGCATCGTGCTCGGACTGCTCCTGATCTTCGGCTGGAACCAGTGGAAGGTGCACACGGCGCAGAAGGGCACCGAGGCCGCGGCGCGCTACCAGGCGCTCGCGGATGCGGCCGCCGCCGGCGACAAGGACGACGCGCACGAGATCGCGGCCACCTTGCGCGAGGAACATCCGAAGTCGATCTATTCCGCCCTCGCCGCACTGCGCGAGGCCGGCGACGCGGCCAGCCAGGACGATCTCCCGAAGGCCGCGAGCGAACTCGCCTGGGCGCGCGAACACGTGCCCGAGGGCTCGCTCTCCTCGCTCGTCGTGCTGCGCGAGGCGCGCATCAAGCTCGCGCAGGGCGATGCGGAAGCCGCAATGAAGCTCGTCGACGGCATCACGCAGGACACCTACGTCGCGAGCGTCGGCGAATTGCGTGGCGATGCCTTGCGCAAGCTCGGCCGCACCGACGACGCGCGTCACGCGTACGAGGCCGCACTCGCTGCGCTCGAGCCGCAGGCGCCCGCACGCGAACTGCTGCAGATGAAGCTCGACGACGTCGCTGCCACTGCACCGGCGCCTGCGCCGGCAGCTGCCCCTGCACCTGCCGCGGCGCCCGCAGCGGAGAAGCAAGGCTCATGAAGCGCATCCTCCTGTTCCTCGCGATCGCGGCGAGCGCCTTCGCGCTCGGCGGCTGCAACTGGATCAAGGGCCTCGGCAAGAAGGACAACGTCGAGCCGCCGTCCGAACTCGTCGAGTTCACGCCGACCGTGCAGGTGGACCGCGCGTGGGGCGAGGGCGTCGGTGACGGTGCCGGCCGCTCCGGCGCGCTGCTCGCGCCCGTGCATGCGGACGGCCGCATCTACGCGGCATCGGTCGACGGCACCATCGAAGCGCTCGATGCGGCGAGCGGGCGCACGGTCTGGACGCGCCGCCTCGGCGAGCGCAAGGGCATGTTCTGGCGTCGCGGCGATGCCTCGCTGCGCTGGTCGGGTGGCCCCGGCGTCGGCGGCGACCTGCTCGTCGCAGGCAGCCTCGACGGCCACGTCTACGCGCTTGGCGCCGCCGATGGCAGCGAGCGCTGGAACGTGCAGCTCGGTGCCGAGATCATCGCGCGGCCCGCTATCGCCGACGGCGTCGTGGTCGTGCGCACCAATGCAGGCCGCCTCGTCGGCCTCGATGCGAGCGACGGCTCGCGCCGCTGGGTGTTCGAACAGGTGGTGCCGGCGCTGAGCCTGCGCGGCAACTCCTCGCCGCTGATCCTCAACGGCGTCGTCTACAGTGGTTTCGACAATGGACGCGTCGTCGCCGTGCGGCTCGAAGACGGCGCCGAACTCTGGGTGCAGGCACTGGCCCCGGGCGAAGGCCGCACCGAAGTCGAGCGGCTGTCCGACGTCGACGGCGACATCGCGACCGACGGATCCGTGCTCTATGCCTCCGGTTACCGCGGCCAGTTGATCGCGTTCACGCCCGATGCGGGGCGCCCGCTCTGGCAACGTGAATTCTCGGCCTACGCGGGCGTTGCGGGCGGCGGCGAAGTGGTCGTCGCGGTCGATGCGGACGGCAATGTCTGGGCCTTCGACCGCGGTACCGGTGCGAACCTCTGGAAGCAGGACGGCCTGCGCTTCCGCTGGCTCAGCGCGCCCGCGATCCAGGGCGACCACGTCGTCGTCGGCGACGGCCAGGGCTACGTGCACTGGCTGAGCCTCGCCGAAGGCAAGTTCGTCGCGCGCGAACGACTCGGCCGCAAGCCGATCGAAGCGCCGCCCGTGGTGGTCGGTGACCTCGTCTTCTTCGAGGACGTCAACGGCCGCATCGGCGCCTGGCGCATCCGCCCCTAGTGCGGGTGCGCCACCGCGCCCCGCGCATGCCGCGCATCGATTGATCCGGAGCCGAGCATGCTTCCCGTAGTTGCGCTGGTCGGGCGCCCCAACGTCGGCAAGTCGACGCTGTTCAACGTGATGACGCGCACGCGCGATGCGCTGGTCGCGGACATGCCCGGCGTCACGCGCGATCGCCACTACGGCGTGTGCCGGCTGATCGACCCGCCGTTCGTGGTCGTCGACACCGGCGGCCTGATCGAGAACGCCGAAGGGCTCGATACGCACACCGTGCGGCAGGCCGGATTCGCGATCGACGAGGCCGACGTGGTCGTGCTCGTCGTGGACGCACGCGACGGCCTGCTTCCGAGCGACCGCGCGATCCTCGATCGCCTGCGCCGCGCCGGCAAGCCGATGCGGCTCGTCGTCAACAAGGTCGACGGACTCGACGAGCAGGTCGCGCTGGCCGAGTTCGCCGCGCTCGGCGTGGCCGATCCGTTACCGCTGTCGGCCGCGCACGGGCGCGGCGTCACGCCGCTGCTCGAAGCCTTGCGCCCGCTGCTGCCCGAACCGGAGACGGACGCGGGCGCCACGCGCCCCGACGAAGGCATCCGCGTCGCGATCGTCGGCCGCCCGAACGCGGGCAAGTCGACACTCGTCAATCGCCTGCTCGGCGAGGAGCGCGTGATCGCGTCCGACCAGCCCGGCACCACGCGCGACTCGATCCGCGTCGCGCTCGAACGCGACGGACGCCGTTACACCTTGATCGACACTGCCGGCATCCGTCGTCGCGCGCGCATCGAGGACGCGCTCGAGAAGTTCAGCGTGATCAAGTCGCTGCAGTCGGTCGACGCGGCGCACGTGACGGTGCTGATGCTGGATGCGCGCGAAGGCGTCGCCGACCAGGACGCGGCGCTGATCGGCCATGTGCTCGACTCCGGCCGCGCGCTCGTGATCGCGGTGAACAAGTGGGACGGGATGGACAAGTACCAGCGCGAGCAATGCATGGCGATGCTCGGGCGCAAGCTCGATTTCGTCCCGTGGGCGCGCCAGGTGTTCATCTCGGCACTGCACGGCAGCGGCATCGCCGAGCTCATGAAGGCGATCAATCGCGCGCACGCATCCGCCAACCACGTGTTCACCTCGTCCGAGCTCACGCGCGCGGTGGAGGCGGCCTACGCGGCGTACCAGCCGCCACTCGTGCGCGGACACACGCCCAAGCTCAAGTATGCGCATCCGGGCGGCAACAATCCGCCGACGATCGTCATCCACGGCGCGCGCACCAAGCACATCGCCGAGAGCTACCGGCGCTACCTCGAGAACTTCTTCCGCAAGCGCTATCGCCTCGAAGGCACGCCCGTGCGGATCGAGTTCCGCGACGGCGACAACCCGTACGCCGGCAAGCGCAACGAACTGACCGAAGGCCAGCAACGTCGCCGCACGCGCATGATCCGCAACGCCAAGCGCGGCAAGCGCTGACGAGCCCGCGATGGAGGCCGAGGCGTTCACGGTCGCGATCCTCGCCGGAGGCGCGGCGACGCGGCTCGGTGGATGCGACAAGGGCCTCGTGCTGCTGGACGGACGCGCGCTCGTCGACCACGTGCTCGCCGCGGCGCGCGCGATGTCCGCGCCACCACCCGCGATCCTCGTGATCGCGAACCGGAACCTAGATGACTACGCTCAGCGCGCACGTGCGTTGCCGGATGCGCTGCCGGGTCGACGCGGCCCGCTCGCGGGCATCGCGACCGCGCTCGCCGCGTGCACGACGCCGTGGCTGCTGAGCCTGCCCGTCGACGGACCCGATCCGCCACGCGACCTCGCTGCGCGCCTGCTCCGCGTCGCGCAGTCGGATGCCGCGTGCGCCTTCGTCGCGCACGATGGCGAACGTCGCCAGCCGCTGTTCGCGCTGTATCGTCGCGAACTCGCCGCTTCGGCGGCGATCGCGGCAGCCGGAGGGCAGGGCGCGGCACGCTGGCAGGACCGGATCGGCGTGCGCGAGGTTGATTTCCGCGATCGCAGGCGGCAATTCGTCAATCTCAACACCCCCGAGGATGTCGCCGCCCATGCCTGCGCCGACCGCTGACCCGCCCGGACCGCTGTCGGTCGCCGAGGCGCTGGAGCGCGTGCTCGCGATCTGCGACGCACGTGAACCCGCGATCGAGCGGGTGGCGCTCGAGTCCGCATTCGGGCGCGTGTTGATCCAGGACGTGCACGCTCCATTCGACCTGCCGCCGTTCGCGAACTCCGCGATGGACGGGTTCGCCCTGCGCGGTGGCGACCTGCCGCTCGAAGGCGAGCGCGCGTTGCGGCTGGTCGGCACGGTGCTTGCGGGTTCGCCGGCGCGGCTGGCGTGCGCCGCCGGAGAATGCGTGCGCATCACGACCGGCGCACCGATGCCCGACGGCGCCGATACCGTCGTGATCAAGGAGAACGTGCGCGTTTCGGGCGGGCAGGTCGTCGTCGGCGCGGGGGAAAGGCACGGCGCGAACGTGCGGCCGGCCGGCGAGGACCACGCGCGCGGCGAACGCGTCGTGCGTGCAGGCGAGGAGCTCGAGGCCGCGCGACTCGGTGCGCTGGCCGCGTGCGGCATCGCCGCGGTCGACGTCGCGCGGCGTCCGCGGGTCGCAGTGTTCGTGACCGGCGATGAACTGGTGCCGCCCGCACAGGCGCTCGGCTTCGGCCAGATCCACGACAGCAACCGCTACACGCTCGGCGCGCTGCTGCGCGCGACCGGCCTCGAGCCCGTGCGCGTCGCGCACCTGCGCGACGATCGCGGCGCGCTGCGCGATGCGCTGCTGGCCGCGGCGCAGGCGTGCGACGTGATCATCAGCAGCGGCGGCGTGTCGGCCGGCGAAGCCGATTTCATGCCGGGGCTCGTCGCCGAACTCGGACGCGTGCATTTCTGGAAGGTACGCATGCGCCCCGGCATGCCGCTGCTCTTTGGCGGGATCGGCCCTTCGCTCGTGTTCGGGTTGCCGGGCAATCCGGTTTCGACGGTCGCGACGTTCCTGCTGCTCGTGCAGCCGGCGCTGCTCGCGCTGCAACGCGCGGCAGAGCCGCGACCGCGGCGCTGGAAGGCGCGACTCGCGGCGCCGCTCGTGAAGCGACACGCGCGCGCCGAGTTCCTGCGCGCCCGGCTCGAATGGCGCGACGATGGCGGCTGCTGGGCCACGCCGCTCGCGAAACAGGGGTCCGGCATGCTGCGCGGCCTCGTCGACGCCGATGCGCTCGTCGCATTGCCCGAAGAACCCTGCGAGCATGCACCCGGACACGTCGTGGACGTGCTCCCGCTGCCACGGGCGCGTCCGTGATGGCCGAGAACCGGCATCCGTGCATGCACGAAATCGAACCCGTCGATGCACTCGACCGGCAGCGCAACGGCGCGTTGCTGATCGACGTGCGCGAGCCCGACGAGCGTGCGAGCGGATTCGCGGCCGCGTCGCTCGCGCTGCCGCTCGGCCAGCTCGAGCGCGGTATCGGCGTGCTGGCACCCGCATGCAGCCACGAAGTGCTCGCCATCTGCGCGAGCGGGCAGCGTTCGCGGCTCGCGGTCGAGCGCCTTCACGCGCTCGGCTACACGCACGCGTGCTCGGTGCGCGGCGGCTACACGCGCTGGCTGCAGCAGGGCCTGCCGAGTGAACGCGGTACGCTCGATGCGGACTTCGCCGAGCGCTATTCGCGCCACCTGCTGTTGCCCGAAATCGGTGTCGTGGGGCAGCTGCGCCTGGCCGGCGCACGCGTCGCGCTGGTCGGTGCGGGCGGACTCGGCGCTCCGGTCGCGCTCTACCTCGCCGCGGCTGGCGTCGGGCACCTGCGACTCATCGACGACGACCGCGTCGAGCGCTCCAACCTGCAGCGCCAGGTCGTCCACACCGAGGCGCGCATCGGCGTGCCCAAGGTCGAGTCGGCGCGCACCGCACTCGGCGCGTTGAATCCGACGCTCGAGATCGACGCGGTCGCGCAACGCGTCGAAGCCTCCAACGTCGAGGCGCTGCTGCGCGGGCACGACGTGATCGTCGACGGCGCCGACAATTTCCCGACGCGCTACCTGCTGAGTGCGGCGAGCCTGCGTCTCGGGATCCCGATGGTGTACGGTGCGGTTCATCGATTCAGCGGCCAGGCCAGCGTGTTCGATCCGCGCCGCGCGGATTCACCGTGCTACCGCTGCCTGTTCCCGCACCCGCCATCGGCGGACGAAGCGCCCAATTGCAGCGAGGCCGGCGTGCTCGGCGTGATGCCCGGCATCGTCGGCATGCTGCAGGCGAGCGAAACGCTGAAGCTGCTGCTCGGCATCGGCGAACCGCTGGTCGGGCGCCTGCTCTGCCACGACGCGCTCGCGGGGACGTTCCGCGAGCTGCGCCTTCCACGCGATCCCGAGTGCCCGGGCTGCTCGGATTCCGCCGCGTTCGGCGGCTACGAGGATCTCGCGCGCATCTGCGCCGCGCCGTAGTCACCCATTCGCGTGCGCGGCGAGCATGCGGCGCTGCTGCTCCTGCGCCAGCTCGAACGCCTCGAGCTGCTCGGGCGTCGCGTCACCCTGGTGCTTCGCCTTCCACTGCGCGAAGGGTTCGCCGTAGATGCGCTCACGCGCAGTGTCCTTGTCGATCTCGACGCCACGCGCCTCGGCCGCCTCGCGATACCAGTCGGCGAGGCAGTTGCGGCAGAACCCCGCCGTGATCATCAGGTCGATGTTCTGCACATCGGCACGCAGGCCGAGGTGCTGGAGCAGCCGGCGGAATGCGGCGGCCTCGAGTTCGGTTTCGATGTCGGTCATGTGCGCGTCGCGGGTCCGGGCGGTCGCCGGCGCGCCGAAAGAGATGTTCAAGGCGGGGCCGGCTCGCCCATAATGCGCGTTTCCGGCCGGATTCCCAATGCCTGCACGATTGCTCGACGGGCGCCGCATCGCCGACCAGGTGCTGCAGGGCGTGGCCACGCGCGTGAAGGCGCGCGTCGCCGAAGGCAAGCGCGCGCCCGGCCTCGCGGTCATCCTCGTCGGCGCCGATCCCGCATCTTCGGTGTACGTGCGCAACAAGCGGCGCGCCTGCGCCCAGGTCGGCTTCAACTCGCTCGACTTCGACCTGCCTGCCGATACCAGCGAAGCCGAGCTCGTCGCGCTGATCGATCGCCTGAATGCGGACGCCGACGTGCACGGGATCCTGCTGCAGCTGCCGCTGCCGCCCGGCGTCGATGCGACGCGCCTGATCGACCGTATCGATGCGCGCAAGGACGTCGACGGTTTCCAGGCCGAGAACGTGGGCCGGCTCGTGCTGCGCCAACGCGGCCTCAGGCCGTGCACGCCGAAGGGCGTGATGAAACTGCTCGCATGCACCGATCGTCCGGTACGGGGCCGCAAGGCGGTCGTGGTCGGCGTATCCAACCATGTCGGCCGCCCGCTGATCCTCGAACTGCTGCTCGCGGGCTGCACGACGACCGGCTGCCACAAGTTCACCGCGGATCTCGAAGCGGAGATCCGCCAGGCCGACATCGTGGTCGTCGCGGCCGGACGCCCCGGCCTCGTGCGCGGCGAATGGATCAAGCCCGGCGCGGTCGTCATCGATGTCGGCATCAATCGACTCGACGACGGACGCCTCGTCGGCGACGTCGATTTCGACGCGGCGGCCGAGCGCGCGTCGTGGATCACGCCGGTTCCCGGTGGCGTCGGTCCGATGACGGTCGCGACGCTGATGGAAAACACGCTCGAGGCCGCGGAGTCGTTCTTCGACTGACGGCATGCATCGCGGATCGACAGCGCCGCCCGGTGAATCGCATCCGCCTGCAGGAGCCTGCCCTGTGGGCGATCCGTGCATGAACCCGTTCATCGGCGCCGTCTGAGTGGCCGAGATCGCGCACAGGGTGCGCTCCTATAACGCGCTGCGATCCGGCGGCGGCGTCCATGGCGCAGCGAGGCGCTCGACCAGGCGTTGGCGGTAGTCGTCCGCCGGCAGCGCAGCGGACAGCCCGACCCAGACCGCTTCGGCCTCGTCCGCTTCTGCAGAGCACAGGCGTTCGAGCGCCTGCGCGATGCGCGCGTCGGGATCGTCCGCGCCGGCGGCCGCCACGAAGCGGCGCGCGAGGTCGCCGGCTTCCTCGCAATCACCGGGCGCACGCGCGCCCGGTCCGGCACTCGCGAACTGCAACGCGAGCATCAGCATGCGCGTGTGCAGGATCGTCACGTGTTCGGGCGGATGCAGCGGCGACAACAGGGCGAGGCTCTGCTCGAAATCGGCGCGCGCTTCCGCCGCGCGGCCCTGGACGAAACCGACGATGCCACGCCAGCGCAGCGCGCGGCCGGCATCGAGAGGGCGCTGCAGCTGCATCGCGAGCGCGATCGATTCGTCGAGGTGGCTCCGCGCGTCCGCTTCGGCGCCACGCTGGAACTCGACCGTGCCGAGGCTCGCGAGTGCCGCGAGCAACGCGCTGGCCTGCGTGTCGCCCTTTGCGCGCGCGACGCGCGCCGCGCGTTCGAGCAACTCCTCGGCGCGTTCGAGCTGGCCCGCGCGATAGTGCGCGATGCCGAGGTTGATCAGGTTGTCCGCGAGCACCGGATGGTCGGGTCCGTAGAGCGATTCGAGCGTGCGCAGCGAATCCTCGCGCAGCCGCAGGCCTTCCTCGTTGTGCCCCTGCGCGAACAGCGCGCCGGCGAGCGTGTCCTGCGCTTCGGCCAATGCACGCGGCGCGTCGCCCGCGGATGCGAGCTCAGCGACGAGCGGGCGCAGCAGCGCCTCGGCTTCGGCCGCGCGGTCGAGCCTGACCAGCGAGAACGCAAGTGTGTCGTGCAGCTCCGCCCGAAGCTCACGCCGCGCGGGCGCGCGATCCAGCAGCGTGAGCGCACGTCGCGAGTTCGCGACGATCTCGTCGTGGCGGTTGTGGTGCAGCAGGTCGCGCGCGCCGAGGTAGATGCCTTGCGCGATCATGCCTGCCTGCTCCGGATCGCCGGGATCGAGCGCGGCCTCGGCGCGTGCGAGCAACGGCGCGCAGGCGTCGGTGCGGTCGCGCTGCACGAGCAGCGCGCAGCGCAGTTGCAGCGCCTCGCCCGCGAGCAGCGGATCGCCCGAGCGCGCAGCGATCGCATCGGCCTCGTCGAGCAGCGGCTCGGCCGGGTCGGGCAGGTCGAGGTCGATGTAGGCCGACGCGATCGACAGCAGCAGGCGCACGCGGACGTCGTCGTTGCCGGCGAGCGCATGCCGGATTCCGCGCGCGCCTTCGTCGAGCAGGTCGCGCGCGCCGAGGTTCGCGCGCCCGCGTTCGCCGGGGTCCGCGTTGCGGAACAGCGAGGTCATGAACGCGAGTGCCTCCTGCGCGGTGTCGCGCTGCACCCGCGCCTCGCGCGCCTGCCACAACGCGGCGCCGAGTCCGCCCGCGAGTGCGAGCACGGCGGCGGCCGACGCCGCCAGCGCCCAGCGATGACGGCGCGCGAAGCGCCCCGCGCGGTAGCGCCATCCGCCGCGGTGCGCGTGCACGGGCTTGTCATCGAGATGCCGCTGCAGGTCGGCGACGAGAGCGGCCACGCTCGCGTAGCGCATCTGCGGTTCGGGCCGCAGCGCCTTCATGATGATCGCGTCGAGATCGCCCTGCAGGCGACGGCGCAGGCGTCGCGGCGTGCTCTCGCGCCGCGCGGCGATGCGCGCCGCCTCGCCGTCGTCGTCGTCGCGCACGACCAGCGAACTCGGGCGCGTCGGCACCCGCGCGCCCGCGGGATCATCGGCGCGTCCCTGCAGCCTGCGCCCCGTCAGCAGTTCGTGCAGCAGCAGGCCGAGCGCGTAGACATCGACGGCCGTGGTGACCGGACCGCCCTGGACCTGCTCGGGTGCCGCGTACTCGGGCGTGAACACGCGCGTCGCGGTGGACTCGTCGTTGCCGGGGGCATCGATGAGCTTGGCGATGCCGAAGTCCAGCAGCTTCACGATGCCGTCGCGCCCGACCAGGATGTTCGAAGGCTTGAGGTCACGATGCACGACGAGATGCTGGTGCGCGTGCGAGACCGCGGCGCATACGGTGATCATCAGGCGCAGGCGCGATTCCACGCCGAGCGCGCGCCGGTCACACCATTCACGCAGCTCCTCCCCGTCGATGAACTCGAGCGCGAGCCACGGCTTGCCGTCCGCACTGACACCGCCGTCGACGAGGTGGGCGATGTTCGGGTGCTGCAGCGTGGCGAGGATCTGGCGCTCGGCGTGGAAGCGCCTGGCCGCGTCCTGGCCGTCCCATCCGCCGCGGATCAGCTTGATCGCGACGTGCTGGTCGAAACCGCCGTCGACGCGCTCGGCGAGCCAGACCGCGCCCATGCCGCCGCGACCGATCTCGCGCGCGAGCCGGAATGGCCCGAGCCGCAGTCCGGCATGGTCCGGGCCGGCCTGCTCGACGTACTCGCCGGCCAGGCCCGACACCAGCGCGGGCGCGACATCGGCGAGTCCGGTCGGCTCGGTCGAATCCGCGTCGGCGCGCAACAGTGCGAGCGCTTCCTCGCGCACGCCGTCGTCATCGGGGCAGGCCGCGACAAGCCGCTCTTCCCATTCGGTCGCAGGCCGTTCGGCAAGCTGCTCGAACAGCGTCCGCGCGCGCCGCCAGCGCTCGGCATCCATCGGAATCCCGGCAGTCTCGACCCGCGCATTCTAGGGGATGCGCAGCCGGCTTCGATCGCGGCCGGCTGTCCGGAATGCGACGCCGCTCGCGCAATGTTTCCCCGCGGCAAGCCCGCGCGCACTACCATGCGCCGAGGAGGCCCCATGACCGAGCACCCCGCCGACCTGACCCGTGCGATCGCCGCCAGCGGCGACGACCGCGCCGCGCGCGAGGAGGCGTTGCGGCTTGCATGGGACGACCTCATGCGCATCGCGCGCGCGGAACTCGCACGCCACCGGCGCGGCGAGACCCTCAACACGCGCGCGCTCGTCAACGAGGTGTACCTCAAGCTGTTCGAAGGCAGCGGCGGCGTGTTCGAGAACCGGACGCACTTCTTCGCGACCGCGGCGCGCGCGATGCGCCAGGTCGTGATCGACTACGCGCGCGCGCGGCTCGCCGAACGCCGCGGCGGCGGTGCCGAACACGTCTCGCTCGACGCACTCGAAGGCGCGCCCCTGCCGATCGACGAGCAGGCCGAGCAGCTGGTCGGCATGGACCGCGCGCTCGAGAAGCTCGCGGCACTCGATCCGCGGCTCGTGCAGGTGGTCGAACTGCGCTTCTTCGCGGGCCTGGAGGTCAAGCACATCGCGGAGCTGCTCGGCGTGTCCGAGCCGACGATCAAGCGCGACACGCGCGCGGCGAAGGCGTTCCTGCACAAGGAACTGTCCGCGGCCTGAGACGTTACGATGGGCGATGAATCCTCCCGCCCTCGAACTTCTCTTCGTCGACGAGCATCTGGTTGCGGTCGACAAGCCGCCGGGGCTCGCGGTGCACCGCAGCCGCCTCGTCGGCGACGACGAGGACTACCTGATGGACCGGCTGCGCTTGCAGGTCGAGGGGCGACTGCATGCGGTGCACCGGCTCGATCGCGCGACCAGCGGCGTGCTGCTCGTCGCGCGGTCGAGCGACGCCGCGGCCGAACTCGGCCGCCAGGCGATGGCGCGCGAAATGCGAAAGACCTATCTCGCGGTCGTGCGCGGCTGGCCCGCGGAGCAGGGCGAGATCGATTACCCGCTCACGGGCGCGGGACTGCGCGGCGAAGCCAAGCCCGCGGTCACGCGCTGGCGCCGGCTCGCGACGGTCGAAGTCCCGATCGCGCAGGGGCGCTACGACCAGCAGCGCTATGCATTGCTCGAGGTCACGCCCGAGACCGGCCGCTACCGGCAGATCCGGCGGCACTTCCATCACGTCTCGCACCACCTGATCGGCGACACCACCCACGGGCGCGGCGACCACAATCGGCTGATCCGGCAACACTTCGGCGTGCATCGACTGATGCTGCACGCGCTGCAGCTCGAGGTCGCGCATCCGGCGACGCGCGCGCCGCTGCGGATCGAGGCGCCGCTGGATGCGGCCTGGCTGCGGCTGATGGCCGCATTCGGGTGGCACGACGCGGTGCCCTCGCAACGCGTCGCATAGGTTGGATAACTTCGGGCCGTTGGCCCTGGGCGCAGGCCGAAGGCCGGAGTCGAAGGGACACCGCAGCCAGCCTGTTGCCACGCGCATGCGCTTCGACTGCGCGGCCTGCGGACGCTCCGCTCAGCGCGAACGGATTGTTTCCCTCCGCGCGCCTGCGCCCGGGCGATGAACGCTTGGCCGGCCCGGTCCGAGCCTGTAGAATAGGGCATGCGCATACTCACCGAAGCCCTCACCTTCGATGACGTCCTGCTGGTTCCGGCGCACTCCGCCGTCCTTCCGCGCGACGTCGACCTCTCCACGCGCCTCACGCGCGACATCCGCCTGAACCTGCCGATCGTGTCCGCCGCAATGGACACGGTGACCGAGGCACGACTCGCGATCACGATGGCGCAATGCGGCGGCATCGGCATCATCCACAAGAACATGTCGATCGAACGCCAGGCCGCCGAAGTGCGCCTGGTCAAGAAGTTCGAGGCCGGCGTGATCCGCGACCCGATCACGGTCGGCCCGCAGACTTCGATTCGCGAAGTCATGCAGATCACGCGCGCGCACAACATTTCGGGCGTGCCCGTCGTCGACGGCGAACAGCTCGTCGGCATCGTGACCAACCGCGACCTGCGCTTCGAGAAGAAGCCCGACGATCCGGTCAAGAACATCATGACCCGGCAGGACCGCCTCGTCACGGTGAAGGAAGGCGCCGAGGACGAGGAGGTGCTCGCGCTGCTGCACAAGTTCCGCATCGAGAAGGTGCTCGTCGTCGACGACGCGTTCCGGCTGCGCGGACTCATCACGGTCAAGGACATCCAGAAGGCGCGCGACAACCCGAATGCGTGCAAGGACGACCACGAGCGCCTGCGCGTCGGCGCGGCGGTCGGCGTCGCGGGCGACACCGAGCAGCGCGTCGCCGCGCTGGTCGAAGCCGGCGTCGACGCGATCGTCGTCGACACCGCGCACGGCCATTCGCAGGGCGTGATCGAGCGCGTGCGCTGGGTGCGCCGCACCTTCCCGAAACTTTCCCTGATCGCGGGCAACATCGTGACCGCCGACGCCGCGCGCGCGCTCGTCGACGCGGGGGTCGACTCGGTCAAGGTCGGCGTCGGCCCCGGCTCGATCTGCACGACGCGCATCGTGGCCGGCGTCGGCGTGCCGCAGATCAGCGCGATCTCGATGGTCGCCGAAGCGCTGCAGGGCAGCGACGTGGGCCTGATCGCCGACGGCGGCATCCGCTATTCCGGCGACATCGCGAAGGCGCTCGCCGCGGGCGCGGACTGCGTGATGATCGGCGGCATGTTCGCCGGCACCGAGGAAGGCCCCGGCGAGGTCGAGCTCTACCAGGGCCGTTCGTACAAGAGCTATCGCGGCATGGGATCGCTCGGCGCGATGGAGAAGGGGTCGAAGGACCGCTACTTCCAGGACGAGGCCGACGCGGACAAGCTCGTGCCGGAAGGCATCGAAGGTCGCGTGCCGTACCGCGGACCGCTGCGCAGCATCGTGCACCAGCTCGCCGGCGGCCTGCGCGCGTCGATGGGCTACGTCGGCTGCGCGACGATCGAGGACATGCGCACGAAACCGCAGTTCGTGCGCATCACGTCGGCTGGCCGACGCGAGTCGCACGTGCATGACGTCGCGATCACGAAGGAAGCACCGAATTACCGGCTCGATTGAATCGCGTTGCGATTCGATCGAGCGGGAATAGGGAATGGGCACCAAGGA
Organism: Lysobacteraceae bacterium; assembly: GCA_004143945.1. GTDB lineage: Bacteria > Pseudomonadota > Gammaproteobacteria > Xanthomonadales > Rhodanobacteraceae > Dokdonella_A. The sequence goes on from SEHB01000001.1 coordinate 396,167, forward strand.
ATGGTGAAAGCGATGCCTCCGTGTTCGGGGCAAAGCCTGGTTCTCGCCCATCCCCGCGATTTCCCTGCTCCTTCCTGATTATTCCCCATTCTCCATTTCCCATTCCCCGCATGACAGCCCTCCACACCCACAAGATCCTGATCCTCGACTTCGGCGCGCAGTACACGCAGCTGATCGCGCGGCGCATCCGCGAGATCGGCGTGTACTGCGAGGTGTGGGCCTGGGACCATGATCCGGCCGCGATCGCGGCATTCGGCGCGAAGGGCATCATCCTCTCCGGTGGGCCGGAATCGACGACCGAAGCGGGTGCGCCGAGCGCGCCGCAGGCGGTGTTCGACAGCGGCTTGCCGCTCCTCGGCATCTGCTACGGCATGCAGACGATGGCGGCGCAGCTCGGCGGCGCGACCGAGGCCGCGGATGCGCGCGAGTTCGGGCATGCGAAGGTCGAGATCGTCGCGGCCGACGCGCTGCTCGCGGGTCTCAGCGACCACGCGCCCGAGCGCGCGCTCGATGTCTGGATGAGCCATGGCGATCACGTCGCCGCAGCGCCGCCGGGCTTCGTGGTCACCGCCCGTACCGACCGCATCCCGGTCGCCGCGATGGCGGACGAGGCGCGCCGCTGGTACGGCGTGCAGTTCCATCCCGAGGTCACGCACACGAAGCAGGGCACCGCGCTGCTGCGCCGCTTCGTCGTCGACATCTGCGGCTGCGCGATGCTGTGGACCGCGGCGAACATCATCGAGGACCAGGTCGCGCGCGTGCGTGCGCAGGTCGGCGACGACAAGGTCCTGCTCGGCCTTTCGGGCGGCGTCGACTCCTCCGTCGTCGCCGCGTTGCTGCATCGTGCGGTCGGCGATCGCCTGACCTGTGTGTTCGTCGACACCGGCCTGCTGCGCTGGAAGGAAGGCGACCAGGTGATGGCGACGATGGCGCAGAACTTGGGCGTCCGCGTGATCCGCGTCGACGCCGCGCAGCGCTACTTCGACGCGCTCGCGGGCGTCGAGGATCCCGAAGCCAAGCGCAAGATCATCGGACGGCTCTTCATCGAGATCTTCGACGAGGAAGCGCACAGGCTCGAGGGCGTGAGGTGGCTCGCGCAGGGCACGATCTACCCCGACGTGATCGAGTCCGCCGGCAGCAGCACCGGCAAGGCCCACGTAATCAAGTCGCACCATAACGTGGGCGGCCTGCCCGAGCGCATGAAGCTCCAGCTCGTCGAGCCGCTGCGCGAGCTGTTCAAGGACGAGGTGCGCCGCATCGGTGTCGAACTCGGCCTGCCGCGCGAGATGGTCTACCGCCATCCGTTCCCCGGGCCCGGACTCGGCGTGCGCATCCTCGGCGAGGTCAGGCGCGAATACGCGGAGATCCTCGCGCGGGCCGACGCGATCTTCATCGAGGAGCTGCGCAGGGCCGACCTCTACGACCGCACGAGCCAGGCGTTCGCGGTGTTCCTGCCGGTGAAGTCGGTCGGCGTCGTCGGCGACGCGCGCGCGTATGAATGGGTCATCGCGCTGCGCGCGGTCGAGACCATCGACTTCATGACCGCGCACTGGGCGCACCTGCCGTACGACTTCCTCGACCTCGTTTCGCGCCGGATCATCAACGAGATCCGCGAGGTCTCGCGCGTGGTCTACGACATCAGCGGCAAGCCGCCTGCGACGATCGAGTGGGAGTAGGCGTATCGTGTGGCGCGCGGGCCGCCTCGATGCCGCGGCGGCCCGCGATCCCGGGGTGAGCACAACCGGAGGATCCACCCATGAACGCCGTCCCGAAGATGCCCGCGCTGTTCATCGGCCACGGCAGCCCGATGAACACGCTCGAACGCAACGGCTTCACCGATGCCTGGCGCGCGCTCGGGCAACGACTTCCGCCTCCGCGCGCGATCCTCGTCGTGTCGGCGCACTGGTTCTTCGGCGCGACCGCGGTGACCGCGATGGCGAGGCCGCGCACGATCCATGACTTCTACGGGTTTCCGCAGCCGCTGTTCGATTTCGACTATCCGGCGTCGGGCGCGCCCGACGTGGCCGAGGAAATCGTGGAGACCGTCAAGCCGATGTGGGTCGGGCTCGATCACGACCAGTGGGGCCTCGACCATGGCACCTGGAGCGTGCTCGCGCACCTGTATCCCGATGCGGACATCCCGGTGCTGCAGCTTTCGATCAACGCGCTGAAGCCGCTCGACTATCACCTGGACCTCGGCGCGCGCCTCGCTCCGCTGCGCGAGCGCGGCATCCTCATCGTCAGTAGCGGCAACGTCGTGCACAACCTGGGCCGCGTGCAGTGGGACCAGCCCGACGGTGCGTTCGACTGGGCCGAGCGCTTCGACGACGCCGTGCTGGCGCAGCTCGCGGATGATCCGTCGGCGATCCTCGAGGTGACCGGGCATCCGGACTACGCACTCGCGGTGCCCACGCCCGACCATTTCATTCCGCTGCTGCATGTGGCAGGCCTCGCAGCGGCCGACGGAGCGATTGTCGAGCCGTTGCTGCGAGGCTACTCGCTGGGTTCGATTTCGATGACCTGTTACCAGGCGGGCGCGTCGAATCGCGGCACGGCGCATCCGGAAGGTTCGGCCGGCCTGCCGCCCGACGTGCCACCGGACCAGACCAATACCTGACGGATCGCATGCCGTTTGGCCGGCGCATGCGCGGCGCGTCACCTTGTGCCCGCGATCGACGACAATCCCGGGCTCGGAAGGGCGTCCGCCACGCGCCCGTGGACCCGCAGCGCACGATGATCACGATGAAACGCCTGCTGCGCCTGGTCGGGATCGCGACGTTGCTGGTCGTCGCACTCGTCGTCAGCGGCCTGCTGCTCGCGGACCGGCTCACGCCACGCGCAACCGGCGAGCCGAGCCAGTCCTTGCCGGTGCAGGCGGACCAGACCGAGATCGATCGCGAACTCGCGCCGATGCTCGCCGAACATCCGGGCGAAACCGGCGTGCTCATGTTGTCGGACGGACTCGACGGCTTCGCCGCGCGCGCGATGGCCGCGCGCAAGGCCGGGCGCAGCCTCGACCTGCAGTACTACATCTGGCACGACGACCCGACCGGTCACCTGCTCGCGCGCGAGGTGTACTTCGCGGCCGAGCGCGGCGTGCGCGTGCGCATGCTGCTCGACGACATGAATGCCGAAGGGCTGGACCCCAAGCTCATGACGCTCGACGCGCATCCGAACATCGAGCTGCGACTGTACAACCCGTTCCGCAACCGCGCCGGCATCGCGCGCCTGTTCGAGATGGTGCAGCGCATCTTCAGCGTGAACCATCGCATGCACAACAAGGCGTGGATCGCAGACGGGCGCGTCGCTGTCGTCGGCGGACGCAACATCGGCGAGGAATACTTCAGCGCCGATCCCGACGTGAACTTCCGCGACCTCGACCTGTTGCTGTTCGGGCCCGTGGTCGGCGAGGCGAGCACGATCTTCGACGACTACTGGAACAGCGCCGCCGCGGTGCCGATCGCCGCATTGAACGCGGTGTCGATCGACGATCTGCGAGCGATCATCGCGCGCTATTCGGACGAGGCGATGGCGGCGGTCGCGCAGCCGTATCTCGCCCGCGTCGAACGCTCGCGCACGGTACAGGATTACCACGCGCGCGGACTCACGCCGCGCTGGACCCCGCGGGTCGCGATCGTCTCCGATCCGCCCATGAAGGGCCGCGACGACGACGGCTCCGACTGGCTGATCCACCGCCTGACCGCGATGCTCGCGACCGCAAGCAGCGAAGCCCTGCTGATCTCGCCGTACTTCGTGCCCGGCGAAGCCGGCAGCGCTGCGCTGCAACAGCTGGTGGCGCGAGGCGCGGCAGTCGCGGTCGCGACCAATTCGCTCGCCGCCAATGACGTACCCGCGGTGCACAGCGGCTACGCACGCTACCGCGAGCGCCTGCTGCGCGCGGGCGTGCGCCTGCACGAGCTCAAGGCGCGCGTGCAGGTCGATACCGCCGGCGTGTTCGGCAGCAGCGGCGCGAGCCTGCACACCAAGGCCTTCGTCGTCGATGGCGCGCGTGGCTTCGTCGGATCGTTCAACCTCGATCCGCGCTCGGTCGACCTCAACACCGAGATGGGCGTGCTGTTCGACGATCCGGTACTCGCGGCCGCGTTGCGCGAGGAGTTCGCGAAGCTCGCCCGGCCGGAATCCAGCTACGAGGTCGAGCTCGACGCGCAGGGCGGCCTGCGCTGGCTCGACCGCGCCGCGGATCCGCCATTGCGGCTGGAACGGGAACCCGACACGACCTGGACGCGCCGGCTCGTGGTGCGCCTGATCGGTTTGCTGCCGATCGAATCACAACTGTGAGAGGCTGGGCCGCACAGCGAGCCTCCTGCCGAAATGCGGCTCACCGTCGGAAAAGCTCGGGGCTGCAGCCCTTCCCACAACGAACCGATGTCCCGCATGCACGCAACCAATGACGCCGACACCGACGACTTCTGGATGCGCCACGCGCTCGATCTCGCGCGCCGCGCGGAACAGGTCGGAGAGGTGCCGGTCGGCGCGATCATCGTGCAGGCAGGCGAGGTCATCGGGGAAGGCTGGAACCACAACATCACGGCAAACGACCCGAGCGCCCACGCCGAGGTCCAGGCGCTGCGCGATGCCGGCCGGCGCGTCGGCAACTACCGCTTCCCGGGCGCGACGCTGTACGTGACGCTGGAACCCTGCGTGATGTGCGCCGGCGCGATCGTGCACGCCCGCATCGCGCGCGTCGTCTATGGCGCGACCGACCCCAAGACCGGCGCCGCCGGCAGCAGGTTCGACACCCTCGTCAGCGACCGCCACAACCATCGGGTCGAGGTCACGGGCGGGGTGCGTGCGGGGGAGGCCGGGGACCTGCTGCGCGCGTTCTTCCGGTCCCGCCGCTGACCCCGGGTGCACCACCCGGCGTTCACCCGATCGGCCTTATGATCGGCCGGTCGACCGCATCGAGAGTCCTGCATGTCCGCCACGCCGCTTGCCTGGGAAGCCACCCTGCTGCTGATCGCGGCGCTCGTCGCCTACGACTTCTTCTTCCACGTGCGCAAGGCGCACGTGCCCTCCCTGCGCGAGGCCGCGCTGTGGTCGGCGGGTTATGTCGGGATCGCGCTGCTGTTCGGTGTCGCGGTGCTCGTGCTCGGCGGCCGCCAGATGGGCATCGAGTACTTCGCGGGTTACGTGACCGAGAAGGCGCTGTCGGTCGACAACGTGTTCGTGTTCCTCGTCATCATGGCGAGCTTCAAGGTGCCGCGCGAAGACCAGCAGAAGGCACTGCTGTTCGGCATCGTGTTCGCACTGATCGCGCGCACCGCGTTCATCTTCCTCGGCTCCGCGCTGATCGAGACGTTCTCCTGGATCTTCTACCTGTTCGGCATCGCGCTGCTGCTGACCGCGGGCAACCTGATCAAGCACAAGCCGCAGGACGAAGAGGTGCCCGCGAACTTCATGGTGCGGCTCGTGCGCAAGGTATTCCACGCGACCGACTATTACGACGGCGACAAGCTGTTCACGATGCACGAGGGCCGGCGCGCGCTGACGCCGATGCTGCTGGTCATGATCGCGATCGGCGGCACCGACATCCTGTTCGCGCTCGATTCGATCCCCGCGATCTTCGGTCTCACCACCAACGTGTTCGTCGTGTTCACCGCGACCGCGTTCTCTCTGCTGGGCCTGCGCCAGCTGTTCTTCCTCGTCGAGGGCATGCTCGAACGGCTGGTGTACCTGTCCTACGGACTCGCGGCGATCCTCGCGTTCATCGGCGTCAAGCTCGTGCTGCACGCGCTGCACGAAAACAACCTGCCGTTCGTGAACCAGGGCGAGCCGGTCAACGTGATCGAGATCTCGACCGGCGCCTCGCTCGCCGTGATCGCGGCGGTGTTGCTGGTCACGGTCATCGCCTCGCTCGCGAGCCCACGCGGCAAGGCGAAGGCCGCCGTCAACGCCCTGCGGCAGCATGCGACCCACTACCTCGATGCGGACTACCCGGTGGATGCGCCCGCGCGCGAACGCATCTACGCGGCGCTGGTCGAGGCCGAGCGCCGTGTCAATGCGCTGCCCGCGAAGTACCTGGCGATGATCCACGACCGCCACAAGCTCGATCACATGCTGCGGCGCGCGCATCGCAAGCACGAAACGGGTTCGGCGTCGGAGCCGGCATGATCGCGCGGCAGGGCCGGCGCAGCCGGGCGCTTGGCGCCGTGTTGCTCCTCGCAGGGTTCGGCGGAACGCCCGCAGGCGCGGCGATCGTGCCGGTCGACGACGTGGCGGGCTTGCGTGCGGCGTTCCAGTCGGCAGCACCCGGTGACGAGATCGTGCTCGCGTCGGGCACCTACGAGGTGGTCGGCAACCTCGTCGCCGCGACCGCGGGCCTGCCGTCGGCGCCGATCGTCGTGCGCGCGGCGAGCCCACGCAGCGTGCTCGTGCGCTTCAGCAACCCGGGTTCCCATGCCGAAGGATTCCGACTGCTCGCGCCGTGGTGGCGCATCGAAGGGCTCGACATCGAGGGCGCCTGCGCGACCGACGACGAATGCGAGCATGCGTTCCACCTGGCCGGCGATGCCGACCGCGTCGTGATCCGCGACAACCACGTGCGCGATTTCAATGCGCAGATCAAGAGCAATGGCCTGCCGCAGGCCGGCGGCGGCAACGCGTACCCGGACGACGTGCTGGTCGAGCACAACGTGTTCAACGACACGCGCGCACGCGACACCGCGCACCCGGTCACCAAGATCGACGTCGTCGGCGGACGCCGCTGGATCGTGCGCGGCAACCTGATTCACGACTTCCAGAAGGGCGGCGGCGACACGGTCAGCTATGCGGCGTTCCTCAAGGGCAACTCGCGCGACGGCCTGTTCGAGCAGAACCTCGTCCGCTGCTCCTGGCACACGAGCGGTGGCGTGCGGCTCGGACTGTCGCTCGGCGGCGGCGGCAGCGGACCCGATTCGATCTGCGAGGATGGCAGCTGCACGCCCGAGCACCAGGACGGCATCCTGCGCAACAACATCGTGATGGACTGCAACGACGTCGGCATCTACCTCAACGAGGCCGCGCGCACCCAGGTCCAGCACAACACGCTGTACGCGACCGAGGGCATCGACGTGCGCTACGAGGCCTCGACCGCCGACCTGCGCAACAACCTGCTCGGCGGCGCGATCCGCGACCGCAATGGCGGCAGCCACACCAGCGCGGGCGACCTTGCGGGGATCACGCCCGCGCAGTTCGCGCTATGGTTCATCGATCCGGCGGCGGCCGACTTCCATCTGCGCGATGGCAGCGCATTCGTCGACCAGGGCGCCGCCGCGCCGCTCGTCGTCGACGACTTCTGCGGTGCTGCGCGCGAGGACGGCGCGAACGACGTCGGTGCGCTCGAATACGCACCCGACGCGGTCTGCGCGACGGATGTCGGCGGCGGCGTGCTGCGCGACGCGCTGTTCGCGGACGGTTTCGACTGAGCGGGCCTACTTGTCGACGAACGCGCGCTCGATCACGTAGTCGCCCGGATGACCGATGCGCGGCGCAACCTCGAAGCCGCGCTGGTCGAGCAGGGCCGAACAGTCGGCGAGCATCGCGGGACTGCCGCAGAGCATGACGCGATCGTCGCGCGGATCAAGCGGCGGCGATCCGACGGCCTCCGACAGCCGCCCGGCGGCGATCAGGTCGGTCAGGCGCCCCTGGTTGCGGAACGGCTCGCGCGTCACGGTCGGGTAATAACGCAGCTTCGCGCGCACGGCCTCGCCGAGGAACTCGTGCTGCGGCAGCTCCTGCTCGAGGAAGTTCGCGTAGGCGAGATCGCACACTTCGCGCACGCCGTGCGCGAGCACGATCGTATCGAAGCGTTCGTAGGTTTCCGGTTCCTGCACGAGGCTCAGGAACGGAGCGAGCCCGGTGCCGGTCGACAGCAGGTAGAGATGGCGCCCGGGCCTCAGATCACGCAGCACCAGGGTGCCAGTCGGCTTGCGGCTGACGAGGATCGCGTCGCCTTCGCGCACGTGCTGCAGGCGCGAGGTCAGCGCGCCGTCCTGCACCTTGATGCTGAAGAACTCGAGGTGCTCTTCCCAGCTCGCGCTCGCGATGCTGTAGGCGCGCATCAGCGGGCGGCCATCGACCTCGAGGCCGATCATGACGAACTGGCCGCTCTCGAAGCGCAGGCTCTCGTCGCGCGTCGTGCGGAAGCTGAAAAGGTTGTCGTTCCAGTGGTGCACGCGCGTGACGCGCTCGACCGCGTGGCTGCTCATCGGGGTTCCAGGTGGATGCGCGTCGCGTCCCGCCGGCGGGTGGGGTGCGGCCGCGCTTCGTTGCGATGCAGCATTCTAATGGACGCAGGTCCGACGCGGCGAGGCGCGACCGCGCGCCGCACCGCTCCGTCGAGCCCGCATTGCGCGGTGCCGGAGCGGCGAAGCCGCAACGGTCCGGTGGCATGCTCGTCGCGCCAGCGGCTCCTGCGTGCGCTTGCGCCGAGCCCTGCAGTGGCTACCATCGACGGCATGCACACCGCCTTGCACGCCCTCCTTACCTGCGCATTCGCACTCCTCGCGGCAATCCCGACGCGCGCCGCCGAACCCCCGACGATGGACGCCGCGCGCGCGATCATCGCCGACCTCGATCGCATCGTCGCGCCAGGTGGCGTGCAGGAAACCTACAAGCTGCGCATCGGCGGCATCGACCAGTGGGTGTATGCGCGTGGCCAGGACCGCGCCAATCCCGTGATCCTGTTCGTGCACGGCGGCCCCGCCTCGCCGATGTCGCCTTCGATGTGGATGTTCCAGCGTCCGCTCGAGGAGTACTTCACGGTCGTCCAGTACGACCAGCGCGGGGCAGGGCGCACCTTCCTCGAAACCGATCCAGACTCGATCGCCGACACGCTGACGATCGAACGCTACGTCGACGACGCGATCGAACTCGCCGAACGCGTGCGCGAGCGTTACGCCAAGCGCAAGCTCATCCTCGTCGGCCACAGCTGGGGCACCGTGGTCGGCATGAGGGCCGCGTTGAAACGACCGGAACTGTTCCATGCCTATGTCGGCATCGGCCAGGTCATCAACGTGCGCGACAACGAACGGCTGAGCTTCGAATACGGCCTCGCGCAGGCGAAGAAGCACGGCAACGCCGAAGCGCTGCGCGAACTCGAATCGATCGCGCCGTATCCCGGCGACGCGCCGATCACGCGCGACCGCATCATCATCGCGAGGAAGTGGCCGCAGTTCTACGGGGGCCTCACCGCGTACCGCGAGGATTCGACGTACTTCTTCGACGCGCCGAAGCTGTCGCCGGAGTATGCGGCGGCCGACGTGGCCGCGATCGACAAGGGCAACGTGTTCACGCTCGGCCGCGTGCTCGAGGAGTTCCTCGACGTCGATTTCAAGCCGGTCACGCGCTTCCCGATCCCGGTCGTGATGCTGATGGGCCGGCACGACTACACCACGCCGTCGCAACCGACCGACGAATGGCTGCGCACCGTGAAGGCGCCCTACAAGCGCGGCATCTGGTTCGAGCGTTCCGCGCACATGATCCCGTTCGAGGAACCCGGCAAGTTCCTGATGAGCCTCGTCGAACACGTCCGTCCGCTGGCGGCGGAGCGCGCAGGCGATCGCTGACCTGCTGCATGCAAGTGGTATCGGGACTCACGCGACACGCACCTTGCCGAGCCGCAGCGCGTTGCCCACGACCGACACCGAGCTGAGGCTCATCGCGAGCGCCGCGATCATCGGACTCAGCAGCAGGCCGAACACGGGATACAACAGTCCCGCGGCGACCGGTACGCCGAGCGCGTTGTAGAGGAAGGCGAAGGCGAGGTTCTGCTTCATGTTCGCGACGGTGGCATCCGAGAGCGAGCGCGCACGCACGATGCCACGCAGGTCGCCCTTTACGAGCGTGACCTGCGCGCTCGACATCGCGACGTCGGTGCCGGTGCCCATCGCGATGCCGATGTCGGCGCCGGCGAGTGCCGGCGCGTCATTGATGCCGTCGCCTGCCATCGCGACCTTGCGGCCTTCGGACTTGAGCCGTTGCACCAGCGCGGCCTTGTCCTGCGGGCGTACCTCCCCATGCACTTCGTCGATGCCGAGCTGGCGCGCCACTGCCTGCGCCGTGGCGACGCCGTCGCCGGTGGCCATCACGATGCGCAGGCCTGCCGCTTTCAGCGCGGCGATCGCGTCGGGCGTGGAGGCCTTGATCGGATCGGCGACGGCGACCAGACCGGCCAGCGCTCCGTCGACCGCGAGGAACATCACGCTCGCACCCTCACGACGCAGTGCGTCGGCCTGGTCGCGTAGCGCGTCCGCATCCACGCCGTGCTCGCGCATCAGTTCGGTATTGCCGATCGCGAGGAGTCGACCGCCGACCGCTCCGCGCACGCCGATGCCGGTGGCAGACTCGAACCCTTCAGCCGCCTGCAGCACGAGGCCGCGACGACGCGCCTCGGCGACGATCGCCTCTGCAAGCGGGTGTTCGCTGCCCTGGTCGAGACTCGCCGCGAGCTGCAGCACGTATTCCTCGGAGTATCCCGCCACGCCGATCGCCTGGCGGAACGCGGGCTTGCCTTCGGTCAGCGTGCCGGTCTTGTCGACGATCAGGGTGTCGATCCTGCGGAAGTTCTCGATCGCCTCCGCATCGCGGAACAGCACGCCGACGTGGGCCGCGCGTCCTGTCGCGACCATGATCGACATCGGCGTGGCGAGTCCGAGCGCGCACGGGCAGGCGATGATCAGCACCGAGACCGCGTTCAGCACCGCATAGGTCCACGAGGGATCGGGACCGAAGAATCCCCACGCGACGAACGTCGCGACGGCCGCCGCGAGCACCGCGAGCACGAACCAGAACGCAACCTTGTCGGCCATGCGCTGCATCGGCGCGCGCGAGCGCTGCGCCTGCGCGACGAGCTGCACGATCTGCGCGAGCACCGTATGCGAACCGACCTTCTCGGCGCGGATCACGAGGCTGCCGGTGCCGTTGAGCGTGGAGCCGATCACGCTCGCACCCACGTCCTTCGCGACCGGCATCGGTTCGCCGGTGAGCATCGATTCGTCGACATGGGAGCGGCCGTCGAGCACCTTGCCGTCGACCGGCACCTTCTCGCCGGGGCGCACGCGCAGGCGATCACCGACATGCACGTGCGAAAGCTCGATGTCCTCTTCGTTGCCGTCGTCGCGAATGCGGCGCGCGGTCTTGGGCGCCAAGCCGAGCAGCGCGCGGATCGCCGCGCCGGTCTTCGAGCGCGCGCGCAGTTCGAGCAGCTGCCCGAGCAGCGTAAGCGAGATGATCACGGCGGCCGCCTCGAAATACACGCCGACGCGCCCGTGCTCGTGGAACGAGGCCGGGAAGACATCCGGCGCGATCGTGGCCACGACGCTGTAAGCGAACGCAGAGCCGACGCCGATGCCAATCAGCGTCCACATGTTGGGACTGCGGTTGCGGATCGATTGCACGCAGCGCTCGAAGAACGGCCAGCCAGCCCACAGCACCACCGGCGTGGCGAGCACGAGTTCGAGCCAGGTGCGCGCACCGGTGGACAACCACGATTCCATGTAGTGGCCGAACATCGCGAGCACGAGCACGATGATCGTCAGCGGCAGCGTCCAGCGGAATCGTCGGCTGAAATCGACGAGTTCGGGATTGTCCCCTTCCTCGAGACTCGGCATGTCCGGCTCGAGCGCCATGCCGCAAATCGGGCAGGTGCCCGGATGGTCTTGGCGGATCTCCGGGTGCATCGGACAGACGTACGCCGTGCCCGCGGGTGCAGCCGTTTCGCTTGCCGCAGGTTTCGGCGTCAGGAAGTGCGTGGGGTCGGCGATGAATTTCTCGCGACAGCGCGCCGAGCAGAAGTGGTACCGCGCGCCGCCGTGTTCGGCATGATGCGCGGTCGCACCGGGGTCCACCGTCATGCCGCACACGGGATCGATGGCCTTGGGAGCACCCATCGCGTTTGCGCCGGAACTGCAGCAGTGGGCCTTGTCGGTGGATCCTGCCGTAGCCGGATGCGTGTGCGCGCCGTGTCCGTGCGCTTCGTGGTCGTGTGAGCGGTTCATGCGTCCTCCGTCGACAAGGCCGCAAGGATCGGGCAAGTGCTCAGGTGGCCGTGACCCGGGCAGGCCGCCACCAGTTGCCGCAGGCCCTCGCGTACACGCGTGAGCTCCGCGATCTTGTGTTCGACATCCGCGAGCCTGGCGCTCGCTGCGTCGCGCACGCCGGACATGTCCTCGCCCTGGCGGCCGGAAAGCGCGAGCAATTCGCGAATCTCGCGCAGCGTGAACCCGAGCGCCTTCGCGCGGCGAACGAAGGTGAGCCGCGCGACATCGCCGTCGTCGTAGCTTCGGTAGCCGGAAGCATGCCGTGCGGGGGAGGGGAGGATGTCGTGGTTTTCGTAGTAGCGGATGGTGTCGATGGGAACACCGGTCCGTTTCGCGAGTTGACCGATCTGCATGGCAGCGATCCGATGGCGGGAGAGTGCGCCGAGTGTGCAGTCTGGACCATAGTCCAGAGTCAAGCCCCTTGCGAGGACGGCGGCGCGACTCGCTCCACGCGGCGCCGACCAGGCGCCTTCATTGGCCGTGATGCGCGAACACCGAGGTCGACCCATCGCGCGCAACCAGCTCCACCACATAGGGCTGCACGCGCCCGTCCGGCATCTCCATGCCCGGCGAACCGGCGGGCATGCCGGGAACCGCGAGTCCCTTCGCATCGGGCTTCTCGACGAGCAGCCGCTTCACGTCCTCCGCGGGTACGTGACCCTCGACGAAATACCCGCCGACTTCGGCGGTGTGGCAGGAGCCCTTGCCGTAGGGAACGCCGACGCGTTCCTTCGCGAGATTTATGTCCTGCACGTCGTGCACTTCGACCTCGAAGCCGGCCTTCTGCATGTGTTCGACCCACAGATGGCAGCAGCCGCAGGTCGGGGATTTGGTGACCACGACCAGCGGCAGCGCAGCCGCGGCCGCTGGAGACGAGGATGGGATGGCCGATGCGCGAAGTGCACCCGTTTGCGGGGTTGTCGCGGATGTCGCCGGTGCAACTGAAGATCCTGCAACACCTGCTTGCGATGATGATGCGCCGTTGCACGCGGCGAGGCCGAGCCCGGCGACCAAGGCGAGCGATACGGAACCACGTAGAAGCAGCTTGTGCATGTCGATCTCCTGGATCCAGAGGTTGAAACTGGCTACGCACCCGATGCTTGGACAGGGAACGCCATCATGGGCGCCGCTCGGCGACGCGGCAAATGCGCGCACGGCACTGCGCCGGCGCGGCTTCCGGGTCGGAAGTGCGGATCTCGATCGATCAGCGATGACGCGCACCGGCGACGGGGAAGGGTGGTGCGGAGTGCATTGAACTCGTGCCTTTCCGAGAAGTCTGCGTATCCGTACCACAGACGACATTGAGGAAGGATCGCATGTTCAAGCTGGGCGTTTCCGCCATTGCGCTGGCGATCATGCTGATGTCCGCAAGCGCCGCACGTGCAGCCGACGAAAGCTACGACATCCACGTGACGCTGCTCCACCAGGGCAGGCCGTTCGCCACGCCGGTGATGACCGTCCAGGCGGGCGAGCGCGCCACGATCGAAACTACCGGCCCCGACGCGTTCAAGCTCGCGCTCACCGCCACTCCCATCGGTGCGGACACGGTGCAGATCGCGGGCGAATTGCAGTCCGCACACGGCTCCGCGCTGCCGAAACTCATCGTCAAGACAGGCGAGCTGGCCACGATCACGGCCGGTGCGATCGGACTCGAACTCCTCTGCACCTCGCGATCGGCCGCCGCACCATGAAGTGCGGAAGTCAACGGCGCCAACGCGCGCATCAATACGACATTCTTCGCTGGGCCTGCGCCGCGCGTCCACGAGGAACCACCAGTACCGAAGTCCTTGGCGCATATCCTGCGCGATCCGATCAATCCCGGCCCGGTGTGGCCTGTAAGTGGCACGTCAGGGAGAGGCCGCGACCTATTTCTTGAATGCGCGTCACGCCGTTTCGTTCGATGCGCTCGAAGGCATCGCTGTCAATGCAGGAGCCGCAGGATGCATGCCTCGATCACGGAAACGGTGCGTAATGCCTATTATGTTAAATACTATTCCAAAGTAGCCAAGACTCCCGCGCCCCGATCGCAAGCCGGCCGCAAGCCTCCCACGATCCGGCTTGATCAAGGTCAGCCCACCCGCTCCCACCATCTGCTCCAATGCCGGCGCCCACCCAACACAGGTGACCGACCTTGGCGACTCCCTCGTCAGCGAACAACGATCCGGACGGTCGTCGGGCGCCAGCGGCTCGACTCATCGGCCTCACGACGGCGATCGCGGCCGAGCGGCTGCGCGAGCACGGGCCGAACGAATTGCCGAAGGCGCAACATCCAGGTCCATTTCGCATCGTCGTCGAGGTCCTCAAGGAACCGATGTTCCTGCTGCTCGTGCTCGCGGCCGCGATCTACCTCGTCGTCGGCGATGCGCTCGAAGGACTCGTCCTGTCGGCGTTCGCGGCGCTCAGCGTTGGACTGGTCGCCTGGCAGCAGTCCCGCAGCGAATCCGCGCTGGAGGCGCTGCGGTCGCTCGCCGCGCCGAGCGCGCGCGTCATGCGCGATGGCAACGAACAGGTCGTCGCCGCGCGCGAGGTCGTGCCGGGCGACCTGCTGCTCGTCGGCGAAGGCGAACGTGTTGCCGCCGACGCACGCTTGCTGCGTGGCGACGGCGTGCAGGTCGACGAATCGCTGCTGAGCGGCGAATCGGTCCCGGTGCGCAAGCGCCCTTCGACGATCGACGAAACCGGATCGACCCGGCCGCTCTCACCCGGCGGCGACGACCAGCCATGGATCTATGGCGACACGCTCGTGGTCCAGGGCAACGGGATTGCGGAAGTGGTCGCGACCGGTACCGGGACGCAGGCGGGGCGCATCGGCGTGTCGCTCGCGACGATCCGTACCGAGCCCACCCTGCTCTCGCGTTCGATCCAGCGCATCGTGCGGCTGTTCGCGCTCGTCGCGCTGGTCGCGAGCGCGAGCGTGGTGCTGCTCAACGGGCTGCTGCGCGGCGAATGGCTGCAGGGGCTGCTGTCGGGAATCGCGCTCGCGATGGCGATGTTGCCCGAAGAGTTCCCGATGGTGCTGGTCGTGTTCGTCGCGTTGGGGGCGTGGCGGCTCGCGAAGGTCCGGGTGCTGGCGCGCCGCACCGCGGTGATCGAGGCGCTCGGCGCGGCCAGCGTGCTGTGCGTCGACAAGACCGGCACGCTCACCGAGAACCGGCAACGCGTGTGCGTGCTCGAAGCCGCGCAGGCGCAATGGAATGCCGATGGCGACAGTGGCGGATTCGACCGGCGACTGCGCCGATTGCTCGAAGTCGCCGCACTCGCGTCCGCGCGCAGCGCCTACGACCCTCTCGACGCGGCGATCGGCAACCTCGCGACCCGCCTGCTCGACGAGACGGAACGCCACGACCGATGGCAGTTGCTGCGCGAGTTCGGGCTCACCGCCGCGCGCCCGCTGGTCGCACGCACGTGGCAGGCACCCGATGGCACCGCGATGGTGGCGGCGAAAGGCGCGCCCGAGGCGATCGCGGCACTGTGCAACGTGTCGGAAGAGCGGCGTGCGACGCTGTTCGCGCGCGTCGAGGCGCTCGCCGCGGACGGCCTGCGTGTGCTCGCGGTGGCTTCGGGGCCTGCGGATGCGTCCGCATTGCCCTGCGATGTCGCCGCGCTCGCGCTCGAGTTCGAAGGCCTCGTCGCGTTCCAGGATCCACTGCGCCCCGGTGCGCGCAACGCGGTCGAACACGCGCAGCGAGCCGGCATCCGGGTCGTGATGATCACCGGCGACTACCCGGCCACCGCAAGTGCGATCGCGCGCGAAGCGGGCATCGCCGATGCCGCGCGCGTGCTCGATGGCCCCGCCCTGGATGCGCTCGACGACGACGCGTTCGTGGACGCGGTACGCGCGACCGCGGTGCACGCGCGCATCCGGCCCGAACAGAAGCTGCGCCTCGTCGAAGCGCTGAAGCGCGCTAGCGAAGTCGTCGCGATGACCGGCGACGGCGTGAACGACGCGCCCGCGCTGCGTGCCGCGCACATCGGCATCGCGATGGGCAAGCGCGGCACCGACGTCGCGCGCGAGTCGGCCGACATCGTGCTGCTCGACGACGATATCGGCCACGTAATCGACGGCGTGCGCATGGGCAGGCGCATCTTCGACAACCTGCGCAAGGCAATGATCTACATCGCCGCGATCCACGTGCCGGTGGCCGGCCTCGCGTTGTTGCCGCTGCTGGTCGGGTTGCCGCCGCTGTTGATGCCGCTGCACGTCGTGCTGGTCGAGATGGTCATCGATCCGGTCTGTTCGATCGCGTTCGAGAACGAGCCGGAAGAAGCCGACATCATGCAGCGCCGCCCGCGCTCGCGGGAGGAGCCGCTGATGGCGGCGCCGCAGTTCATGCTCGCGCTGCTGCAGGGAGCGTTGCTGCTCTCCGCGACGCTCGCGCTGTACGCTGCGAGCCTGCGCATGGGCGAGACCGAGGACGTCGCACGCGCCCTCGCCTTCATCGCGCTGACCACGGGCAACCTGATGCTCGTGCGCGTCAACGGCGCGCGCGGCATGACGGTGCCGCACCTTGCCGATGCGGGACACCGCGCGTACTGGATCGTGGCCGCGATCGCCTGCGCCACGGTCGGGCTGTGCATCACGCTGCCGGTGCTCGCGCGCGCGTTCGATTTCGCGGTGCCGGCGCCCGCGGACGCGATCGTCGCCGCGCTCGTCGGCGTCGCATCGGCGCTCGCGTTCGACCTGCTGAAGCCGCTGCGGCGCGTGCGCACCGCGCTCGGCAGCGGCGCACGCGGCGGCTGACGGCCAGGATCACGTGCCCTTCCCTGCCCGCCGCGCTGCGCGCGCGGCGCGGTTTGCTCCCGCACTTGCGCGGTGCGGACTCCCGCAGGCAACGAAGCGCGCGATTCAGCGGTAGACGAGCACCGGCAGGCGGCTCTGAGTGAGGACCTTCTGGGTTTCGCTGCCGAGGAGTACGGCTTCGATGCCGCGTCGACCATGCGAAGCCATGAAGATCAGGTCGCAACCGCTTCGAGAGGCGACGGCGACGATCTCGCGCGCGACGTCGTCGCCTGTCACATGCAGGCCGTCACAGGCGACGCCCGCGGCGTCGGCCGCGCGCCTGGCCGACGCGAGTTCGGTGCGCGCGAACTCGAGCGCGGCCTGCTCGTAGTCCTCGCGATTGGCCTCGAGCAGGCCCATGATCACGTCGGAAGCATGGAAGCGCGCGATCACGTGCAGCGCGGTCACGCGCGCGCGGAGCGGGCGCGCAAGCTGGATGGCTGCGTCGACCGCGCGCTGCGACAGCACCGAGCCGTCGGTCGGGACCAGGATATGCGTGAACATCGGTGCCTCCTCCGTTTGCGTGGCCCTGCCTCGTTGCATGGCGCAGCGTAGCGCGTCCGCGGCAGGCGCGGACGTCAGCGGTGCAACAGCACCGGCATGTCCGCTTCATGCAGCACGTGCCGCGTCGCGCCGCCGAATGCCCATTCGGACAGGCGACTGCGGCCGTATGCGCCCATCACGAGCAGGTCGCACCGCGCGCTTCCGGCCGCTTCGAGCAAGGCGCTGCCCGCTTCGTCTTCGCCTGCATCGATGAAGGCATGCTCCGGCGTGATCCCGTGCCGGTGCAGGTAAGCGAGGATGTCGAATCCGGGTTTCCAGCCCGGCGCGAGCGTCGCGGTGCGGCGCGTGTCCGCAATCAGGATGACCTGCGCGGCGCGCCGGAGCAGCGGCAGCGCGGCATGCACCGCCCGCATCGCTTCGGGCGATGCGTTCCAGCCGATCGCGATGCGCTCGAGGCGCGCGTCCGATACGCGCGGCGGCACGAGGATGACCGGCATGCCTGCATGCAGCACGAGCACGCCGAGTTCGTGCGGCGACGACCACGCGGTGCCTGCGCCGCGTTCGAGGACGAGCAGGTCGGCCCAGTCCGCGACGTGCGCGAGGACCGAAGGCGCGTGGCCCTCGGCGACCTGCCAACTCGCGTGCGCGACGCCGAGCGCGCGCATGTCGGCCGCGAACGTGCCGCCCGCTGCGATCGCGGCGGCTTCGGTCTGTCGCGCGGCTTCGATCATTTCGGTCAGCAGCGCGGGCACGCCGAACGGCGGCATCAGTTCCACGGGGGATGGGTGGATGTAGAGGCCGCTCAGCGCTGCTTCGAACTGCGCGCACAGCCGCGCTGCGTATTCGACGCCGCTGCCTTTGGGCGTGGTGCGTCCCGTGTACACGACGATCTCGCGCATGGCCAGGCTCCTCGTCCGCCGGTGGCCAGCGTCGCGCGGATGCGCTTCGGCGGCTTTGACGTCGATCAAGGCCGCGCGTGCGCGCGGCCCGATAATCACGCCGTGCCGTTCGAATCCTCAAAGGCGCACCGCGCCGGGAGTTGCTGCCATGGCCACACGCACCGCTACGAAGGCCGCCCGCAAGGGGCGCGCGACGAGCCCGGGAACACGCAAGCCGGCGACCTCCGGCAAGGCCGCCACGAAGGCCGCGCGCACCACGCCAACGCCGATGAAGAAGGCCACTCCAGCGAAGAAGGCCGCGCCGGTCAAGCGCGTGGCCGCGAAGAAGGCCCCGGCGAAAAAGACCGTGCCGCGCAAGTCCGTGGCCAAGTCGATGGGCAAGAACGCGCGGACGGCGAAGCCGGTATCGACCGCGACGACCGCGCGGCGCACCGCATCCACCACGCGTGCCGCGAAGTCGACTTCGTCCCGCCGTCCCGCGACGACCGCGAAGCCCGCGCGTGGCACGCGTGGTTCGGGCCCGGCGCGCCGCACGCAGGCGTCGGCGCCCGCGCTGCGCTGGACCGAAACCTTGCGCGATGGCACGCATGTGCTGATCCGACCGATCACGCGTGCCGACGCGGCGCTCGAACGCGCGTTCATCAGCCGGCTCTCGCCGCAATCGCGGCGACTGCGCTTCCTCGGCCAGATCGGCGAGCCCGGCGACGCGTTGATTCGCAGCCTCGTCGACCTCGACTGGCGGCGCGACGCGGCCTTCATCGCACTTGTCCACCACGATGGCGCGAAGCGCGAGGTCGGCGTGAGCCGCTACAGCCTGAGCCCGGATGGCCGCAGTTGCGAATGCGCGGTGACCGTCGACGACGAATGGCACGGCCGCGGGCTTGCCGTGGTCCTGATGCGCCATCTGGTGGAACTCGCGCGGTCGCGTGGCATCGGCACGATGTTCTCGATCGATGCGGGCGGCAACCAGCGCATGCGCGATCTCGCGCGCTACCTCGGATTCGCGTGCAAGCCTGACCCCGACGAACCGGGCCAGGTCATCCACACGCTCGCGCTCGCGGCGAAATGAGCTTCCCGATACTTCGACGCGGCGCCTAGCGTGACAGCAGCAACGGCAGCGCGGCGCGCTCGAGCACCGAGTGCGTCGCACCGCCGAACACGAACTCGCTGATCCGCGAACGACCCACCGCACCCATCACGAGCAGGTCGGCCCCGAGCGCGCTGCAACGTTCGAGCAGGACGGCACCGGCATCCACGCCCTCGCACTGCTCCAGCACCACCGGCACGCCGTAGCGCACGAGATGGCGCGCCATGTCCGCTCCGGGCTCGTGACCGTACGCACCGCCGTTCGCCTCCGGCACCACGACCAGATGCACCTCGTTGGCGCCGACCAGGAACGGCATCGCGTCGGCGATCGCGCGCGTGGCTTCGCGGCTTGCGTTCCAGCCGACGACGATGCGCCGCGCGCTGCGCTCGACCGGCCAGTCGATCGGCAGCAGCAGCGTGGGCCGTCCCGATGCGAAGATGAGGTCGCGCGAGAGGCCCAGCGTCGTCGCGCGGCGCGGATCCGGCCTGGAAGGGCCGATGACCGCGAGCGAGGCGTGGCGTGCATGCAGCATCAGCGCCTCGCCGACTTCGCCCTCGGAAACGCGCCATTCCCCGCTGATCTGGCGACGCTGGAGTTCGCGTTCGAAGGCTTGCCGCGCCTGCTGCATGGCCTCGCCGACTTCGAGGTCGTGGTGCTTGAGCATGTCCGCGAGGCCACTGCCGGTTGCGAATCCCGCGTGGGGATCCAGTTCGAGCCGGTCGACCACGAAGGTCGCAATCAGGTGCGCGCCCCACGCCTGGGCGAGTGCCGCCGCATGCGCGAGCCTCGCGTCGCGCCCTTGCGGTTCCTCGATGAATACGATCAGGTCTTTCGGAAGCATCACGGCGCCCCGGTCAGGCATCCTGCGAAGGTCCACGTGGCCTGCTGCGGCCCCGTTCGCGCGCATCATGCACGCCGCTCAGAACACCCACAATGCCGAGAGCAGCCAGCGCGATGGCTCGCGCATCGGAAACCATGCCGAAGACGAAGCGCCGTACGGCAGCTGCGAGCGGTCGTTCCATTGCCAGCTCGCATGCAGCGCGAGGTCACCGATGCCGTAACCGAATCCCGCGCTGCCGTAGTTGTAGTCGTCGAAACCCGTCTCCTGCAGCCAGGCGTGCCCCACGCCGAGGTCCAGCGACAGGCGACCTGCGAGCGGCTGGTGGTAGTCGACGCCGAGCCAGGCGGCGGGGCCGTGGCGATAGACGCG
Source organism: Lysobacteraceae bacterium (assembly GCA_004143945.1). Classification (GTDB taxonomy): domain Bacteria; phylum Pseudomonadota; class Gammaproteobacteria; order Xanthomonadales; family Rhodanobacteraceae; genus Dokdonella_A. The sequence goes on from SEHB01000001.1 coordinate 416,685, forward strand.
ATCCCAGCTGCCCGCGACATCGGGCGACACCGCGATCGAAGCGACCCAGCGTCCGCGCCAGCCGATCGCCGCATTGAGTTCGTCGTAGCGCACGATCGCGCGATAGCGGTTGCCCGGCGAGTCATAGCGCGCGATGCCGACCTTCGCGGCCCAGTCCTCGCCGAGGCGCCAGCGCCGGTCGAGGTAAAGGGTCAGGCGCACCCCCGCGGACTGGCCCGGCGGGCGGTCAGCACTCGCACCGAGGCCGACGACCCATTCGGTTCCGAATCCGTAGTGGAGGTCGGCCAGCCAGGCCGGACGCCCCGCGCTGAGGCTGTAGCCGCGCTCGAGGTTGTCGTTCGCGACGCCGAGCGCGCCACCCCAACCCTGCGCGCCCACCGTGCCGGCGGCGAGCATCCCGCCGAGCATCGGCACGACCACCCAGCCGCTCCTTGCGGCGCGAGGCGCGCGGGCGCAACCTCTGGGCGCCGTGGCGGAACACATGCACGACACCCGCCGGCAGGCGCCGAGGCGATGGGCAACGTGAGCGATGCAGTGAAGGTTCGTCAGATGCGTGCGCCCCATGGGCCGGATCATGCCATGGAGGAGGCGCGCGATATCGACTGGTTGCACGCAGTCGCGAACGGCGACCGCAAGGCGTTCGAACGCCTGTACCTGCGTTACCACGCCCGCCTCTCGCGCTTCCTCGCGCGGCATGCGCTGCAGCGCCACCAGGTCGACGAAGTCATCAACGAGACGATGTGGGTCGTGTGGCGCACCGCGGGCGATTTCCGCGGGGAATCGAAGGTCGGAACGTGGATCATCGGTATCGCTTATCGCTGTTTTCTCAAGATGTTGCGCGATACTCCTGCAGTCTTTTCTCCTGCAGGTGCAACCGCCACGGAAGCAGACGAGAGCCCCGGACCCGACGAGACGGAGGCGCGCGAGACGCGCGACTGGGTGCGGCGCGGGCTCGCGCTGCTGCCGGTCGAGCAACGCCTGACGATGGAACTCGTGTACTACCTCGGCCAATCCTATGAAGAGGTCGCGCGGATCATGGAATGTGCGGTTGGCACTGTGAAGGCACGCATGTTCCATGCGCGCGTGAGGCTGCGCAGCAGCCTTCCGGGACTCGGCGGCGAGCTCGCGCGCCTGCCCCTAGAACCCGCCGGAGAATCGCGATGACCGTGCAGGACCTCTCGCACCAGCGCGCCTGGGACCTGATTCCGCTCGCGATCAACGGAACGGCCCCCGCGCCCGAGCGCTCGTTCGTCGACGCGCACCTGCGCGACTGCGCCGATTGTCGCGACGAGTACGCATTCCAGCTGCGCCTGCACGCCGGCATGCAGGAGACGCGGCTGGGGGACTCGGAAGCCGCCGGCGCCGCGCTCTCGCGCCTGCTGCGGTGCATCGACGAGGAAGATGTCGCCGCAACGCCTGCCGCGACGCCTGCCCCGTCTGCGCTGCGCGGCAGCCGGCGACGCCCGCGCAACCGCCAGGCGCGCCTGCTCGGTGCGGCCGTGGTCGCACAGGCGCTTGCGCTCGCCTTGCTCGGCGTGTCGCTGCTCGATCAGCGCACGCAGCCGGCGCCGACTCCACCTGCCGCAGGCTATGAAACCTTGAGCGCCGGCATGCGCGTGGCCGCGGCGACGATCCGGCTGGTGCCGTCGCCCGAGCTGCCACTCGCGCAGTTGCAGGCGCTGATCGCCGAACAGGGCTTGCGCGTGGTCGCGGTCAATGCGGACGGAACGATCTATTCGCTCGCACCCGTGCCCTCGGGGACCGCGCGTCCGGCCGCGGCAACGATCGCGACGCTGCGCGCGCATGCGGGCGTGCTGCTGGCCGAGCCCGTGGCCGGAGCCGCTCAGTGAAGGCGATGCGCGCGATCATCACTGCCGTCGGCGCGCTGGTCGCGCTGGGCTGCCTGTTCGCCGCGCCTCCGGTGCGCGCGTCATCGGACCCGGCTGCCGCCTCGCGCAGGATCGTGGTGGCGGTCGCGGACCGGCCCGATCCGGTCGCGCGCGCTGGATCGACGCCGCGCGGCTACGGTGGCCTGCCCGACTATGCGGGCAGCAGCCGCGCACGCTCGCTCGCCACCGCGCTGGCCGAGCAGCACCAGCTGCACGAAGTGTCCGCCTGGACGATCGAGGCATTGCGCCTGCGTTGCATGCTCTACGAACTTCCGGAAGGCCTCGAGCGCGACGCCACGCTCGCAGCATTGCGGCGTGATCCGCGCGTGCGCCTCGCGCAGCCGCTCAACGAATTCGAGACGCTCGGTGCGGGCCTGCCGAGCAGGCCCGAGCCACTCCGATCCGCGCACAGTGCGGCCTACAATGATCCCTACGTCGGGCTGCAACGCGGCTTCGACGCGATCGATGCCGCGTCGGCGCAGCGCTGGGCGCAGGGCGAAGGCGTCGAGATCGCGATCATCGACACCGCGCTGGATGCGAGCCATCCGGACCTGCGCAACCGCGTGGTCGAGCAGCGCGACCTCGCCGCGACCGCGCCGCGCCCGGACGCGAACGACCGCCACGGAACTGAAGTGGCCGGCGTGATTGCCGCGGTCGCGAACAACGAGCTCGGCATCGTCGGCGTCGCGCCCGCCGCGAGATTGCACGCGTACCGCGCGTGCTGGACCGTCGACGCCTCCGGCAAGGCGCGCTGCGACAGCTACACGCTGGCGCTCGCCCTCGGCGCAGCGATCGACGCCGGCGCCGACATCATCAATCTCAGCCTCGGCGGCCCGAGCGACCTGCTGCTGACCGAACTCACGACCCATGCACTCGAGCGCGGCGTCCGGGTCGTCGGTGCGGTACCTCCGGACGGCCGCCTGGACGGCTTTCCGGTGGACATCCCGGGGGTGATCGCGGTGCGTGCAGTCGGCGATTCGCCGGCCCCGTCGGCGATCACCGCGCCGGGTCGGGACATCCTCACGCTCGAACCCGGCGGCCATTACGATTTCGCGTCGGGCAGTTCGCTCGCGGCCGCGCACGTCAGCGGCGCGCTCGCACTGCTGCTCGAACTGCGACCGCGCCTCGACCATGCGGAACTGCTCGCACTGCTGCGTGGTGCGCAGCCGGGACCCGAGGCTTCGTTCGATGTCTGCCGTGCGGTCACCGCGGTCAGGCACGATGCCGCGTGCCGCGCCCCTGTGCACGCGCCGCTGGCATCATCCGCTTCGCCATGATCGTCCAGGGACACGATGCGGTCGCATCGCAGGTTCAGGGGAAACACGCCAGCCGGCCGCACGCTGCAGGCGGCCATGATCGACAACCGGAGGAACCATCCATGCAAGCTCGCCACCCGATCCTGGCCGGCGCCCTGCTCGCCCTCTGCGCCAGCGCGGGACACGCCGCCAACTGGGACGTCGCCGTTGGCAATCCGAACGGCTTTTCGTTCGTCCCGCAAGTGCTCAATATCGCCGCCGGCGACACCGTGACCTTCACCAATGGCGGCGGCTTCCACAATGTCGTGTCCGATCCCGGCGCGGTCACGACTTTTCGTTGCGCGGACGGCTGCGACGGCGCGGGCGGCAACGGGGATCCAAGCGGAGCGCTCTGGAGCGCGGTCGTGACGTTCCCGGATCCCGGCACGATCGGCTACTTCTGCGAAGTGCACGGGGGCCCGGGCCAGGGCATGTTCGGCACGATCAACGTGACGATCCCGGTCGGCCTGCAGTCGTTCGACATCGAATAGACCTCGTCGCGACGACGGGCTGCGCCGCCTCGGCCGCGGCGGCGCGCGCCAACCGTAGTACCGCACACGGGTCGCGGGCCGGATTTCGGGCATGCGCGATCGACCGAGGCGCTCCCCCCGTCGGGAATCGGGCGTCGCGCTTCCATCAAGCCGCGGAATCCATTAGACTTCCGCGTTTTCCGTGCCCAGAAACCCGCTGCGAGGCGTCCCATGAAAGTGCTTTCGTCCCTCAAGTCCGCAAAGAAGCGCCATCGCGACTGCAAGGTCGTGCGTCGTCGCGGCAAGGTGTTCGTGATCTGCAAGAGCAATCCGCGCTTCAAGGCGCGCCAGCGCTGAACGGTCGTTGCCGACCGGCGTTGCGATGAAGGGCCGCGATGCGGCCCTTCTGCTTTTTGTGGCGCCGTTCGCGCTACCGCGGCTCCGCGATGGCGGCGAGGTCGGCGTTCTGGTAAAAAGGCCGCGCTTGCGAATCGTCGATGCTTCCTTTTCCGGAACAAGGATTTGCGCCATGAAACTCAGGTTCTTTCTGGCCGCTGCCACCGCCCTCGCCCTGCCCTTCGCCGTGGCCACCCCGGCGCGCGCGGAAGTCCTCGATACCAGCACGCAACCGCAGGTGACGGTGCGCGCGAACGTCCCCAACCGCGGCATGAGCATGGCGCAGGTCGAACGCCGTTTCGGCGCGCCGCTCGAGAAGCTGCCTGCGCGCGGCGGTGACGCGCCGTTGCATCCCGTCATCAACCGCTGGCGCTACGACGGCTACATCGTCTACTTCGAACGCAATCGCGTGATCCACAGCGTGATCGACGGTTCGCTGTCGCAAAACTGACATGACCGACGCCTCGCGCCTGCCCGCGGAGTGGGAGCCGCAGGCCGGCGTCCTCATCGCGTGGCCGCACGCGGGCACCGACTGGGCTGCGCGCCTGCCGCGCATCGAACGCGCCTATGTCGGGCTCGCATCGGCGATCGCGCGCTTCGAGCCGCTGCTGGTTTGCGTCGCGGATGCCTCGCTGCGCGAACACGCCGCCGCACTGCTCCACCGCGCAGGCGTCGACACGACGCGCGTGCGCTACGTCGAAGTCGGCTACGACGACACCTGGCTGCGGGATTCCGGTCCGCTGACGCTGCATGGTCCGCGCGGCTTCGAGTTGCTCGATTTCCGCTTCACGGGTTGGGGCGGCAAGTTCGAGGGGAGTCGCGACGACGCGCTGGTCTCCGCGTTGCTGCGCCAGCGCGTGTTCGGGCCGTCCGCGCACCGACGCATCGACTGGGCGCTCGAGGGCGGGGCGATCGAATCCGACGGGCGCGGGACGTTGCTGACGACGTGGCAGTGCCTGCACCAGCGCCATCCGCACATGACCCGCGTCCAGATCGAAACGCTGCTGCGCGACGCATTCGGCGCCGCGCGCGTGCTGTGGCTCGACAGCGGCTACCTGCAAGGCGACGATACCGACGCGCACATCGACACGCTCGCGCGCTTCGCACCCGGCGACGCGATCGTGTTCCAGGCCTGCGACGACCCGGCCGATCCGCACCACGACGAACTCCTGCGCATGCGCGCGGAGATCGGCGCGCTGCGCACGTCGGACGATCGACCCTACGTGCTGCACGCGCTGCCCTGGCCACGCCCGATCGTCGATGAAGGCCGGCGCCTCGCGGCCTCGTACGCGAATTACCTCATCGTCAATGGCGCGGTGCTGATGCCGTCCTACGGCGATCCCGCCGATGCGCGCGCCGCAGAGGTGATCGCGGCTGCACACCCCGGACGCGAAGTGGTGCCGGTCGATGCGCGCGAACTGATCTGGCAGAACGGCAGCGTGCACTGCCTCACGATGCAGTTGCCGGCCGGCCTGCTCGACGCTGCGGTTCCGCCGGCGGGCTGACGCTGCCGGGTCGCGACGGCTCGTTGACTTCGATCCGGTAGGTGCCGCGACCGCCCTGCTTCGCCGCGTACAGCATCGCGTCCGCGCGCGCAACCAGTTCGCCCGCCGCAAGTGCGCCGCCGCGGCTGACCGCGACGCCGATGCTCGCGCCGATCGGCAGGACCAGGCCTTCGCTGCGCAACTCGAAAGGCCGCGACATCGACAGCACGAGCTTCGTAGCGATCGCACGCACGCGCTTGACGTCGGGCACCCCTTCCATCACGACCGTGAACTCGTCGCCACCGAGCCGCGCGACCACGTCGGACGAGCGCACGTGCTCGCTGATGCGCTGCGCGAACGCGCGGATCAGCGTGTCACCGATCGCATGGCCGTGCGTGTCGTTGACCTGCTTGAAGCGATCGATGTCGAGGTAGAACACCGTGATCAGCGCGTCCGCTTCGCGCGCGCGCTCGATCGCGGCCTCGAGGTGTTCGTAGAAGCCGGCCCGATTGGTCAGCCCGGTCAGGTGGTCGAGCCGCGCGAGGTGGATCAGGCGCCGCTCCTCGCGCTTCTTCGAGGTCACGTCCTGCATCATCGCGTGCAGGCCGATCACCGTGCCGTCCTTCTCGCCGGTCTCCGGGATCAGCGTGATCTCCACGCATTGGTAACTGTCGCCCTCGCCTTCCTCGGCCTCGAACACCACGCGCTCGCCGGCCAGTCCGCGCACCAGCCACGGCTCGCGGTGCTGGTAGCGCTCCTCGCCGATCACCGAGCGCACCGATTCACCCACCGGATCGGTGCCGCCGTAGCTGCGCCGGAACGCATCGTTCGCGAACACGAATCGCAGGTTCGCATCGAGGTAGGCGATCTTCACCGGCAGCGTGTCCGCGACCGTGCGCAGGCGCCGCTCGCTGAGCTGCAGCGCCTGCTCTACCGCACGCAACGCGGTGATGTCCTGCGCGTGGCCCATCACGTAGGTCGCGCCGTCGACATCGCTCAACGCGCTGTTGCGGTATTGCCACTCGAGTTCGCGGCCGTCGCGGTGCTGCACCCTGACGATGCCGGTGTCCTCGCTCGCAGCCGCGATCCGCTGCAGGTACTGGTCGACGAGGAAGCGCAGGTGCGGCGGCGCGAGATCGCGCAGCGGCGTGCCGAGGAGCTCGGCGACGCTGCGCCCGAGCGCGGCGGCCGCGGCCGGATTGATCGACAGCAGGGTGCCGTCCGGGTCATGCGTGAAGATGAATCCGGTGCTGTGTTCGAAGAAGTCGCGAAAGCGCCGTTCGCTCGCCTCCAGCGCGCGCATCGCGCGGCGCTCGGCGGTCACGTCGCGTGCGCGCACGAGCAATACGTCCTTGCCCCACAGCCGAGCGCCCTGCGCGTGCATTTCGACTTCGATCTGTCGGCCATCGCGCACGCGATGCCGCGCGAGCGCGACCTCGCCCGGCGCGGGAAGCACGCAACCGCGCTCGTCGGTCGCCGGCACGAGGTCCGCCAGCGACATCGTGCGAAACTCGTCTTCGTCGTAGCCGTAGGCCTCGCGCGCGGCGCGATTGGCGCCGAGCACGCGCAGCTCCGCGGGGTCGCAGGCCCAGGTCGGGTGCGCATCGAGGTCGAACAGCGCGTGCAGGCTCTGGTCGAGCGATTGCCGCTCGCGCGATCCTCGCGCGCGTTCGACCGCGAGCAGCATCGCGTACTGCAGCACGTCGGCCTGCAGTTCCGGCAGCGCGAGTGCCTCGTGCGCGCCGCGCGCGAGCGCGAGATCGCCGAGCGTGCGATCCGCGCGCGCGGTCAGCGCGACGATCGCGGTGGCCGGGGAACGCGCGCGCAACTTCGAGATCGCCTCGACCTGGCCGGCGTCGGCGAGCAGCAACATCACGACGTCGTAGGGCGTGTGCGCGAGGCGCGCGACCGCATCGTAGGCGCTCGCGCAGGTCGCCACCGGCACCGCGCGGCCATCGAGCAGGTTGCGGATGGCCTGCGCTTCGTCGCCCTTGGCGACGATCAGCGCAGCCGGATGCAAGCCTGACGGGCGCGTGGCGCGACGCATCGAAGAATCCTGTTTTCGGGTCGGCAGTGCACGCACGCTCTTCGTCGTGCGGCTCCGCCGGCGGGGCCGCGAGAGCATACCGGCATTGCAGCGGCGTGTCCGGACCGCGGTTCGCGCTGGCAGCACCTGCGGCAGCAGCCGAGCGACAGCCGGCTGCGCGACGCCGCGGCGCCTGTCGTACGCGGACGCGATCCGGCGTTAGTAGGAGGAACAGGCCACCCTGTCCGGCCGCTGCCACGAGGTAAATGGATGACCGACGACACCCGACGCGATGATCCCTGGCCTGAGTTCCGCTCGCCGCCGGCCTCGCTTCCCGCAGCTGACGATGCCACCCCCGCGCGCAGCCTGCTCGCGGTGTTCAATGACGGTGAATGCCGCGCCTGGATCGCGGCGATCCTCGCGATCCGTTCACGCAAGGGCCGCCCGACGACCCCATCGGCCTGAACACGCGCGGCCTCGCCGGCCTGCCCCTGCCCGATCCGCGCTACCATCCCGGTCTTGTCGATGGATCGGGTGGCATGAAAGGCAAATCCCTCAAGGTGGCGCTGCTGCAGGAAACCGACCGCGGCAGCCGCGACGCGAACCTCGATGCGATCGAGGCCGGGCTGCGCGAGGCCGCGGCGGCTGGCGCACGGCTCGTGCTGCTGCAGGAACTGCACAACGGCCCGTACTTCTGCCAGCACGAGAGCGTGGACGAGTTCGATCGCGCCGAGTCGATTCCGGGTCCGAGCAGCGAGCGGCTCGGCGCGCTCGCGGAGGAACTGGGCCTGGTCGTCGTCGCCTCGCTGTTCGAGCGTCGCGCGGCCGGGCTGTACCACAACACCGCGGTCGTGTTCGACCGCTCGCGCGCGATCGCGGGCAAGTACCGCAAGATGCACATCCCCGACGATCCGGCGTTCTACGAGAAGTTCTATTTCACGCCGGGCGACCTCGGCTTCGAACCGATCCAGACCTCGGTCGGACGGCTCGGCCTGCTCGTGTGCTGGGACCAGTGGTATCCCGAGGGCGCGCGCCTGATGGCGCTCGCCGGCGCCGACCTGCTGCTCTATCCGACCGCGATCGGATGGGATCCGGCAGATCCGCAGGACGAGAAGGATCGCCAGCGCGACGCGTGGATCACGGTCCAGCGCGGCCACGCGGTCGCCAACGGGCTGCCGCTGCTGGCCTGCAACCGCACCGGATTCGAAGCGGCGCCGGAAGGCGGCCGCGGCATCCAGTTCTGGGGCTCGAGCTTCGTCGCCGGTCCGCAGGGCGAATTCCTCGCGCAGGCTTCGACCGATCGCCGCGAGCTGCTGCTCGCCGACGTCGACCTCGCCCGCAGCGAGGACGTGCGGCGGATCTGGCCGTTCCTGCGCGACCGGCGCATCGATGCGTACGCCGACCTGACCCGGCGCTTCCGGGATTGAGCACGCCAGAGGCAGGACCCGCCATGACCGGGCCGGACCATCCCTTCCCAACCGACGGCATGCCCGCGGGGCAGCCCATCGCGCGCGTTCGCCGCGGCGACGTCGAGTACGTGCTGCTCGGCACCGCACACGTCTCGCGCGTGAGCGCCGCCGCCGTGACCGCGATGCTCGAGGCCGAGCCGTTCGACGCGGTTGCGGTCGAACTGTGCGAGCCGCGTTACACCTCGATGCGCGATCCCGACGCGTTCCGCCACCTCGACCTGTTCCAGGTAATCCGCCAGGGCAAGGTCGGCCTGATCGCGGCGAACCTCGCGCTGTCGGCGTTCCAGCGCCGGCTCGCCGAGCAGTTCGGGATCGAACCCGGCGCCGAGATGAAGGTCGCGATCGACGGCGCCGAGGCGCGCGGCCTGCCGGTCTGGCTGATCGACCGCGAGATCGGCACCACGCTCAAGCGCGCCTACCGCAGCGTCGGCTTCCTCGATCGCATGTCGATCGTCGGCGGCCTCGGCGCGAGCCTGCTCACGCATGACGAAGTCAGCGAGGACGAGGTCGAGAAGCTCAAGCAGGGCGACCTGCTCGGCAGCATGTTCAACGAATTCGCGCGCGAGTCGCCGCCGCTGTACCAGGCGCTGATCGGCGAACGCGACCGCTACATGACCGCGCGCCTGCGCGAGGAAGCCGCCGGGGGCAGCGCGCGACGCGTGCTCGTCGTGATCGGCGCCGGCCACCTCGAAGGCATCGAGCGCGAGCTCGGCTCGCAGTCGGAGTTGCCGCATCCACTGCTCCAGCGCCTGTCCACGGTCCCGCCGCCCTCGCGCTGGCCGAAATGGATCGCGGGCGCGATCTTCGTGCTGATCGCGGGCGCGATCGGGTTCGCGTTCACGCGCGGCGCTCGCGAAGGCACCGACGCCTTGCTCACCTGGGTGCTGTGCACCGGCGGCCTCGCGATGCTCGGTGCGATTGCGGCGGCCGCACATCCGCTCAGCGCGATCGCGGCGTTCATCGCGGCACCGCTGAAACCGTTCCGCCCCGGCGTTCCCGCGTCGGCGATCAGCGCGGGCGTCGAGGCCTGGCTGCGCAAGCCGCGCGTCGCGGACTTCGACACCCTGCGCGACGACGTGTCCCACTGGACCGGCTGGTGGAAGAACCGCATCGCACGCACGCTGCTCAACTTCATGTTCGTCACGATCGGCACGATCGTCGGCGAGTACGTCGCGGGCATCCGCATCATCCGCAACCTGTTCTGAAGATCCGCCGCAATGAAGCTTCCGTTCTCGCTCGGCAAACCCCGTTGGCAATCGAAGGATGCGGCCGTGCGCCGCGCGGCCGTGGTGGCCGACGACGATGGCGACCTGCTCGCGAACCTCGGCCGCATCGCGCGCGACGACGCCGATCCGGGCGTGCGCATCGCCGCGATGAAGCGGCTCGCCGATCCCGGCATCGCGCAGGGTCTCGCGCGCGACGACCTCGATGCAGGCGTGCGCGCGCAGGCACTCGCGCTCTGGCTCGACCTGCTGACCGGGCGCCACGCGGGCGCGCCGACGCTGGTCGAGCGCACGCGCCTGCTGCGCGCGCAGGACGAGGCACCGACGATCGAGCACGTCGCCCGCCACGCGCGCGAGCCGGAACTGCGCGCAGCCGCGCTCGAGCGCGCCACGCGGCCCGCGTTCCTGCTCGAGCGCGCGCTCGAGGAAGCCGACGCAAGCCTGCGCACCGCGCTGGTCGGCCGCATCGACAACGAGGGCATGCTGCAGCGGCTGGCCGAGCGCACGCGCAAGTCGGACAAGACCGTCAACCGACTCGCACGCGAGCGCGTCGAGGCGTTGCGCATCGCGCGCGGCGATGCCGCGATGCTCGAACTGCGCGCGCGCCAGCTGTGCGAGCGGCTCGAGCAGCTCGTGCGTGATCCTGCCTCGGCCGATGAGCGCGACGTGCTCGCGCAGTGGACGCCGATCGCGGAAGCCGCACCCTCGCAATTGCGCGCGCGTTTCGAAGCCGCGCGCTCACTGCTCGTGGCGAGTCGCGAAGCGCCACGCGCGATGCGCGCGAGCGACGCACCCGCGCTCGTGGCGACAGCGTCCGGATCGCCGGAAGTCGAACGCGCGTCGGAGGCGCAGCCGGCGCCAGCGGCACGCGATCGCGAAACCGACACCCAAGCCCAAGCCGAAGCCGAAGCCGATGATGTCGTCGCGCCGCTGCTCGCACAGGCGCGCTTCGCGGCCTCGGTCGACGAGGCGCGCGCGGCACAGCGCCAGCAGCGCGAGCAGCAGCAGGCGCTCCTGCACGAATTCGGCGAAGCGCTGCGCGCGTGCGATGCCGCGCTCGAGCGAGGCGCGAGCGCTGAGGCGCACGCAGCGCATGCGCGCGTCGCCGCACTGCGCACGCGCATCGACGGTGCATTGCCGAAGGCGCTGGCCGAGTTGCTGCACGGGGTCGAGGCGCGCCACGCCGAACTCAGTCGCTGGCAGTTCTGGGCCGACAACGAACGCCGCCGCCAGATCTGCGAGGAAATCGAAGCCGTCGCTGCGGCCGCGCTGCATCCCGATGCGGTCGCGGCGAAGGTCCGCGATGCGCAGGCCGAATGGACGCGCCTCGACGCGGTCGAAGGTCCGCGCGGTCGCGGCGGCGAACTGACCCGGCGCTTCCACGCTGCCTGCCGCGCCGCACTCGCGCCGGCGCAGGCCTACTTCCACAAGCGCAAGGAACTGCGCCAGACGCAGGCCGGCGCGATCGATGACCTGCTCGCGCGGGTCGCCGCGCGCGTGGCGGACGAGACCGAGCCGGATGTTTCCGGCCTGCGCCGCGAAGCCGTGCAGGCGCTGCGCGAGCTCGACCGCGTCGAGCCGCGCGCGCGCAAGGCACTCGCGCAGCGGCTCAAGGACGCGCTCGACGCACTCGACGCGCGCCAGCGCAGGCGCGACGACGGCGTCGAACAGGCGAAGGCCGCGTTGATCGCCGAAGCCGAGACACTCGCCGACCAACTGCCGCGCGGCGCGGTCGCGGCCACGCGCGAGCTGCAGCAACGCTGGCAAGCCTGCGGCAATGGGCGCCGGTCGCGCGACCAGGCGCAGTGGAAGGCATTTCGCGCCGCACTCGATCGCGTGTACGAACGCCTCGACGGCGAACGCACCCAGCGGCAGGCGCAGGACGCCGATTCGAAGGCGCGCGCGGAGGCGCTGTGCGTCGAACTCGAATCGCTCGCCGCGGGCGGAACGCCGGCCGAGCGCGGCGTGGTCGCGCGCATCGTCGAGGGCTGGAACGACCTGCGCTCGCGCGACGATTCACTCGCCAGGCGGTTTGCCGCCGCACGCGAGCACCTGCACGAAGTGGAGCGCAACGAGCAGCGGCGGCAGCGCCACCAGCGCTTCGACCGCTGGCGCGAGCGCGAAGTCCTGTGCGTCGCCGCCGAGCGCGGCGCGGAATCGCCCGAGGCGCTGCGGGCGCACTGGGACGCCGCCGCCGACGGCGGCATTGCGCTGCCGGTGCAATCGGCTCGCTTCGAGGCGGCGCTCGCGGGCACGCCGCTCGCAGCAGCCGATCCCGAGGCGCTGCATGGCCCGCTGCTCGAGCTCGAGCTGCTCGCGGGCATCGAGGCGCTGCCCGAAGACCGCGAACGGCGTCGCGAACTGCAGGTCGCGCGACTCGCGTCGCGCATGCGCGGCGTCGCCGCGCCTTCGCCGGCCGACGAACTGGTCGACCTGCTCGAGCGTCGCAGCGTACTCGGCGCAGGCACCGACGAGGCGATCGAGGCCCGCTTCGAGACCGCACTCGCGGCCGCGCTCGCCAGCCTGCCATGACGCGCGTCGACGAGGTCGCCACCGGGCTGCACGGGCGGCTCGATGCGATGCGCGCCGCGCACGCGGCCGACCCATTGCCCGACTGGCCGACGCGCGCGCGACGCCTGCACGCACTGATGACGATGCTGCTCGCGCACCGCGGCGAGATTTCGGCCGCGATCTCGGCCGACTTCGGGCACCGGCCGACGCAGGAAACGGACCTGCTCGAGCTCTACCCGAGCCTCTCGACGATCCGCCATGCAGTGCGCCATGGTCGCGGCTGGATGCGCGTGCGGCGCGCACCGGCCAGTTTCTGGTTCCTGCCCGCCCGCATCGAGATCCGTCCGCGTCCGCTCGGCGTCGTCGGCGTGATCGTGCCGTGGAACTATCCGTTGTACCTCGCGATCGCGCCGATCACCGATGCACTCGCGGCCGGCAACCGGGTGCTGGTCAAGACCAGCGAATGGACGCCACGCTTCTCCGAGCTGTTCGCGAAGATCGTCGCGCGGCACTTCGCACCCGAGGAACTCGCGGTCGTCGTCGGTGATGCGGCGGTGGCGCAGGCGTTTTCTGCGCTGCCGTTCGACCACTTGCTGTTCACCGGCTCCACCGCGGTCGGATGCGAAGTCATGCGTGCGGCGGCTGCGAACCTGACGCCGGTCACGCTCGAGCTCGGCGGAAAATCGCCTGCGATCATCGCCCCGGACGCGCACTTCGAGCAGGCGGTCGAGCGCATCCTGGTCGGCACGCTCGTGAATGCGGGGCAGACCTGCATCGCGCCCGACTACGTACTGCTGCCGCGCGAGCGCGTCGGCGACTTCGTCGAGGTCGCGCGCGCGACCGTCGAGCGGCTCTACCCCGGGCTCGAGCGCAATGCCGACTACTGCGGCATCGCGTCCGACCGCCACCACGCACGCCTGGTCGCGCTGCGCGACGAGGCGGTCGCGTCCGGCGCGCACGCGCACGAACTCGCAGCGGTCGGCGATGCGATGCGGCGCATGGCGCCGACCTTGTTGACCGGCGTCACGCCCGCGATGCGCATCCTGCGCGAAGAAATCTTCGGGCCATTGCTGCCGCTGGTGCCCTACGACGACCTCGACGAGGCGATCGCATACGTCGCGGACCGCGACCATCCGCTCGCGCTGTACCTGTTCGCACGCGATCGCGCGCTGGTCGAACGCATGCTGGCACGCACCCATGCCGGCGGCATCTGCGTCAACGACACGCTGCTGCATGCCGCGCAGCACGGGCTCCCGTTCGGTGGCGTCGGCGCGTCGGGCATGGGTGCCTACCACGGCGAGCATGGCTTCCGCCGCTTTTCCCACCTCGAGCCCGTGTTCAGGCAGGCGCGCTGGAACGCGGTCGGCCTGCTGAATCCTCCGTTCGGACCGGTCTTCCGCCGCCTGCTCGAGATCCTCTTGCGGCGTGGCTGAGCCACCCGGGCGATGCGCCCGGGCGGCGGTGGTCAAGCGTGCGGATCCAGCGCCGGCATGCGCGCGCGCCGCACGTGGCCCGCGCGTGCGTCCGTGATCACGCGCTTCATCCACAGGCTCGCATCGTCGAGCAGCGAGTAGATGCACGGCAGCGCGAGCAGCGTGACGATCGTCGAGAACGTGAGCCCGCCCGCGATCGCGCGCGCCATCGGGAAGTACGGCGGTCCGTCGCTCCAGGCCGAGGCGCCACCGAGCGCCAGTGGCAGCATGCCGAGGATCGCGGTCGCCATCGTCATCAGCACCGGCCGCAGGCGCTCCTTCGCGCCGAGCACAAGCGCCTCGCGGCGCAGGTGGCCATGGTGTCGCAACTGGTTGATGTGCACGATCATCACGATGCCGTTGTTCACCACCACGCCCATCAGGATCAGGATGCCGATCGCGGCCATGATCGAGAACGTGGTACCGGTGAGCCAGAACAGCCAGAACACGCCGAACACCGAGAACACGAACGTCATCAGGATCGCGGCCGGATAGATCATCGATTCGAACATCGCGCACATCACGACGTACACGAGCACCAGCGCGATCAGGGTGTTGAACAGCATCTGCTGGCCGGCCTGGTCCTCGCGGTCGAAGCCCTGTCCGAAGCTCCAGCGATAGCCCGCCGGCAACGCGAGCGCGTCCATCGCCGCGGTGATCTCCGCGCGCGCTTCGGGCATGGTCTTGCCGTCGGCGAGATTCGCGGTGATCCGCAACGACGTCATGCGATCCTGGCGCTGGATCGCGGAAGGCGAGTCGCGCGTGTCGGTGCGCAGCATCGAGAGCAGCGGGATCTGGGTACCATCGGGCGCGCGCAACTTGAAATCCGAGAGGCCCGACAGGCTCTGCGTGTCGGCACCCTGGAAGCGCAGCCACACCGGCAACTGGCGATCGTCCGCATTGAAGTCCTTGAGCGGCATCCCGCGCAGCGCGATCTGGATGTAGTTCGCGACCGTCTGCGCGTCGAAGCCGTACTGCGCGGCGCGCACGCGATCGACGCGCGCCTCGACCTCGCGGTCGCCGTTGCCCTTCTCCGGACGCACGTCGCGCAGGCTCGACAGGCGCGCGAGCACGCCGACCACGCTGCCCGACAGTTCGGACAGGCGTTCCATCGAATCGCCGACCAGCGAGATGTCGACGCCGCCACCCATGCCGCCGTCGCCACTGCTGTCGAGCGCGACCTTGCCGACTGCGATCGCCGGGAGGCCCTTGCGCAGCTCCTCCTCGATCTCGGCCACCGGTCGGCGCGCCTCGCCGACGCCGACGAGGCGCTTACCCCACTCGATGAGGCCGCTCGGCGTTTCGCGCAGCAGCAGGCGCGTCTGCGCCTCGCCATCCTCGCTGAACCAGCTGTACACCGATGCGATATCGAAGCGCTCGCGATTCTCGTCGAGGTACTGCTCGACCTTGATGATCGAAGGCCGCAGGTCCTCGAGCCGGTAGTTCGCGTTGATCTCGTAGGACAGGCGCACGATGCGCGATTCGCCGTCGTCGAACATGTCCTTCTTGGTCAGCGCGATCGGCACCATGCTGAGCACGACCAGCGCGAGCACGGCCGCCATGGTCCAGCGCCGGTGCGCGAGCGTCCACTCGACGATGCGCCCGTAACGGTCGCGCAGCCGCGTGATCGAGCTCTCGTGGCCGAGGAACTTCGGCGCCTTCATGCGCGAGGCGAGCATCGGCACCAGGCTCACCGCGACCAGCCACGAGGCGAGGTGGGCGATCGACATCGAGATCGCGACCTGCGCGAGGAAGATCGAGATGTTGTTGGCTTCGCCGAAGATGTTCGGCAGGAACACGATCACGCTCGACAGCGTGCCCGCGGCGATCGCGACGCCGACCACCTGGGTGCCTTGCACCGCGCAGTACCACGGACGGTCCGGGTAGCGCTCGCGGTACTGGTAGATGCTCTCGACCACCACCACCGCGTTGTCGACGAGCATGCCGACCGCGAGCAGCAGGCCCATCATCGAGAGCACGTTGAGGCTGATGCCGAGAAAGTACATGCAGCCGAGCGTCATCACGAAGCAGATCGGGATCGCGAGCGACACCATCAGCGTGGACGGCCAGTCGCGCAGGAAGAAGAACAGCACGAGCACCGACAGCAAGGTGCCCTCGAGGCCGGCCTTGCCGAGTTCGCGCAGGCTGCCGGTCACGTTGTCGGCCTGGCTCTCCATCGGGTAGACCTGCAGCCCGCGCAGTTCCGGCGACGTGCGGATGCGCTCGACCTCGGCCATCACCGCGGTGCCGACGTCGACGAGGTTCGCATTGCGTTCGCGATAGATGTCGACGCCGACCGCGGGCTTGCCGTCGAGGCGCCGCGCGAAGTCGACGCGCGCAGGGCGCAGCACGACGGTCGCGATGTCGCCGAGCTTGAGGCCCCGCGCGTCGATCGGGATCGCGCGGATGTCGTCGAGGCTGCGCCACTGGCCCATCGGTTGCACGCGAAAGCGCTGGCCGGCCGCGTCGATGCGGCCGCCCGAGATCGCGAAATTCGCGTTCGAGAGCCGGTCGTAGAGCTGGTCGAGGCTGACGTTGTGCGCGCTCAGGCGGTCCGAGGACAGCTCGATCTGCACCTCGGGCTGGCCGATGCCGGAGATGTCGACGCTGGCGACGCCGTTGATGCGCTCGACCGGCCGCTTGATCACGCGGTCGATGAGCTCGTACGCATTGGACAGGTCGGCGCCCGCGCTCGCGATGCGAAGCTGCAGCACCGGCTCGTCCGAGGTCGAGAACTTGCGCACGAAATAGCGCTGCACGTCGGCCGGCAGCTCGTCGCGGATCGCATCGATCTTCTCGCGCGCCTGCACCGCCTTGATCGCGACGCTCTCGCCCCACTTGAACTCGAGGAAGATCTGCGCGGCGTCGCCGTCCGAGGTCGACTGCATGCGCTCGATGCCCGGCAGGGTCGCGAGCGCTTCTTCGACCGGGCGCGTGATCGTCCGCTCGATCTCGCCCGGGGTCGAGCCCGGGTACGGGATCTGCACGAACAGGAACGGCGCGTCGATCGCCGGGAACTGCTCGAGCGGCAGCTTGAACGCCGCGATCAGCCCGATCACGACCATCGACACGAAGAACATGATCGCCGTGACGGGACGCTTCAGGCTGAGCTCGGCGAGTGTCATGCCGGCTCTCCCGCAGTCCCGGCCGCTCCCTCGATCGGCAGCCCGCCGTCGCCGGCCGCCGCATCGGCGAGACGCTGGCGGTTGCGCTGCCCGCGCGCGACGTACCAGGCGTCGCCACGGCGATCGAGCAGGTCGTACACGACCGGCACCACGACGAGCGTGAGCAGCGTCGACACCGCGAGGCCGCCGATCACGGTCAGCGCCATCGGCGCGCGCACCTCCGCGCCTTCGCCGACGGCGAGCGCGAGCGGTGCGAAGCCGATCAGCGTGCACAGCGTCGTCATCACGATCGGACGCAGGCGCGACTCGGCGCCCTGCGCGATCGCCTCGCGCTTGGGCACGCCGGCTTCGCGCAACTGGTTCACGCGGTCGATCAGCACGATCGCGTTCTTGACCACGATGCCGACCAGCATGATGAGTCCGATGAACACGACCACCGAGATCGCCGAGCCCGAGAGCTTGAGCGCGAGCACGGCGCCGACGGCCGCGAGCGGGATCGAGAACATGATCACGAACGGATGCAGCAGCGACTCGAACTGCGAGGCCATCACGAGGTAGACGAGGAAGATCGCGAGGCCGAGCGCGAACAGCAGCGACGTCACCGAGTCGTCGAGTTCCTCGCTCTGGCCGCCGACCGCGACGCGCACGCCGGCTGCGAGCGGGTGGTCCGCGACGATCCTGTTGACCTCGCCCACCGCGCTCGCAAGATCTCCGCTGCGCAGGTTGGCCGATACCACCGCGACGCGTTCCTGGCTGATGCGATGGATCTCGCTCGGCCCCTCGCCCGCGACCACGTCGGCGACCGCCGACAGCCGGATCGGCGTGTCGCCCGGCGACTGCGCCGACTCGGTGCTCGCGGCCGGCGTCGCCGCGGCCGCACCCGTGCCGCCGACGGTCGGCGCAGGCACGTAGCCGACGATCAGGTTGCGCACGTCGTCGACGCTGGCACGATCGGCCAGTTGCGCGCGCACCAGTACGTCGATCTTGCGGTCGCGGAAATCGTAGCGCGTCGCGACTTCGCCCTTGACCTTGCGCACGAGCCGATCCGCGATCTCGCGCGTGGTGAGGCCGAACGCGGCCGCGCGGTCCTGATCGAATGCGACCTGCACTTCGGGATAGCCGCCTTCGACCGTCGACTTGACGTCGGCGAAACGCGGCGAGGCGCGCATGAGCTCGGCGAGCTTCTGCCCGCCCTTGGCCAGCGCGTCGAGGTCGTGGCCGCGGATTTCCACTTCGAGCGGCGCGGAGAAGCTGAAGAGTTGCGGACGCGCGAACTTGACGCTGGCATCGGTGCGCGTGAAGCCGCTGCGCAGGCGCTCGACTTCGGCCGCTTCGATCGCCTTGCTGCCGCCATCGACGAGCGCGATCGACAGCCGCGCGATGTTCTCGCCGGAATCGGTCGGGCTCGCATCGAGGCGCGTGCCGGTGCCGGCCACGCCGTAGATCGAGGCGACGCCGGGATCCTTCGCATGGCGCGCGGAGACGTCGGCGACGACCGCGTCGGTCTGCGCGAGCGGCGTGCCCGGTGGCAGCGTGATCGTCATGTCGAAGCGTCCCTGCGCGAGCTGCGGGATCAGGTCGAGCCCGAGCGACGGCACCAGCGCCATCGTCGCGACGAATGCGGCACCCGCGAACGCGAGCACGCGCCAGGGATGCGCGAGCGCCGCCGGCAGGCGTCGATGGTAGAACGAGGCCGCGCGATCGTACGGCAGCGTGACGCCGCGACCGATGAAACGCAGCGCGCGCCCGAACACGCGTCCGAACACGCCGGAGACCGCCGCGACGAGCCACGCGATCGCGCGCGGCAGCGTCTGGAACACGAGTTCTCCGACCCAGCGCGCGGCGACGACGAGACCGCGCAGCACGCGGTTGCGCGGCAGCGCACGCGACGCCGCCTGCGGCTCGTCGCGGTAGGCCAGCGGCGAGCGGCCCTTGAGCGAGGCGAGCATCGGGATCAGCGTCATCGCGACGACCAGCGAGATCAGCATCGCGAACGTGATCGTCAGCGCCTGGTCGCGGAACAGCTGGCCCGCGACGCCCTGCACGAACACCAGCGGGAAGAACACCGCGACCGTGGTCAGCGTCGAGGCCGTCACGGCCATGCCGACTTCGGCGGTGCCGCGCACCGCGGCCTCGAGGATCGATGCGCCCTTCTCGCGCAACCGCGCGATGTTCTCCAGCACCACGATCGAATCGTCGACGACCATGCCGGTCGCGAGCGCGAGCCCGCCGAGTGACATCACGTTGAGCGACAGGTCGAGCTGGTCCATGAAGAAGAACGTCGCGATCAGCGAGACCGGCAGCGACAGCGAGATGATGAACGTGCTCCACGCATCGCCGAGGAAGAAGAAGATGATCAGGATCGCGAGCACGCCACCGAGCAGTGCGTCGAATTTCACCTCGTCGAGCGCATGCTGGATGAAGACCGACTGGTCCTCGATCGTCGTCAGGCGCGCACCGGATGGCAGCGACGCCTTGAGCCGCTCGAGCTGCACCTTGACCGCGTCGGCCACCGCGACGGTGTTCGCGTCGCCCTCCTTGTAGATCGCGAGCTCGACCGCTTCGTTGCCGTCGATGCGCACGATGCCTTCGCGTTCCTTGTAGCCCTGGCGGATCTCGGCGATGTCCTTCAGCCGGATCGGCACGCCGCCGTCGATCTTGACCAGCATTTCGCGCATCTCGTCGAGCGAGCGGAACTGGTTGATCGTGCGCACGAGGAAGCGCTGGCTGCCCTCGTCGATGCGACCACCCGAGGCGTTGACGTTCTCGTTGCGCAGCCGCGTGATCACCTCGTTGATGTCGATGCCGAGCTGGGCGAGGCGCTGCTGGTCGATCGCGACGTCGATCTCGTCCTCGAGGCCGCCGCCGACCTTGACCGCGGCGACGCCGGTCACCGGCTCGATGCGCTTCTTGAGTTCCTCGTCGGCGAACCGCCGCAGCTGCTTCAGCTGCACCTCGCCGATGTCGCGGCCGGCCTCCACGCTGAGGCCGAGCCGGATGATCGGGTCGGTCGACGGATTGAAACGCAGCAGCAGCGGCTTCTTCGCCTCGAGCGGCAATTGCAGCGTGTCGAGCTTGTCGCGCACCTCGAGGCTCGCCATGTCCATGTCGGTGCCCCAGGCGAACTCGAGCACGACGTCGGACTGTCCGGTGCGCGAGACCGAGTGCACCTTGCGCACGTTCTTGACCACGCCGACCGTCTCTTCGACCGGCTGGCTGATGAGATTCTCGATCTCCATCGGCGCCGCGCCTTCGTAGTCGGTGCGGACGGTCAGGGTCGGATAGGAAAGATCGGGCAACAGGTTGACCTTGAGTCCGGCCAGTCCGATCAGGCCGAACAACACCAGGGTCACCGTCATCATCCCGATCGTGACGCGCCTGCGCGTCGCGAGTTCGGGCAGGTTCACGACGCGTTTGCTCCCGCCGGAACCGCCGCAAGGGCCTGTGGCGTGTCCCCGATCACCTGGACTTCGGTGCCGTCGCGCACGGCATTGCGCCCTGTCGTGATCACGCGTTCGCCGTCGGCGAGGCCATCGCGGATCTCGACGCGATCGCCTTCGGAATAGCCGGTCTTCACGACGCGGCGCTTGGCCACGAAGTGCGGCTGCGCGGCCTTCGACTCGGCAGCGACGGCTTCGCCCTTCTTGCCCTTGCCCGCGTCCTTGGCATCTTTCGCGTCGGGCGCCGCAACGGGTGCCGGCTCGACCACGAACACCGCGCTTTCACCGTCTTCCTCGACCAGTGCGTTGCGCGGGACCACGAGTGCATCGTGGCGCTGGTCGTAGGCGACTTCGATGCGCCCGAACATGCCGGGCTTGAGCGTCTGGGTGGTGTCGCGGAACTCGCAGGTCGCGCGGAACGTGCCGCTCGCGGCATCGACGACCGGCGCGATGCGCGCGATCAAGCCTTCGAAGCCGCGACCGCCGAGCGCATCGACCTTCATGTTCACGGCCTGTCCCGCCTTGAGCATGTGGAGGTTGCGTTCGGGCACGTTGAGCACCGCCTGCAGCGGATCGAGGTCGACGACGTCGAACAGCGCCTGGTTCGCCTGCACGAGGTTGCCGACCTTGATGTGGCGGCGCGCGATGACGCCGGAAATCGGCGCGGCCACTCGTGTCCACGACAGTTCGAGCCGCGCGCCCTCGACGATCGCGCGCTGCGCCTCGAGATCGTACTTCATGCTGTCGTAGTCGGCCTTCGGCGTGATCTTGAGCGCGAATCCCTTCTCGGCCTTGTCGTAGGCGGCCTGCGCCTTGCGCAGGGTCGCCGAGGCCTGCGCGAGCTTGTTGCGCGCGGAATCGTCGTCGAGCGCGAGCAGCAGCTGGCCCTTCTCGACGTACATGCCCTCTTCCACCGGCAGCTGCAGCACGATGCCGCTGGTCTTGGCGACGACGCTGGCCTGCCCGACTGCCTCGAGCGTCGCCGTGCCCGAATAGTTGGCGGTGATCGACTGGTGCGTGGCCGAGGCGACTTCGACCGGGATCGACGCCTTGGCGGCCGTGTCCGCGGCGGGCCCACCTCCGCCGCAGGCAGCCAGCGCAAGGGCCAGCGAAAGCGGGAACACGGTGCGAAGCGGGCCTGAATGACGGCGGGACAGCGGGGAAACGCGAGTCGTGCGCATGGCGGCGGGGCCCTAGTGAACTGTAGTGTTATACTAGACTACATCACTATCATAGCGCAAGGGTGACTTACGACCCATCCGGGTCACCCAGGCACGGTCCATTCCAGAGGATCGCGGTGCGGATGCTGCGCCGTCGCGATGCCACTGTCGTGAGCCGGTAGTCACGCAGTCGGCATCCACGGATGCGAAACGGCAGCGCAGAGTTGCATCGACTTCATCGTCGACCGGTCACGCACTGACCACGGTGGCCCTGCGCGTGCGATGGCCGCTATACTCGGCCGGATAGATCGCCTGCGCCGTCCAACCTCGTTGTCCGGAATCGAATGATGACCCGAGCGCTCCTGCTTGCCGTACTGTTGTCCGCTTCCCTGCCCGTCGCAGCCGCCGAAAAGGGCGACGCGGCCGCCGGAAAGACCAAGGTCTACACCTGCCATGGTTGCCACGGCATCACCGGCTGGAAGAATTCCTACCCGAATTACCACGTGCCGAAGATCGGCGGCCAGAACTACGAATACCTCGTCGCCGCGCTGACCCAGTATCGCAAGGGCGAGCGCGTGCATCCGACGATGCAGGCCCAGGGCGAGAGCCTTTCGGACGCCGACATCCGCGACATCGCCACCTACCTCTCCAGCCTCGCGCCCTGATCCGGGCCGCACTTCGATCGGGACTGCCACGAGATGAAGCGTTACACCGCCCCGCTGTTGTCTGTCGCCCTGCTCGCGTTTTCCGCCGCCGCCGTCGCCCAGGGCGACATCGAGGCGGGCAAGCAGAAGTCCGCACCGTGCCAAGCCTGCCACGGGGCCGACGGCAAGGCCACCATCGATCCGCAGTACCCGCGCCTGGCCGGGCAGTACCGCGACTACCTCGCGCGCAGCCTGCACGAGTACAAGGCGGGCGCGCGCGCGAATCCGATCATGGCCGGCTTCGTGGCCACGCTGTCCGCACAGGACATCGAGGACCTCGCGGCCTATTACGCGAGCCTTCCGGGCGAAGAGCTGTTCGACCTGCACAACCGCGTGCAGGGAAACTGATTCAACCGCGCGCTTCGCCGCGGTAGTACGGCCGACTGCCGCTCGCGTGGTCGGTCGCGTCGCTGACGCCCGTGATTTCGGGCACGCGTTGCTTCAGCGTCTGCTCGACGCCGCCGCGCAGCGTGCGATCGACCATCCCGCAACCGTGGCAGCCGCCGCCGAACTGCAGCACGACGATGCCCTCGGCGGTGACTTCGCGCAGGCTCACGCGTCCACCGTGGGAGGCGAGCTGCGGGTTGATCTCCGATTCGATCACGTGCCGGACGCGCTCGATCACGCTGGCGTCGCCCGCGGGCACGCTGCCGCGCAGCGCAGGCGCGCGGATCGTCAGTTCGCCGCCGGTTTCCGACCGCACGTAGTCCACGGTGGCGCCGTCGAGGAACGGCACGCTGTGTGCGTCGATGAACAGCGAAAAGCCCTCGCATTCGACTTCCCAGTCGCTGCCGTCGCGGTCACCCGGCTCGCTGAATTCGAGCTGGCAATCACCGCGCGCGGTACCGGCGTCGACGGCGACGACACGGATGCCGAGTCCGGCGATGTCCTGTTGTTCGACGAGCTTGCGAAAGTGCTGCTGGGCGGAGCTTGATAGCGAGATCATGTCGGTGCCGATGTAATCCGTACCAGTTTAGTCCTGAATCGGGCGCATGTCACCCGCGGCTATACTCGTTCGCATCGATGGCGCTGCGGGCGCCGACCTCCGGAGGCCATGCATGACCGCTCCAACGCTCGAATCGCTGCGCACGCAGCACTGCGTGCCCCGCAAGGGCAAGGACGAAGGCCTCGCGCCGGTACAGGTCGCCGCGCTGCTGCAACTGCTGCCGGATTGGGAAGCGCTGCCGGGTGGCGACGCGATCCGCGCCGAGTTCCGCTTCGGCGACTACTTCCGCACGATCGCATTCGTCAACGCGGTCGCGTCGATCGCGCATCGCGAAGACCACCATCCCGACCTCGAGGTCGGCTACGACCGCTGCATCGTGCGCTACTCCACGCACGATGTCGGGGGGCTCTCGCTCAACGACTTCATCTGCGCGGCCAAGGTGGGTGACCTGCGGGCGGGTTGAGATGCGCGCGATCGAGCTTTCCGCGCAGATCGCCCACAGGGTGGGCTCCTACACGGGGCTCGCGCGTTGCAGGGAGTCGATGACCTTCGCGAGTTCCGGCGCCAGCGGCGCGCTGAAACTGTAGCCGCGGCTGCCGAGTTCGAACTCGAAGCGCGCCGCGTGCAGGAACAACCGCTTGAGTCCGTGCGCGCGCATCGCCTTGTCGAACTCGCGATCGCCGTATTTCTCGTCGCCCGCGAGCGGATGCCCGATGTGCTGCGCATGCACGCGGATCTGGTGCGTGCGTCCGCTCTCGAGTCCCACTTCGACCAGGCTCGCGGCGGCGTAGGCTTCGAGCTCGGTGAAATTCGAACGCGAGGGCTTGCCCTCCGGATCGACGCGCACCATGCGCTCGCCGCCCTGCAGCACGGACTTGCGCAGCGGCGCATCGACGGTGAGGCGCGAGCGTGGCAGCCGACCCATGACCAGCGCGAGATAGTTCTTGGTCACGCGCCCTTCGCGGATCGCGGCTTGCAGGCCGGTCAATGCGGAACGCTTGCGCGTGAGCACGAGCACGCCGCTGGTGTCGCGATCGAGCCGATGCGCAAGTTCGAGCGTGTCGCGCGGGCGCGCCGCGCGCAGCAGTTCGATCGCACCGAAACTCACGCCGCTGCCGCCGTGGCTGGCGACGCCAGCCGGCTTGTCGATGACGAGGAACTCGCGGTCCTCGTGGATGATCGCGGCCTCGATGCGGTCGAGCTGGCTCTCCGCGGGCGGCGCAACCTGGCCTTTCTCGGCCACCCGCACCGGCGGAATCCGCACTTCGTCGCCGGCCACGAGTCGCTGGTCGGGCTTGGCGCGCCGACCGTTCACGCGCACCTCACCGGTGCGGCAGATGCGGTAAACGAGGCTGCGTGGCACGCCCTTCAGCCGCCCGGACAGGAAATTGTCGAGGCGCTGCCCGTCCCGGTCCTCGGGGACCACCACGGTCTGCACCGACGGAGCGGGCTTCGCGTCCGCGGCGGGCGCTGCGCCCGCAGCACGCGCGGGTCGGCCGGCTGGCCTCATGCAGCCACCCCGACGCCCGCTTTCACGGCGTGTGCCCGGCGCGCGCCGGCACGCCCCCCGGCGCCCGGCCCCGGAACCGTGCCCGCACCGGGTCGACGATGCGAGGCGGCGTCTCGATTTGTGGCCGAAGTCTGTGTCTTCATTGAATAATTCTTCCCCGGACTGGTATGCTTCGCCGGCGTGTCGCGCCGTTCCGGGCCCCATCCGCGGGAGCCTGGAGCTGACATGACGCACTCGTCCGTTCCGACCTTCCGCACTTCGTGCAGCCGAACTCCATCGGAGCGCTGCGTGGGGCGGGAAGCCATCGTAGCGGCTCGGGTCGAGGATTGCTCACCGTCGCAAGGACGGTGCGGGGTCCACGGGGACGCAACCACCTGAACGAACTGCCGGCGCGCGGAAGCGCCGGTCGAAAACAGCCAGGCGCCCCTGCCGCCGTCGGCCCGCGAAACGCGGGCAACGCTTGCGCGACATCGCGCAGCATCGACGGCAGTCGAGCGCCGACAAGGAAAAACGACAATGAAGCGCATGTTGATCAACGCGACTCAGCGGGAGGAGTTGCGTGTCGCGATCGTGGACGGGCAGAACCTGTACGACCTCGACATCGAGATCCCCTCGAGGGAGCAGAAGAAGGCCAACATCTACAAGGCCCGCATCACCCGCGTAGAACCCTCGCTGGAAGCCTGTTTCGTCGACTACGGCGCCGATCGCCACGGCTTCCTGCCGCTCAAGGAAGTGTCCCCGCAGTACTTCACGCCGGGCGCCAACCCGAACAAGGCCACGATCCGCGAACTCCTGAAGGAAGGCCAGGAGATCATGGTCCAGGTCGAGAAGGAGGAACGCGGGAACAAGGGCGCCGCGCTGACGACCTTCATCAGCCTCGCCGGCCGCTACATGGTGCTGATGCCGAACAGCCCCAAAGCCGGTGGCGTGTCGCGCCGCATCGAAGGCGAAGACCGGCAGAACATCAAGGAAGCGCTCGACCACCTCGAAGTGCCCGAGGGCATGGGCCTGATCGTGCGCACCGCCGGCCTCGGCCGCGACGCCGAAGAACTGCAGTGGGACCTCGACTACCTGCTGCAACTGTGGAAGGCGATTTCCGAAGCCGCGCAGTCCCGCCAGGGCGCGTTCCTGATCTACCAGGAATCCAGGCTCATCATCCGCGCGCTGCGCGACTACCTGCGCAACGACATCGGCGAGATCCTGATCGACCACGAGGAACTCTACGCCGACGCGCGCGAGTTCGTGCAGCAGGTGATGCCGAACAACCTGCGCAAGCTCAAGCTCTACCAGGACACCACGCCGCTGTTCTCGCGCTTCCAGATCGAAACACAGATCGAGAACGCGTTCGAGCGCCAAGTGCGCCTGCCTTCCGGCGGTTCGATCGTGATCGACCAGACCGAGGCGCTGACCGCGATCGACATCAACTCGGCCAAGGCCACGCGCGGCAGCGACATCGAGGAAACCGCGTTCAACACGAATTGCGAGGCCGCGGTGGAGATCGCGCGCCAGCTGCGCATCCGCGACGCCGGCGGCCTCATCGTCATCGACTTCATCGACATGGATTCGCCGCGCCACCAGCGCGAAGTCGAGGAGAAGCTCAAGGACGCGCTCAAGCTCGACCGCGCACGCGTGCAGGTCGGTCGCATCTCGCGCTTTGGTCTGCTCGAGATGTCGCGCCAGCGCCTGCGCCCGAGCCTCGGCGAAGCCACGCAGATCGTGTGCCCGCGCTGCGAAGGCCACGGCCGCATCCGCGGCGTCGAGTCGCTCTCGCTGTCGGCGCTGCGCCTGGTCGAGGAACACGCGATGAAGGACAGCACCGGCCAGGTGCTGGTGCAGGCGCCGCCGAGCGTCGCGAACTTCCTGCTCAATGAGAAGCGTCGCCAGCTCACCGAGATCGAAGCCCGCCACGACGTCAACGTGATCGTCGTCGCCGACGAGAACCTCGAAACACCGCACCTCGAGATCCAGCGCCTGCGCGGCGCCGACGTCGGCGAGGAGACGCGCCCGAGCTACCAGCGCACGACGCCGGTCGCGGCGACGCCGCTGCCGACGATGCTGCGCCCGAGCGAAGAACCCGAGCAACCCGCGGTCGCGGGCGTGGTGCGCGCGACGCCTGCACCGGAACGCCCCGACACCGCGACCGTGGTCGAGGCGCCGGTCGCCGCGCCTGCAGCCGCCGCCAGCGGTGGCCTGCTTGCACGCTTCATGGGCTGGTTCCGCGGATCGCCCGAGGCGCCCGCGCCGGCGCCCGCCGCGCCTGCACCGCGTACGCGCGATGCGCAGGCGCGCACGTCCGGTTCCTCCCGGCCTTCGGGCCAGGGCCGTGGCGCGCAGCCTTCGCAGCGCGCACGCGCCGACGGCGGCCCGCAGCAGAACGGGCGCGGCGAAGGTCGCCGCGATGCACGCGGAGAATCCTCGCGCCAGGGGCAGTCGCAGAAGCCGCCGCGCGAGCGTGGGGCCCGTCGCGACGAGTCGCGTCGCGATGAACCGCGTCGAGACGAAGGCCGCCGTGACGACGCGCGTCGCGACGAAGCGCGCGCGAACCGCGCGGGCGAAGGCGCTGCCGAGCGCACCGCGCAAGCACCGCGCGCGTCGACCGAGCCGAAGGCGGAAGCCGCATCCAGGCCCGCAGGCGAAGCGATCAAGCCGCTGGCGCCCGCATTGCCGGTCGACATCGCCGCAACCCCTGCTCTCGCAACGGACGCAATGCCGATCGCGGTCGCCGGCGAATCCGCCGATGCGCCATCGACGACCGAAGGCGAAGCACCGCGTGAAGAACGTTCGCGTCGACGCGGTCGCCGTGGCGGCCGTCGCCGTCGCAAGGGTGGAGCGGAAGGCGTCAACGAAGCGGGTACGGCCGAAGACCAGCAGCACGACGTCGACGACGAAGACGGCGGCAACGACGACAGCGCGGCGCGTCCCGTGCGCGCGGCCTCGCCCGCGCAATCCGCTAGGCCAGCACTGCAACCCGCACGCATGTCCGACAGGACCGATACGCCGGTGACGCCAATGGCCGGCACGCCGCAGGCAGCGATGCCCGCTGCGCCGGCACCGGTTGCGCCGGCGCCGCTTGCACCGGCTGCATCCGCCACGCCGGTTGCGCCAGCGCCGGCATCGGTGAGCGCACCCGCGAGCGAATCGCCGAAGGCTCCGGTCGCGCCGACGATGTCACCCGCGCCCACCTCGCCGGTTCCGGCTGGACGCCCTGCTCCCGCACCGTTCGCGGCATCGCCTGCAGCGGCGCCGGCCGTTTCATCGGCGCCTGCGGCGTCGTTCGAACCGCGCGCGGTGACCGCAGCGGCGACGGTGGAGATGCGGATTCCCGAGAACGCACCGGCGAATCGAGCGGCGACGGTCGACGCACCTGCGCCGAAAGCGCCGGCACCGGACAACGCGCCCACGCCGTCTGCGGTCGCGACGCCGACCAACGCGTCGCCCGCCGCAAGCGTGACGCCTCCCGCGCCGAGCGCGCCGGCGCCCGCACCCGCGATGCCGATCGCGCCGAAGCCGCAGGATGCACCCGCAGCGACGCAGGGATCGACGATGGAGTTGCCGCTGTCACGCCCGCAGTCGCCGGCACCTGCATCCGGACCCGCGCCCGCCGCGCGCCCGGACGCAGCGCACGCAGATGCGCCGCGCAAGCAGGACGCGGACGACGACGCCGGTTGATCGAACCGCGGCTGGCGTCGCTCGCGACGTCAGCCGCCTACCGCGCGTGCACGCTCGTCGATGAGGCCGTGCATGTGCGCGAGGTGTGCGAGCGCGACCGTGTTGTCGATGCCGAGCTTGTCGAACAGGCGATACTTGTAGGTCGCGACCGTCTTCGCACTGAGCTTGAGCCGCTCCGCGATGTCCTGCATGTCCTGGCCGCGCGCAAGCATCAAGGCGACGTCGAGTTCGCGCGCCGACAGGTGTTCGAACGGCGACATCGAGCGCCCATCGAGCGCACCGAGCGCGAGCAGTTCGGCGATGTCGGGCGCAAGGTAACGACGGCCGTCGGCGACCTGGCGCACGGCGCGCAACAACTCGTCCGCGGCACATCCCTTGGTCAGGTAACCGCTCGCGCCGGCTTCGATCAGTCGCCGCGGAAACGGCGCTTCATGCACGACCGTGAGGATCACCACGCGCGTGGCGAGCTTGTGGCGTCGCACGCGATCGGTCAGCTCGATCCCGCTGAGGCCCGGCATGTGCACGTCGACGATCGCGACGTCCGGTTCGTTTGCGCGGATCAGCGCGAGCCCCCGCTCGCCATCAGCCGCTTCGCCGACCACCTCGATGTCCGGTTGCTGCGCCAGGATCATGCGGAACCCGGTACGCACCAGCTCATGGTCGTCGACCAGCACTACTCGTATCATGCAACCCCCCAGGCATCGCTCCCTCGACGATGCCGCCCGAACATACCGCAGTTGCGCCGCCGCGTCCGCTTATAATCGCGCAGAATGTGCACATGGCGACGAATCGTCGCCGGGAATTACGCCACAGGCGGCCTGGCCCGGCGCCGGCTCCCGTTTCACGCAGCGGTGCTGGCTGCCGAGGAAGGATGCCGGAACGGACGCATCTCGTGGGAGGGGCTTCAGTCCCGATGGGACACGCGAAGAGCTCGGGACTGAAGTCCCTCCCGCAAGAGCGAATAATCTCCGCCAGGCGCAGCCGCTGGCCCGAAGGGCGACGCGCAGGGAGCCCGTCGCAAATCCGGCGCGCCGGAAAGACGAAGTCGATGCACAGCGAAGCACGGAGAGATGGCCGAGCGGTTTAAGGCACCGGTCTTGAAAACCGGCGTGGTAGCGATACCACCGTGGGTTCGAATCCCACTCTCTCCGCCACTTCGCAACCTGCAGCGCTGCGCGATGCAACGTGATCGCAAGCGCAATTCAAGCCTGGACACGCTCGAGTTGCTCGGGCTCGAATGACTGCATCACCGTCTGCCCGTTTTCGTGCCATATGCAGATCCAGCTCTCCGGATGGCCGCCGAGTGTCATGACCTGCTCGCCGCCGATCGGTCGCACCGGAATGCCGCCGATGAATTCTTCCCTGCTCATGTATCCCCCTGCGATCTCAACATTGCGGTGCGTATTCGACGCACTGCGATCCGTTGCGCCGCGACGTGCACGCGCGCCGGATCGCGACCGGTTTCCGCGGGTCCGGCGCCCCTGCGACGCCGGACCCTGATTCGTCAATCGAATCGACGCGAAGGCATCACGGGCAAGCGAGCGAGACGCCGCTGTGCGCGATGATCACGTCGGCGCTGGCGATGCCGATGGCATCCAGGGTCAGGTGCAGTGCGTTCGATGCGAGCGCGAGCGAGCTGACGCCGTCGCCACTGCGCGTCTGCTCGTTCAGCACGAGCGTTGCGCCGACGATGCCGAGCGCGCCGAGGTCGATCGACGTGTTCGGAGCGGGATTGAGGGGCAGCGCCGGCACGTCGATGCCCAGCACGCCGAGTTGCACGTCGATCAGCGTGGCCCCGGACGGCGGCAGGCCACCGGAGCCGCCCCCACCTTCGCCACCGTCGCCCCCTCCATCGGACAGGTTGCCGTAGTCGAAGCCGCTGAAGAACATGAAGTCGTCGAGCAGAGCATTCACCTGCGCAGGCGCTTCGGGACAGAAACCCGACAACGCGACCTGCGAGCGGATGGTGCCGCCCGTGAGCGAAAGGATGTCCAGCCCTCCGACACCGAGCGCACCGAGTTCCAGGTCCTCGACCGTCGCACGCGCGGCGATCGCCGACAGCGGACCCGCGACGTACGCCGCTTCGGATACGACGAGGCCGGTGGACAACGTGACGAGGTTCAATGGATCGGCGTCGATGATCGACGCGAGCGACTGCGAATCGGCGATGGTTTCGGTTGCATCGACGATGGACGCGCTGGTCGGTGCAGTCAGGTTGAACGTGGTGAGGCCCAGGATGTCGATCTGGATCGACAGGTCGAATGCATCCGCATTGCCGACCGGCGTGGCCGCCGTCGCATGACCCGTCGCCACAGCTGCAAGCAGCGCGGCCAGGACGCGCCCGCGGAGGTTGCGTGAATTGTCAGTCATCGTTCTCTCTCCATTCCGTAATGATGAGCACGGAAACCGATTGCGGTCCCCTTCCGTGCGACCTTTCGGTCGCTGCATCCGGCCATTGCATCCGTGCATGAGTCCCGGCCATTTCAACGAGAGCTTGACGACGAAGTGCGAGCAGTCTTCGTTTTCAATTGTTGTCGAATCGCTTGTGCGGCACCTCCCATTCCCAATGTTTACAAATCCATAAAAGCAGGTATGTTTGCTTTCGCGCTCGCGATCGCGTCCTTCACCCGCGACATGCGTTCCGCAGCGCCATGCAGATCGAGTCTTTGCCACCGCATATCGAAGAGCAAGCCGCGCGGCGCTTCGGAACCGCTCAGCCGCACTGTGATTCCGGCGAGGACGTCGCCTGAATCACGCAACGTGATGTACGCACCAGATGGACTGAGGAAATCTGCTTATTGTCACTGAGTGAATCAGGAATACTGACAGGGGATTCATAATGGGTGAGTTGAGAACACGCGAGCTGGCATTCGCCGGGCCGCGGCCGACGCGGATACGCCATGCACGGCGGCTCGCCGGAATGACGCAGGCCGCACTGGCCGAGGAAGTGGGGATCGGGGCGAGCGCGGTGGCGCAGTGGGAGCTCCCCAACGGCACCTCGCCCACGGTCGATCATCTCGAAAAGATCGCGATCGTCTGCGGAGTTTCGTTCGAGTGGCTCGCCACCGGGCGCGGTGTCGTCGCGAGCGGCGCGCACGAGACGCCCGCACTGATGGGCAGCGAACTCGCAGCCGACCATACCGAGGACCGACTGCTCGTCGCTTTCCGGCGGGTTCCTCCGCGCAAACGCGACGCGCTGGTGCGGTGGATGGAGGAGTTCTTCTAGGCGCCGCGCGTCGCGGCGCCTGCGCACGTTGCAATGGCCGATGCGACGGTCGCCGCCTGCCTGCAGGAGTGGCGCCGTCGCGGCTCACCAAGCACCCGGACTGGTTGCAACAGCCGACTGGACCGGGATGGGCGCCGCGTCCAGATCCCGCGGGGCGGTTCGGAACCCCGCGCAGCGCATCGGAGCGTTCGATCAGGCCTGCCCACCCGTGACGATCGAGGCTGCAATCGCTTAACCTCGCCGCATGGGGGACCCACGGACCGACGAGGACCTGATGCTCGCGTACGCCGGAGGCGACCTGATCGCCTTCGAGACCCTCTACCGCCGCCATCGTGGCATGCTGTACCGCTTCCTGCTGCGCGACCTGCGCCACCGCGCCGACGCCGACGAACTGTTCCAGGAAACCTGGAGCCGCGTGATCGCGGCGCGCGAGCGTTATCGCCCCGAGGCGCGCTTCACGACCTGGCTGCTGCAGATCGCGCACAACCTCGTGATCGACCGTTTCCGGCGCCAGCGACCGCAGGCCTCGCCGGAGGAAACCGAGGCCGTGATGCGCACCCTCGATGCGCCGGAATCCGAGCAGCCCGAGCGCGCGCTCAGCGAGTTCGAGCAGCGGCGACGGCTGCAGCTCGTGCTCGAGGAGATGCCTGACGAGCAGCGCACCGCGTTCCTGCTTCGCGTCGAGGGCGGCCTCGGCCTCGAGGAGATCGGCGCGATCACGGGCGCAGGTCGCGAAACCGTGAAGTCGCGATTGCGCTACGCGCTCGCACGCATCCGTGCGAGGTTCGCGACATGAACCGCCCACGCGACGAACACGATCTCGAACGCCTGCTCGGCGACGACCATGGCGAGTTCGGGACGCTGTATCGACGCCTCGCGCGCAGCGAACCGCCGCGCCGGCTCGATCGCGCGGTCCTCGGCGAGGCCGCGCGCGCGGTGCGCGGGCGTGCGCCGCGAGTCCAACGCTGGCTGGTCGGACTCGGGTCCGCCGCAGGCATCGTGCTCGCAGCGGGAATCGCCTGGCGGGTCGGGCAGGAAGCGGCGATGCAACCATCGACGCCTCCGCTTCACGCTCCCGAGAGCATCGAGATCGTCCCGGTGCAACCGATCGTCGAGCGTGGCCGCGCGCCGGCAGGCGCTGCAGCCCGGGCGGACCAGGCTGCGGCCGCACCCGCGACCGCGCAGGCTGCCGCTGACGCGGGTTCGCCACCGCGCGAAGTCGTCGCGGCGAAGCGCGCTGCCAGGGCGACGCCGCCCGCGAAGCCCGCAGAGCCGCCACCTCCGTCCCCGATCGTGGAGCAGCCGCCCGCCGCGCCGATGCCGTTCCCGCAAACCCGTCAGGACGCTGGCGCGGCCGACTCGGCGAGCGGTTTCCGCAATGAGCGCGCGCAGCCCGCCGAGGAGAAAGCCGAAGCCGAACAACTGCGCGAGCCCGAGCGCCTGCGCGCGCGTGCGGCGCCCGCGCCGTCCGCCTCGGTGCAACTGCGCCGCGACCAGCAGCTCGAGCCGACGGAATGGCTCGCGCACGTGCGCGAACTGCTGCGCGATGGTCGCCGGCAACAGGCCTCCGAGAGCCTGCGGCTCTTCCACCGCACCCATCCTCGCCACGAGGTCCCGGCGGACCTGCGACACCTGCTCGAGTGAGCAGTCGGCCTCGCGCCGTTACACTGGCGCGATGGCCACGACGACCACGCTCGCTTCCGAAGCGAGCCTGCAGCAGGAGATCCGCAAGAGCCGCTTCCTCGCGCGCGCAGCGCCGGTCGAGACCGGCGCGGACGCCGGCGCGTTCATCGCGCGCGTAGCCGAACGCGACGCCACCCACAACTGCTGGGCGTGGCGAACCGGCGCGGCCTACAGGTTCAACGACGACGGCGAACCCGGCGGCAGTGCCGGCCGACCGATCCTCTCCGCGATCGATGGCCAGGGCCTCGACCGCGTGGTCGTGGTGGTCACGCGCTGGTTCGGTGGCGTCAAGCTCGGCGTCGGCGGGCTCGTGCGCGCGTACGGCGGCTGCGCGGCGGAGTGCCTGCGGCTCGCGCCGAAGCGCGAGATCGTCGAGCGCGTGCACGCGACGATCCACTGCGAGTTCGCCGCGGTTCCGTTGCTGTACTCACGCCTCGCCGAGTTCGACGCGCGCAGGCTGTCCGAACAGGCGTCGATCGACGGCATGGCGCTCGAGGTCGAAGTACCGGGCGAGCGCGTCGAGGCGCTCGCCGGCTTCGTGCGCGACCTCACGCGCGGCCGCGGCCGCGTCGACACGCCGGCTTGAAGCACGCGCGCCTGCCTGCCATATCCTCCCTGCCCCCGTCGTCCGGATGTCCATGACCGAATCGAACACCGACACCCCGCGCAAGCTGCGTTCGCTGCGGCGCCTGTTGCCGTACCTCAGGCCCTACCGCGGCCTGCTCGCGGGATGGCTCGGATTCCTCGCGTTGTCTTCGACCGCGACGCTCACCTTGCCGCAGGCCGTGCGCGTGATGATCGACCGCGGCTTCAGCCAGGCCGACGCGGCCGCGATCAACGCGAGTTTCCTCGGCCTGTTCGGCGTCGCGGTGGTGCTCGCGATCGCGACCTCGGCGCGCTACTACTTCGTCTCGCTGCTCGGGGAGCGCGTTGCCGCCGACTTGCGCCGGCGGTTGTACGACCACCTGCTCACGCTCGACCAGGCGTTCTTCGAACGCACGCGCACCGGCGAGCTGGTATCGCGCCTCGCGGCCGACACCGAACTCGTGCAGACCGTGGTGGGTTCGACGTTCTCGGTCGCGGTGCGCAGTTTCGTCACGCTGGTCGGCGGCGCGACGCTGATGGTGCTCACCAGCCCGCGCCTCGCGGGCTTCGCGGCGCTCGTGATTCCCCTCGTCGTGCTGCCGATCGTCGTGTTCGGGCGACGCGTCGCGCGCCTGTCGCGCGCGAGCCAGGATCGCATCGCGGATACCTCCGCGGTCGCGGGCGAGGTGCTGAACGCGGTCCACACGGTGCAGGCCTACACGCGCGAGTCGGAGGAATCGCGGCGCTACGGCGACGCGGTGCTGCGCGCGCTCGCGGCCGCACGTCGCCGCATCGCGACCACCGGCGCGCTCACCGCGATGGTCATCCTCTTGACCTTCGGCGCGATCACGCTGGTGCTGTGGGCGGGCGCGCAGGCGGTCATCGCGGGCACGATGGGTGCCGGCGTGCTGAGCCAGTTCGTGCTGTATGCGGTGCTCGCCGCAGGTTCGGTCGGCGCGCTGACCGAAGTCTGGGGCGAGGTGCTGCGTGCCGCCGGCGCGCTCGGGCGCATCGGCGACCTGCTCGATACCGATCCCTCGATCCGCTCCGCGCAGCCGGCGCAGGCGCTGCCGAAACCGGTGCGCGGCTCGATCCGCTTCGAACAGGTCGAGTTCCGCTACCCCTCGCGCCCCGACCGGCGCGCACTGCATGACTTCACGCTCGAGGTGGAACCCGGCCAGACGATCGCGCTGGTCGGTCCCTCGGGCGCGGGCAAGACGACGGTGTTCCAGTTGCTGCAGCGTTTCCACGATCCGCAATCGGGGCGCATCCTGCTCGACGGCATCGACCTGCGCGCGCTCGCGCTCGCGGACCTGCGCGGCGCGTTCGCGCTGGTGCCGCAGGATCCGGTCCTGTTCGGCGCCAGCGCCGCGGACAACATCGGTTTCGGGCGCAACGGCGCGACCGAAGCCGAGGTGGTCGACGCGGCGCGATCGGCCGAGGCGCACGAATTCATCGACGCCTTGCCCGAGCGCTACGCAACCTACCTCGGCGAGCGTGGCGTGCGCCTGTCCGGCGGACAGCAGCAACGCGTCGCGATCGCGCGCGCATTGCTGCGCGACGCGCCGGTGCTGCTGCTCGACGAAGCGACCTCGAGCCTCGACGCGCAGTCCGAGCACCTGATCCAGCACGCGCTGGAGCGGCTCGAAGATGGGCGCACCACGCTCGTGATCGCGCACCGCCTCGCCACGGTGCAGCGCGCCGACCGCATCGTCGTGATGGAGGCGGGTCGTATCGTCGCGCAAGGCAGCCATGCCGAACTCGTGCGCGCGGGCGGGCTGTATGCCGAACTCGCGCGCCTGCAATTCGCGACGTGAACGCGCGCGCGAGCGAACAGCGCTTCCAGGCGGCGATGCGCCGGGCCGAAGCGGGCGAGGCCGCGCAGGCCGAAGCCGAGCTGCTCGCGCTGATCGCGGATCTTCCGCAGGTGCCTGCGCTGCACCTTGCGCTCGTGCGCGTGCGCCTGCTGCAGGGCCACGCGGATGCGGCGCTGGTCGCAGCGCGCGATCCGACGTTGCTGCGCGAGCCGCGCGTGCTGCCCGAAGTGGTT
Source organism: Lysobacteraceae bacterium (assembly GCA_004143945.1). Taxonomy (GTDB): domain Bacteria; phylum Pseudomonadota; class Gammaproteobacteria; order Xanthomonadales; family Rhodanobacteraceae; genus Dokdonella_A. Next base: position 453,018 of record SEHB01000001.1, read on the forward strand.
GCCGAGTTCGGCGCGGCAGGCGCGATCGCGCAGCGCGCCGACCTTTTGTGCGACGCTGCGCGCGAGCACCCGCGCGACAGCGGTATCGCGATCGCACTCGCCGCGGCGGTGCATGGGCTGCACCGACCTTCCGAGGCGATCCGCTGGTGCGAGCATGCGCTGCGCCTGCAACCCGGGACGCGCGTGGCGCGCGAGATCCGTGCGGCCTCGCTGGTCGATCGCGGCGATGTCGAGGCGGGCCTCGCGGCGTTCGGCGACCTCGGCATCGCCGCGGATGCGGCGAGCGCGGCGCGCCACCTCGTGCTCGCGCACTACGACCCGGCCCAGGACGGCGACGCGATCTACGCCGCGATCACGCGCTACGCCGAGCGCCACCTCCCGCGCGCAGGCGCGTTCGCGCCGCTGCCACGCGATCCTTCGCGCAAGCGCCGCATCGGCTGGGTTTCACCGCGCTTCGTCGCCGGACCGGTATCGACCTTCCTGCAGGGGCTGCTCGCGCAGTTCGATCGCACCCGCCACGAGCACGTGCTCGTCGCGCTGCAGCCGGTGCACGATGAAGCGGGTCGCGTGCTCGTTGCGCTCGCTGACGAAGCCGTCGATGCGTCGGGCCTCGACGACGAGGCGCTGCTGCGGCGCCTGCGCGACCTCGGGCTCGACGTGCTCATGGACCTCGCCGGGCATGCGACCGCGAACCGGCTCGCGGTGCTCGCGCGCCGCGCCGCGCCGATGCAGGTGTGCTGGCTCGACTGGTTCGATACCACCGGCGTGCCCGCGATCGATGCATGGATTTCCGACCCGTGGCTAACGCCCGACGATGGCAGCCAGCGATTCAGCGAGCGGGTCGTGAAACTGCCCTCAGGGCGCTTCTGCTACACGCCGCCGGTTCCCGCGCCGGCTCCGACGCGGCTCGCCGGCGACGCGCCGGTGTTCGGCTCGTTCAACCGGCTCGCGAAGTTCAACGACGGCGTGCTCGATGCCTGGGCCGCGATCCTGCGCAGGGTTCCGCACGCGCGCCTCGCATTGCGCGCGCGACACCTTGCGGAAGCCGACACGTGCGAGCACATCGCCGCGCGCTTCGCCGCGCGCGGCATCGAAGTGGGACGGATCGACCTCGGCGCGCATGTTCCCTACGGCGAATTGCTCGAGGCGTACCGGGGCATCGACATCGCGCTCGATCCGTTCCCGTTTTCCGGTTGCACCACGACCTGCGATGCGCTGTGGATGGGGTGCGCGGTGGTCACGCGCGCGGGCACGAGCTTCGTGTCGCGCCAGGCGGCCAGCCTGCTGTGGCGACTCGGACGCGCCGAATGGGTCGCGCGCGACGTCGTCGACTACATCGATCGTGCGGTCGCATTGGCCGGAGATCTCGAACGGCTGCGCGCGGGTCGCGTCGCGCAGCGCGAGGCCGTACGCGAGCGGCTCTGCGATGCGCAGGCGCACGCACGCGATTTCGAACGCGCGATCGATGCTCTGGTGACGTCGCAACCAGCGCGATGAACGTCGCGTCCCGGTCGTTGCGCGCAGGCGCGGCTACTTGACCGGCTGGACGCCGGCAGCCTGCGAACCCTTGGGTCCCTGCACGACTTCGAAGCTCACGCGCTGTCCCTGCTGAAGCGTGCGGAATCCCTGCGAATTGATCGCCGAGTAATGCACGAACACGTCTTCCCCGCCCGCTTCGGGCGCGATGAAGCCGAAGCCCTTCGCGTCATTGAACCACTTCACCGTACCGGTCAGCATCGCGCAACCCCTTGCTCGAATGGATCATGCGTGCCCCGGCCATCCAGCCCCCTGGTCGCCGTCCCCGGACACGCGTTTCGAGTATATCCAGCGCTCGATGTTTCGAAACCCTCGCGATCACCCGAGCACGACCGATCATCCCGCGATTGACGCCGCAGGTCGGGCCACTTGCGCAAGTGGATGCGGCGACGCGCGCCGGGTCAGGCTTCGATCAGCGCGGTGATCAACGGCGGCACGCGCGCGGTCGCGAATTCGAGGTTCGCGAAGATCTCCGGCAGGCTGATCTCGGCCTCGTCGCCGCAGCCTGCGGCCCAGTTGGCGACGAGCGCGATGCAGGCGTACTCGAGTTCGAGTTCGCGCGCGAGCGCGGCTTCGGGCATGCCGGTCATGCCGACGAGGTCGCACCCGTCGCGACGCATGCGTGCGATCTCCGCGCGCGTTTCGAGCCGCGGACCCTGCGTCGCGCCGTAGCAGCCGCCGTCGACCAGCGGGACACCGGCGCGTTGCGCCGCGAGCAGTAGATCGCGCCGCAGCTTCGCGGTGTACGGTTCGCTGAAGTCGATGTGGCGCACTTCGGCACCCGCGACATCGCAGTAGCTGGTCAGCCGTTCGTGCGTGTAGTCGATGATCTGGTCTGGCAACGCGAGCACGCGCGGGCCCATGTCCGCGCGGATGCCGCCGACCGCATTGATGCCGATCACGCGGCGAGCCCCGACGTGGTGCAGCGCCCACAGGTTGGCGCGGTAGTTCACGCGGTGCGGCGGGATCGTGTGCGACTCGCCATGCCGCGCGAGAAACGCGACGCGGCAATCGCCGAGGCTGCCCACGACGAGGCTGTCGGAGGTGAAGCCGTAGGGCGTGTCGACCGCGCGGCGTTCGACGCCGGACAGTCCCGGGAAGCGGTAGAGCCCGGTGCCGCCGATCAGTGCGAGGTCGATGCTCATGCGTCCACCGCGTAAATCGCGTCGAGGTTGCGACCCTGCTCGTGGTAGTCCATGCCGTAGCCGAACACGTAGCGGTCCGGTACCTCGACGCCGACGAAGTCGGCCGCGAGGCCCGCGACGCGGCGGTCGTGGCGCTTCTCGCAAAGCACCACGATCGCGACGCGCGAGGCACCTTGCGCGATGCAATCGTCGCGGACCGCGGCGAGCGTGTGGCCTTCATCGAGGATGTCGTCGACGAGCAGCACGGTACGCCCCGCCAGCGGCGTCGCCGCTCGCTTGATCCAGTTCAGTTCGGCCCCGCGCGTGCCGCCACGGTAGCGCGTCGCATGCACGTAATCGAACACCAGGGGCACGCGGATCGCGGTCGCAAGCTGCCCCGCGAACGGCAGCGCACCCTGCATCACGGTCAGGAACACTGCGGGGGTGCCCCCGAGCCAGGCATCGATGTCGCGGCCGATGCGCGCGATCGCGTTGGCGAGCACCGGCTGCGCGTGCACGAGCTCGGCGCGCGCGAGCACGTCGTCCATGAGGGTCGTCGTCATCAGGTCAGTCCGTCGGTGGGGGCGCCGAGCGCGGCGAGGCGCGACGCGAATTCGTCGCGTTGCGGATTGCGCGCGAGCGCATCCCAGGTTTGCGCGACCTCGCCCTGCAGGCTGGCGAGCCGCGCCGAGTCGCACGGCAGCGCCTGCGCGCACGCGCGGATCGCCTCGTCGACGATCGCGGGACTGCAGGCCAGCAGCAGGTCGCAACCCGCGAGCAGGTGCGCCTCGATCCGCGCCGCCATGCCGCCGACGGAACCCGCCGCGGCCATGCCGATGTCGTCGCCGAACACGAGTCCGCGGAAACCGAGTTCACCGCGCAGCACGTCCTCGATCCAGATGCGCGAATAGCCGGCCGGCCTTGCATCGACCGCGGGATACGCGACGTGCGCCATCATGACCGCTTCCGCACCGCTCGCGATCGCGTCGGCGAACGGCACGAGGTCCGCGGCGAGGAGCTCCTCGAGCGGACGCGGGTCGACCGCGTCGTCGAAGTGGGTGTCTTCGGCGACCGACCCGTGGCCGGGGAAGTGCTTGATCGTCGCCGCCATGCCCGCGAGGCGCATGCCGCGCAGGTAGCCTTGCGCGAGCTCGGACACGACCTGCGGATCGGCATGGAACGCGCGCTCGCCGATCGCGCGGTTGCCGCGCGCGAGATCGAGCACCGGCGCGAAGCTGAGGTCGACGCCGATCGCGCGCATCTCACTCGCCATCAGCCAGGCGTGCTCCTCGGCGCGCGCGACGGCCGCGCGAGGGTCGCGATCGTGCAATTCACCGAGGCGCGCGAGCGGCGGCAGCGCGCTGAAGCCGTCGCGGAAGCGCTGCACCGGCCCGCCTTCCTGGTCCACGCAGACGATGAACGGATCCCCGCGTTCGCCGCGGATGTCGTCGATGAGCGTCGTGACCTGGTCGCGGTCCGCGAAGTTGCGGCTGAACAGGATCACGCCGCAGACCTGCGGCGCGGAAATGCGCGCACGGTCCGCCGCCTCGAGTGTCTGCCCTTCCAGTCCGATGATCAGCATGGGCGATCGTCCTTCCTCGGTGCGTCGTCGGCGTCCCGTTCGTCACGGGTCCAGCGCGCATACGGGCGCCGCGCGAGGTTCTGATTGTAGTAGCGCGCGAGGTGACTGACCTCGCGGCCGAGCCACGCAGGTCGCGGGAACACCACATCCACCGTCGCGAGCTCGATTTCCGCGACCACCAGGCCCGCATTCGCGCCTTCGAATTCGTCGACCTCGAACAGGCATCCGTCCACGACGACATGATGGCGCAGCTTGGCGACGACGTCACCGGCCAGCGTCTCCAGCATGCGCACCGCATCCGCGGGCGGCAGCGCGTACTCGTACTCATCGCGCACGATGCCCTGCACGAGCGACTTGATGTTCAGGAATGCCCCGGCTCCGGCGAGGCGCACGCGCACCGAGCAGCGCGCCCCGGGAGGTCCCGCGAGGTAGCCCTGCCGCATCGGCACGCTGCGCTCGACGCCTTCGCGCCAGCCGTCGCCATCGACGAGGAACTTGCGCTCGATCTCGATTGCCATCGTCACCGCTCGAACAATGCGATCGATTCGACGTGCGCCGTATGCGGGAACATGTCCATGACGCCGGCCGCGACCAGGCGGAACCCGTGGCGTTCGACCAGGGTTCCGGCATCGCGCGCGAGCGAGCCGGGATGGCACGACACATAGACGACGCGGTCGCAGCCCTTGCGTGGCAGGTAGTCGAGCACGGCGGCGGCCCCGGAGCGAGGCGGATCGAGCAGGAGCTTGTGGTGGTGCGCGCGCGCCCACGACGCCTCGCGCTGGTCGGCGGCGAGGTCGGCGGCGTGGAACTCGACATTGCCGATGCCGTTTCGCTCGGCGTTCGCGCGCGAGCGCGCGACCAGCGCGGCTTCGCCTTCGACGCCGGTCACGCGGCCCGCCGACCGCGCGATCGGCAGCGTGAAGTTGCCGAGTCCGCAGAACAGGTCGAGCACGCTGTCACCGGCGCCCGGTTCGAGCAGTGCGAGCGCATGCGCGATCATGCGCCGGTTCATGCCCGCGTTGACCTGGATGAAGTCGAGCGGGCGGAACGCGATGTCGAGATCGTATTCGGGGATGCGGAACGACAGCGGGATCTCCTGCGGCCACAACGCGACCACGCTGTCGGGTCCCCCGGGCTGCAACAGGATCGCGAGGCCGTGCGACTGGGCGAACGCCGCGAGCGCCGCGCGGTCGCCGTCCGACAACGGCTGCAGGTGGCGGAACGTCAGCGCGACCGTATCGTCGCCCGCGGCGAACTCGATCTGCGCGATGTCGCGCTTCGCCTCGAGCGAGCCGACGAGCGCGCCGAGATCGGCGAGGCGCAAGCCGACTTCGGGCAGCACGGTGTGGCATTCGCCAAGATCGGCGACGAAGCGCGGATTGTCCTCGCGGAAGCCGACCAGGGCCTTGTCCTTCTTCGCGACCCACTTGACCGAAAGGCGACCCTTGCGGCGATAGCCCCAGGGTTCGCCCGACAGCGGCTCGAGCCAGCGTTGGGGTGACACCTTGCCGATGCGTTCGAAGTTCTCGGCGAGCACGCGCTGCTTGGCCTCGAGCTGCTTCCCGGCAGGAAGATGCTGCAGCGAGCAGCCGCCGCAATTGCCGAAATGCGGACAGCGCGGTTCGACTCGATCCGGCGAGCGCAGGAGGATCTCCTCGACCTTCGCCTCGTCGAAGTGCCGGTGACGTTGCGTGCGGCGTGCGCGCACGCGTTCGCCCGGCAGCGCGCCCGCGACGAACACGGTCTTGCCGTCGACGCGCGCGACGCCGCGACCGTCGTGGGAAAGGTCGAAGATGTCGGCTTCTGGGATTTGCGTCATGGAAAGTGAAGCGCCCGCCGATGGGCGGGCGCTGGGTAGTCGATCGGAAATGGGGTACTCGGCGTCGGCCGGAGCGCTACTTCTGCTTCCACGCACCCGAGGCATCCTGATGATACCAGCCCGGCCGCGCCTGCTGGATCCACTGCTTCGAGAACGTTTCGCGGATCTGCGGCTCCCATTCCGGATGGCCGTTGGCGACCGCGATCTCGCGATACACGGCCTTGCGGTCGCGGTTCTCGTCGGCGACCGCCGCGTTCATCGCCGCGCGTTCGGCGAGCGGGACCGCGGCGGCGTCGCGCACGGCCACCATGCCGTCCCGGGTGAAACCGACCGCGCCGCTGTCGCAATAGCGCGCAAGCGTGCCATCGAAGCGCTGCTTCATGCGCGACTGGATCGCCTGGATCTGCGGCGTCTGGATGTTGATGTTGGCCTGCTGCGCATGCGCGCTCGGAACGAGCAGGTCGAGCAACATCGCGCCCGGCGACCCCCCGGGCGGGGGCGATGCAGGCTCCGGCGGCGGCGTCGGGGTCGCGTCGTCGCCGAGCACCTTGTCGACGAACTGCGCGGCGGCCTGCTCGGCGGCCGCTTCGGGGAAGTAGACATTGATGGTGACGCAGGCCGCGGGCAGTGCGAGCACCGTGGCCAGCGTGATCCAGGCGATGAACGAACGCATGATTGACTCCTCTGGCAATGCGGGGCGATTCGCGAGCGCGACTCACTCGACCACCGGTCCCTGCCCGCGCGTCGCCTCCTCGAGGCGGTTCACGAGCATGGGCCAGTCGACCTGGCGGCGGTGGCCGACGATGGTGATGCGCGGCACGCCGGAACCTTCGACGATAGTGTAGCCGCCACCACGTGAATCGGCGGCGGCCGGTGCCGGATCGATGCCGCCCATCAGGCAGACCTGCTCGCGCAGGCGGCAACGCAGGCCGAGCTGCCGGTAACCGAACGTGTCGAACAGCTTCAACGCCATCGTCTGCAGGCCGCCCGACATGCCGCCGCCGATCGAGGTCAGGTCGTCGACCGCCTTGTAGCTCATGCGTCCGCCGCCCCTGGTGCGCAACCATGCGTCGAACGCGACCGGGCTCCAGTCGACGAGTCGCAGCCCGTTGATCGTGCCGAACAGTCGGCCGCTCATGCCGCCGAACGAGAACGCGCTCGTGACCTGCTCGAGATCGAGGTTCTCGAAATGGATGTTCGCGCCGAGCGACGGCGCGACACCGAACGGCCGCTCGAGCACCAGGCTGTTGAGGCCGAGGTGGCCATCGAACACGTAGAGGTCGAGGCCGCCATGCAGCGCGATCGTGTCGCCGCTGAATTCGACTTCGGGAATGCCCCCGGAAAGCTTGCCGGGAAACACCGGCCAGCCGAGCACCGCGGACAATTGCGGCATCTCGATGCCGCCGAGCGACACCGAAGCCGTGTAGCGTTCGCCGAGCGACGAGCCCGGCTGCATCGAGAGGCGCTCGAGCTCGAGCTCGCCGCCGAGCACGTCGATCGCGATCCCCTGCGCGAGCGTGATGTTGCCGCCGATCGATTGCAGGCGCGCCTGCGCGCCGCCGAACGGAATGCCGAACAACGCACCGGAGCGCCACGCGAGCGTCGTCGGCGGGCGCCCCGAAGCGCCTTCCCAGTCGATGCCGCCTTCGACGCCGCTGAACGACCAGGTCCCGCCCGAAGCAGTGATGCCGAGGTCGTGCGCATCGAACGCGAGCCGGTGCAGGCCCTCGTGGTCGAACTCGAGCTGCCCCGACAGCGCGCCATCGGCGACCAGCCCGGCCTGTCCTTTCGCAGCGAGCCAGCTGCGCGCGTAGCGCTCCACCGCGCTGGACAGGCGCGCTTCGCGCAGGTCGATGCGCAGCGCGCGCAAGGGCGACTCTGCGGCAGGATCGACGCGTGCGCTCGCTTCGAAGTCGAGTGTGCCCGCATCGCGCCAGCCGAGGCGTTGGACCTCCCACGTCGCGTCCGCGCGCCACGCATCGAGTTCGACGTCGATGCCCGCTTGAGGCAGCTTGACGTAGACCGCACCCGCGAGCGCCTCGCCACCGAGCAGCCGCGCGCTCGCGCGCAGGCGCGGCTGCGCGCTCGTGCCGGAGATGCGAAGCTGGCCGCGCGCAGCGAGGCCGGCGGCCGCGACGGTTCCATCGGCGCTGTCGTATCCGATATGGTCGAGCGCGAAGTCGGTCACGAAGCGGTCGGCTTCCGCTTCGGCGAACGGATTCAGCATGCTGCGCGCCAGATGCAGGTTTCCGCCGAGCAGCTTCGCATGCAGGTCGCCGATCAGGTGCAGCGCACCTGCGCGCGACTGCCAGCGCGCAACCACCGCGGGCAATTCGATCGCCCCGAGACGCCCGCGCTTCCACGCGAACGCCTGCGCGGGCCGTTCGCCCCCGGCCGCCCAGTCGATGCCGCCGCGGACGCCTTCGAGCGCGAGCCCGCTCGCACGTTCGCGCACGTCGAGGCGCGCGGTTTCGAACGCCACGCGCTGCACGGTGCCGCCCTCGCCCACTTCGAGCGTCGCCGCGAGCGTGCCGTCCAGCGACAGTCCTCCGAGCCCCTGCTGCGCGAGCAGGCCTGCGGCGTAGCGATCGATCGCGGCGGGCAGCACCGCCGAGTCCACGCGCGCCTGGAGGCGGCGCAACGGTGCGAGCTCGGCGGGCTGCAGTTCGAACGCGGCCTCGAATTCGAGCGTGCCGGCGTCGCGCCAGCCCAGGCGGTCCACCTCGACGCGCCCGTCATCGTGCAGCCGCATGGCGAGCGTCGCATCGACAGGCTCCGGCGGCAGCGCGACGCGAAGGTTGCCCGCGTGCACCTCGCCCTCGTCGAGCTTCGCGATCGCGTCGACCTGCCATCGCCGATCGAGCGGGCGCGCCGTGAGTTCGCCGGCGACATCCACGCCCGCGGCCGAGGTGGCGCCGTCGCGCGTGTTGAGCGCGAGACCCTGCACCGCGAACCGCGCGGCGAGCGACGCGTCCGCCGTGCGCGTCGCATGCAGCTCGAACACGCCGCCGCGCACTTCGCCCGCGGGCCACCATGCGTCGAGCACGCGCGCGACCCATGCAGCCGGCAGCGCGCGCGCATCGACCGTGGTCGGGGCTCCCGCCGCAAGCGGCAACGAAATGCCGACGCGCACCTCGTCCCGGCGCAGCTCGATCGACAGACGCCCCCGATCGAGGCTGGCTGCGAGCTCGACCGATCCACCGTCGAAGCGAAGCGGGCCCGCGCAGGTGCGAGCGCCACCTGCTGCGCGCAGCTCGCATGCCCACTCGAGTTCGCCATCGAGCTGCAACGGCGGCACCTGGAGGCGCTTCGCCGACAGCTGCAGGCGCGACGCATCCGGCCGCTCGACGAGCTCGATCCGCAACTCGCGTGCGTGCACGCGCGCATCGTCGAGACGTTGCGCTTCGAGCTTCAGGCTGCGCGCCGGCGCGTCGCTGGATGCCGTCGCGAGCAGCAGCAGCGCGAGCCAGGCTGGAGCACGTGGAAAACGGGGTCGCATCGGCTTCCATTGTGCCAGCCGACGGCGGCATCATGCGCGACCATGCCGCGCATCCTCGTCGCCGACGACAACCCGCTCAGCCTGCGTTACCTCGTCGCCGCGCTCGCGCGGCCCGGCGTGGAATGCAGCGAGGCCGCCGACGGCGATGCCGCGGTCGAGCTCGCGAGCGCACGTCGCCACGACCTGCTGCTGCTCGACGCGCGCATGCCGGGATGTGGCGGCGCCGAGGCGCTCGCGCGGATCCGCTCGCGCGCCGGGCCCTCGCGCGGCGCGCCCGCGATCGCGACGACCGCGGACGACGAGGCCGCGACCCACGAGGCGCTGCTCGCGAGCGGCTTCTCCAGGGTGCTCGTCAAACCGGTCGGGGCCGACGTGCTCGCCGGGATCGTCTCGCGCGCGCTGCCGCCGGGAGTCGCGGAGCCGGCGCCAACCTGGGTCGACGACGCGCAGGCGCTGCGCGCGGCCGGAGGCGACGCGACGATCGTCACCGCGCTGCGCGGGCTGCTCGCGCAGGAACTCGTGGCGTTGCCGGAGGAATTGCAGCGCTACGCACGCGCAGCGGACGCCCGCGCGCTCGACGAGCGATTGCACCGCCTCGACGCGTCCGCCGGCATCTGCGGCGTACCGTTGCTGCGCGAGGCGAGCACGCGTGTGCGTGCGGCACTCGCCGCGTCCGGTTGGCCGGACGCCGAGATCGCAGCGCTGCTTGCCACGGCGCACCGACTGCAGCGCATGCTCGCGCCTTGAGCGCCGTGCGCGGATGCGGGACCGTGAGCGATGTCAGCGCCGCGGATCGGCCGGCGTGCCGGTTCCCATCTTCCATGCGTTGAGCTCGCCGCCGACGAGGTGGCGAACCGTCGCGCGCATCATCCTGCGCAGTTCGGCCAGCTGCGACGGCGAAGGCTGCCGGTCCAGCGCGAGTGCACGCAGCGCAGCGCCCGAAATGCGCAATGCGGGGCCTTCGGCCCGCCACGGACGCGGTCCTTCCGCCGGGTCGTACGCGTAGTCGACGTCATCCTCGACGGCCGCGCCGTCCATGCATTGCAGGAGCGCCAGCGCATAGCCGAGGTCGGCGAGGAAGTCGCGTTCGAAGCGGCGCAGGGTCCACGCCGCGTCGTCGTCCCACGCGAGGCGCGCGAGGCATTGCGCGTAGGCCGCGAATCCTCCCGCGTGCGGGTCGCCGCGCCCGGACAGGCGCAGCACGAGTTCGTTGGCGTAGAGCGCGGGCAGCAAGGCGCCGCCCGCGAGCGGCAGCGGCGCGCCCGCCGCATCGGCGCCGACCAGGGTGCCGAGCTCGCCGCGTTGGACCCAGTCCAGCAGCAGCGGCTGCAACGGCTGCAGCAGGCCGCGTGGCAGACGGCTGCGCTCGCGCCTGACCCCGCGCGCGACGAGCCCGATGCGACCGTGGTCGCGCGTGAATGCCTCGAGCAGCAGCGAGGTCTCGCGATACGGACGCGCGTGCAGGATGAAGGCGGGTTGCTGGTCGATGCGCACTCGGGCGGGGGCAGGCGTTGCAGGCGGAAGTCGGGAGCCTACGCCCGCGGCACGCGGCCGAGGCGGCCCGGGCTCATTCCGAGTAGCCGAACTGCCTCAGCGCGGCCTGGTCGTCGCTCCAGGATTCGCGCACGCGCACCCACAGTTCGAGGAACACGCGCCGGCCGAGCATCTGCTCCATCGCGCGACGCGCTGCACTCCCGATCTTCTTGAGCTGCGCGCCACCGGCGCCGATCACGATGCTCTTCTGCCCGTCCCGCTCGACCCAGATCACCGCGCCGATGCGCGTGATCGTCGGCTCGTCGACGTAGCGCTCGATCTCGACCGCGGTCGCGTACGGCAGTTCCTCGCCGAGCTGCCGCATGAGCTGCTCGCGCACGAATTCCGCGACGAGGAAGCGCTCGCTGCGATCGGTGTACTCGTCTTCGCCGAACTGCGCCGGACCTTCGGGCAGGTGGCGCACGACGTCGTCGAGCAGGGCCTGCACGCCATCGCCGCGGCGCGCGGCGATGAAATGCACCGCGGCGTAGGCGTGTTCCTGCATCATCGACTGCGCGAACGCGAGCAGCACCGACTTGTCCGGCAGGCGGTCGACCTTGTTCACGGCGAGGATGCACGGCGCACTCTGCGTGGCGATCAGTCGTCGCACCGCTTCGTCTTCGGCGTGCCGGCGGATCCCGTCCACGACGTGCACGAGCAGGTCAGCCTCTTCAGGTACCTGGCGCGCGACGCGGTTGAGCTGCCGGTTGAGCGCGCGCTTGCCGCCCTCGTGCAACCCCGGCGTGTCGAGGAATGCGACCTGTGCACCGGGACGCGTGACGACGCCGAGGATGCGATGACGCGTGGTCTGCGGCTTCGGCGTCACGATGCTGAGGCGCGTGCCGAGCAGCGCATTGAGCAGGGTCGACTTGCCGACGTTCGGGCGACCGACGATCGCGACCGTGCCGTAGCGATGGCTCGTGGAGGATTCAATCGGCATCGGTTGCTCCCGCGAGGCGTTCCAGTACCTGCGCCGCTGCGGACTGCTCGGCCGCGCGCCGGCTGCCGGCCGAACCGGCCGCGGTCAATGGCGGCTGGCCTGCGCTGCAGGTCACGTCGAAGCAGCGCGCATGGTCTTCGCCGTGCGTGGCGACGAGTTCGTAGACCGGCAACGGCAGGTTGCGCGCCTGCACGTACTCCTGCAAGCGCGTCTTGGCGTCCTTCGGCGTATGCGCGGCGCCGCGCACGCGATCGATGAACAGGCCGCGCACGAGCTCGCGGCAGTCGTGCCAGCCGGCGTCGAGGTAGACCGCCGCGACGAGCGCCTCGAACGCATCGGCGAGAATCGAGTCACGGCGGAAGCCGCCGCTCTTGAGTTCGCCCTGCCCGAGGTGCAGGCGATCGCCGAGTTCGGCGTCGCGCGCGATCAGCGCGAGCGCGCTGCCGTTCACGAGTGCCGCGCGCAGGCGCGTCATCTCGCCTTCGTCGGCGCGCGGCAGGCATTCGTAGATCAGCTCGGCGACGAACAGGTTGACCAGCGCGTCACCGAGGAACTCCAGCCTTTCATTGTTCTCGTGACTGGCGCTGCGGTGGGTAAGCGCCTGCGCGAGCAGGCGCTGGTCCCGGAACGCATGTCCGAGGACGACCTCGTCACTCACCGGCGCCCGAGAGGTTCAGTGACTTGTCGAATTTGCCGACGAGGTCGATGTTGTAGAGGAACGGCACGCGCTTCTCGTATGCGATGCGCAGGGTGGCGGCGCCGCCCTCGCGCTTGAGCGAGATCGACTGCGGCGTGACGCTCGTCTCGTCGACGTACTGGGTGTTGAACTTGAGGCTGAGCTGGGCGCGGACTTCCGGCAGGGACTTCTGCGCCGCGCCGGGTTCCTGGCGCAATTGCTCCATCGCCTTGAGCACGCCGAAATACTCGACGTACATCGGCACCAGGCGCATCGCGAGGTAGGCGAAGAAGCCGAGCACGCCGAGCAGCAGCACGAATCCGATCAGGGTAATGCCTTTGACCTGGTGGCGCGTTCTCATCTGCAATCCTCCCCGTTGATGGGCCGATCCGGACGGTCGTCAGCGGATGACCGTACCGATGCGGCTGAAGTCTATGCCGTTGTGCCAGTTCATCCAGATCACGAACGCCCTGCCGACCAGGTTCTGTTCCGGCACGAAACCCCAGAACCGGCTGTCCGCGCTGCTGTCGCGATTGTCCCCCATCGCGAAGTAGTGTCCCTCGGGGACCTTCCAGCTGCCTTCATGGCCGATCCAGGCGTTGGGGATCTCGAGGATGCGGTGCTCGACCTCGCCGAGCTTCTCGTTCAGCACGCGGGCGCTTCCGAGGTTGCGCCCGGGCTCGGACGGGCCGACATAATTGCCGAGATCGGTCTCCGCGACTTCGACGCCGTTCACGAACAGCGTCTTGTTGCGGTAGGTGATCTCGTCGCCCGGCAGGCCGATCACGCGCTTGATGTAGTCCTCCTTCGGGTTCTGCGGGTAGCGGAACACGAACACGTCGCCGCGCTCGGGCTCCCCGACATCGAGGATCTTCCGGTCCAGGACCGGCAGGCGCAAGCCGTAGGCGAACTTGTTGACGAGGATGAAGTCGCCGACCAGCAGGGTCGGCATCATCGAGCCGGACGGGATCTTGAACGGCTCGGCGATGAACGAGCGGAACAGCAGGATCAGCAGCAGCACCGGGAAGAACGAGCGCGCGTACTCGACGGCGGCCGGCTCCTGCAGCGCGGTACGCGCGCGCGCCTCGCGCTCTTCCTGGGTCAGCGCGGTCATCGCCTCCAGCGCGCGCGCGCGCCGTCGCCGCCCCGGCGCGAGCACCAGGCGGTCGAGCAGCCACACCACGCCCGAAGCCGCGGTCAGCACCACCAGCAACAATGCGAAATCGAAATCCATCGGGGCTCCTCGGGAGCCGGGAATCGGGAACGGTGAATGGAGAATGGTTTGAAGCCCACAGCCTTCTTGACCATTCCCTGTTCCCTGTTCCCGATTCCCCGCTACTTGTCCATTTGCAACACCGCCAGGAACGCTTCCTGCGGGATGTCGACGCTGCCTACCTGCTTCATGCGCTTCTTGCCTTCCTTCTGCTTCTCCAGCAGCTTGCGCTTGCGCGAGACGTCGCCGCCGTAGCACTTGGCGAGCACGTTCTTGCGCAGCGCCTTCACGCTCGACCGCGCGATGATCTGCGAGCCGATCGCGGCCTGGATCGCCACGTCGAACTGCTGGCGCGGGATCAGGTCCTTCATCTTCTCGACGAGCTCGCGGCCGCGCCTGTCGGCACTCGAGCGGTGCAGGATAAGGCTCAGTGCATCGACGCGATCGCCGTTGATCAGCACGTCCACGCGCACGAACGGCCCGCCCTGGAAGCGGTCGAAGTGGTAATCCATCGAAGCGTAGCCGCGCGACACCGACTTCAGCTTGTCGAAGAAGTCGAGCACGACCTCGGCCAGCGGCAGTTCGTAGCTGATCTGCACCTGGGTCGCGAGGTAGGTGATCGAGCGCTGCACGCCGCGCTTTTCCTCGCACAGCTTGATCACGTTGCCGATGTAGTCGGGCGGGGTCAGGATGTTCGCGACGATGATCGGCTCGCGTACTTCCTCGACGTTCTGGGACGGCGGCAACTTGGCCGGATTGTCGAGCGTGACGACGGTGCCGTCGGTCAGCAGGACCTCGTACACGACGGTCGGCGCGGTCGTGATCAGGTCCAGGTCGTACTCGCGCTCGAGCCGTTCCTGGATGATCTCCATGTGCAGCAGGCCGAGGAAGCCGCAGCGGAACCCGAAGCCCATCGCTTCGGACGTCTCCGGCTCGAAGTTCAGCGCGGCGTCGTTGAGCTTGAGCTTCTCGAGCGCCTCGCGCAGCGCGGTGTATTCGTCGGCCTCGGTCGGGAACAGCCCCGCGAACACGCGCGGCTGCATCTTCTGGAACCCGGGCAGCGGTTTCGGCGCGGGTTCGCGCGCCTGCGTCAGCGTGTCGCCGACAGGCGCGCCGTGCACGTCCTTGATCGAAGCGGTGACCCAGCCGACCTCGCCGGTCGCGAGGCGCTCGCGCACGGAGCGCTTGGGCGTGAACACGCCAACCTGGTCGACTTCGTGGGTGCGGCCGGTCGACATCACGAGCAGCTTGTCGCGCGGGCGGATCTCGCCCTGCATCACGCGCACGAGCGAGACCACGCCGAGATAGTTGTCGAACCACGAATCGATGATAAGCGCCTGCAACCGGTCGGTGTCGGGACCGGGCTTCGGCGGCGGGATGCGCGCGACGATCGCCTCGAGCACCGCTTCGACGTTGTAGCCGGTCTTCGCGCTGATCGCGATCGCGTCTTCCGCATCGATGCCGATCACGGCCTCGATCTCGGCCTTGGCGCGGTCGACGTCGGCCGTCGGCAGGTCGATCTTGTTGAGGACCGGCACCACTTCGAGGCCCTGCTCGACCGCGGTGTAGCAGTTGGCGACCGATTGCGCTTCCACGCCCTGCGCTGCGTCGACCACCAGCAGCGCGCCTTCGCAAGCCGCGAGCGAGCGGCTGACCTCGTAGCTGAAGTCGACGTGCCCTGGCGTGTCGATGAAGTTCAGCTGGTAGGTCACGCCGTCTTTCGCGGTGTACGGCAGCGACACCGACTGCGCCTTGATCGTGATTCCGCGCTCGCGCTCGATCGGGTTGTTGTCGAGCACCTGCGCTTCCATCTCGCGCGCGGTCAGGCCTCCACAAAGCTGGATGATGCGGTCCGCGAGCGTGGATTTGCCGTGGTCGACGTGGGCGATGATCGAGAAATTGCGGATGGGAAGCATTCGGTCCTGCGGCGGTGCGGGCGAGCGGTCGGCACAAGAGCCGGATTATCGCAGAATCACGTTCCCTTGGGCGGCGCCCGCCGGGGACGCCGCAGCCGCTCGATCAGCGTCGCTCGGGCCGGGGCGGCGCCTCGGCGGCGCCGCCCCGCATGCCTCATTCCGCCTCGGACTTCGGCACCGTCATCGCGATGAACTGGGTCTGGTCATTGCGCCGGACCAGCAGCATGACCGCATCGCCGGGCTTGGCCGACTTCAGCGTCGAGTTGAAATCCGCGACCGAACGCACCGGCTTGCGGCCGATCATGAGGATCACGTCGCCTGCCGCCAATGCGGACCGGCGCGCCGCGGTACCCGCGATGCGCGTGACCACGACGCCGTCCTTGCCATCGATGCCGAGCTGGCGGCGCTGCGCCTCGTCGATGTCCTCGACGAAGATGCCGAGCGGATTGCCGGCGTTCGCTGCCGGTGCGGCGGGTCCGCGCGCGGCGAGTGCATCGCTGTCGGCCGGCAATTCGCCCACCGAAACCGGGATCGTCAGCGTCTTGCCGTCGCGCCAGACCGCAAGATCCGCGCGCGTGCCGGGCTTGGTCGAACCCACCAGCGGCGGCAGGTCTGCCGACAGCGCGATCTCGCGGCCCGCGAAGCTCAGGATCACATCGCCGACCTGGACGCCGGCCTTGTCGGCCGCGCTGCCCGGGGTGATCTTGTTCACGAGCGCGCCGCCGATGCGCGGCAGCCCGAGTGCGCGCGCCTGTTCGCGGTCGACGTTCTGGATCTGCACGCCGATCATGCCGCGGCTCACGCGTCCGCTGGTCTTGATCTGCTCGACCGCGCTCATCGCGATGTCGATCGGGATCGCGAACGACACGCCCATGAAGCCGCCCGTGTTGGAGAAGATCTGCGAGTTGATGCCCACGACCTGGCCGGCGAGGTTGAACAGCGGACCCCCGGAGTTGCCGCGGTTGATCGGCACGTCGGTCTGGATGAACGGCACGTACTGCTGGTCGGCACCGCCGAAGTTGCGTCCGACCGCACTGACGATGCCAGCGGTGACGGAATGGTCGAAGCCGAACGGCGAGCCGATCGCGACCACCCATTGCCCCGCCTTCACGCCGCGCGAGTCGCCGAGGCTGACCACGGGCAGGTCCGACGCGCTGAGCTTGAGCAGCGCAATGTCGTACTGTGCATCGGTTCCGACGACCTTGGCGTCGAGTTCGCGCCGGTCCGACAGGCGCACGGTGACCTGGTCCGCGCCGTCGACGACATGGTTGTTGGTCAGCACGTAGCCGTCGGCCGAAATGATGAAACCCGAGCCCATCGACATGCGCATGCCGCGGTCGCGCGGCTGCGGCATCGGGCCGAAGAAGCGACGGAAGATCTCGGGCACGTCCTGCTGGTCGACGCCCGGATCCGGTTGCGCATCGGGATTGCCGGTGGCCTGGATGTTGACCACGGCCGGGCCGTAGCGCTCGACGAGACCGCTGAAATCGGGCAGCTCGGCCGCTGCGGCAGGCGCCGCCGCGACGGTCGCGAGCATGACCAGGGCCGCTGCCCGGGCGAGCCAGCCGTTGCGCATGTTCGTCATCTGTGTGCCTCCTGGATAGTGCCTGGATTGGATTGCGGTGACGCGCCCGCCGCGGGCGCCGTCGCCTTGCGTGCCGATCATGCGGCGCCGATCATGCGGCGCGGATCATGAAGGACCGCCACCCGCCGGGATCGACGGATGCGCGCGCCGGAATTCCCGGATCATGCGCGCAGGGACAGCCGCTTGCGTCGCGAAGACGCGCGCGATGCGACGGGACGCGCGCGTCGCACGCCGCGTCGCGCAGGCGTCAGCGGTTGCCGGCCGACTGCACCGGTTCGGGCATGCCACGCAGCACGTACGGGCTGAAACCCGGCTGCACGGCGGCGCCATTCGACGGGTAATAGCGGATCAGGTAGGGCGGTTCGGACTCGCCGCCGAGCAACTGCGCACTCGTGCCGAAGCTCGCGGGCGACACCTCGACCGGGGCATTGGGCACCAGCAGCGGCGGGCGGAACTCGTTCGCCGGCGCGGACGCCGCGAGCACGGATACCGGGGCGCTCGGTGCAGCGGCCGGGGCTTCGGACGCGAGCGCGCCCGGAGCGGGCGCAGGGTCGAGCGCAGGGCGCGTCAGCACCAGCGCGGCCATCGCGACCGATGCGGCGACCGCACCGCCCGCGCCCCAGCGCAGCCACGGCATCGCGGCACGACGTTGCGAAGGTTCGGCCTCGAGTCGAGCCATCACCGACTCGGCGAATCCGGTGGATGGCAGCGCTGCCTGCTGGCGGCGCATGACCTGGCGCGCGAGGTGGTAGCGCTCCCAGCACAGGGACGACGCGTCGCCGGGCGTGATCCGACGCAACAGGAATCGGGCCTGGTCGCGGCCCAGCTCGCCGTCCATCAAAGCCGACAGTTGTTCGCGGATCTGCTCGTTCATGGTGCTCTACTTTCCTTCCGACAGCAGCGGGCGCAGCTTCTCGTCGATGGCTTCGCGGGCGCGGAAGATGCGCGAACGGACCGTGCCGATCGGGCAATCCATCGCTTCCGCGATCTCCTCGTAGCTCAGGCCGTCGACCTCCCGCAGGGTGATCGCGACCCGAAGCTCCTCGGGCAGCTCTTGGACCGTGGCGAACACGGTTTGTTCAATTTCCTGCCGCATCAGTTCACGTTCGGGCGTGGCCGACTCGTGCAGGCGCGTGGCGCCGTCGAACTGGACCGCGTCCTCGACCGCGATGTCCTCGGTCGGCGGGCGGCGCCCCTGCGACACGAGGTGGTTCTTGGCGGTGTTGATCGCGATCTTGTAGATCCACGTATAGAACTGGGCGTCGCCGCGGAACGACCCGATCGCGCGGTACGCGCGCACGAACGCCTCCTGCGCGACGTCCTGGCACTCGCTCCAGTCGTTGATGTAGCGCGAGATCACGCTGACCAGCTTGTGCTGGTACTTGCGCACGAGCAGGTCGAACGCCGCCCGCTCGCCATTCTGGACGCGTTCGACCAGCGCCCTGTCCAAGTCGCTTTCGCCCATCCGGGCCGCTCTCCCTGTTTGCCGTCCGGTCCAGGCATGCGGCCTCTGACCGCTCCGGCTCGAATTAGTTCGTGGAACCGCCGACATGGCGGCATCGGTTGATGCGATCAAGCGTGCGCGGTCGGCGTGGCCGCGGTCCCCCCGAGCAGTCGCGCCCGCTCCTGCAGCAGGTTCTCGAAACTCGCCGCGGGCAGCGGCCGGCAGAACAGGAAGCCCTGCAGCACCTCGCAGCCCTCGCTGCGCAGGAACTCGCGATGCTCCTCCAGTTCGACGCCTTCCGCCACGATCTCGCGGTTGAGGTTGTGCGCCATCGAGATCGTCGCGCGCACGATCGCCTCGTCGTCGGGGTCGACGCCGATGTTGCGCACGAACGCCTGGTCGATCTTGATGCGATCGGCGGGGAAGCGCTTGATGTAGTCGAGCGAGGACTGGCCGGTGCCGAAGTCGTCGATCGAGATGCTGCAGCCGAGCGCGCGCAGGCCATGCAGCGTCTCGAGCAGCCCCGGCGTCGACTTCATGCTGATGCTCTCGGTGACCTCGAGGTCGAGCAGGCGCGCATCCAGCCCGCTCTCCTCGATGACCTGGGCGACGAGCTGCACGAAGCCGGGCTGGCGCAGCTGCAGCGGGGAGAGGTTCACGCCGACGCGCAGCGACAGGCCGAACTTCTGCTGCCAGCGCCTCGCGTCGTCGCAGGCCGCGCGCAGCACCCACTCGCCGATCGGGATGATCAGGCCCGATTCCTCGGCCAGCGGAATGAAGAATCCCGGGCTGATCATGCCGAGTTCGGGATGCTCCCAGCGGATCAGCGCCTCCATCCCGACGATGTCCTCGCTCTGGCTGTCGACCTGCGGCTGGTAGAACACGCGCAGCTCGCCGTTCTTTTCGGCCAGGCGCAGCTTCGCCTCGAGCGCGAGCCGCTGCTGGTGCGATTCCTCGGGCACCGCGACGTAGGCCTGGAAATTGTTGCGGCCCATGCCCTTGGCCGAGTACATCGCGACGTCGGCATGCTTGAGCAGGCGCTCGGCGTCGACCGCGTCGTCGGGATAGAAGCTGAGGCCGAGCGAGGCGGTCATGTTGAGCTCCAGCCCGGCCGCGAGCTGCAGCGGCGCCTCCATCGCGCGCACGATCTTCTCCGCGATGCGCACGACGTCGTCGCGCTGCACGATGTGGCGCAGGATCAACGTGAATTCGTCGCCGGCGTAGCGCGCGACCGTGTCGGAACTGCGCACGCTGCCGCGCAGGCGCTTGGCCACGGCCGCGAGTACCTGGTCGCCGACCGCGTGGCCGAGCGAATCGTTGATGTTCTTGAAGCGGTCGAGGTCGACGAACACCACCGCGAACATCTCGCTCGTGCGGTGCGCCTCCTGGATCGCGGAATTGAGCCGGTCGTTGAACAGCAGGCGGTTCGGCAATCCGGTCAGTGGATCGCGCAGGCCGATCGCCCGACCCTGCGCGCGTGCGCGGCGCAGCTCGATCTCGCCCGCGAGCACGCGCGCGATCACGCGCAGGCCGCCGATGATCGCCGCATCCGGCACGATCGGCTCGCGCCGCGCGACCAGCATGGCGCCGACGCAGGCCTGGCGCTCGCCGAGCAGCGGCAGGCCGATCACGCACTCGAAGCGCTGCTCGCGCACCGATGCGTCGACGCCCGGGCTGCGCCAGGCATTCGCGGTCTGCATCACCTCGTTGCCGTCGAGCACGTGGCGCACGGTGATCTCGCGCATCGGGTCGGGCGCGTCGACCGCGTCGAAGCGGTGCCAGGCTGCGAGCGCCTGCGGTTCACCCGAAGGTTCCGGCGGCACCTCCGCGACCAGCGCCGAGTCGAGCGCGAGCCAGTCCACGAGCACGCGCAGCACCGCTTCGACGCCTTCCTCGCGACCACCGGGCTGGGCCACGCGCAGCAACGCGACGAGCGCCTCCTGGTGGCGACTCAGCTCCTCGATCTCGCGGAACAGGTAGAAGTGCACGACGCGCCCGTCCTGCACTGCCATCCGCACGTGCAGGTCGACCGGGTAGCTGCTGCCGTCGGCGCGCGGCTTGCGCGCCCGCAGGTACGCGCTGCCGTCCTTCTCGAGCCTGCGCATGAACTCCGCGCGGCGCTCCGCGGACAGCACGAGGTCGAAGCCGTCGATGCGCCCGGCCAGGATCTGCGCGCGCGAATAACCCGAGCGCTGCACGAACGTGGTGTTGACCTCGAGCAGGCGCCCGCTCGATGGGTCGACGATCGCGAGCTCGTCGAGGCTGCCGTCGAAGGCGAACTGGTAGCGGTCCGCGTGCGCGGGCGTGGTGCGCACCGCGCCGCTGCTGCGCGCTGCGAGCGCGACCTTGATGCGCGCGAGCGCGTCGTCCGGCTTGACCGGTCGCGCGATCCATTCGATCAGGCCCGGCGGCGTGCGCCCGCCGCTCCAGCTGCCGCCGCGGCTGCCGAGCAGGCCGATCACCGGGATGTCGGAATTCGCGTGGAGTCGCAACTCGTCGCAGAACGCGAGCGCCTCGCGCGGATCGTCGCCGAACTCGAGCAGCACAAGGTCGATGCCGATCTCCGGGCTCAGGAAACCACGCGCCTGCGGGATGTCGCGCGCCGAATAGATCTCCTCGAATGCCTGCGCATCGAGCGCGTCGAACAGCACGCGGCGGTCGTCGCGATCGGCCGCGACGATCAGCGCCCCGCCACGACCGTCGGCCGGGGGCACGCTCATGACACCCAGCGCCCGTCGCGCAGACGCAGGCGACGGTGCATCTCGCTCTCGGCCGCGAGCAGCTCGTACATGCCGTCCAGTTCCTCGGGCAGCTCGACGTCGGCGCCGACGAACACCAGCTTGCGCTCGTTCGCCGACTGCAGGCGCACGATGCGGCGCAGCGTCAGCGTTTCCGCGGCGCGCAGGTGCTCGGCGAAATCGACGAACAGGTAGATGCCGAAGTGCATGCTCTGCAGCACGTAGCGCAGTGCATCGGTCATGCGCTTGGAGCCGGGCACGTGCAGGCCGCTTTCGCGCAGCGACGCGAGGCCGCTGTCGGGCTCCCAGGCATAGATCGAGGTGCCGCCGCGCATCGCGAGCACGCGCATTTGCGCGAGCGTCTCGGCCACGTGCGGCGTCTGCAGCACCACCAGCGGGTGCGGCGACTGCACGATGCGGTCGAGCAGCTTCTGGACCAGCGGCAGTTCGGCTTTCGACTCGACCATGCATCCCCGTCTGCAATGGCGGCGCAACGCCGCAGTGGCGCGCACCGCTTGCGGCCGCCGCATTGACCCGGCGCACGGCTTGCCGGGATTATAGCCATCCCTTTGCGCTTTCCCGGAGCCGGTCATGTTCGAAGGCCTGCGATTCCAGCACTGGCAGCCCGAGCGCGACGGCGAAGGCATCGTCGTGCTCACGCTCGACCGTGCCGGCAGCTCGGTCAATGCGCTCTCGCGCGCCGTGCTGGACGAGCTTTCGGAGATCGTCGAGCGCCTGTCCTTCGATCCGCCGCGCGGCGTGATCATCCGTTCAGGCAAGAACGGTTTCATCGTCGGCGCCGACATCAAGGAATTCGAGGGATTCGGTCGCGCCGGCACCGTGCTGGATGCGCTCGAGAATGGCCAGCGCCTGTTCCAGCGCCTTGCGCGGCTGCCCTGCCCCACGGTCGCGGCGATCCATGGCGTCTGCATGGGCGGGGGCACCGAGCTCGCGCTCGCGTGCCGCTTCCGGGTCGCTTCCCGCGATGCCTCGACGCGGATCGCGCTGCCCGAGGTCAAGCTCGGCATCTTCCCGGGCTGGGGCGGCTCGGCGCGCCTGCCGCGGCTGATCGGCGCACCCAAGGCGATGGAGCTCATGCTGACCGGCCGCGCCGTCGGCGCTCCGGAAGCGAAGTCGATCGGCCTCGTCGATCGCGTGACCTCGCCCGAGCTGCTGCTCGAAGCCGCGCGCGAGCTGATCCGCCAGCCGGCTTCGCGCCCGCTCGGCCAGCGCGCGCTCGCGTGGGCGACCAACAACTGGCCCGCGCGCCAGCTCCTCGCACCGGTGTTGGCCAGGCAGGCCGCCGCGAAGGCGCGCAAGGAACACTATCCCGCGCCATTCGCGCTGATCGAAACCTGGCGGCGCGGCGGTTCGAGCCTGCAGCAGCGCCTCAAGCTCGAGGCGCGCGCGGTGGCCAAGCTCGCGGGCACGCCGACTGCGCGCAACCTGATCCGCGTGTTCTTCCTGCAGGAACGCCTCAAGGGCCTCGCCGGCGGCGCCGAGCACGGGATCACGCGCGTGCACGTGGTCGGAGCCGGCGTGATGGGCGGCGACATCGCGGCCTGGTGCGCGCTGCGCGGGTTCGACGTGACGCTGCAGGACCGCGAGATGAAGTACGTCCAGCCCGCGCTGGACCGTGCGACGGCATTGTTCGCCAAGAAGCTCAAGACGGCCGACCGCATCGGCCCGGCCGCAGCACGCCTCAAGGCCGACGTCGAGGGTACCGGCATCGCCTCGGCCAACCTGCTCCTCGAAGCGATCTACGAGAACGCCGAAGCCAAGGAAGCGCTCTACCGCACGGCCGAACCGAAGCTCGCGGCAGACGCGCTCCTCGCGACCAACACCTCGAGCATCCCGCTCGACGAGCTGCGCGCCGCGGTGCAGGAGCCGGGTCGCTTCCTCGGCCTGCATTTCTTCAATCCGGTCGCGCTGATGCCGCTGGTCGAGATCGTGCGCCACGACCGTCTCGACGCAGCTGCCGAACAGCGCGCGCTCGCATTCTGCAAGGCGCTCGACAAGTTGCCGGTGCCGGTGGCGGGCACGCCGGGCTTCCTCGTCAACCGGATCCTGATGCCGTACATGCTCGAAGCCGCGCGTGCGTACGCCGAGGGCATTCCGGCACCCGTCATCGACAAGGCGGCCAAGCGCTTCGGCATGCCGATGGGGCCGATCGAGCTCATCGATACCGTCGGCCTCGACGTCGCGGCCTCGGTCGGCGCCGAACTCGGCCCGTTCCTCGGGCTCGAGATCCCGCCCGGACTCGAGCAGCTCGCGAAGGACGGCAAACGCGGCAAGAAGGATGGCCAGGGTTTCTATGCCTGGGAAGGTGGCAAGCCGAAGAAGCCCGAAGTCGACCCGCACTACGTCGCGCCGGACGACCTCGAGGACCGCCTGATCCTGCCGCTGCTCAACGAAGCGGTTGCCTGCCTGCACGACCGCGTCGTCGACGACGCCGACCTGCTCGACGCGGGTGTGATCTTCGGCACCGGCTTCGCGCCGTTCCGCGGCGGCCCGATCCGGCATGTGCGCGACAGCGGCGCGGCCGCGCTGAAGGCGCGCCTCGAAGCGCTCGCGCGCACGCACGGCGCGCGCTTCACGCCGCGCCCTGGCTGGGACGATCCCGCGCTCGCGGGTTGATGCGCAGGCGCCGCGCGATCACGCGCGCGCCGGTTTCGCGAGGCCGGAGTGCCGCACGTCCTTGCCGTGCACGATGTAGAGCACCGACTCGCACAGGTTCTTGCAATGGTCGCCGATGCGCTCGAACGAGCGCGCGCACCAGAGCCTGTCGAGCTCGGCCGGGATCGCGTCGGGCGTCTCGCGCATGCGCTCGATCAGCATCGCCTGCAGCCTGCGCCAGGTCGCATCCACCTCGGCATCGCGATGCATCGTCGCGAGCGCGGGCGCCTCGTCGAGCCGCACGAACGCATCGAGTGCGTCGTGCAGCATCGCGAGCGCGAGCGTACCGAGCGCATGCATGCCGGTTTCTAGGTCGGACGCGGACGGCTGCCCGACCAGGCGTTCGCCGATGCGCGCGATGCGCTTGGCTTCGTCGCCGATGCGCTCGAGCTCATTGAGCATCTTGAGGATCGCGAGCACCAGGCGCAGGTCGGAGGCCGCTGGCTGGCGCCGCGCGATCACGAGCACGCACTGTTCGTCGATCGCGAGTTCGGCCGCGTTGATGCGACGCTCGCGCGCGTCGATCTCGCGCGCGTCGATCGCGGCGCCGCGCGCGAGCGCCGCGAGTGCGGCGTCGAGCTGCTCCTCGACGAGCCCGCCCATCGCGAGCACTTCGCGGCGCAGGTCCTCGACCTCGCTGCCGAAGCGGCGCGAGATGTGCTGTGAAAGATGCAAGCGGTCCATGGCTCGATCGGTCCGATGGTCGGTCTCAGCGGTGGCGCCCGGTGATGAAGTCTTCGGTCAGGCGCTCGCGCGGGTTGGTGAACAGCGAATCGGTGGCGCCGAATTCGACGATGCGTCCAGCGTCCAGGAACGCCGCGTAGTCGGCCATGCGTGCCGCCTGCTGCATGTTGTGGGTGACCAGCACCAGCGTATAGCGCTGCGCGAGCGTGCGCAGCAACTCCTCGAGGTGCAGGGTCGCGGCGGGGTCGAGCGCGCTCGCGGGCTCGTCGAGCAGAAGCACCTCGGGCTCGACCGCGATCGCGCGCGCGATCACGAGTCGCTGCTGCTGCCCGAACGAGAGTTCGAGCGCGGAGCCATCGAGCCGGTCGGCCACCTCGTCCCAGAGTCCGGCCGCGTGGAGCGCGGCCTCGACGCGGCGTTCGAGCTCGGCGCCTCGGCGCAGGCCGAGCAGTCGCAGGCCGTAGGCGACGTTGTCGTGCACCGACAGCGGGAACGGATTCGGGCGCTGGAACACCATGCCGACGCGCCGGCGAAGTTCCTGCACGTCGGTGCCGCCAGCGGCGACGTCCACTTCGCCGAGCAGCACCTGCCCTTCCATGCGGAAGCCCGCGATCTCGTCGTTGAGGCGGTTGAGGCAGCGCAGCAGGCTCGACTTGCCGCTGCCGCTGGGACCGATCAGCGCGGTGATGCGCTTGTCGGGAATTGCGAGCTCGATGCCGTCGAGCACCTGCCTGCGCTCGTACCAGACGCGCAGGCCGGCCACGCGCAACGCCACGGCCGGCTGCACGTCCAAGCCGCCGGCGGGAGAATGATGGCGCGCGTCGATCGTCATCGAATCAGGTTCCGAGCTCGCGATAGCGTTCGCGCAGGCGATTGCGCAACACGATCGCGACGAGGTTGAGGGTGATCGCGACGACCACGAGCAGCGCCGCGCACGCGTATGCATGCGGAACGCCGCGGATCGCGTCGGTACTCGCCAATGCGGCCGTGTGGACGCTGAAGCCGAGGTGCATGAACTGCCGCGCAGGGTGCAGGTACGGGAACGTCCCGTCCAGCGGCAGTGCCGGCGCGAGTTCGACCACGCCGACCAGCATCAGCGGCGCGACCGCTCCGCAGGTGCGCGTGATCGCGAGCACGAGGCCGGTCAGCACCGCGGGGCGCGCGGCCGGCAGGCTCATGCGCCACAGCGTTTCCTCGCGCGTCGCACCGAGCGCGAGCGAGCCGCCGCGCAGTGATTCCGGGATGCGTTGCAGCCCTTCCTCGACGCTGATCACGACCACCGGCAGCGTCAGCAGCGCCATCGTGAGCGCGGCCCACAGCAGGCCGCCTGCGCCCCAGGTCGGCACCGCGAGGCGGTCCGCATGCAGCACGCGATCGAGGCTGCCGCCGAGCCCGTGCACGAGCAGCCCGAGGCCGACCACGCCGTAGACGATCGAGGGTACGCCCGCGAGCGTGTCGATCGCCGCGCGCACGATGCGCACCGCCGGACCGCGGCGCAGGTGCAGGAACGCGGCCGCCCCGATCCCGACCGGCATCACGAACAGGCTCGTCAGCAGCACGAGGGTCAGCGTGCCCGCGAGCGCCGGCAGCACGCCACCACCGACGCCGCCCGCTTCGGGCGCGGTCGCGATGAAGCGTGCGGCGCGGGCAAGCGAGAGGCCCAAGCGCGCGGGCAAGGACAATGCGTTCGGCCGCGTCGCCTCGACGGCCGAGTCATCGGACGCGACCGCATCGCCGCGCATGAAGGTGCGCCGACCGTCGGCGTGCAGGATCGCGACCACCTCCGACGGCCAGGACTGCGCGACGATGTCGGCGCGCGCGATGCGCAGGTAGGCGTCGCCCGCGCGCAGGCGCTCGCTGCCGCGCAGCGCGATCGCGCGCGCGTCGCCGCCGACGACTTCGCCGAGCACGCGGCTGCCATCGCGCAAGCCCAGCTCGACGACGCGCGCGGGCCAGAACGCGCCGAAACCCGACGCGAGCACGTACGCACCGAACGCGAGCATGGCCGCGACAGCGGTCGCCGCGAGTCCTCCGAGCAACCAGGTGCCCGCGGCATCGCCGCGACGCCCGCTCATGGATGCGCCTGCACGAGGCGACCACGCAGGCGCGAGCGCATGCCTTCGGCGATCGCGCTCGCCAATACGCTGACCGCGAGCAACGCGAGCGCCGCCAGCAACAAGTCGCCCCATGCCGCGCCGCGCGGCGCAGCGTCGGGCATCGACACCGCGAGCTCGGAACTCAGCGTGCGCACCGCGGAGAGCGGATCGAACGGCGCGCCGAAGGCGTTGCCGCCGGCCATCAGCACGATCATCGTCTCGCCGAAGCAACGCGAGAAGCCGAGCACCACTGCCGCGAGCAGGCCTGATCCGGCCGCGGGCAACACGATCGTCACGAGCGCCTGCCAGCGCGTTGCGCCGAGTGCGAAGCCCGCGCGCGTGTGCGCCGCCGGCACCAGCGCGAGGGCATCCTCGGCCACCGCGAACACCAGCGGCAACGCCGCGAGGCCGAGCGCGAAGCCGACCAGCATCGCGTTCCACGGACTGTCGGGATGGATCAGCGCGGAATCGGCCTGCCCCGCAGCCCATGCGCCTGCGGCCACCAGCGCGATCACCAGCGGCAGCAGCGCAAGCGGCAACCATCCGCGCGCGCGTGCGCGCACACCGAAGGCGAAGCCTGCGGCGAGCAGCACGCAAGGCACGAGCACGAGCAGCAGCAGCGCGGTCGCGACGTGGTGCTTGAGCCAAGGCGCGAGCGTCGCGGTCGCGACCAGCCCGAACACGACGGTCGGGACGGCGGCGAACAGTTCGAACCCCGGCTTCAACCATGCGCGCAGGCGCGGCGCGGCGAAATGCGCGGTGTAGGTGGCGCAGGCGAGCCCGAGCGGGATCGCGACGACCAGTGCGCAAGCGACCGCGCGCAGGCTGCCCGCCGCCAGCCGCAGCAGGCGCGCGCCGTCGTGCGCGATCGACGCGTCCCAGGGCCGCAGGCCGACCACGAGGTAGAACGGCATCGCCGCGAGCGCGGCCACCACCAGCGCGGCCGCCGCAGCGCTCGCGACCTCACGCAGCCGCCGATGCCGCCGGCGCGCGCGCGCGCGCGCCGGGCCCGAGGGCAGCGGCTTGGCGCAAGTGGCTGGATCAATGGACATTCGTGCACGCTAGGCCGCAAGTGTGACAGGCATGTTTCAACCACCCGCCCACTGTCATCGACCCGCCACACGATCGCAATACCCGTTTCAACGCGATGCCCCAGCCTGCGCGGGTGGGTCCACATGGACCGCCGGGTGCCCAGCCATGCACGTCGCGATCGTCACCGAGACCTGGCCGCGCGAGGTCAACGGCGTCGCCCTGACCGTACAGGCGCTCGCGCGCGGCATCGCGCTCCTCGGCCACCGGGTCGAGGTGCTGCGCCCGCGCCAGCGCGAGGAATCCCTGGCCGAAGCGGGCATCGAGGAAGTGCTGCTGCGCGGCGCCGCGGTTCCGCGCTATCCGGGACTCCGCTTCGGTCTGCCCGCGACCGGATTGTTCCAGCGGCGCTGGACCGATGGCCCGCCGGACGCGATCTACGTCGCGACCGAAGGGCCGCTCGGCCACAGTGCGCTGCGCGCCGCTCGACGATTGGGAATCCCGGCGTGCACCGGCTTCCACACGCGCTTCGACGATTTCGCACGCCACTACGGCCTCGGCTTCCTCGCCCCGACCGTATTCGCTTGCCTGCGGCGATTCCACAACCATGCCGACGCAACCCTCGTCCCGACCGTGGAACTGGCACGCTTCCTCGAAGCAAACGGCTTCCGCAACGTGCACCTGCTGCGGCGCGCGGTGGATACGCGCCTGTTCGACCCCGCGCGCCGCGACGAGGACCTGCGTGCAGCCTGGGGCGCCGGGCCCGGCGACCTCGTGGTGGTGCACGTGGGCCGGCTCGCGCCGGAGAAGAACCTCGAGCTCGCGCTGCGCGCGTTCGCGGCGATCCGCGCGCGCCATCCACGTGCGCGCTGCGTCGTGGTCGGTGACGGACCCTCGCGTGAAGCCCTGCAACTCGCGCATCCGGAGGTGCACTTCGCCGGCATGCAGCGCGGCGAGGCGCTCGCGCGGCACTTCGCGAGCGGTGACCTGTTCGTGTTCCCCAGCCTCACCGAGACCTTCGGCAACGTGACGCTGGAGTCGCTCGCGAGCGGGGTTCCCGTGGTCGCGTTCGACTACGGTGCGGCGCGCGAGCACCTGCACGGCGCCTGCGCCGGCGCGCGCGTCGCGGTCGGTGATGCGGGCGCGTTCGTCGACGCGGCGCTCGCGCTCGCGGACCGCTTCGTGGCTGCCGACGCGCACGACCGCGTCCTCGGCCGTGCACAGGTGCGCGCGCAAGTCGCCGATCTCGGCCAGGCCGACGTCGCCGGCCATTTCGCGCGTGTGCTCGACGGCCTGCGCGCGCGACGGGCGGTGAACGCATGACCGCACGACGATTCGACTTCGGCAGCGGCGATCGCCGCCTCTGCCTCGCGATGAACCGGTGGGTCGCGCGGCGCGCGCTGGTCCGCCTGTTCCGCGTCGTGAGCCGGCTCGGCGATGGCGTGTTCTGGTATGCGCTGATGGCCGCGATCGCGCTGCTCGCAGGCGCGCGTGGACCCGCGATCGCGTTGCAGATGGCGCTGACGGGCCTGCTCGCGGCGACGCTGTACCGGCTGCTCAAGCGCTGCACCCGCCGGCCACGGCCGTTTCGCGCCCACGCGGCGATCATCGCCTACACCGCGCCGCTCGACGAGTTCAGCTTCCCGTCCGGACATACCCTGCATGCGGTGACCTTCAGCCTCGTCGCGCTCGCGCACCTGCCGGTGCTGGCGCCGCTGCTGGTGCCGTTCACGCTGCTGGTCGCGGTGTCGCGCATCGTCCTCGGCTTGCACTATCCGAGCGACGTGCTCGCCGCGATGCTGATCGGCATCGTGCTCGCGGCTTCGTCGCTGCAGGTGGGTGCATGGCTGTCGTTCGCCTGAGCACTCCACGGGGGGGCGCCGATGTGGAGCGCTCCGGGGCAGCAGCCATTCCCGACCGCCCCGACGATGCGCGTGGAATCGCGCGGCGCCGTGATGCGATGGCGCGCGGCGGCGACGAGGATCTTGTTCATCGCGGATCGAGTTCGCGCAGCCAGAAACGCAGCCGATGCGTGCTCGCCTGCGCTTCGCCGACCTCGCGCCAGTCGAGCTCGCAGAACATGTCGTCCTGCCGGCGATAGCCACGCTTGCTCCAGAACAGGTCGTTCGCGCGGTGGCCGGGCGACGCGCGCGGGTCGCCGGCGCTCCGCTCGACCGCGCAGAACGCGGTCATCGCGTAACGCCCGAGCCGGCGTGCCCATGCCTCGCGCTCGTCGAAGAAGCGATGACCGAGGCCGCGCCCGCGCCAGGCCTGCCGCAGCACCGACTCCCCGAAATAGAACACGCGATCGACCGCGATCGCGTGCTGCCGGAACGCATGCTGGAACGCCGGTGCCTCGTCGGCGAGCGGCATGCCCGTGGACGCCCCGACCACCTCGGAGCCGTCGAGCGCGAGCACGAACAGGCTGTCCGGTGACCGCGCGTAGGCCGCGAGGTAGCCGCGCTCGTACTCCGCGTCGCCGTCGTAGAGATAGGGCCAGTCGCGGAACACCTCGATGCGCAGCGAGGCGACCGCGTCGAGGTAGGGGACGATGGCCGTCCCGCTGAAGGTCTGGATGTCGATCATCGCGTGCAGGCGTTTACGCTGCGTCCGTGCAGGGAGGCCAGATTACCGCAAGCCTGCGCCCGCGGCCGCGGCACCCGCGACGCGCCCGCTCGCGAAGCACGCGGTCAGCAGGTAGCCGCCGGTCGGTGCTTCCCAGTCGATCATTTCGCCCGCGCAATGCACCTGGGGCAGCGAGCGCAGCCCCAGGCCCTCCTCGAGGGATTCGAAGCGCACGCCACCCGCGCTGCTGATCGCTTCCTCGAGGGGTCGGGCGCGCAGCAGGCGCAGCGGCAGCGACTTGATCGCAGCGGCGGCCTGCACCGGATCGGCGAGTGCCTGCGCCGGTGCGCACTCGCGCAGCAATCCGGCGCGCACCCCGTCGATGCCGGCGCGACGTCGCAGGTGTTCGGACAGCGAACGCGTGCCGCGCGGATGCGCAAGATCGCGCTCGAGCCGCTCGATCGCGCGCGCAGGCGCGAGATCGAGCCGCACGGTCGCCGCTCCGTCGCGCGCGATCGCATCGCGCAGGTCGGCGCTCGCCGCATACACCAGGCTGCCTTCGATGCCGCCCTCGGTCACGACGAACTCGCCCTGCTGCCGTCGCAGGCGACCTTCGGCATCGGTCCATTCGGCCACGACCGGTCGCACCGGCTGTCCCGCGTGGCGCTGCCGGAAGTGATCGCTCCACGCGACGTCGAATCCGCAATTGGAGGGTTGCAGCGGCGCGAGCGCCACGCCGCGCGATGCGAGCAGCGCGGTCCACCGGCCATCCGAGCCGAGCACCGGCCAGCTGCCGCCGCCGAGCGCGAGCACCACCGCATCGGCTGCGACGTCGAGCGCGCCATCCGGCGTGTCGAACACGAGCGCACCGCGTTCGTTCCAGCCACGCCACGCGTGGCGGACGTGCAGCCGCACGCCGGATGCACGCAGCCGGCGCAGCCACGCGCGCAGCAACGGCGCCGCCTTGAGGTCGAGCGGGAACACGCGACCGGAGCTGCCGACGAAAGTCTCGACGCCGAGCCCGCGCGCCCACTCGCGCAGCGCGTCGGCGTCGAACCGGCGCAGCCACTCGCCGACTTCATGGGAGCGCGCGCCGTATCGCTCGGCGAAGCGCGCGGGCGGGTCCGAATGCGTGAGGTTGAGCCCGCCTTTGCCCGCGATCAGGAATTTGCGCGCGAACGAGCCCATGCGATCGTATACGTCGACCTCGGCACCGGCCGCGCGCGCGGACTCGGCCGCCATCAGGCCCGCGGGTCCGCCGCCGATCACGGCAACGCGTCTTGCCGGAAGTGCGCCGACCACGACTCAGGCGGCGCCTATCTGCGCCAGCCAGTCCTGCAGGTTGTAGTAGTTCGTCACGCGCGCGATGCGACCGTCAAGGACCTCGAAGAATGCACCGCCCGGCAGCCGGTACGCCTGCCCGTGTGCCTCGGGCAGGCCTTCGTCGGTCGCGAGGTAGCGGCCGTGCACGACGTACTCGGCGGCGGCGCGCGAGCCGTGGGGTGACGCGAGGATCGAGATGTCGCGGAGCTGCTCGGCATAGCAGCGGTCCATGCGCGCGAGGAACGTGCGGAACGCGTCGCGCCCGAGTTCGCGCGGCCCCTGGTTGAGGTCGTGCGCGACGTCGTCGGCGAGCAACGCGAGCATCGCCTCGCGATCGCCGCGATTGAACGCGTCGTAGTAGCGCTCGATCAGCTGCTGGGCATGCCGCATCGCGGATTCCGTCGGTGGACGCCGCGAGGCGGCGCGGCACGCAGTCTAGCAGCCGCGCCGTCGCTGCCCGCGTCCTCACCACATGGCGCGCACGGCCCAGAACAGTCCGAACAGCGTCCAGAAGCTCTTGCGCAGGCCGCGCAGCAGCAGCCAGACACCGATGACGGCGAGCACGGCCGGCAGGTAGCGGCCGAACGTCTCGCGCTGGGAGGCGGTGAACTGCGGAAACTGGATGCCCATGTCGTGCTCCGGTGCGCACCCGACGGTGCACGTGGATCATCGACATCGCGACGCCAGCGGACCACCCGCATCGGTCAGGGTTCGCGCGTGACGGCTGTCATGCCGCGCGCGGTCATTCCGCGACCGGGAACACCTCGGCGTCCGGCCCGACGTCGCCCACGACGTCGACGCCCGCCGGGGGCGAGAACCGGAACGCGTCGGCGGCGAGCTTCGGATTGCGCTGCCAGTCGTCGAAGCGGATCTCGGTGGTGTTGCCGAGCTGGTCGCGGAACACCATGCGCACGAGCGCCGCTGCGTCGAATCCGAGTTCGGCATATTCGAACTCGGGCTCGGCCGCCTTCGAAGCGAGCTTCAGCCACGCGAGTCCGTCGCGTCCGCCGGCCTCGCTCGCGACATACTGGCGATCGAGCTGCGACAGATCGGTCAGGACCGTGAGCGGGCTCTGCGCCTCGGCCACGCCCTGGCTGCGCACCGACACCTGTTCGAGGTCGGGCTCGTAGACCCAGACGCGACGCCCGTCCGCGACGATCGTCTGCTGATACGGGGTCGATGTTTCCCATCGGAACTGGCGCGGCGCCTGCAGCGCGAACGTGCCCGACGACGCATCGCCCTGGTGGCCGTTCGCGTCCGTGACCGATTGGCTGAAACGCCCGCTGACCGACGACAGTCCGTTCGAGAACGCTTCCATGCGCGCGCGCGCCGTCTCCGCGGCATGGGCGGACACCGGGAGCGCGCAGAGCAATACGAGCAGCGGGTGGATGCGCATGGGCAACCGCATGGTTGAAAGAGCACCCATTATCGCGGCGCTGGCTGAATCGCGAAAGCATGTCGCGACGGCCATGCGGAACTTCAGGCACCCGCGGGATTCACGCGCCGTCGGGCGGGAAGGCTTCAGCTCGCGCCTGTCCGGCAAAAGGCTCGGGACTGAAGTCCCTCCCACAAGTGCTCAGTGCGGTTGCGCGACGCCGTCGAGCAGCGACTCCGATGCCTGCTCGTTGCCCGACTGCGCGATGTTGCTGAGCGCGACGATGCCGACCAGGCGCTTCTCCGCGTTGACCACCGGCAGGCGGCGCACGCCGAGTTCGGCCATGTTGCGCGCGACCTGGGCCACGTCCTCGTGGTCCTGGCAGTACTTGATGTCGCAGGTCATCACGTCGCGCACCGTCGTCTCGGGGCCGAGGCCGCGCGCAACCGCGCGCAACGCGAGGTCGCGATCGGTGATCATGCCGACCAGGCGGTCGCCCTCGCTCACCGGCAGGCTGCCGACATCCGCACGCGCCATCACTTCGGCTGCCTCGCGGATGCTCTGGTCCGGGCGCGCGAGCTGCACGTTGCGCGTCATCACGTCACCGATCGTCTTCATGGGTACTCTCCTGCTGGCGCGACCGGCACCACGCCGTCGCATCGACGATGCACGATGCGACATCGATGCTGAACCGCACTTGGAGGACCCGGCACGGCGCAACCGGGCGCCCCGGCATGCACGCGCTCAGTCGGACGGTGGCGGCGGCGCGAGCACGGTGCGGTTGCCGTTGTGCTCGGGCGAACTCACGACGCCGTCGCGCTCCATCTGCTCAATCAGGCGCGCCGCGCGGTTGTAGCCGATGCGCAGATGCCGCTGCACGCCCGAGATCGATGCGCGACGCGTCTTCGTCACGATCGCGACCGCGCGGTCGTAGAGCTGCGCGTCTTCGCCGCCCTCGCTCTCGGCGGCGTCCTGCGGCAGGCCCGCATCGTCGATGACCTTGCCGTTGCCGAGCGACTGCACTTCCTCGAGCACGCCCTCGATGTAGTCGGGCGCACCCTGCTGGCGCAGCCAGTCGACCACCTTGTGCACCTCGTGGTCGTCGACGAACGCGCCGTGCACGCGTTCGGGCGCCGCGGTGCCGGGCGGCAGGTAGAGCATGTCGCCGTGGCCGAGCAGGGTTTCGGCGCCCGACTGGTCGAGGATCGTGCGCGAATCGATCTTGGAGGACACTTGGAACGCGATGCGCGTCGGGATGTTCGCCTTGATCAGGCCGGTGATCACGTCGACCGACGGGCGTTGCGTCGCGAGGATCAGGTGCACGCCGGCCGCACGCGCCTTCTGCGCGAGGCGCGCGATGAGTTCCTCGACCTTCTTGCCGACGATCATCATCATGTCGGCGAACTCGTCGATGATCACGACGATGTAGGGCAGCGGCTGCAGCGGCTCGGCCGTGCGCGACGGCTGGGACGCGTCGGGACGGAACAGCGGATCCAGCAACGGCTGGCCCGCGTCCTCCGCATCGCGGACCTTCTTGTTGAAGCCGCCGAGGTTGCGCACGCCGACCATCGACATGAGCTTGTAGCGCCGCTCCATCTCGGCCACGCACCAGCGCAGCGCGTTCGCGGCCTCCTTCATGTCGGTCACGACCGGCGCGAGCAGGTGCGGGATGCCCTGGTAGACCGAGAGCTCGAGCATCTTCGGATCGATCATGATCAGGCGCACGTCCTGCGCGCTCGACTTGTAGAGCAGGCTCAGCACCATCGCGTTGACAGCGACCGACTTGCCCGAGCCGGTGGTGCCGGCGACCAGCAGGTGCGGCATCTTCGCCAGGTCGACCACCACCGGCTTGCCGCCGATGTCCTTGCCGAGCGCGAGCGCGAGTGGCGACTTGACCGCCTCGTAGCGATCGGAACGCAGGATTTCCGAGAGGTAGACGATCTCGCGGTTCGCGTTCGGGATCTCGAGCCCGATCACCGACTTGCCCGGGATCACGTCGACGACGCGCACCGAGGTCACCGACAGGCCGCGCGCGATGTCCTTGTCGAGCGTCGAGATCTGGCTACCCTTGATGCCCGGTGCCGGCTGCATCTCGAAGCGCGTGATCACGGGCCCCGGGAACACGCCGACCACCTGCGCGTCGATGCGGAAGTCCTTGAGCTTGAGCTCGACCTGGCGCGACAGCGCCTCGAGCGTCTCGCCGGAATAGCCCTTGACCTGCTGGCGCGGCTCATCGAGCAACGACAGTGGCGGCAATCCGCCATCGGACGACGCGCCCGCGAACAGCGGGATCTGAGTCTCGCGCTGCGCGCGCTCGCTCTTCTCGATCGGCGCGACCACCGGCTCGATGCGGATCGGCTCGCGCCTGGACTGCTTGACCGTTTCGATGCGCCGCACGACCTCGCGCTCGGCCCGCGCCTCGCGCGCGGCGCTGCGGTCGCCGTTGCGCCGCATCCGTTCGGCAACGCCGGCGCCGGCGCCGAGCAGCAGGCGACCGATCGCATCCATGAGCCTGAACCACGACAGCCCGGTCGCGAGCGTGATCGCGACGAGCACCAGCGCGAGCAGGAACAGTCCCGCGCCCAGTGGACCGAAGCTGCGCTGCAGGCTGCCGCCGACGAGCTGGCCGAGGATGCCGCCCTCGCCCGCTGGCAGGATCGTCGGCGTGACGCCGTGCAGGTACGCGAGGCCGGGTGCCGCGATGAAGAACGCGACGAAACCGATCAGCCGCAGCGTCGGCTCCAGCGGCGAGCGTTCGACCGCAGTCGCCCCGCGCAGCACGACCGCACCCACCGCGAGCAACAGCAGCGGCATCGCGTAAGCAACCACGCCGAGGAGGTAGAGCGCGAGGTCGGCGATCCACGCGCCGAATGCACCGCCGAAATTGTGGATGCCGCGCCCGGGGTCACCGACGTGCGACCAGCCGGGATCGGCTGGCGCGTAGCTGACGAGGCAGGCGAGCAGGTAGACCGCGAGCGGCAACAACAGCAGGAAGCCCGCCTCGCGCAGGCGCCTGTGCCAGTGCTCGTCGAGGCGGGGAGCCGACTTTGCCGATTTGGTTGTGCGCGCCACCCGCAGAATCTACCCGAAATATCCCAGACAAGCGTCTGTTATATCAGGATTTCAACGCAGGGTGGACGATCTGGCCGCCTTCCACGTTGATGCCGCTGCGCAGCGGCTCGTAGGCGCGCCAGTTCGCGTCCGACGCGAGCCTGTTCACATACGGCAGGATCGCCGCGCAGATCGCCTGCGAAGAGGTCTGCGGCACCGCCCCCGGCATGTTGGTCACGCAGAAATGGGTGACGCCCTCGACCACGTAGGTCGGCTCCTTCCAGGTCGTCGGGCGCGAGGTTTCGAAGCATCCGCCCTGGTCGATCGAGATGTCGACGAGGATCGAGCCCGCCTCCATCGACTTGACCATGTCCAGCGTGACGACGCGCGGTGCCTTCGCGCTCGGGATCAGCACCGCGCCGATCACGAGGTCGGCATCGCGCACTTCGCGTGCGACCTGTTCCTCGTACGGATACAGCGCGGTCACGTTCGGACCGAGCGCCATCATCTGCGCGAGGCGGTCCTGGCGCATGTCGAACACGACCACGTTGGCGCCTCCCGCGGCAGCGAGCGCCGCGGAGTTGCCGCCCGCGGCGCCGGCGCCGAGCACGACGACCTTGCCGCGTTCGGTCGACGGCAGGCCGCCGAGCAACTTGCCCTTGCCACCCGCGGGCTGGTGCAGCAGCTGCGTGCCGACCTGCGTCGCGATGCGGCCCGCGATGATCGACATCGGCGCGAGCAGCGGCAGCGAGCCGTCCTGTTCCTGCACGCTCTCGAATGCGATGCCGGCGAGACCGATCTCGAGCAGGCGCTCGGTCAGCTTCGGCTCGGCCGCGAGGTGCAGGTAGCAGAACAGCAGGTGGTCCTTGCGCAGCAGCGCGAGGTCGCCCGCGATCGGCTCCTTCACCTTGACGATGAGCTCGCCGGCTTCGTACAGCGCCTTCGCATCGGGCGCGAGCTTGACGCCGACGCGCGCATAGTCGTCATCCTTGAAGCCGCTCTTGAGGCCGGCGCCGGCCTGCACGTATACCTCGTGCCCGCGCCGGACCAGGTCCGCGCAGGCGGCCGGCACGAGCGCGACGCGCCCCTCGAGGGTCTTGGTTTCCGACGGCACACCGATACGCATTGCGATCATCCTCGAAAGAACATGGAAGCACGGCCGGCGCCTTGAATCGCACGCGCGTTCCCTCCATTCTCCATGTTCCCGCGCGACCGCACGCGACGCCGTGGCGCCCGGGGAACGACAGGGGAACCGGATCCACCGGGCGCGTGATCGAACGCGCCGGTGTCGAAGGGATTACGCCACGAATGGCTGCCTCGAAAGCGGCCCGGATTATACATGAGCACTGCCAAGCACTCGCGCCTGATCATCCTCGGTTCCGGCCCCGCCGGGTACACCGCCGCCGTCTACGCGGCGCGCGCCAACCTCAAGCCCGCGCTGATCACCGGTCTCGCCCAGGGCGGCCAGTTGATGACGACCACCGACGTCGACAACTGGCCGGGCGACGTCGAAGGCCTGCAGGGCCCGCAGCTCATGCAGCGCATGGCCGAGCACGCCGAGCGCTTCGACACCGAGATGGTGTTCGACCACATCCACAGCACCGACCTCTCGCAGCGACCGTTCCGGCTCAAGGGCGATGCGGGCGAATACACCTGCGACGCGTTGATCATCGCGACCGGCGCGACCGCGAAGTACCTCGGCATCCGTTCGGAAGAGCACTACAAGGGCAAGGGCGTTTCGGCCTGCGCGACCTGCGACGGCTTCTTCTTCCGCGACCAGGACGTCGCGGTCGTCGGCGGCGGCAATACCGCGGTCGAGGAAGCGCTGTACCTCTCCAACATCTGCCGCAAGGTCACGCTGGTGCACCGCCGCGACAAGCTGCGCGCCGAGAAGATCATGCAGGACAAGCTGTTCGAGAAGCAGCGCGCCGGCAAGGTCGAGATCATCTGGAACCACGCCGTCGACGAGGTGCTCGGCGACGACCGCGGCGTCACCGGCATGCGCCTGCGCAGCGCGCTCGATGGCGGCCTGCGCGAGATCCAGGTGACCGGTGCGTTCATCGCGATCGGCCACACGCCGAACACGTCGATCTTCGACGGCCAGCTCGAGATGAAGAACGGCTACATCACGATCCGCACCGGCCTCGAGGGCGGCGCGACCGCGACCAGCGTGCCCGGCGTGTTCGCCGCAGGCGACGTCGCCGACCAGGTCTACCGGCAGGCCGTGACCTCGGCGGGCTTCGGCTGCATGGCCGCGCTCGACGCCGAGAAATTCCTCGACAAGGGCTGATGCGGGCCTGCATGTGTAGGGGCCCGCGCGCTGCGCAGGTAACGCGGTCTTTCCGGGAGCTTTTCCTCCGTGCCCTTCTCGAGCCGGCCTTCGTGCCCCGCGTGACGTGCTGCCGGCGCTGCGGGCGCCGCGAATGAAGGCAAGCTTCCACGAGCGCATCGAGGAGATCCCGCAACAGGCGTGGAACGCGCTGCTGCCCGACGACAATCCGTTCCTCGATCATCGTTTCCTCGCCGGACTCGAACGGCACCGCTGCGTCGAGCCGGCGCACGGCTGGCTGCCGCATCATCTCGCGCTGCACGACGGCGAGAGCCTCGTCGCAGCGGCGCCGCTCTACCTCAAGGGCAACTCGCACGGCGAGTTCGTGTTCGACTGGAGCTGGGCGCATGCCTACGCCGAACACGGGCTCGACTACTACCCCAAGCTGCTCTGCGCAGTGCCCTATTCGCCCGTGGCCGGCCCGCGCCTGCTGGTCGGCCGCGGAGCCTGCACCGGCGAGCTGCGGGCGCTGCTCGTCGATGCGATGCGCGCGCGCGCGCTCGAGCTCGGCCTGTCCTCCGCGCACGCGAACTTCACCCGCGAGGACGATGCCGGGCCATTCGCGGCCGCCGGCTGGCTCGCGCGCTTCGACTGGCAGTTCCACTGGAGCAACCGTGGCTGGGCGGACTTCGATGCGTTCCTCGCCGACCTGTCCGCGCGCAAGCGCAAGAACATCCGCCAGGAGCGCGCTCGCGTCGCGCGCGCCGGTATCGAATGCAGCCTCCGCCACGGCGACGAACTCGGCGACGCCGACTGGGCCGACCTGCATGCGTTCTACCTCGCGACGTTCGAGGACCACGGCAACCATCCGGCGCTGACGCTCGACTTCTTCCGCCACCTCGGGCGCGCGATGCCGCGCAGCGTGGTCGCGGTGCTCTGCACGCGCGCCGGGCGCACGATCGCCGGCGCGCTGATGCTGCGCAGCGCGACCACGCTGTACGGTCGCTACTGGGGTGCGCGCGAGCAGGTCGACGGCCTGCACTTCGAGGCCTGCTATTACCAGGGCATCGACTACTGCCTGCGCGAGCGCCTGCAGCACTTCGAGCCCGGCGCGCAGGGTGAACACAAGCTCGCGCGCGGCTTCGTGCCGACCCGCACGCACTCGTTCCACTGGATCGCCGACGCGCGCTTCCGCGCGGCGATCGCGCGTGCGCTCGCGCGCGAAGCGGCCGCGCTCGACGATTACCGTGCCGAGCTCGAGCGCCACTCGCCGTACGCGCGCACCGGCAACACCGCCGACGCGCAACGCCCCGCATGATCCGCCTGCCCTGGCTCGATCCCGCCGATCCGGATGCGTTCCCGCCGGTCGGGCGCGCGATGGAGGAGCCCGACGGCCTGCTCGCGGCCGGTGGCGACCTGTCGCCGGCGCGCCTGCTCGCGGCGTACCGGCGCGGCGTCTTCCCGTGGTACTCGGAGGACGAGCCGATCCTCTGGTGGTCGCCCGCGCGGCGCACGGTGTTCGACACCGCGACGCCGCATGTGCCACGCCGACTCGCACGCTGGCTGCGCGGCTGCGACTGGACGATCCGCACGGACAACGCGTTCGGCGCTGTCATGCGTGCCTGCGCGCATCCGCGGCGCGACGCCGGCGGCACCTGGATCGGTGCATCGATGATCGCGGCCTACGAACGCCTGCATCGCCTCGGCCATGCGCATTCGGTCGAAGCCTGGGACGGGCGCGACCTCGTCGGCGGCATCTACGGCGTCCGCGTCGGACGCATGTTCTATGGCGAATCGATGTTCAGCGCAGCGGGCAATGGCTCGAAGGTCGCGCTGCTCGCGCTGTGTCGCCTGCTCGACGAACGCGGTTGCCCGCTGCTCGACGCGCAGGTCGCTTCGCCGCACCTGTTCACGCTCGGCGCGCGTGAAATGCCGCGCGCCGCGTTCTGCGCCGAGGTTGCGCGACTCGCCGACCTCCCATTCGGGCCTCCTGCATGGCCGTCGGCCTCCGCGCGCATCAAGGCCGCCGCGCTGGCCGCGTCGCGGCGCGAATAGCCGCTCGGGGAGACCCGAAATGCGCGATCCGGCCGCAGCTTGCGAGGGTGTTGCTTCCCGCGACCGCCCGAACATGGCAGAATCTCGCGCCTTTGCCGGCTGAACCGGCCCCGCTGCCCCCAAGGAAACAATGTCCAAAGACGACGTCATCGAGATGGAGGGTGCGATCCTCGAAACCCTGCCGAACACGATGTTCCGCGTGAAGCTCGAGAACGGGCACGTGGTCACCGCGCACATTTCGGGCCGCATGCGCAAGAACTACATCCGCATCCTGACCGGCGACAAGGTCAAGGTCGAGATGACGCCCTACGACCTGACCAAGGGTCGCATCACGTACCGCATGAAATGAAGCCGATCAGGCTTCTGCTGCAGGTTGCGATCACGTTCCTGTCCAGCGCAGCGTTCACCAGCGGCGCTACCGTGTACCAATGGAAGGACGCCAGCGGCGGCCTGCACTTCAGCGACACGCCACCTCCGGCAGACGCCATCCTGATCAGGGGTCCAGCGCGGCCGCCAGCTGCGCAGGCGGCTTCAGCCGACGCCAACCAGGCATTGCAGCGCGATGCCGCGGACCTCGCGCAAGGAATGCCGGCCGTCGACCCGGCCGCACGGGCGGCAGACGAGCGCAAGGCGGCCGAGCTGCGTACGCAGGAGTGCGAGCAACTGCGCCAGGCCGGGGCCGCACTGGAACGCCGTCGCAGCGGCGAGTCGACGGAGATCCTGACCGACCACGAACGGGCCGCCCTGCCCGCGTCAATCGCGGAAATCGACAGTAAGATCGCGTCGATCTGCCCCTGATCATTCGCCGCTGCGCGTTGCACGCCGCGCACGAACCGCCGCCGGAAACCGGAGCGCCGGGATCCTCCCGGCGCCCAAACGTTTCATTCCACCACGGCCGGTAGCTTTTCGGCGGCTTCGCTTGCGACCGCGAGCTTGCCGTCCTGCACCGACAACGCGACCTTGCCGCCTTCCGACAGCTTGCCGAACAGCAGTTCGTCGGCGAGCAGGCGCTTGACGTTTTCCTGGATCACGCGCGCCATTGGCCGCGCGCCCATCTGCGGGTCGAAACCGTGCTCGGCCAGCCAGCGGCGCGCGTCCGCGTCCACGTGCAGCGCGACGTGCTTTTCCTGCAGCTGCGCCTCGAGTTCGATCAGGAACTTGTCGACCACGCGCAGGATGTGCTCGAAATCGAGCGAGTTGAACTGCACGACCGCGTCGAGGCGGTTGCGGAACTCCGGCGTGAACGCGCGCTTGAGCGCTTCCATCGCATCGGTCTGGTGGTTCTGCTCGACGAAGCCGATCGTGCGGCGCGCGGCGGCCTGCGCACCGACGTTGGTCGTCATCACCACGATCACGTTCTTGAAATTCGCCTCGCGCCCGTTTGTGTCCGTCAGCGCCCCGCGGTCCATAATCTGCAGCAGGATGTTGTAGACGTCCGGATGCGCCTTCTCGATCTCGTCGAGCAGCAGCACGCAGTGCGGATGCTTGACGATCTGCTCGGTCAGCAGGCCGCCCTGGTCGAAGCCGACGTAGCCCGGCGGCGCGCCGATCAGGCGCGACACCGAGTGCGCCTCCATGTACTCGGACATGTCGAAACGCACGAGTTCGATGCCGAGCTGCATCGCGAGCTGGCGCGTGACCTCGGTCTTGCCGACGCCGGTCGGGCCGGTCAGCAGGAAGCAGCCGATCGGCTTGGCCGGGTTGCCGAGCCCCGAGCGCGCCATCTTGATCGCGCCCGAGAGCTTGTCGATCGCATCGTCCTGGCCGAACACGACCATCTTGAGATTGCGATCCAGGTTGCGCAGCACGTCGCGATCCGATGCCGAGACCTGCTTGGGCGGGATGCGCGCCATGCGCGCGACGATGAACTCGATGTCGGGCACGTCGACGAGCCCGCTGCGGTCGGCCTCGGGCAGCAGGTGCTGGCGCGCGCCGGCCTCGTCGATCACGTCGATCGCCTTGTCCGGCAGCAGGCGGTCGGCGATGTGCTTGACCGACAGGTCCACCGCCGCCTTCAGCGCGTCGTTGGTGTACTCGACCTTGTGGTGCTCCTCGAAGCGCGTCTTCAGGCCCTTGAGGATCTCGAAGCTGTCCGCGATCGAGGGCTCGACCACGTCGATCTTCTGGAAGCGCCGCGCGAGCGCGCGGTCCTTCTCGAACACGCCGCGGTATTCCTGGAACGTGGTCGAGCCGATGCAGCGCAGCTCGCCGCTCGCGAGCACGGGCTTGATCAGGTTGGACGCATCCATGGTTCCGCCGGAGGCGGACCCTGCGCCGATGATCGTGTGGATCTCGTCGATGAACAGGATCGCGCCGGGCTCCTTGCGCAACTGCGTGATCACGCCCTTGAGGCGCTTCTCGAAGTCGCCGCGGTATTTGGTGCCGGCGACGAGCGCGCCGAGGTCGAGCGCCCAGATCGTGCAGTCGGCGAGCACGTCGGGCACCTCGCCGTCGACGATGCGCTTGGCCAGGCCCTCGGCCAGCGCGGTCTTGCCGACGCCGGCTTCGCCGACGTACAGCGGGTTGTTCTTCCGACGCCGGCACAGCACCTGGATCGTGCGCTCGATTTCCTCGTGGCGCCCGATCAGCGGATCGATCTTTCCTTCGCGCGCGAGCTCGTTGAGGTTGTTCGCGAACTCCGACAGCGGATTGCCGCGCGCCTCCTCGCCGCCCTCGCCTTCGCGCGCGGGTTCGCCGCCCGCCGCGGGCTGCGCGCCGCCGGACTCGTGGCCGATCTTCGCGATC
Organism: Lysobacteraceae bacterium; assembly: GCA_004143945.1. Classification (GTDB taxonomy): domain Bacteria; phylum Pseudomonadota; class Gammaproteobacteria; order Xanthomonadales; family Rhodanobacteraceae; genus Dokdonella_A. Next base: position 496,491 of record SEHB01000001.1, read on the forward strand.
CCGTGCGAGATGTAGTTGACGACGTCGAGCCGCGTGACTTCCTGCTGGCCGAGGAAGTACACCGCGTGCGAATCCTTCTCGCCGAAGATCGCGACCAGCACGTTCGCGCCGGTCACTTCCTTCCTGCCCGAGGATTGCACGTGGTAGACCGCGCGCTGCAGCACGCGCTGGAACCCGAGCGTCGGTTGGGTGTCGCGCTCGTCGTTCGGCGGCAACACCGGCACCGTCTCGGTGATGATCGAGCGCAGGTCGCGCGCGAGCTTGGAAATGTCGACCCCGCATGCGCGCAGGACCGCGGTGGCCGATGCATTCTCGAGCAGCGCGAGCAGCAGGTGCTCGACGGTCATGAACTCATGTCGCTGCTCGCGTGCTTCCTTGTAGCACTGGCCGATCGTGACTTCGAGATCCTTGCTGAACATTCAGGGTGCTCCGGACTGCCTTGCCTTGGGTGGCACATGCAATATATGGACCGCACGCGCGGGTTCAATCTCCCTGATCGCGGCCTGCTTGCGTGTCCGCAGCGGTCGCATCCTGACCGCTTCCGCGCCCACGCCTCAGGTCTTCTCCATCGTGCACAACAACGGATGCTGGTGGCTGCGCGAGAATTCGTTGACCTGGGTCACCTTGGTTTCGGCCACCTCGCGCGTGAACACGCCGCACACGCCCTTGCCGCGGGTATGCACGTGCAACATGACCTGGGTCGCGCGTTCGCGATCCATGCTGAAGAAAGACTCCAGCACGACGATCACGAAATCCATCGGCGTGAAGTCGTCGTTGAGCAGGAGTACCTGATAGAGCGGCGGCCGGACCACCTCCGGTCGCGCTTCTTCGACGGCGAGACCGCGGGTGTGCTCGGTTCCGGGATCGGGAATCTGTGGCATGCAGGAAAAGTCGGATCCAACGCTGGCCCCGAGTATAGCGCCGGGGCGGACCACCCTAGGTGGAGCCGCCGAGCGCGCGTGCAAGGCCACTTGCCTGCGCGGGTGCGACCGGCGCGTCACGCGCGCCCTGATAGAATTCGCCGATGACCCAGATCTTCATGCCGCCCGAGGCCGCGGACGACGTCTGGCGGCCGCATGTGACGGTCGCCACCGTGGTGCCGGACGGCGGCCGATTCCTGCTCGTCGAGGAGGAAGTGCGCGGCCGCCTCGTGCTGAACCAGCCCGCTGGCCACCTCGATCCCGACGAGACGCTGCAGGCGGCCGCCGTGCGCGAGACGCTCGAGGAGACCGGCTGGGAGGTTCGCCTCGAGTGCCTGCTCGGCGTGCAGCAGTGGTGTTCGCCCTCGGGTCGGCAGTTCGTGCGCTTCACGTTCGCGGCGCAACCGCTGCGACACGACCCGGAACGCGTGCTCGACGCGGGCATCGTGCGCGCGATCTGGCTCCCGCGCGACGATGTGCACGCGGCAGCGGATCGCCTGCGCAGCCCGATGGTGCTCGCGAGCATCGACGACTGGCTCGCCGGCCGGCGCCTGCCGCTCGATGCGATCCGGAGCCTGCAAGCCGATCCATGAGCCGGCCGCGTGCAAACACCGAGCGGCCGCGCCTGCGGTCCGCCGGAGTCGTCGCATGAACGTGCAGGTCGCGGCCTCGGTCGTCGTCGGCATGTCGGGCGGCGTCGACTCTTCGGTGGCCGCGCTGCTGCTGAAACGCGAAGGCGTGGACTGCGCGGGCATGTTCATGCAGAACTGGGACGAAGGCGATGCCGGCCCCTGCACCGCCGACGTCGATCGCAAGGACGCGCTGTCGGTATGTGCGCGGCTCGGCATCCCGCTGCACCTGCGCGACTTCTCGGCCGAATATCGCGCGCAGGTGTTCGAACGCTTCCTCGAGGGCTACCGGCAGGGTCGAACCCCGAATCCCGACGTTCTGTGCAACCGCGAGATCAAGTTCCGGACCTTCCTCGACCACGCGCTCGCGCTCGGCGCCTCGCGCATCGCGACCGGCCACTACGCGCGCGTCGCCGAAGTCGACGGCCGCTGGCGCCTGCTGCGCGCGCGCGACCGCGCCAAGGACCAGACCTATTTCCTGCACGCGCTCGGCCAGGCTGCGCTCGCGGCGACGCTGTTTCCGCTCGGCGAACTCGAGAAGCGCGACGTGCGCAGGCTCGCGGCCGAGGCGGGGCTCGCGACCCACCGCAAGAAGGATTCCACCGGCATCTGCTTCATCGGCGAGCGCGACTTCCGCACGTTCCTCGAAACCTGGATCCCGGCGCGGCCCGGCGCGATCCGCACGCCCGAGGGCACCGCACTCGGCGAGCATGCAGGCGTGTTCTACTACACGCTCGGCCAGCGGGGTGGCCTCGGCATCGGCGGCCGCCGCGGTGCGGGCGACGCCCCCTGGTATGTCGTCGGCAAAGACGTCTCCTCGAACGTGCTCTACGTCGCCCAGGGCAACATGAACCACTGGCTGCATTCGAATGCGCTCGCCGCGGGCAACGCCACCTGGATCGCGGGCGAAGCGCCCGCGGCCGCGTTCCGCTGCAGCGCGATGGTGCGCTATCGCCAGGAGCAGCAGCCCTGCCGCGTGGTGCTCGACGGCGATGCCTGCCACGTGCGCTTCGACCAGCCGCAGCGCGCGGTGACGCCGGGCCAGTCGGTGGTCTTCTACGACGGCGACACTTGCCTTGGCGGCGCCGTGATCGAGCGCAGCGACGCGCCGTTCGGGAACTGGACCGACGCCGACCGGCGGAGCGTGCCGCATGCGTGAATCGCGCGTGATCGCACTCGCGGGCGTGCTCCAGGCCTGCCGGCTCGTGCACGAAGTGGCCACCACGGGCCGCACCAGCGAGGCCGCGACCGAGGCCAGCCTCGCGAGCGTGTTCCGCATTGATGCCGACAGTGCCGCAGCCGTGTTCGGCGGCATCGGCGGCGTGCGCACCGGGCTCGAGGCGCTGCTTGCGCAGTTCGAGGGCGAGCAGCGCGACGTCGCGCTGACCCGCCTCGTGCTCGGCGTGCTGCGGCTCGAGCGCCGGCTCGCGCGCAGCCCGCGCGTGAAGGCGGAACTCGGCGACGGGATCGGTGCGATCCAGCGCCAGGTCGAGCACTTCGGCGTCGCGCACGTGACCGTGCAGGGGCGCCTCGCCGACCTCTACGTGGCCACGCTCTCGCGCCTGCAGCCGCGCGTGGTCGTGCATGGCAACCCGGTCCACCTCGCCAATCCGCAGCTGGTGGCGCAGGTGCGTGCGCTGCTGCTCGCCGGCGTGCGTGCTGCTGTGCTCTGGCGCCAGGTTGGCGGTTCCCAACTGCGGTTGCTGCTGCGCCGGCGCGAGTACGCGATGCTCGCGCGCGGCCTGTTGTCGCGCAGCACCCTCGACAACGGCTGAATCCGCGATCCGGCAGCCGCGACGCAGGGCACGATCTCGCGACGCGGCGGCCGATGAGCGATAATGGCGGGCCCAGTTCGCCGCCCGCACGCCGGGCCGCGCCCGCGGTGCCACCGCGGCCCTTCGCGCACGCGAAACGCCAGCCAGGAGATTCAGATGACAGATTCGTTCTCGACCCGGGACGTCCTCGAGGTCAACGGCAAGCGTTACCACTATTCGAGCCTGGCCCGGCTCGGGCAGCGTTTCGACCTCGCGCGCCTGCCGTACTCGCTGAAGATCCTGCTGGAGAACCTGCTGCGCCACGAGGACGGCCTCAACGTCACGGCGAAGGAAATCGAGGCGGTCGCGAACTGGGACGCGAAGAAGGAACCGGATACCGAGATCTCCTTCATGCCCGCGCGCGTCGTGCTGCAGGACTTCACCGGCGTGCCCTGCGTGGTCGACCTCGCCGCGATGCGCGACGCGGTGGTGCGGCTCGGCGGCGACGCGACCCAGATCAATCCGCTCGCTCCGGCCGAACTCGTGATCGACCACTCGGTGCAGGTCGATGCATTCGGCTCGGCCGCCGCGCTCGAGACCAACGTCGAAATCGAATTCGAGCGCAACCAGGAGCGCTACGCGTTCCTGCGCTGGGGCCAGAAGGCGTTCGACAATTTCAAGGTGGTGCCGCCGCGCACCGGCATCGTGCACCAGGTCAACCTGGAGCACCTCGCGCGCGTCGTGTTCACGGCCGACCGCGACGGCGAAAGCTGGGCCTATCCGGACACCGTGTTCGGCACCGACTCGCACACCACGATGATCAACGGGCTCGGTGTGCTCGGCTGGGGCGTCGGCGGCATCGAGGCGGAAGCCGCGATGCTCGGCCAGCCGTCCTCGATGCTGATCCCGCAGGTGGTCGGTTTCCGGCTCGCCGGCCGTCTCGGCGAGGGCGTCACCGCGACCGACCTCGTGCTCACGGTGACCCAGATGCTGCGCACGCTCGGCGTGGTCGGCAAGTTCGTCGAGTTCTTCGGCGAAGGCCTGCGCTCCCTGCCGCTCGCCGACCGCGCGACGATCGCGAACATGGCGCCCGAGTACGGCGCGACCTGCGGCATCTTCCCGATCGACCAGGAGGTATTGAATTACCTGCGCCTTTCGGGTCGCGACGAAGCCCAGATCCGTCTCGTCGAGGCGTATGCGAAGGCGCAGGGGATGTGGCACGACGAGGGCACGCGCCCGGCCGAGTTCACCACCACGCTCGAGCTCGATCTCGCCGACGTTCGCCCTTCGCTGGCCGGCCCGAAGCGGCCGCAGGATCGCGTGCTGCTCGGCGACGTCCGCCAGAGCTACGTCGACGCGGTGAAGGTGCTCACGGCGCACCGCCCGCCCCGCACGGGCGAAACCGCGCAGTTCCTCAACGAAGGCGGCACCACCGCGATCGGCAACGCGGCGAACGCGATCACCAACGGCGGCGTGCGCGTCGAGAAGGACGGCGAGACGTTCAAGCTCGGCGATGGCAGCGTCGTGATCGCCGCGATCACGTCCTGCACCAACACGTCCAATCCGGCGGTCATGCTCGGCGCGGGCCTGCTCGCGAAGAAGGCCGCTGCGCGCGGCCTGCGCGCGCAGCCGTGGGTCAAGCCCTCGCTCGGCCCGGGTTCGCTCGTCGTCACCGACTACCTCGAGAAGACCGGCCTGCTGAAGGAACTGGAGAAGGTCGGCTTCTACGTCGTCGGCTACGGCTGCACCACCTGCATCGGCAACTCCGGTCCGCTGCCGGTCGAGATCAGCAAGGGCATCGCCGAGGGCGACCTCGCCGTCGCATCGGTGCTCTCGGGCAACCGCAACTTCGAGGGACGCGTGCACCCCGAGGTCAAGATGAACTACCTCGCCTCGCCGCCGCTCGTGGTGGCGTACGCGCTGGCCGGAACACTCGACATCGACCTCACGCGCGAACCACTCGGTATCGGCAGCGACGGCGAGCCCGTGTTCCTCAAGGACATCTGGCCGAGCAACCAGGAGATCTCCGACACGATCGCAGGCGCGATCAACCCCGCGATGTTCACGAAGAACTACGCCGACGTGTTCAAGGGCGACAGCCGCTGGAACTCGATCGCCTCGCCGGACGGCGCGCTGTACGCGTGGGACGACTCGACCTACATCAAGAATCCGCCCTACTTCGAAGGCATGACCGCGCAACCGCGCGCCGTCGAGGACATCCACGGTGCGCGCCTGCTCGGGCTGTTCGGCGACTCGATCACGACCGACCACATCTCGCCCGCGGGTTCGATCAAGAAGGACAGCCCTGCGGGTCGCTTCCTGGTCAGCCGCGGCGTCGAGCCGAAGGACTTCAACTCCTACGGCTCGCGGCGCGGCAACGACGACGTGATGGTGCGCGGCACGTTCGCGAACATCCGCATCCGCAACCAGATGCTCGACGATGTCGAAGGCGGCTACACGCGGCACGTCCCGAGCGGCGAACAGATGGCGATCTACGACGCAGCGATGAAGTACAAGGCCGAAGGGACGCCGCTGGTCGTCATCGCGGGCAAGGAATACGGCACCGGTTCGTCGCGCGACTGGGCCGCGAAGGGCACGCTGCTGCTCGGCGTGAAGGCCGTCATCGCGGAGAGTTTCGAGCGCATCCATCGCTCCAACCTCGTCGGCATGGGCGTGCTGCCCTGCCAGTTCCTCGAGGGACAGAACGCACGTTCGCTCGGTCTCACCGGCATGGAAACCTTCGACATCACCGGCCTCGCCGGCGGCGAGGCACGCGAGGCCGAGGTGGTCGCGACCGCGGCCGATGGCCGGCGCATCGCATTCAAGGTGCAGGTGCTGCTGCTGACGCCGAAGGAACGCGAGTTCTTCCGGCACGGCGGCATCCTGCAGTACGTGCTGCGCCAGCTCGCGTCGAGATCGAAGGCGGCCTGAGCGACGCGCGAGCGCGCACGCCGCGCATTGCGGGTCCCGGTCTGCCGCGAAGCGACCGGGACCACGCGTGTCCAGCGCGCTTCAATCTTCCTCGCGCGACCAGCTCGCGTTGTAGCAGGCCCAGTCCCCGTCCTCGCGGCGCCAGCCGGTCTCGAATGCGAGCCGCGCGCGCCGGTCGGGGATCCAGCGTCCGCTTCCATCGGTCAGCGTCGCGCCGAAGCGCGCGGTCGCGCGATCGCCGTGCACCTCGACTTCGATGTTTCCGAGCGAGACGTCTACCGCGCCGCCGCCGAGCACTTGTGCGCGCACGAGGCTCGCGAGTTGCGCGCGATCGAGTCCGTCGTTGCCCACGAAGTCCGCGCTGACCGCGTCCATGACGTCGCCGACTTCACGGGATTCGGCGGCCGCCGCGATCCCGGCGATCCGCGCGCGCACCGCGTCCGCGTCGGTTCGTCGCGCGCAGGCGACGACGGCGACGCACAGCAGCAGGACCAGTACGCGGCGCACGCTTCCTCCGGACTCACGTTGCATTGCGGCTTGCCGCTCGTTCAGTGGGTGTGCTGCAATCGGGCGGCCACGCGGTCCGCGTCGCCAGCACAGTCGCGGATCCGCGTACAGACTAATGCAACGACGCCTGCAGCGCAGCGCCTGCGCAGGGCCCAAGGGGAAAACCGCATGAGCCATCCTCCACGTCCCTGGTTCGCCAGCTATCCGAAGGGCATCCCGACCGAGATCGATCCGGGACAGTACCGTTCGGTGACGGCGCTGCTGGAGGAAAGCTGCGACCGGTTCCGCCATCGGCCCGCGTTCGAGAACATGGGTCGCGACATGACCTATGGCGATCTCGATCGGCTCAGCGCGATCTTCGCGGCGTTCCTGCTCAACGACCTCAAGCTCGCCAAGGGCGAGCGCGTCGCGATCATGCTGCCGAACCTGCTGCAATACCCGGTCGCGATCATGGGCGTGCTGCGCGCGGGCCTCACGGTCGTCAACGTGAACCCGATGTACACGCCGCGCGAACTCCGCCACCAGCTCGTCGATTCGGGCGCGAGCACGATCCTGGTGCTCGACAATTTCGCGAAGACCGTGGCCGAAGTCCTCGCGGACACCGCCTGCCGCAACGTGATCTGCACCGGCATCGGCGACATGCTCGGTTTCCCGAAGTCGCTGATCACCAATTTCGTCGTGCGCCACGTCAAGAAGATGGTGCCGCCCTACTCGATCCCGCATGCGATCCGCTTCAACGAGGCGCTCGGTCGCGGCATGCGTTCGAAGGCCCCGAAGGTCGAAATCGGCCCGGACGACATCGCGTTCCTGCAGTACACCGGCGGCACCACCGGCGTGGCCAAGGGTGCGATGCTGACCCATCGCAACATGGTCTCGAACATGCTGCAGGCGCATGCGTGGATCAGTTCCAACATGCGCGAAGGCGAGGAAGTGGTGATCACGGCGTTGCCGCTGTACCACATCTTCGCACTGACCGCGAACTTCCTCGTGTTCGCGCGCGTCGGCGGTTACAACCACCTGATCACGAACCCGCGCGACATGCCTGCGTTCGTGAAGTCGATCAAGTCCACCGGCTTCACCGCGCTGACCGGCGTCAACACGCTGTTCGCGGGACTGCTCAACACCCAGGGCTTCGACCAGGTCGATTTCTCGCGCCTGCGGCTGACCCTCGGCGGCGGGATGGCGGTGCAGCGTGCGGTCGCCGAACGCTGGAAGAAGGTGACCGGCTGCACGCTCGCCGAGGCCTACGGCCTGACCGAGACCTGCCCCGCCGTCTGCATCAATCCACTCGACATCGCCGAGTACAACGGCTCGATCGGGCTTCCGATTCCGTCCACCGACATCGCGATCCGCGACGACGACGGCAACGACCTCGCGAACAACGCGATCGGCGAACTGTGCGTGCGCGGGCCGCAGGTCATGAAGGGCTACTGGAACCGACCCGAGGAAACCGCCCAGGTGCTTTCGGCCGACGGCTGGTTGCGCACGGGCGACATCGCGCGCATCGACGAACGCGGTTTCGTCTACATCGTCGACCGCAAGAAGGACATGATCCTCGTTTCAGGCTTCAACGTGTATCCGAACGAAGTCGAGGACGTCGTCGCCCAGATGCCCGGCGTGCTCGAGGTCGCGGCGGTCGGCGTGCCGGACGAGAAATCCGGCGAAGCGGTCAAGATCGTCGTGGTCAGGAAAGACCCCTCGCTGACGCAGGAACAGATCCGTGCGCACTGCAAGGAGAACCTGACGCCGTACAAGATGCCGCGCTACATCGAGTTCCGGGAGTCGCTGCCCAAGACCAATGTCGGCAAGATCCTGCGCCGCGAATTGCGGGACGCGCCGGCGGGTTGAGATGGCGCGCGGATGCGGCGTGGTGAGGCCGTGGCTGTGGCTTTGGCAGGAGCCGGGAAGCCGCGGCCGACCGGCCCGGTCTACGGGAAAAACAGGTTTCTGCCTATAGTGGGATCGCCGCCGTTCCGCGCTCAGGCCGAATAGGGCTCGAGCCGGTCCGCGTAGCCCCCGAGCAGGTTCCACAGCGGCGCTTCCTTGTCTTCGGGAATGCGCGCATAGGTGAAACCGAGGCTGTTGTCGGTGACGCGCACGAGCGCGGCGTCGACGTGGATGTCGAGTGCTTCGCCGATCAGCATGTCGAGCGCGAACACGTCGCCGATGCGCCCCGACCACTGCTCGGGCTTGGACACCAGCACCCCGGTCGCCGAAATGTCCTCGATCTCGCTGCTCCAGCCGTGCTGGCCGCTGCTGATGAAGACAGCCGACCGGATCGCCATGCGCGCCGGCCGCAGCTTCTTCCCCGCCGCTTCTTTGGTCATGCTTCCCCTGCTCCTTCGCATCGCGGACCCGTCTAGACGCAGGCCTCGCACCCGATACCCATACTTTAACGCGGTTGTCAATCTTCGGTAAGCCGTTGCGCTAGACTGCCGCCGACCGTCCCATTTCGGGAGCACCTGGATGTGCAGGCCTTGCTGCTCGGGAACGGTCACGAGCGGCGCCGTTCCAAGGGGAATCCACATGCCCGCCGTTGAAGTTCTGCATCGCGACACCGACTACCACCTGCTGCGCACGCAGTCCGATCCCGCCAGCCACGCAGACTGGTGCTTCATGCATGCCCAGCGTTTCGGGCGCGACCTCGGCACGTACCGCGCGTGTTTCTCGGTCCCGCTCATGAAGGAAATGCGCGATTTCCTCAAGCGCACCGCCGAGCGTGCCAATTCGGCGCCTGCGTCGGACGCAGTCCCGCGCCACGTCGTGTTCGCGTCCGACGCGAACGTGTTCAACCTCGGTGGCGACCTCGAGCTGTTCTGCCGGCTGATCCGCGAACGCAACCGCGAGCACCTGCTCGCCTATGCGCGCCTGTGCGTCGAGGGCGTGCACGAGATCCACGCCGGGCTCAACCGCAACTTCAACACGATCGCGTTGGTGCAGGGCGATGCGCTCGGCGGCGGCTTCGAGCTCGCGCTGTCGTGCCACACGATCGTCGCCGAGAGCGGCACCGGCATGGGTTTCCCCGAGGTGCTGTTCGACCTGTTCCCGGGCATGGGCGCCTATTCGTATCTCTCGCAGCGCGTGAGCCCGCGACGCGCCGAGGAAATGATGCTCAACGGCACGATCTACGGCAGCGACGAGTTGCACCGCATGGGCATCGTCGACGTGCTGGTGCCGAAGGGCGAAGGCGCGCAGGCGGTCGCCGACCTGATCCGCCGCAACCACCGCATCCCGCATGCGCGCGCCGCGATGAATCGCGTGCGCCAGATCCGCAGCGAGGTGAGCCTGACCGAACTCATGCACATCACCGAGATCTGGGTCGATACCGCGATGCAGCTCGGCGAGAAGTCGTTGCGCACGATGGAACGCCTGGTGCGCGCGCAGCGCAAGCCGGTGGCCGCGGATGCGTCCGCGACAAGCGCTCCGGCGCGGATCGCGGCGGGATGAGCGCGTGCGCAGGACGCGCATTGCTCAGGCGTCCCATACCGTGGCGTCGCGCCCTTCGCGCGTCGCCATGGCGCGCGCAAGGGCCGCGCGCGCGGATTCGAGCTGTTCGCGCACGAGTCTGAGGCGCGGCTTGAACTCGCGTGGAAGCTGCCAGTTGCCGAGCCGCATCAGGTCCGACGCGGCCGCCGCGAGCTGCACCGCGCCCATGTTGCCGGCCACGCCCTTGAGCGCGTGGCAACCGTCGCGAAAGGCATCCCACTGCCCGGCGATCGCATGCGTTTCCATCTCGCCGATCGTGCGCGCCGCGTCGTTGAGGCATTCGGAGACGAACAGGCCGACGAAGCCGTCGCCGAGTTGCAGCTCGGCGAGCTCCTCGATCACCTGCGGCGCGATCACGGTATCCGCGAGCGGCTGTGTTTGTGCGAGCGCCGCGAGCATGCCACCCGGTCGCGTCGCATCGGAAGCGACGTCGCAGAGCGCCTCGAACAGGCGATCGATCACCACCGGCTTGCTGAGGTAGGCACGCGCGCCGGCCTGGCTGCATTCGCGTATCGTCGTCGGGGTCGCGTCCGCACTCAGCACGATGAACGGCGTCTGCGTGCGACCGGCCTGCATCGCACGCGCCTGGCGCAGCACGTCGAGGCCGCTGATGCCGGGCATGTGCAGGTCGATGATCGCCGCATCGAAGCGATCCTGCTCGATCGCCTCGAGCGCTTCCTCGCCGCTGTGCACGACGAACGGCTGGTGCCCTGCCTTCTCGAGCAGGCGGACCAGCACCGTGATGTTCGCGGGCTGGTCGTCCGCGACCAGCAGCCGCAGCGAACGGATCCGGGCACGGTGGCGCACGAACGGATCGGCGAACTCGATCACGTTCGGCCCGGTGGCGCGCGCGACGTCCGCGACCACCGTGCGCACGACGAACGGCAGCCGAACCCAGAAATGCGAACCCTCGCCCTCGCGGCTATCGAGCCCGATCTCGCCGCCGAGCAGTTCGGTCAGCGACTTCGCGATCGTGGTGCCGAGTCCGGTGCCACCGAAGCGCCGTGCGTGACCCGCATCTGCCTGTTCGAACGCCCGGAAGATGCGCTCCTGCGCCTGGGCGGGAATCCCGACGCCGGTGTCGCGCACCGAGAACAGCAGCATCGCCACACCTTCGACGGACTCGGGCAGTTTCTCGACCGTGACCGCGACGCTGCCGTGCTCTGTGAACTTGATCGCGTTCGACACGAGGTTCACGAGGATCTGGCGCAGGTGCACGCTGTCGCCACGCAGGTCCATCGGCACGCCATCGCCGATGCTCGTTCCGAACGCGACGCCCTTGGCCGCGGCGAGCGGCTGCAGCATCACGCGGATGCCGTCGAGCACGTCGCCGAGCTGGAAGTCCGCCTCGACGCGCTTGAGCTTGCCCGCCTCGATCGTCGAGATGTCGAGCACGTCCTCGACGAGGCCGAGCAGCGAGCGCGCCGACGTCTGGATCACCGCCGCGCATTCGCGCTGCTCCACGGTGAGGCGCGTTGCCGACAGCAGTTCGGACATGCCGACGATGCCGTTGAGCGGCGTGCGGAACTCGTGGCTCATGTTCGCGAGGAACGAGGTCTTGGCCGCGTTGGCGCGACGCGCCTCGTCGGTCGCGCGCGTCAACGCGCGCAGCAGGGAGGTCAGGTACGCGGGGATCGCGACCAGGCCGACCAGCAGGCCCCAGGCCAGCGGCGCGTTCTGCTGCCAGTACTCGGTGGTCGTGATCACCGCGAGGAAAGAGATTGCGGCGAGCGCGACCGCGATCATCAGGAAGCGCGTGCCGTATCGCAGGCCGTTGCCGATCGTGACCCAGAGCAGCACGACGTAGACCGGCGCGATGTGGCCACCCATGATGTGCATCGCGATGCCCATCATCGAGTAGTCGGCGAGCATGCCGACCACGCGGCGGCGCCGCGACACGCCCGGATCGCGCGCGATCGCGATCAGGATCGCCGCGCCGACGATGAATTCGACGGCGACGAGCAGCAGCACCGAGCGGATCGCCGGATCGTGGAAGCCGGCCATCGTGCCGACGCCGCAGAGGTACGCGAGCACGACCGCGAGCACCGCGATGCGCGTGAATGCCTGCCCGTGCTCGCTGTCGGGGCGGTTTGCGTAGGCCTTGCGGATGCCGGCCAGTGATGCCTGGATGCTGCTCATCGAACCGCCGGTCCCCGGACCCCGCCGTCAGTGTCCCGTCCTGGGCGGGACGAGACTGGCATCGAGGATGTCGAGGATACGCGCCTCCTGGCTGAACATGGCGTCGATACAGGCAGGATCAAAAAGCGTGCCACGATTCGCGCGCATGTACTCGAACGCCTGGTCCGCGGGCCAGGCCTTCTTGTAGGGCCGCTCCGACGTCAGCGCGTCGAACACGTCCGCCACCGCGACGATGCGCGCCGCGAGCGGAATGTCGGTGCCGCGCAGTCCGGCCGGGTAGCCGCTGCCGTCCCAGCGCTCGTGGTGGTGCAATGCGATCAATGCGCCCATCTGCACGAAGCGGCTCTGGCTGTCGCGCAGGATTTCGTAGCCGATCAGCGGATGCTGGCGCATCACCGCGAATTCCGCGTCCGTCAGCCCCGCGCGCTTGAGCAGCACAGCGTCCGGGATCCCGATCTTGCCGATGTCGTGCAACGGCGCAGCCGACACCAGGGTCCCGACCTCTTCCTCGTTCATGCCGAGGGTTTCGGCCAGCAGTTCGGCATAATGTGACATCCTCAGCAGGTGGATGCCGGTGCCGGTGTCGCGGTATTCGATCGCCTTGGCCAACCGGTAGAGCGTCTCGCGCTCGCGCTGCTCGACCTCGCGCAGGCTCTCCAGCACGCGCTGCTCGAGCGAGCGCGCGCGCTCCTTGACCGATTCCCCCTGCTGGCGCAGCTGCAACAGGTTCTTGCAGCGCGTGCGCAGCTCGCGCGGGCGCACCGGCTTGACGAGGAAGTCGATCACGCCGGCCTCGAGCGCAGCCTGCCGCACCGGCTCGTCGCCGACGACGCTGATCAGGACGATCGGGATGTCGCGGCGCGCGAGCGAACGACGGAACCGGCGCGCGAACTCGAGGCCGTCCATGTCGGGCATGCGGTAGTCGAGCAGCACGAGGTCGGTCGCATGGCCTTCGGACCAGCGCAGCGCCTCGACCGGGCTGCCGAAATCGGCGGTGCGCACGCCGGGTCCTATCGCCTCCACCACGTGCCTCAGCATCGTGCGCGCAGACGGCTGGTCATCGACGATCAGGACATTCACACTGTGCTCCGCGACCCTCGCCGCGCCGACGTCGGCGCTGTTGCCGCCCACCGCCGATGCGGCCGCGACAGGCTCGCAGCTAGGGTAGCACGCGCGCATGCGCGCGCGTCGTCACGCCGGGCCGCCCAGGGCCGCGGCGCGCGCGCCTGCGCGCGACCGTGACCAAAGTATACATTGGCCGCGCTCAGGCCTCGGGGCGCATGTAGGGGAACAGCAGCACGTCGCGGATCGAGGCGACGCCGGCAAATAGCATCACGAGGCGGTCGACGCCGACGCCGAGCCCTCCCGTCGGCGGCATGCCGTACTCCAGCGCACGGATGTAGTCGGCGTCGAAATGCATCGCCTCGTCGTCGCCCGCGTCCTTGGCCTCGACCTGCGCGCGGAATCGCGCGGCCTGGTCTTCCGGGTCGTTGAGCTCGGAAAAGCCGTTGGCCATCTCCTTCGCGCCGATGAACAGCTCGAAGCGGTCGGTGACTTCGGGGTCGTGGTCGCTCGCGCGCGCAAGCGGCGAAACCTCGGTCGGGTAATGCGTAACGAAGGTGGGTTGCACCAGCGACGGCTCGACGGTCTTCTCGAACACTTCGAGCAGCAGCTTGCCCCAGCCGTAACCCGCCTTCACGTGGATGCCGAGGCGCTCGCAATGACGCGCGAGCGCCGCGCGGTCGCGCAGCTCGTGCACGCCGATGGCCGGATTGTGGTGCGCCACGGCGTCCGCCATCGCCCAGCGACGGAAGCGCGGCTCGAGGTCGATCGTCCTGCCTTCCCATTCGAGCGCGAGTTGCGGCAGCGTCGCGCGTGCGGTGTCGCGGATCAGGTCCTCGGTGAGATCCATGATCCCTTCGTAGGTCGCGTAGGCCTGGTAAAGCTCGAGCATGGTGAACTCGGGATTGTGCCGCGTGGACACGCCCTCGTTGCGGAAATTGCGGTTGATCTCGTAGACGCGCTCGAAGCCGCCGACGACGAGTCGCTTGAGGTACAGCTCCGGGGCGACGCGCAGGTACATCGTGAGGTCGAGCGCATTGTGGTGCGTCACGAACGGCCGCGCGGTCGCGCCGCCCGGGATCGGATGCATCATCGGCGTCTCGACTTCCATGAAGCGCCGCGGCGGCGCCTCGAGCCACTGGCGCATGTGCCGGATCATCGCCGAACGCAGTTCGAACACGCGGCGCGACTCCGGCGTGACGATGAGGTCGACGTAACGCTGGCGATAGCGCTGCTCGACGTCGGACAGGCCGTGGAACTTGTCCGGCAGCGGGCGCAGCGACTTGGCCAGCAGGCGCAGCGCGTCCACCTTGATCGACAGTTCGCCGGTCTTCGTGCGCATCAGCACGCCTTCCGCGCCGATGATGTCGCCGACGTCCCAACCCTTGAATGCCTCGTAGGCCTGCTCGCCCACCGTGCCCTGGTGGATGAACAACTGGATGCGGCCGCCCGGATCCTGCAGCTGCGCGAAGCTGACCTTGCCCTGCACGCGGCGCAGCACGATGCGTCCGCCGACCGCTACGCGGCGCGCGTGCGCCTCGATCGCTTCCGCGGTCCATGCCACCTCGTCCGCGAACTCGGCCTGCAGCTCGCCCGCGAACGCATCCGGGCGGAAGTCGTTCGGGAATGCGATGCCCTTCGCGCGCTGCGCACGCAGCTTCTCGCGACGCTCGGCGATCAGGCGGTTCTCGTCCGGCGGCGCGGCGTTGTCGCCCGCTCCCGCCTGCGCGTCCGCGCGCGGTTCGGTACTGTTCCCACTCATCGCTCTGGTCCGGCTCCGGTTTCAGGCATCCACGCGCTTCGCACCGGCCTCGAGGCCGGACTTGAGGCTCGCTTCGATGAACTCGTCGATGTCGCCGTCGAGGACCTTCTGGGTATCGCTGCGCTCGATCCCGGTGCGCAGATCCTTTATGCGGCTCTGGTCCAGCACGTAATTGCGGATCTGGCTGCCCCAGCCGATGTCGGACTTGGTCGCCTCGAGCGCGTCCTTTTCGGCGTTGCGTTTCTGGACTTCCATCTCGTAGAGCTTGGCCTTCAGCATCTTCATCGCGCGGTCGCGGTTCGCATGCTGCGAGCGTTCGGTCTGGCACGCGACCACGATGCCGCTCGGCACGTGCGTGATGCGCACCGCGGACTCGGTCTTGTTGACGTGCTGGCCGCCTGCTCCAGAAGAACGGTAGACGTCGGTCTTGAGGTCGGCCGGATTGATCTCGATGTCGATGTCGTCGTCGACTTCGGGCGAGACGAACACCGAGGTGAAACTCGTATGGCGGCGGTTGTCGGAGTCGAATGGCGACTTGCGTACGAGCCGGTGCACGCCGATCTCGGTCTTGAGCCAGCCGTAGGCGTACTCGCCCTCGACGCGGAACGTCGCGCTCTTGATCCCGGCGACTTCGCCGGCCGAGGCCTCGAGCAGTTCGGTCTTCCAGCCGCGCGACTCGGCCCAGCGCAGGTACATGCGCAGCAGCATCTCGGCCCAGTCCTGCGCCTCGGTGCCACCGGCGCCGGCCTGGATGTCGACGAACGCGTTCGCGATGTCCATCTCGCCCGAGAACATGCGCCGGAATTCGAGTTGCGCGACCTCGCTCGCGTACTTGTCGACGTCGGCGACCACCGCGTCCGCGGTCGCCACGTCGTCCTCGAGTTCGGCGAGGTCGAGCAGTTCCGCCGCGCCGGCGAGGCCGTCGCGGAGCGAGCCGATGCCGACCACGATCTTCTCGAGCGAAGCGCGCTCGCGCCCGAGGTTCTGCGCGCGCTCGGGGTTGTCCCAGACATCGGGGCTTTCGAGCTCGCGGTTCACTTCCTCGAGGCGTTCGACCTTCAGGTCGAAGTCAAAGATACCCCCTGAGCGAATCCAGCCGTTCCCGGAGGTCGGCGATGCGCTGGCGGACGGGATTGAGTTCCATGGATGATCCGCGGTGGAGAGAAAACGGCGATGATAACAGCAGTCCCGGCGCGCCCGCGACGCGGTTCACTCCGCCTGCAGGTGGCGCAGGATCAGCTGCACGCGCTGGCGCCCGTTCCATTCGTTGACGTCGAGCTGGTACGCGGCACGGAAGCGCTGCGGCGGAACCAGGCCGGGTTCGGCATTGAACAGCATCGCTTCGGCCGATGTCGGCGTGCCGGCCATGCGCAGGTCGAGTCGCCAGTGCCTGCCGCCGACGAGGCGCCACGAGGCGAGCTCGAAGCGGTTGTCGAACACGGGTTCCGGGAATCCCTGACCCCAGGGACCCGCCGCGCGCAGCGCATGCGCGAGTTCGAGGCACAGGTCGGCGGGTTCGAGTTCGCCGTCGCTGAGCACGACGGGCTGGAACAGTTCGGGCGCCGAGCGCTCGCGCACGACCGCGTCGAACTCGGCGGCGAAGCGCTCGACGTCTGCTCGCAGCAGGCTGAGGCCCGCGGCCATCGCGTGGCCGCCGAAGCGCAGCAACAGGCCCGGGCAGCGCGCGTCGACTTCCGCGAGCACGTCGCGCACGTGCACGCCGCGGATCGAGCGCGCCGATCCGCGCACTTCGTCGCTGCCGTCGCCCGCGGGCGCGCACGCGACCACCGGCCGATGCAGGCGTTCCTTGAGCTTCGACGCAACCAGCCCGACCACGCCCGCGTGCCAGTCGGGTTCGAACAGCGTGACGCCGCGTGGCAGCGCGGCGCCGCCGTTGCGCTCGACCCAGCGCGCGACCGCGGACTCGCCCTGCTCGACCATCGCGTCCTGCAGGTCGCGGCGTTCGGCGTTGATCGCGGACAGCCGCGCCGCGATCGCGCGCGCGGTGGCGGGATCGTCGCTGAGCAGGCAGTCGATGCCGAGCGCCATGTCCTCGAGCCGGCCCGCCGCGTTGATGCGCGGCGCGACGAGATAGCCGAGATCGGACGCGACGACGGTTTCCGGCGCGCGTCCCGCGGCTTCGAGCAGCGCGCGCACGCCGGCGCAGGCGCGACCCGCGCGGATGCGGCGCAGCCCCGCATCGACGAGCACGCGGTTGTTGAAATCGAGCGGCACGAGATCGGCGACGGTGCCGAGCGCGACGAGGTCGAGCAACGACGACAGGTCGGGACGCGACGGGGACGCGCCCGGACCGTCCGAAGGGAACAGCCGCGAGCGCAGTGCGAGCAACAGGTAGAACACGACGCCGACGCCGGCCAGGGCCTTGCTCGGGAACGCATCTCCGGCGAGGTTCGGATTGACGATCGCATTCGCGGCCGGCAAGGTCGCCGCCGGCAGGTGATGATCGGTCACGAGCACGTCGATGCCGAGCGCGCGCGCGGCCGCGACGCCCGCATGGCTCGCGATGCCGTTGTCGACCGTGACGATGAGGTCCGGGCGCGGTTCGAGCGTCGCGACCAGCGCCGGACTCAGGCCGTAGCCGTGCGATACGCGATGGGGCACGCGAAAGCCGACCGTGCGCGCGCCGAGCAGGCGCAGCCCGCGCACCGCGACCGCGCTGCCGGTCGCGCCGTCGCAGTCGAAGTCGCCGACCACGATGATGCGGCGGTCGCGCGTGATCGCGTCGGCGAGCAGCCCGCAGGCCGTGTCGATGCCGCCGAGGAGTTCCGGTCGCGCCATCGCGGAGAGCCGGTGCACGACTTCGCTCGGATCACGGATGCCGCGCTGCGCATACACCCGCCGCAGCACCGGATGCAGCGCGCCGGGCCACCCCGTCACGATGACCGCGCCGTCGCGGCGGCGGATCTCGACGGCGCGCGAGCGCGAGTCTGCGACTTCCACGCCGGCGCGCCGATCAGGCTTCGTAGCGGACGCCGGTGATCTCGTAGTTGCGCGTGCCGTTCGGCGCCTGGAACTCGAAGCTGTCGCCCTCGCTCTTGCCGATCAATGCGCGCGCGAACGGCGAGGACACCGAGATCAGCCGCTGCTTGATGTCGGCTTCGAGGTCGCCGACGATCTGGTAGCTGACTTCCTCGCCGGTGTCTTCGTCCGCGAGGTCGACGATCGCGCCGAACACGATGCGCGTGCCGGCGTTGAGGCGAGACACGTCGATGACCTCGGCATGCGAGAGCGTGTACTCGAGTTCCTGGATGCGGCCTTCGATGAATCCCTGCATCTCACGCGCGGCATGGTATTCGGCATTTTCCTTGAGGTCGCCGTGCGCGCGCGCCTCGGCGATCGCCGCGATGATGCGCGGGCGATCCTCGGATTTCAGCCGGTCGAGCTCGCCGCGCAGGCGTTCGGATCCCTTCTTCGTCATCGGCGGGCGATTCATGCCAGTTCCCTGTGCAGTTCCTGCAGGCTGTTTACATCGCCCGCATCGCGGAAGTCCAGCGAGTGCAGCAAGGCCTTCGCACCGCTGACCGTGGTCGAATAGGTCACGCGCTGCTGCAGTGCCTCGCGCCGGATCGAGAATGAATCGGCGATCGCCTGCTTGCCTTCGGTCGTGTTGACGATGAACGCGATCTCGCCGTTCTTGATCAGGTCCACGATGTGCGGGCGGCCTTCGAGCACCTTGTTGATGCGTTCGCACGGCACGCCCTGCGCGTCGAGGAACGCGTGCGTGCCGCCGGTCGCGACGATGCCGAAGCCGCGCCGCACGAGGTCCTGCGCGACTTCGAGCAGGCGCCGCTTGTCGGCGTCGCGCACCGACAGGAACGCCTTGCCGCGCGTCGGCGCAGAGATCCCGGCGGCCTCGTGCGCGCGCGCGAATGCCGCGCCGAAACTGCGCCCCACGCCCATGACCTCGCCGGTCGAGCGCATTTCGGGACCGAGGATCGGATCGACGTTCTGGAACTTCAGGAACGGGAAGATCGCCTCCTTCACCGACCAGTAGTCCGGCACGACCTCGACCAGCGCATCCTGTTCCGCGAGCGTCTTGCCGACCATGCAGCGCGCCGCGATCTTCGCGAGGGGCACCCCGGTCGCCTTGGACACGAACGGCACCGTGCGCGAGGCGCGCGGGTTGACCTCGAGAAGGAAGATCGCCTCGTTGCCCTCGGCGTCCGTCTGGATCGCGAACTGCGTGTTCATGAGTCCGACCACGCCGAGCTCGCGCGCGAGCAGCGTGACCTGCCGGCGCAGCTCGTCCTGGGTCGCCGCGGACAGCGAGTACGGCGGCAGCGCGCAGGAGGAATCGCCCGAGTGCACGCCGGCTTCCTCGATGTGCTCCATGATGCCGCCGATCAGCACGTTGCCGCCCGCGTCGGCGATCACGTCGACGTCGACTTCGCCGGCGTGGTCGAGGAAGCGATCCAGCAGCACCGGCGAGGTGTCCGACACGCGCACCGCCTCGCGGATGTAGCGCGAGAGGTCGGCGTCGTCGTGCACGATCTCCATCGCGCGGCCGCCGAGCACGTAACTCGGGCGCACCACCAGCGGATAGCCGATCTCGCGCGCGAGCGCGAGCGCTTCCTCGGCGTTGCGCGCGATGCGGTTCGGCGGCTGGCGCAGGCCGATGCGATCGACGAGCTTCTGGAACCGCTCTCGGTCCTCCGCGAGGTCGATGCTGTCCGGACTCGTGCCGATGATCGGCACGCCGGCCGCCTCGAGCGCACGCGCGAGCTTGAGCGGGGTCTGCCCTCCGTACTGCACGATCACGCCCTTCGGCTTTTCCTTGTCGATGATCTCGAGCACGTCCTCGAGCGTGAGCGGCTCGAAGTACAGGCGATCGGAGGTGTCGTAGTCGGTCGAGACGGTCTCCGGGTTGCAGTTGACCATGATCGTCTCGTAACCGTCCTCGCTCAGCGCGAGCGCGGCGTGCACGCAGCAGTAGTCGAACTCGATGCCCTGCCCGATCCGGTTCGGCCCGCCGCCGAGCACGACGACCTTCTCGCGCGCGGTCGGCTCGGCCTCGCACTCTTCCTCGTAGGTCGAATACAGGTAGGCCGTGGTCGTCGCGAACTCGGCCGCGCAGGAATCCACGCGCTTGTACACCGGGCGCAGGTTGAACGCGCGCCGCAGCGCGCGCACCGCGTTCTCGTCCGTGCCGACGAGCTCGGCGAGGCGCGAATCGGAGAATCCCTTGCGCTTGAGTTCGAGCAGGCGCGCGCCGTCGAACGCCGCGAGGCCGCCCGCGCGCACCTGCGCCTCGGCCGCGACGAGGTCCTCGATCTGCGCGAGGAACCACGGGTCGATGTGCGTGAGCGCGAACACCTCGCCCTGCGTCAGGCCCGCGCGGAACGCATCGGCGACATAGAACACGCGGTCGGGACCGGGCTCCTTGAGCTCGCGCTTGAGCGTCGCGAGCCCGTCCGGCGTGGATACGTCGAGGCGGCTCGGGCTGAGCCCGTTCTTGCCGGTCTCGAGGCCGCGCAAGGCCTTCTGCAGCGATTCCTGGAACGTGCGCCCGATCGCCATCACCTCGCCGACCGATTTCATCTGGGTGGTCAGGCGTGAGTCGGTGGCCGGGAATTTCTCGAACGCGAAGCGCGGGATCTTGGTGACGACGTAATCGATCGCAGGTTCGAACGACGCCGGCGTGAGACCGCCGGTGATCTCGTTGCGCAATTCGTCGAGCGTGTAGCCGACCGCGAGCTTGGCCGCGACCTTCGCGATCGGGAAGCCGGTCGCCTTCGAGGCGAGCGCGGACGAACGCGACACGCGCGGGTTCATCTCGATCACGACGACGCGGCCGTCCTCGGCATTGATGCCGAACTGCACGTTCGAACCTCCGGTGTCGACGCCGATCTTGCGCAACACCGCGATCGAGGCGCCGCGCAGGCGCTGGTATTCCTTGTCGGTCAGCGTCTGCGCGGGTGCCACGGTGATGGAGTCGCCCGTATGCACGCCCATCGGATCGAGGTTCTCGATCGAGCAGACGATGATGCAGTTGTCCGCACTGTCGCGGACCACTTCCATCTCGAATTCCTTCCAGCCGAGCACGGACTCCTCGACCAGCACCTCGTGCACCGGCGAGAGATCGAGGCCGCGCTTGACGATCTCCTCGAATTCCTCGCGGTTGTAGGCGATGCCGCCGCCCGAACCTCCGAGCGTGAAGCTCGGCCGGATGATCGTCGGGTAGCCGACGCGTGCCTGGATCTCGACGGCTTGCTCGAAGGTGCGCGCAACCTCGGCTTTCGGGCATTCGAGGCCGATTTCGCCCATCGCGACGCGGAACAGTTCGCGGTCCTCGGCCATGCGGATCGC
The DNA here is from genome assembly GCA_004143945.1 of Lysobacteraceae bacterium. GTDB lineage: Bacteria > Pseudomonadota > Gammaproteobacteria > Xanthomonadales > Rhodanobacteraceae > Dokdonella_A. The sequence goes on from SEHB01000001.1 coordinate 518,008, forward strand.
GTCGCGCGAGGCGCCGATCAGCTCCACGCCGTATTTCTCGAGCACGCCGTTGTCGGCGAGATCGAGCGCGCAGTTGAGCGCGGTCTGCCCGCCCATCGTCGGCAGCAGCGCGTCGGGACGCTCCTTCGCGATGATCTTCTCGACCGTGCGCCAGTTGATCGGCTCGATGTAGACCGCGTCCGCCGTGTCGGGGTCGGTCATGATCGTGGCGGGATTGGAGTTGACCAGGATGACGCGATAGCCTTCCTGCTTCAGCGCCTTGCAGGCCTGCGCGCCAGAATAGTCGAACTCGCAGGCCTGGCCGATCACGATCGGACCGGCGCCGATGATCAGGATCGAGCGGAGATCAGTTCGTTTCGGCACTGCCTGCCCCGTCGCCCGCATCGACCGGCGCCGCGGCCGGGACCACGCGCAGCGAACGGATCGTCTCGCGCGGCACGCTGAGCGTGATGTTGCCGCTTTCCGGACCCAGCTCGAGGGTCAGGGTCGGGTTCGTGTACTTGACCAGCGTGCCGCGACGCACCGTGCCGAGCGTGGACTCGACGATCACGGTGTCGCCGACGCGCATTTCCAGCGCCTCGTACTCGATCGGCGTGCCGGACGGCTGCGCCGCGACGGCGGCCGCCTTCTTGTCAGCCGCGTCGGCGGCGTCGGCGGACGCGCGTGGCGCGATGCCGACGAACGCGAGCGCAACGAGGCCGCCGAGCAGGGACTTCAGGAATGGAATCGGGATCATGTCGTCTACGCCGCGGCAGCCGCGCGCGCCTCCATCAGTTGGATGAACCGGTCGAACAAGCCGGCCACGTCCTGCGGGCCGGGACTGGCTTCCGGGTGTCCCTGGAAGCCGAACACGGGGGCATCGACGAGTGCGACGCCTTGCAGCGAGCCGTCGAACAGCGAGCGGTGCGTCGCGCGTGCATTCGGCGGAAGCGTCGCCTCGTCGACCGCGAAGCCGTGGTTCTGGCTCGAGATCATCACGCGGCCATTCTCGAGGTCGATCACCGGATGGTTCGCGCCGTGGTGGCCGAACTTCATCTTGACCGTGCGCGCGCCGACCGCGAGGCCGAGCAGCTGGTGCCCGAGGCAGATGCCGAAGGTCGGGATGCGCGCGCGGATGAACTCGCGCGTGGCCGCGACCGCGTAGTCGCAGGCGCCCGGGTCGCCCGGTCCGTTGGAGAGGAACACGCCGTCGGGACGCAGCGCGAACACCTCGCTCGCGGGCGTCTGCGGCGGAACCACGAGGAGTTCGCAGCCGCGGTCGGCGAGCATGCGCAGGATGTTGCGCTTCGCGCCGAAGTCGTAGGCGACCACGCGAAAGCGGCTCGGCACGTCGGCGAATGACTGGCGGTCGAGGTCGTAGCTCCCTTCGCGCCATGCGTAGCGCTCCTGCGTGCCGACCACCTTCGCGAGGTCGACGCCCTCGAGCCCGGCGAACGCGCGCGCGGCGGCGAGCGCGGCCTCGGCGTCGATCGCGTCGCCGGCGACGATGCAGCCCGATTGCGCGCCGCGGTCACGCAGCAGGCGCGTGAGGCGGCGCGTATCGATGCCCGCGATCGCGACGATGCGATTGCGCGCGAGGTAGGCATCGAGCGACTCGCTCGAGCGCCAGTTGCTCGCGAGCAGCGGCAGGTCGCGGATCACGAGCCCCGCCGCATGCACGCGATCCGATTCCGCGTCGGCCTCGTTGCAACCGGTGTTGCCGATGTGCGGATAGGTCAGCGTGACGATCTGTTGCGCGTACGAGGGATCGGTCAGGATCTCCTGGTAGCCCGTCATCGCGGTGTTGAACACGACCTCGCCGACGGCCTGTCCGGCCGCGCCGATGGAGACACCGCGGAACAGGTTCCCGTCGGCGAGTGCGAGTAGTGCGGGTGTCGTCATGCGTTCGCCCTTGTGTGGTCGGCGGCGGCGCGGGCCGCCCGGTCGTGCGCGGCGAACCGCGCCCGACCTTGGGTTCGTATCCGGTGCGCTCGACACCGGATGCGACAGCACCCGCGGCCTGGCGCAGGCCAGTCCGTGGGGCATTGAAGATGGGATCAAGGCGAGCACAAATTCTAGGCGCACCGCGGCGGGCTGTCCACCGACCGGACTACAATCGCGACGGTCATTCACGATCCATTCGCATGAACGCCGCCGCCGACATCCGCGCCACCGCCGAAACCGCCCGCGTGCTGCTCGATCCGGCGCGCCTGCGCGGTCCCGACACCCGCGTCCGCAGCGAGCCGTTCGCATTCCTCGTCGCGGGCGACCAGCTGCCCGCGGAGGCAGCCGACGCGCTCGCGCGCGACTTCCCGCGTTATCCGAGTGCAGGCTTCTTCCCGCACGATCCCGCCGATTGCGGCCCGTCCGTGAACCGGCTCGTCGCCGAGCTGACCGCGCCCGCATTCGGCGATGCGGTCGGCGAGCTGCTCGGGGTCGAGGGCCTCGGCAGCAAGCCGAGCCTGGTCACGCTGTGCCGCCTGCTCAACCTCCGGCACGGCACGATCCATACCGACAGCCGATCCAAGATCGTCACCGCGCTCGTCTACCTGAACGAGGATTGGCCCGCGATCAGCGGCGGTTGCCTGCGCTTCCTCCATCGCATCGACGACATCGACGACCTCGTCGTGCCCGAGATCCGCCCGCTGTACGGCACGCTCGTCGCATTCCGGCGCGCCGACAACTCGTTCCACGGCCATCTCCCGCACGAAGGCGAGCGGCGCGTGGTGCAGGTCGCCTGGCTCACGTCCGAAGACGAGAGGCTGCGCAAGACCCGACGTGGCCGTCTGTCGCGATTCTTCAAGCGCGTGTTCGGCGGGCTCGACCGGCGGCTCGGCGCGGGCCGCGATCGCAACGCCGCGCATCGCGACTGACCGCAAACCGTCGCTCGCGCCTGAACCGCCGCTGCGGCCGCGATGCCGCGCGTGCGCAGGGACGACGATGCGCCGTATCCTCGCGGCAAACCCCGGGAGTGCGACCGATGAATCCGAACACGATGTGGCGAACCCTGGCCGGCGTGCTGCTTGCGGCCATGCTCGCGGGCGGCACCGCGCACGCGCGCCAGGGCGAGCCGCCGTACAGCTTGCAGCATCCGGCCAAGGCCGGTTTCGACGTACCGATCGTCGACGTCGCGCCGCTGCTCGCGTCGGAGCGCCGACGCGCGGTCGACGACGCGGCGACCGCGCGCGGCACCAAGCGGCTCGGCGTCGCCGATGCCCGCGAGGTCTCGATCCGACCCGAACACGCGGGTCGCTGGGACGTGCTCGACGATGGCTCGCGACTCTGGCGCGTGCGCGTGCGCGCGGAGGGCGCGACCGACCTGCGCCTCGCGTTCCCGCATTTCGATCTGCCCGAAGGCGCCACGCTGCACCTGATCGGCGCGGACGACTACTTCCAGGGCCCGTACACCGCAGCGGATCGCAGCGGCGCGGGTTTCCGTTCGCCGGTCGTGCCGGGCGAGACCGCGACCGTCGAACTGCGCCTGCCTGCGGGCGCCGAACTCGCGCCGGGCGCGCTCGAGGTCGGCACGGTCGGGGCGGGCTTCCGCGACCTGTTCGGCACCAAGCTCGGCACCGGTCCGGGCGCATCGGGCAGTTGCAACATCAACGTCGCCTGCCCGCTCGGCGATGCGTACCCGAACGAGATCCGCTCGGTCGGGCACTACGAGTTCCAGGCCGCCGACGACGGCGGCTTCTACATCTGCACCGGCACGCTCGTCGCGAACGTCCCGCGCGACAAGCGCAACCTGTTCCTGTCCGCACGCCACTGCGTGCAGGCCGCGAGCGAGGCGCAGTCGATGGTCGTCTACTGGAACTACGAGTCGACGAGCTGCAACGCCCTCGTCGCGCCGGCGGGCGGGTATTTCAACGACAACCAGTCCGGCGCGACCCTGCGCGTGACGCGCGCGGACACCGACCTCACGCTGGTCGAGCTCGCGTCGGCACCGGATCCGGACTGGAACCTCTACTACGCCGGATGGGATGCGAGCGGCGCGGTGCCCGACGCGACGATCGGCATCCATCATCCCTCGGGCGACGTCAAGAAGATCACCGCCGGACCGCGTCCGTCGACGATGGCCAACTGCATCTCGACGACGAACTACCCGGGCTCCCACTGGCGCAGCGGTCCCTACACGCAGGGCACCACCGAAGGCGGCTCGTCGGGTTCGGCACTGTTCGCCGCCGCATCCGATGACGGTGGCAATGCGCGCCGCGTGGTCGGGGTGCTCTCGGGCGGCACCGCGGGTTGCAGCGTGCTGTCGCCGTCGCAACCCGACGACGGATTCGACTGCTACGGCAAGCTTTCGCAGTCATGGGACGGCGGGTCCGCTGCAGGCCGCCTGCGCGACTGGCTCGATCCGGCCGGCAGCGGGACGCGCAGCGTGGGCGGAATCGGCCAGAACGACACGGTGCCCGGATCCGCGCCCGGTCATTCGTCCCGCGCCTGGCCGGCCGAATTGCTGAACTCGCGCCGCCGCTGATCGCGCGCGTGTTCGTCGACACGCATTGCCATCTCGACGTCGCCGAGTTCGACGCGGACCGCGCGCGCGTGATCGAGCGCGCACGCGCCGCGGACGTCATCGCGCAGGTCGTGCCCGCGATCGACGTCGCGGGCTTCGCCGCATTGCGCGAGCTCTGCGCGACGCACGCCGACCTGCATCCGGCCTACGGCCTGCACCCGCTGTTCCTCGAGCGGCATGAACCCGCGCACCTCGACGAGCTCGCACTCTGGCTCGAGCGCGAACGCCCGGTCGCGCTCGGCGAGTGCGGCCTCGACTACTACGTCGAGGACCTCGACCGGCGCACCCAGCACGCCCTGTTCGATCGCCAGCTCGTACTCGCGCGCGAATTCGACCTGCCACTGGTCCTGCACGCGCGCCGCGCGGTCGACGACGTGATCGCCGCGATCCGTCGCTGCGGCGGCCTGCGTGGCGTCGTGCACAGCTTCTCCGGCAGCCTTGAACAGGCGCGGCGGCTGTGGGATCTCGGGTTCCTGCTCGGTGTCGGCGGACCGGTCACCTACGAGCGCGCGAAACGCCTGCGCGGCCTCGTCGCGACGATGCCGATCCAGTACCTGCTGCTTGAAACCGATGCACCGGACCAGCCGCTGCACGGCCATCGCGGCGCCCGCAACGAGCCTGCGCAGGTGCGCGACATCGCCGCGGTCATCGCAGGATTGCGCGGGATCGGCATCGATGAACTCGCGGCCGCGACGACCGCGAATGCGCGGCGCCTGTTCGGCATCGCGTGATGCTCAGGCGCCCGGCGGCGGCCGGGCCGGATCGAGCAGGCGCGCGAGCGCGCGCGAAACGGCCGCGAACGCGAACGCACCGGTGACGTGTGTTGCCGCACCGAGCCCGCCGCCGCAGTCGAGCTTGCCGGCCTCGCCGCTCGCGGGCCGGATGCCGCAGACGGTGCCGTCGGCCTGCGGATAGCGCACGTTCTCGCGCGAGTACACCGCCTGCACGCCGAAGTAGCGCTTCGGGCCACGCGGGAAATTGAACTCCTCGCGCAGCTTCTTGCGCACCAGCGCGAGCAGCGCATCGTGCTCGGTGCGCGAGAGATCGCGCACGCCGACGAGGGTCGGATCGGTGCGCCCGCCGGCGGAGCCGCAGGTGACCAGCGGGAGCTTGCGGCGCCGGCACCATGCGATCGCCTCGACCTTCACGCGGAACGCATCGCAGCAGTCGATCACGAGGTCGTGCCCGCGCCCGAGCAGGGCTTCGAGATTCGACGGCGTCAGGAATTCCTCGATCGCCTCGAGCCGGATGCCGGGCCGGATCCGTCGCGCGCGTTCGGCCATGACGCCGACCTTGGGGCGGCCGTACTCGCCATCGAGCGCATGCAGCTGGCGATTGGTGTTGCCGACGCAGACATCGTCGGCGTCGACGAGCGTGAGCTGGCCGATGCCGCTGCGCGCGAGCGCCTCCACGACCCAGGAGCCGACGCCGCCGATGCCGACCACGCACACGCGCGCCTGCGCGAGGCGTGCGACGCTGCCCACGCCGTACAGGCGGTCGATGCCGTTGAAGCGTTCGTCGACGAGCGGATGATCCATTCGGCGCGCAGGGTATCACCGCGGCTTGCAACTGCGCGCAGGCTCAGGCGACGAGGACTGCTCCAGCGTCCTCCGCGACGTCCTCGATCACGTGCGGCACGAAGCGCGCCGTGTCGCGCGTGATCGGCGAGCGGTCCTCGCGGATGCCGAGACCGCACGCACGGTCGCCGACCACCCAGCTGCCGAGCAGCGCGCGATGTCCGTCGAACTCGGCGAGCGGATGCAGTGCCTGGCGGATGCAGGGCCCCTGGTACGGACCGTCCGACGCAATGCGCGACCCATCGGCCATGTGCATCTCGATGTTCGCACCCTCGCGCGAATGCAGTGGCTTGCGCACCCAACCCGGCTGCAGCGCGGCGCCGTCGTCGAACTCGGCCGCCAGCAGGTTCGGATGGCGCGGGTGCTTGCGCCACAGCAGCGGCAGGATGCCCTTGTTGCTGAGGATCGCCTTCCACGGCGGCTCGATCAGCAGCATGCGCGAGCGTGGCAGATACCGGCCGAAGTCCTCGCGGAACAGGTCCTCGAGCGGATAGAGCTTGAACAGCGAGCCGATCACGCGGTCGTCGAGGTCGGTATAGCGGCCGTCGGCGCTGATCCCGATGTCCTCGATCGCGAGTTCGCCGGCCTCGAGTCCGGCCTGGGCGGCGCAGTCACGCAGGTACGCGATCGTGCCCCGGTCCTCGGTCGACTCGCGTACGGCGGCGAAATGGAAGGGACGCGGCAACTGCCGCGCGATCGTGCCGAATGCCTCGACGAGGCATTCCTGGATCGAGTTGTACTGGTCGGTCGACCGCGCCAGGTGCCCGCTGCGCTGCAGGTCGTCGAGCCACTGCCACTGGAAGAACGCGGCTTCGTAGAGCGAGGTCGGGGTGTCGTAGTTGAGTTCGTAGAGTTTCGCCGGACCGCTGCCGTCGTAGGCGAAGTCCATGCGCCCGTACAGGTGCGGATCGCGCTCGCGCCAGCTGCGCGCGACGAGGTCCCAGAACGGTTCGGGGATGTCGAGGGCACGCATGTGGCGCTCGTCGCGCACGACTTCGTCGACGAGGTCGAGCGCCATGCCGTGCAGTTCCTCGGTCGGCGCCTCGATGTCCTGCTCGATCTCGCGCAGCGAGAACGCGTAATAGGCCGACTCGTCCCAGTACGGATCGCCATCGATCGTGTGGAACGCGAAGCCGGCTTCTTCCGCGCGCGCGCGCCAAATCGCGCGCACGGGCGATGCGACGCGGCGCATCAGCTGCTCGCGCCGCGTCCGCTGCTGCTCGATCCGAAGCCGCCGCGCGTGACGGTCGGCGCGCGATCGGGCTGCAGGCCGATCGGCGCCATCGCGCGCGTCGTTCCGCTGCGATAGACACCGCCGGCAGCGGCCGCGCCCGGACGCTGCCAGTTGCCGGCGCGATCGCGGAACGCAGGGCTGGCCGCAAGTCCCGCGGGCTGGCCACCGCGCATCATCTGTGCCATCAGGAACCCGGTCATGAACGGCATGAAGAACGAATGGCCGTTCGCGTCGCGGCGCTCGTCGCACTGCTCGGCGCCGTGGACCGCGATGCACTCCTCGCGCGTCGCGTAGCGCGGCGCTTCGACCTCGGCTTGCTTGCGCGCCTCGCCCATCGCGCGCTCGCAGGCCGGCCGGTCGTCGGTCTGCGCGACGCAGGCGTCGATCGAGGTGTAGAGGCCTTCGCGCGTGGTGGCATCCTCGGCACACGAGGTCAGCATCAACGGCGCGGTGCCCATCAGCAGCAGGGCGGCGGTGCGGGATCGCTTCATGTCGGGCTCGCAGCGGAGGATGGTGCAAGAGTGCCTGCACTTCGGGCCGGTGGGAAGGGCGCGCGGTGCCGTGCCGCACGGCGCGGTGCGGCGGGCGCGCGTTCGTTGCGCGCAGGCGCACCGCGACGAGCCGGGGTCCGCGGCCTCGCGGCCACCGGCCGCGGCGTGGACGCCGTGCGCGCAGCGAACGCGTTCCCCGCGCGGGCGCCGCGTGCGAGGATGGCGTCATCGCCTTGGACGGAAGATGCGCCTTGAGCTTCGTGGTCATTTCGAGTTTCGAGAATGTCGGCACCGGGGATCTCCAGCCCGAGGGCGAGTCGGTCGCCGTGTTCGCCGACGAGCCCGCCGCACAGGCCCACTTCACGCGCCGCGCGCATGCGCTGGCCGAAGCCGTGCGCGAATCGCGCGCCGGCGATGCCGACGCCGGTTTCGTCACCTGGCTGCTGTTGCTGCGCATGCCGCTCCCGGTCGACGACGTGGACCAGGCGCTCGAGGATCTCGAGCTCGTGCTCGAGGAAACCGATGCCGTCGACGATCCGTTCGGCGAATTCGTGCTGCGCTACGAAGGCCGGCGCCACGCCCCCGGCGCTGATTCGGACCTGCCGCTCAAGGACGCGCTCGAAGCGCTGGAGGCATGGCTGACGTGACATCGCGGCGCGCCGAAGCCGGCAATCCCTGCGCGCGCGCGACCATGATCCGCCCGCAGGCCCGCGCCCGATGACATCCGGCAGCGTGCGCGAGAGCCCGCATGACCAGCGGCGACGGCTTGCGCGGCTGCTGCTGACGGTGTTCCTCCTGACCTTCCTGCTCGCACGCATCGTGGTGCTGCTGATCATGACGCGGCGCATGCCCGACCTGTTCCTGCATGTCGGCGGCACCCACGTGCATCACCTCAACTACGGCATCGTGCTGCTCGCGGCTTCCGGCGCCTGGATGCTGTTCGCGCCGCCGGAAGGTCGCACGCGCACGCGGGTCGCGACTGCGTATGCGATCGGCCTCGCGCTCACGTTCGATGAGTTCGGGATGTGGCTGCATCTGGGTGGCGGCTACTGGCAACGCGCGAGCTTCGACGCGGTCGTCGTGATCGCGACGATCCTCGCGCTGCTTGCGTTCCTCCCTGCCCCGCGCGCGCTGCGCCCTCGGCAACTCGCGGCGGCGGTCATCGTGCTGGCCGGTGTCGCGGTGTTCGGACGCCTCGTGTACGAGACGCTCGATCACGCGGGCCAGCGCGTCGCGCCCGCGCTGCGCGAGATCGAAGACGCGGCGCCGAAGTAACGTCGCCCAGCGCTGCGGCTGCCTGCGGGTCGTCGTGCATCCTGCGCGAAGACGCGCGCAGCGAACTCACGGATGGACAGGTCTGCGCCGACCCCGCCCTTCTCCGCGGAACTTCAAGGTTCGGCGAAGCCGTCCTCCAGGACCGTCGGCCTGCAGCACGCGCCCATCCGCGTCAGGGTGACTCGAAGCCGTCGCCGAAGATCCGGTCGGGAAGACGCTCGATCGCGCCCATGTCGTAGGGCCCGGCGCCGTCGGGCCTCGGGAGATCCTGCGGACGCGCGGTCCCGAGCAGGTCCGGGATCGTTCCGGGCCCGGGATCGCAGGCATCCACCGCGGGCGAATCGGGGCCCGGGACGTGCACGCCGGCCGGATACGCGCCACTCGTGTCCCATTGGGGATCGGCGACCACGAGGTCGACGACGCCCGGCTCGCCGGCCAGGCCGGTGTCGTCGTGCACGAGCACGCAGTCGAGGTTCAATGCGGTGCCCGCGGGTGCATCCAGGACCTCTCCGACCGTCCCGCCCTCGTCGTCGTGCAGCAGCGAATTCATGGCGCCGAAGCCACCCGGCGCATCGAAGCGCACGAGTGCCTCGTCGTCCGGTCCATTGCCCGCGATCGTGGTGTAGCGCAGGTCGAGGTAGGCACCGGACGAGCGGACCAGTTCGGGGGCGCCGTGGTTGCCCGCTACATGCGCATTCGTCAACGTCACCGTCGCGCCGGCCGTGCCCGCCTGCAGCACGCTGGCCCGGGTCGCCGAGTTGTCGGTGAACATCACGTCCGCGAGCAGCCCGTTCGCAGCGCCCGCGAGCGCGAAAGCGCCGCCCGCGCCCTCGGCATGGTTGCCCTCGAAACGCTGGCAGCGCGCGGGGTCGTCGCAGGCTTGCAGTGTATACACCTGCAGGTAGCCCGAATCCGCATACAGGCCGCCGCCGTCACCGCCGGCGTGGTTGTCGTCGAACTGCACGCCGCGCTGCATGTTCGACGCATCGCCGATCGAAGTGAAGTAGAGACCGCCTCCATGGCCGCCGGCGGCATTGCCCGCGATCGGCGCCGGCGAGGCCGGCAGCGTGCCGTTCATTGCGAAATAGCCGCCCGACACCCAGGCGCCTCCGCCATCGCCGACGGCCGTATTCGCGCGCAGCCCGACGTGCGGGTCGGGCTCACCGGAACTGTTCGGCGGATACAGCGAGGTCCCGCAATCGATCTGCGCGACGCCGCCGCCATTGCCACCCGCCGTGTTTCCCTCAACGAGGCAGTAACGGTCGCAGTACATCGTTGCGGCAGAACAGTACAGGCCGCCGCCATCTCCGCTCGCGGCGTTGTCGACGATCGCGGCAGGCGACTGGTTGCCGACGAGGATCAGGTGCGGCACCCCCGACGCGGTCGCCTCGATCGCGATGCCCGCGCCGTTCTGCGCCATGTTGTCGTGGATGCGGCCTTCCACCACGGACAGCACCGCATTGCCACGCACGCGCACGCCGCCGCCGTGGTTGCCGGCATGGTCGCCACCCGTGATGTCGAGGTTGCCGAGCACGACTTCGAAGCGATGGCCGTCGCCTGCGACCGAGCCTTCGATGTCGATCACCGGGGCCGCCGCGCCGCCGGCGCCGTCGAGCACCGCCTCGCCCCCGGCCGACTCGAGCCGGCAACCCGGCATCTCCCCACGCAGTCCGATGCCGGTGCTGGCGAGCGGCGTCGGGATCGTGATCGCCTGCGCGGTCCAGGGCTGCGCATTCGAGATGAATACAGTCACGAATTCGCTGTCCGGCGATGCCGCCCAGGCGTCGATCGCGGCCTGGACCGTGTGGTAGTCACAGTCCGGATCCGACGCGGGACCGACGAACACGAGCTGCGCCGCCGCCGGCGCAGACAACACCAGCGCGCAGGCCGCCAACAGGAACCGGTTCGGGCAAGGCATGGCATTCGTCCTGTGTCAGGTTGGTGTACGCAATGCCGGACGCGGAAGCGACAGCGGGCGCGACGCGTTGCCGGCAAGGTTCCTTCAGGGCATCGGAGTCGGCCCCGCAGCGCCGTGCCTGCGCGTCAGGCGCGGCAGGGGCAGCAACGCGGGCACGCGCATGCGATACGCGAGGTAGGCCGAACCGAGCTTGCGCACGAGATCGTGTTCCTCGAGGCGAATGCCGACGAAGATGTAGCCGGTGGTCAGCAGCGCGAACAGCAGCCGCCCATGTGTCATCAACGGCGCGGACCAGAACGCGATCAGGAAACCGAGCATGATCGGGTGGCGCACGAAGCGGTAGAACAGCACTTCCTTGAACACCGACTCCTGCGCGGGCGTCTCGCGCAGCCGGCGCCATGCCTGGGTCAGCCCGAACAGTTCGAAATGGCTGATCATGAAGGTCGAGAGCACGACCACGGCCCAGCCGATCGCGAAACACGCGAGCAACACGCTGCCGGCCGCCGTGCCGCGCACGTCCCACACCACGCCCGGCAGCGGCTGCCACGCTGCGTAGACGAGGAACAGGCAGAGGCTCGAGAGCATCACGTAGGTGCTGCGCTCGATCGCATCGGGCACGAAGCGCGTCCACCAGCGCTTGAACGCGGGGCGCGCCATCACGCTGTGCTGGACCGCGAACAGTCCGAGTACTGCCGCGTTCACGAGAAGCGCAAGCCAGCCGCCGGGCCCTGGCGGCTGGTTGATCGATTTGGGCACGGCGAGGTCGCCGACGAAGCCGATCGCGTACAGGATGGATGCGAGGAACAGCAGGTAGCTCAACGTCGAGTAGAGGATCAGGAACAGGCGCATGTGGGGCGACTCCAGGGGTCTCCCGGCGAGAAACGCCTTGGCGCGCCGGTTTGCGACATGAATCGCGGCCATCGGCGTGATCGATGCACCGCTTCGTCCTGTCGATCCTGCCTGCCACCGAACGTCGTTTCGATACCGTGCCCGCTGGGGCACAACCGCCACGAGGAGGACACCATGGCCTATGTCGACGGCTTCGTGATTGCCGTACCCACCGCGAACCGCGATGCGTTCATCGAACACGCGCGCCGCTTCGACGCGCTGTTCATCGAATACGGCGCGACCCGCGTGGTCGAGTGTTGGGGCGAGGACGTTCCCGAAGGCAAGGTCACCGACTTCCGCCGTGCCGTGAAGGCGGAAGCCGCGGAATCGGTCGTGTTCTCGTGGGTCGAATGGCCGGACAGGGCCACGCGTGACGCGGGCATGGAGAAGTTCATGAAGGATCCCCGGATGGAAGATGCCAACGACATGCCGTTCGACGGCAAGCGCATGATCTTCGGTGGCTTCGGCGCGGTGGTCGAACTCGGGGCCGGTTGAGCGCGGGGCGGCCGTCGACGGACGCGGAGACTGCGCAACATGCGATGCACGTCAAGACCTGCGAGTCCACGTGCACCGCGTGCGCGCGTATCCGTGACAATGAGACCCGAGCGGCGAAGCTGGGTCGGGATCCTTCGGGCCAGCCGAAACGCGCAGATGGGCAAGGAGGAACGATGATCGAGACGCGCCATGGGAGTTGTCACTGCGGGGCCGTGCGATTCCGCTGCGAGATCGACCTCGCGCCACCCGGCCGGCGCTCGGCGCAGGCGCGTCCGGGCGAGTGGTATGCGTCGACGCTGCGCTGCAACTGCTCGTTCTGCCGCAAGACGCGCATGTGGAAATGCCACGTCCCGGCCGAAGCTTTCGAACTGCTTTCCGGCGCCGACGACCTCAGCCACTACCGCTTCGCCGCCGGCTTGATCGATCACACGTTCTGCCGGCATTGCGGGGTCTACGCCTTCGTCAGCGCAAGCGAACCGGTGATGGGCGGTGACTTCGTCTGCGTCAACGTCGCCTGCCTCGACGACGTCGACGAATCGGAACTCGCGGCGGCGCCGATCTGTTACGAGGACGGCGCGAACGACGATTGGGCGCATGCGCCGCGCGAGACGGGTTACCTCTAGTTCGACGTTGGGCGACGAGGAGCGTCGACATCGGTCGTGCCGGGCTCGCGAGCCCCATGCCGCGGGCACCGGCAACGCCCGATGCGTGCTCCCGGACTGCCTCGGCCTTCATTGCATATACTTCCACTCTCGACCGAACGGGAGTCGTGATGGACCACCTCGTTCATTCCCGCCTGCGCGAACAGGCAGCGGACCCTGCCGGCACGCGCCGTTGCACCCGGTGTGCCAGCGCGCTCATGGCGCTCCTGGCTGCAGCAGCGCCGGCCATGGCGGCTGATCACGCGATCATCGATCTCGGCACGTTGCCCGGCACGCCAGCCGGCACGTGGCCGGACGCGCGTGGGACCAATGCGGACGGAAGCGTCATCGTGGGTGTCGTCGGCGAGCGCGCATTCGTTTGGGATGGCGCCATGCATGTGCTGGATGGCGCCGCGAGCGCGAACGCAACCAGCGCCGACGGCACGGTGATCGTCGGGAAACTGGCATCGCCAGCGCACGCGTTCCGGTGGTCCGCGAGTACGGGACTGCAGGATCTCGGCACGCTCCCTGGCGGCACGGCGAGCGAGGCTGCCGACGTCAGCGACGACGGTCACGTCGTCGTCGGCGTCGCCACGACGCCCGACGGAACGCTCGCCTGGCTCTGGAGCGCCGAAGCCGGCATGCGCAGCCTCGGCACGTTGGCAGCGCAGGCCTCCAGCGCGGCGACCGCGGTCAGCGGTGACGGTCGCGTCGTCACCGGTTATTCCGCGAACCACGCGTTCCGATGGACCGAGCCATCGGGCATGGTGGACATTTCGCCTGATATCCCCGCCGAGGGCGCCGCGGGTGCACGTGCCATCAGTTCGGACGGGTCCACCATCGTCGGTACGTATGTGCGCCACTTTGGCGTGGGCACGACGCCCTACCAGTTCCGCTGGACCGTGTCCGGCGGATTCGAGGATCTCTTCGCGCCTGGCGTGGGAAGCTCGAGCCCCGGCCATGCGCGTGCGACGAATCACGACGGCTCGCGCATCCATGGCGCGTTGTTCGGCACCGTCCTCGAGGCGAGTACCTGGTCGCTCGCTACGGGGACGATTCCGCTGGCTGCCTGGCTCGAGTCGGAGGGGCTCGACCTGTCCGGATGGAACCTCGTCGAGACGACGGCAGTCAGCGACGATGGCGAGGTCCTGGCGGGCAGCGCCTACCGCGAGGTCGGCGACGAGCAGGTACCCACCCTCTGGCGCCTATCGGATCTCGAGTCCGCCGATCGGGTGTTTGCCAACGGTTTCGACCCCATCTCGACTGCCCACAGGTGGAACGCGCGAGGGCACTGAAGGTCCTCGCCGAACACCCGGTCGCGTGCGCGCCTCGCATGTGGCGGCCGATCAGTTGTTGCCGGCAATCTCGCGCAATGCGCGCTCGAACACCTCGACCGGCTGTCCGCCCGAGATCAGGTGCTGGCGCTCGAAGATGATCGCAGGCACGCCGCGGATACCGCTGCGCTGGAACATTGCTTCGTCAGCGCGGACTTCGGACGCGAACTCGTCCGAGCCGAGGATTTCGCGCGCGCGAGCGGGATCAAGCCCCGCCTCCGCGACGATGCCGACCAGCGTGGCCACATCCGAGACGTCGCGACCTTCGGTGAAGTACGCGCCGAGCAGCGCATGCTTCAGCGCCGCCTGGCGACCGCCGTCGAGAGCAGCCCAGTGCAGCAGCCGGTGCGCGTCGAAGGTATTGTGGATGCGGCGGCGCCCGCTCCCGAAAACCAAGCCGAGCTCGGCGCCGCGCTGGCGGATGCGTTCCTGGTTCTCGTCCAGTTGTGCTGCCGACAGGCCGTACTTCGCGGTCAGGTGCTCGGCGATGTCCTCGCCTTCGGGACCGAGATTCGGATTGAGTTCGAACGGACGGAAGTGGATCTCGGCATCGAGCTCGCCGCGCGTCCGCGCGAGCGCCTGCTCGAGCGACGCGAGTCCGATCGCGCACCACGGACAGACCACGTCCGATACGTAGTCGATCCGGAGCACGACAGGCGCGGATGGTTCGTTCGCCATGGTACGGCCTCGTTCCTCGCGAAAGGCGCCAGTCTACCTGTTGGATCCGTCGCGGCACCTGGTGTGCATTCGCACCCGGAACCGCGCAATCGACGCGCTTGCACGGCGATCCGGCCTCGTGGGGCCCTTCGACTCCGCCTTCGGCTGCGCCCAGGGCGAACGGGAGAAGATCGGCGGCTGCGCCCAGGGTGAACGGCAATCTCCCGATGCATTCGCGCGGGGCGCCGCGCACGGGAGATAATGCGCGATCCACTGCATTCCGGAACGACCTTGAACACCCCAGCCATGACGTCCGACGCACGCACCGAGCGCGGTGGGGACCACGATGTCGCCGCACTAGCGGGCCATCTCGATGCCGCGCTCGCCTTGCTCGAGGCGGTCGTCGCCGATCGCGGCGTTCTCGCCAGCCTGCCCGTCGAAGGGCGCGACCGCCTGCTCAGGGCCGTCGCGCTCGTCCACCACCCCGAGCCGCGCGCGCGTCGCCGCCAGGCCAAGTTGCAGGCGCGCGAGCAGGCGCGGGAGAAGGCGCGCATGACCGAAGCCCTGCTCGACCAGACCGGCATCCGCACGCTGCGCCGCAAGCCGGTGTTCAGCACGCCGAACGTGTTTCCGCCCTGCCCGCCGACGCAACTCGATGCGCAGGTGCACGCACCCCAGGCACCCCCGCGCATCGAATCGCCGGAGCAGCTGCATTGCTACGTCTGCAAGCAGAAGTACACCAGCGTGCACCACTTCTACGACCAGTTGTGCCCGGCCTGCGCGGAGCTCAACTTCTTCAAGCGCACCGAGACCGCGGACCTGCGCGGGCGTGTCGCATTGCTGACCGGCGGGCGCGTCAAGATCGGCTACCAGGCCGGCCTCAAGCTGCTGCGCGCGGGGGCATCGCTGATCGTGACGACGCGCTTCCCGCGCGATTCCGCCGCCCGCTACGCGGCCGAGCCGGATTTCGACGAGTGGGGACACCGCCTCGAGGTGTTCGGGCTCGACCTGCGCCACACGCCGAGCGTCGAAGCGTTCTGCGCGCAGCTGCTCGCGACGCGCGAGCGCCTGGACTTCATCATCAACAACGCGTGCCAGACGGTGCGCCGCCCGCCCGCGTTCTATGCGCACATGATGGCGGCCGAGACCGCTTCGCTGCGCGACATGCCCGCGGACGTGCGCAAGCTCATCGGCCACTACGAAGGCCTGCGTGGCGCGGACCTCGTCGGCGACGCGGGCGCGCAAGGCCTGTCTGCGCACCGCAATGCACCCATCGACGCGGCCGGGCTCGTGCGCGCGGCCGAGCTCTCGCAAGTGCCGCTGTTGCCGGACGAACTGCTCGGCCAGGCGCATCTGTTCCCCGAAGGCCGGCTCGATCAGGACCTGCAGCAGGTCGACCTGCGCGGTCGCAATTCATGGCGGCTGCAGATGGATGAAGTGCCGGCGGTGGAACTGCTCGAAACGCAGCTCGTCAATGCGGTCGCGCCGTTCATCATCAACGCACGGCTCAAGGCGCTGATGCTGCGCACGCCCGAGCGCGACAAGCACGTCGTCAACGTGTCCGCGGTCGAGGGCCAGTTCTACCGCAATTTCAAGACCACGAAGCATCCGCACACGAACATGGCCAAGGCCGCGCTCAACATGATGACGCGCACGTCGGCGGCCGACTATCACGGCGACGGCATCCACATGAACAGCGTGGACACCGGCTGGGTGACCGACGAGGACCCAGCCGAGAT
Organism: Lysobacteraceae bacterium; assembly: GCA_004143945.1. Taxonomy (GTDB): domain Bacteria; phylum Pseudomonadota; class Gammaproteobacteria; order Xanthomonadales; family Rhodanobacteraceae; genus Dokdonella_A. The sequence goes on from SEHB01000001.1 coordinate 534,755, forward strand.
CGCCGCGCGCAAGATCGTCGAGGAGCGCTTCCATCCGCCACTCGACATCGTCGATGGCGCGGCGCGCATTGTCGATCCGATCATCCACGGCTTCAACACCGGCGAGCACGTGTGGGGGCGGTTCCTCAAGGACTACGCACCGACCGACTGGTGACACTCACGGCGGATCCAGTCGCCGCACGCTTTCGAAACATCGCGTGGCGCCGCTCAGCGGATCGACGAACGCGAGTCGGCGCGCCAGCAGTTGCAGAGGTCGTGCGTAGTCGTCCTCGTGCACGCGCTCGAGCTCCGGATACAGACGGTCGTTCGCGATCGGCGCGCCGAGTGCGGCCATGTGCACGCGCAACTGGTGCTTGCGTCCGGTGACGGGCTCGAGCGAATAGCGCCATGCGCGCGCGGCGCGCTCGACGACGTCGACGCGGGTCTCGCTGTCGGCGGGACCGTCGACCTCGCGCATGCGGAAGAATGGGTCGCCCGCGCGCAACCGCGAGGCATGCACGAGCGGAAATACGCGGCCCGGCAGTGCTGGCGCGATCGCCTCGTAGGCCTTCGCGACGCGTCGCAGCCGGAACAGTGACTGATAGGCATTGCGCGTTTCGCGGTTGGCGGAGAACAACACGAGACCCGCGGTATCGCGATCGATGCGATGCAGCGGCACCAGATCGGGGTTGCCGAGCCGCCAGGTCAGGCGTGCGAGCAGCGTCTCTCGCACGAACCGCCCTGCGGGCGTCACCGGCAGGAAGTGCGGCTTGTCCGCGACGACCAGATGCTCGTCGACATGCAGCACGGATTCCTCGAACGGAATCGCGGGCTCGTCCTCGACCTCGCGGAAGTAGCGGATCTCGCTTCCGGCACGATGCGGGGCGTCGACTCCGATGGGGGCACCGGACGCATCCATGACGCGTCCGCGCGCGAAGCGGTCCCGCCAGGCCTCGCGGCTGATCGCCGGAAAGCGCTCGCACAGGCAATCGAGCAGCGTGGACCACGCACCCGGCGGAACCTGCAGGCGGCTCGCGCCGATGTCGTCGGAAGCCGTCACCGGCTCGGTCCGCGTCGTGGTCCCGGACCTCCGCCTCGCGGCACCGCGTGGATCCCGACCACTCGGATTGGCCCCTGCGCGGACTTGCTTGCGTTGATGCCGGGAGAGGAGCCGATTCCACAGGGCGCCCTCGTACGCAACAGGCATGGCTGGAGGCGATCGATGGACAACGCAGCATCCGCGCGCACGCGGCGTTCGCATGACCTGCTCGGCGCGTGCGGCGCCCTGCCCCGGATCCTCGCGGGCACCGCGTTCGTGATTCTCGGCTCGGCTCTGCCATTGGCCCATGCGGCTGACCGGTTCGGGGTTCGATCGGACACGGTCGTGCCGCGCGTCGCCGGACACGCCGACCAGACGGCCACGCCGGCGTCGTTTCCGCGCTCGCGCTTCGGCGTGCGCACAGGTGACGGCCGCGGCGCGGGCGACTCGATCTTCGCAGACGGATTCGACCTGTCCATCTCGTACGACTTCACGTTTCCCTCCGACGTGCCACTGGGCGACCAATCGGTCGAACTCGGCAGTGTTTCGGTCCCGGCCGGATCGTATGCGGTGTTCGTGCGACTGCAAGCGCGGACTGGCGACGATCCGAACCCGGGCAACAACTATCGCCTCGACTGCGAGCTGTCGCCGGCCATCGACTACGACGTCTACCGCGTCGGCGTCGAACCACTGGTCGAGCGCTACCTGACCTACCAGGGCGCGGTGACGCTCGATGCGGCCGGGACCATCGGCTTCTGGTGCCGCAGCGCGAACCAGCATGAAGCAACCGCGCTGGACGGCAAGCTCACGGTCCTGTCCGTCGGCGGGCTCGATTGAACCGCGCGTCCGATTCGAACCCACCGTCGCGCGTGACTGCGCGCGTCCATCCTACGGAGTCCACGATGATCAAGTCCATGCAAGCCCTGTGGCTGGCCGGATGCCTCGCCAGCTTCGCGTCCGTTTCCGCGGCGGCTGCGGACGCGTCGGTCGGCGCGGCTGCCTATCGCGGCCAGTTGCTCGACAACGGCGTTCCTGCAACGGGCACCTACGACCTCGAATTCGCGCTGTACGCCGAGCCGAAAGGTGGCTTGCCGATCGATGTCGTCCGCTTCGACCGCAGCGAGCTTTCCGAAGGCCACGTCGAAGCGCCGCTGGACTTCATCGGAGCTTCGACCGATGGACGTGGCCAATGGATCGAGGTGCGCATGCGCGAGTCCGGCTCGGGAGTGCCATTCGCGACGATCACGCCTCGCGAGTCGACCCGCGCGGCGATGAAGGCGGCGGCGGGCGTCGCGGGCCTCGCCCGCGCGTACGACATCGCGTTCACGCCCGACACGCTGATCGGCAACTCGACGGTCCTGCTCGGCAACATCAACGTACCGGCCGGATCCTATGTCGCGTTCGTGCGCCTGCAGGTGCGCACGGGCCAGGATCCTCCGGGCAACTCGTTCCGGCTCGATTGCAGCCTGACGCCCGGATTCGACAGCGGCGTCTATCGCGTGGGCACGGAAACCGGCGTCGAACGCTATGTCACGTTCCAGGGCGCCGCGACGCTCGACAACGCGGGTGCAATCCAGTTCTCCTGCCGCGACGGCAACGGGCATACGCAGACGGCGCTGAGCGGCAAGCTCACGGTGATCGCCGTGGATGCGATCGACTGACGCGATCGCGGGACGGGTCCGCCACGACGGAGACAAGCGCTTGGCTGGCGTCCCTGCCGTGGCGATGTAGACTCGCGCAGGTGGCGCACGGCGCATTGCGACACGTGCCGTCGCCGCCACGACCGCAGCCGGACCGGAATCCAACATGCCGAACGACGTGGACGCGCACGCAGGGGCAGCTCGACCCGGCGACTGGGTCGTCACCGGCACGCAGAGCGTGGCTGCGGACGACAGCCGCTCGCGCGTCGAAGTCATCGTGCGCGGCACCGTCCACGGCAGCGTCGACCGCGGCGGCGGATCGGACCAATTGCGCTTCTCGGTCTGGGACGACGGCCAGGAAAAGGACTACAAGGTCGTCGACATCCCGCTCGGGCGCAGCGGCGTCGTGACCGTGCGACTCGGGTTCGAAGGTCGCTACCTCACCGTCGCCGACGGCATCGGCATCACGATCACCGCAGGATCAGAAGCGGGCGGCGAACGCGTGTTCGATCTCGATCCGTTCTTTCCCCTGAAGGACTGAGCGCGCCGCGGCGGCGCCGCTGCGCGGCCATTGCCGCCCCGTGTTCCCCGGAGCACGGCACTCCCGTGCCCGCCTCGCTCGTCAGCGCAACGTTCCACCGCGATGTCCCAGATTCGCGGAGCGCGGCGTTTTCACTATCGCAGCACGCCCGGAAGGAAGCCGGCGTCGACTCCAGCCACGCACCCGCACGGGCGCTCGCGCTGCACTGGAACGACTCGTCCTGGTCAAGGAGACCCACATGTCCACACGATCCGCTTTCACCCCCCTGTTCGTCCTGCTGCCGCTCGCGTGCGCGAGCCCGCTCGCGCTCGCCGAAAACCTCCAGGGCCACGCGAAGGGATTCATCACGCCGGCGCTCGGACTCACCGAGAACGGCGCGCCCCTGCTGCAATCGTTCTACTTCCGCTACACCAAGGCCGACCATCACATCGCGGCGATCGAAGTGGTGCCGAATGCTCCCGCGATCAACAAGGCGAGCCTCGGGTTCAGCGACAGGAACCGCGACGATCCGTACTTCTACAACGTGACGTTCGCGCCCTACTTCGGCGAGATCTTCCGGCGCACCGAAGGCCGAGAACACTGCCTCCACGGACATTGCACGTTCCCGCTGCAGGCGCCGCCGAACCGGGCCGACTACGTGTTCGTGCTGCGCGGCTTCTACATCTACTACGTCGGCGACGACCATCACATCGACCAGATCAAGGTCGAGGAGAACGACGGCCTCGCCACGGTCGCGTTCAACGACCAGAACGACGACGACCGCTTCCGCGTGGATCTGCACTACGCGTACATCCCGAAGGCACGCTTCGCTTCGATCAGCGAGCTGTCCGGCACGGCCAAGGGCGGCGAACGCAGGACGATCCCGTCCGGCAGCGCGGTCATCCGCGGCTTCAACCTCGACTTCCGCCACAAGGATCGCCACATCCGCGACGTCGGCGTCCTGTTGAACGGCAACGGTGGACTCGAGGTCTACTACGGCGACAAGACGCCCGACGATTCGTTCGACTGGAAGGTCCGGTACGCCGTGCTGTCCAATCGCCAGGTTGTGCTCGATCCGAACCGGCCCGTGCTCGAGCCTGCGCCGCCGATCACGCAATGAGGGGGTCGCCGCGCTGCGCCGGCAAGCCTGCTTGCCGCGCGCAGCGCGCGTTCGTGCACGCGGCAAATCAGGTCACGCGGAACATGCGCTGCGCCGATGCGGGCGCCTTGATGTAACCGAAGGCCGCTTGCCTGCGCCTGCGCTGGACGTGGCGAGCAGCCGGAGCGGCGGGTGCGAACACGCTCGCTGGCGGGAAGAATTCGGACACGGCGGAACGCGTGTCGATGCGGCTCGTACGGGGGGTCTGTGCAGCATGCGTGCGCCGCGACGAGCCATGGGAACGTTTGCGGAACAACAACGACATCACGGTGGGATCGATTTCGGGTGCCTCCTTTTTTCCTTTATTTCAATGCTTTACGTCGCGTATTTTAGCATGTTTGCGAGGTTTTAGCCACCCCGGGCGAGCGTCGCGCAGCGAGCGCGCGCAACGTGAGCTGCGCATGCATCAAAAGGCGAGCGCCGTCGATGACGGCGCGAGGATCGAACAGGTTCTTGCACAGTGACGCCAGCATGCCCGTTCCCGCCGCGTGCCGGCCGTCCATCATCACTTCGGCATCGTCGCTCTCGGGCGTTTGCACGAGCCGGGTCGATCGAAAAGGGTGCGCGCCTCCGGCCCGCCTAGCCCATCGGCAGATTCAAGCCCTGCTCCTTCGCACAGTGCGCCGCGATCTCGTATCCCGCATCCGCATGCCGCATCACGCCGGTGCCGGGATCGTTCCAGAGCACGCGCGCGAGTCGCCGGTCGGCTTCGGGGGTTCCATCGCAGACGATCACGACGCCGGAGTGCTGCGAGTAGCCCATGCCGACGCCACCACCATGGTGCAGCGAGACCCAGGTCGCGCCGCCCGCGACGTTGAGCATCGCGTTGAGCAAGGGCCAGTCGCTGACCGCATCGCTGCCGTCCTTCATCGCCTCGGTTTCGCGATTGGGTGAGGCGACGCTGCCACTGTCGAGATGATCGCGCCCGATCACGACCGGCGCCTTCAATTCGCCGTTGCGCACCATCTCGTTGAACGCGAGGCCGAGCCGGTGGCGCTGGCCGAGTCCGACCCAGCAGATGCGCGCGGGCAGGCCCTGGAACGAAATGCGCTCGCGCGCCATGTCGAGCCAGTTGTGCAGATGCGCGTCGTCGGGAATCAGTTCCTTGACCTTCGCATCGGTCTTGTAGATGTCTTCGGGATCACCCGACAGCGCGACCCAGCGGAACGGGCCGACGCCGCGGCAGAACAGCGGGCGCACGTAGGCCGGCACGAAGCCCGGGAAATCGAACGCGTTCGCGCAACCTTCGTCCTTCGCCATCTGGCGGATGTTGTTGCCGTAGTCGACGGTCGGGATGCCCTGCGCGTGGAACGCGAGCATGGCCTCGACGTGCACGCGCATCGACTTCTTGGCGGCGTCGCGCACCTGCTCCGGATCGGTTTTCTGCGCGGCCAGCCATTGTTCGACGGTCCAGCCGATCGGAAGGTAGCCGTGCACCGGGTCGTGCGCGCTGGTCTGGTCGGTCACGCAGTCCGGCCGCACGCCGCGGCGCACGAGCTCGGGCAGGATCTCGGCCGCATTGCCGAGCAGCGCGATCGACTTCGCCTCGCCGGCCTGCGTGTACTTCGCAATGCGCGCGAGCGCGTCGTCGATGCCGTCGGCCTGCTCGTCGACGTAGCGCGTCTTCAGGCGGAAGTCGATGCTCGCCTGGCGGCATTCGATGGACAGCGAACACGCGCCCGCGAGCGATGCCGCGAGCGGCTGCGCACCGCCCATGCCGCCGAGGCCCGCGGTCAGGATCCAGCGGCCCTTGAGCGAACCGCCGTAATGCTGGCGGCCCATCTCGACGAAGGTTTCGTAGGTGCCCTGCACGATGCCCTGGCTGCCGATGTAGATCCACGAGCCGGCCGTCATCTGGCCGTACATCATCAGGCCCTTGCGGTCGAGTTCGTTGAAGTGCTCCCAGGTCGCCCAGTGCGGCACGAGATTCGAATTCGCGAGCAGCACGCGCGGCGCGTCCGCGTGCGTCGGGAATACCCCAACCGGCTTGCCGGACTGGATCAGCAGGGTTTCGTCGTCACCCAGTTCGCGCAGGCTGCGCAGGATCGCGTCGAAGCATTCCCAGTTGCGCGCGGCGCGCCCGATGCCGCCGTAGACGACCAGTTCGGCCGGATTCTCGGCCACTTCCGGATCGAGGTTGTTCTGCAGCATCCGGAATGGCGCCTCCGTGAGCCAGCTGCGGCACGAGAGCGCCGTGCCGCGAGGGGCCCGGATCACGCGGGTGGTGTCGATGCGGGTCGGTGCATTCATCGCGGATCTCCGGAAGGCAGACGCCGATTATAGGACGCCGGCTGCAGTGGCCAGCCGGCGACTCACCCTATCCCGCGCCCTTGCAAGCAGTTAGGATCCGCGCGTGCACGGCGCGCGGCCTCGCGCGACCCCAGGGGAGTCCGGCGTGGAGCGCTCGTTCGCCACGATCTTCGTGGCCTGCCTGTTCGCGATCCTGTTCGCGCTGGTCGCGCATGCCGCAGCGCCCGCCGCGGCGCCGCATGCGCTGCGCATCGCCGAGTTGCCAGTCGGAATGGACCCGGCCGCGGCCGCCGTGGTTCGCGGAGACGCGGAAGCGGAATTTCGCGCGATCGAAGGCGATCGGGTCGCGACCTCCGCTTCGTCGGCGCGCTGGTTCCGCGTTTCGCTCGATCGTGACTGGGACGAGGCCGAGCCGCCGGTGCTGGTCATCCGCGATACGCAGTTCGTTCGCGCCCGCCTGTACGTGCCGCCGGCGTACGCCGAGCATCTGCTGTGGCATGAGCAACCCGACCTGCAGCCGCGCTTCTCGCGCCGCGCGTCGACCGCGATGTTGCCGCACCTGTTGCGCGCCGACCAGCCGCTGTACCTGCGTTTCGACGAGATGCCGAGACAGCGGCGCCCGCTCATCACCGTCGACTCGCTGGCCGCCTACCAGGCCACGGACCTGCGCCACGTGCGGCTCGGCACGATGTTCACGAGCGTGCAGTTCACGATGGTGCTGGTCGGCCTGTGCCTGTGGCTCGCGCTGCGCGACCGCGTTTTCGCGTACTTCGTCGCCTACGCCGGACTGCAGCTCGGCTACCTGCTGCTCACCAGCGGCGAGATGTACGACCTGCCCGGTGGCGCGCTGTTCACCGGCTGGGGCCAGAAGGCGTCCTGGTTGTTCGGCACGCTGAGCGCAGCCTTCTCGATCGCGTTCATCCTCGAGTTCTGCAACCTGCGCAGGATCCTGCGGCGTGCCGCGGCCGTGCTGTCCGCGATGCGCTGGCCCTTCATCGTCGCGGCGGTGCTGATGCTGCTGTCGGTACCGGCGCTCGACCGCTACCTGCCGACCCTGGTCAACCTGATGTTCCTCGTCTCGACCACGACATCGATCGTCGTCGTGGGTCTCGCTGCCTGGCGCGGCAACCGCGCTTCGCGCTTCTTCCTCGTCGGGTGGATGCCGCAAGTCGCGTTCACCGCGTTCCGCGTGGTGCAGTTGCTGCTCGTGCTGCCGCAGCCTGCGTGGATCGAGTACGGCCTGCCGTTCACGATGGCGTTCTCGAGCCTCGTGGTGACGCTCGGCCTCGCCGACGCGACCCTGCACGCGCGGCGCGAGCGCGACATCGCGCATCGCGCAGCCGAGCACGACGGCCTCACCGGCGTGCTGAACCGCCGCGCGCTGATCGCGCGCCTCGCCGAGGCCGTGGCCGCGGCGCAGGCGCGTTCGCGCCCGCTGGCGCTGCTGTTCCTGGACCTCGACCATTTCAAGTCCATCAACGACCGCCATGGCCACCTCGCCGGCGACCTGTGCCTGCGCGCAGTCGCGGGTGCGGCTGCGGACTGGCTCGTGCCGGGCCGCACGTTCGGGCGTTACGGCGGCGAGGAATTCCTCGCGATCCTTCCAGACTGCACGCGCGACCAGGCGATCGCCGCGGGTGAGCAGCTGCGCCGGCGGATCGAGTGCCTCGAGATCGAGAGCGAGGAAAACGGCGAGCGGCTGCATCTCACCGCGAGCATCGGACTCGCGATGCTGATCGGTGCGAACGACAGCGTCGAACACCTGATCGAGCGCGCCGACGACGCGCTCTACCGCGCCAAGGCGGAAGGACGCAACCGCGTCGGCGCATCGCAGCACCCGCCGGCGGCGCCGGCCTTCGCGGAGATTTCCACGCCATGACGACTCCGACTTCCCTGCAGGCGACCGACCTGCTTCCCGGCGACGTGCTGCTGCACATGGGCATGGGCGAATTGTCCAAGCTGATCGCCTGGGTCGGCGACAGCGTGTACAGCCACGCGGCGATGGTGATCCCGGGCAACCAGCTGATCGAGGCCGCCGCGAGCGGCGTGCGCCATGCAGGACTCGCCGAGCGCATGCGCATGCTGCAGAACTTCCACTACATCGACGCGTTCCGCCCGCTGCGGCCGACTGCGCGCGACACGGCCGAGCGGGCTGCGCTGTTCGCCGCGGCCGACGTGTACCTCGGTCGCCCGTACCCGATGACCTCGCTGTTGACGCTCGGCATCATCTGCGCAGTGCGCAACAAGCTGCCTGGCGACGCTTCGCTGCACGCAGCGCTGCGCATGGCACTCGACCTCGTGGTCAGGAACGATGACTCGCAGGTCGTGTGCAGCGAGCTGGTCTACCGCGCCTTCGAAGAAGCCGCGACACGCCCTGCGCATGGCCTGCGCCTGCCGCTCACCGCGACGCCACCTTCGCCGACGCCGCTGCCGCGCATTGACATCGCGGCGCTGATGGTCGAATGCCTCGACGACTACCGTCGCTCGCTCGGCAAGGCTGCGCTCGCCGAAGCCGCCGCGACGGACACGCGCGATGTCCAGGACCTGCTCGCGCAGGCGCGCGCGCGGCTCGGCGTCGACAGCGTCGTGATGTCCGGAAGCGCGGTCTCCACGCCCAACCCGAAGACGGTGCTGCCCGCCGACCTCGAGTACAGCCCCGGCTTGCGCAAGGCCGGCCGGCTCGCGATGCACGCATGACCGTCGGCAGGGATGCCCTCGCAGCTCGACGACGCTACAGGCAGGCGTGCAGCAGGTCGCGGATCACGACCTGGGTCGGTTCGGCACGCTCTGGCAGGTACTCGAACGTCGCCTCGTCCATGTAGTTGAGCTGCGCAAGTTCGAGCTGGATCGCATCGATGCCCTCGTCGGGCCGGCCATGGTGGCGCGTGATGTAGCCGCCCTTGAAGCGGCCGTTGACGACGTGGCTGTAGCGCTGCTGCGATTCGAGCACGCGCTCGAGACGGCGCTGCAACGTCGGCGTGCAGCTCGCGCCGCCGGCCGTGCCGAGATTGAAATCCGGCAGCCGGCCTTCGAACAGGAACGGCACCACGCTGCGGATCGAATGGCCTTCCCACAGCACGGCGCGGCCGTGCAGCGCACGCAAGCGGGCAAGTTCGGTCGCGAGTGCTTCGTGGTAAGGCCTCCAGTATGTCGCGACGCGCGCGGCGATCTCGTCGGGTTGCGGCTCCTCGCCGGCCTGGTAGACCGGTTCGCCGCTGAACTGCACGATCGGGCACAGCCCCGTCGTGTTCTGGCCCGGATACAGCGAAGTGTCGTCGGGCGGGCGATTGAGGTCGACGACGTAACGCGAGTGGAACGGCACGAGGATCGATGCGCCGAGCTCGCGCGCGAATGCGTACAGGCGCGAAACATGCCAGTCGGTGTCGGGCACCCGGCGCGCGGACGGCATCAGCCGCGCCGCGATGTCGTCCGGCACGAAGCTGCCGTCGTGCGGCAGGCTCACCAGCAGCGGCGCATCGCCGCGGTGCAACGTGTAGGTGTCCATGCCCGCATTGTACGCGCGGGCGTGCGCGCGCCCGTCAGTCCGGCGACGCGATGATCAGCGGGTCGGGCGCGCGCGTCGGGTCCGCGCAGGGTTCGATCGCCTGTTCGACCGGCGCGCGGCATTGCGCGAGATCGGCGAGCAGCGCGCGCGTGCGCTCGGCGTACCGCGCCAGCGCTTCGCCCTCGCCGGGCGCTCCATCCGGCAGAACTGCGCGCACCTCGAGCACGCGGATCGCGGGCGACTGGCCGAGCGTGGCCTGCAGCTGCACCACCACGCGCCGTGCCGGCACGTCGACGCCCGCGACCACGATCCGCATCGGTACGGGGATCAACGCGCCGTCGCGGTAGCGCGCGAGCACGAACGGAGCGAACGGCTGCGGCAGCGCGATCGTCATCGCGCGGCCCGCCGCATCCTGCAGCAACAGCCTGTCATTGCCCGCGAGGTAACCATCGAGTCGATGGCCGCGGTCGACGCGCGTCGCGCCGACGCACGGGATGTAGCTGTATTCGGGCGTGCGCGCGGAATCGCCGCGATAGATCATGCTGCCGTCTTCGGGCTCGACCGACAACGTGCGCAGGACGGGCTTCGGGCCCTGCGCCGGCGACACGCCGAGCAGCGTGCCGCCATGCACGAACAGCGCCGTGGACGGGAACCAGGCAGTGCGCTGGTTGAAGCCGCCGCCATGCGTGCCGCAATCGAAATCGCCGGTCTCGTCGTTGCCGCCGATCACCGGTTCCGCGCCGTCGCCGATCAGGCGCAGGCTGCCGTCGGCAGCGATCGACCAGGTGACCTTGGACACCACCGAGTAGTAGTCACCGGCCTGGTCGTTCGCGGTCATCATGAAACTCGGGAAGGGCGCATGCACGATCAACTCGGCCAGCGGCACCTCGGCCGCGGCGATCGCGGGCTGCGCTTCCTGCACGGGGTCCGGACGCGTCGTGGTTCCGGGTGCGGGTGCGCACGCGGCGACGGCGAGCATGGCGGCGAGGCCGGCGATGGCGCCGACGCATCGACACGTGCGGTACGTGATCATGGCGTTCCCCTTCCCTGCACGACCCCGGTCGCGCGCGCATCGAAGTCTAGCGCGCAAGGCACCCGGCCGCGGGCCACGATCGGACAGGAAAGACGGCGGTGTGGCGCCATGGCTGGCCGGACGCGCGAAGCGCGACACGCGCGCATTCGAAGGCGATGGTTGCGCCAGCGGGCCATGGGTGCGGCAGCCTGCGACGCGGCCCGCGTCGCATCCGTCGCGACCGTGGGCGCGATGGGCTGCGCCGTCAGTGCTTCCCGCGTGGACGGAAGCCGAGCGGGATCGGTTCGACCACAGGCCGGGCCTCGCGGGTGCCGCAGCCACCGCAACTCGAACACCCGTCGCTGCAACTCGCGCCCGTGCTCGCGCGGGGTTCGATGAACCGCGCCGTCGCGCGCAACCAGCGCGGTACCGCCGGGCGATCGAACCGTTGCGAGAGCGAGACGAGCCAGCGGCGGCTGGTCACCGGGAACAGCTTGCGCAGCGCGAACCCGACCGCCCAGGCGACCATCGCCGAGACCACGATCGCCTGCACCAGCGCCGCGCCGTTCATGCGAACGCCCTCGCGGTCTGGTACGTGATGAATGACGCGAGGTAGGCAAGCGCGAACAGGTAGCCTGCCGCGATCCAGACGTTGCGCCACGAGTTGGTCTCGCGCTTGATCACCGCGAGCGTCGAGATGCACTGCGGCGCGAACACGTACCAGGCCAGCAGCGAGAGCGCGGTCGCGAGCGACCATTGCGCGGCGATCGTCGCGCCGAGCGCCTCGGCGATCGCGTCCTCGCTGCCCGACATCGCGTAGACCGTGCCCAGTGCCGACACCGCGACTTCGCGCGCGGCGAGGCCCGGGATCAGCGCGATGCAGATCTGCCAGTTGAATCCGATCGGCGCGAACGCCCACGTCATCCAGTGGCCGATGCGCCCCGCGAAGCTGTAGTCGATCGCAGGCTGCGTCGCGCCTTCGGGCGGCGCGGGGAAGCTCGACAGGAACCACAGCAGCACGGTCAGCGCGAGGATGATGCCGCCGACGCGACGCAGGAAGATGCTCGCGCGGTCCCACAGGCCGATCAGGACGTCGACCGGATGCGGCATGCGGTACGACGGCAGTTCCATGATCAGCGAATGCTCGCTCTTGTCCTTGCGCATCCACTTGATCACCCACGCGACGGCCATCGCGCTCGCGATGCCCGCGAAATACAGCGTGAACAGCACCACGCCCTGCAGGTTGAACACGCCGAGCACCGGTTCGCGCGGGATGAAGGCCGCGATCAGCAGCGTGTAGACCGGCAGGCGCGCCGAACACGTCATCAGCGGCGCGACCAGGATCGTGGTCAGGCGGTCGCGCGGATCGGCGATGCTGCGCGTCGCCATGATGCCCGGGATCGCGCAGGCGAAGCTCGACAGCAGCGGGATGAACGAGCGCCCGGTCAGGCCCGCCTTGAACATCAGCTTGTCGAGCAGGAATGCGGCGCGCGGCAGGTAGCCCGATTCCTCGAGCGCGAGGATGAACAGGAACAGCAGCAGGATCTGCGGCAGGAACTCGACGACCGTGCCGAGACCGGCGAACAGTCCGTCGGTGACGAGGCTGTGCAGCAGCGGCATCGACACGAGGAAGCCACCGATCCAGGCACCCAGCTCCCCGACCGCGCCCGCGACCGCGTCCTGCAACGGTGCCGCCCAGGCGAACACGGCCTGGAAGATCAGGAACATCACCGACGCGAGGATCGCGAGGCCCGCGACCGGATGCAGCACGGCGCGATCGATCGCGTCGTCGATCGCCGAGGTCGCGCGCGGCATCGTCACGGTCGCCGCGATCAGCCCGCGCACCTCGCGATGCAAGCCTTCGTCGGCGGAGAGATCCCCCGCCGCGCCGCGCGCGCGCGCGCCCGGCGCGGGCATCGCGTCGATGCGATCGACGAGCGCGCTCGCGCCGCCATGGCGCACCGCGATGGTCTCGACCACCGGGATGCCGAGCGCGGATTCGAGCGCGGCGACGTCGATGCGGATGCCGCGGCGCCTGGCCGCATCCATCATGTTGAGCGCGAGCACCATCGGGCGCCCGAGTCGCCGCACTTCGAGCACGAAGCGCAGGTGCAGGCGCAGGTTGGTCGCATCGGCGACGCAGACGATGAGGTCCGGCGCGGCCTCGCCGGGGAATCGGCCGCTGCAGATGTCGCGCGTGATCGCCTCGTCCGGGCTCGCCGCATCGAGGCTGTAGGCGCCCGGCAGGTCGACGACCTGCATCACGCGGCCGGATGGCGCGGTGAAGCGCCCTTCCTTGCGTTCGACCGTCACGCCGGCGTAGTTCGCGACTTTCTGTCGATTGCCGGTCAGGCGATTGAACAACGCGGTCTTGCCGCTGTTCGGGTTGCCGACCAGCGCGATGCGCAGCGAGGCCGTCGCGGCATTCACGTCGCGTCACCGTTGACGAGGCGTACGCGCGCGGCTTCGCTGCGCCGGAGCGCGAAGCGCGTGTAACCGACCTGCACGAGCACCGGATCGCCGCCGAGCGGCGCCAGTGCGACCACGCGCACGGGCTCGCCATCGACGAAGCCGAGCTCGCGCAGGCGCCGAGCGATCGGATCGCCTGCGTGCACGTCTTCGACCGCGCGAACCACCGCGGACGCGCCCTTCTCGAGTTCGGATAGACGCACGTCGACCTGCGCGTAAATAAGAATGGTTCGCATTATACGTCAACTGCGGGCAAGCGGCCCGCCAGTTGGCCAGGAAGCCCGGGTGGGCCGGCAGGGTGGCGCACGCGGCTGCCGCGCCCGAACCCCTATGATTCACGGTCCCGCGCACGGAGATCCGCATGAGCGACGCCATCCTGACCACCCGCAGCGGCACCACCGCGACGATCACCCTCAACCGTCCGGGCGTGCACAACGCGTTCGACGATGCGCTGATCGGTGACCTCACACGCGCGCTCCAGGCCTGCGACGCCGATCGTGGCGTGCGCGCGGTCGTGCTGACCGGCGCGGGCGCCTCGTTCTCGGCCGGCGCCGACCTCAACTGGATGCGCGGCATGGCCGCCGCGAGCGAAGCGGAGAACCTCGCCGATTCGCTGCGCCTCGCCGGACTCATGCGCAGCCTGAACTTCCTCTCCAAGCCCGTCATCGCACGCGTGAACGGATCCGCCTATGGTGGCGGCGTCGGACTCGTCGCATGCTGCGACCTCGCGATCGGCGTCGAGGGCGCGAAGTTTTCGCTGAGCGAAGTCAAGCTCGGACTCGTGCCCGCTGTGATCTCGCCCTATGTCGTCGCGGCGATCGGTGCGCGGCAGGCCAGGCGCTTGTTCACCAGCGGCGAAGTGTTCGACGCAAGCATCGCGCAGCGTATCGGCCTGCTGCACGAGGCGGTTGCGCCCGCGCAACTGGACGAAGCCGTCGAGCGCGCGCTGCATTTCCTCGCCAAGGGTGGACCCGTCGCGCAGGCCGAAGCCAAGCAGCTCGCGTTGCGCATCGCCGGCATGACGCGCGAATCGGCCGAACGCATCGATGCCGAAAATGCCGCGCTGATCGCACGCCTGCGCGTCTCGCCCGAAGGCCAGAACGGACTCGCCGCATTCCTCGACAAGCGCGCGCCGGACTGGCACGCCTGACGCCGCGCCGTCGCGGCCGATCCAGGGCGTGCAGCGCGCGTGCTCGTGTCGAAGGGACTTCGGTCCCGATGGTTCGTTCCAAGAGCTCGGGGCTGAAGCCCCTCCCACGACAGCGGGAACGGGTCCTGCGCGCGCAGCTCTTGTGGGAGAGACTTCATTCCCGATGGTTCGCTCGAAGAGCTCGGGGCTGAAGCCCCTCCCACGACAGCGGGGACGGGTCCTGCGCGCGCAGCTCTTGTGGGAGAGACTTCATTCCCGATGGTTCGTTCGAAGAGCTCGGGGCTGAAGCCCCTCCCACGACAGCGGGGACGGGTCCTGCGCGGGCAGCTCTTGTGGGAGAGACTTCATTCCCGATGGTTCGTTCCAAGAGCTCTGGGCTGAAGCCCCTCCCACGACAGCAGAGGCAGGTCGCGTGCGCGGCTCTTGTGGGAGGGACTTCAGTCCCGAGCTCTTCGCGCGAAAATGCGCGGGCTGCGACCTTCCCGACACGCATCGCGGCTCAGTCGTCGTCGAAGCCCGCAAGTTCGGGAATGTGGGGCGCGTACGCACGCCAGCGCCCGACCGAGCGCGTGTGCACGGGCTGGCGTACCTGCCAGGCGCTCGCGGTGCTGACCACGCGGGCGCGCGCCTCATCCGAGTCGACCGCCATCGGCGCAAGTCCGATCCATTCGGCGAGACCCGCGATCACGCGCTCCGGATCCTGCACGAGGTCCTCGTAGCGCACCTCGCGGATGGCTTCTTGATGGCGCCTGCGCGCGATGTCCATGAGCCGCGCGCTGCCCTGCGCGACCGCCGCGATGTCGGCGAAGTCGTAGGCGAAGCCCATCTCGCGCCCGGCGAAATGCTGCATCCAGATCGACAACGCGGTGTCGCGCGCATGGCGGCGGCAGTGGACCACGCGCGCATTCGGAAACAGCGCGAGCACGAGCTCGATGTGCAGGAAATTCAGCGGCTGCTTGTCGATGAAGACGCGCGCCGGCGTGTCGTCCTGGCGCACCTGCGCGACGTAGGTCGCGGCTGCGCGTTCGATCGCATCGACCGAGGGACGCGCAGCCTGGCCAAGCGCCTTCGCCAGCTGCGCGATCCAGTTCAGCTCGCCGCGGTTGCAGGCATCCGGATGGCGCGCGAGGCGATCGGCGACCAGCGTGGTGCCGGCGCGCGGCAGGCCGACGACGAATACCGGCGCGAAGTCGGGTCGGGGTGCGGCGTGGATCGCGGAAACCGGCGCTTCGGCACGCGCGGCGACCAGGCGCCGCCAGTTCTTGCGCGACCAGTCGGTGCCCGGCTGCGCCAGCGCATTCGCCTCGCGCAGCCATGCCGCCGCCTGCGCGAAGTCACCGACGTCGTCCGCGGCCTTGCCGAGCGCGAACAGCACCGACGCGCGTGCGGGCGCATCGAGGTCCGGGCGAGCGAGGTAGCCGCGCAGCAGTGCGAAATCCGCATCGTCCGCCTGCGCGTATCGCTTGCACATCGCGTAGCCGTACGCGGACTGCCACCCGATCGCGCGTGGATCGTGGTCGAGTGCGTGGCGATAACGCTCGCGCGCACGATCGAACTCCCCGAGCTGCATCGCGAGCATGCCCGCGTAGGCATGCAGGCGCGGATCGTCCGATCCGCGCGCGATCGCGGCTTCGAGCAGCGACGCCGCGGCCTGCTTGCGACCGGCATCATCGAGCGTCTCGATCGCATGGATCAGCAGCCCGGTCTCGCGCGGCTGCGCGAACAGCGCGCAGACCACCGTCTCCACGGCACGCATGCGTCCCTCGCGAGCGAGGACCTGCGCGAGCAGGAAGGTCGCCGCCGCGTGATCGGGATCATCGACGAGCAGCGCGCGCAGCAGATACTCCGCCTGCGCGGCATCCCCCGATTGCCACAGCACGCCGGCCAGCGCATGCCGCAGTTCGATCGAAGCGGGCTCGACCACGAGACCCTCGCGGAATGCCGCGATCGCGGCCGCGAGGTCGCCGCGCAGCACGAGCGAACGGCCACGTTCGAGCCACGCGCGTGCGCCCCGCGCACCGGCGTGGGCCGCTGCGCCCGTCGCACTCTGCTCACTCATCCGCTGCTGGTCCCGGCGCTGCCTTCGCTGCGATCATGCTACCGTAACCCCTTCAACGGATGGACCGGGCGGCTGGCACGCGCGGGCGCGTGCAACGCCTCGGCGTCCGTCCCTTTCGAACGGACTTCGCGAGCCTGCATGTTCAAACGCATCCTGGTCGCCAATCGCGGCGAGATCGCCTGCCGCGTGATCCGCACCTGCCGCCGCCTCGGCATCGGAACGGTCGCGGTGTTTTCGCAGGCCGACGCGACCGCGCAGCACGTGCGCCAGGCCGACTTCGCCCATCCGATCGGCGGACCGCGCCCGGCCGACTCCTACCTCAGGGGCGACGCGATCATCGAGGTGGCGCTGCGCGCAGGCGCCGAGGCGATCCATCCCGGATACGGCTTCCTGTCGGAGAGCGCGGATTTCGCCGAGGCGGTCGAGCGCGCAGGGCTCGCGTTCATCGGTCCGCGTGCCGATTCCATGCGACGCATGGGCTCGAAGGCCGGCGCCAAGGACCTGATGCAGCGCGGCGGCGTGCCGGTCGTGCCCGGCTACACCGGCGAGGACCAGGACCCCGGCGCGCTCGCGCGCGAGGCCGCGCGCATCGGATTCCCGCTGATGATCAAGGCGGCCTACGGCGGCGGCGGCAAGGGCATGCGCATCGTGCGCTCCGCGGCGGAATTCGGGGCCAGCCTCGAAAGCTGCCAGCGCGAGGCGCGCAACGCGTTCGGCCGCGACCGCGTGCTGCTCGAGCGTTACATCGAGCGCCCGCGGCACATCGAGTTCCAGGTATTCGGCGACGGGCACGGCAACATCGTCCACCTCAACGAGCGCGAGTGCTCGGCGCAGCGCCGCTACCAGAAAGTACTCGAGGAAACGCCGTCCCCGTTCGTGACACCCGAGCTTCGCTCGCGCATGGGCGACGCGGCGGTGGCGGCGGCGCGCGCGCTCGACTACGTGAATGCGGGCACGGTCGAGTTCATCGTCGGCGAGGGCGGCGACTTCTATTTCATGGAGATCAACACGCGCCTGCAGGTCGAGCATCCGGTCACCGAGATGGTGCTCGGCCTCGACCTCGTCGAACTGCAGCTGCGCATCGCCTCGGGCGAGGCGCTGCCGGGCTCGCTGGTGCGCAACAAATCGATCCCCGCGAACGGACACGCGATCGAGCTGCGCCTGTACGCCGAGGACCCCGAGCAGGGCTTCCTGCCCGGCTCGGGCACGCTCGAGCGGCTCGAGCTGCCCGCGCCCTCCGCGCACGTTCGCATCGACGCGGGCGTCGTCGAAGGCGACACGGTGACGATCTTCTACGACCCGATGATCGCCAAGCTCATCGCCTGGGACACGACGCGCGAGGCCGCGCTGGTGCGCATGCGCGAGGCCCTCGCGGCCTGCCGCATCGTCGGCCCGAAGTCGAACATCGAATTCCTCGAGCGGCTCGTGCGCCATCCCGCGATCGTCGAGGGCCGGATCGATACCGGCTATCTCGACCGCCATCTCGACGAGTTCGTCGGCGCGCCGGCCGCGGACGACGGCGACAGCCTGTTCGCGGCAGCGACCACGTGGCTGCTCGCCGAAGAGGCGCAGGCACCATGCGATGCGGCGGCAAGCGACCCGCATTCGCCGTGGGCGCGCGCGGACGGCTGGCGTCTCGGACACCCGGGCAAGCGCATCGTCGCACTCGAGGAACGCGGCACGCGCGTGGAGGTCGCCGCCTATGGCGCGCATGGCCGCTACCGCCTCGCCCACGCGGATCGGGAATGTCTCGTCGCCGATGCGCAGCTGCGCGGCGGCTGGCTCGTCGCGAGCTTCGACGGGATTGCACGAAGCTGGCGCGCGACGATCGACGCAGCGCGCATCGGCCTGCACGACGGCGAGCGCCGCCGCGACTACCTGCATGCGCCATCGTTCGCGCATGCAGGCGAAACGGCGACCGGCAGCGATCGCATCCTCGCGCCGATGCCGGGTCGCATCGTGCTGGTACGTGCCGAGGCGGGTGCCTCGGTCGATGAAGGCGAAGAACTGCTCGTGATGGAGGCGATGAAGATGGAGCTCAGCCTGAAGGCACCGCGCGCGGGCACGATCGACGCGGTGCAGGCCGCGGCCGGCGACTTCGTCGACGCCGACGCCGTGCTCGTGCGGCTCGCGCCGACCGCTTGAGATCCCTGCCCGATTGGACGCGCTGGCTGCACGGAGACCCACGATGACCCCTTCGATGTTTCGCGGAGCCTGCATCCTGCTCGGCCTGCTGCTGGCCGGTTGCGTCGAGACGCGCTTCGAATCGCCGCCGGGCGACAACATCGAAACCTGCGATGCGCGCTGGAAAGGCCTGTGGATCGGCGCCGACGCGGGGCGCAAGGGGGAGCTCGACCTCGACGATGTCGCGGCGTTCCATGTCGGCGCGAACTGCGAGTTCACGGTGCTCGACCAGGCCGAGCCGGGGGGGCCGCTCAAGCACGTGCGCGTGCCGTTGAACTTCGTGCATGCGCACGGGCGCGACTACATCGTGGTCGCCGACAGCGCGCTTGCGGGCGTGGTCACGCTCGACCCGCCGCATGGCATCGACCCCGTCCCGAAGAAGTCGTACTTCATCGCGCGTTATCGCGTGCGGGGCGACCGCATCGAGGTATACACGGTCGACAGTCGTCGCGCCGCCTCGCTCGTGGTCGAGGGCTCCCTCGACGGCACCGTCGACAAGACCCGCACGAACCTGCGCGTCTACATCGAGGGCGATCGTGCGCGCACGCTCGAGATCCTGCGCAAGCACGCGATCTTCGAGGCGAAGCCCACGCTCGAACTCGTGCGCAGCCGGATCGACCTCGAGGCATTCGAGCGCTCGCTGCGACAGCCGCGCCCGCAGCGCCCACGCGAGGGTCAGCGATGATGGGCGTCCTGCCGGCAGAAGTCCGCATCGTCGAGGTCGGTGCCCGCGATGGCCTGCAGAACGAGAAGGCGATCGTGCCTGCGGCGACCAAGATCGAGCTCATCGATCGACTTTCGGCGACGGGCCTTCGCACGATCGAGGCGACCAGTTTCGTGAGCCCGAAGTGGGTGCCGCAGCTCGCCGACGCGGCCGAGGTCTACGCAGGCATCGCGCGCCGGCCCGGCGTCGCCTACCCGGTGCTGGTGCCGAACCTGCAAGGTTACGAGCGCGCGCGCGAGGCCGGGGCCGCGGAGGTCGCGGTGTTCACGGCGGCGAGCGAAGCGTTCAACCGCAAGAACACGAACGCGTCGATCGACGAATCGATCGAACGCTTCCGCCCGGTGCTCGAGTGCGCGCGCGCGGATCGCGTGCGCGTGCGCGGCTACGTCTCGACCGTGCTCGGGTGTCCGTACCAGGGCGAAGTCGCCGTCGCCGACGTCGTGCGCGTCGCACTCCGTCTGCACGAACTCGGCTGCTACGAGATATCGCTCGGCGACACCATCGGCATCGGCACGCCGGGCAAGGCTCGCGCGATGCTGCACGCGGTCGCCACGGAAGTGCCGATCGACGCGCTCGCGGTGCACTTCCACGACACGCGCGGGCAGGCGCTCGCGAACATCCTCGCCTGCCTCGAGGAAGGCGTCGCGGTAGTCGACAGCTCGGTCTCGGGCACCGGCGGCTGCCCGTACGCGAGAGGCGCGACCGGCAATGTCGCGAGCGAGGACGTGGTCTACATGCTCGACGGGCTCGGCATCCGCACCGGCGTCGACCTCGGCGCGCTGATCGAAACGGGTTTGTGGCTCAGCCGCCAGCTCGGGCGCGAAACCGGCAGCCGCGTGGCACGCGCGAGCGCAGGCTGAGGGACGACCGCGGCGCGCCCGGCTTCGCTCGCTATACTGCGCCTTTCCGCACGCCGATCGCCGCATGCCTGCCCGACTCGCACCCGACCGCACCCGTGGCCTGATCATCGCCGGCGGCGTGATCGATTCGAACGAGCATGGCCGGCAGCTGATGGCGCGCTTGCTCGCGCTGCTCGGGCCGCAGCCGCGCATCGTGCTGGTCGGAACCCCCGAGACCGCCGACGAACTCGACGCCGAGCTCGAAGCCGCGCTGTTCGGCGCGGGCGCCGCCGAAGTCCATCGGCGCACGCTGCAGGGGCGCCAGGACGCCGAACAGCGTGCGTTGCTCGACCTCGTCGACCATGCGCAACTGGTGTTCCTGCAATCGCTGCAGCCGCTGCGCCTGTCGAGCCTGCTCGGTGGCACCCAGCTCGCGCGCGCGCTGCGCCGGCGCAACGCCGAAGGCATGGCGATCGCGGGCTGTGGCGCGGGCGCTGCGCTGCTGTGCGAGCACATGCTCGCGCACGGCGGCGAAGGCGCGACGCCGCGCACCGGCGGCGCGAACCTCGCGCCTGGCCTCGGCCTCACCAACCGCGTCGTGGTCGACCAGGGCGGCCATGCGAGCGACCGGCTCGGACGGCTGCTCGCGGCGCTCGCGCTGAATCCGTTCGCGCTCGGACTCGGGCTCGACGCCGCGACCGCCGCCGTCATCGGTCCCGACAACGTGCTCGAGGTGGTCGGCTTCGGTGGCGTCACGATGATCGACCCTGCCGAGATGGCCGAGTCGAACGTGGCCGACCTCGCACCGGGCGCACCGATCCGCATCACCAACCTGCGCCTGCACGCGCTGACCGGTGGCGCGCGCTACGACCTCGATTTCCGCCGCAGCGTAGGCTGACGATGGACGAGGCCGGCAAGGATTTCCTGATCCGTCCGATCGAGCCGCGCGATGATCCCGCGGTCGCCGGGATCATCCGTGCGGTGATGCCCGAATTCGGCGCGGGCGGCGCGGGTTTCGCGATCCACGACGCGGAGGTCATCGCGATGTGCGCGGCGTACTCGGGCGCCGGCCACGCGTACTTCGTGGTCGAGTCCGAGGGTCGCGTGCTCGGCGGCGGCGGCGTCGCGCCGCTCGCGGGCGGCGAGGCGGACACCTGCGAGCTGCGCAAGATGTATTTCCTGCCCGAACTGCGCGGGCGCGGTGCGGGCCATGCGCTGATCGCGCACTGCCTCGAGGTCGCGCGCGCGCTCGGCTTCCGTCGCTGCTACCTCGAGACCCTGACCGGCATGGATGCCGCGCAGGCGCTGTATCGCGCGCACGGCTTCGAGCGCATCTCGGGCGCGCTCGGGGCGACCGGTCACCACGGCTGCAACCGCTTCTACCTGCGCACGCTGTGATGCGCCCTGCGTTGCGCACGAGCGGTATCGACGGGGCGCGCTGCTAGAATCCGCGTCCCGCCTCCCAACGGATTCACCGAATGCAACTCGATCAGGTCAAGGCCGTCATCACCGGCGGCGCCTCCGGGCTCGGCTTCGCGGTCGCCAGGCATCTCGCGGCGAACGGTGCGCGCGTCGCGCTGCTCGATGTCAACGACGACAAGGGCAATGCCGCGGCGCGCGAACTCGGCGCCGACCACCGCTATTTCCGCACCGACGTGACCAGCGAAGCCGGTGTTGCCGCGGCGCTGAAGGACGCGCAGTCCGCGCTCGGCGGCCTCAACGCCGTGGTCAGCTGCGCCGGCATCCTCGGCGCGGGCCGCGTGCTCGGCAAGGAAGGACCGATGGCGCTGTCGAACTTCGCGACCACCGTCACCGTCAACCTGATCGGCAGCTTCAATGTCGCCAAGGCCGCGGCGGACCTGATGCAGCACAACAGCCCGGGCGAGGACGGCGAGCGCGGCGTGATCGTCAATACCGCGTCGATCGCGGCCTACGAGGGACAGATCGGCCAGGCCGCGTACTCCGCGTCCAAGGGTGGCGTGGTCGCGATGACGCTGCCGATGGCGCGCGAGTTCGCGCGCATCGGCGTGCGCGTGATGACGATCGCGCCCGGCGTGTTCCATACGCCGATGGTCGACGGCATGCCCGAGCAGGTCTACCAGTCGCTCTGCGCACAGGTGCCCTACCCGTCGCGCCTCGGCAAGCCGGAGGAATACGCCGACACGGTCGCGTTCATCCTGCAGAACCGCTATCTCAATGGCGAGACGATCCGCATCGACGGCGCGATCCGCCTCGCGCCGAAGTAGCGGAGCCGGCGGCTTCTCAGATCACGCCGAAGCCGAGCGCAATCGCCACCACGAACAGCGATGCCGCGACGATCTTCTGGATGCCCGGCATCGTGACCTTGCGCAGGTGCCGGCTGCCGAGCCACGCACCGACGAACGCACTCAGTACCGCGGCCGCGAGCAGCGCATGATCGAACTGCGCGTGCGCCCCGGCCATGGCCTTCGCGTAGACGCCGAGGCGCGATAAATCGATCAGCAGCGCGATCGTGACGCCACTCGCGATGAAGGCTTCCTTCGACAGGCCCGCGCGCGCGAGGAACGCCGAGCGCAGCGCGCCCTGCATGCCCGCGAGGCCGCCGAAGAAGCCGCTCAATGCGCCACCGAGCGGCATCCAGCGCGGCCCGAACGAGAGGTCACGCCAGCGCGGAACCAGCTCCACCAGTGCGAACAGCAGCAGCAGCACGCCGACCGCGAGCTTCACCGGCTCGACCTCGAACACGTGCCCGACCGCTTGGTAGCGATGCAGCGGCGCCATGCCGGTGAGCCCGGACAGGATCCACGCGCCGAGGAACGCCGCGAGGATCGCAGGCACGCCGAAGCGCAGCACCACGCCCCGATCCGCATGGCGCCCCACGAGCGCGAACTTGAACAGCCCGTTGAGCATGTGCACGACGGCGGTCATCGCGATCGCCTGCTCGACCGGAAAGAACAGCGCGAACGCGGGCAGCAGCAGCGTGCCGAGGCCGAAGCCCGAGAAGAACGTCAGGCCGGACGCGAGCAGCGCGACGGTGCAGATCACCAGATAGGTCATGCGATGGAGTTCCCCGGCACGGGCTGCGGCGCGGCGCCGGCCGCCGCGTCGCGATGCAGCCAACGATACAGGGCCGGCAGCACGAGCAGGGTCAGCAAGGTCGACGACACGATGCCGCCGATCACGACCGTCGCGAGCGGGCGCTGTACTTCCGAACCCGCGCCGACGTTGAACGCCATCGGCAGGAAGCCGAGCGAGGCCACCAGCGCGGTCATCAGTACCGGCCGCAATCGGCCGAGCGCGCCCTCGACGATCGCGCCCCCCAGCGCCACACCTTCGAGACGCAGTCGGCGGATGAACGCGACCATCACGAGGCCGTTCAGTACCGCGACGCCCGACAGCGCGATGAAGCCGACGCCTGCCGAGATCGACAGCGGGATGCCGCGCATCGCGAGCGCCGCCACGCCACCGGTCAGTGCCAGCGGCACGCTGCTGAACACGATCAGCGCATCGCGCGCGGAGCCCAGCGCCATCAGCAGGAACGCGAAGATGATCGCGAGCGTGAGCGGCACCACCAGCGAGAGCCGCGCGCTCGCCGAGACCAGGTGCTCGAACGTGCCACCGTAGTCGATCCAGTAGCCGCTCGGCACCACGACGTCGGCAGCGATACGCCGCTCCAGTTCGTCGACGAAGCCACCGAGGTCGCGTCCGCGCACGTTCGCGGTCACGACCACGCGGCGCTTGCCGTCTTCGCGATTGACCTGGTTCGGACCCTGCCGCGTTTCGATCCGTGCGACTTCGCGCAACGGCACGGTGCGCGGCGCCCCGGCCGTCCAGCCCGCGAGCCGGCTGGATTCGTCGGCGTTGTCGACGTGGCCGAGCGGAATCGGCAGGTCCGCGAGCGCCGCGGGATCCTGGCGCAGCGGCTCGGGCAGGCGCACGACGATGTCGAAGCGGCGATCGCCTTCGAACAATTGGCCGGCCGCCGCGCCGCCGACCGCAGTCGCGACGGTGTCCTGCACCACGCCGGGATTGAGCCCGTAGCGCACCAGCGCCTTGCGGTCGGGCGTCACGGTCAGCACCGGCAGGCCCGTCGATTGCTCCAGTTTCACGTCGGCCGCGCCGCGCACCGAACGCGCGACGGCTTCGATGCGGCTGCCGACGTCGGCCAGCACATCCAGGTCGTCGCCATGGAGCTTGACCGCGACGTCCGCGCGCACGCCCGAGATCAGCTCGTTCATGCGCATCTGGATCGGCTGCGTGAACTCGTAGTTGTTGCCGGGCAGCTGCTCGACCGCTTCCTCGATCTCGCGCACGAGGCGATCGCGCGGCTTGCGCGGGTCGGGCCATTGCGCGCGCGGCTTCATCATGATGAAGGTATCGGCGACCGACGGCGGCATCGGATCGGTCGCGACTTCTGCAGTACCGAGCTTGCTGAACACGCGCGCGACCTCGGGGAACTGCCGCACGCGGCGCTCGAGCGTCGCCTGCATCGCGACCGCCTGCGCGAGGCTGGTACCCGGGATGCGCAGCGCGTGCAGCGCGATGTCGCCTTCGTCGAGCGTCGGGATGAACTCGGTGCCGAGCCGCGTGGCGAGCAGGCCCGACGCGACCACCACGACCGCTGCGCCCGCGACCACCATGCGGTGCCGCCGCACGGACCAGGCCAGCAGCGGTGCGTAGCGTCGCCGCGCCGCGTCCATCAACCGGTTCTCCTTTTCCGACACCCGCCCGCCGAGGAACACCGCGATCGCGGCGGGCACGAAGGTCAGCGACAGCAGCATCGCACCCGACAGTGCGAACACGACCGTGATCGCCATCGGGTGGAACATCTTTCCCTCGATGCCCGTCAGCGCGAATACCGGCAGGTACACCGCGGTGATGATCGCGAGGCCGAACAGGCTCGGCCGGATCACTTCCGCAGTCGCCACGGCGGTCGCCTCGAAGCGCTCCTCGCGCGTCGCGACGCGACCGAGGCGCTGCTGAAGTTCGCCGAAGCGGCGCAGGCAGTTCTCGATGATGATGACCGCTCCGTCGACGATCAGGCCGAAGTCCAGCGCGCCGAGGCTCATGAGGTTGCCCGACACCCCGGCCCTGGCCATTCCCGCCACGGTGAACAGCATCGCGAGCGGGATCACCGCGGCGGTGATCAACGCGGCGCGGAAATTCCCGAGCAGCGCGAACAGCACCACGACGACGAGCAAGGCGCCCTCGAGCAGGTTCTTCGACACGGTGCGGATCGTGCGATCGACCAGCGCGGTGCGGTCGTAGACCGCAAGCGCCTCGACCCCGGGCGGCAGGCTGCGGTTCGCCGCCTCGAGCCGCGCCGCCGCCGCCTGCGCCACCTCGCGACTGTTCGCACCGACCAGCATGAACACGGTGCCGAGCACGACTTCGCGCCCATCCTGCGTCGCGGCGCCGGTGCGAAGCTCCGCACCTTCGCCGACCTCGGCGACATCGCGCACGCGGATCGGAACGCCTTCACGGCGATCGAGCACGATGTCGCCGATCGCTTCGAGGTCGGCGACCTGCCCGGGAATCCGAACCAGCAACTGCTGGCCGTTGCGTTCGATATAGCCGGCGCCGACGTCCTGGTTGTTGGCGGCGACCGCCGTGACCACGTCATGCAGCGTGAATCCGAGCGCGACCAGCTTCATCGGATCCGGCGTGATGTGGACCTGCCGCGCGAATCCACCGATCGTGTTGACCTCGGTCGCGCCCGGCGTGTTGCGCATCTGTGGTCGCACCACCCAGTCCTGCAGCGTGCGCAGGTCGGTCGAGGTCCAGGCGCTGCCGTCCCGCTTGCGCGCGTCGGGGCGTGCCTCGACCGTGTACATGAAGATCTCGCCGAGGCCGGTCGCGATCGGGCCCATGCGCGGTTCGAGTCCCGCGGGCAGTTGCGAGCGCACCTCTTGCAGGCGCTCGCCGACGAGCTGGCGCGCGAAGTAGAGGTCGGTACCGTCCTCGAACGCGATCGTCACCTGCGACAGCCCGTAGCGCGAGATCGAACGGCTGTAGTCGAGGCCGGGCAACCCCGCCATCGCGGTCTCGATCGGGAACGTCACGCGCTGCTCCGCTTCGAGCGGCGAGTAGCCCGGCGCTTCGGTGTTGACCTGCACCTGCACGTTCGTGATGTCGGGCGTCGCGTCGATCGGCAGTCGCGTGAAGCTCCACCCACCGAGCGCGACCAGCGCGAGCGTCAGCGCGAGCATCAGCCAGCGCCGCCTGATCGCGAAGCGGACCCCGCGTTCGAGCATCGCGCCTTGCTCAGTGATCATGCGAGGCACCCGACTTCTCGACGTCGGCCTTCACGAGGTAGCTCTGCGCGACGACCACGTCGTCACCTGCCCGCAGGCCCGCGATCACTTCGACCTGGCGACCGTCGCGCTTGCCGAGTTCGACCGACCGCACCTCGTAGATGTCGCCCACGCGGATGAAGACCGCGTCGTGCCCGCGGAACGATTGCAGCGCGGACAGCGGCACCGCCAGCGCGGCCTGCTGACGGTCGACCGTGATGCGCGCCTTGACGGCGGAACCCGGGCGCCACTGGCCATCCGCGTTCGCGATCGTCGCGCG
Organism: Lysobacteraceae bacterium; assembly: GCA_004143945.1. GTDB lineage: Bacteria > Pseudomonadota > Gammaproteobacteria > Xanthomonadales > Rhodanobacteraceae > Dokdonella_A. The sequence goes on from SEHB01000001.1 coordinate 561,836, forward strand.
CGCGACCGTGCTCTGGCTCGCGGTCGCCATGCCCGGCAGCACGCGTTCGAGCGTGGTGTCGGCGCTCGCCCCGTCGCTGAGCCGAGTCACGCTGACCGGCACCCCCGCACGGATGTGCCCGGCATCGGCACCGAAGATGTGCAGGTCGACCCACAGCTCGGACAGGTCCCCGATCTCGAACAGCACGGCGCCTTCGCCCGCGAGCGCGCCGACCGAAGCGGTGCGCGCGAGCACGACGCCGCCGATCGGCGCCCGGATCGCGTAGGTGCTGAGGCTGAGGTTGCTTTCGACCGTCGCGAGCAACTGCCCCGCGCGCACGTGGTCGCCGACGCTCGCGTCGAGCGCGCGGATCGGCCCGGGGAAGCGTGCGACGACCTTGGCGACGCGGCCTTCGACCGGCGTCAGCAGGCCCTGGACCTCATGCTCGTCGGCGATCACGCCCGGACCTGCAGGTTGCACCGCGATGCCCGAAGCATCGGCGATCTCGCGCGCGATGCGCGTGCGGCCTTCGTGGCTCGCGTAGGCCCAGCGCAGCGCCTTGCCGCCGATCGTCGCGCGCACCTCGACGTCGAACGAGTGCGGCTCGTCGACAACGCTCGCCGCGAGCAGGCTGCCGTCGGCCTGCGGCTGCAACGGGTGGTGTTCCTCGATGCCACCCAGCCGCACGAGCCTCACGTCGACGCTGCCATCGCCCGCAGGCAGCGGCGTGCCGGAGCGGTACAGCCAGGCCTGGAACTTCGGCGGCGTGCCGGCCTCCGCGATCGCGAGCTCGATCGCATGGCCGTCCTGTTCGAGCCAACGGCCGCCGTGTCCACCTTCGCGCGCGACCGGCGTGCCCTCGTGCGCGTGCGTGTCGGCGTCGGCGTGCGGGTGGGCGTCGTCGCCACCTGGACCGGCGCCACAGGCGACGAGCAGCATCGACAGCGCGAGCGCACTGCACCTGCGTGATCTCATGGCATGGCTCCTGCGTCGGATCGCGAGGCGCCGGCGAGCACGAACGGCTGGCCGGTCAGGCGCTGGATCTCGATCAGCGCGCGCTGCGCCTCGATGGCCGCGTCGAGCTGCTGCCTGCGCGCGGACGCATGTTCGGACAGCAGTTGCGCCCATTCGAGATGGCTGGTGGCACCTGCGCGATAGGCGCGTGCGGCGGCCGCTTCGGCTTCGGAGAGCCTCGGAAGCACGTCGTTCGCGAGACGCGCGACTTCGAGACGCGCGACGCGGTAACGGCCGTCGGCGTCGACGAGGGTCGAGTACAGCGACGCGCCTTTCGCTTCGCGTTCGATCTCGAGCGCGACCAGCTCGGCCTGTGCGGCGCGGATGCCGGGCTCGGCGCGCTGCGAGGCGCCGAGGGGAATCGATACGCTCGCGACGAGCCCGACGTCATCGCCCGCCTCGAACCTGCGCACGCCGAGCTGCCATTCGAGATCCGGCGTCGCGGCCGAGCGCGCAAGCTGCAGCCGCGCTTCGCGCACGCGCTGCTCGCCCGCGAAGCGCGCGATCTCGGGCGTGCGCTGCAGCCATTCGGCCAGTTGCGCGAACGCGGGCACCTCGGGAAGCAGGAGGGGATCGCCGGCCACCTCCGCCGGCGCGGGATTCTCGTCGCCCCACAACGCCGCGAGGTGCCGATGCGCGGCGTCCGCCTGCTGCGCGGCACGCGCGACGTCGAGTTCGGCGCGTGCGAGCGCCGCCTCTGCCGCGAGCTTCACCGATGCAGGCGAAGCCCCGGCGTGCAGGCGGCGCGTCGCTGCCTCGACGGCGCGGCGGCGCTCCTCGACGTCGGCGCGCGCGATCGTATGCTGCTCGCGTGCGGCGACGATCGCGAGGTAACGTCGCGCGACTTCGGCGAGCAGGTCGAGCCGCTTGCCTTCCCGCTCGGGCGCGAGCGCGTCGATGCGGTCCTCGGCGAGCGTGCGCCGTGCATCGAGCTTGCCGCCGCGCTCGAGCACCGAAGCCAACGTGAGGCTGATCTCGGCGCTGCGCAGGCCGCGCGCCTCTCCGCTGCCGAACGCATTCTCGATCGATGCACCGACCGCGAGTGCCGGCCGGAGCACGGCACTGTCGCGTTCCGCGCGCAGGACCTCGCCGCGTGCGCCGAGCAGGCGCAGTTCCGGATGGGCCTCGGCGACGCGCGCGAACGCATCATCGAGGGTGAACGGTTCGGGCGCCTGCGCATGCACGTTCGTGCACGACGCCGACGCCAGCGCGGCCAGGGCCGCCAGGCGCAATCTCATCGACATTCTCCGTCACTGCAGGAATCCGGCCGGCACGCGCCGGCCACGTGCGGATCAGGCTGCGATCGGAGGGCGGAACACGCCGAACAGCGGCAGCGCCGGATGCGGCAATGCGGTCAGGACCGAAATCGACGCGCGTCCGGGGACGAGCGGCACCTCGCGTTCGGGCGCCACCACGCCGGTCGCGTGCGCGCAGCCGTCATGGCAGTCCTGGCCCGGGCAGCCGTCGTCGGCGTGCAGGGTCGCGGACGCGACAAAGGCGCCGTGGGGCGCATCCGTGCACAGGCAATCAAGCGCGAGCACGGGCTTCACGAGCACCGCTGCGAGCAGCAGGGCGACGAGCAGGCGATGCCAGCGGCGGAACGGGAGCGGGGACGTGCGCACGCGCCAAGGTTAACGGCGGTGGGCAGTGCAACACTATTCCAGCGCGGTTCTCCCGCGACGCGCACGGTCGGGCGTGCCGTGTGCCTGCGGCCGTGGCGCTCACGCGGGAGCGCCACGACCGCGGATACGCGCCGCGAGTCGCGTCGCCCAGCGGCACTGCGACTTCGACCGCGCCCGTGGCGCCGCTACGGCGCGCGCGATCGCGGCGACGGCAGAGCGGCCGCGACGCCCGCGCCGGCCGGCTCGAGCGCAGGCCAACCGCCCGCGAGCGCGCGGTACAGCGCGACCGCGCCGGTGGCGCTGCGCGTGCGCGCAGCCGCATGCGCGTCCTGTGCCTGCAGGCGCGTGCGCTCCGCGTCGAGCACTTCGAACAACCCGGTCGCGCCGGCCTCGAAGCGCACGCGCGCGAGCGCTGCCGCGCGTTCGCTGTCGGCCGCCGCGCGCTCGAGATGCGCGTCCTCGCTGCGCGCACGCGCATAGCGCACGAGCGCATTCTCGGTGTCCTCGAGCGCGAGCAGCACCGACTGCTCGTAGCGAGCGAGCGCCGCGGCCGCATCCGCCTCGCTCGCCGCGATGCGCGCACGCACGTGCCCGACATCGAGGAAGGACCAGTCGATGCCGAGCGCGACGAGGCGGGATTCGCTGTCGCGCGCGAACAGCGCCGAGGGGTCGACCGCCTGGGTCCCGAGCAGTCCGCCGAGCGTGAAGCGCGGGAACAGGTCGGCGGTCGCGACGCCGATGCGTGCGGTCGCCGAATGCAGGCGACGCTCCGCCGACGCGACGTCCGGCCGCTGGCGCAGCAGCTCACCGGGCGTTCCCGGATCGATCCGCGCGGGCAACGCAGGCAATGCGACGGGTTCCGACAACTGCGCGAGCAACGCGTCGGGCGCGCGTCCCGCGAGCACCGCAATGCGATGCATCGAGAACGCGGCCTGCGCCTCCAGCGCAGGGATCATCGCGAGCGTCGACTCGAGCTGCGCGCGTGCGCGCGCGGTATCGAAGTCGTTCGCGCCACCCGCCTCGAAGCGCGCGTCGACGAGGCGCAGCGTCCCGCGCTGGTTGTCGACGTTCGCGCGGGCCACGCGCAGGCGCTCCTGCAGCCCACGCAGTTCGAAATAGCTGCGCGCGAGGTCGCCCGCGATCGCGACCTGCGCCGCAGCGAGGTCGGCGGTAGCCGCGTCGGCATCCGCGTGCCCGGCTTCCAGCGTGCGCCGGATGCGGCCGAACAGGTCGAGCTCCCAGCTCGCCGCGAGCGTGACGCCGTAGCGCTCGGCATCGCGCGCATCGCGGTCGGCGCCGGGCAGCTGGTCGGCGCTCGCGCGTGCGTCGGCGGCTTCGGCGCCCGCGGTCACCACCGGCAGCGCGTCGAAGCGGGCGCCACGCCATTCCGCCAGCACACGATCACGCGTCGCCAGCGCGATGCGCAGGTCGTGGTTGGCGGTCAGCGCCTCCTGCACGAGTCGATCGAGCAATGGATCGCCGAAGCTGCGCCAGAACGCGTCGTCGGCCGCGGGCGCAGCGGCCACCGCAGCCGCGTCGGCGGGTGCGTGGGCGAACTGCGCGGACGCGACGGACTCCGGGCGCACGTAGTCGGGGCCGACCATGCACGCGGCGAGCGTCGAGGCGAGCGCGGTCAGCGCGAACGCGCGCAGCGTGCGTTGGGCGGGCGATTTCGCAGGCGCCATCATGCGGGGTCCGTTCGCGCGGGAATGCCGTGCAGCCGGAACGCGGGGTTCGCGATCGTGCTCATGCATGGCCGGGCTCCAGCTGTGCGGTCGTGGACGGCGCGGCGGCGCCGCGCGAGACCAGCTTGCGCAGCGCGACGTAGAACACCGGCGTCAGGAACAGGCCGAACAGCGTCACGCCGAGCATGCCGCCGAACACGGTGATGCCGGTGGCCGATCGCACTTCCGCACCGGCGCCGTGCGAGAACACCAGCGGGATCGTGCCCGCGATGAACGCGATCGATGTCATCACGATCGGGCGCAGGCGCAGACGGCACGCCTCGAGCGCGGCCTCGACGATCCCGCGTCCCTGCAACTCGAGTTCGCGCGCGAACTCGACGATCAGGATCGCGTTCTTGCAGGCGAGGCCCATCAGCACCACCAGGCCGACTTGCACGAACACGTTGTTGTCGCCGGTCAGGTACACGCCGACCAGCGCCGAGAGCATGCACATCGGCACGATCAGGATCACCGCGAGCGGCAGTGTCCAGCTCTCGTACAGCGCCGCGAGCACGAGGAACGCGAGCAGCACCGCGAGGGGGAACACCACCAGCGCGGCCCTGCCCTGCGTCGCCTGCTGGTAGCTGAGGTCGGTCCATTCGATCGCCATGCCGTTCGGGAGAACCGACGCGGCGAGTTCCTCGATCTTCTGCATCGCCTGCGCGGAAGAGAGGACGCGCGGATCCGCTTCGCCGAGGATGTCGGCCGCGGCATGCCCGTTGTACCGGATCACGGGATCGGGGCCGTAACTTTGGTGCACCTCGACCATGCTGCCGATCGGCACCATTTCGCCGTTCGCGTTGCGCGTGCGCAGGTTCGCGATGTCGTCGACGCTGTCGCGGAACGGACCGTCGGCCTGCGCGATCACCTGCCAGGTGCGCCCGAACATGTTGAAGTCGTTGACGTAGGCCGAACCCAGGTAGGTCTGCAGCGTGTCGAACAATTCCGTCAACGGCACGCCCTGCGCCTTCGCCTTGGTGCGATCGACCTCGGCATCGAGCTGCGGCACGTTGGCCTGGTAGCTGCTGTTGGCGAAGCCGAGCCCGGGCACCTGCGAGGCCGCGCCCTGGAACGCCTGCACCGCGCTCTGCAGCGCGCCGTAGCCGAGATTCGCGCGGTCTTCGATGTAGAACGAATAGCCCGAGCCGTTGCCGAGACCCTGGATCGGTGGTGGCAGCAGCGAGAACGCGAACCCTTCCTGGATGCCGGAGATCTTCGCGGCGAGTTCGGCGTTGATCTCTCCCGCGCTGCGCGTGCGCTCGCCGAACGGCTTCAGGTTGAAGAACGTGACGCCGTAGTTCGGCGTGTTGATGAACTGCAGCGGATTCAGGCCCGGGAACGCGACTTCGTTCTGGACGCCCTCGATGTCGGCCGCGATCGCGGCGATCTTCTTCAGCACCGCGTCGGTGCGTTCGATCGAGGCGCCCTCGGGCATCTTCACGCCCGCGATCAGGTAGGACTTGTCCTGCACCGGAATGAAACCGCGCGGCACCAGCTGGAACATGAGGCCGGTCGACAGCAACAGCACCGCGTAGACCGCGAACACCGCACCGCGCCGCCCGAGCGCCTTCGCGACGCCGGCCTGGTAGCGATGCGCATTGGTCGCGAAGAAGCGGTTGAACGGGCGGAACACCCAGCCGAACAGGCGGTCGATCAGGCGCGTCGGCGCGTCCTTGGCCGCGCCATGCGGCTTCAGCAGGCGCGCGGCCAGCGCGGGCGACAACGTCAGCGAATTGATGGCCGATATCACCGTCGAGATCGCGATGGTGACCGCGAACTGCTTGTAGAACTGGCCGGTCACGCCGCTGAGGAACGCCATCGGCACGAACACCGCGCACAGAACCAGCGCGATCGCGATGATCGGGCCCGAGACTTCCTTCATCGCGAGGTGCGCGGCCTCGAGCGGGCTCGCGCCTTCCTCGATGTGGCGCTCCACGTTCTCGACCACCACGATCGCATCGTCGACGACGATGCCGATCGCGAGCACGAGGCCGAACAGCGTCAGCGTGTTGATCGAGAAGCCGAGCAGGTGCAGCGCCGCGAACGTGCCCACGACCGAGACCGGCACCGCGATCAGCGGGATCACCGAGGCGCGCCAGGTCTGCAGGAACAGGATGACCACGAGCACCACCAGCAGCGTCGCCTCGAGCAGCGTCGTGATGACCGAGCGGATCGAGTCGCGCACGAAGATCGTGGTGTCGTAGATCGACTTGTACTCGACGCCGGGCGGGAACGATTGCGCGATCGTGTCCATCCGCCGGATCACCTCGTCGCGGATCTCGAGCGCGTTCGCGCCGGGCGCCTGGAAGATGCCGATCGCGGCCGCGTTCTTGCCGTCGAGGCGCGAGCGCATCGTGTAGTCGCCCGCGGCGAGCTCGATGCGCGCGACATCGGACAGCCGCACGATCTCGCCGTCGGCGCCGCTCTCGAGCACGATGCCGCCGAACTCCTCCGGCGTCGTGAGTCGTCCCTTCGCATTGATCAGGGTGAGGAAGTCGCTGCCCGACGGCATCGGTTCGGCGCCGAGCTGGCCTGCAGATACCTGCACGTTCTGTTCGCGCACCGCGCGCACGACGTCGCCGGCGGTGAGCCCGCGCGCGGCCACCTTGCCCGGGTCCAGCCACAGCCGCATCGCGTAGTCGCCGCCGCCGAACGGCTGCGCATCGCCGACGCCGGGGATGCCCGCCAGCTGGTCCTTGACGTGCAGGCGCAGGTAGTTGCGCAGGTAGAGCGTGTCGTACTTGCCGTCCGGCGACACCAGGTGCACGACCATCAGGAACACCGGTGACTGCTTCTGCGTCGTCACACCCTGCCGGCGCACGTCCTCGGGCAGGCGCGCGAGCGCCTGGCTCACGCGGTTCTGCACGCGCACCGTCGCTTCGTCGGCGTCGACATCGGGATTGAACGTGACGGTCGTCTGCAGCACGCCGTCCGAGCTCGCGACCGATTTCATGTACATGAGGCCTTCGACGCCGCGGATCGATTCCTCCAGCGGCGTCGCGACGGTTTCGGCGATGACCTTCGGGTTCGCGCCGGGATACACGGTCCGCACGACCACCGAAGGCGGCACCACCTCCGGGTATTCGCCGATCGGAAGCAGCGGGATCGAGATCAGGCCCGCGGCGAAGATCACGATCGACAGCACGGCCGCGAAGATCGGACGGTCGATGAAGAATCTGGAGAAGTCCATGAAGGGTTTCCTTGGCGGCGCAACGGCCGCAGTGATCCAGCGCCCCCGCGGTGCGGGGACGACCCGGTGGCGCGCGTGGTTCGTGCGGCCTACTTCATCGCGACCGGCGTGGCCGCCTCGCCGGCGAGCGGTGCACCGCCCTCCATCGCGACGACCTTCGGTTGCACCGGCATGCCGGGGAAGAACACTTTCTGCAGCCCGCTCACGATCACCTTGTCGCCAGCTTCGAGCCCTGAGGCGACCACGCGCAGGCCGTCGACGATGCGGCCCGGCACGATGTCCTTGCGCAATGCCTTGTTCTCCGGCCCGAGCACGTACACGAACTTGCGGTCCTGGTCGGTCAGCACCGCCTTGTCGTCGACGAGCACCGCAGCGTCCTCCTCGCCCGCGCCGAGCTGCACGCGTGCGAACAGGCCCGGGGTCAGCGCGTGGTCCGGGTTGGGCAACACCGCACGCGCGTGGATCGTGCCGGTGGCGGGGTCGACCTGGTTGTCGATGAAGTCGACCGTGCCGAGGTGCGGATGGCCCTGCTCGTTCGCGAGCCCGACGCGCACAGGCCGACTGAGTTCGGAGCGATGGCCGTCCTTGCTGCCCGCGCCATACCGAAGATAGGCCTGCTCGTCGCCCTCGAAGTAGACGTACATCGGATCGACCGACACCACGGTCGTCAGCAGCGTCGCGTCGGCGCGCGCGAGATTGCCGCGCGTGACCTGCGCGCGCCCGGTGCGTCCCGCGATCGGCGAGCGCACCTCGGTGAACGCGAGATCGAGTTCGGCGGATTCGACCGCGGCCTGCGCGGCCCTCGCGGCAGCCTCGGCCTGCGCGACCGCCGCATGGCGCGTGTCCGATTCCTCGCGCGAGATCGCCCGCGCGGCAACCAGCGCCTGTGCGCGCTGGTCCTGTGAACGCGCGAGCTGCGCTTCGCTGCGAGCGCGCGCGAGCTCGGCCTTCGCCCGCGCCAGCGCGGCCTGGTACGGCCTCTTGTCGATCACGAACAACAGGTCGCCCTGGTCGACGTGCTCGCCTTCGGTGTAGGCGACGCGCTCGACGTAGCCGCTGACGCGCGGGCGAAGCTCGACCGACTCCACCGCGCTGACGCGACCGGTGAATTCGTCCCAGCGCTGCACGTCGCGCACGATCACGTCGGCGACGCTGACTTCGGGCGCGGGCATCGCCTGCCCGGTCGAGGCCTGGCTGCTGCAGCCGGCCGCGATCGCGAGCGGCAACAGTGCCGCCAGCAGTCGCAGCGGCAAGACGCGACGGGCTCGTGGATGATTCATCGGGAACTCCAGGGGTTAGAATTGTGGAAAGCGGATGCGGGTACGCGATTCGGTATGTCCGGTCGCCATGCAGCGCAATGTGCGGATGACGGGACGTTCCATCCCGGATCGCGGACAAACGCGCCTGGCGCGCGCGCAGCCGCCGGGAGTGCGCTCCCGTGCGTCCTGCGTGGCGGAACTGATGGACCGATCGGCATGGTCGATTCGCATTCGCGGGGTCGACGCACGAATTGGGGACAGGCTTCGAACCCATTAGCCCTTGATTGGGGGAAGCAGCGTCCCGATACCGGACCAATCGCGCGCGAACCGGAGTGGCCCATGGCGAGAGACTTGAACGACACCCTGATCTTCGTGAAGGTCGTCGAGCACGGCAGCTTCATCTCCGCGGCGCGCGTGCTGCGATTGCCGAAGACGACCGTGAGCCGCAAGGTGCAGGACCTCGAGGCGAGGCTCGGCGCGCAGCTGCTGCACCGGACCACGCGCAAGCTCGGCCTGACCGAGGCGGGCAACATCTATTTCGAGTTGTGCCAGCGCATCGCGCGCGAACTCGACGAGGCCGAGCACGCGGTCGGCCAGCTCCAGGACGGCCCGCGTGGCTGGCTCCGCTTCACCGCGCCGTATTCGGTCGGCATCACCTGGATCGCGCCCCTGCTCGGCGAGTTCCATGCGCGCCACCCGGAGGTCAAGGTCGAGATGCTGCTCTCGAACGACTCGCTCGACCTGATCGGCGAGGAGATCGACGTGGCCTTGAGGATCGGGCCGTTGCCCGACTCCAACCTCGTCGCGCGACGACTCGCGGTGTTCCGTACGCAGGTGTATGCAAGCCCGCACTACATCGAGCGCCATGGCGAGCCGCAACATCCCGACGACCTCGCCCACCACCGCGCGCTCGCGCTCATGAAGTTCCGGCGCAACGGCAGCTACTACTGGCCGCTCGGCGACGACGGCACCACGCGCGACTTCCGCGTCGAACCGATCCTCGCTGCGAACGACCCGGGCGCGCTGACCGGCGCGCTGCTCTGCGGCGAAGGGCTGCTGCTCGCGAGCGACCTGACCGTGCGCGCCTACGTCGAGAAGGGCTACGTGCAACGCGTGCTGGCCGGTTGGACCGGTCCCGAGCTCGACTGCAGCGCGGTGTTCCCGCGCGGTCGCATGCAGTCGCCGAAGGTGCGCGCGTTCGTCGATTTCCTCGTCGAGCGGCTCAACTTCGAAGCCGACTACATGCACGTGGTCTGTCCGGATCGGCGCAGCGCGCAGAAGTCGCGTGGAGGCAGCCCGGCGACCGTCGCGCAGCAACTCGCGCGTGCGGCCGAATGGAATGCCGCGGCCGGCGCGCTGCAGCACGAGCCCGCGCGCGGCGCGCCGGGCGAAGAGGACTGAGGGGGCCTGCGTCCGGACGCCGGATCGGAGAGAATACGCGCCCCCTTTCCGGCCGCGCCTGCGCGGCCCCGCACGGCAGGCGATCCGATCCATGAAGGCAGCAGACGTCAAGCGCGGCAACGTCGTCGAACACGAAGGCAAGGTCTGGCAGATCCGCGACATCGAACGCAGTTCGCCGCAGGGCCGCGGCGGCAACGTGAAGTTTCGCTTCATCATGTACAGCGTGCCGGGCGGACAGAAGCTCGACGCGACCTTCGGCGCCGAGGACGATCTCCGGGAAACCGAAGTGACGCGCCGCGCGGTCACGTTCTCTTACAAGGAAGGCGACGCGTTCGTGTTCATGGACAGCGAGGACTACACCCAGTACGCGCTCGATGCGGACGTGGTCGGCGAAGCCGCCGGCTACATCGTCGACGGCATCGAGGGCTGCTACGTCCAGCTGATCGACGAAGCGCCGGTGGCGCTGCAGCTCCCGCAGTCGGTCGTGCTCGAGGTGGTCGAAACCGCACCCGAAATGAAGGGCGCGACGGCGACCAAGCGTCCCAAGCCCGCGCGCCTGTCGACCGGCATCGAGATCCTCGTGCCCGAGTACATCACCAACGGCGAGCGCATCACGGTCAACACCACGAGCGGCGAGTTCGCGGGTCGCGCCTGAGATCCGCCACCGCGACACGGCGCTGCGCCTTGCGCGCATGCGGCGATGCGTCGCCCGGATGCGGACCGCCTTGCCGACGCGTGGCAGGCGGCCAGCATCGTCCGCGCGCCAAAACGTGCTGCAGCGCGGCGCGGGGCCACGCCGAAGCAGGCGCGCGCGATGCGCGGGAGTCCCGCTGAATCCGCACTATTCAAGGTCCGGATCGATAGGGTAAGGTTCGGCGGCGTTGCGCCGGGCGTTTGCCCGGTCGTGCCTGACCTGTGCGAACCACCCGGGGGAGTCCTTGATGCTATTCCAGCGCGTGAAGCCGCTCGACCAGATCCTCGCGACGGCCCAGAAGAAATCGCTGGTCCGCCAGCTCGGCGCGTTCCAGCTCACGATGCTCGGCATCGGCGCGATCATCGGCACCGGCATCTTCGTGCTGACCGCCGCCGCGGCGCAGAAGGCCGGTCCCGGCATGATGTGGAGCTTCGTGATCGCCGGCGCGGTCTGCGCGGTGGCTGCGCTCTGCTACTCCGAGATCGCCTCGATGGTCCCGGTGTCGGGATCCGCCTACACCTATACGTATGCCGTGATGGGCGAGCTGCTGGCCTGGGTCGTCGGCTGGGCCCTGATCCTCGAGTACGCGGTCGCCGCCTCGGCGGTCTCGGTCGGGTGGTCCGGCTACTTCATGGGGCTGGTCAAGAGCGCCACCGGATTCGAACTGCCCGCGGCGCTCGCCGCGGGTCCCGCCTGGTCGTTCGTGGGCGGAATGCCGTCGGTCGACTTCACGCACGGGGTGTTCAACCTGCCTGCGGTCGTGATCGCGCTGGCGGTGACCCTGCTGCTGATGATCGGCACCACCGAGAGCGCGCGCGTCAATGCGGTGCTCGTGCTGATCAAGATCCTCGCGCTGACCGTATTCATCGCGCTGACGCTGCCGATCCTCGACGGCGCGCATTTCGAGCCGTTCGCTCCCAACGGCTGGTTCGGCAACGGCGAAGGCTCCGGGCTCGGCATCGTCGGCGCAGCCGCCTCGATCTTCTTTGCCTACGTCGGGTTCGACGCAGTCTCGACCGCGGCCGAGGAAACGCGCGACCCGCAACGCAACGTGCCGATCGGGCTGATTGGAAGCCTCGCGGTGTGCACCGTGTTCTACCTGCTCGTCGCCGCGGGTGCGATCGGTGCGATGGGTGCGCAACCGGCCGGCCTGGGCGTGCAGCCGGGTTCGCCGGAGTTCGCGGCGCAGTGCCAGGCGCTGCTCGCGCAGGGCCAGCAACCCCTCGTATGCTCGAATGAAGCCCTCGCACACGTGCTGCGCGTGATCAACCACGAACGCGTCGGCGACATGGTCGGGCTTGCGGCCAATCTCGCGCTGCCGTCGGTGATCCTGATGATGCTGTTCGGCCAGACGCGCATCTTCTTCGTGATGGCGCGCGATGGCCTGCTGCCGGAACGACTCGCGGACGTGCACCCGAAGTGGAAGACGCCGCACAAGGTCACCCTGATCACGGGCATCTTCGTCGCGCTCGCCGCCGCGTTCTTCCCGGTCGGGCAGCTCGCCGACATCTCCAACTCGGGCACGCTGTTCGCGTTCTTCATGGTCGCGATCGCAGTGCTGCTGCTGCGCATCAAGGATCCGAAGCGGCATCGCCCGTTCCGCACGCCGTTCATCTGGGTCGTGGCCCCGCTCGCGATCGCAGGCACGATCTTCCTCTACGTGAACCTGCCGTTCGAAGCGATGATCGTGCTTCCGGTCTGGGGCGCGATCGGACTTGCGATCTATTTCCTCTACGGTTACCGCAAGAGCCATCTCGGTCGCGGGATCGTCGAGGTGCACGAGGACGATCCGGATTCGCCGCCGCAGCCGGTGCCGCCGATCGACGACGTCCGCCGACGCTGACCGCGCGAGCCGACGCTCGCGGCCTGCCCGCCCTCGTCGCACCCGCCACGCGTTCCGCGCGGCGCGATCGAGGGCACCGGCAGGCCCGGAGCATCGAGGAGGGCCTGGTTCGCGGGTAGCACGCGGTTCACGCGCGTGGCGCTACAAGTGCACGGTCGATCGACGATCGACTCCGAGCGAGCCACCCTGCGGGGACAGCAGTGCCGAATCGAAATCGCTGGCACGCTTCGTGGCCGCGGCGAAAGGGCCGCGGCCACGTCGGCGGTGACGCGGCCGAGGACGGCGCCAGTCCGCTGCGCGCCGAGCTGCTAAGCGCAGGGCAGATGGAGCTGCGCGGACGCGAGCTCGCCGCCGAACACGGCGCGGTCGCTGCCGGTCCGCGTACGAGCCTGCTGCGCCGCCTCGCCGACAACGAGCACGTCATCCGCGACAGCTGCGCGGCGCTCGCCTCCGCGATCAAGTCCGGCCACCGGATCACGCCCGCAGGGGAATGGCTGCTCGACAACCTGTATCTGGTCGACGAACAGGTCCGCACCGCGCGCAGGCACCTGCCGGAACGCTACGGCGCGCGACTGCCGCGCCTCGCGCGAGGTCCCTCGTCGGGCCTTCCACGGGTGTACGACATCGCGCTGAATGCGATCTCGCATGGCGACGGGCGCGTCGACCAGGAGAGCCTGATCCGCTTCATCGGCGCGTACCAGCAGGTCACGCCGCTGACGCTCGGCGAGCTGTGGGCGGTTCCGATCATGCTGAGACTCGCCCTGATCGAGAACCTGCGGCGCGTCGCGTGGCGCGTGCGCAGCGATCGCCACGCGCGTGATCTCGCCGCCCACTGGGCGAGCGAGATGGTCGCGGTCGTCGAATCCGATCCGAAGAGCCTGATCCTCGTGGTATCGGACATGGCGCGATCGAACCCGCCGATGCACGGCGCATTCGTCGCCGAACTGCTGCGCGTGCTGCAGGCGCACAGCGCGATCCTCGCGCTGCCGCTCACGTGGATCGAGCAACGCCTGCAGGAAGCGGGCATGACGGTCGAACAGCGCGTGCACGCGAGCAACCAGGAGGAAGCCGCGGACCAGGTGTCGATCAGCAACAGCATCGGCAGCCTGCGCGTGCTCGACTCGATCGACTGGCGCGATGTGGTCGAACGCGAAAGCCACCTCGAGAGGATCCTCCGCGGCGACCCGGCCGACGTCTACGCCGCGATGGATTTCCGCACGCGCGACAGCTACCGGCACGTCGTCGAGCGGATCGCGCGCGACGCCGACGTGCCGGAACTCGAGGTCGCGCACCGCGTCGTCGAACTTGCGAAAGCCGGCAGGCCGCCGGCGAGCGGTCCCGCGTTGCGGCGGCACGTGGGTTACTACCTCGTCGGCGATGGCGCGCCGGAGCTCGCGCGCGCGTGCGGGATCGCGCCTGCTCGCGTGCGCGCGGGCCGGGCATCGTTCGCAGCCTACTTCGCGGCGCTGCTCTGCGTGCTCGGACTGCTCGCGCTGCCCCCCGCGATCGAGCTGTTGCGGCCCGGTTACCCGCGCTGGCTGGTGGCGGTCGCGGGGCTGGCCACGCTGGTCGCGCTGGGCCAGCTCGCGGTGAGCCTGGTCAACCAGTTCGTGGCGATCGTGGTCCCGCCGCGGCCGCTGCCGCGAATGGCGCTGCGCGACGGGATCGGCGCGAGCGCGCAGACGCTGGTGGTGGTGCCGAGCATGCTCGGCAGCGAGCAGGAGGCCGACGACCTCGTGCATGACCTGGAACTGCGCTTCCTCGCGAACCGCGATCCGCACCTGCTGTTCGCGCTGCTGACGGATTTCAGCGATGCCGCGACGCCCGAAATGCCGACCGACGACGCCCTGCTCGCGATCGCACGCGACGGCATCACGCGGCTGAACCAGCGCCATGCGGAAGCGGGGCGCGACGTGTTCTTCCTGCTGCATCGGCCGCGACGCTGGAACGAGGGCGAACGAAGCTGGATCGGATTCGAGCGCAAGCGCGGCAAGCTCGGGGAGCTCAATGCGCTGCTGCGCGGGCACGGCCCCGGACGGTTCCACACGATCGTCGGCGACCTCGCGCGCTTGCAGGCGACTCGCTACGTGATCACGCTGGACGCCGATACCCAGCTCCCGCACGACAGCGCACGCGCGCTCGTGGCGACGATGGAGCATCCGCTCAATCGTCCCCGCATCGACCCCGCGCGTCGCTGCGTCGTCGCCGGCTACGGCATCCTGCAGCCGCGCGTGGGCACCAGCTTTTCGCCGGACAGCAATTCTCGGTTCGCGATGCTGTTCGGCGGCGAACCCGGTATCGATCCGTACACGCGCGCGGTATCGGACACCTACCAGGACCTGTTCGGCGAGGGCTCGTTCGTCGGCAAGGGCATCTACGACGTCGACACGTTCGAGGCGGTGCTGGCGGACCGGTTCCCGCTCAACCGCATCCTCAGCCACGACCTCCTCGAGGGCTGCTACGCGCGTTCGGGCCTGGTCACCGACGTCGAGCTGTACGAACACTACCCGTCGAGCTACGTGCTCGACGCCAAGCGCCGTCGGCGCTGGATCCGCGGCGACTGGCAGATCGCCGAATGGCTGCTCCCGAGCATACCCGTGGCCGACGGCCGCCGCGAATCCAACCCGCTGTCGGCGCTGTCGCGCTGGAAGGTCTTCGACAACCTGCGCCGGAGCCTCGTCCCGGTCGCGCTGCTCGCGATGCTGCTGCTCGGCTGGAGCCTGCTCGATCGACCGCGCTACTGGACGTTGCTCGCGCTCGAGGTGCTCGTGCTGCCGGCGCTGCTGGACATCGTGCTGCAGCTCGCGCGCAAGTCGCCGGACCTGCGGATCGGCCGGCACCTGCTGTTGTCGGCGCGCGACGCCGGGCGGCGCGTCGCGCAGCTCACGTTCAACGCCGCCTCCCTTCCGTACGAGGCGTGGCAGAGCATCGATGCGATCGCGCGCACCACCTGGCGCGTGTACGTATCGCGCCGCCGCTCGCTGCGCTGGGTCACCTCGCGCGCCGCGCAGGGAGGCGGCATGGCCCCGTTCGCCCCGATGCTCTGGCTCGCGCCGCTGGTCGCGACTGGATCCGCCGTCGTCGTCCTGCGTGGCGATGTCGCGATGCCGGTGGCGGCGACGTGGCTGCTGCTGTGGTTCGCGCATCCGGCGCTGGTTCGCTGGCTCGGCCGCGCGCCGGCCGACGAGTCGGAACGCCTCGATGCGCGGCAGGCCATGGACGTGCGCAGGGCGGCGCGCCGCACTTGGGCCTTCTTCGAGCGCTTCGTCGGGCCCGAGGACAACTGGCTGCCGCCGGACAACTACCAGGAGCAGCCGATCGCACGCGTGGCGCACCGGACCTCGCCGACCAACATCGGACTGTGCCTGCTCGCGAACCTCAGCGCGCGCGACCTCGGCTACATCGGCCTTCCGACGCTGCTGGAGCGCACCGCACGCACGTTCGCGGCGATGCGGCGGCTCGAGCGCTATCGCGGCCACTTCTACAACTGGTACGACACCCTCACGCTGCAGCCGCTGCTGCCGCAGTACGTTTCGACCGTCGACAGCGGCAACCTGATCGGCCATCTCTGGACCTTGCGCCAGGGGCTGCGTGAACTCGTCGATGCGCCGGTGGTCAGCGCGCGCGTGTTCGCGGGCCTCGCCGACTCGTTCCAAATGCTGCACGAGGGCAGCGCCGAGGGTGACTCGCCGGCCCTGCAGCCGCTGCGGTCGCGCATCGACGCGCTCGAACGAGCGCCGCCTTCGGGATCGAGGGCGATCGTGGCCGCCCTGCGAGACCTTGCCGATCTCTCCGCGGCGTCGGCCGCGTCCGATCGCACGGACGACCACGTCGAGTTCGCGCACATCTGCAGCGACACGCTCGCGGACGCCTCGGCGTGGCTGGCGCCGATCGCTGGCGCGCATGCGGAAGATCCCGGCAGCGACCTCCCCGTACCGACGCTGGCCGAACTCGCGCGCGGCGAATCATGCACCCTTCCCCCCGGCCACCTCGATGCCGGGTCGCGCGCCCGCGCGTGCATCGCCGAAATCGATCGGCTCGCCGCCGACTGCGTGGAGTTTGTACGCGCGGACCATCGTTTCCTGTTCGACGCCAAGCTGCACCTGTTCGCGATCGGCTACAACGTGACCGACAGCCGGCGCGACCACGGGTACTACGACCTGCTCGCCTCGGAGGCGCGGCTCGCGGTATTCGCCGCGATCGCGCACGGCAGGGTGCCGCAGGACGCGTGGTTTGCGCTCGGCCGGCTGCTGACCGCGCACGACGGTCCGCCCGCGCTGCTGTCGTGGAGCGGTTCGATGTTCGAGTACCTGATGCCGTTGCTGGTCATGCCGGCGTTCCCCGGTTCGCTGCTCGCGCGCTCGTGCACGGCGGTGGTCAGGCGGCAGATCCGCCACGCGGCTGCATTCGGGGTGCCCTGGGGCATTTCCGAGTCGGGCTACAACCTGACCGACGCGGCGCAGAACTACCAATACCGTGCGTTCGGCGTACCCGGCCTCGGCCTGCAGCGGGGCCTCGCGCAGGAGCTGGTGATCGCGCCGTACGCGAGTGCACTCGCATTGACGGTGCTGCCGCGCGCCGCAGCCGACAACCTGGCCGTGATGGCCGGCAACGGTTGGCTGACCCGCCATGGCTACTACGAGGCGATCGACTACACGCCGGCGCGCCAGCCCCCGGGGACGTCACACACCGTGGTGCGCTCGTTCATGGCGCACCACCAGGGCATGAGCCTCGTCGCATTCGCGCATGCGTTGCTCGACCGGCCGATGCAGCGGCGTTTCCAGGCGCATGCGCCGTTCCAGGCCACGCTGCTGTTGTTGCAGGAACGCGTGCCGCGCACCTCCGGCGAGTGGGCCAGCGACCCCGGCATCGTCGATGTGCTCACCGAACCCGAGCAGCCGCAGGCGCCGCTGCGCGTGGTACGACAGGTCGACACGCGGCGGCCCGCGCTGCAATTGCTCTCGAACGGCCGCTACCACGTGATGGTCACCGCGGCCGGCGGCGGCTACAGCCGCTGGCGCGGGCTTTCGGTCACTCGCTGGCGCGAAGACCCGACCTGCGACGACCGCGGCACGTTCGTCTACCTTCGCGATTGCGACAGCGGCGACGTGTGGTCGACGACGTATCAACCGACCCTCACGGCGTGCGAAGGCATGGAAGCCGTGTTCACCGATTCGCGCGTCGAGTTCCGGCGCCGCCGCGGCGGGCTGGATACGCACACCGAGATCGTCGTCTCGCCGGAAGACGACATCGAGCTGCGGCGCACCCGCATCACCAACCGATCGCGCGATCCACGCACGATCGAGATCACCAGCTATGCGGAAGTGGTGATGGCTGCGGCTGAAAGCGACGAGGCGCACCCAGCCTTCAGCAACCTGTTCGTGCAGACCGAGTTCGTGCCGACGCGCGACGCGATCCTCTGCACGCGCAGGCCGCGCTCGGCCGGCGACGCCCAGCCGTGGATGATGCACCTGCTCGCGGTGCACGACGTCCAGAGCGAGGCGATCTCGCACGAAACCGACCGCATGCGGTTCATCGGCCGCGGGAACTCGACGTTCGCCCCGCGCGCGATGAAGGACCCCGGCGCGCTCTCCAATACCACCGGTTCGGTGCTCGACCCGGTGGTCGCGGTGCGTCACCGATTCCGGATCGAACCCGACCAGACCGTGTGCATCGACCTCGTCACGGGCGCCGCCGACACGCGCGATGGCTGCCTGGCGCTCGCCGACAAGTACCACGATCGCCACCTCGCGGACCGCGTCATCGACCTCGCATGGACCCACAGCCGCGTCGTCCTGGGCCAGATCAACGTCAGCAACACCGATGCGCAGACCTATGCGCGGCTCGCCGAGTGCATCGTCCACGTCGATCCCGCTCGCCGCGCGCCGGCGGACATCATCGCGAGCAACCGGCGAGGCCAGTCGGGCCTGTGGGCGCACGCGATCTCGGGTGACCTGCCGATCGTGCTGCTCTCGATCGCCGATGCCAGGCACCTCGACATCGTGCGCCAGCTCGTGCATGCACACGCGTACTGCCGCCTGAAGGGCCTCGCCTTCGACCTCGTGATATGGAACATCGAGGCCAGCAGCTATCGCCAGACGCTGCACGACGAGATCCACGGCGTGATCGCCGGCAGCCCCGAGGTGCACCAGCTCGAGCAACGCGGCGGGATCTTCGTGCGCGCGCTGGAGCAGGTCAAGCACGAAGACCGCGTGCTGATGCAGTCGGTCGCGCGCGTGGCCCTGCGCGCCGACGCCGGCTCGCTGATCGAGCAGCTTCGCGCACGCGCGGTGATCGAGAGCGCGCCGCGCCACCTGCCCGTGCGCGCCCATCTGCCCGGCCCGGTGCAGAACATCGCATTGCCGCAGCGCATGCTCGTGAACGGCATCGGCGGATTCTCGCGCGATGCGCGCGAGTACGTGGTGGCGACCGATGCGGCGCTACGGACGCCCGCGCCGTGGATCAACGTCATCGCGAACCCGCACTTCGGTTGCCTGGTGTCGGAATCGGGGTCCGGTTACACCTGGTTCCGGAATGCCCACGAGTACCGGCTCACGCCGTGGAGCGACGACCCGGTCAGCGACCCGAACACCGAGGCGTTCTACATCCGCGACGAAGACAGCGGGCACTTCTGGTCACCGACGCCGCTGCCGGCGCCCGGCGCGGCGCGCTACCTCGCGCGGCACGGCTTCGGCTACAGCGTGTTCGAGACCATCGAAGACGGGATCGTCAGCGAGTTGCGCATCCACGTCGATCCGGATGCGCCGGTCAAGTTCTTCAGCCTGCGGCTGCGCAACGATTCCGGCCGGCCGCGCCGACTGTCGGCAACCGGCTATGTCGAGTGGGTGCTCGGCGACCGCGCGAGCCGCACGGCGATGCACGTCGTCACCGAAATCGACCCGAGTGGCGCAATGCTCGCGCGCAATGCGTACAACGCGGAGTTCTCGGACGTGGTGGCGTTCTTCGACGTGGATGACGCGCAGCGAACCCTGGCCGGCGACCGCAGCGAGTTCATCGGCCGCAACGGCAGCCTGCGCGCGCCCGCCGCGATGGATCGCGCGTCGCTGAGCGGGCGGGTCGGAGCGGGATTCGATCCTTGCGGGGCGATCCAGGTGCCGTTCGAACTCTCGCCAGGCGAATCGCGCAGCTTGCTGTTCCGCCTGGGTGCCGGCGCGGACCGCGACGACGCCGCCTCGCTCGTGCGCCGCTTTCGCCGCTCGGGTTCGGCGCGCGCCGCGTTCGAGGATGGCACCGCGCGCTGGAACCGGTTGCTCGGCGCGGTGGTCGTCGACACGCCGGATCACGCGCTCAACGCGCTGGCCAACGGCTGGCTGCTGTACCAGGTGGTGTCCTGCCGCTTGTGGGGGCGCAGTGGCTTCTACCAGTCGGGCGGCGCGTTCGGCTTCCGCGACCAGTTGCAGGACACGCTCGCGCTCGTGCATGCCGCGCCCGCGCTGCTGCGCGACCAGCTGATGCTTTGCGCCTCGCGCCAGTTCCGCGAAGGCGACGTGCAGCACTGGTGGCATCCGCCCGGCGGACGCGGAGTGCGGACCCGCTGCTCGGACGACTACCTGTGGCTTCCGCACGCCACTTGCCGTTACCTGCAGGCAACCGGCGACTGGGGCGTGCTCGACGAACGCGCGTCGTATCTCGACGGCCGCGCGCTCAACGACGGCGAAGACGCCTACTACGACCTGCCGATGCAGTCGCGCGAGGACGCCGACCTGTACGGCCACTGCGTGCGCGCGATCGAGCACGGATTGCGATTCGGCGCGCATGGCCTGCCACTGATCGGCGACGGCGACTGGAACGACGGCATGAACCGAGTCGGCGGCGACGGACGCGGCGAGAGCGTGTGGCTCGGGTTCTTCCTGTACGACGTGCTCGTGCGCTTCGCCGAGGTCGCCTCGCGGCGCGACGACGGCGCCTTCGCCGCGCGTTGTGCGCGAGAAGCAGAGCGCCTGCGCATCGCGCTGCATGATCACGGCTGGGACGGCGCCTGGTACAGGCGTGCGTACTTCGACGACGGCACGCCGCTCGGCACCGCCGCCGCGCGCGAGTGCAGGATCGACTCGATCGCGCAGAGCTGGGCGGTGCTGTCCGGTGCAGGTGATCGCGATCGCACGCGCCGCGCGCTGGATGCGATCGACCGCCACCTGGTGAGGCCGGACGCGAACCTGATCGCGCTGCTCGCGCCGCCGTTCGACCATCCGGAGCGGGATCCCGGTTACATCCGCGGCTATGTGCCCGGCGTGCGCGAGAACGGCGGCCAGTACACGCATGCGGCCGTGTGGGCCGCGATGGCGTTCGCGCAAGCCGGGCGCAGCGAGCGCGCGTGGGCGTTGTTCGAGATGATCAACCCGGTGCGCCACGGCGACACGGCCGCCGCGATCGCCACCTACCGCGTCGAGCCCTATGTGATGGCCGCCGATGTACTGGCGGTCGCACCCCACGTCGGTCGTGGCGGCTGGACCTGGTACACGGGTTCGGCCGCGTGGACGTACCGGCTGGTGATCGAATCCCTGCTCGGCATCCGCCGCGAAGGCTCGCAGTTGCGCCTCGTGCCGTCGATGCCCGCCGCGTGGCCATCGTTCAGCGCGCGCTACCGGTTCGGTTCGAGCACCTACGAGATCGCGGTGCGCCGCGGCTCCGGATCGCAGGTATTCCTCGACGGCCTGGCGCAGCCCGACGACCGCGTCGCGCTCGTCGACGACGGCGGCACGCATCGGGTCGAGGTGGTGCTGGCGCCCGCAGCGGTCGACTGACCCCTTCGCAAGAATCCACGCGACGGCCGCCACCTTCGCGCCGTTCGTTCGTGCGCTCCCCGGGCTTCGTCCACCCGACCCATCAGGAGCGCGAACCGTGTCCCGACCCCCTGCCCCGCGGCTGGCCTGCCTGCTCGCCATCGCCATCACGACCGGCCCCGCGATGGCGGCCACCTGTACCTGGAACGCCCCTTCCGGCGACTGGAGTGCGATCGCGAACTGGAACGGCTGCGCCGACGCGCCCGGGCCCTCGACGCGCACGCCCGGCCCCGCGGACATCGCGCTCGTCACGAGCGGCGCTGCCAGCTTCGACATGGATGCAACGGTGGCGGAACTGGAGATCGGCAGCGGCGCGTCGCTGACGCTGGTCGGCGGCGGCGTGCGCACGCTCACGGTCGCGACCGCCTTGCGCCTCGCCGGCGGCACCTTGTCCACGACCGGCAACTCGTCCTATCCGTTCCTGCGCGTGATCCTCGAAGACGGTGGCAGCGGCCAGGTGCTCGCGACGAGCACGCTGTCGAATACCGTCGAGCTCGAGAATCGGGGTGACCTGCAGCTGTCGTCGAATTCCGGCACTGCGCTGAACATCCGCGATCTCAGCCGGCTCATCAACGTGGGCGGGTCGAGCTTCGCGATCGGCGGCGGTGATGCACGCGTGCATCTCGACGGCCCGGTGCCGCTCGGTGTCCACGCGGGAGCGATCCTGCACACGAGCGGAAACGTCTACATCGGCAAGGGCATCGTCGCCCCGGGTGCGCCGCGCATCGAGAGCGCGGGCGTGATCGAGCATGTCGGCCCGGGAACGCTGACCCTGAGCGGCCTCGCCAGCGGCGCGGGCAACGCCGCCACGCTGCAGGTCGAAGGCATCCTCTCGGTCGCTGCGGGCACGCTCGCCTGCGACCAGGCCGCCGATACCTGCCGACTGCAGAGCGGCAGCAGCGGACTCGAGCCCCTGCACGTGCAGCTCGCGAATGGCACGCTCGATTTCGGCGCGCCATCCGCGAGCGGACTCAGCATCAACGAGGGCGGCCAGCTGAGCGGCACCGGTACGATCAACGGCGGCATGAACCTGCGCGGGCGGCTCGTGCCCGGCGCCGATGCCGGTACCCCCTATGGCACGATCGCCATCAGTGGCGAGTTGATCGTGAATACCTCCGGTCGCGTCGAGATCGATCTCGGTGGCGGCACGCCGGGCACCCACGACCAGGTCGACGTCGGCGGCGCGCTCGGCGTCGGCGGCGCCGGCGCGGTCGACGGCAGGGGTACGCTGCAGCTGCGATTCGCCGGCTTCCAGCCCGCATTCGGCGTGCCCGTCACGATCGCCACGTTCGGCAGCGTAGCGGCCGAAAGCGCGTGGTACCGCATCCACGACAACAGTCCGCTGCACTTCGCGGCGCGCTTCGATGCGGGCGCCTTGCTGGTCTTCCCGGCCCCGCTGCTCACGATCGACGCGATCGGCGTGACCGAGGGCAACAGCGGCACCACCACCGCGGCGATGACGCTGCGCCTGTCGCAACCATCCGCGCACACCGTGAGCGGCGAGCTGCGCATCCATGACGGCACCGCTTCGAGCGGGCCGCCGCCGACCGGCGACTTCCTGTTCACGGACGGCCTCCCGTTCGAATTCCCGCCGGGCACGACCGAGCTGCAGAAATCCGTCGTCGTGCATGGCGATACGATCGTCGAAGGTGACGAAGCATTCAGTACCGAGATCCGGCGCAACAAGCTCGTCAACGCGGCGCTCGCGAATGACGTCCCGGGCAGCCCGCGCTCGGACGCGACGATCCTGACCGACGACCTGCCGGCGGACACGCGCTTCGTGCTCGCGGGCAAGGACGTGTCCGGCAACCAGGTCCACCGCTACACGAGTACCGGCACGTTCATCGACGCGTGGGGACCGAGCGTCGGGAATTTCCAGAACTACGTGACCACCGGCATGTGCTTTTCACCCGCAGGCAACCTCCTCGCGACGCGCTTCGGGAACCCGGACATGACCTACTACAGCGCCGGCGGCGCGATCCTCGACGACGGGTTCGCGCGCCCGCCGGGCACCGGCTCCTACAACCTGCCCGAGTCATGCGTATTCGACCGCAGCGGCAATGTCTACATCGGCCAGGCCGGCGCGTCGGGTTCGAGCGACGACGCGGTCGCCCTCATGAAATTCGACCGGCATGGCAATGCGCTCGACCGCTACGTGATCCCGACGGGTCCGCGTGGTACGGACTGGATCGAGCTGGCGGGCGACCAGTGCACGCTCTACTACACGTCGGAAGACACGACCGTACGTCGCTACAACCTCTGCACGCGCACGGCGATGCCGGATTTCGCGATCGACCTGACGCCGCCGTACTGTTACGCGCTGCGCCTGCGCCCGAACAGCGAACTCATGGTCGCGTGCCAGGACGCCGTGCACCGGCTCAGCCCGCAGGGCGTGAACCTGCAGACCTACACGCGCCAGGCCATCGGCGAACTCGATGCGGGGGGATTGTTCGCCCTGAACCTCGATCCCGACGACGCCTCGTTCTGGACTGCGGGCGTGCACAGCGGGCAGGTCTACCGCGTCGACATCGAGAGCGGCAGCGTGCTCGCGAGCTTCGATACCGGGAGCGGCGGCGTGTCGGGCCTGGCCGTCTACGACGAGCTCGGTGACGGGCGCCTCTTCGCCGACGGTTTCGACCCGTCTCCGACGCCGGCACCGGTGGTCGCAACGGGCCCGAGCAGCCACCTGTTCAAGGAACATTCGCGCTGCGAGCGACAGTTCGCGCCGCGCAAGGCGACGATGCCGCACTACGTGCCGCACGACGTCGCGTTGATCATCATGCTGGCGAGCGATTGCGAAGACTGAGGACACGCGCGAAGAAAGGCCGGAGGGTCGTTCAGTCCGGCGCGAGGTCCTCGCCGGCACCCGCACCGGCCAGCAGGTCCGGCGGCAGCTGCTTGCGCACGGGCGCGCCCATCTCGGCGAGGCTCTGCACCTGCAGCAGCACGCTGCCCTTGCCGCCTTCGGTCAGTCTGCGCAGCGCAGCCGCCTGCGCGCGCTGCGCCTTGTCGAGCTGGCCGCCGATCGTGACGAGTTCGTCGACGAGCGACGCGAAGTTGTCGTGCAGCAGCGCCGCGCGACGCGCGATCTCCATCGCATTGACGTTGCGGCGCTCGATCCGCCACAGGTGCGCGACCGTGCGCAGCGTCGCGAGCAGCGTGCTCGGACTCACCAGCGAGATGTTGCGTGCGAGCGCGTGCGCGTACAGGCGATCGTCCGCGCGCACCGCCTCGACGAACGCCGCCTCGACCGGTATGAACAGCAGCACGAAGTCGAGCGTGCGCAGGCCCTCGATCTCGCGATAGTTCTTGCCCGACAGCTGGTCGACGTGCCGGCGCAGCGAGGCGACGTGCTCGGCCAGCGCGCCCGCGCGCGCGCCGTCGTCGACCGCCGCGCAATAGCGTTCGTAAGCGACCAGCGAGACCTTCGAATCGACCACGATGTCCTTCTCGTCGGGCAGGTGCACGATCACGTCGGGACGCTGGCGACCACCTTCGGAATCACTGAAGCTCGCCTGCGTCGTGTACTCGCGCCCCGACTGCAAGCCGGAGGCTTCGAGCACGCGCTCGAGCACGAGCTCGCCCCAGGCGCCCTGCGAGCGCGTGTCGCCGCGCAGCGCGCGCGTGAGGTTGATCGCATCTTCGCTGATGCGCTGGTTGAGCTGCTTGAGCGTCTGGATCTCCTGCGCGAGCATGCCGCGTTCACGCTGTTCGCTCGCATGCGTCTGGGTGACCGATTCGCGGAACTCCTTGAGCTGCAGCTTGAGCGGATCGAGCAGGCCGCCGAGTTGCTGCGAACTCTGTTCGCGGAAGCGCTCGGCCTTGTCTTCGAGGATGCGGTTGGCGAGATTCTGGAATGCCTCGCGCAGGCGGTGCTCGGCCTGCTCGAGCAGCTGCAGCTTCTCGGCCGCCGCCTGCGCCTGTGCGGCCGCGCCGGCTTCGAGCGCGGCATGGCGACCGGTGACGTCGACCAGCCGCTGCTGCGCTTCGTCACGCACGCGGCGCGTGTCGGCCAGTTCCTGCGCAAGTCGCTGCGCTTCGGCGCCGTGCGCGGCGGCCTGTTCCGACCGGCGCCGCAACGCCTGTTCGAGCTCGGTCGACTCGCGTTCGGCGCGCGCATGCCGGTCCGCGAGTTCGTCCGCGCGCGCGTCGGCCGCGACCCGCTGCGCCGCGAGCGCCGCGATCTCGCCGTCGCGGCTCGCGCAGCCTGCCGCATGCGCGAGCGCGATCCATCGCTGCGCGAAAAGGTAGACGAGGATCGCACCGGCCAGCAGGCCGGCTGCGGACGCGAGGACGAGCAGGAGTTCCGGGGCGAGGTTCATGCGGTTCCGATGCGGCAGTCGATTGCAGGCGGGTCGGTGCCGGGATTGTGGCAGCCGCGGGTCTCGATTGCCGCGACGGTGCGGGGATCGGAGACGCGGCCTCGCGCGTGGACGCATCCGCGCAAAGCCACTCCGGTATAGTAATCGCCCAGGCGTCGCTCGATCCGACGGAGGCTCCCATCCACACCGAATTCGCCGACCGCGTGACGCTGGAATCGTGCGCGCGCCAGATCGCCGAGGCTGGTCGCGCACTCGGCGCGCTCGGCTGGACTCCGGCGACCAGCAGCAACTTCTCGATGCGCCTCGACGCCTCGCATGCAGCGGTCACGATCTCCGGCCGCGACAAGGGCCGGCTCGGCCCCGACGACATCATGGTGGTCGACCTCGAGGGGCGCGCAGTCGGCACCCGTGCGCAGCCTTCGGCCGAGACCGCGCTGCACGTCCAGGCCTATCGCCGGTTCCCGGGCGCGGGAGCGGTGCTGCACACGCATTCGCGCGCGCAGTCGGTCGCCTCGCGGCTGTTCGCGGCGCGCGGGGTCGTGCGCTTCGAAGGCTGGGAGCTGCAGAAGGCGATCGCGGGATACACCACGCACGAAAGCGTGCTGGAGTTGCCGGTGTTCCCGAATACCCAGCGCATGCAGGAACTGGTCGAACGCGTCGACGCATGGCTCGATGGCGGCAAGCCGCTGCACGGCTACTTGATCGACGGCCATGGCATCTACACATGGGGCAAGGACATGCCGGAAACCCGCCGGCACCTAGAGGCATTCGAGTTCCTGCTCGATTGCGAACTCGACCTGCTGCGACTCAAGGGAGCCCTCGCATGAGCCGACTGCGCATCTACGACGAATCCAATCCCGCTTCCGCGCTCGCGACCCTGAGCTCGCACGACGACATCGCGCGCGCGCTGCGCGACGCCGGCGTGCGCTTCGAGCGCTGGGAAGCGACCCAGCCGATCGTGCCGGGCGCGAGCCAGGAGGAAGTCATCGCGGCCTACCGCGAAGACATCGACCGGCTCATGCGCGAGGAAGGCTACCGCTCGGTCGACGTGATCAGCCTCCGACCCGACCACCCCGAGCGCGCGGCATTCCGCGGCAAGTTCCTCGAGGAACACCGGCACTCCGAGGACGAAGTGCGCTTCTTCGTCGCCGGCGCCGGCCAGTTCACGCTGCACATCGGCGGCAAGGTCTACGAGGTGCTGTGCGAAGCCGGTGACCTGATCGGCGTGCCCGACCGCACGCCGCACTGGTTCGACATGAGCGAGTCGCCCTACTTCGTCGCGATCCGCCTGTTCACCAACACCGAAGGCTGGGTCGCCGACTTCACCGGCGAAGACATCGCGCAGCGGTTCCCGCGGATGGACCCGCACCCGAGCGCAAGGGACGCCTGATGGGCTACCTCGAGGAATCTCTGGCTCCGGGCGAGGTGGTCGTCGCGCGCTTCCGGCTGCACTGGACCGCGAAGTGGCGGCTCTACGTGTTCCTGCTGCTCGCGATCCCGACGTTCGGCATCGCGCTGCTCGCGGCCGTGTACGAATGGCTGCGCCTGCGCGCGATCGAACAGGGCGTGACCAACCGCCGCGTCGTGCGCAAGACCGGCATCGTCAGCCGCGAGACCGAGGAGCTGCGGCTCGGTTCGATCGAGACGGTCGAGCTGCGCCAGAGCGCATCCGGCCGCATCCTCGGCCATGCCGACGTGGTGCTGACCGGGCGCGGCGAAAGCGCGATGGTGTTCACGCGCGTCGCGCACCCGCTCGACGTGAAGCGCGCGATCGAATCGGCGCACGATGCGCACGCGGACGCCTCGCGCGGCGCGCGCGACGAAAGTTGATGCCCTCGCCGCGTATTGCGCTGCGACGCGCGCGCGACGAACTCCGCCCTGCCACAAGGACAGCTGCATGATCACGACGATCCTCACCGACATCGAAGGCACCACGAGTTCGATCGACTTCGTCAAGGACGTGCTGTTCCCGTACGCGCGCGAGCGGCTTCCGGCGTTCGTCGAGACCCATGCCGACGACACCGAGGTGCAGCACTGGCTGCACGATGCGGCCAGGGAAGCCGGCCTCGTCTCCGCGACGCGGCAGGAACTGATCGCGCTGTTGCAGTCCTGGATCGATGCCGACCGCAAGTCGACCGCCCTGAAGGCCCTGCAGGGCATGATCTGGAAGGACGGCTATGCCGCGGGCGAATACCGCGCGCACGTCTATCCCGAAGTCGCCGCGCGCCTGCGCGCGTGGCGCGCCGCCGGCAAGCGCCTGTACGTCTACTCGTCGGGCTCGGTCGCCGCGCAGGAACTGTTCTTCGCGCACAGCGAAGCCGGCGACCTGACCGCGCTGTTCGACGGATTCTTCGATACCACGAGCGGTGCGAAGCGCGAAGCCGCGTCCTACCGGCGCATCGCCGAGGCGATCGGCGCCGCGCCGGATTCGATCCTGTTCCTCTCCGACGTCGAAGCCGAACTCGATGCCGCCGCCGCGAGCGGCATGCGCACGATCCTGCTCGCGCGCGCGCCCGCGACCTGCCCGGCTGGCGGCAAGCACCGCTGCGTGACCGACTTCGACGCGATCGATCCCCACTGAGGACACGATGGTCGTGACGGGCACCGTGCTCCCGCATCTCGTCGACGGCCTGCGCGCGATGCTGTTGCGTTCGCCGCGCGGCTCCGCGATCCGTTCCGGGCTCGGCGCGATCGTCGCGCTGGTGTTCATCTACCTCGCGACCAGCTTCGCGATCGAACTCGCGACGACACCGCGGCCCGTGCGTTTCAGCAGCGCGGGCGTGCTCGCGGTGATGACCGACGCGATGCTGACGCTGATCGCCGCATGGGTGCTCGCGGTGCATGCGGCGCGGCGCGAGGTCGCGCCCGGCATCGCGGCCATCCTGCTTTCGGCGACGATCGCGCTCGCGCTGTTCGGGCACTGGCCGCTCGGCTACCTCGCGTCGCGGCTGCCGCAGGCGCATGCGTGGGCGGCCGCGCTGATCGAGCTCGTCGCGCGCGGGTGGTGGTTCCTGGTGCTGCTGGTCGTCGCGCACTGGCTCGCGCCCCGGGGCTTCGGCCGCACGCTGCTCGCGGCCGCGCTCGCCTACGCGGTGTCCGCGGCCGCATGGTGGTGGATGCCGGTGCCTTCCCTGCTCGTGACCGTGACGCCGCCCGCGGACACGGCCATCGCCGACGACGCGGAGGTGCAGGAGCCGGACGAGGCGGCCGCACCGAGCTTCGACGCAGAACAGGTGATGTATCGCCAACCTGCCCTGCTCGACGCCGCGATCGCGCGAATCCTGCCGCAACGCCCGGGCGTCGTCGATCTCTACGTCATCAGCTTCGGCGGAGACGCGCAGGAAGACGTGTTCGCGAACGAAGCCGGCTACGCCGCCCGCCTGTTCGCGCGCCGCTTCGATGCCGAGGGGCGCACGCTCGCACTCTCGAACAACGCCGCGACGCTCGACGACAGGCCGCTCGCGACCTGGACATCCCTGCACCGCTCGATCGAGGGCGTCGCGCGCGTGCTGGACCCGGCCGAGGACATCCTGCTCGTCTACCTCACCACGCACGGCGCCGAGCAGCACCAGTTGCTCGTCGACCTCGACCCGCTGCCGCTGAACCAGATCCTGCCCGAGGACCTCGCCGATGCGTTCGCGACCGATCCGGCCGTGCGCTGGAAGGTGGTGGTGGTGAATGCGTGCTACTCGGGCGGCTTCGTCGACGCGCTGCGCGACGATTCGACGATGGTGCTCACGTCCGCGCGCGCCGATCGCAGTTCGTTCGGCTGCGGGACCGAATCGGAGATCACCTACTTCGGAAAGGCGTTCCTCGCCGACGCCCTCAACCGCACGACCTCGCTGCGCGAGGCATTCGATCTCGCGAAGTCCGCGATCGGAGAATGGGAGCTCGCCGACGGCGTGGAGCATTCCGAGCCGCAGATCGCGACGTCGCCGAGCATCGAGGCGAAGCTCGAACAGTGGCGCGCGCGACTGCCGGCCCAGCCGCCGCTCCCATTCAACGCGGCCGAGCCCCTGTAGGAGCGGCGCAGCCGCGACCGGAGGACTGGCGAACCGAGTGGCGCGGCGAAACTGCGGCACCACGGTCGCGGCTGCGCCGCTCCTACGGCAGCGCGAACACGGCGATCTGGTCGTCGCCATACACCGGCTCGCCGAGGCGCGCCTGGACCTTCGCGACGCAGGCCTGCATGTCCGGCCATTCGATCGGCCACGGGAACGCGGGCGCCGGCGGCAGCGTCCACGGCTGCAGGCGCAGCACGAGGAAGTCGCCGCCCCAGCGCGCGCCCGCGAGCAGATCCGAGAGCTTTGCCATGCGCCGGAAGCGATCGCCGCCGCCTGCGACCGGCACGTACTCGTCCCACTCCCCATGGCCGCACACGTCGCCCGACAGCGCGAACTTCACGTCCTGGCGATGGATCGCCTGCATCCACGGCTGCGGCATGTAATTCGAGTGCGCGCGTTGCGGCGCCTCGATCAGCGTTACGCTGTGCGGCGGTCGCGTCGCGAGTTCGCGATAGAACGCAGGGACCGGACCCAGCTCGAGCATCGTGACGTAGGGATTCCGGGACGGATCGTAGGCGAACTGGAACACCGCATGCCCGAGGAACTGCGTCGGCACGCGATACCAGCCCGGCAGCGGACCTGCAGCGCAGATGCCCGCGAGTGCGGCCAGCGCGAACAGGGGAGCAAGTCCACGCGTGCGTTCGCACAGGCCGGCAAGTCCCTCGGCGAGATACAGAAGCAGGAACGGAAGCACCGGCGCGGCGTAACGGACGAGCACCGGCGCGTGCTGGATCCACGCCGGACGCGCGAGGGCGATCGCGACGAGTCCCGCGAGCGCGGCGCCGAACGGCATCCAGACGAGGTCGCCTTCGCGCCGCGCGAGGCGGTACGCGCCGTATGCGAGGAGTACGGACATCGGCGCCACCAGCCATGCGATCACGAGGCCGAACTGCATCTGCACCGCATCGAATACGCTCGCGAGCACGAGGCTGTCGGTGCCCGCCTTGCCGGCCATCGCGGCCCAGTCGTTGCGCAGCGGAGCCGCCAGCGCGAGCGCGAGCATTGCAACCGTCGCCAACCCGAGCCCGACCAGCGCCGGCCAGCCGGGCCATTTCGCGCGCGAACGTGGATGGCGCGTTCCGAACAGCAGGCCGGCCGCGTGGTGGGCGAACGGCCACAGCGTGAACAGCAGCGAGAGCAGGTGCGCCCAGCCCGCGACGACCGTCGCGACCACGTACAGCACGGCCCATCGATGCCGCCCGTGCCGCGCATGACGCCAGTAGTGGAATGCGATGATCGCCACGGCGCCGAGCAACGCGACGAGCGCATAGGGACGCGCGGTGCGGCTGAAGTACACGAGCGTCGGCGAGATCGCGAGCAGGCCGATCCAGATCGCGCGCGTGCACGGCGCGAGGCTGCGACGCAACAGCCACGGCAGCACCACGAGCAGGGCGAGCCCCGCGAGCAGCAACGGCAGGTGCATCGACCATTCATCCAGCGCGGCGCGCTCGTACAACCAGCGGTAGTACAACGTGAGCGGGATCGAGTGATCGGCGAAGCCGAAGTGGGTCGCGATGCCGGCGTAGCCTTCGCGCACGAGCATGCGCACTGCGTGCCACTCGTCGTCGACGAGCATCTGCATGCGCAACTGCGCGATGCGCAGCCACGCACCGATGCCGAGCAGGATCACCGCGATCGCGGCCCACGCGCCGCGCGCGCGGCGCGAATGCCGGTCGTCGCCACGCCAGTCACTGCGCGATCGCGCGATCACTCCGCTTCCCGCAACCGCCGCCCGGTCGCCGGCGGCGCGGCCCGCAGGCGCAAGGCGGCGTCGGCGGAGAACAACCGCGGCTCGAGCAGGCGCCATTTCCAGCCACGATACGCGAGCGCAGTCGCGAGCACGCCGAGCCCGTAGACGACCGAACGCCGGAAGTCGATCTCGCTGGCTTCGGGGAAGTACTTCGTCGGACAGGAGATCTCGCCGATGCGCGCGCCACTCGCGTGCGCCTGCACGAGCATCTGGTTGTCGAACACGAAATCGTCCGAATTCGCGGCGAGCGGCAAGCGCTCGAGCACTTCGCGCGAGAACGCGCGGTAGCCGGAGTGGAATTCCGACAGCTTGGAGCCGATCAGCAGGTTCTCGACCGCGGTCAGCAGCCGGTTGGCGACATACTTGTAGCGCGGCATGCCCCCCGCGATCGCGGTATTGCCGAGGATACGCGAGCCGATCACGACGTCGTAGACGCCCGACGCGACCATCGCCGCCATCGCGGTGATCAGGCGCGGCTCGTACTGGTAGTCCGGGTGCAGCATCACGACGATGTCCGCGCCCTCGTCGAGCGCGAGCGCGTAACAGGTCTTCTGGTTGCCGCCGTAGCCGCGGTTGGCCGCGTGCCGATGCGTGCGG
The DNA here is from genome assembly GCA_004143945.1 of Lysobacteraceae bacterium. GTDB lineage: Bacteria > Pseudomonadota > Gammaproteobacteria > Xanthomonadales > Rhodanobacteraceae > Dokdonella_A. The sequence goes on from SEHB01000001.1 coordinate 594,099, forward strand.
ATGCCGAGGCGATGCGCAACCTCCACGGTCGCGTCGCCGCTCGCGTCGTCGACCAGCAGCACGCGGTCGACGATGTCGTGCGGAATCGCGGCGTGACACGCCTCCAGCGTCCTCTCCGCATGGTAGGCCGGCATCACGACGACGATCTTCTTACCGTGGAGCATCGGCGTCCCATGGCAATGCGCGCCCGGGCGACGCGCCCGGATGCGTGGAGTGGCGACCCCGACAGGAGTTGAACCTGTGACCTCGCCCTTAGGAGGGGCGCGCTCTATCCAGCTGAGCTACGGGGCCGTGGCGTGAAGCGTTTCGCGCCGGCGACGCGCAGGTTGCCGGGCCGCTGCGTCGATGCCTGCGCGCGGCGATTGTAGCCGCTGGCGCGCCACGGCCCAACGCCCGCGGCCGCCGCCGGGAGCGGGACCTTCCACCCCTGCTATAATCGACCGTTTCTCGCTGCCGCGCCTGTTTCGCGCTGCCGCGCGCCTGCATCCCTTTCGCTTTCCTGGAGTTCCCATGTCCGCCCAGATCCTCAAGGCGCTCGACCTCGGCCCGGTCAATTCCGGCACCTATCTCGGCAACGGCGAGTGGTCGAAGACCACCGATGCCGGACTGCTGCAGTCGATCAACCCGAGCACCAACGAAGTGATCGCCGAGGTGCATGCCTCCAGCGAAAGCGACTACGAGACCATCATCAAGCGCGCGCAGGCCGCGTTCGAGAGCTGGCGCACCGTGCCCGCGCCGCGTCGCGGAGAAGCCGTGCGCCTGTGCGGAGAGGCCTTGCGCAAGCACAAGGACGCGCTCGGCTCGCTGGTCGCGCTCGAGATGGGCAAGATCAAGCCCGAGGGCGACGGCGAAGTGCAGGAGATGATCGACATCGCCGACTTCGCGGTCGGCCAGTCGCGCATGCTGTACGGCTACACGATGCATTCGGAGCGTCCGGGCCACCGCATGTACGAGCAGTACCATCCGCTCGGCCTCGTCGGCGTGATCAGCGCGTTCAACTTCCCGGTCGCGGTGTGGGCGTGGAACGCGATGCTGGCCGCGATCTGCGGCGACATCACGATCTGGAAGCCGTCGCCGAAGACCCCGCTGTCGGCGATCGCCGCGGTGCGCATCTGCAACGACGCGCTCGCGCAGGCCGGCTTCCCGGACATCTTCTTCCTGTTCAACGACGGCGGCACCGAACTCGCGCAGTCGTTCGTCGACGACCGGCGCGTTCCCCTGATCAGCTTCACGGGCTCGACCAAGGTCGGGCGGCTGGTCGGCGAGCGCGTCGCGCAGCGCATGGGGCGATCGCTGCTCGAACTCGGCGGCAACAACGCGATCATCGTCGACGAGAGCGCCGACCTGAAGCTCGCGATCCCCGCGATCGTGTTCGGCGCGGTCGGCACCTGCGGCCAGCGCTGCACCTCCACGCGCCGCGTGATCGTGCACGAGTCGATCCACGACGACGTCGTCGCGACGCTGGTCAAGGCGTACAAGCAGGTCGAGAAGAAGATCGGCGACCCGACCCAGGCCACCACGCTGATGGGTCCGCTCAACAGCAAGGCTGCGGTCGACCAGTACCTCGCCGCGGTCGAGAAGGCGAAGGCCAGCGGCGGCAAGGTCGAAACCGGCGGCGCGGCGATCGAGGGCAAGGGCAACTTCGTGCTGCCGACGATCGTCACGGGCCTCAAGAACACCGACGAGGTGGTGCAGACCGAGACCTTCGCGCCGATCCTCTACGTGATGCCGTTCAAGTCGCTCGACGAGGCGGTCGCGATGCAGAACGCGGTGCCGCAGGGCCTGTCTTCGGCGATCTTCACGCAGGACCTCAAGGCGGCCGAGCAGTACCTGTCGGCGGCGGGTTCCGATTGCGGCATCGCGAACGTCAACATCGGCACGTCGGGCGCGGAGATCGGCGGTGCGTTCGGCGGCGAGAAGGAAACCGGCGGTGGACGCGAGTCCGGTTCGGACGCGTGGAAGGTCTACATGCGCCGCCAGACCAACACGATCAACTACTCCGATGCGCTGCCGCTGGCGCAGGGGATCAAGTTCGAGATCTGAGCACGTCCCTCAGGCGCCTGCGGTCGCCGCGCCGGGCGCGAACGCGTTCCCTGAATTGCGTTCGCGCCGGGCGCTGGCCGAAGGCCGAAGGCCGGCGTCGAAGGGCCCGGACGCTTCGCTGCCCCGACCCGGTTGCGCTTCGCGTCCGCGCTCCGGGGCTGGGCCATACCCGAACGGAATCCGATTCCGGCTGCGTGATAGGGTCGCGAACGCTTTGCCGTAATTGCTCACCGAAGGCCCGCACCCGGGCGGGCCACGCTTCGGTGCCCCATGTCCAGATCGATGCTGCTCGCAGCGCTGCTGCTCGCGTCCGCTCCCGCCTTCGCCGCCGATCCAACCGGCAACGAGAAGGCCGACCTGCTCCGCCACGGCCGCTATGTCGTGATGATCGGCGGCTGCAACGACTGCCACACCGCAGGCTTCGCGCAAGCCGGCGGCAAGATGCCCGAATCGGAATGGCTGCTCGGCGACTCCCTCGGCTGGTCCGGCCCCTGGGGCACGACCTACGCTGCGAACCTGCGCCTGCGCATCGCGGGCATGGACGTCGATGCGTTCAAGGCCTATGCACGCGGCCTCGTGACGCGACCGCCGATGCCGTACTGGGCGGTCAATGCGATGAGCGATCGCGACCTCGAGGCATTGCACGCATTCGTGACGACGCTCGGCCCGGCCGGCGAGCACGCGCCGGCCGCATTGCCGCCGGGCGTGGCCGCAAGCGGGCCGGTCGTGCAGTTCCCCTCACCGCCGCCCGCGCTGGCGACGCGCTGAAGCACGCGAATCAGTCGAAACCGTTGGTGAAGATCGCGTCTCCCGAGATCACGAAGTCCCAGATGCCGCGTCCGTAGGTCGCGAAGCGCGCGATGCCGGCGGCGCCTTCCTCGACGACATCGACGTCCCAGTACACCTGGTCGGGACCGCCGAGGCCGCTGATGTCGACCCAGGTGCCGGCGGCGCGGTCGTAGTGGAACGGTCCGACCTCGGTCGCCGCGAACAGGTGCTCGCCATCCGGGGAGATCGCGAGCCGGAACACCAGGGTATTCGGCAGTCCATCCGCCATCGCGGTGAATGCATCGCCGTCATCGGTCGAAACGAATACGGCCGGGTTCGAATAGCCCGCGCCGGCGACGTACACGGTTCCGGGCCGTGCCGGATCGGACAGGATCGTGTTGCCGTAGAAGTAGTGGTTTTCCGGCAGGCCCGACGCCGTGCCGATCCAGCCGCTGCCGCCGTCGCGGAAGAACTCGCGGTCCGAGGTGATCGCGTATCGGCGCGCGGCGTCGTGCGCGGAATATGCGAGCGCGGTGACCGCGCTGCCGAAGTCGAACCCCTCCTGGGTCGCGCCGATCACGCCACCCGACAGCGCGAGCCGGATCACGTGGTGGCCGCCCCCGGCCATGCTGCCGCCTGCGAGGATCGCACTCTGCGGGGCAAGCGGATCGGCGACGATCGGCGGCATCCAGAGCGTGCCGCCGAGGCCGTTGTTGCCGAAATCCCAGAAGCGCAGCCCGCCCTGCCCGCCGACCGAGGTCGCCGTATCGACCATCGCGAAGCCCGGATAGACCATCCAGACGCTGCCGCCGCCATCGGTCGAGTCGAGATGCCCGTAGTCGCCGCTGATCGTCTGCACGAAGTCGTCGATGCCGCCGCCGGGCGCGAGCGCCTTCTGGTAGCCCTGATCCTGCGCGCCCGCAAGCACCACGCGCGCACCGCCAGCCTGCGTGTAGGTGGAGTAATACTGCGATACGTGCAGGCGATCGAGCGACAGGTTGCGCACGCTCGCGAGCGCATCGGTCGATTCGTACAGGCCGCCATCAGTGGAGACGAACACGCGTTCGACATCGGCGCCATCGACCCAGACGTCGACGTCGGGAATGTCCGCGTGCAGCTTGAATTCCGGATTGCCGTAGTACTCGGCCCAGTCGTTGACGGCGGTCCAGCTGGCCGCGCCGTCGATCGAGCGATACAGGTTCACGCCGCCGGCGTAGACCAGCGCCGGATCGCGCGTGGAGGACTCGGTCGAATCGGGGCCGAACAGCCCGGTCGGCACCGCGCTGCGCGCCTGCCAGTTCATGCCACCGTCGAGCGAGCGGAAGACATCGGTCTGCGAACCGTTCGCACGCGAGCGGAACGCGTACAGGAATACCTGCCCACCCTCGACGCCGCCGCTGAGCGCAATGCGGTCGCCCGCGCCGACCGCGGGCGCGAACGGCACCGTCGCGACCGGCACCAGCGCATCCGTGCCCGCGACGATGCGGTTCAGCGCGCCGTCGATGAGGACATAGAGTTCGCTGGACCCGTAGCGAGGCGAGAACAGCGCGACGCGGTCGCGTTCGCCGACGAAGCCGAGCGACGCGAAGCTCGCGCCGCGGTCGTGCGATGCGAACAGGTGGGTGCGCCACGCGGCCGGCGCGGTGAAGTCGTAGTGCACGCGCGCGAGGTAGACGTCGTCGGCGGCCGCATCGCGCACGGCCATGCCCATCGTGTACCACGGGTTCGCGAATCCGTCGCCGGTCGCCGCGGTGAAGCTGGTTCCGCCGTTGTCGCTGCGATACACGCCCGTCGGCGAGTCGCTCGCGACCAGCAGGCGCTCGCTCGGGCCGTCGACGAGTCGCTCGAGGAATCCATCCGACACGAAACTCGCGCTGTCGTTGGGACTGTTCCAGGCCAGCGTCGCGCGGTCGGCACGCCACACGTTTCCACCTTGTGACAGTGCGGTGATGCGATCATTCGCGGCATCGTAGATCGCGCCGGTCATGCGGCCGGCCTGGTTGCTGCTGCCGCGCTCGCGCCAGAGCCCATCGACCGCCCGCGTGTCCACGCGATCAAGGGTCTTCGCACCCGCGGCGATCGCGGCTTCACGGCGTGCCTGCACCGATTCGATGCGCTGCGCGCGCCACGCGGCATCCTGCGCGCGCCAGTCGAGGCCGGGCGCGTGGCGATGCAGCGATTCGATCCAGGCCTCGCGACGTTGCCTGAAATCGGCATCGCGTTCTCCGGGGCCGCCGTCGGTCGGCTGCGGGAGGACCGCGGACGGGCGCGGCCACGCCGTCCATGCGGTCGCGATCGCGAGCGCGACCACGACCGTCCCACCCAACCATGCAGGCTTGTACATCATGCGACTCCCCCCCACCGCTTCAGTCCCCGGATGGAGCCAAGGATAGGGCACACGACGGGCCTGCGCATTGATGGGCCGGCCGCATCCGATTACGCTTCGGCCATCGGCTTTTTGCCTTCTCCTGGACGCCTGACCATGAATGCCGTCCCCGCCCGCACCAGCGCCCTCGCGATCGTCAGTCTCGTCGCCGGCATCCTCGCGTGGACCGCGTTGCCCTTCATCGGCGCGATCGTCGCGGTGATCTGCGGCCATCTGGCGCGCGGCGAGATCCGTACCGCGATGCACGGCACGATCGAAGGCGACGGCATGGCAGTGGCCGGGCTCGTGCTCGGCTGGCTGCAACTGGTGCTGATCGTCGCGGGCTTTTTCGTGGTGTTCGCATTCCTCGGCGGGATCGCGTTCCTCGCGAACGTATTCGGCTGACCTTCGGATCGACGCGCGGCCAGGCAGCGTGCCGATCCGCGCGGTCGCAGCCGGCGCAGGCGCGCCCGGGCCGGGTAAAATGGGGCATGTATCCGCTCGCCCGCCACCTGCTGTTCTGCCTCGACGCCGAGCGCGCGCACGACCTCACGCTCGCCTCGCTCGAGGCGGCGTGGCGCACCGGCCTCAATCCCCTGGTCGCGGCGAAACCCAAGCCGCTGCCAGTGGAGGTGTTCGGCCTGCGCTTCGAGAACCCGGTCGGCCTCGCCGCCGGACTCGACAAGAACGGCGCGCATGTCGACGCGCTCGCCGCCCTCGGCTTCGGCTTCATCGAGGTCGGCACCACCACGCCACGCCCGCAGGCCGGCAATCCGAAGCCGCGCATGTTCCGCCTGCCGCGGCACGAGGCGGTGATCAACCGCCTCGGTTTCAACAATGAAGGGGTCGACGCGCTCGTGCGCAACGTCGAACGCGCGCGCTACGGCGGCGTGCTCGGCATCAACATCGGGCGCAACAAGGACACGCCGAACGAGCGCGCGACCGATGACTACCTGACGTGCCTCGAGCGTGTGTATCCGCGCGCGAGCTACGTGACGGTCAACATCTCCTCGCCCAACACCCAGGGCCTGCGCGACCTGCAGGAAGAGGAGACCCTGCGGCGTTTCGTCGGCACGCTGCGCGAGGCGCAGGAGCGCCTCGCAGCGCGCCACGGCCAGCGCAAGCCGATGCTGCTGAAGATCGCGCCCGATCTTTCCGAGCTCGAGCTCGATGCGATCGCGGCCGTGCTCGCGCAAGCGCGCATCGACGGCGTGATCTGCACCAATACCACGATCGACCGCACCCTCGTCGCCGGCGATCGCGTCGCGGGCGAAGCGGGCGGCCTCTCGGGCGCGCCGCTCTATGCGCGCGCCACCGCCGTGCTGCGCGGCATGCAGGCGCGCCTCGGCGGCCGCGTGCCGCTGATCGGCGTCGGCGGCATCACGCGCGGCGCCGACGCGGTCGGCAAGTTCGACGCGGGTGCGTCGCTCGTGCAGTTCTATACGGGCATGGTCTACCGGGGACCCGCGCTCGTCGGCCAGTGCGTCGACGCGCTGCGCGAGCGCCTCGCATGATCGCGACCGCGACAGGCGACGGGTACACGATCGTCGAGAACGCCTCGCTGCAGGGTCGCAACACGTTCCGCGTGCCCGCGCGCGCGGCGATGCTCGTCGACGTCCGCAAGCCCGCCGCACTCGCGGAACTCTCCGGTTACGCGATGCTGAAGTCCGCGCCGCTGCTCGTGCTCGGCGAAGGCAGCAACATCCTGTTCACGCGCGACTGGCCGGGCGTGGTGCTGTCGATCGCCGCGCACGCGATCGACGTGCTCGAGGATGAAGGCCGGCATGTGCGAGTCCACGCCGAAGCAGGCGCGAACTGGAACGACTTCGTGCACTGGTCGCTCGCACGCGGATTCGCGGGGCTCGAGAACCTCGTGCTGATCCCCGGGACCGTCGGCGCGGCGCCGATCCAGAACATCGGTGCCTACGGTGTCGAGGTCGGCGAGTTCATCGCCGGCGTCGAGGCCTGGGACCTCGTCGAGGCGCGGCGGGTCCGCATCGAGGGTCCCGACTGCGGCTTCGGCTATCGCGACTCGCGCTTCAAGCGCGAAGCGGGCCGCCATGTCGTCACCGCGGTCGAGTTCGTGCTGCCGCGCGTGCGCGAACCGCGCACCGACTACGCGGGCGTGCGCGAGGAGCTGGCCGCGCTCGGTGTCGTCGACGTGCCGCGCCCGGCCGAAGTGGCCGAGGCGATCTCGCGGCTGCGCATGCGCAAGCTTCCCAATCCCGCACTGATAGGGAATGCAGGCAGCTTCTTCAAGAACCCGCTCGTCGCGTCGACGCTCGCGGACGCGTTGCAGCGCGAACATGCCGCGCTGCCCGCATGGCCCGCAGGCAACGGCCAGTCCAAGCTGTCCGCCGCATGGCTGATCGAAGCGTGCGGATTCAAGGGTCATCGCGAAGGGGATGCCGGCGTGTCGGACCGCCATGCACTGGTCCTGGTCAACCACGGCGACGCGACGGGCGCGCAGCTGTGGGCGCTCGCGCAGCGCGTGCGCGATGGCGTGCATGCACGCTTCGGCGTCGAACTCGAGCCCGAGCCGATCGTCCTCTGACCCCGCGACGGCACGCCCGTTCGGCGCACGCGGTCACAGCACTGCCGCGGCTTCCATGAATAATCACGGGATCGCCGCCTGGGGCGGCTCGAATCGACGGATGGGTCTTCGATGTCCGCAGCCAATGCGCAAGCCGCCTTCATCGCCTCGCGACGACGCCTGTTCGGCGGCCTGCTCGCGAGCGCGGGACTCGCCGATCTCGACCCCCGCCTCGCGCGCCGACGCCCGGGTCGCACCGGCCTGCAGGACTTCGAACTGCCACAGAGCCCGTCGGCGCTGACGTATCCGCCGCCCGCAGTGCGCTGGCTCACGCGCGCGACGCACGGCTACACGCAGCCCGACCTCGCCGCGTTCAACGCGCTCGGCGCCTCCGACGACGCGCGCTGGACTGCCTGGGTCGACCAGCAGCTAAATCCGTCATCGATCGTCGATTCCGGTTGCGACGCGCGCATCGCCGCGGCGGGTTTCACCACGCTCGCGAAAACACTGCCGCAGCTCTGGGCCGACCACCGTTCGGTCACGAACAACTATTTCCTGCGCATGCTGCCGGTGTCGGAAACCGAATGCGCGACGCTGATCCGGCAGACCTACAGCAAGCGCCAGCTGTACGAGACCATGGTCGGCTTCTGGCACGACCATTTCAGCGTCTTCGGCTGGGACTACGACGCCGGGCCGGTGTTCCCGCACTACGACCGCGACGTGATCCGTCCCAACGCGCTCGGCAATTTCCGCGCGATGCTCGAAGCGGTCGCGAAGTCGACCACGATGATGTACTACCTCGACCTCTACGCGTCGACGAACCAGGGGCCGAACGAAAACTACGCGCGCGAACTGCTCGAACTCCACACGCTCGGCGTGGAGAACTACGCGGGCGTGTTGTTGCCGGACGATCCCTCGCTGCCGATCGGGACCAGCGGCGATGGCCAGCCCGTGCGCCTGAAGTACGTCGACAACGACGTCTACGAAGCCGCGCGCGCGCTGACCGGCTGGACCGTGAAGAACGGGCACTGGGAATACCCGGCCGACAACGACGGCACCTACGTGTACCGGCTCGACTGGCACGACCGCTTCAACAAGTATTTCCTCAACCGCTATTTCCCGCAGAGCCAGACCGACAACGGCGCCGACGGGCGCAAGGTGTTCGACATCCTCAGCGCGCATCCGGGCACGGCGCGCTTCGTCTCGCGCAAGCTGTGCCGGCGCTTCGTCGGCGACAGCCCGGATTCGGCGCTCGTCGACGAGGTGGCGCAGCGCTTCATCGACGCGCGCCTCGACGCGGACCAGATCGCGCAATGCATCGGCATCATCCTCGGGTCGGCGCAATTCAAGGAGAGCTGGGGCACGAAGATGAAGCGGCCTGCGCTGGCCGCGACCAGCGCACTGCGCGGACTTTCGGCGGACTTCACGCCGAAGCCCGACAACACCGCGAGCTGGACCACCACGGAGGAGTTCCACTCTCGCGTGCAGGCCACCGGCAGCCGCATGTTCTACTGGCCCACGCCGGACGGTTACCCGGACATCGAACGCGCGTGGTCGGGCAGCAGTGCGCTCGGCATGACGTTCCGCATGCTGGCGCGCATCCCCGAGATGCACGCGACCAACGGGGACAACGCGTCGCCGTTTCTCGCCGACGTGCAGGCGCAGACGCTGGCCGCGTTCCCGGATCCGGCGCAACGGACGGCCGCGAACATGGTCGGCTACTGGTGCGATCGACTCTACGGCTATCGTCCGGATCCCACGCGCGCGACCGTGGTCGACTTCCTGCGCCAGAACGCCGCGGCGAGCGCACCGCTCGACATCGTGACCGACAACGGCAACGACCACACGGGCACGTGGAACATGAACGACCTGTCGCGCCACTACACGATCGCGCGGTTGCGCACGGCGGTCGCGCTGCTGCTGTGCAGCCCCGAATTCCTGCGCCGCTGAGGACATCCCGATGACGACGTTCGATCGACGCGTATTCCTCAAAGGTTGCGGCGCCGCCGCACTCACCGCAGGCGTCGGCAGCCGCGCGATGGCGTGGTTCCCGCCGGGCGACCTGCTACCCGCCGCCGCCACCGAAGACACCCTCGTGATCGTGTTCCTGCGCGGCGCGATGGACGGACTCAGCCTCGTGCCGCCCTCCGCGAACAGCCCGGATCGCCCGTTCTACGAGCAATATCGCAGCGCGACGCGCGTGCCGACATCCGGCACCGGCGCGGGCCTCGCACTCACCGGCAATCCCGACTGGCTGCTGCATCCGCGCGCGAGCGCGCTGCGCGACCTCTATGCGAGCCAGCACCTCGGCATCGTCGTCGCCGCGGGCCAGGTCCAGCCGAATCCGGTGATCCGCAGCCACTTCGATGCACAGGCGAACCTCGAGTTCGGCGTCGGCGGCGGCACCGGCAACAGTATCGGCTGGTTCACGCGCCACCTGCTCAGCGGCGGCTTGCCCGGCACGGTGCCGTTGCCTGCGGTGTCGATGGGCGGCATCACCGCGGCGAGCCTGCTCGGCAGCTCGGATGCGATCACGATGGGCAGCGGCCAGGATTTCCGACTCAACACGTTCCATTGGTCGTGGGGCAACGACAACCCGGACGAAGGCCTGGTCGGCGCGATCACGCGCATGGACACCTTGTGGAGCGGCAACACGCGGCTCGAAGTCGCCGGTGCCGAAACGCTGGACTCGCTCGCGTTGCTGCGCGGCGTCGACTTCGCGGGGTACGCGCCGAGCGGAGGCGCCAATTACGACCTCGCCTACAATGGCGGCTTCGGCGACCAACTGCGCGACGTCGCCTGCCTGATCAAGCGCGGGATCGGCTTGCGCGCGGTGACGATCGATCTCGGCAACTGGGACACGCATGTCGGCCAGGGCAATCCGGCGCAGAGCTGGGACTGGTTCGGCAACCAGGTCGAAAGCCTGTCGGCGGGCCTCGACGCGTTCTATACCGACCTCTCGAGCGATCCCGGCGGCAACCTCATGAACCGCGTGAGCGTGCTCGTGGTCAGCGAGTTCGGTCGCCGCGCGATCGAGAACGAGGACGGCGGCACCGACCACGGTTATGGCAACGTGATCCTCGCGCTCGGTGGCAGCGTCAACGGCGGGCAGGTCTACGGCGACTTCCCCGGGCTCGGCGGCGAACAGCTGTACGAAGGCACCGACGTGCGCGTCACCACCGACTACCGCCGGGTCGTGTCCGAGGCGCTGATCCGTCGCATGGGCAATCCGAACATCTACTACGTATTCCCCGGCTACGGCGGCTACGCGCCACTCGGCATCTTCCAAGGTCCCGACGTGCCGCCTTCGAACTTCGACGCGATCTTCGCCAACGGATTCGATGCCGCCTGATCCACCGCGAGGTTGTTGCGGTCACGCTGGCATCCGGCTCCTTCCGCCTGGTCGGCACCGTCGAGGCGTTCAACAGCGTGCGCGCCGGCATCGTCTCGGACTTTCCGCGGAGGTCGCATGCGTACCACGCACCGCGCGGCATGCTCGTCGTCGGACGACCCGCCGGGAGCATCGTCAGCCTGTTCACGATGGACCAGGTCTTCGCGGGTGGATTCGAGTCGCCGACACCGACGCGTCGGCTAGCCCTCGCCGCACTGGAAATAGACCAGGTCGGTCGTGTCCGACGGGTGCGCCTGGCCCAGGCTGATCGTGCCGCTGCGGCGCAGGTGCGTTTCGTCGCGGTGCACGAGGATCTCGTCGTCGTCGCCGACCTTGAGCCAGGTGCCGTTGGTCGAACGGTCGGCGAGCATGAAGTAGCCGCGCTTCCACTCGATCAACGCGTGATTGCGCGAGACCCACTCGGTTTCGACGACCAGGCTGCTGGCCGGATCGCGCCCGATCGAAAACGGCGTGCCTTCGTCGATCTCGAACACCTGGCTCTTGAGGCGAACGAGCAGGCGCGGCCTGTCCGGGGGCGTGTCGATCGCCTGCATCACGCGTTGCACGGTGGTGACGTGCGCGACGTCCTCCTGCCACAGCACGTCGACGATCTCGACCGGCGCCTGCTTGCCGAGCACCCACGCGCTGCCGAGCGGGCGCACGCGCAGTCCGGTGGTGTTGGTGATGCCGCGCACCGTGCTCGCCGTCGTGATGATCTGGTCGCGCCGCGCGAGCGTCTTGTCCGCCATGCGCGCGGCCGTGTTGACCGCATCGCCGAACACGTCGTCGTTCTCGACCAGCGTCTCGCCGTGGTGCAGCCCGATGCGGATCGCGAGGTTGTCGCGCTGGAACACCGGGTCGCCCTTGATGCGCCGATGCATGTCGGTCGCCGCGAGCAGTCCATGCAACGGCCCCGGGAACGTGCACATGATCTCGTCGCCAATCGTCTTGATCACGCGACCACCGTGCCGCGCGGCCACTTCGGCCAGCGCGACCAGCACGCCGGCGACCATCTCGCGCGCGGCCACGTCGCCGTGCAACTCGAACAGTCGCGTGCTGCCCGAGACATCGGCGAACAGGATCGTGAGGGCGCGGCGCTCGGTCATGCCGCCCGGATCATAGGTCAAACCCTCGCATCGGAGTAGGCCGGACGGCGGGCCCCGACCCACGGCGACGGCAGCCGCCGCGCTGCCGGCTGCTGGAGCGAACGGCAACGAAGACGGACGAGAACACGCAGCCCCGCCTGCAAGGCGAATCAAGACTGCCTGCTTCGTGTGCTTCGTGCTTCAATCTCTCGCCTTACCGTACCGGCGCGGCGTAGCGCCGGGTCAGGCCGCTGCCAGCGCATCCGCGGCGGCGACGATGTCGGCGTCGCCCGGCAGCACGAGGAAGGCGGCCCCCGCAAGTGGCGTGTAGGTGTCGACGCCGACCACGCGGCGCAACGGCTTCGCACCCTGCCCTCCTTCGACGATCGCCGTGATCACGCCTTCGCCGACACCGGCGGAGTGCCTGCCTTCGTCGACGACGAGGATGCGCTTGGCCGACCTCGCGTGCGCGGCGATGAACGGCTCGTTGAGCGGAACGAGCCAGCGCAAGTCGACCGTGCGCACCTTCCAGCCGTGCCTGGCCTCGATTGCGCGCGCAGCGCGCAGGCTCATCGGCACGCCATTGCCGTAACTGAAGATCACGAGGTCGTCCGCCCCTTCCTCGTACACGCGGCCTTCGCCGAGCGGCATCGCTTCGTCCGTCGGCGGATACGCGGTCAGCCACTGGCCGTCGCCGGCCTCGTGCAGGTCCTTGGTCATGTACAGCGCGATCGGCTCGAGGAACACGCTGACGCGCCCGTCGACCTTCGCGAGCGCGGCCAGCGTGCGCAGCATGGTCGCGGCATCGTCACCGCGGCTCGCGCAGCCGACCACGATGCCCGGGATGTCGCGCAGCGCGGCGATCGAATTGTCGTTGTGGAAGTGCCCGCCGAAGCCGCGCTGGTACCCGAGCCCGGCGATGCGCACGACCATCGGGTTGCGGTACTGGTCGTTGGAGAAGAACTGCAGACTCGCCGCCTCGCCGCGGATCTGGTCGCAGGCGTTGTGGAAATAGGCGAGGTACTGGATCTCGGGGATCGGCAGCATGCCCATGTTCGCGTAACCCTGCGCGAGGCCGAGGATCATCGTCTCGTCGAGCAGCGTATTGAACACGCGCGCGTTGCGGAATGCCTTGTGCAGGCCCTTGGTGACCGTGTAGACGCCGCCCTTCTGCGCGACGTCCTCGCCGAACAGCAAGGCCTCCGGGTACTTGCAGAACAGGTCATGCAGCGCATTGTTGATCTGGATCGCGAGGTGGCGTGGCGGCAGCTTCTCGGGCAGCTTGTCCGCCCCGCCGAACACCTCGAGGCGACGCTCGGCGAAGTCCACGCGGCGCGCTTCGGCCTCGACCTTCGCCGGCGTGTACGGCGCGAGCGGGGCGATCACGTCGTCGAGCCGGTCGAGCTTGGGCCTGCGATCCGCCTCCTCGGCCGCCGCGAAGCAGCGCGCGCGGATCGCCTCGTACTTCGCGAGCAGCGACTCCTTCGTGTACAGGCCCGACTCCAGCGCGATCGCGGCCGAACGCAGCAGTGGATCGGTCGCCTCCAGCGCGACCAGCTCTTCCACGCTGCGCCACTCGATCTCGAAGTCGGTGCCCGCGTGGCCCATGATGCGCGTGGTGCGCAGGTGCAGGAACGTCGGCCGCCGCGTCGTGCGCACGTGGTGCACCGCGCGCGCGACCTGCTCGTACCCTTGCGCGAGGTCGAGTCCATCCGCATGGAAGTAGTCGAGGCCGTCACGATGGCGGAACGCGTTCGCGACCCAGCCGCCCGGCGTCTTCACCGAAATGCCGATGCCGTTGTCCTCGCAGACGAACAGCACCGGCGCGGGCAACTTCTGGTACGCGGTCCATTGCGCCGCGTTGAACGCGGTCTGCGCGGTCGCATGGTTCGACGAGGCGTCGCCGAACGAACAGATCGCGATCGAATCGTCCGGGATCGGCAGCGCGTGTCCGATGCGCCGGGCCTGCTCGACCGCAACCGCGGTTCCGAGCGCCTTCGGCAGGTGGGAGGCGATCGTCGAGGTCTGCGGCAGCACCCACAAGGGCTTGCTGCCCCAGACCTTGTGGCGGCCGCCCGAGGCCGGATCGTCCTTGCTCGCGGCGAAGCTCAGCGCCGAATCCATGACCGGATCCATGCCCGGCAGCTTGCGAAAGCGCTCGGCCATGAACGCGCCGCTGCGGTAATGCAGGAACGCCGGATCGGTATGGCGCGTCAGGCGCGCGACCATCGCATTGCCTTCGTGGCCGCTCGAGCCGATCGTGTAGAACACCTTGTTGCGAACGCGCAGAACGCGCGCCATCAAGTCGAGGTGGCGCGAGACGAGTTGCGACTCGAACAATTCGAGGAAGTCGATCGCGCTGCAGAGGCTGTCCGGCAGCACCGGTTCATCCGCCCGCGGCGCGCGCCGCGGCGTGCCTTCCCAGGCGTGCACGAACTCGGCGAAATTCTGGTCGCACACCTCGGCGCGGTTGACGTTGCGGTGTCGCGCGGGGATCGGGTTCGGGATCGCGTTCATGGTTCAATCGCTCTTGGATGACTTGAACGAGCACGCCGCGTCATTGCCCGCGAGCCATGCCTTGACGTTCTCGGGAACAGCCTTGGGTATCCCGACGCTACTTCCGTAGTAGACGTCGACTCGACTGCGCGCCCCATCCTCGCTGATGTCGATCTGGAACATCGGCAAGTAGATGTTGCCGTCGATGAATCCGCGCACGAATCCCCGACGATTCGCTTCGTCGAACTTCGCTTCGATTTCCCTGCCTGGCCCCGAGATCGGCACGAACAGGCCTGGCCCCGCCGGCATGACTCCGGAGACAGCACCTCCGACGTAGCAGGTGCGGGCATTGTGCGACATGCGCTCGAACAAGGCCCTGGCCGGCTGTTCGCTCGAAAGTGTCACGAATCCGGCATGGCGCGCGCGCAGATAGCCGGGGTCGCTCTTCGTTGCGCGCCCCAGATGGCAAGCCTGAAGCATCGCGATGCAGGCGATACCGAACGAGAGCCGGGCCTGCGTGCGAAATCGCTGCCTCATGCCCTGTCCCCTTGCCTCGTCAACCGGATCAGCTCCAGGTTTTCCAGCGCGATCGGCGGCATCGCGGCGAAGCCGGGCTGCGCGCGCACGCGATCGAGCCAGTTGCAGATCGCCGGGTATCGCGCGAGATCGAAGCCGCCCTCGCCGGCGCAGTGGGTGTAGCCGAACAACGCGATGTCGGCGATGCCGTAGCCGCGGCTGCTGAACCAGTCGTGCGTCGCGAGATGCCGATCCATGATCGCGAGTGCCTCGTGTCCGCGCTCGCGCAGCCGCGGCAGGTCGGCGCGACGCGGGCTGTCGATCGGCGTCCAGCCGCAGATGAAACGCGCGACCGCAACGTAGGGCTCGTGGCTGTACTGCTCGAAGAACATCCACGACAGCGTCTGCGCGCGCTCCCAGGCGTCGCCGGCGAAGAAAGGGGTGGCGTCCGCGAGCCAGCAGAGGATCGCGTTCGACTCGACCATGGTGCGGCCATCGTCGGTCTCGACCATCGGCACCTTGCCGTTCGGATTCTTCGCGAGGTACTCGGGCGTGCGCGTCGCGCCGTGCGCGCTGTCGGTTTCGATCCAGCGATAGGGGCGGTCGAGGTGGCCGAGCAGCATGCGCAGCTTGTGGCAGTTGCCCGAAGGTGAGTAGCCATGCACGGTGATCATGCGACCTGCCCTCGCGCGCGGCGCGCGAGCCACTCGGCGCGCGTCTGGCCCCAGACTTCCGTCGGCGAGTCCTCGTACGGAGCCGGCAGCCGGCCCGGACCCCGGTTGCGCGAACCGAGGCGCTGCGCGAGCCGCTGCGAACCCCGGTTGTCGGGATGGATGCAGTGGATCACGTCGTCCCAGCCGAGCACGTCGATCGCATAATCCATCGCGGCCTCGCCGGCCTCGGTCGCATAGCCCTTGCCCCAGGCCGAACGCAGGAACGCCCAGCCGACTTCATTGCCGGGCCAGCCCTCGGGCTTCCAGGGACCGAGTTGTCCGATCCATTCGCCGCCGTCCCGGGTGAG
The DNA here is from genome assembly GCA_004143945.1 of Lysobacteraceae bacterium. Lineage (GTDB taxonomy): Bacteria > Pseudomonadota > Gammaproteobacteria > Xanthomonadales > Rhodanobacteraceae > Dokdonella_A. Next base: position 610,317 of record SEHB01000001.1, read on the forward strand.
GATCGAGAACATGCCGAATCCCTGCACGGCCCACGCGCCCGGCATCTGCAGGAACTTGCGCCATGCGGCCGCGCGCGAGACGTGGCCGCCGATGTAGCGCGCGGCTTCCTCGTCGCCGACCAGCGCGGCATAGGGTTCGAAGTCCTCGCGCAGCGGCGGACGCAGGACCAGGCGCGCGGTTTCGAGAACTGGAACGGAGCAGTTCATGAGCACGGGTGCCATCATGTAGGCCATCGACGAACGGGAATCCCGGCATGCGTATCGCGGGACTGATTGGAGTTGCATCCCTGCTGCTGTTCGCGGCGCCGGCGCGCGCCGCGTTCCTGGACTGCGTGTTCTTCGACGGCCTCGACGGCGAATCCGCCGACGCGCCCGCGGAATGGAAGGGCAACCTGCGCGTTCACAACTGTGCGCGCCGCACCGTGCTGCCCGCCGCCAATCCACGCATCCCGCCGCTGCGCTGGAGTCCTTCGCTCGCGCAGACCGCGCAGGGCTGGGCGAACCAGTGCATCTGGCAGCACAGCGGCACGCCCGGGCTCGGCGAGAACCTCTATGCCGCCGCGCCGTGGAGCGCCGCGCAGTCCGCCGCGGCGAGCAGCTGGGCCAGCGAGTTCCCGTACTACAACTATGCCGCGAACACCTGCGCGGCGGGCGAACAGTGCGGCCACTACACGCAGATGGTCTGGCGCGGCACGACCCACGTCGGCTGCGCGATCCGCAACTGCAGCACCGGCACGCCGTTCGGTCCGAACTTCCCGAACTGGACCATCGTCGTCTGCAACTACAGTCCTCCGGGCAATTACATCGGCCAGCGGCCGTACTGAATCAGAATGCGTTGATCCCGGTGACCTCGCGGCCGACCACGAGCTGGTGCACGGTCTCGGTGCCCTCGTAGGTGATCACCGACTCGAGGTTCAGCGCATGCCGGATCGGGCTGTGCTCGGTCGTGATGCCGGCGCCGCCGAGGATGTCGCGGCATTCGCGCGCGATGTCGATCGCCATGCGGCAGTTGTTCCACTTCGCGAGCGAGACCTGGGTCGGCTGCATCGTGCCCGCGTCCTTCAGGCGGCCGAGCTGCAGCGAGAGCAGCTGCGCGAGCGTGATCCGCCGCGCCATGTCGGCGAGCTTGACCTGCACCGCCTGGTTCGCCGCGAGCGGGCGCTGGAACAGGATGCGCTCCTTCGCGTACGCGGTGGTTTCGGTGAAGCAGGCGATCGCGGCGCCGATCGGACCCCAGGTGATGCCGTAGCGCGCCTGGGTCAGGCAGCCGAGCGGACCCTTGAGGCCCTTCACGTTCGGAAGGCGGTTCGCTTCGGGCACGCGCACGTTGTCGAAGAACAGCGCACTCGTGACCGACGCGCGCAGGCTCATCTTCTTGTGGATTTCCTGCGCGGTGAACCCGGGCATGCCCTTCTCGACGATGAAGCCCTGGATGCCGTCGTCGGTCTGCGCCCAGACGATCGCGATGTGCGCGAGGTTGCCGTTGGTGATCCACATCTTGGCGCCGTTGAGGATCCAGTCGGCGCCTTCCTTCTTCGCGTTGGTCTTCATGTTGGCCGGATCCGAGCCGCCGTGCGGCTCGGTCAGGCCGAAGCAGCCGATCACCTTGCCGGCCGCCATCTCGGGCAGCCAGCGCCGGCGCTGCTCTTCGCTGCCGTACGCGTAGATCGGATACATGCACAGCGACGACTGCACCGAGGCGAAGCTGCGGATACCCGAATCCCCGCGCTCGAGTTCCTGGCAGACCAGGCCGTAGCTGACGCCGTTCATGCCCGCGCAGCCGTATTCGGTCGGCAGCGAAGATCCGAGCAGCCCGAGGTCGGCCATTTCCGGGATCAGCTCGGTCGGGAAGCGTGCCTTGTCGAAGCAGTCGCCGATGATCGGCAGCACGCGCTCGTCGGTGAAGCGCGCGACCGTGTCCTGCACCATGCGCTCCTCGTCGGAGAGCAGTGCGCGCACGTCGTAGAGATCGATCGGGTTCAGCGGGGTGGCAGCCATGGAATGCGGTTCCGTGTCCGGGGCGGGCAAAGCAGGCTATTGTAGCGGCACCGCGTCCGCCCGGCCACGCGGATCGCGCCGACGCCAGTGGCCGATCCTGTCAAGACCCCGCATGCGCGTACCTGTCCTCACCTACCATTCCAACAACATCTCCGGCAACGACTACGCCCGCAACGACCACGTCGCGCTGGCCGAGGACTTGCGCCTGATCCACCGTGCCGGGCTGCGCATCGTGCCGCTCGCGCGCGTGGTCGAGGTCCTGCTCGGGGAAGCAGCCGGGTCGACGCTCGACGGCGCGGTCGCGCTGAGCTTCGACGACGGATCCTGGTTCGACTGGCACGACATCGAGCACCCGAGCTGCGGCCTGCAGCGAGGCTTCGCGGGCATCCTGCGCGATTTCGCGGCCGAAACCGGCAGCGCGGTGCACGCGACGAGCTTCGTGATCGTGTCGCCGGAGGCCCGCACGGAGCTCGATCGCACCTGCCTCGTCGGGCGCGGCTGGTGGGGCGACGACTGGTGGGGCGCGGCGCAGCGCGAGGGCGTGCTCTCGATCGAGAGCCACAGCTGGGACCACAACCACCACACGCTGGCCGTCACCGCGCAGCGCGAGCAACGCAAGGGCACCTTCCGCAGCATCGACAATCATGTCGACGCGGACGCGCAGATCCGCCAGGCCGCGGACTGGCTCGACGCGCTGCTCGCGCCGCACCAGTCGAGCCTTTTCGCCTACCCCTACGGCGAAAGCAATGACTACCTCGTGCGCGAGTACCTGCCGCGCTTCATGCACCAGCACCGGCTGCGCGCAGCCTTCGATACCGAGGCGGGTCCGGTACACGCATCGAGCGGACGCTGGCAGTTGCCGCGGTACGTGTGCGGGCAACATTGGACCGCGCCCGAGGATCTCGCGCGACTGCTGGACGAATAGCGCGACCGACCTCGATCTGCAGGCTGGAGGCGCGCAGCGCCGTTGGCATCGGGCACCCGCGCGAACAGCGCCGGCCGACCCTTGGTCGCCCGGCCTGCGCGCGCGATCAATGGATTCGCCGGCTCAGAACGCGCCGATCGAGTGCGCCTTCTCGACCAGCGCACGCCGACGCGCTGGATCCAGCGGCTTGTGCCAGCGCACGATCAACTGATCGTGGTGCGTCGGCTCGAACCCCGCCTGCATGTCGACCTCGTACGCACGCGCGTCGCCGCAGTGGCCGAAGTAGGCATCGCAGCGGTCGGCGTAGCGCTCGAACGCATAGCGCAAGGCATGAAGCAACAGGCCTCCGGCACTGCGGATCGCGTCGCGGTCCGCATCGGGCAGGCCGCGGATCGCATCCCCGTCGGTGCATCCGCCACCGACGAGCATGATGTCCGCGTGCGGAAGCAGGTGCAGGTAGGACAGCGGCGTGAAGCGCGCATCCTCGCCGCGATGGAACACGCCGACGTGGTGCGGATAGTCCGGGATCGGATCGCCGAACTTGCGCCGGAACAGTTCGCCGAAGAACGGACGGGCGTCATCGACTTCGGTGATGACGATCAGCGGCTCGATGACCGATGGAAGTTCCAAGGCGCGGGGTTCCGCTGAGGGGAACGCGAGAGCATACAGCGTGTACCGCGCGGGGCCGTCATCCTCGGAGCCGGTCGATCCGGCGCGGCACGTGCCCGGTCGCGACATGCAGTCGAGCGGACTCGACGTTCGCCGCGGAATCGTCGAAGAAGATGTCGGCGCCGAATGCTTCGAGAAACGGCCCCTTGGAACGGCCGCCGAGGAACAGCGCCTCGTCGATGCGCACGCCCCACTCGCGCAGGGTCAGGATCACGCGCTTGTGCGCGGGCGCCGAGCGCGCGGTCACGAGCGCGGTGCGGATCGGCGAATCCTCACTCGGGAAGGCGTCCTGCAGGCGATGCAGCGCATCGAGGAAGCCGCGGAACGGGCCGCCCGAAAGCGGCTCGAGCGCGCGTTCGGTCTCGTGGCGATGGAACGCGTCGATGCCGCCCTGCTCCGACACGCGCTCGGACTCGTCGCCGAACAGCACCGCGTCGCCGTCGAACGCGATGCGCAACTGGTCGGATTGCCGCTGCGGCGCCTTCGAAGGCAGGATCGTCGCGGCCGCGATGCCCGCCGCGAGCGCCTGCGCGACGCTGTCCGGATTGGCCGAGAGGAACAGGTCGGCGTCGAACGCGTGCACGTACGGAAACGTCGGCGCACCGCGCGTGAACGCGGCGCGCGCGATGCCGAGGCCGTAGTGTTCGATCGAGTTGAAGATGCGCAGGCCGGTATCGGCCGAGTTGCGCGAGAGCAGGATCACCTCGACGCGCGGCGCTTCCGGCGGCGCCGCGTTGAGCTTGAGCAGCTTCTGCACGAGCGGGAATGCGATGCCCGGCGCGAGCAGCTCGTCCTCGCGCTCGATCTGGTAGCGCGCGAACGCATCCACGCCCTCGCGTTCGAACAGATCGTGGCTCTCGCCGAGGTCGAACAGCGCACGCGAGGAGATCGCGACGACGAGCGCGTCGCGCGCGCCCGTCGTCATCGATGCCGGGCGCGCTTCAGCGTCCCGGGACTCCATCGAAACCGTCCTCGAAGATCGCATCGTCGATCATCACCTCGAGGACCGCACTGGCACCGGCCTCGTTGTCGCCGAGGTCGGTCTGCAGGACACCGACATCGAGCATCTGCTCGTAGCTTCCCTCGGCCGGCGCACTCACGGCGACCGTCACGGTGCACCCGGTGCCGGCCGGGATCTCGGCCCCCGTCTCCAGCCTGAAGCCCTGGAAGTCCGGGGACACGACGACGACGCCGGATGGACAGGTCGTTGAGGCCTGCACCGGTTCGACCACGCGCAACAGGCCCGGCAGGCCGTTGGTCAGGCTGGAGGTCAGCACCGCGGGCGAGCCGCCGGCGTTGCCGAGCGTCAGCACCAGTTCGCTCGGTTCATTCACCATCACGCTCGACGGCACGAACGCGACCTCGAGCGACACCGGCGACCCCTGCGCCGCTTGCGCCGCTGCGTAGGCATCGATGCGGCCGTATCCCGCGACGTAGTTCGGCCACTCGCCGACCGGGATTCCGCCGCAGGACTGGGACACGGTGATCGGCACGGCCGTGTCGCGCAGGATCTGCGCGACCTGCGCGGGATTGCCCTTGAGCGCCGGATTCACCGACATCAGCAAGGCCGCCGCGCCCGCGACGTGCGGTCCGGCCATGCTGGTGCCGCTCATCGAGCCGTATCCGCCGCCGGGAATGCTCGAGCGGATGCTCGAACCCGGAGCCGAAACGTCGGGGCGGATCAGGCCTGAACCCGAAACCGGGCCGCGACTGGAGAAGCTCGACATCGCGTCGCTGGAGGTCGTCGAACCGATCACGAAGCTGGCGTCGTAGAGCGCGGGCGGCGTGAGGATCGAACTGCAACCCGACCCGTCGTTGCCGGCGGACGCGACGAACAGGATGCCGGCATCGACGAGGTTGTCGACCGCGGTCTCGAGGATGTCGGCCGGCGTGCAGCCTTCGCTCGCGGGGCAACCCCAGGAATTGTTGATCACGTCTGGCGCGAGGTCGGGGTTCGGATTCTGGCCTGCGAGGTCGGTCGGCGCGAGGAAGAACTCCATGCACTCGATGTATCGCGCGGGTGTGCCATCGCCGGAATTCATGTTGCGGCATCCGATCCACTTCGCGCCGGGCGCCACGCCGATTTCGTTGGCGCCGCCGTCGCTGCCGGCGAACGTACCCGCAGTATGCGTGCCGTGGCCGTGGTCGTCGCACGGCACCGGAGAATCGTTTCCGCAAGGATTCCCGCTCGAATCGTGGATCGAGTCACGCCAGTTGTAGTCGTGCGTCGCGGTCGTCCCGTCCCAGCCGCGATAATGGTTGATCAGCGCCGGGTGATCCCAGTCGTAGCCGGTGTCCTGGCCCGCGATCACCACACCCTGGCCCGTGAACCCTTCCGCCCAGACCTCGGGTGCGCGGATCTTGTTGACACCCCACTCGATCGCCTCGACTTCGCTCGGCAGCGGTCCGAGCTGCTGCGTCGGCAGTTGCAGCGAGTACTCGGGATTGGCCGCGACGCGCGAGACGTCGCCGCGGGCGGCGAGTTCGGTGAGGTCCTGCGGCGAAAGCCGCGCCCAGATCACGTTGCTGATCCAGAACGAGCGATACTCGATGCCGCGCGCTGCGAGCCAGGCGCGCACACCCGCCTGCTGCTCGTCCGCTCGCGCGCGCAGTGCATCGACGAGTGCGCGCCTGCGCGCGCGGTAGTCGGCTTCAGGGGCGAGCAGCGCAAGCGTCGGTCGCGCCTGGTCCGCCATCACGATCAGCGCTTCCGCATGCCCGCTCGCGCGCGCCTGCTCGAGCAAGCTGGCCTCGATGTCCGCGGCGAGCGCGCTGCTGCAGGCAAGGGTGAGCGCCGCGAGCGGCAACGCGCGCAGGACAGGATTGGAACGATGCATCGTCTACTCCCCGGATCGACAGTGGCAGGAGGGCGCTGGCCCATTCGCGATCATGCCATAGGCGCGGGGCGGTCGACGGGCGTCGCGCGTCCATGCGCAGACGCACGGTGGGCCGGGCGGCGCAGCGCGCCGACGGAGCCGCACCGGTCGGTGCGCCCGCAACGGGTCAGAAGCTGCGACCGTCGACCTTCTCGATCTCCAGCGCATCGGGATCGATGCCTTCGAGACAGCGCACGTTGATCGCGAACGTATCGCGCCCCTCGCGATCCTTGCCGCGCCCGAACGGTCCGACGCCGCACACCGCGCAGAACTGGTGGCGGATGCGTTCCTTGTTGAAGGTGTAGGTCGACAGCGCGTCCTCGGGTGTCAGCAGCTTGACGCTGGCGGCCGGGAAGAACGCGAGCAGGTGGCCGCGACGGCTGCAGATCGAGCAGTTGCACGACATCGCGCGCGTGATCGCGGCGTCAGAATCGACCTCGAACGCGACGCGTCCGCAATGGCAGCTTCCGGTGTACTTCATCTGCATTCTCCTCGGGCGGGCGGCGCAGTATCGCGCGCGCTGCTGCTTCAGGACAGGAAGGACGGGTTCAGCAGCTGGCGCAGGAACACCGCGAGCACGCGTGGCTCCATCGCGAGCGTGAACAGCATCCCGTAGACCGCGCCCCACAGGTGCGCGCTGTGGTTGATGTGGTCGCGGCGCTGGCGGTCGGCCCAGATCGTGTAACCGAGGTAGAGCACCGCGTAGATGATCGCGGGCACCGGCACGAAGAACACGAAGATCAGCGCCCACGGCTGCAGCAGGATGTACGCGAACAGCACCGCTGACACCGCGCCCGATGCACCGAGGCTGCGGTAACCGCTGTCGTCGCGATGGCGCAGCCAGCTCGGCACGCACGACACGACCAGTCCGCCCACGTAGAACGCCGCATAGCCGAGTGCACCGATGTAGGGCGTGAAGAACTGCTCGATCAGGCGGCCGAAGAAGTAGAGCGTGATCATGTTGAACGCGAGATGCGGCACGTCCGCATGGATCAGGCCGCAGGTCGCGAGGCGCCAGTACTCCTTGCCGCGGTTGATCGCGGGCGGCCAGAGGATCAGCTGCTGCATCAGCCGCGGATTGTTGAACGCGAGGAACGAGACGACGCAGGTGATCGCGATGATGGCGACGGTGACGGGCATGCCTGTTCCTTGGACCGGGGTCGAGGGAAGATAGGCGGCAACCGGCGGGAGCGGCAAGTGCGCCACCGTCGCGCGCTCGCGGCTATGATCGCCTCCCCTGCCCCGCACCCTCCGCATGACGGCCCGATCTCGCTACCTGCAACTCGATGTCTTCCCCGCGAGCCCCGGCGGTGGCAATCCACTCGGCGTGGTGTTCGACGCGGCGGACTGGAGCAGCGAACGCATGCAGCGCTGCGCGAACTGGACCGGACTCGTCGAAACCACGTTCGTGCTGCCGCCGACGCAGCCCGGCGCGAGCTACCGGCTGCGCATCTTCACGCCCGAGCGCGAGATCCCGTTCGCGGGACACCCGACGATCGGCAGCGCGCACGCGGTGCTCGAAACCGGTTTCGCGCAGGCGCGCGAGGGTCGCCTCGTGCAGGAATGCGGCGCGGGCCTGCTGCCGATCCGGATCGAAGGCGAAGGCGATGCACAACGGTTGTACGTGCAGGCCCCGGCAGCGCGGGTGCTCGCGACCGACGCCGCGCACGCGCAACGGCTGCAGCAGGTGCTCGCAGGCACGCAGGCGGGCGCATTGCCGCCCGCCTTCGTCGAAGGGGGTCGCCGCTGGTGGGTGGCCGAATTCGCCGACGAAGCGGGACTTCGTTGCTGGCAGCCCGACCATCACGCGATTGCCGAACTCGCGCGCGCGAGCGACAGCCTCGGCCTGTGCGCATTCGCGCGCGCCGACGCCGACGCCGGCCATGACCTCGTCGTGCGCGCATTCCCGGCTGGCGTCGGCATCGTCGAGGATCCCGCGTCGGGCGCCGCCAACGGCCTGGTCGCGGCGTGGATCGCGCTCGGCGAACCCGACGGTCCGCTCGCGCGCGGCTACCGCGTGAGCCAGGGGCGCGAGATCGGGCGCGACGCGGAGATCCTGATCCGCATCGACCCGGGCGACCCGCCGATCGTGCACGTCGGCGGCCGCACGCGCACGATCGTCGAAGGTTCGCTCGACTGGTCCTGACATGCCGTCCGGACAGTCCCGCGGCTTCCGCCCATGGATCGCGACGGGATCGCAGGCATAAAAAACCCCGGGTGTGGCCACCCGGGGTCGAGTCCCGCAATGTCCGGGAGGATCAGATCACCTGGACCTGATCGGCCTGCATGCCCTTCTGGCCCTGCACCGCGATGAAGCTCACGCGCTGGCCTTCCTGCAGGGTGCGGAAGCCGGTGCCCTGGATCGCGCGGAAATGCACGAACAGGTCGGGACCGCTTTCCGGGGTGATGAAACCGAAGCCCTTCGCGTCATTGAACCACTTGACGGTTCCGTTCTGACGATTCGACATCTATGCAACTCCTGGTCACGCTGTTGGCATCGCGAACACGGAAACATTCCGCGTCGAGACTGATTTGCAGGGAGCTCGCGAGGCGAATCGATGAAGCGGATCATGGAGTGATCAACCGCATCGGGCCACGATTGACAGTGACCCTTGCAAACACAGTCGCGCGACTATACGCAAAACACGCGACGGATGCTAACGCTTTTCTAATCTTGGCCGGAGCCTTCCAGGAGCCCGTGCGCTTTGCCCCAAACGCCGCTCCGCAAGGCCTTCCGGCGATGCAGCGAGCGACGTCCGGCGCCGTGTATCAGGCAGACTTCTTCGGCGCAGCCTTGCGCACCGGCGCGGCCTTCTTCGCGGCCGGCTTGGCAGCCGTACGGGCGGCAGGCTTGGCCGTTCCGGTCGACGTGGCTGCCGACTTCGCGGCGTGCGGGCGCGAGTTGCCGTAACTGCGGATCGCGATCTTGCCCTTGCGGGTCTTGCGGTCGCCCTTGCCCATGATGGCTCCTGTGGAATGCATGATTTCGGGCCGCGCAGGATAGCAGCACCCCGCTGTTGCGCAAGCAATTTCCCGCGACGATCGACACCGGCCCGCGCGTCAGCGGCCGGTCGCGCAGCCTCCGACGCAGTCCCCGTTTTCCACCTGCACCGTCGCGTGGACCACGCCGAAGCGCTCCTGCAGCAGTGTCTGGATCGAGCGGATCGCGACATCCGGAACGATGCCCGGGCCAAGCCGCGCATGCAGCGTCGCCACCGCGCGGCCTCCCGCCAGTTGCCAGACGTGCACATGATGGACTTCTTCGACGCCGATCTGCGCCGCGACGAGCGTCGATTCGACGACCCCGTCCTCGATGCCGGCCGGCGTGCCCTCGAGCAGGATGTGCGCGCTCCGGCGCAGTAGATGCCACGCGCTGCGCAGGATCAGCACCGACACGAGGACCGACACGACCGGATCGATCCAGTTCCACTCGGCCCAGCGGATCAGCAGCGCGGCGATCACCGCACCGACCGACCCGAGCAGGTCGCCGAGCACGTGCAGCCTCGCGCCCGCGGTGTTGAGGTCGTGTTCGTCGTGCGTGTGCAGCACGCGCAACACGAGCAGGTTCACCAGCAGCCCGGTGCCGGCGATCGCGAGCATCATTCCCGACAGGATCTCGCCCGGGTGGAACAGGCGCGTGGCCGCCTCGAACACGATCCAGGCGACCAGCACGAACTGCAGCAGGGCATTCGAATAGCCGACCAGCACCTCGAGCCGGGCATACCCGAATGTGCGCAATGCATCGGCGGGCCGCTGCGCGAAGCGCGCGCCGAGCCACGCGAACAGCAGCGCGAGCGCGTCGACGAGCATGTGGCCGGCGTCGGCGAGCAGCGCAAGCGAACCCGAGAGCACGCCGCCGACGGCCTCGACGACGAGCATGCACGACGTCAGCGCGAACGCGAACAGCAGCCGGCGCACGCGCTGCGAAGCGTCGCGCTGACCCGTCGCGTGTGCGTGGCCATCATGGTGGTGGTCGTGGTGGTGCGGATGCACGAGTGCGCCGGGAGGGGTGTCGAACCGCGATGCTAGGCAGGGGTGGCGCGGTTACACAATCACGGGGAGGCGTGATGCGCGCAGTTCGCATCGTGCACGTGGCGCCGCGCGAGGCGCAGGTTGGCGAGGTGCGAGAGCGCGACGAGGGTGCCACCGATGCTCACGAGCGCGGCGTGCAGCACCGGACGCGCATCGACATCGATCGCGATGCCCGCGAGCAGGCATGCGATGCCCGGCGCGAGCAAGCCGAACGCGCGCAGACGCCGGTGGCGGCGGAAGCCCGTCAGCAACGAGGTGGCCGCGAGGATGGCGGCCACCGTGATGAATCCGCGTTCGAACGCATGGTTCGCGAACACGCCGAGGCCGATCGCGGGCAGCAGCGAGACCACGACCGGCAACGCCGCGCAATGCACTGCGCAGACGAACGACGCACCTGCGCCGACGCGATCGACCGTGCTCAGCAGCGAGTTCGAGGGAGGCGAATCGGACATGCAGGCCGGCATCCTGGAGATCGGAACCTTGTAACAGTGTGGCCCGCGATGCGTGAACGGAACCGTGACTTCCGGACCAGCCCCGGGCAGGTGTGGTTATAGTATAACATACCGAAACCTCGGAGACTTGCATGCGTTCCCAACTGATCGCGAGCCTCGTCGGCGGCGTGGTCGCCGCGCTTGCCGCAACCCAGGCCCGCGCCGCCGACGCCGGGCCATCCGCCCCTCCTGCGACGCTCCCTGCGGACATCCATCGGCACGAGGCCGATCAGAGCCATGCGAGGCCCGCGGTGGACCGCGCGGACCCGGAGCTTCCGGCCGTGGTGGTCAGCGCGGTCCCGGGTGACCTGCCGGCCGACCGCATCGTGCGTCCCGTGGGCGTGCTCGCGGGAGCCGAACTCGACGATGCGCGCGCCGCGACGCTGGGCCAGACCGTCGCGGGGATGCCCGGCGTGCAGACCACCGCGTTCGGCCAGGGCGTCGGGCGCCCGGTGATCCGCGGTCTCGATGGCGCACGCGTCGCCGTGCTCGGCGACGGACTCGGCGCCGGCGACGTGTCGAGCGTGAGCCAGGACCACGCGGTCACGATCGAGCCGTTCCTCGCCGATCGCATCGAGATCCTCAAGGGTCCTTCGACCCTGCTCTACGGGTCCGGCGCGATCGGTGGAATTGTCAACGTGATCGATGGTCGCATCCCCGAACGCATGCCCGACAACGGCATCGGCGGACGCGTGCAGGCGAGCCACGACGGCGCCGCGAATGGCGATGCGCAAGCCTTCCGGATCGATGCGGGGCGCGATCGATTCGTGCTCCATGCCGACGGCATGCGCAGGCGCTTCGGCGACTACGACACGCCTTCAGGCCGTCTCGCGAACAGCTTCGTCGATTCCAGCGCCGGCGCGCTCGGCGCGTCGTGGGTCGGCGAACGTGGACACGTCGGCGTCGCGGTGTCGCGCTTCCTCGACCAGTACGGAAACCCGGCCGAGCCAGGCAATCCGCTCGAAGGCGAGCCCGCCGTGCACGTACGCATGGCGCAGACGCGGCACGAGTTCGCGGCTTCGCTGGATGCACCGTTCGCCGGCATCGACGACATCGACCTGCGCTTCGCGCACACCGATTACGGGCATGTCGAACTGGAAGGCGAGGAAATCGGCACCACGTTCGCGAGCCGCAGCAACGAAGGACGCGCGCTGATGACGCGCGAAGCCGGCGGCTGGCTCGGCGCGTTCGGAGTGCAGGCGTTCACGCGTGCGTCGAGTGCGATCGGCGAGGAAAGCTTCGTGCCGCCGAGTCGCAGCCGCGGACTCGGCCTGTTCACGACCGCTCGACGCGAATTCGGCGCGATCGACGTCGAGCTCGGCGCGCGCGCGGATCGCCAGCACAGCACGCCGCAGGGCGGCGATCGGCGCGACTTCCGCCCTTACAGCGTGTCCGCCGCATTCGGCTGGCATCTGACGCCGTCATGGCACGCCACGCTCAACCTGGATCGCGCGCAGCGCGCACCAGCCGAAGAGGAACTGTTCGCGCATGGGCCGCACCTCGCCTCGGCAACGTTCGAAGTCGGTGATCCTGGCCTCGACAAGGAAACCGCGAACCAGCTCGAACTCGGGTTGCATTGGCACGCGAACCTCGTCGACGCGAAGATCGCGGCGTACGCGAACCGCTATGCCGACTTCATCCATCTCGCCGACACCGGACTGGTCGAGGACGACCTGCCGGTGCGACGCTGGTCCCAGGCCGATGCACGCTTCCGCGGCCTCGAAGCCGAAGCGACACTGCATCTCGGCGGCAATGCGAGCGGCCACTACGACCTGCGCATGTGGGGCGACAGCGTGCGCGCGACGCTCGAGGGCGGCCGCAACGTCCCGCGCATGCCGGCCACGCGCGCCGGTATGGAACTGGCCTGGCGCAACGACGACTGGCGCGCGAGCGTCGGTGCGACGCGCTATTTCCGGCAGGAGCACACCGCGCAGTTCGAGACCGACACGCCCGGGTTCACGCTGCTCGACGCGCGCCTCGCATGGACGTTCCATGAGGACGCGCGGGGCGGCTGGGAAGCCTGGCTCAACGGCAGCAACCTGGCCGACCAGACCGCGCGCCTGTCCACGTCGCTGATCAAGGACCAGGCCCCGCTCGCCGGACGCAGCGTGACGGTCGGCGTTCGCGCGATGTTCTGAGCGAGTCGTTCGTGCAATCGAGTGGAGCGCGTTCGATGCAGGCGTGCACCCTGTGCACGATCGTCGCAATCAGCACGCGGACGCCTACATGTCCTCGCGGCAATGCTCGCACACGCCGTGCACCTCGAGCGTCTGCGCACGCGCACGAAAGCCGCGTTCGCGCGCCTGTTCGCCGAGCAGCCGCGACACGCGCTCGTCGCAGACTTCGACCGCGGTCGAGCAGACATCGCAGATCAGGAACGGCACCTGGTGTGCTTCGCTCGGGTGGTGGCAGCCGACGAACGCATTGATCGACTCGAGCTTGTGGATGAACCCGTGCTCGAGCAGGAAGTCGAGCGCACGGTACACCGTCGGCGGCGCCGCGCTGCCGTGCTCGTCCTTCAGACGGTCGAGCAGGTCGTAGGCCTTGACCGGCTTGGTTTCTGCGGCGATGAGCTCGAGCACGCGCAGCCGCAGCGGCGTCAGGCGCAGCCCGCGAAGTTCGCACGCGCTCGCGACCGCACCGACGAACGCATTCGCGTCGTGGCGATGGTCATGCAGCTGGCGAAGCGGTCGTGACATCGGGTGCCTCGGCAGCGATGGGATGCGCGCGGTGTCGAGCGTAGCCCGCATGCGCGCGGAAGTCGAAGCCGGCAGGCATCCGGCAGCTCGATGAATGGGGGCGGATCGCTCGCATTCGAGCCCAGGCGACGTCCTCCACTCGCCCGATGGTCTTCGGCACCTGCCGCAACTACCACCCGCGCGTCCGGTCCACGCGCTTGAGCTGCGATCGCTCGGAGCGCTGCGCGGCCGCGCGCAGGTTGATGCCGCAATAGCGACAGGCCTTCGCGGCCGGCACGTTCGGGCGGCCGCAGTCCGGGCATTCGACCAGGCCGGACTTCGACAACACGATCACGAGCCAGCCGATCGGCCCGAGCGCCGCGCCCCAGAGCAGGCCCGCGAGCCAGCGGCCCTTCGCTTTGCCGATGATCGCGCCGATCACCGCGCAGCCGAGCGTGATGCCGAGCAGCCATTTCAGCAGGGTCGGATCGAACAGCATCCGCATGCACGCATCCAGCATCGCCCGCACCGCGACCGGATCGGTCTGGTCGAGCGCGGACAGCGCGCCCAGGCTGCACTCGAGTTCCATGCCGGGCTCCTCAGCTCGTCTTCGCGATCGCCGCCTCGATGCGCCGCAGGGCTTCGTCGCGTCCCGCGAGAAACACGGTGTGGTCGATCGACGGCGAAACCTGGGTGCCGGTCAGCGCCACCCGCAGCGGTTGCGCGACCTTGCCCATGCCTTCGCCGATCGCCGCCGCGGCCGCTTCGATCGCGCCGTGCACGCCTTCGACGTTCCATTCGCCGAGCGCGGCGAACTGCGAATGTGCGGCTTCGAGCGCGGCGCGCGCGGTCGGCGTGCGCAGGTGCTTCGTGACCGCCTGCTCGTCCCAGGCTCCGATCGGCGCGTACCAGACGCGCGCCTTCTCGGCCATTTCCTTCAGCGTCTTCGCGCGATCGCGCAGCGCGACGACGACATCGACCGGATCGGGACCCAGCGCAGGATCGATGCCGGCCGCGCGCAGGTGCCATTCGAAATGCTGCACGAGTTCGAGCGGGTCATCGTTCTTGAGATACTGCTGGTTGATCCATGACAGCTTCTCGAGGTCGAAGCGCGCGGCCGACTTGTTCACGTCGCCGACGTCGAACAGTTCGACCATCTGCTCGCGCGAGAAGATCTCCTGGTCGCCGTGCGACCAGCCCAGCCGCACGAGGTAGTTCAGCAGCGCATGCGGCAGGAACCCGTCGTCGCGGTACTGCATCACGCTGACCGCGCCGTGGCGCTTGCTGAGCTTCTGCCCGTCCGCGCCGAGGATCATCGGCAGGTGCGCGAACGCGGGAACGTCGGCGCCGAGCGCATGGTAGATGTTGACCTGGCGCGGTGTGTTGTTGACGTGGTCGTCGCCGCGGATCACGTCAGTGATGCGCATGTCGATGTCGTCGACGACGACCGCGAAGTTGTAGGTCGGGAACCCGTCCGAACGGAACAGCACGAGGTCGTCCAGTTCCTCGTTCGACCATTCGATGCGACCCTTGACGCGGTCCTCGAACACGACGCTGCCCGACGACGGATTGCGGAAGCGGATCACGCGGTTCGGATCGTCGCGCAGCGGTTCGTTGCGATCGCGGTAGTAGCCGTTGTAGCGGGGCTTCTGCCCGGCCGCCATCGCGGCCGCACGCATCGCTTCGATCTCTTCCTTGGATTCGTACGCGTAGTAGGCCTTGCCGGCCCTGACGAGTTCCTCGGCGACCTGCCGATAGCGATCCATGCGCAGCGTCTGGTAGTACGGCCCCTCGTCGTGAGAAAGGCCGAGCCAGGCCATGCCATCGAGGATCGCCTGCACGGCGGCATCGGTCGACCGCTCGCGGTCGGTGTCTTCGATGCGCAGGATGAACTCGCCGCCGCGATGGCGGGCCTCCAGCCAGCAGTAGAGCGCGGTGCGCGCGCCGCCGATATGCAGGTAGCCGGTGGGACTCGGGGCGAAGCGGGTGCGTACGGTCATCGGGTGTCGCGACGGGAAGCGGCCAACCAGTTTAGCCGAGCGCGCCGCGGCGCGACATGCGGCCGGGCGGCGCGGGCGCGACACGCCGGATGCGGGCACAATCCACGCTCCCCCGGTCCAGCTTGCCTGCCATGTCCCCTGATCGCGCGCTGTGTGGCCTGCTTCTGTCCCTGCTGCTCGGCGCCTGCACGGCTACCGGCGGAACCCGCGGCGACGCGCCGCCCGCGGACGGCGCCCGTGGGCGCATCGCGATCCTCGAAACGACCGACCTGCATGCGAACATCCTCGGCTACGATTACTACAAGCTCGCCGAGGACCCCTCGATCGGACTCGATCGCACGGCCACGCTGGTGCGCGAGGCGCGCGCGGAGTTCCGAAACACCCTGCTGTTCGACGCGGGCGACACGATCCAGGGCACCGCGCTGGCCGATTACCAGGCGCGCGTGGCGCCGCCGTCCTGCGACGAACAGCTCGCGATCTACCGTGCGATGGACACGATCGGCTACGACGGCGGCACGGTCGGAAACCACGAGTTCAACTATGGACTCCCGTTCCTCGCACAGGTCAGCGGGCAGTCGATGAATGCCGAGGGGGTGGCTGCGCGGCGCTGCAAGGGGCCCTCCTTCCCGCTCGTGCTCACCAACGTCGAGAGCCTGCGCGACGGCGAGCCGATCTATCCGCCCTATGCGGTGCTCGACCGGCGCATCGCGATCGAAGACCGCGACGGACGCACGCGCGACGTGCCGGTCCGCGTCGGCATCATCGGCTTCACGCCGCCGCAGGTCATGATGTGGGACCGCAGCAACCTCGAAGGACGCGTGCGTTCGCTCGGCGTGGTCGAAGCGGCGCGCAAGTGGTTGCCGAAGCTGCAGGCCGAGCGCGTCGACCTCGTCGTCGCCATCTCGCACGGCGGCCTCGATGCATCGCCGTACAGTGATGCGATGGAAAATGCGAACTGGCACCTCGCGCGCGAGCCGGGCATCGACGTGCTGCTGCTCGGACACTCGCATGCGGCGTTCCCCGACCCGGGCAACGAGAAATCACGCTATGCCGCGATGCCCGGCGTCGACAACGCACGTGGACTGGTGCATGGCAAACCCGCGGTCATGGGCGACTTCTGGGGCAAGAGCCTCGGCGTCGTCGACCTCGCGCTGGTGCGCCGCGACGGGCTCTGGCAGGTCGACGCGGACGCGTCGCACTCGGAAGTACGCGACACGCGCAAACCCGACGGGAGCCATGTCGCGCCTGATCCGCGCATCGCCGAGCGCATCCTCCCGGTGCACGCGGCGACGATCGCCTACGTGTCGCAGCCGATCGGCGACAGCGATTTCGCGATGACGAGCTACTTCACCGAAGTCGGCGACGTCACCGCGCTGCAGCCCGTCAACATGGCGCAGCGCGCCTACGTCGAAGCCACGATCGCGCACGAGCTGCCGCAGCATGCAGGCATCCCGGTGCTGTCGGCGGCTGCGCCGTTCAAGACCGGCTTCGGCGGTGCAGCCGACTACACCGACATCGCCGCGGGTCCGCTCGCGATCCGCGGCGCGGCCGACCTGTATCTCTATCCGAACACGCTCGCGGCCGTGAAGATCGATGGTGCGACGCTGCACGGCTGGCTCGAGCGCTCGGCGACGCGCTTCAATCGCATCGATCCCGCGCTGGCCCGGCCGCAGGAGCTGCTGAACCGCAAATTCCCGGGTTACAACTTCGACGTGATCCAGGGCGGCATCCGCTACACGATCGACGTGACGCGACCCGTCGGCGAGCGCATCGGCGACCTCAGATGGGACGGCAAGCGGGTGGATCCGGCGCAGCCGTTCATCGTCGTCACGAACAACTACCGCGCGAGTGGCGGCGGCCATTTCCCGGGACTCGATGGCTCCAACCTCGTGCTGTCGGCGCCCGATGCGAATCGCGACGTGTTGATCGAGTGGGTACGCGCGTCACGCCACCTGCAGCGCGCGACGCACGGTTCCGATCGGAGCTGGCGCTTCGCACGCGTACGCACGGCGGGACCGGTTACGTTCACCTCGGCGGCGGGCAAGGCCGAGGTCGCGCGCGCGGCCGGCATCGAGGGCGTGAGCCAGCTCCGTGACAACGGTGACGGCACCGCAACCTACGCGATCGACCTGTCGCGCTGAACCGACCCTGCCCCGGTCGTGGGAGCGGCTTCTTGTGGGAGGGGCTTCAGCCCCGAGCTTTTCGCATGGCCGATCGGGACTGAAGTCCCTCCCACAAGGCACCGACTACGAGCCGCGACAGCGCTGGCCATGCTGTGTGGGAGGGGCTTCAGCCCCGAGTTCTTCGCCTGATCGATCCGCGCCTTCGTCGTTCCGCTGGTCGCGGCTGCACCGCTCCTGCACGGAGCGATGGCGGAACTCCGCTGCACCGTGCAGCAGCAGGCGCTGCACATGAGCGCGGCAGCGCGAGCGCGAGGCCGCCATCGGCCGCCCCGGTTGAGCGCGGCTGCTATCGCCCGACTGCAGCCGCGGGTGCGGCTACTTCACGTGGATCGTGACGACCTCGGAAACGATCGGCGGATCGAACTGCACGTGGCGGCTGTCGCCGAGGTTCAGTTGCAACGTATGCGTGCCGGGCTCGAGCGTGATCGTGTCCTCGGTCTGCCCGCCGCCGTAATGCCGGTGGAATTCGTCGTTCGGGATCGGACGGTCGATCATCGGCCATTCGCTCTGGTCGATCAGCAGGTGGTGATGGCCGCTGCCGGCGCTCGCGCCCGCGGTCGGCGCGATCGCGATGCCCTCGGCGCCGAACACGACGCGCACGTCCTTGCCGACGGTTTCACCGTCTTTCGGCGAGACGATGAAGACGCGCGCGCCTTCGGGGGCCTTCTGCGGCTCGAAGGCCAGCGGCTCGACGTCCGGCGCGGCGCACGCGATGCCGGAGGCCATTGCGGATGCCAGTGCCAGCAACATGATCGGGCGCATCGGACCGTCCTCCTTCAAGGGTTTGGAACCCCGATCATAGACGCGTGCGCTGGCAATTGGGCGCCGCGCCCCCATCCTCCGGCGACCATCGGTACGACCTGACCGACGAAGCCCCCTCGATGGAACGCGAAAGAGCCCATGGCACCTGGGCGGTGATCCGCCGCCTCTGGCCCGAAGTCTGGCGCTACCGCTGGCGCGTCGGCGTCGCGCTGGTGTTCCTCGTCGCCGCCAAGCTCGCCAACATCGGCGTGCCGCTCGTGATGAAGGACCTCATCGACGCGCTCGACCTCGAACCACGCCCGCTGATGATCCCGCTTGTGCTGCTGCTCGCGTACGGCGCGCTGCGGCTGTCGGCATCGCTGTTCCAGGAGCTGCGCCAGATCGTGTTCGCGCGCGTGCTCGCGCGCACCTCGCGCACGATCACGCTGCGCGTGTTCGAACACTTGCACGCGCTGTCGCTGCGCTTCCACCTCGACCGCCGCACCGGCGGCGTCGCACGCGACGTCGAGCGCGGCATGAGCGCGACGTCGGACCTGCTCGACTGGACCATCTACACGATCGTGCCGACCCTGCTCGAAGTCGTGCTGGTCTGCGCGATCCTCGTCACGCGCTTCGACTGGACCTTCGCGGCGATCACGATCGGCACGCTGCTCGCCTACGTCGCGTTCACGTTTTCGGTCACCGAATGGCGCATGCGCTGGTACCGCGCCGCGAACGTGGCCGACACCGAGGCGAACGAGCGCGCGGTCGATTCGCTGCTGAACTACGAGACGGTCAAGTACTTCGGCAACGAACGCCACGAGTTCGGCCGCTACGACGCGAGCCTCGTGCGGCTCGAGGATGCGACGGTCAGGAGCCTGAAGACGCTCGCGGTACTCAACATCGGACAGGCCGGCATCGTCGCGCTCGGACTGACCCTGCTGCTCTGGCGAGCCGCGAGCGGCGTGATCGCTGGCAGCATGACACTCGGCGACTTCGTGCTCGTCAACGCCTTCCTGATCCAGCTCTCGATCCCGCTCAACTACCTCGGCATGGTCTATCGGGAGGTCAAGCAGGCGCTGATCAACATCGAGCGCATGTTCGCGTTGCTCGGCGAGCAGCGCGAAGTCGAAGACGGGGCCGGCGCGCAGCCGCTGCGAATCGACGGCGCGCACGTGCGCTTCGAGAACGTCGATTTCGCGTACGATCCGGCGCGTCCGATCCTCTCCGGCATCGACCTCGAGATCCCGCCAGGCCACACGCTCGCCGTGGTCGGCACCACCGGCGCGGGCAAGTCGACGCTCGCTCGGCTGCTGTTCCGCTTCTACGACGTCACGGGTGGGCGCATCACGATCGACGGCCAGGACATCCGCGCGGTCACGCAGGCGTCGCTGCGCGCCTCGATCGGCATCGTGCCGCAGGACACCGTGCTGTTCAACGACACGATCTTCTACAACATCGCCTACGGACGCCCCGGCGCGACGCGCGAGGAAGTCGTGGCCGCGGCGCGCGCGGCGCACGTGCACGACTTCATCGAGTCCCTGCCGCAGGGTTACGACACCGGTGTCGGCGAACGCGGCCTCAAGCTTTCAGGCGGAGAGAAGCAGCGCGTCGCGATCGCACGCACGCTGCTCAAGCGGCCTGCGATCCTCGTGTTCGACGAGGCGACGAGTGCACTCGACACGCGCACCGAGAAAACGATCCAGGCGGAGCTTGCCGACATCGCGCGCGACCGCACCACGCTGGTGATCGCGCACCGCCTGTCGACGATCATCGACGCCGACGAGATCGTCGTGCTCGAGCACGGCCGCGTGGTCGAGCGCGGCAGCCATGCCGAACTGCTCGCGCACGCTGGTCGCTACGCGCAGTTGTGGACGATGCAGCAGCGCGAACGCGCGACCCCTTCCCCTGCGCCCGTCCAAGCCTGACACTGGGAGTCACAATCGCCCGCGCCGCCGGGCCGAAGCGTGAACCCTGTATCGGCGAAAGTCAGGCACGTTCCTTGCTTCGCCGGAAGCGCTCGCACAAACCCCGGGGATGCCCTTGAACACACCCAGAGTCCTGACCCTATGCGTGGCCGGCGCCGCCGAAGAAGTGGCCGCCCGCATCCACGCCATGCTCGACGACCAGCGCACGCGGCTCGACGCGCGCTGGCGCCCCGCCCACCACGGCCAGGCCGACGTGCTCCTGATCGACGCGGAATCGGTCTATGGCCACATGGACTGGTTGCGCGCGCAGGCCAGCGGCAGGCTCGTCGTCGCGATGGCGGCGTCGCAGGAATCCTACGATCCCGATTTCTGGCTGCGCACGCCGCTGCAGGCGACCGACCTCGTCACCGTACTCAACCGGATCGGCGCGCAACTCGGCGTCAAGGCTGCGCCCCAGGTGACGCCGATCCGCGCGCCGACCACCGCGCCGGCGACGCCCTCCGCCGCCGCGCCCGCGGTGACGCTCCCGCCGCCTGCCAAGGTTGCAGCCGAGCCGCCACGTGTTGCACCCCAGGACGCGCCGTCGCGTCCACCACCGCAAGCGGTGGCTAGTGCGCCGACGCCGATGCCGCAGCACCCGCGCAACCTGCTCGAGTTGATCGAACGCGAGGGCGAGGGTTCGCCACTCGCGCAACGGCTGCGCCTGCAGGCCGAGGGCCTGCCCGAGATCCTGCTCGACCCGCGCGAGCGCACCTGGCACTCCAGCAGCAGCCTCAAGGGCCTGTCGGGATGGGCCACGCGCGCGCTGCGCGCCGACGACGCGCGCCACATCAGCGATACCGATTTCGCGAGCGCGAGCGGCTCGCTGCCGTCGCAACCGCTCGCGCGCCTCAAGTGGCTGGTCCACCTCGTGCGCGGCGACGGCCAGCTCGATCCCGCGCTCGATCCCGGCGCGCGCTACAAGCTCACGCGCTGGCCGCAGAGCGAGCGCGAGTTCCCCAAGCACTTCCGCATCGCGACGATGATGCTGAAATCGGCCGCTCCGCTCGAGGAGATCGCCGAGCTCAGCGGCGCGGGCGTCGCCGACGTCGCGAACTTCATCAATGCCTATCACGCGCTCGGTTTCATCGAACCCGAAGTCGCCGACCGTGGCCAGGACGACGGCAGGCGCAGCGGACTGTTCGGCAGGATGAAAAAAACCTCCGCCGTGAGTTGACGAACGCGCGCGCGCTCACTATCCTTTCGCGCTCTCTCGGGGCCATAGCTCAGCTGGGAGAGCGCTACAATGGCATTGTAGAGGTCGCCGGTTCGATCCCGGCTGGCTCCACCAGAGCGGTTCCTGTGCGTCCCCATCGTCTAGAGGCCTAGGACACCGCCCTTTCACGGCAGTAACAGGGGTTCGAATCCCCTTGGGGACGCCATAACAGTGAAGGGCGAATGCGAACCGGGATGGTTCGCCTGCAACACCGGCGCAGGATGCGTCGCACGGTACAACGCGGAGCGGTAGTTCAGCTGGTTAGAATGCTGGCCTGTCACGCCGGAGGTCGCGGGTTCGAGTCCCGTCCGCTCCGCCATACACCCGCCGGTTTGGAGGTTTCTCCAAACCGGCTTTTTCATGCCTGCCGTTCGCCTTGCCTGACGCGCTGAATGCCGCCCCACTGCGTCGGCCTGCGTTAAGACCTGCGACATCCCCCGATGAGTCCAATGCGAAGGCACGCCTCATGCGTGCCTCGGAGGACTGCATGGACCCATCGGCGACGTCGGCAACCGAATCCAGCGAAGCCGAAGGGTCGGACGCCGCGCGCGGCCTGCGGATCCTGCGCGTGCTCGCGCGCCACTGGCGCGCGGGCATCTTCGACGCATCGTCGACGACGTCACTCGAAGCCGACGCAGCCGAAGCCTTCGCCTCGGATCTCGAATCGCTCGGACCCGCGTTCGTCAAGGTCGGCCAGATGCTGTCGACGCGCACGGATCTCGTGCATCCCGACGTTCCGGTCGTTCTCGAGCGCATGCAGGACGCAGTGGCGCCGCTGCCCTGGCATGTGATGCAGCGGGAGATCGAACGCGCACTCGGCGCGCCGACCTCGACCCTGTTCGCGCGCATCGACCACGAGCCGATCGGCAGCGCATCGCTCGCGCAGGTGTATCGCGCGGCGCTGCCGGACGGGCGCGCGGTCGCGGTCAAGGTGCAGCGCCCGGACGTCGAGGCCGTGATCACGCGCGATCTCGACCTGCTCGGCAAGATCGCGCGCGGCCTCGATCGCTACACGCGCATCGGCCAGCGCCTCAGGCTGCAGGACTGGATCGGCGAATTCCGCGAAAGCCTGTTGCGCGAACTCGACTACGACGCCGAAGCCGACAACCTCGAACGCTTCGCCGAGCACCTGCGCCCGTACGAGGCGCTGCTGGTGCCGTTGCCGACACGCAGCCACCTCGCGCGCAGCGTGCTGACGATGCAGCTCGTGCGCGGCCGGCGCATCGACGCGGCGCCCCGCTCCGTCGCAGGCGATCGCGCAGGCATGCTCGCGTCCGAACTGGTGCGCGCCTATCTCGACCAGGCGCTGCTGCACGGCGAGATCCACGCCGATCCGCATCCGGGCAACCTGCTCGTCACCGACGACGGACGACTCGCGCTGCTCGACCTCGGCATGGTCGCGAACGTGTCGCCGCAGCGGCGCGACCAGTTGATGCGGATGATGCTCGGTGTCGCAGACGGTCGCGGCGAGGACGTCGCCGACGAACTCGCGACGATCGGCGAACCGCTCGAATACTTCGATCGCGCGGGCCTGCAGCGGGACGTCGCGCGCCTCGTCGCGCGCTATGCGGCAGGCGAGCAGCCCGCGCCCACCGAAGGCAGGCTGCTGCTGGAGATGGTGCGCCTGTCGACCGTGCACGGCCTGCGTCCGGCGGCCGAACTCAGCCTGCTCGGCAAGGCGCTGTTGAACCTCGACGCGAGCCGCGCACTGCTCGCACCCGAACTGGCCGTGCGCGACCTCATCGCGGCGCACCTGTCGCGCATCGCCGCGGACCGGCTGAGCGAAGGGCTCAACAGCGCGCGCTTCGTCGACGGTCTTCATCAAGTGCAGGCACTCGTCGCGGGCGCGCCAAAGCGCCTGGACAGCCTGCTCGCGATCCTCGCTGAAAACCGCCTGCAGGTGCGCATCACCGGCCTCGAGGAAGCGCGTCTCGTCGAGAACCTGCAGAAGATTGCGAACCGCATCGCGGCCGGCGTGATCGTCGCCGCGCTGATCCTCGCGTCGGCGCTGGTGGTGCGCGCAGGTCCTGCCGCGGGCGTGCCGGGTTACTCGACGATCGCAATTGGCCTGTTCCTGCTCGCGACCGCGCTCGGTCTCACGATGGTGGTGCAGGCGCTGCGTACCGACCGCTCGGCGCCGCCACGCAAGGAGCCCTGATTACGACGGTCGATGTGTCGCCCGGCGGGCTGGCTCGGGGCCGGGTCCGCCTCGGAGCCAGGTGAAGCGCCGGCCGCGATTTCGGACAAAACGAAAAGCGCTTCGCGCGAGGCGATCCGCCTTCGCGCGAAGCATTTCTTCAGATTGACGCAGCTTCAGTCGTGATGGCGCCCGCGATCATCGTCGCCGCCGTGGCCACCATGGCCGCCGTGGTCATCATCGTCATCGTCATCGTCCCCGCCGTGCCCGCCGTTGTCGTCACCGGGCGGATCGTCGTTGCCGCCGCCACCGTTGTCGTCGCCCGGCGGATCGTCGTTGCCACCGCCGTCATCACCTTCGGACGGCTGGGTCGGGAACAGGCCCGACAGCACCACCGCGCCGCCGCGACGCACCTGCACCATCTGCCCGCGTGGATCGAAGTCGAGCAGGAAGTGGCCCGCTTCGGGCGGATCGCGGAACTCGATCTCGCCTTCGGTCCCGCGTGCGACCGCCACCACTTCGATCGTGCCGCGTTCGATGCCGCCGACATCGAGCGCATAGAAGCCCGCGGCCACGTCCTCGAGTTCGACCGAGAAGTCGGCGCGATTCGGCCGCTCCTCGAGTTTGGCCTGGAGTTCCGGGCCGTCGTTCGCGGTCTCGACGTGCATCTCGTAGACCGCGAACGAGCCGCCCGGAACGCCTCCGTCGTCGTCACCCGCACCGCCCTCGCCCGAGCCGAACTTGGTGCGCAGGAACACGGTGCTGCCCTGGACGATCTCGACCATCGCGCCGCGCGGATCGAAATCGAGCAGGATCTTGCCGGGCTCAACCGGGCTGCGGAACTCGACTTCACCTTCGGTGCCGGTCGCCGCGGTGCGGACTTCGAGCGTCGCGCGCTCCACTCCGCCCACGCGCAACGAATAGTCGCCGAGTGGCAGGTCTTCGGCCTCGACCTTGAAATCGGTGCGATCGCTGCGCTCTTCGAAGCGCGACTTGCCGCTCGCCACCTGCACGACACCGGTGTTCTCGAAGTATTCGACGATGCGGTCGCGGTCGGTGACGATGCGGTCATCGGAGATCCCGCCCGTGCACGCGCCACTCGCGTCTGCCGTGGCGCGCACGATCGCGACCTGGCCCGATGCGAGGCGTCGGTCGATCGGCGCGAGTGCCACGCTGCCTCTCGAGCAGTCGTCGAACGAAACGGTGAGTTTGCCCCACGGAACGGACGAACCGGCCGTGACCGCGTCGAGCACCGCGCGATTGCCGCGGATCGCGCCCTTCGCGCGGACCCACTGCGGCCGGCCGGCCGCGTCGTTGCCGATCCAGAACGCGTGCAGCTCCTTGCCTGATGCAGTCTGGACGACTTCGGCGCCGAGCGCGCGCGTCGGGGCCGCGCGGTCGAGCCAGAGCCCGGAGAAACCGCGAGTGATCGTGAGTGCTTGCGCGGTTGGTGCAAGCGCCGCGCTTGCGAGCACGAGCGTCGCGGCGGCGAGCAGGGTAGGACGAGTCGACATGATGAATTCCCGGAAGAAGTGCCGCCGATCGCAGCGAGGCCATGCTGCCGTTGGCCGACGGATCGCTCCATCCGGAGTTCCACCCAGCCCCACGCGGGCGCTGCCCCCACCTTCGCGAGCACCGCCGCGGCGCGCGTGCTCCCGTCGCGCAGCATTCAGGAAGCGCGCTGGGTGGTTCCACCCAGCGCGCGGCAGGCACTCCGCCCACGCGCACTGCGCTCTATCGACTCGCGAGCGGCGCTGCATTACTGTCATCCGCACATATCCATCGGCGTGAATGCGCGCCGAGGCGAGGGGGCGATGCAGCTACCGACGGTCCGCAATCCCTGCCTGGCACTGGCGGCCTCGGCCGTGCTGCTGTGCCCTGCGATCGCGCGCGCCGGCAGCGTCGTCGTCGAGATCGTCGACGGGCGCAAGGCCAAGGCCGAGATCACCCTCGTCGATGGCGCCAACAGCTACAGCGCCGATTTCGAACTGGAGTTCCACAATCCGCAGAACCTCACGGTCGCCTGCGTGGGCATCGATGCCGACGTGCTCGATGCGATCGAGATCGCCGACATCGAAAGCCGCCTGCCCGATCCGGCCAACCAGTCGATCGACCCGGCGTTCCCGGTGCGCGTCACGGTGGAACCGCCGATCGCCTGCGGACTGGCCTTCGAGGACGAGGTGCACGTGGAGTTCGACACGCCCGATCTCGTGTTCGCACCGTTCTCGCCGTATCGCCTGATGAAAGCGCCGCTCGGCGGCGACTTCCACGACATCACCGCATCGGTCATCGCCGGCAGCGTGCGCTCGCGCGGAAGCGGCGGCAGCTTCTCCGAGTTCGTGATGATCGCCGATTCGCTCCAGGATCACGCGGCCGACGCCGATGCGGCGTACGACGCGCTCGAGGCGCGCCTCGACGATCCCGCGATCGCGCTGACCGCGCAGTTGACGCTGCAGACCGACGTCGCGCTGAGCCGCGCCGCGTACGATGCGGACAACCATGCCCAGGCGATCGCGCTGCTCGACGACCTCGACCTGCACTGCGCGACGCTCGGCGGGCCGGCCCTGCCGAACGTCTGGCGCTCCGCGCGCGACCTCGTCAACGCCGAAGCGGAGATCGTCACCCTGGGCCGCAACATCAAGTTCGCACTCGGCCGCCTCGCCGGATCGCCCTGACGGGTGCCTCGATGCCGGCACGCCTCAGCATCCATGTCCCGGGCGAACCGACCCTGCTGCGCATCCTCGAGGACGGCGCTTCGATCGAGCTCGGCCGAGATCCAGCGGGCGAACTCGTGATCGAACACGCTTCGGTCTCGCGCCGGCACGCGCGCATCACGCACGACGACGGCGGATGGCAGCTGTCCGATCTCGGGTCGAAGAACGGCATCCGCGTCGACGGGGCGCGCACCGCCCACACGCGCCTCGAACGCACGTGCTGGTTCGCGCTCGGCGACGTGTTCTGCGAGTTCGAGCCGATCGATGCACGTGCGCGCGCCCACCTCGCCGCGCGCGACGCCGAGCGCCGCAGCTCCTCGCACGCGTGGACCGAGCGCATCGCGCGCAACCGGCGCACCGAAGACCTCGTGGCCGACCTGCTGCGCGGCATCGTGGAGATTTCCGAATGCGAGCGCGGCTTCCTGCTGGTTTTCGATGCGGATGAACGCCTCGTCATGCGCGCGTGCCATTCGCTGACGCCAGACGAAGTCGCGGACCGCACGTTCACCGGCAGCCGCAGCGCGGTCGACCGCGCATTGCTGCATCGGCGCCCGGTGTTCTCGTCCGACCAGCGTGATCGCGCCTGGCTCGGCGACCAGGCGAGCGTGATCGCACGCGGCCTGCGCGCGATCGCGTGCCTGCCGCTGCAGCATGGCGGCGACCTGCTCGGCGTCGCCTATGCCGACACCGGCGACGCGGCGAAGGAGTTCACCGATCTCGATGCCGAGCTGCTCGCGGCCTTCGTCGAGCGCGCGTCGGTCGCGCTCGCGATCGCGATGCTCGACGAACAACTCGCCGGATTGACCTCGCTGCTCGCGGTCGGCGACGCGGGCAATCGCACGCTCGGCGCCGCGCCCGCATGGCCGTTCCCGCCGGCGGCGGCTGGAGACCACGCGTGACCTCGCCGGGCCGCGGCATGCAGCCCGATGGCGCCCTGAAGGCGACCGTCACCGGCCTGCTGGCCGCGGCGGAACTGCGCGCGGGCGAAGTCGTCGCGGAGCGTTACCGGATCGTGCGCCTGCTCGGCATGGGCGGAATGGGCGTGGTCTACCAGGCGCGCGACCTCGAGCTCGACATCGACGTCGCGCTCAAGCTGTTGCGCCCGGAGCTCGCGAGCCGGCCCGATGCGTTCGACCGCTTCCGCCAGGAACTGCTGCTCGCGCGCCAGGTATCGAGTCCGCACGTCGTGCGCATCCATGACCTCGTGCGGCATGGCCAGGTCTGGCTGATCAGCATGGACTTCGTCGCCGGGCCCTCGCTCGAGCGATTGCTCGATGGCGAAGGCGCGCTTGCGCCGGAGCGCGCGATCGGCATCGTGCGCCAGCTCGCGCTCGGCCTCGCGGCTGCGCATCATCGCGGCGTCGTGCATCGCGACCTCAAGCCCGCGAACGTGCTGATCAACGAGCACGGCGACGCCGCGATCACCGACTTCGGCGTCGCGCGTTCGGCCGGCAGCACCGGCATCACCGGTAGCGGCGTCGTGATCGGAACGCCCGAATACCTGTCGCCCGAACAGGCGCGTGCGGAACCGCTCGATGGCCGCAGCGATCTCTATGCACTCGGCCTCATCCTGTTCGAGATGCTGACCGGCACCCTGCCGTTCCGCGGCGGCACGCCGGCCGAGATGCTCGCGCAGCGCATCGTGCGCGATCCGCCATCGGTCGACAGTGTCAAGCCCGGTTTGCCCACGTTCGCCGTACGCCTGTGCGCGCGCCTGCTCGAACTCAAGCCCGCGCGACGCTTCCAGAGCGCCGACGACGTCGTGCGCGCGATCGACCGTCGCCGCGTGCCCGGCATCGACAACCGGCAGCGCAGGACATTGCGATTCGCCGCGACACTTGGCATCGCCGGCGCGCTGCTGGCCGGCGGGTGGTACTGGAGCGCGACCCGTCCGATGCACGAATCCGGCGCGCCGATCGCCGTGGCGTCGTCGCTGGACCTCGCACCACTTCCGTTCACCGCTTCCAGTGCCGACGACGCCGCGCTCGCCAACGGCATCGGGCTGCGCCTTGCCGACGCACTCGCGGGCACGCCGGCCGTGCACAGCGCAGGACCCACGCGCGTCGCGCGCGCATTGACCGAACTCGGCTTCGACGCAGCCGCCGCGCAGCGGCACCGGGCGCGTGTCGCGCAGGCACTGGGTGCGCGCACGCTGCTGCAGGGCGAACTCGTGCGCGACGCGACCGGCATCGAAGTGCGCGTGACGAGCTGGCCCGCCGATGGCGGTGCCGCGACCTGGAGCGCGAGCCGGCGCGCCGCGACGCCGGCCGAGCTTGCGCCACGCCTGCACGACCTCGAACAGGCATTGCGCGCCCATTTCGCGCTGTCGCCGGACGCGCGCGCATGGCCCGCTGCCGACACGCTGGCCACGCTCGGGTCGATCGGCCGGCCGTCGGTGGGAGCCGCATCGCTCGACGCGGCGCTGCGCGTCGCCGCCGAAGCGAACGACGCGCTGCTCTGGTGGCAGGTGCTGGAATCTCTCGATCGCGCGGGCCGGCAGGCGGATGCGACGGCCGCCGCGCGCAAGGCGAAGGATCAGCTCGCGGATCGCACGGACTTCGCGTCGCGCCGTGCGCTCGCGATCGCCGACGTGCTGCTCGGCGAAGATGCCGCGGCGATCACGCGCCTCGACGCGTTGCATGCCGAACTGCCGGACGATCCCGCGACGATCCTCTGGCTAGCCCGCGCGCGCGCCGACACCGGCCAGTTCGACGAGGCGCAGGCGCTGCTCGTCGACCTCGTCGCGGCCGACGCACGCAACGTCGATGCCTGGTACGCGCTCGGCAAGTACGCGATCCAGTCCGGCGACGCGAAACGCGCGGTCGACGACTACCTGGTCCGCGCGCAGGTGCTCGCCAACCGACTCGACGAGCCACGCATGCGCGCCGATGTCAGCAATGCGCTCGGCATCGGCTACCGGCGGCTCGGCCAGCTCACGCTCGCGGCCGAGCAGCTGCAGCACGCGGCGCGCCTGCGCGAAGCACTCGCGGATGCACGTGGCCAGGCCGCGAGCCTGCGCAACCTCGCGACCGTGCGCTCGATCCAGGGCGATTTCGACGCCGCGCAGGCCGCGCTCGACGAGGCGCGCCGCATCGTCGAGCCGCTCGGCGACAGCGCCGCACTCGCGGACCTCGCGAACGACGCGGGCCTGCTGCAGGAGGAACGCGGCGACTACCGCAAGGCACTGGAGTCCTATCGTCAGGCATTGAACCTGCGCCAGTCGCTGCATGATCCGCAACGCGTCGCCGAAAGCCTCATCAACGTCGGCTTCGCGTACTACCAGATCGGCGAGTTCGACAACGCGCAACTGTATTCGGAGCAGGCCGCGACGACCTACGCGACCGTCGACGACAAGACCGGTGGCGTGCATGCGCAGCAGAACCTCGGCCTCGTCGAGGTCGCGCGCGGCGACTGGGCGCACGCGCGCACGCTGCAGGCCGAAAGCCTGCGCACCGCCGAGGGCCTGCAGATGGCCGAAGAAGCGACGATCAGCCGCGCCGCCCTGGCGGAGCTCGATCGCCTCGAAGGCGCGATCGACGCGGCGATCGCGGGAGCCGGCGTCGCCCTGGCCGAGTTCGGCGCGCGCGAGGATCCGCGTGGCACCACCGAGATGAAGCTGCTGCTGTCCGCAGCCTGGTGCGACGCAGGCGACTGGACCGCCGCCACCGATGCGCTCGACGGATTGCAACCTGCACGCGTCGCCAACGGCGAACAGGCGAGCCTGCTCGCCTGGCGGCTCGGCGAAATCGCGCTCGGCCGCGGTGACGCGGGCGCCGCGCTCGCTGCGGCCGATGACGCGATCGAGCGCGCGACCGGCGCGCACAGCCTCGGCTCCGGCTTCGGAGCGCGGCTGCTGCGTGCGCGCGCATTGGCGGCGCTCGATCGATCCGCCGACGCGAGGCGCGAACTCGCCGGCGTGCGCGAAGGCATCGAGCAGTACGCGAGCGTGCCCTTGCGGCTGCTGCTCGCCGAAGCACGCCTGCGCATCGCCCCCGCGGACGGCGCCGCCTGGCGCGAAGCGAAGGCCTTGCTCGCTCGCCTGCCCGGTTACGGACGTGCCTGGGCGATCCATGCACTGGCCGCGATCGCCCTTCCCGCCGAGCGCGACGAGGCGTTGCGACTCGCGAACGAAGCACTGGCACGCCTGCACGCGCGCACCCCGACCGCGCAGCAACCTGCGCTGGCCGCGCTCGCGCGCGCGCACGGCCTCGATACGGATGTCCTGCGATGAGCCGCGAAACACCGACCAAACCCGTCCCCCTTGCGTCCCCGGATTCGGCGATGCGCGACCAGCTCGCGCGCCTGCGCGAACAGCAGGACCGGCTGTTTTCGCAGCTGCACGACGGCGAACAGCATTTCCGCCAGCTCGCGCGCTCGGTCTGGCGGGTGCAGGAGGACGAGCGGCGGCGGCTCGCGCGCGACCTTCACGACGGCATCGGACAACACCTGACCGCGTTGCGGCACCGGCTCGACGTGCTCGCCGCGGCCGAACCGCGCGCCGGAACGGACGGCCCTCTGCGCGAGGCGCTCGCATTGTGCGAGACCGCGATCGAGGAAACGCGCGCACTCTCGCGCCTGTTGCGACCGCAGATCCTCGACGACCTCGGCCTCGATGCCGCGCTGCGCTGGCTCGCACGCCAGGCGTCGGGTGGCAATGGCACGGTCGAGGTCGAAGTCGGCGTGCTGCCGCCCGACCTCGACAGCGACCTCTCGACGCTGGTGTTCCGCGTCGCGCAGGAAGCGCTGACCAATGCCTGCAAGCACGCTCAGGCCGGCAACATCGTGCTGCGCCTCGCGCAGCGCGACGACCAGCTGATGCTGCTCGTCGTCGACGACGGCATCGGTTGCGACGTCGAACAGGCGTTCGCGAAGTCGAGCAACGGCGACAGCACCGGGCTCGCGAGCATCCGCGAGCGCGTGCGCCTGTTCGGCGGCCGGCTCGCGATCGATTCGCGCCCCGGGGAAGGATTGCAATTGCGCGTGACCCTGCCGCTGCCGACCGGTGCATCCGCATGAAGCCGATCCGCGTCCTCGTCGCCGACGACCACACGATCCTGCGCGAGGGCCTCGTCGCGCTGCTGCAGGCGAGCGGAGAATGCCAGGTCGTGGCGCAGGCATCCGACGGCATCGCGGCGGTCGAGCTCGCGTTGAAGACGCGGCCCGACGTCGTGGTCGTGGACATCTCGATGCCGGGCCTCAATGGCATCGAAGTCGTGCGCCGCCTCACGCAGGAGCTCGAGCAGACGCGCATCCTCGTGCTGACGATGCACGCCGAGGAAGAGTACGTGCTGCATGTCGTGCGCGCGGGCGCGTCCGGATTCCTGCTCAAGGACAGCGCGACCGGCGAGCTTCTCGGCGCGGTGCGCGCCCTCGCGGGCGGCCGCGGCTATTTCGGTGCGCACGCCTCGAAGGTGCTCGCGCAGCAGGTGCAGCGACCCGCGGGCCGCATCGAGGATCCCTACCGTGATCTCACGCCGCGCGAACGCGAGGTGTTCCACCTGATCGCCGAAGGCCTCACGACCAAGGAGATCGCACGCAAGCTCGGGACTTCGGCCAAGACGGCCGAGAACCACCGCTTCCGCGTGCTCGACAAACTCGACGTGCGCAACACCGCCGAACTCATCCGCTATGCCGTCCGCCACGGCCTGCTCGACTGACCCAATCCGCTCGCTCTCTGCGCAAGCCGAAGGCCACCCCGATCCGTTCGACCTGAGCGCATGCCGACTGCCACCCGATCCGCTCGCCCTGAGCGCAGGCCGAAGGCCGGAGTCGAAGGGCCCGCACGCCCGCGCGAAGCGGCAAGCTCAGTGCCGCGGTCAGCCCGCGGGCCCTGATCGCTTGGCGACCTCGCAAGCGAGGTTCGCAACGGGCAGTTCGAAGCCGTCGCGGAACAGTTCGTCACCGCCACCGAACAGGTGCACGCCGCCACGGTGTTCGAGTGCGCCCGCATGGCCGGGGGCCGCGACCGCGAGGCGCTGGTTCGACGCGGCGACGGCCCATCCGGCCATCGTCGCCGCAAGAGGTGCATCGAGTGTCGCGCGCGAGGTCGGGTTCCACGTTGCGCCGGCACGCGCATACAGCGTCGCCGCGCCGCAGCCGTCGAGCGCATAGGGTGCGCCGACGAGCACCTCGATTTCGGGCGTCAACGCCACCGACCAGCCGAATCGATCGCCGGGGACGCCCGCCGGCGGCACCAGCCGCGCGCGTTGCGACCAGGTGCTGCCCGCCTGCATGAACAACAGCGCCGCACCGATGCGCGCATCGGCCATCGGTGCGCCCGCGACGATCGACTGTCCATCGAACGCGACCGAAAACCCGAGCAGGTCGCCGTCCGCGGCCGCGTTCGCGACGAACTTGGGGCCCTGCGACCATTCCGACTCGAGCAGCTGGAACAGGTAGACCGCACCGCGCGCGTATCCACCTGCCGCTTCGCCCGCCTCGAATGGCGCGCCCGCGACGAACGCGTCCTCGTGCAGCGCGAGAGCGCGGCCGAGCCGGTCTCCTGCGGCAGCGTCCTCGGCCACCAGCCTCGCCTCGAGGCTCCACGCCGTGCCGCCGCGCGCGAACACGTAGACCGCGCCTGCATTGTCGTCGGCGCGGTCGGCGCCGACCACGAGTCGATCACCGCGCACATCGAGCGCGACGCCGAATCCGCCCGACGAAGATCCTGCGGGCGCGTCGATGCGCGCCTGCAGCGCCCAGCTGCCGCCGGCCTGCACGAACACGTAGACCGCGGCCGGGATCCGCGCCGGCGCGCCGACCACGAGCGTACCGGCGTCGAGCGCAACGGTCGCTCCGAAACGGTCGCCCGCGGCACCATCAGGTGCTTCGATGCGCAGCGGCGGCGAGCACGGCACGCTCGCACAGTCGAACAGGTCGACCGCACCGGTCGCGCCCTCCCGCCCCGGGCTGCCGGCCACGATGCGGTTGGCGTCGCCATCCAGCGCGAACCCCAGCTCGTCGCCGGCCGCAGAAGCCGGATCGACGAGCAGTTCGCTGCCTGCCGCGCGCGCGGGTCGCGTGGCCGCCACGCCGACGAGACAGGCGCACGCGAGCGCCGCCAGCCACAGGCGCGTGCTCGCGGTCGCCGATGAGGTCGCGCAGGTTTCCATGCGTGGATTAGCGTCCCGCGAAGCCGGTGCCGTCAAGCCTGTCGTGGGTGTTTCTCCTTCCCGGGCGCTGATCCGTGGATGCCCGTCAGAAGCGGTAACCCAGCGCGGCGCCGTAGACCAGCGGGTCGATATCGACCGTGCCGACCTTCACGCCGTTCACCTTCACCTCCGACTCGATGTCGATCCAGCGCAGGTCCAGCGTCAGCGACCAGCGGTCCTGCAGCGCGAACGCGACGCCTGCGTGCGCGGCAAGGCCCCATGAATCGCCGAGTTCGACGCGCGTGCCATCGAGCGGACCGGTCTCGTCGATCGAAAAGAAGCGCGTGTAGTTGAGGCCGAGCCCGACGAACGGATCCACCGTGCCCTGCGGGATGAAATGCCACTGCGCCGAAACGGTCGGCGGCAGTTGCCGGACCGTCGCGGCCTTGCCGCCGTCGAGGGTCACCTCGTGCTTGAACGGGAGCGCCGCGAGCACCTCGAGACCGAGGTGCGGACGCACGCGGTATTCGAGCACGAAGGTCGCGCCGACCGCATCATCGACGCCCGCCTCGAGCGTGCCGCCAGCGAGACGGCCGTTGTCGGACGCGGGATCGACCGCGTGAACGCCCACCTTGAGTTCCCAGTCCCCGGGTTCGGCCGCGCTTGCGGCGGACAACCCGCCGAGCAGCGCCATCGCGAGCGGAAGGATCGTTTTCATGCCTGCACTCCTGTCGTTGGACCAGGCGGCATCCTCGTCGGCGCGTCGCCGCGAACCGTTGACTGCGATCAACTCCCGCGGGTCGTGCGACGCGTTGCCGCATCGCGCCGTTTGCCGGTGCCGGCACGCCTCGGCCTCTTGCGCGTGCGCGCGCGACACGGCGCGCGTGGCCGCCGAATGCGCTGAACGTCGAACTGCGGACGGGCCTCGGCACGCCAACCCGCGATGGGCGCGCGTCGGCACCGATCCGTCAGCGCCCGGAATGCGATAGGCTTCGCGGCAACGGCGGCGGCTTTCCGTCCGTGACAGGATTCCGGCCGTGCAGGGAACCGAGCATGCGATCGACATCAGCGAGTTGCGCCAATCCTGCGCGCGCTGCGCGCTGTTGAACTTGTGCCTGGCGGCGCCGATCGGTGCCGCCGAGTTGCGGCGCCTCGACGACATCGTCAAGCGCCGCCGCCCGCTGGCGAGGAACGAATTCCTGTTCCGCGAAGGCAGCCGGCACTCGTCGCTGTACGTGATCCGCAGCGGTGCGATCAAGACCTCGGTGCTCCTGCCCGAGGGCGACTGCCAGGTGCTCGGCTTCCACCTTCCCGGGGAGATCCTCGGACTCGACGGCGTCGCCAGCGAACGCCACCAGCTCAGCGCCGAAGTGCTCGAGGAATCGAGCGTGTGCGAGATCCCGTTCGACCGGCTAGGCGAGGTCGCGGCGCAACTGCCGGCGCTGCAGCGGCAAATCTACCGCATCGTCAGCCGCGAATTCGTGCGCGAACAGGAGCATCCGGTGATGATGGGGCGCAAGCACGCGATGACGCGGCTCGCGCTGTTCCTGCATGGCTTCAGCGAGCGACGCAGCGCGCATGGGCTGGATCCGTGCAGTTTCGAGCTCAGCATGTCGCGCCAGGACCTTGCCAACTACCTCGGCCTCGTGATCGAAACCGTCAGTCGTGCATTCTCGCGTTTGCAGGCACTCGGCGTGATCGAGGTCGATCGGCGCCACGTCATCGTGCGCGACCGACGCGCGCTGTCGGACTTCGCGCGACCCGACGAACCCGAGTTGCGCGCGACCGCCTGATCGCGTCGCGGACCCGCAACCTGCATGGCCCCCGTGCCACGTTGAAGGTGAAACACGGGGCATGCAAGCCACGCCGGGAGAAGCTCACCCATTGCCGCGGCAATGGTCGCGCTCGCGCTCCGTCCCGTTCTCGCCGCTGCGTCCTTTGGTCGCAGCGCTGGTGGCTGGCCGTCGCTCGTTGACCAAAATCAACTCGCGGCGCCAACCGCCGGGTGACACTCGCGCGGCCTGATGCACGAGGGGAACCGCCGATGCAGGCCATCGCCGAAACGTACAACGACAAGGTCGTCCGCCAGTTCACGATCGTCACCATCCTTTGGGGCATCGTCGGCATGGCGGTGGGCCTGTTCATCGCGGCCCAGCTCGCCTGGCCGTGGCTCAACTTCGACATCCCGTGGCTGACGTACAGTCGCCTGCGACCGCTGCATACCAACGCGGTGATCTTCGCGTTCGGTGGCAGCGGCCTGTTCGCCGCGTCCTATTACGTCGTGCAGCGCACCTGCCAGGTGCGCCTGTTCGGCACCGCGCTCGCGGCGTTCACGTTCTGGGGATGGCAGGCGGTGATCGTCGCCGCCGCGATCACGCTGCCGCTCGGGTTCACGCAGAGCAAGGAGTACGCCGAACTGATCTGGCCGATCGACGTCCTGATCACGCTGGTGTGGGTCGCCTACGCGATCGTGTTCTTCGGCACGATCATGCGGCGCCGGATCAAGCACATCTACGTCGCCAACTGGTTCTTCGGCGCCTACATCCTGACGATCGCGGTGCTGCACATCGTCAACAACCTCGCGATCCCGGTGTCGTGGACCGAGTCCTACCCGATCTACTCGGGAACGGTCGACGCGATGGTGCAGTGGTGGTACGGGCACAACGCGGTCGGGTTCTTCCTGACCACGAGCTTCCTCGGGATGATGTACTACTACGTGCCCAAGCAAGCCGGTCGCCCGATCTACTCCTACCGCCTCTCGGTGGTGCACTTCTGGGCGCTGATCTCGATCTACATGTGGGCCGGCCCGCACCACCTGCACTACACGGCACTGCCCGACTGGGTTCAGTCGCTCGGCATGGTGTTTTCGCTGATCCTGCTCGCGCCGAGCTGGGGCGGCATGATCAACGGAATGATGACGCTGTCGGGTGCGTGGCACAAACTGCGCACCGACCCGATCCTCAAGTTCATGATCGTCTCGCTCTCGTTCTACGGCATGTCGACCTTCGAGGGGCCGATGATGTCGATCAAGACCGTCAACGCGCTGTCGCACTACACAGACTGGACCATCGGGCACGTGCATGCGGGCGCGCTCGGCTGGGTCGCGTTCATCACGGTGGGCTCGATCTACAGCATGCTGCCGCGCCTGTTCGGTGCCGAGCGCATGCACTCGACCAGGGCGATCGACCTGCATTTCTGGATCGCCACGATCGGCATCGTGCTCTACATCTGCGCGATGTGGATCGCGGGCGTGATGCAGGGCCTGATGTGGCGCGCGACCAACGCGGACGGCACGCTGACCTACACGTTCGTCGAGTCCCTGCGTGAAACCTATCCCTACTACGTGACGCGCTTCGTCGGCGGCCTGATGTTCTTCGCCGGCATGCTGATCATGGCCTGGAACGCGTGGAAGACCTGCGCGGCGGGCAAGGACCGCGCGGACGTTCCCGTCCCGCTGCCGGCGCACGCGTGAGGAGCCCCGACGATGTCGCATGAACTGCTCGAAAAGAACATCGGCCTGATGGCGATCCTGGTCGTCGTCGTGATCGCGATCGGCGGCCTGGTCGAGATCGTGCCGCTGATGCACCAGGCCCAGGTGGTCCAACCAGCGCCCGGCGTGAAGCCGTATGCGCCGCTGCAGCTTGCCGGACGCGACGTCTACGTGCGTGAAGGCTGCTACGGCTGCCATTCGCAGATGATCCGGACGCTCGCATCGGAAAACCTGCGCTACGGCGCGTATTCGGTCGCGGGCGAATCGGTGTACGACCGGCCGTTCCAGTGGGGTTCCAAGCGTACCGGTCCGGACCTCGCGCGCGTCGGCGGTCGCTACTCCGACGACTGGCATCGCGAACACCTCGCCAACCCGCGCAACGTCGTGCCCGAGTCGAACATGCCGGGTTATCCGTGGCTGGCCCAGGGCAGGCTCGATCCCGTGTTGATCAAGCGCAAGATGGAAACGCTGCAGTGGCTCGGCGCGCCGTACGCCCAGGCCGACTACGCCTCGATCGAGCCCGAGCTCGAAGGCAGGACCGAGATGGATGCGCTGATCGCCTACCTGCAGGGACTCGGCGTGCGCGCCGGCGGAGCGGCGCCATGATCTCGGGCATCCTGATCGCCGTGATGATGGTGCTGTTCCTCGGACTCGTCGCCTGGGCCTGGAGCAGCGGCCGTCGAGAGGACTTCAACGAGGCCGCGCAGCTGCCGCTGGTCGAGCGGGCGCCCGCACGCCGCGAGGAGCCGCGAGCATGAGCACGTCCTGGACCCTGTTCGTCGTCGTGCTGACCCTGCTCAACATCGGCGTGCTCGCGTGGCTGCTGATCGCCAACGCGCGATCGAAACCCGATCCCTCGGCGAAGGATTCCACCACCGGCCACGTCTGGGACGGCGACCTCGTCGAACTCAACAACCCGCTGCCGCGCTGGTGGTTCGGCCTGTTCGTGCTGACGATCGTGTTCTCGATCGGCTACCTCGTGTTCTACCCGGGCCTCGGCAACTTCGCCGGCAAGTTCGGATGGACCTCGCTCGGCGAAGCCGATCGCGAGGTGGCCGCGACGCGCGAGCGCCTCGACTCGCTGTTCGCGCAGTTCCGCGGCCGGCCGATCGACGAACTCGCGTCCGATCCGGCCGCGACCAAGGTCGGTCGCAACGTGTTCGCCAACAACTGCGCGGCCTGCCATGGTTCGGATGCGCGCGGCGCGAAGGGATACCCGAACCTCGTCGACGAGGATGCACTGTACGGTGCGGACGCCGACACGATGCTCGCGAGCGTGCTCGGTGGCCGGCACGGCATCATGCCGCCGCTCGCCGCGGCGCTGCCCGACGCTGGCGTCGACGAGGTCGCGCACTACGCGCTGTCGCTGTCGGGACTCGCGCACGACGCGCCCCTTGCATCCGCGGGGAAGCCGAAGTTCGAGGCGATCTGCTCGGCCTGCCACGGCATCGACGGCAAGGGCAATCCGCTGCTCGGCGGCCCCGACCTCACCGACGACGTCTGGCTCTACGGACCAGGCGATCTCGCCGGGATCCGCACCGCGATCGAGAAGGGCCGCGCCGGCGTGATGCCCGCGTGGGGCCCGCTGATCGGCGAGGACCGCGCGCGGCTCGCGGTCGCCTGGCTCATCGCGCAGCGCGAACAGCCGGTCGCCGCCGCGGCGACGCCCACGCCCGGGGCATCGCCGTGACCACGCGCACCTCGCTTCCGCACGCTCCGCGCGGCGGCGAGGAGCGCATCGCGACCACGCAGCGCGTCGGCGCGGTCGCGTGGCCCTCGTTCTTCGCGGCAGGCGTCGCCACGATGGTGTTCTTCGCGATCGTCGATCCGGTCGATCTCGCCTCGATCACCTGGCCGCGGCTCGAGATCTCGCGCGAGCTCGGCTACACGATCGGATTCTTCCTGTTCTGGTCGTGCACCCTGCCCGCCTGCTACGTGACGTCGCTGTTGCTGCGCCACACCGGCTGCCCGCGTTGCGAGGTGCGTGCGCGAGCGCCATGAACACGCCGAGGCTCGACATCCGCGTACTCGACGGCGAGTCCCTCTACGCGAAGCAGCCGAAGGTCTATCCACGCGAGATCGACGGCCGCTTCCAGCGCGTGCGCACCGCGGTGGTGTTCTGGCTGCTCGGCATGTTCTACGTGTTCCCGTGGATCAGCATCGGCGGCCAGCAGCTCGTGCTGTTCGACCTGCCGGCGCGCCGCTTCCACGTATTCGGACTGGTGTTCTGGCCGCAGGACTTCTACCTGCTGACGCTGCTGCTCGTGATCGCGGCGCTGAGCCTGTTCTTCTTCACCGCGATCGCCGGCAGGCTCTGGTGCGGCTACGCGTGCCCGCAGACGGTCTGGACCGAGGTCTTCCTCTGGACCGAGCGCTGGATCGAAGGCGACCGCAACGCGCGCATGCGGCTCGACAAGGGACCGTGGAACCGCGCCCGCATCTGGCGCAAGTTCGCCAAGCAGTCGGTGTGGATCGCGTTCTCGCTGTGGACGGGATTCACGTTCGTCGGCTTCTTCACGCCGATCCGCGAGCTCGCACCGCAGGTCGTCGGTGGCACGCTCGGCGGCTGGGCCGCGTTCTGGATCGTGTTCTACGGCTTCGCCACCTACGGCAACGCGGGTTTCCTGCGCGAACAGGTGTGCAAGTACATGTGCCCGTACGCGCGCTTCCAGAGCGCGATGTTCGACCGCGACACGCTCGTGATCAGCTACGACGTCGCGCGCGGCGAACCGCGCGGGCACCGTCGGCGCGGCAGCCCCTCGCGCCTCGCGCAGGATGCCGGCGCGAGCGTACTCGGCGACTGCATCGATTGCCTGGCGTGCGTGCAGGTCTGCCCGACGGGCATCGACATCCGCGATGGCCTGCAGATCGAATGCATCGCCTGCGCCGCCTGCATCGATACCTGCGACGCGATGATGGACAAGATGGAGTATCCGCGCGGGCTCATCCGCTATACCACCGAGCACGCCATGGCGGGTGGTCCGCAGCGCGTGCTGCGCCCGCGCGTGTTCGTCTATGCGACGATCCTCGCGGGCTTCATCGCGGCGTTCCTGTGGGCAGTGGTCGCGCGCGACACCGTGACGATCGAAGTCCTGCACGACCGCAACGCGCTCTACCGCACGCTCGGCGGAGGCGCGGTCGAGAACAGCTACAACGTCAAGCTCGTGAACAAGGGCGAGCAGCCGATCGCGATCGCCGTGCGGCCCGTGACCGACCTGCCCCTGCGCATGGTCGGCGCGCCGGGCGTCACGCTCGAACCCGGCGAGGTGTTCTCGCTGCCGCTGACCCTGCGCGCCGAGCCTGGCGCGGTGCAGGGCCGCCATGCGATCGTGGTCCACGCGATCCTGCCCGATGGCAGCGTCGCGGCCGAGAGCCGCTCGCACTTCTTCGCCCCGGAGTCGCCATGAATGCATCCCCCGCCCCGGTCCCCGCGACGCCTTGGTACCGCGTGCCCGAGATGTGGCTGGTGCTGCTGCTGCTCGGCGCGACCGTGATCGGTTCGATCTCGCTGGTGGTGACCGCGGTGCGTCATCCCGATGCACACCTCACGGTGCCGAACGACGAGCCGCGCCCGAGCAGGATCCCGCCGACGCATGCGCAGCCCGATGCCGTGCCGCCCGCGCAAGCCGGTACGACGCGATGACGATCATCCTCGTGCTGATTCCGCTCAGCATCGTGCTGCTGACGCTCGCGGGCGCGGCGTTCTTCTGGGCGGTCGACAACGACCAGTACGACGACATGGACACGCCTGCGCTGATGCCGCTGGCGGCCGATGCGGAGGATGCGCCCGCGCCTGCGCCGCGCCGCCGCGCAGGCAGCTGAGGCCAGGCGGAATCAGTCCTGCTGCGGCAGCATGGCCGCGTCGGACCGAAGCGGTTCGAGCGTGCCGATCGAATGGCCCTGCTCGGCGAGGTACTCGAGCCAGCGATTCAGGAACGAACTCATGCGCAGGCGACGCTGGAACTCGCTGCGCGCGGGCAACAGCGGCCCGATCGCACGCGCCAGGCGGCGATCGTCACGCAGGTCCAGCACCTCGGCCATGTGTGCATCGTGGTACATGCGCAGCAGCGCCGACGGCGCGCGCTCGCCGGTTTCGCTGTCGACGAAGCAGTAGGTCAGGTGCAGGTCGAGCGTGTAGCGGTGGCGTTCGAGCACCTCGAGGCGCAGGTCGAGTCCGTCGTCGAGGCTGGACACGTATGCACCCGGCGCGAGCCGTTGCGGCGCGAACAGCCGCGCGAGCCGGTGGTAGTTCTCCGCATGCAGCCCCATCAGCCACGCGAAGCGGCTCGGCAGCAGTGGACGGGAGGTTTGGAGTACGGCGGACATGGGTCGATCATAGGCGCGGCTCGCCGCGCCCGAACAGTCTTCTGCAATCGGTGCGAGCCGCGTAAGATGGGGACTCCCGCCTGCGATTCCAGCACGCGGCCGCGAAACGCGCCGCGCCGCCGCCCTGCCGCAACCTCCGTTCGGTCCGTCGTCCCGGACACGCATCGAGACCGATGCCGCATTCCTGCCCGCGCCTTCCCCCGCGGCGCGGGGGAAGGCCTGCGGACTCAGTGCCGGATCGCGATCGGCATCCGCAGCGGCGGCAGCAACACGTCGTCGCCGACCAGGTGCAGCTGGCCGAAGTTCCAGCCGTTCGCCATCATCGTTCCGTCGATCGTCACGGTGATCACCTGCGTGCCGCCGGCGGGGAGCGTGAACGTCGAGGGCACCACCGTGGCCGAGCCGGTCGGCACGCCATCGATCGTCAGCACGTAGTCCTCGTCGACGAGCTGGGTGCTCGTCAGCGTGCGCGTGAACGTGCACGTCGTCGCGCAGTTCGCGCTCGCCATGCTCGCGAGGTTGAGCGTCGACATGTCGCCGCCCGCACCCGGGTTCGCGGCGAGGAAGTTCGCGTCGCTCTCGTCGAGCACGATGCCGCTCAGCGCCGCGCGCGTGAGGTCGACGCGGCCGGACCCGAGATCCCATGCATCGACCGTGCTGCCATCCGCGCGGATCAGGCCCTCGAGCTTCGAGGTCAGATTGATCGCCGAACGCACTTCGGTCGGCGACCACTCCGGCCGCACCGCGCGCAGCAGCACCGCTGCGCCCGAGAGATGCGGTCCCGACATCGAGGTGCCGTTCTGGATCGATGTCGCGGTCGCGCCCCCCGCGTTCGCGGCGTAGGCCGCGAGGATGTCGGTGCCCGGCGCGGTGATGTCGGGCTTCACGATGAACTGCCCGCCGACCGCGAAC
Organism: Lysobacteraceae bacterium; assembly: GCA_004143945.1. Taxonomy (GTDB): domain Bacteria; phylum Pseudomonadota; class Gammaproteobacteria; order Xanthomonadales; family Rhodanobacteraceae; genus Dokdonella_A. The sequence goes on from SEHB01000001.1 coordinate 652,763, forward strand.
GGTCCGCGCGAGCTGTAGTCGGACACGACGTCGCCGCGCTGGGGGAACGAAGCCGCGGGCAGCGTGATCGACACGCGCGCGTTCTCCGGGTCGGACTCGATGTGGGTCCAGACCGCATCCCAGTCCGCCCGCAGCATCGACCACGACGTCTCGTTCGCCCCGAGGTTGATGAAGTCGCGGTCGACGAAGATCACGCCGATCGCACCGGCAGCGAGCGCAGCGGTGCGCCGCGCGCCGCTGCCGCAGTTGCTCGCGTTCTGGTCGAGCGCGAGTACCGCGACCGCCGGAATGCGCTGTGGTCCCGGCGCGCCGTCGAAGCCGTCGGCGAACACGAGATCGGGATCGACGCCGACCGGTACCGTGAACGTGTCGGCCGGATACGCCGCGCAGCCGTCATTGCTGCCGTCGGCGAAGTTGGGACTGCGCACGATCGGCGACTCGACGATGTCCGCGGTCGGTACCGGCGGCGCGGCCGGACGCAGCGGCAGGCCGGTCGTGCCCGGCGGCGGCACGCCCGGGCCGACCAGGTCGAAGCGGAAACCGACGACGTTGTCCTTGGTCGATGCCGCGACGGTTTCGACCCAGGGCTCGACATGGTTCACGGTGCCCGCGCCGGGACCGTCATTGCCGGCCGATGCGTTGACGAACACGCCGGCCGCGACCGCGTTGCGGAACGCGATCGACACCGAGTCGCCCCACGGCGAAACACCGCCGCTGATCGAAAAGTTGAGCGTGTCGACGCCGTCGATGACGGCCTGGTTGACCGCCTGCGACGAAGCGGTGGTCGGGCAGCCCGTGGTGCAGACGCGGAATGCGATCACGTTCGCGTGCGGCGCGACGCCGGAAATCAGGAAACTGCCCGCGCCGAACGGCGCCGACCACTGGTTGCCTGCCACCGTGCTTGCGGTGTGCGAGCCGTGGCCATTGAGATCGGTCGCGCTGCGCGTCGCCGACGTGCTCGTGAAGTCGTACATGCCGATCAGCTTGTCGTTGCACCGACCGAGGTCGGCATTCGGCGGCACCGGCCCGCACAGGCCGAGGTAGACGCCCGCGCCGTTCGGGTTCTCGTGCACGTAGCCATCGATCGGACCGGTCGCGGCGAACGCGGGGCTCATCCAGTTGATGCCGGTATCGAGCACCGCCGCGACCATGCCTGCGCCGCGCGTGGCCACGCCGCCCGACGCGCTGCCGTCCCAGATCGTAGGCGCGCCGATGAAGGTCGGGCCGCGATCGGTCAGCAGGTCCAGCATGCGTTCGCGTTCGACCAGCTCGACGTCCGCGCGCTGAGCGAGGATCGCCGCTTCGCGCTCGTCGATCTCGACGATGACCGCGTTCAGCGCATGCTGCATCGTAGCGATCGCCTGCAGCGGACGGCCGATCGCGGCAGCCGCTTCGGCGACGAACGCGGACTGGCGCGCGCGCAGGTGTTCGACGTAGGCCAGCGCCTGTGGCGAACGCAGGTCGACGCGACCAATCTTGCGTCCGCGCTGGATTTCCGGCGCCGCGGCGAAGCCCGCCACGCCGCCGCGATAGGACGCGACCGGCGCGCCCTTCAGTACGATCGTGTACTGCGCCGGGCCCGTCGCGGCGCTTTGCGCAGCGGCCTCGCCCGCTTCGGCGCGCACGGCTTGCGGCAACGCCATGCCGAGGCAGAAGGCGGCGCAGACGGCGGCTGCGAGGGGCGTGAGGCGGGAATGCGGCGACGCGAACGCGATCATGGCGGGCTCCGGACGAATGGGTTCTGCAGGTGCCGGCGCGAAGATCCCCTGGGACCGGCCCCCCGAGCATACCTTGCACCGCATGCGGCGTCCCGCCGCGTCGGCGGAGCCTCGCCGGGCGACGCGCAACAGGGTGTCCGGGACACCCGCCGCGGGGAATTCGGCTGCAGAGCCGCGACCGGCGACGCCGCATGGCCCGTTCAGAACATGTGCTTTTCGATGCCGAGTTGCGAAAGGATCTTGCTCGCGATTTCCTCGATCGAGGTGTGGGTGGTGTTCTGCACCGCGATGCTTTCGCGGCGGAACAGCTTGTCGGCCTGCGCGAGTTCCCAGCGGCACTGCTCGAGCTTGGCATAGCCGCTGCCGGGCCGGCGTGCCTCTCGCACCTGGGCGAGGCGCTGCGGGTCGATCGTCAGTCCGTACAGGCGCGCGCGATGCGGTAGCAGGCGCTTGGGAAGTTCCAGGCGCTCGAGGTCTTCCTCTGTCAGAGGATAGTTCGCGGCCTTCACGCCATAGTGCAGCGCCATGTAGAGGCAGGTCGGGGTCTTGCCGACGCGCGAAACGCCGACCAGCACGACGTCGGCGTCGGAGTAGTTCACGTCGATGCCGTCATCGTGCGCGAGCGCGTAGTTGGTCGCGTTGATGCGCGCCTCGTAGGCGGTGAAGTCGGTCATGCCGTGCGCCTTGCCGACGCGCGGCGAACGCATGGTGCCGAGCTCGGCCTCAAGCGGCCCGAGGAACGGCGCGAACACGTCGAGCATCAGCGCGCCGCTCTCGGCCACGATGTCGCTGAGCCGCGCGTCCATGATCGTGTTGACGACGATCGGACGCACACCCGAGGTCGCATAAGCCGTCTTGATGCGTACCGCCGCGGCGTGCGCCTTGTCCTCGTCCTCGACGAACGGAATGCGGTAGGTGTCGAAGTCGACCGAATCGAATTGCGTCAGCACGCTGTGGCCGATCGTCTCCGCGGTGATGCCGGTGCCGTCGGAAATGTAGAAGATCGTGCGCCGCATCGACGAATCCTGGCCGGGAAAGCGCCCAGTCTAAGCAATCGGCGTGGCTGCGCGCATCCGCTGCGCTGCCGTTGCGCTTCTGCTTCCCCCGCTTGCGGGGGAAGATGCCGCGAAGCGGCAAAAGGGGCCGCTTTTGATCTTGATCCTGCTTCGCGTGGCGCAAGCGAAGGTCAAGAGCGCCCCTCATCCGCCCCTGCGAGGCACCTTCTCCCGCAAGCGGGAGAAGGAGGAGAAACGCTGCGTGAGCCTCTGCTTCCCCCGCTTGCGGGCGACGAAGAGCACTTATCGCAGCGGCGTCACCGTGACGTTGTCGACCATCACGCGCGGTGCGGTCGGCTGGCCGTTGAAGGTCGCGTGGAGCTTGAATGCGTCGATGGCCGGCGCCGAGATCGACAGACGAGACGTCGCGGGGTGGTCGCGATCGCCCTCGCCTGCGAGCGTGAGGCTGTCGCTCGCGACGAGTGCGCCGCGTTCGTAGCCTTCGAGGTGAACCACGATGCCGCCCCAGGGGCCGTTCTCGTAGTAGGCGAGATCCATCGCGACGGCCTGCGCCGGCCGCTCGAGTCCGCCGCTCGCCCGCACGAGCGCGCCGATCGAGAAGTTGTCGCCGTTGACGAACGAAGTGCCGAAGGTCAGCGTGTTCGGTGCGCTGCCGAAGTCGGGAAAGTCGGCGTAGAACACGCTCGCATCCTCGATCACGAGCTGGTCGCCGACGTCTGCCGGCACGAAGGTGCTGCCATCGGGGAACACGCCGCCGATGCCATTGACCTCGTGCCAGTTGATGCCGCCGTGCTGCATCGAGGTGCCCATGAAACCCTCGGCGAGTGCGTCGAACGTGCTCACCTGCGGCGCCACCGGCGCGGCGTCGAAGCCGTCGGCGAAGATCGCGTCCGAGACCGCCATCTCGCCGAGCACGTGCGTGCCGACCTGCCGATTGAACACGAACAGGCGCCCGTCGCCGGTCGCGCGCATCCGCACGGGCAGGTAGCCACCGATCCAGGTGGTGGCGACGAAGGCGGGGTTCGTCTCGTCGGAGACATCGATCTCGTGCACGCCCGCGCGATCGCCGAACCACGCGCGATGGCCGTCGACCGCGACGGTCGAGCCGTTGGCCCACTCCGCCGGCCAGCCACCGAGGCGCACCGGCGCTGCCGGATTCGTGATGTCGACGACCTGCAGGCCGGTCTCGCAGGCCACGAACGCGCGCGTGCCGTCGGCGCTGACCTGCACGTCGTAGGCGCCGGCCATGATGCCCATGCAGCCGTCGCTGTAGATCGCGACCACCGCGGGCGCATCGGGATCGGACACGTCGATGACGTGCAGGCCCGCGAACTCGTCGGCCGCGTAGACGTAGTTGCCATGCACCTGCAGGCGGAACACCGAGGTCATCGTGACGGCGCCACGCAGCACCGGCGCCGCTGGATCGGACACGTCGACGACCTGCACCACGCCGCCATTGGTCACCGTGCCGATGTAGGCGTAGTCGCCCTTGGCCGCGACCGCGGATGGATACTCGTACTCGATCTTGCCGAGTTCGACCGGGGCGAGCGGATCGGCGAGGTCGGCGATCACGAGCCCGTAGCCCCATGCGACGAGGTAAGCGCGCGTGCCGTCGACCGCGAACTGCTCGAAGTCGCGCTGATTGAGCTGCTCGGGCAGGCTCGCATCGAAGCGCGCGATCGGCGCGAGCGTACGCGCATCGGCGATGCCGAGGCCATAGTTCTCCGCGAGCAGCACCGCCTTGCCGTCGACGATCGCGACGTCGGTCGTGACCACGCCGCCATGCGGCGCGGTTTCGCTGACGAGCGCCGGCGCGGTCGGCGCGGACACGTCGAGGCGCTGGAAACGGTCGGTGCTCGTCAGCACCAGCGCGCCGTCGGCGAGCGGCGTCACCGAGCTCGCGCCGAGCGTGGGGATGTCCGAATGCCCGGCCGCGACCGGCGCCGACGGATCGGCGATGTCCCAGATGTCGATGCCCGCGAAACCGAGGCTGTAGGCATGGTCGCCCGACACGAAACCGTCGGTCGCGGGCGGCGTGTCAATGCTGCCGAGCAGCATCGGATCGGCCGGGTCGGCGAGGTCGCGCAGCGTGAGCTTGAGGCCGAACGATGCCGCCTGCGTGCCCTGCACGCGCGTGCGGAAGTTCTCGAGCGGATCGCCGCCGCCGCAGCCGCCGATCGCGACCGGCATGGCCGGATCGCTGACGTCGAACGTCGTGCAGACATGGAACTGCTGGTTCGACATCTGGTTGCCGCTCGCGTACACGAGGTTGCCCTCGACGCGGCTGCGGTTGTAGATCGTCGGCCAGCGGACATGCTGCGTGAACGTCGGATGCAGCGGATCGGCACCGAGGTCGCCGCCGTAGATGCCGTTCTCCTGGTCGAACAGGTAGAGGTAGCCGTTCGCGGCAGCGATCGTCCACGCCTGCTTGAACGAGGAGGCGGTGTAGTCGTCGAATTCGTTGACGAGTACCGGATGGGCGGGATCGGCGATCGAATACACCGCCACGCCGCCGCTGTCGTCGCCGGCCTGCCAGCTCGCGTAAAGGTAGTCGCCCCAGCGCGTGAGCCCGTGGATCGCGCCGCGCGCTGGCGCGGTGCCCGCGTCGACGAGCAGCGGGGCCGCCGGCAGCGCATGGCTCCAGGTGCTGACGATCCGGCCCGACGCGACGTAGACCCAGGGGCCATCGACGACCGGATCGACGAGCGCACCGCCGAGCACGCGCGTGACTTCGAGCGGCGCCGGCGTGCCGGCCGCGCGTGGCAGCGTCGCGGCCGCGGTCGCCGCGGGCATCGACAGGACGCCGAGCAGCGCGGCGGCGATCAGGTTCTTCATCGGGAGATCCTCCAGGAACGGGCGGAGCCGGCGAGCCGGCCTGCCGTCACGATGCCCGCGCGTCGGCGTGCGGGCATTCGCGGTCGATTCGAATTCGTTGCGGCGCCGATGCAGGCCGATTCACTGCAGGGTCGTCGCCGGTTCGGCAGCCGGCATCACGCGTTGCCCGGCCAGCTGCAACGCGCGTTCGGATGCGCGCCGCCACGCCTCGTCGCGGTTCTGCGCGCGATGGATCCGGGCCGTGATCCACGCCGCGCGCGCGTCGCGGTCGGCCCAGGCCGCGACCGCGCCCGCGGCCTCGCTCGCGCGCGCGGGTTCGCCCTGTGCGAGCAGGACCGGCACGCGCGCCTGCGCGACCGCGAGCACGTCCTCGGGCACGCCGAGCCGCGTCGCACGCGCGGCGGCGTCGGCGAACGCGACGAGCGCGTCCGCCTCGCGCCGCTCGGCCACGGCCTGGTTCGCGGATGCCAGCGCGAGCTGCAACCGGCTCCAGTCGCCCGGATGCGCCTCGACCCAGGCTTCCATGCGCGCGAGTTCGCTCGCCGCGCCCGCGACGTCGCCGAGCTGTTGCAGCGACTGCAGGCGAAGTTGCAGCAGTTCGAGCCAGGCATCGGCCGATGCGGCTTCCAGTGCCGGCGTCAACGCGGCTTCGGCGAGCGCCGCCGCGCGTTCGGGCGCGCCGCGTGCATGCGCGATGCGCGCCTGCAGCGCGAGGCCGAGCGCGCGCGCGTCGGCATCCTCGGTCGGCGACGACTGCGCGTCGAGGCGAGCAAGCAGGGCTTCGGCATCGTCGAGCCGGCCCTCGGCCGCGAACAGGCCCGCACGCGAGAGCACGAGCTGCCAACGCACGCGTTCATTGCCCGAATGCGCCTCGGGCGGCCACAACAGGTCGCTCTGCACGCGCGCCGCGACCGGGTCCAGCATCAGGAGGTTCGCCGCGACGATCTCGATGCGCACGAACGCGAGTTCCTCGCGCGCGCCGAGCTTTGCGAGTCGCTGCTCGGCGCGCCGCAGGATCGGCAGCGCGTCGGCGGGCTGCCGGCGCTGCATCGCGAGCAGCCCGAGGTTCATGTCCGCCTGCGCGAGCGTCAGCGCATCGCCGCCCGCCTCGAGTTCAACGCGCGCGCGCGCGATATGCGCGGCCGCCGCTTCGACGTCGCCGCGCCACGACGCGACCGAACCGAGGCCCATCCAGGCCAGCCCGCGACCGATCGGATCGCTGCCGTCGGCGAGCAGCGCGGCCGCTTCCGCGTAGGTTGCATCGGCCTCGACGAGCAGCCCGCGCCGCGCTTCCGCGCTCGCGAGCGTGTTGAGGATGCGCGCGCGCAGCGTCGCGTCCTCGTCCGCGGGCACCTTGTCGAGCAACGGACCGAGGCGGCGCTGGACCGCCGCGTAGTCGCCGCGGCCCATGTCGATCTGCGCGAGCCGCAGCTCGACCACCGGCTGTTCGCGCAGCGCCGGCTCGGCGCGCAGGATCAGCTGCTGCGCGAGGTCGAACTGGTCGGAAAGGATCGCCGCGCGCGTGCGCTGCATGAGTTCGTCGAGTGCGAGCGCGCCGGCTTCGCGCCGAGGCGGTGGCGCATGGCCGAGGCGCACGAGCAACAGGTCGATCGCCGCGTGCGTCGCCGCGAGCACGTCGCGGTCCGCAGCCTCCACCGTGATCGCGCGCGGCCCGTTCGCCGCGAGCTGCACGGTCCAGCTGCCGTCGCGGAAGCGCGCCGACGGACGCACGCGCAGCGCGTCGGCGGGTGCAAGCTCGGGATCGATCGCGTCGCGCGGCGCATCGGCGGGCCGTCCGCGCAGCCAGGCAAGCACGCTCTCGCTGGTCGGCGTCGTGATGCCGGCTTGGCGCAGGCGGCCGGCGACCAGGTCCATGAGGCCCAGGCGCAGCCAGCTCCACTCGTCGAGCTCGTCGGTTTCGGCCGGGAACACGACCGCCTGCGCGGCGTCGCCGATCGGCGCAGCGGCAACGGCGGCGTCGGCGCCCGCGTCGCGCTCGCCCCAACTCCAGATCGCGAATGCCGCGAGCCCGAGCGCGAGCAGCAGCGCCGCGAGCATTGCGGGGCGGAGCCGCGAACGCGACGAAGTCGTCGCTGGCGGCGGCGCGGGCCCGATCCGTGCTTCCATGCCGGGCCCGGGCGCCGCGATCGCGGCGGGCGGCGCGACAGTGTCCGATGCGTCGACTTCGAGCCGCGTCGGCTCGACCCAGCGATATCCGAAGCGCGCGATCGTGCGGATCGCCGAATCTTCGGCGCCTGCATCGCCGAGCGTGCGTCGGATCCTGAGGATGGTCTGCGCGAGCAACGCGTCGGCGACGTCGGCACGACCCCAGACCGCAGCGATCAGCTCGTCGCGCCCGACCGCGCGGTCGCGGTGGGCGACGAGCCAGGCGAGGCAGTCGAGTGCGCTCGTCGGCAGCGCGACGAGCTCGCCCGCGCGGCGCAACTCGCGCGCGGCGGGATCGAGGCTGAAGTCGCGGAACAGGTAGCGCGGTGTCGTCATCCGGGCAGGATAACAGCCGATCTTCGGCGATCCGACCCCGCCGCGACGCGGTTTCCCTTGCCCGCGCGCGCGCGAAGCCCGAAAATCCGCGTTTCGCGCGGCGCTGCCGCGCTCCCCTCGATGGTTCCGGAGATTCCCTTGAGCGACCTGGTGCTTTGGCTCGATTCGCTGCGCATGTCCGACCTCGGCAAGGTCGGCGGAAAGAACGCCTCCCTCGGCGAGATGATCGGCCACCTCGCCCAGCTCGGCGTCTCCGTGCCCGGCGGCTTCGCGACCACCGCGCAGGCATTCCAGGACTACCTCGAAAAGAGCGGGCTCGCGAAGCGCATCCAGGACCGGCTCGCGACACTCGACGTCGAGGACGTCGACGCGCTGACCCGCGCCGGCACCGAGATCCGCGGCTGGATCGTCGACACCGCGCTGCCGGCGGAGCTCGACCAGGCGATCCGCGACGCCTACGTGAAACTTTGTGCCGATGCAGGATCGACCGACATCGCGGTGGCGGTGCGTTCTTCCGCGACCGCCGAAGACCTCCCCGACGCGTCGTTCGCGGGCCAGCAGGAAACCTTCCTCAACGTCGTCGGCATCGACGACGTGCTGCACAAGGTCAAGGAAGTGTTCGCCTCGCTCTACAACGACCGCGCGATCGCCTATCGCGTGCACCACGGCTTCAAGCACGAGGACGTGTTCCTCTCGGCCGGCGTGCAGCTCATGGTGCGCTCGGACGTCGGCGCCTCGGGCGTGCTGTTCACGCTCGACACCGAATCGGGTTTCCGCGATGCGGTGTTCGTGACCGGCAGCTACGGCCTCGGCGAGATGGTCGTGCAGGGCGCGGTCAACCCGGACGAGTTCTATGTCTACAAGCCGACGCTCGCGGCGGGCAAGCCCGCGATCCTGCGACGCCAGATCGGCGCCAAGCAGCAGCGCATGGTGTATTCGGACAAGCCGGGCGAGCGCGTACGCGTCGAAGACACGCCCGCGGCCGATCGCGCGCGATTCTGTATCTCCGACGCGGACGTGCACGAGCTCGCGAAGCAATCGCTCGTGATCGAGCAGCACTACGGCCGCCCGATGGACATCGAGTGGGCGAAGGACGGCGTGACCGGCAAGCTCTACATCGTGCAGGCGCGCCCCGAGACGGTGAAGTCGCGCAGCCATGCGACGCAGATCGAGCGGTTCCAGCTCGGCCAGCGCGGCAAGGTGCTCGCCGAAGGCCGCTCGATCGGCCAGAAGATCGGCTCGGGCAAGGCACGCGTGATCCGCTCGATCAAGGACATGAGCCGCGTCGAGCCCGGCGACGTGCTCGTCGCGGACATGACCGATCCCGACTGGGAGCCCGTGATGAAGCGCGCCGCCGCGATCGTGACCAACCGCGGCGGGCGCACCTGCCACGCCGCGATCATCGCGCGCGAGCTCGGCGTGCCCGCGGTGGTCGGCACCGGCAATGCGCTCGATGCGATCCCCGACGGCGCCGAAGTCACGATCTCCTGCGCCGAGGGCGACACCGGATTCATCTACGAAGGCAAGCTGCCGTTCGAGCGCATCACCGCCGACCTCGGCGCGATGCCGCCGGCGCCATTGAAGATCATGATGAACGTGGCCAACCCCGAGCGCGCGTTCGATTTCGCGATGCTGCCGAACGCGGGCGTCGGCCTCGCGCGCCTCGAGATGATCATCGCGAGCCACATCGCGGTGCATCCGAAGGCGCTGCTCGAATACGACAAGCAGGATGCCGAGACCAAGCGCCTCATCGACGAGCGCATCGCGGGCTATGCGAGCCCGGTCGACTTCTACGTTGATCGCCTCGCCGAGGGCATCGCGACGATCACGGCCGCGTTCGCGCCGAACCCGGTGATCGTGCGGCTGTCGGACTTCAAGTCGAACGAATACGCGAACCTGATCGGCGGCAAGCGCTACGAGCCGCACGAGGAGAACCCGATGATCGGCTTCCGCGGCGCGAGCCGCTACGTCGATCCGAGTTTCGAGGACGCGTTCGCGCTCGAATGCCGCGCGGTCAAAAAGGTGCGCGAGACCATGGGCCTCGACAATGCCTGGGTCATGATCCCGTTCGTGCGCACGCTCGCCGAAGGCCGCAAGGTCATCGAGGTGCTCGCCAGGCACGGCCTCAAGCAGGGCGAGCATGGCCTCAAGGTCATCATGATGTGCGAGGTGCCCTCGAACGCCCTGCTCGCTGACGAGTTCCTCGATATCTTCGACGGTTACTCGATCGGTTCCAACGACCTGACCCAGCTTACGCTCGGCCTCGACCGCGACTCCGCGATCGTCGCGAGCCTGTTCGACGAACGCGACCCCGCGGTCAAGAAGCTGCTCGCGATGGCGATCTCTACCGCTAGGAAGAAAGGCAAGTACATCGGCATCTGCGGCCAGGGGCCGAGCGACCACCCCGACCTCGCGGAATGGCTGATGGACCAGGGCATCGAGTCGGTGTCGCTCAATCCCGATACCGTGGTCGATACCTGGCTGAAGCTGGCGAAGAAGAAAGCCGGATGACGCCCTATCGTCCCGCCGGGAGAATCACATGAGGCTTTTTCGGACCTTCACTATCGCAGCACTCATGGCGTTCGCAGGCACACCCGCGATCGCCGCGCCGGCCAAGTCAGCCAATTACGAGATGGTCGCAAACGGCGAGGTGCGCATCGACCCCGAAGGACGTGTCAGCGATTACAGCCTTTCGAGCACGTTGACGCCGGAGATCGCGGCGCTCGTCGATCGCTCCGTGCGCGGCTGGCGCTTCGAACCGATCCTGCAGGACGGGCGGCCCGTGACCGCCAAGACGGCACTGCGCATCCGCCTGCTTGCCAATCGTTCAGCGGCCGATTCCGACAACTTTACCGTCAGCATCGCGAGCGTCGAGTTCGGCGCGCCGCGTCGAAGCTCCGCCGGCAAGCCACCCAGTTATCCCCGGCTCGCGGCCAGTGTACGGCTCGGTGCGAAAGTCCTGCTGCTGCTACGGATCGACGACACAGGCAAGGTCGTCGAGGCACTTCCCTACAAGACCAGCCTCGGCGCGCGCACGCGCTCTGAGAGCGACGCGGAATCGTGGCGCAAGCTCTTCGAACGCGCGAGCATCACCGCGGCGAAGACCTGGAAGTACGACCTGACCGAGAGCGTCGCGGGTCGGCGCATCGGTACCTACGCGCTGTTGCCGATCGTGTTCAGGATTCAGAGCGAGGCAGGTGGCGCGGAGGAGGACGACTGGATCGGATACGTGCCAGGTCCCGTCCACGAGCTGCCTGAGGAACTGCGGCACGAAATCGAGGCGAACGATCGCGCGTCCCGTCTGGCCGACGGTGAAGCCGCGGCATTGAACTCGCGCTTCCGGCTCATCGACGACGTGGTGGGCAAGGCGCTCTGATTCGCGAGCTCGATGCAGCAGGATGCATCGGCACGCTTCCCCGCGAGGGACTTGCGATTGCGCCTGCAGCCCTCCTACGAAAAGGAACGAGTGTCTGCCACCGCCTGCCGGTGCTTCGCGCGCAGTGCTTCCAGCGCGAGGTATGGCGGCATCGCCCACCGCGCCACCTGTTCGCGTACGGGCTCGCCGACCGCTTCGCGCTTGCGCAGGTCGTCCGACTCGAACGCTTCGCGCGGGCGCTTGGAGTGGCGCTGCAGACCGCTGCGCGCGCGTGCCGCATCGGAGGCATCGAGTCCGAGCACGCCGGCGAGACGGCCACCGATCGCTTCGGGCAGTTCGTCGTAGTTCACGGGGATGCCGCCGTGCGCCACGCACTGTTCGAATCCGGTCGCGAGCAGCAGACCGGTCACGCGTGCGACGTACTCGGCACGCGGAACCATCGTGTGTTCTTCCATCGCCGTCGCGACCGGCGATGCGCCGATGAGGCCGGGCACCATGTGTCGACCGGGTTCTTCGAGGTGCGATGCGACGATCGCGAGCGGATCGCGGTAGAGGTAGATCCACGGTGTGGCGGGGCATGCGCGGCGCAGCAGCGGCAGCTCGAAGATGTTCCAGGCATCGAGCTTGGCCACGAGCGCGCGTTCGGTTCCGCGCCGGCGCTGGCCCCAGGCGGAGAGCAGCGCCGCGATCCAGGCCGGCTGCATATCGGCGACCGAGGAATGGCCGTGATGCGCGCGCAATACCGCGTCGAGAGGCGGGGGCTCGGACAACACGATGTGGCTCGCCAGTCCCGCGAGCACCTGCGCGAGCAGCGTGGAGCCGCAGCGTGATGCGTGCAGCACGAATGCAGTCGGCGCGAGCCCGGGGCTGCGTGCCTGCCACTCGAGCAGGGCATCGAAGCCGGTCCGCCTTCCGAATGCGAGGTTGAACGGACGACGCAGTGCGACCTCGACGCTGTCGCGGAAGAACGGCTCGCACAATGGTTGCTGGCCGAAGCGGCACCAGTCGATCGCCCATTCGCGATCCGACCGCGACACCCGGATCGGCAGCCAGTCGCTCCAGTCGTGCGTTGCCTGGTTCAGGCCCGCCATTGCCGGACCCAGTCGCGCCGCGCCTGCGCCATCGCGACGCGCACTTCTTCGCGCTCGAAGCCGAATCCCGCTTCACTCGCCGATGCAAGCACGGCGTCGAGGAATGCTTCGGTGTCGGTCAGCGTGGCGAGCTCATCCTCGAGTGCCGGATGCGCATGGACGTGTGCGCGAAACGCAGCGAATGCTTCGCTGCCGCGGCTCGGCTGGCTCGGCGGCGTGTCGCCGAGGCCCGCGTCGATCTGCGCCTCAATCCAGGGCGAACGCGCGCAATCGACGACGAGATGGATGCGCGCGACCCCGCCGTGGTTCTCGACGCGATGTGGCCTCGACAGATCGAGGAACCAGCATTCGCCGGCCTGCATCGGCACCTTGCGGCCATCGAGCAGGAAATCGACGCGCTCGTCGGTGACGATCGGTACGTGGATGCGCAGGTCGCCATCGGCACCGCCGAGATCATGGTCGCGATGCTCGCGGATGCGCCCGCCCGGCCCGAGGCGCAGCAGGCGCGCGCTGCGCAGCGCGGTTCCGAGCCGGGCCAGTTGCGCCTGCCAGAATGCGTCGCAGTGCGCGGTCGGCCGTGCCTCGCCCTGCCCGGGCGCGAGCGGCGTGAACGCACCCTCGTGCGAACGCAACGCGATTCCGCTCCAGTCGCCCACGTAGTAGCCGGTATTGAAATGCGGGCGCCACGCGTCGGCAGGAAACACAGCGACGGCGCGACGCAACGCGTCGACGTCGAAGCGCATCGGCAACCGCGCGAACGGTGGCGGGTTCCAGGATGGGGCTGGACTCACGACGTGCGAGTTCCGCGTGCAGGGCAAGGCGACATGGTCGATGCTCGAGCCCTTGCGGCGCAACCGCCGGTTGCACCGGCCTGCGAGGGTGCGCATGCGGCATTCGATCGCCGGCCGCGGCGACGGATCGGCTACGCTCGCGAATTGCGTCGCCGACGCGCCGATCACGAACCGCAATGCCGCCGATTCGCGCCGCTCTTGTTGCCTGCCTGCTGACCGGGTTCACGGCCCTGCTCCGGGTCGCCACGGCCATGTCCGCGCCGCATGATCCATCGCGTGTCGTCGACGCCGGTTTCGATGTGTCCTTCGACGCGATCCTCGACGATGCCGGCATTCCCGGTGGCGCCTGGGCGATCATCGCGGATGGCAAGGTCGAGCGGGCGGGCGCGCATGGCGTGCGTGCACTGGACGATCCGCAGCCGGTGGCTCCCGCCACGGTGTTCCGCATCGCCTCGCTGTCCAAGACGTTCGCGGCGGGGCTTGCGGCGATCCTCGTCGACGAAGGGAAGCTTCGCTGGAACCAGCCGATCGCCGAGTTCGCGCCGCAGTTCAGGCTGCACGGCGATGCACAGCGCGGCTTGCAACTGCAGCACATACTCGGCCAGTCGAGCGGCCTCGTGCCCAATGCGTTCGACAACCTCGTCGACGCCGGCCAATCGCTCGAACGGATCCTGCCGCAGTTCCGCACGCTGTCGCCTGGTTGCGCGCCCGGGCGCTGCTACGGCTACCAGAACATCCTCTATGCGTTGTCGGCACAGGCGATCGAGCAGGCCGGCGGCAAGGACTACGCGATCCAGGTCACGGAACGCATCTTCACGCCGCTTGCGATGCACACCGCGTCGTTCGGTCGCGCCGCCTTGCTGGCTTCGCCCGACCATGCGCTGCCCCATGTACGCAAGGGCGAGGCCTGGCGCAGCGTCGAAGTGGAAGAGGACTACTACCGGCTCCCGGCCGCGGCCGGCATCAACGCGAGCGTGATCGATCTTGCGCAGTGGACGCTCGCGCAGATGGGACGCCATCCGCAGGTGATCGATCCGGCGCAGGTCGATGTGCTGACCAAGCCGCGCGTGTCGACGCCGAAGGACATGGGCCATCGGTACTGGAAGGACGTGCTGACGAGCGCGCATTACGGGCTCGGCTGGCGCGTCTATCGCATCGGCGACGACGCCGTCGTGCTCCACTCCGGCTGGGTCAAGGGCTACGTCGGCACGATCAGCTATTCGCCGAGGCTGCAACGCGGGCTCGTCGTGTTGTTGAACGGCGAGAGCAACCGGCTCAACGAGATCGTGAGTGGCTTCTGGGTGAGACAGTTCGAGGCTCTGCGCCACAGTGCACCGGACGAAACCGGCGCAATCCGCGATGCGGACGAATCCCAGCGCTCCGAGGGCGCCGCGAAGCACTGAATCCTGCCGGCATGGACGCCGACGCCACCGTTCCTGACGGTTGCGCGCCTCAATCCTTTCGCTGCGCGCGATGGTAGGCAACCAGCGCATTCGCATGCCCGTGGCCCATCTTGTGCTCCGACTTCAGCGCGGCGACCATGTCCATGTGCTTTCGGTCGTCCATCGAGGCCAGCAGCGCAAGCCAGTGCCCGACGGGCTTGCCATAGGTCTTTTCGATCGACGGGAAGTACGACGCCGGGCCTTTCGCCTTCGCTTCCGGTGACATGACGTTTCCTTTCGCGAGTCGAGGATTCATCGGGCGCGCGCGGCGAACACCGCGAGCTGTGCGTCGAACGCACGCCGCCATGCCGGTCGTGCTTCGCCACGCGCGACATATGCAGCGAGGCTCGGGAACTGCGCGAGCATGTCCGCCTCGAGCCTGCGCAGCACGGTGACCATCACGAGGTCGCCGACGCTGAATGCGCCGTCGAGCCAGTCGGCGTGCGCGAGCCGCGTCGCGAGGTCGCGCAGGCGCCCGCGGATGCGCTCGTCGAGCATCGGCAGCCGCGCCTCGTACCACGGCTGGCCACGGTCGACGAAGTCGCTCTGCTCGCGTTCGACGATCGGCGGCTCCACGGTATTGAGTGCGGCGAACAACCAGGCGATCGCGCGTGCCCGCGCATGCGGGTCCCGCGGCAACAGGTTTGCGTGCGCATCGCGCTCGGCCACGTGCAGCACGATCGCACCCGATTCGAACAGCACGAGGTCGCCCTGCTCGAACGTCGGGATCTGCCCGAACGGATGCCGCGCCCTGTGCGGAGCCTGCTTCATCGCCTTGAAGGACACGAGTCGCACGTCGTGGGGCTGGCCCGCTTCCTCGAGTGCCCAGCGCACGCGCATGTCGCGCGCGAGTCCCCTGCCCTCGTCTGGCGAAAGTTCGAAGGCGGTGATCACGGGCTCCATCGTCGACTCCGAGTCGATCTGGCATGCATGCGACGAACCGGCGCGGCCCGTATCGACACCGTGCACGGGCTGCAGGGCCGATGCGCCGGTCGCGACCGCTCGCGGATCGGCCGTTCAGCCAACTCGCGCATCCGGCCCGCGCCGCGATGGCATAGTGGCAGTACAGGGGCGTGGGCCCCGTGCAGGCCCGCAATGACGGAAACCCTGTTCCTGCCGATCGACATCCCGACGCTCGCGGCGAGTCGCGCGTTGATGCAGATCATGCTCGCGGGCCTGCTGGCCTGGGTCGGCGCCGGACATGAGCAGGGCAAGGGCGCGCAGCTGTGGGCCGTCGGCTTCCTGCTCAACGGGATTTCGCTGTTCCTGTTCTCGATGCGCGTGCCCGCCGAGTGGGAATCCCTCGCGACCAGCGGCAACCATCTCGCGCTCGGCGCCGCGAGCGCCTGCTTCCTGCTGGGCTTTCGCGAATTCGGCCGCCAAAGTCGCCAGGCATGGATCGCGCTGCTGATGATCGCGATTCCCGCGGCCGGCCTGATCGCGTGGGAATACGCATGGCCGAATGCGCGCATGCGCGTGCTGACCACCGCATTCGCGCAGTTCCTGTTCCTGCTCGCTCTGCAAGCCAGCCTGCGCACGCCGCCGCGCCACGAGATCGAGCGCATCTACCGGCGGCTGCGC
The DNA here is from genome assembly GCA_004143945.1 of Lysobacteraceae bacterium. GTDB lineage: Bacteria > Pseudomonadota > Gammaproteobacteria > Xanthomonadales > Rhodanobacteraceae > Dokdonella_A. Next base: position 669,115 of record SEHB01000001.1, read on the forward strand.
GTGCTCGTACTGGTCTATGCGGCGGTGTTCGCGTGGTCCTACGCGAATATCGCGGGGCTGCTGCCGACCTCGGCGCGGCTCGAGATCGGTTACCACCGCGTGCTGTTCAGCGTGGCCTCGCTGATGTTCATGCTCTCGCTCGCGGTCGCCTGCCTCGCACTGCAGTTCGCGATGCTCGCCGCGCGCAACGAGGATCTCGCGATGGTCGACTGGCTGACCGGCCTGCTCAACCGACGCGGATTCTTCCGCGCGGCCGAGCACGCCCACGGCTGGCGCGGCGGCGATGGCGCCGCGAGCGTCATCATGCTCGACATCGACCACTTCAAGCGCATCAACGACATGCACGGCCATGCTGCGGGCGACCGCGTGCTGCAGGCGCTCGGTGATCGACTGCGCGAGCTCGCCGCGCCTTCCGACCTCGTCGCGCGGATGGGAGGCGAAGAGTTCTGCGTCGCGATGCCGGGCGCGCGGCGCGAGCAGGCGCTCGCACGCGCGGAAGCGGTGCTCGCGCATTGCCGTGCGACGACGGTCGCGGTCGATGGCGCGCAGATCCGCTTCACGTTGAGTGCCGGCGTCTGCGAAGCCATGCCCACGCAATCCCTCGACGACGCACTCGCACAGGCCGATTCGGCGATGTATGCGGCCAAGCGCGACGGTCGCGATCGCACCTTCGCGGCAGGTGCGGCACCGGCGATCGCTTGAGCGAGACGGTCCAGATGCATCGATTATCCAGCGGTTCACGCGCCGCCGTACAAGAATGGCGTCCTGCCCGTTGCCACGGATATGCACATGTCGATCTTCTCGAGGCGTGAACAGGCACTCGGCCTCGCCGCCTGGCTCGTCGTCGTGTTCGTCGCTGCGGCGGCCGGCGCGATCGCGTCGGCGCAGTCACAGTCGTTCTATGCCGAACTCGTGCGCCCGGACTGGGCCCCGCCCGCGTCGGTGTTCGGGCCGGTCTGGACCCTGCTCTATGCGCTGATGGGGATCGCCGCCTGGCTCGCTTGGCGCGAACGCGGCTTCGGCGGCGCGCGCAACGCGCTCTCGCTGTTCCTCGTGCAGCTCGTGCTCAACGCACTATGGAGCTGGTTGTTCTTCGCGTGGCGCCTCGGTGGCTGGGCGCTCGCCGACATCATCGTGCTGTGGCTGCTGATCGTCGCGACGCTGGTCGCGTTCTGGCGCATCAGGCCGCTCGCGGGCGTCCTGCTCGTTCCGTACCTCGCATGGGTCAGCTTCGCGGCCTTCCTCAACCATGCGGTGTGGCGACTCAATCCGGCCCTGCTCGGGTCCTGATCGACGGTCGAACGTTCGGCTCCAGATCGCAGCGCGCCCGGGCCGAAGGGCCGGGCACCGGCTCGCAGGCGCGCGAACGCGTCATGCGGTCAGTCGACCCACGATGCGTCTTACCCACGGAGCGACCAAGGTCACCGTCGGGAACGCGATCGGCCATGTGGTGATGCAGCTGCGCAGCCACTGCGCCGGGAATCCGGCATCGATGCCGTGGTTGATCGCAAGCACGAAGGCCGAGACGAGGCCGACCATGATCGCCGAAAGCAGTGCGCCGAACAGGATCGGTGCATGACGGGCGGGAATTCGCATCGCATGTTCTCCTTGGGGACGTGGAATGGGTGTGGAACGATCACGACAGCCGAAGCAGGTGGAGCAGCCAGCCGCTCGCGTAGAGCCCGACGCCGAACACCGCGTGCGTGACGAGGCTCTGCATGCGCGCAGCCGCCGGATTCGGCGTGCGGCTCGCGGCGAACCCCGCGCCCATGGCGGGTTGCATCACGAGGAATGGCGCCGCGACGGTCGCGACGCCGACGAGCAAAGCGGGCGCGAGCGTCGGCTGTCGCATCCACGCGGGCCCGGCGATCGCGAGCAGCAAGGCCGCGAACAGCATGCCGATCGCGTAGTGCGCGATCCAGCCGATCGCGCGTTCGCCACGCACCGGCGCCGCCGCCTTGATCGACGCATGCCGCAGCCGCCCGCGCGCACTCCACGCGAACCAGCGTCCGACCAGGCCCCAGTCCGGCAATGCGATGCGCGCGACGCGCCTGCGCGCGAGCGCCCAGAGATCGGTCAGTGCCGTGGCGCCTGCGCCGAGCGCGAGCACGTACGCCAAATGGTCCATCCAGTCCTCCTCGAATTGCCGCGTCGACCGCGTGGCGTGCACAATGCCACTTCAAGTCGACTTCAAGTCAAGGGGTGGCGATGGACATCGTCGAAGTCGCGCGACGCGCCGGCCTGCCTGCGTCGACGCTGCGCTACTACGAGCAGAAGGGTCTGATCACGTCGATCGGCCGGCATGGCCTGCGACGCGTGTTCGACGCTGGCGTGCTCGAGCGGCTCGCACTGATCGCGCTCGGCCGCGCGGCGGGATTTTCACTCGACGAGGTCGCGGCGATGTTCACGCCCGATGGTCGCCCGCGCATCGACCGCCGCAAGCTCGCGACGCGCGCGAAGCAGCTCGACCTCAAGATCCAAAGACTCGTGGCGCTGCGCGACGGCCTCGCGCATGCGGCCGTGTGTCCTGCGCCGAGTCACCTGCAGTGCCCGACGTTCCGGCGCCTTCTGCAAGGCGCGGCTTCCGCGAGACCCGCAGGGCGCGCCAAGCCCCGCCCCGAGCCACCGGCTGCGCGATCGCACAAAGGTTCGACGCGGCGCCGTGCAGGCGCGACCGGACACGCCTGAACGCAAAGGAGGGATGGATGCGCAAGAACCAGGGCAGCGAAGACGTCGATGCGTTCATGCAGGCGCTCGATCACCCGCACAAACCCGCCATCGAGGCGCTGCGCCGCGCCGTGGCGGCGGCCGATTCTTCGATTCGCGAAGGCGTCAAATGGAACGCACCGAGTTTCCGGACGGGAGAGTGGTTCGGCACGACCCACCTGCGTTCGAAATCCGGCATCGCGCTGATCCTGCATTTCGGCGCGAAGGCGCGCGGTGGCCGCGCCGGCGATCGAGGATCCTGCCGGCGTGCTCGAGTGGCTGGGCAAGGATCGCGCGATGATCCGTTTTGCGGACGCCGATGCAGTCGATGCGAATCGAGCGGTGCTCGCCCGGATCATTGCGCAATGGTTGCCTCACGTGCCCGGGCGCTGAGCGCGGCCTCCCGGTCGACCTGCAACGGCAACGCACGCAGCACGGGCAGCCGATCGTCGCGCGGAAACAGGCAGCGCCCGCTGGCCGGCCGTCGGGCCTACGAGAGCATGCGCAGCAAGGCGTTCGCGGCTTCGGTCGACGAGGCCGGGTTCTGTCCGGTCACGAGCAGTCCGTCGGTGACGACGTGCGGCTGGAAGTCGGGTTTGCTCGAATACAGACCGCCGTGCTCCCTCAGCATCTGCTCGACACTGAACGGCACGTCGTCGACCAGTCCCACGGCCGCCTCCTCGCTGTCGGAAAATCCGGTCACGTTCTTGCCGCGCACGAGCGGCAAACCGAACGGTCCGCGCGCGTCGCGCAATGCGGCGAGGCCGTGGCAGACCGCGCCCACCGGCTTGCCCGCGGCGTATGCATGCTCGACCAGGTGCTGCGAAATCGTGTCGCCGGCGAGATCCCACAGCGGCCCGTGCCCGCCCGGATAGAACACCGCATCGAACGCATGGCCCGCGACTTCGGCGAGCCGGTGCGTGTGCGCGAGCGCGCCTTGGGCGGGCGCATCCGCCGCGAAACGCCGCGTCGCCTCGGTCTGCGCGGCGTCGTCGTTGCTGCGTGGATCGATCGGTGGTTGCCCGCCCTTCGGGGAAGCCAGCACCACCTCGGCGCCGGCGTCCCTGAACGCGTAATACGGCGCCGCGAATTCCTCGAGCCACATGCCGGTCTTGTGTCCCGTATCGCCGAGCTCTCCATGCGAGGTCAGCACCATCAGGATCTTCATCGCACCCCTCCGCGTTCGTCGGCCTGCATCCCTCCCGATATGCAGCCGCCGGGTCGCGATGACAAGGTGCAGTCAAACGCCGGCGAGCGGGCGCAGCCCGAGCTGGCGGTCATGCAGGCGCGCCAGCGCGAGCTGCGCGAGGATCGAACCGCACAGCGCGAGGAACATGTCCCACTGCGTGTCCCAGACGTCTCCCTGGGTCGCGAGGTAGGCATCCGCGTCGCCGCCCATGACCAGCGCTGCCCACCATTCGATGAACTCGAAGAATGCGCTGAAGCTCAGGCACGCGGCGCAGACGAGGTAGAACAGCCAGCCACCCGGGGGCAGCGGTGTCAGGCGCAGCAGCAGTTCGCGCGCGAGGATCGCCGGCACGAACCCCTGTGCGAAATGCCCGAGGCGGTCGTAGTGGTTGCGCGCGAAGCCGAACACGTCGCGCGCCCAGTCGCCGAGCGGCGTCTCGGCGTAGGTGTACTGCCCGCCGTAGACGAGGATCACCGCATGCACGGCGAGCAGCCAGTACAGCAGCCGCGTCAGCGGAAATCGCCGGCGCGTGGCGACCAGCAGCGGGATGCCCGCGAGCACCCAGGCGATTTCCATGAGCCAGGTCATGCGATCGTTCGGTGCGATCGCCGACCACGCGAGCACGCCGCCGACGATCGCGAGCAGGACCGTCGCCTCCGCGCGCCCGATGCCGACCGCGGGTGCACGGCCCTTCGATTCGTCCATCGCGATCTCCTTCGTGCACTGCGTCATGCGGCGCGACCTTAGCGCAAACCCGGATCCAGCGGCGGCGAAACCGCGATCGCATGCGCGGCTCATGGAAACCGAATGCCGGTGAGGGCCCACGCGCGCAAGCTGACTGCACGCCGTCGCGCGCCGCGCGGCCAGCAACGGAGGACGACATGAACGGCATCCTGCGCGTGATCGCGATCGCCGCCTGCTGTGTGCAGGCGAGCCTGGCCCATGGAGGCGGGGGATTCGAGGCGACCGGTGAAATGAACGTGCCGCGCTCGCACCAGGGCGCCGCGCTGCTGCCCGACGGGCGCGTGCTGGAGGTCGGCGGGATCGCCGGCACCGGCAACGTCGTCGGAAGTGCGGAATTCTACGACCCCGCGACCGGCGCGTTCACGCCCACCGGCAGCCTCGCCGATGCACGCATGCGCCCGACCACGGTGGCGCTCATGGATGGACGCGTACTCGTGGCCGGCGGGCGCGGCGGCAACCAGGGCGACACGATCTTCGCGAGCGCGGAAATCTACGATCCGGCGACCGGCCAATTCACGCCGACCGGCAGCATGACCGAACCGCGCTACGTCACCGCGGTCGCGCGCCTCGACGATGGCCGCGTGCTGTTCGCGGGCGGCTTCAACTTCACCACCGACACGCTCGCGAGTGCCGAAGTCTACGACCCGGCAACGGGCACCTTCAGCCCGACCGGCCCGCTCTCCGCACCGCGCGATCCCGGCGGACGCGCCGCCAAGCTCGCCGACGGTCGCGTGCTCATCGCAGGAGGCTACGACGACTCGGGCGCGCTCGGTACGGCCGAAGTCTACGATCCGACCACCGGCCAGTTCACGCTGACCGGCAGCCTGACCGAACCGCGTGGCGACCACGCGATCGCGACGCTCGCCGATGGGCGCGTGCTGGTCGTCGGCGGACTCGGCAACACGAGCTATCTCGCGCAAGCCGAACTCTACGATCCCGCGAGCGGTACCTTCTCGCCGACCGGCAGCCTCGCGCACGTGCGCGCGAATCCGACCGCGACCCTGCTCGCCGACGGCCGCGTGCTCGTCGCCGGTGGCAACGGCAACGTGACGGGCGACCCCAACATCGCGCCCGCCGAGGTCTACGACCCTGCGAGCGGAACCTTCAGCGACGTCGGCGACCTCATCACCCCGAGCATGAGCGGCACCGCGGTGCGCCTGGCCGATGGCCGCGTGCTGCTCGCGGGCGGCTGGGCCGGCGTCGAGGACATGCCGACCGCACACGCGGAACTGTTCGTCGCCGGAGCCGGCGACGACCGCATCTTCCGCGACGGCTTCGAGCTGCCGCAGGTCGATCCCGTGCTCGTGACCTACGACGATCTGGCCGAAAGTTTCCTCGGCACGTCCTTCACGCACGAAGGCATCACCTACCGCGACTGCAACGGCATCGGCGGCGTGTTCCCCGACGGCAGCACGTTCGAGCCGGCCGACGTCGGCGACCAGTTCATCATCGAGAACGCGACGCTGTTCTGGAACGACTTCCCCGACTTCGGCAGCGCACCGAACACGCTGACCTTCGGCACCAGCTACGTGGTCGGCGACAACCTCTCGATCGGCGCGCTCGTTCGCGCGACGATGGAACTCGATGCGCCCGCGCGCGCAGCCAGCGTCCAGCTCGCCTACTACGAGAACGGTCCCTGGGGTGGCATCGAGATCCACCTCGATGCGCTGTCGGGCGACGCCGTCGTCGACAGCGACGTACTGACGATCGCTGGCGGCGGGGACCGCGACAACCCGGCGGTCGCGACGCTCGCGGTCGATGGCGTGGTGTTCGACACCCTGCGCCTCCATGCGACCTGGCAAGGCCAGCCGACCGCGCCACGCGTGATGATCGACAACCTTCAACTGACGCCGCTGCGTTGAGGCGTGGTGCCGTGCTGCGATTCCCTTCTGCCGTCCCCTTCTCCCACTCGCGGGAGAAGGGGCCCCGCAGGGGCGGATGAGGGAAGCTCCTGATCTTCGATCACGCCACGAAGATCAAGATCAAGGGCAGCCCCCTTCTGCCGCTGCGCGGCATCTTCCCCCGCAAGCGGGGGAAGCAGGAGCGCGGGTGCTGCCGTTCCCTTCTCCCGCTCGCGGGAGAAGGTGCCCCGCAGGGGCGGATGAGGGGGCGCTTTCGACTTCCCGCGAGCACTTGCGGATACGTACGTATGTACGTACATTCGCCCCATGGACGACCCCCGCCTCACTGCCAACCAGCAACGCGTGCTCGACTGCATCCGACGCCATCTGGAGCTGCACGGCGCCGCGCCGACCCTGCGTGAAATCTCGGAAAATCTTGGGCTTGCAAGTCATAGCTCAGCGCAGGATTATGTAGAGGCGCTGGTCCGCAAGGGCGTGCTCGAACGCCTTCCGCATCACCGAGGCCTGCGCCTCCCGCTTCGTTCGCGGGCGCCGGCGGCAACCTGGCTCCCCCTCGTCGGCCGGGTTGCCGCCGGCAGCCCCCTTCTCGCCACCGAGAACATCGAAGGCCACCATGGCGTCGACCCGGAGCTGTTCCGTCCGCGCGCCGATTACCTGCTGCGCGTGGTCGGCTGGAGCATGCGCGATGCGGGCATTCTCGACGGCGACCTGATCGCCGTGCATCGCACCGAAGTGGCCGACGACGGCCGCATCGTGGTCGCGCGCGTCGACGACGAAGTCACGGTCAAGCGCCTCGAACGACGCGCCGGGCGCGTGCGCCTGCTGCCCGCCAATCCCGAATTCGCGCCGATCGAAGTGGATCCCGATCGACAGGCGCTCGCGATCGAGGGCCTCTACGTCGGATTGATCCGACCCGCCGGTTTTTCCCCGAAACATCGATGACAAGGATGCAGTGCGATGTTCACGCTCGTTGCGCCTGAAGGCGACCAGGGTTTTTCCACCATCGAACTCGCGCCGGTCGCATTGGCGGAGGTCGTGCCGCCCGCTCGCATGCAGGCAGACCTGCATGCGGTGCCCGCGCCGGCTCCTTCCCATGCGCTCGCCGAGGTGCTGCGCGACCCACGCATCTGGCGCCGCGGCACCGCCGCGCCCGCGACGATCGATGCGCAGCCGACCGGCATCGCGGGCCTGGATGCGCGCCTGCCCGGCGGCGGCTGGCCGCGTGGCGCGCTGAGCGAGATCCTGATCGAACAGGACGGCCTCGGCGAATGCAGCCTGCTGCTGCCCGCGCTGGCCGCGCTGACGCAGGCGCGCCGCCGCGTCGCGCTGGTCGCGCCACCCTATCTTCCGTATGCGCCCGCGCTCGCGGGCGCCGGCATCGACCTCGCCCAGGTCGTGCACATCGACGCCGACGCGGGCGACACCCACTGGACCGCCGAGCAATGCCTGCGCGCGGGCTGCTGCGGCGCGGTGCTGAACTGGCTTCCGCGCGCCGACTACCGCCAGTTGCGCCGCCTGCAGCTCGCGGCCGAAACCGGCGGCGCGATCGGCTTCGTGTTCCGTCCGCTCGCGGCTGCCGCGGAGGCGAGTCCCGCCGCGCTGCGCCTGCGCATCACGATGGCTGCCGACGGCGCGCCGCGCATCGACATCCTCAAGTGCCGCGGCCGCCTCGGCGACCACGCGCAGGCGATGCGGCTGCGTGCCTGAACCGCGAGGCGTGCGTGCTCTGGGCCTGCCTCCGCTTTCCGCAACTGGCGCTGGACCTCGTCCACGCCGGCACGGATGAAACGGTCCGTCGACGACCGTTCGCGATCGTCGACGGACCCGCGCAGCGTCGCCACGTGCTGCTGGCGAATGCATCCGCACGCAAGGCGGGCGTGCAGGCGGGCCAGCCGCTCGCGGGTGCGCAGTTGCTGTGCCCGCGCCTCGCGATCGCACCGCGCGACGAGGCCGCGGAACGCCAGGCGCTCGAAACCCTCGCGGCCCTCGCCTACCGCTACAGCGCCGAGGTCAGTCTCGCCGCGCCCGACACGCTGTTCGTCGAGGCCGGCGCGAGTCTCGCGCTGTTCGGCGGCTGGCCCGCATTCGAACGCCGCCTGCGCAGCGAACTCGAGCGACTCGGCTTCGCGCATGCCATTGCCGCCGCACCGACGATGGGCGCCGCCCGCGTGCTCGCAGACAGCGGCGCGACCCTCGCGATCCCGGCGCTCGCGCAGCTGCCGCTCGCGCTCGGCGCGGTGCCGCTCACCGCGGGCGGATTGCCCGCGAAGACGGTCGCCGCGTTGCGCGGCATGGGGCTGCGCACGCTCGGCGAACTGTTCGCGCTGCCTCGCGCGGAACTCGCGCGGCGCATCGGCCAGGACGCGCTCGATCATCTCGATCGCATGCGCGGACTCGCGGCCGAAGCGTGGACGCGCTGGCAACCGCCGCAGCGCTACGAGCGTCGCATCGAATTCGCATACGGCATCGAATCGCATACCGCGCTCGGCTTCCCGCTGCAGCGCATGCTGCGCGAGTTCGCGCTGTTCCTCGTCGCGCGCGACGGCGGCGTGCAGCGCTTCGCACTCGTGCTCGGCCACGAGCGCGGCGCGAGCACGCGCATCGAGGTCGGCCTGCTCGCACCGCAGCGCGACGCCGCCGCGCTGTTCGAACTGGCGCGCGCACGCCTCGAACGCGTCGAGCTGGTCGCACCGGTGCATGCACTCGGCCTCGTCGCCGAGGACCTGCCCGCGCTGTGCCCGCTGCATCGCGACCTGTTCGAAACGAACCGGCACGAACAGTTCGACTGGCCCGCGCTGGCCGAGCGCCTGCGTGCGCGCCTCGGCGACGCCGCACTGCGTGGCCTCGGCTGCGCGGGCGATCATCGCCCGGGGCGCGCCTGGCGCTTCGTGCCACCCGGCGCGGGCAGCGCGAAGCCGCTGCCGCCGGATGCGCAGCGTCCGTTCTGGCTGCTGCGTCGGCCGCTGCCGCTGCGCGGTGGCGCACGCCGCATTCTCGCCGGGCCCGAGCGCATCGAAAGCGGCTGGTGGGACGAAGGCGACCAGCGCCGCGACTACTACATCGTCGAAACCCGTTCGGGCCAGCGTGCCTGGGCCTTCGTCGAAGCGGGCCGCCTCGTCGACGCAGGCATGGACGGCTGGAACCTGCATGGCTGGTTCGCATGAACACGCCGCGCCCGCCGAAGCGGCGCCGCCTGCGCGCGCCGCTCGAACCCGATCTTCCGGGTGAAGCCGACGACGATCCGCGCAGCGGCCTGCGCAAGGCGCAACGCAGCGTCGCGGCATCGACGACGGCAGGCGACGCGGACGGCACTGGCCCCCGTCCGCGCGACACGGCCCTCGACCGCCGTTATGCGGAACTGCACTGCCTGTCGAACTTCTCGTTCCAGCGCGGTGCCTCGGGCGCCGCCGAACTGTTCGCACGCGCGCACGAGCTCGGCTATGCCGCGCTCGCGATCACCGACGAGTGCTCGCTCGCGGGCATCGTGCGCGCACTCGAGGCGAGCACGAAGACCGCCGCGCACCCGGACGATCGCGTGAAGCTCATCGTCGGCAGCGAGGTGCAGCTCGCCGATGGACCCAGGCTCGTGCTGCTGGTCGCGGACGCGCAAGGGTATTCCGACCTGTGCCGGCTCATCACGACCGGGCGGCGCCGCAGTGCGAAAGGCGAGTATCACCTGCTGCGCAGCGATGTCGAACGACTCGGCGAAGGCGTGCTCGTGCTGTGGCCGTTGCCCGCCGGCAGCGATGCCACGCCGGCTACGCCCGATGGCGTGCGCGAACCCCGTCCGGACTGGCCTGCGCGTGCGGCCGCGGCGCACGTGCCCGAGTCGACGCACGCGCGCGACGCAGCCTGGATCACGCGCCACTTCGCGGGCCGCGCCTGGATCGCGGTGGAATTGCATCGCGGCGCGGACGATCGTGGCCTGCTCGAGCACGCACGCGTGTTCGGCGCGCACCACGGCCTGCCGCTGGTGGCCGCGGGCGACGTGCACATGCACGTGCGCCGGCGGCGTGCACTGCAGGACGTGATGACCGCGATCCGCCTCGGCAGCAGCGTGGCCGAGGCCGGGCTTGCGCTGTTTCCGAACGGGGAGCGGCACCTGCGCCGCGTCGACGACCTCGAACGCCTGTATCCACCGGAACTGCTGGCCGAGACCCTGCGCGTTGCCGCGCGCTGCCGCTTCGAGTTGCGCGGCCTCGGCTACGAATACCCGCACGAGCTCGCGCCGAACGGCGTCGACCGCGCGACCTGGCTGCGCACCCTGGTCGAGCAGGGCGCCGCGCGGCGCTATCCCGATGGCGTGCCGCCGCGCGTGCGCGACCTGCTCGCGAAGGAACTCGCGCTGATCCATCGCAAGCGCTACGAGGCGTTCTTCCTGACCGTGCACGACATCGTGCGCTGGGCACGCGAGGAACGCGGGATCCTCTGCCAGGGACGCGGCTCCTCGGCCAACTCGGCGGTCTGCTACTGCCTCGGCATCACCGCGGTGAACCCGGTCGAGGGCCACCTGCTGTTCGAGCGCTTCCTCTCCGACGAACGCGACGAGCCGCCCGACATCGACGTCGATTTCGAGCACGAGCGGCGCGAGGAAGTGCTGCAGTACGTGTTCGCGAAATACGGGCGCGAGCGTGCCGCGCTCGCCGCGACGGTGATCGGCTACCGCGGCCGCAGCGCGGTGCGCGACGTCGGCCGCGCGCTCGGCATCCCGGACGACCGCATCGACGGCCTCGCGCGCCTGTTCTCGCGCGTGCCGAGCGGACGCAACCTGCCTCAGTGGCTCGAGGAGCACGGCTTCGATCCCGACGACCGCACGCTGCAGCGGCTGTTCCGCCTCGCCGGCGAACTGCGCGGGTTCCCGCGCCACCTGTCCCAGCACGTCGGCGGTTTCGTGATCTCCGAACATCCGCTGCACACGCTGGTGCCGGTCGAGAACGCCGCGATGGCGGATCGCACGATCATCCAGTGGGACAAGGACGACCTCGAGGAAATGAAGCTGCTCAAGGTCGACTGCCTCGCGCTCGGCATGCTGACCTGCCTGCGCAAGTGCTTCGAGCTGCTGCGTGCGCACCACGGCGTCGATCTCGAGCTCGCGACGATCCCGCGCGAGGATCCGGCCACCTACGCGATGATCCGCGCGGCCGACACCGTCGGCGTGTTCCAGATCGAATCGCGCGCGCAGATGTCGATGCTGCCGCGGCTGCAGCCGCGCACCTTCTACGACCTCGTGATCGAGGTCGCGATCGTGCGCCCGGGTCCGATCCAGGGCGACATGGTGCATCCCTACCTCGAGCGCCGGCGGCGGCCCGAACTGATCGAGTACGAATCACCCGCGATCGAACGCGTGCTCGGCCGCACGCTCGGCATCCCGATCTTCCAGGAGCAGGTGATGGAACTGCTGCAGGTCGCGGCCGGCTTCACGCCGGGCGAGGCGGACCAGCTGCGGCGTTCGATGGCCGCATGGAAACGCCGCGGCGGCCTCGAGCAGTTCCGCGACCGCATCTTCGAGGGCATGCAGTGCAACGGCTATTCACAGGCGTTCGCCGAGCGCATCTACCGACAGATCCAGGGGTTCGGCGAATATGGTTTTCCCGAGTCGCACGCCTACAGTTTCGCGCTGCTCGCCTATGCCTCGTCCTGGCTCAAGTGCCATTACCCTGCGTTGTTCACCTGCGCCCTGCTGAACTCGCAACCGATGGGGTTCTACCAGCCCGCGCAACTGGTGCAGGACCTGCGCCAGCACGGCGGACGCGTGCTGCCGGCCGACGTCACCGCGAGCGAAGGCGATTGCACGCTGGAGCCGGCGCCCTCGATACCGCTCGCCGGCATGCCGCCTTCGCTGCATGCGATCGCGTTGCGGCTCGGGCTGGCCCAGGTCCGCGGGCTTTCCACCGATGCGATCGCGCGCATCATCGAGGCACGCCGCGAAGCACCGTTGCGCGACGTCGCCGACCTCGTGCGCCGCGCCCGCCTCAATGCGGCGGAGCGCGCATGCCTCGCCGATGCGGGTGCGCTCGCGAGCCTCAGCGGCGATCGCCACCGCGCGCGCTGGGACAGCGCGGGTGCGGAACTCCCTGCCCCGGTGCTGGCCGGCGCGAGGATCGAGGAAACGGCAGTCGACCTGCGCCCGCCGAGCCTGCGCGAGGACGTGATGGCGGACTACGCGACGCTCGGCCTCTCGCTGCGCGCGCATCCGCTCGCGCTCGTGCGCGCCGAGCTCGCGCGGCGACGCGTGTCGCCCGCGCGCCTGACCACCGACGTCGCCAACAGCGGTCGCCGGATGCGCTGCGCCGGCCTCGTGACCGTGCGCCAGCATCCGGGCACCGCCAAGGGCGTCACCTTCGTCACGCTCGAGGACGAAACCGGAATCGTCAACGTCGTGGTCTGGCGTTCACTCGCCGAACGCCAGCACCGCGTGCTGCTCGAATCGAGCGTGATGGCGGTCGACGGCGTGCTCGAGGCGAGCGAAGGCGTGCATCACCTGATCGCGGACCGCCTGCACGACTACAGCGCATTGCTCCCCGAGCTCGCGTTCGCGTCGCGCGATTTCCATTGACCTCCAAGATCAAGAGATGTTGCATGGAGAACACGAAGGACGCACGGAGAACGCGAAGGAAAATCGCCGAGGTCCAACACGAGGCCCGTAGGCTGGACGAACGCAGGTCGGCCGGCGCCCTTCGTCACGTACGACGCTATCCGGTGCATTCCGCGTACCCATCCTTCAGCTCTCCTTCGTGTTCTCCGTGCGTCCTTCGTGTACTCCGTGCAACAGCTTTCGCCCTCGCTCCGGCCTTTCGCTCTGGCTTCGGCTCCCCGCCCCCCGGCCCGCCCATTCGACGCCTCAGGGCGCCTCGAGGGTCCCGGCGATGCGGCCCATGAATGGCCGGTAGTAGGCAAGCTCTGCGATCGAGTCGCGCACGTCGCTGAGCGCGGTATGGGCCGAGTCCTTCGAGAAGCCGCGGCTGACCTCGGGTGCCCAGCGGCGCGCGAGTTCCTTGATCGTGGAGACGTCGAGGTTGCGGTAGTGGAAGTAGCGTTCGAGCCGCGGCATGAGCCGGTGCAGGAACCGACGGTCCTGGCAGATCGAGTTGCCGCACATCGGCGACTTGCCGACCGGCACCCATTGCGCGAGGAACTCGACGGTCAGCGCTTCGGCGGTCGCGATGTCCACTTCCGAATCGAGCACGCGCTGCCACAGACCCGACTTGCGGTGCTGGTTGCGGTTCCAGTCGTCCATCGCCTCGAGTCGCTCCAGCGGATGGCGCAGCGCGAACTCGGGGCCCTCGGCCAGCGGATTGAGGTCCTTGTCGGTGACCACGGTCGCGATCTCGAGAATCGAATCGGAGCCCGGGTCCAGCCCGGTCATCTCGAGGTCGATCCAGATCAGGTTGTTCTCGTCCGGCACGCGCATGCGGATTCCTTGAGTGCTCGCCCCCAGTCTAGGCAAGCCGTCGGCGCTTGCAAACCCTGCGCTATGCTGCGGGCGATGGCACCCACCCTGCTATGGCACGACTACGAGACCACGGGCGCCGACCCGCGGCGCGATCGACCGGCGCAGTTCGCCGCGATCCGCACCACGCTCGAGCTCGAACAGGTCGGCGAGCCGGTGTCGTTCGACTGCCGGCCCGCGCCGGACGTGCTGCCGCATCCGCAGGCCTGCCTGATCACCGGCATCACGCCGCAACGGATGCTGCGTGACGGCCTCATCGAGGCCGAGTTCGCCGCGCGTGTGCTCGAGCAGATGGCCGAGCCCGGAACCTGCAGCGTCGGCTACAACTCGCTGCGCTTCGACGACGAGTTCACGCGCAACCTGCTGTACCGGAACTTCCACGATCCCTACGAGCGCGAGTGGAAGGACGGCAATTCGCGCTGGGACCTCATCGACCTCGCGCGCATGTGCCACGCGCTGCGTCCGGACGGCATCGAGTGGCCTCTGCGCGAGGACGGCTCGCCGAGCTTCCGCCTCGAGCATCTCGCGAGCGCGAACGGCATCGTGCAGCAGCGCGCGCACGACGCGGTGTCGGACGTCGAGGCGCTGATCGGCCTGGCGCGGTTGATCCGTTCGCGCCAGCCGCGTCTGTGGGATTTCCACTTTCGCCTGCGGCGCAAGCAGGCGGTGTTCGAACTCGTCGACCTCGCGCGCATGACACCGCTGGTGCACGTGTCTTCGCGCTATCCGGCGAGTCGCGGCTGCACCGCGATCATCGCGCCGCTCGCGCAGCATCCCTCGCAGCCGAATGCGGTGATCGTGTACGACCTCGACGTCGATCCGCAGCCACTGCTCGACCTCGACGCCGACGAGATCGCCGACCGCGTGTTCACGCCTCGCGCGGACCTCCCCGAGGGCATCGAGCGCATCCCGCTCAAGGCCGTGCACGCGAACCGCTCGCCGGCGCTGGCGCCGATCAGCACATTGCGCGGCGTCGACCTCGCGCGCATCGCGCTGGATCCGGATCGTGCGCTGGCCCATCTCGAACGCCTGCGCGGCGTCCCGGGCCTCGCCGCCAAGCTGCACGCCGTGTTCGCGCGCGCAGGCGAGTACGAACCCGCCGCGGATCCCGAGCTTGCGTTGTACTCGGGCTTCCCTGGCGATGCCGACAAGCGCCTGTTCGCGAACGTGCGGGCGACACCACCCGAACAGCTCGCGCGCGCCTCGTTCGCGTTCCGAGATCCGCGCTACGCCGAGCTGCTGTTCCGTTACCGCGCGCGCAACTGGCCCGAAACACTCGACGCGGACGAACAGGCACGCTGGCACGCGTTCGTGCAACGTCGCCTCGAGACCGCCACCCCACTGACGACACTCACGCGCGAGCAGTACCGCGACATCCTCGCACGGATGCGCGCCGACCCCGCGCTTCCTCCGGCCCACCTGCCCTTGCTCGACGCGCTGGACATCTGGGAACGCGGGCTGTCCTGAGCACGACGAGGACCATCGCAAGCGCGCGAAGCACGGCGCGGTCTGGCGCATGGGAAGCACACGATGCACGGGGTTGCACCGCGTGCTCGCCGTGCTCGTCGTCCAGTCCCCGTCGCCCGCGTCGCGCTTTCGCATCGCCCGGCGCGAACCTAGAATGGAGCTTCGGCACACGGAAGCACCGCAACTTGGCCACGACCTATTTCTCGCCCGCGACCTTCAGGTTCCTGCGCGAGCTCGCGCGCAACAACAATCGCGCATGGTTCGCGGCCAACAAGCCACGCTACGAGGGCGTGCTGCGCGAGCCGTTCCTGCGCCTGATCACCGATCTGCAGGCGCCGCTCGCGAAGATCAGCGCGCACTACCGCGCCGATCCGCGTGCACAGGGTGGATCGCTGTTCCGCATCCACCGCGACACGCGATTCGCGAACGACAAGACGCCGTACAAGACCTGGGCCGGCGCGCGCTTCGCGCACGAACGCCGACGCGAGATCGAGGCGCCCTCGTTCTACCTGCACATCCAGCCGCGCGATTGCTTTGCCGGCGGTGGCATCTGGCATCCGGAAGCCGCGACCCTGAAGCGGATCCGCGCGTTCCTCGATGCCAATCCGGCCGCCTGGAAGAAGGCGACGCAGGCAAAGGCGTTCCGCGAGCGGTTCGAGTTCTGGGGCGAGAGCCTCTCGCGTCCCCCGCGCGGATTCGATCCGCACCACGAACTGATCGAGGACCTCAAGCGCCGGAATTTCGCGGCCGGCCAGGGATTCACCGAAGCGCTCGCGTGCTCCGCCGAACTCGCGCCGTTCGTGGTCGACACGTTCCGCCGCATCGCGCCGATGATCGACTACCTCTGCGCCGCGCTCGATCTCGAGTTCTGAAGACGGACAGTCGCCGTTCGCGTCGAGTGCAGCGGCGTGTCGCACCCCCATCATCCGTTCGCGCCGAGCGCAGCGGACGCAGTCCGCGGAGTCGAAGCGCATGCGTGCGGCACCGTCGCGGCCGTTCGACTTCGGCCTTCGGCCTGCGCTCAGGGCGAGCGGCAGTGGTGCGCATCGGCGCCTTTCCACTCGCCATCGGCCTCCGCTCTCGTCGCATGGTCGATGGACCTTCGCAGGCCGATTGACGCACCGCAGCGCACGGTGACGTGGATCACGGCCCGCCACGGACACGATTGACGCGCCGATGAAGCCGTCGTTATCTTCGCAAATACGCAGCCGTACGGAGCGGGAGGTCTTCGCCGGCGCGTATCCCGATTATGTTCCGCCCCGTCGCTGACGGCTGCAAGGACGCTTTCCGGATCGACGTGCGCGGACTCACGGCCCCGCCCCGCGGGACCAGGGAGGGCTCATGTTCCGCAGCGCCATCGTTTTCGCAGCGTGGCTCGCCGCCGCCGTCGGCAGCGCGCAGGCCGCGTCCGCCACCACCGGTGTCGCGTTCGTGCACGGTACCGGACACCATACCAATGCGTACGCTGACTACTGGCAGGCGCCCATGGTCGACACGGTGCGCCAGGGACTCGTGAACCAGGCGAACTACGTCGTCATCAACTGCGATTTCTCGCAGTACATGTGGGACAGTCGAGCCGCTGGTTGCCTCGCGACCCAGCTCAGCCAGTTCATCAGCACGCGCGGCATCACCGACCTCGTCGTGATCACGCATTCAAACGGCGGCAACGTGATGCGCTGGATCCTGTCGAATCCGACCTGGGACAGCCGCTATCCGGCCATCATCAGCCGCATCCGCTGGGTCAATGCGATCGCCGCCTCGAGTGCGGGCACGCCGCTCGCCGATGCCGTGATCGCGGGCAACGTGTTCGAGAACGCGGTCGGCTGGCTGCTCGGTTACCAGAGCGACGCCGTGCGCCAGCAGCAACGCAGCTGGATGGCCTACTACAACCAGAACAACCTCTACGGCACCAGCGGCCGGCCGGCGCTGCCGAAGGGCTTCTGGAACATCGTCGGCACCGATGTCGAGAGCGCGGTCTGGGATGGCGACAGCTATTGCGGCGGCTACGCCGAGAACGTCGGCCTCGAAGTCACGCAGAACTGGCTCGCGGGTTGTTCCGATGGATTCATCGAGTGCAGCAGCGCGCGCGCGGCCGGATACCTGTGGTTCAACGACATCGACCGCACCGCAGGCGACGAGCCGCTGAGCCACAACCAGAGTCGCCGCGCGTGCTTCGGACTCGAAACCATCCTGCGCAACGACCTCTGAGGACGCGACCATGAACCTGCCGCACTTTCGCCGTGTTCCACTCGCCCTCGCGCTCGCGATTGCCGCCTCCACCGATGCCGCCCAAGCACAGACGACGGCTGCCTTGCGCCTGCTTCCGTCCACCGCCACCGACCAGTTCGTCGCGCACGCGGTTGCGCCCGCGCCGGGGCAGCTCGCGACCGCCGACCTCGACCGCACGCCCGCGAGCCTTTCGTGGCCGCTCGACCCCGATGCGACGCTCGACGCGCGGCCCCGTCCTTTCACGCAGCAAAGCCAGGCGTACTGGATCGACGCAAGCGAGTCCGCGTTGCAGCAGGGCGTGCGACTCCCGCTCAGCGCCGCAGGCGCCGTGATCCGGCTCAGCCCGCACGCCTCCAATCCCGGCGCGCGCATCGAGGCGCAGGACGTCGTGCTGCGCGCGCCGGGGCCGCAGCTGCATGCCGGCGTGCTGATGCAGGCACTCGCAGATGAGGACGCATTGCGCGAGGCCGGCATGGACGTCCCCGCCGGCAGCGTCGCGTTCCGGCTCGATCCTGCTTTCCTCGCGCCCCACGTCGAGCTCGCGGTGCCGGTCGCGCGTGGTGCGTGGCTCGTGCACGTGTACGAGCCACACAGCAAGCTCGTGCTCGAACTCGGCGCCGCGCGCGACGGCATCGTCGCTGGCGAAGGGGTGCGCGTGCATGCACGCTTCCCTGCCGGCGTCGCCACCGCATCGATCGGCGGACTGCTGAGCTCACCCGATGGACACAGCCAGCCGGTGGCGTTCATGCCGGACGCCGGCGGTGGCCATTCCGCATGGGTCGTGCCTGATCCCGCGCACGCGGGTACGCGCGGATTGTGGGAGGTGCACGTGTTCGCGCAAGCCGCCCATCCGGGCGTGCCGCGCGACGCGCGCACGTCGTTCTCCGTGTCGATGCCGGTCGCGCGACTCGACGGTCGCATCGAACGCGTGCGCACGACCGTGCGCTCGCAGCCGCTGATGCTGCGGTTCGGCATCGAAGCGGCCGCGGCGAGCCGCTACCAGCTCTCGGCCGTGCTGTACGGTCATGCCGCCGACGGCAGCGCGCATCCGAGCGCGATCGCGCAATCGGCTGCCTGGCTCGAAGCGGGCCGCGGCTCCGTCGATCTCGCATTCGACGTGCCGAGCCTGTCGGGGGCGGGACTCGGTCCGCCGTGGGAACTGCGTGACCTGCGTCTCGTGAACCAGGCCGACCTCGGACTGCTCGAACGACGCGAACGCGCGCTCGTGCTGCCCTGACCCGCGACCTCGGCCTGCCGGCGCACGCGCTGGCGGGCCGCAGACTTCCGCGGGAACGCATTTCGCCGGGCGCAGCAGCGACCTGGCCCGGCGCGCAACGGATCCGGGCCGTGAGTTGCATCGGGCGCATGCCGACGGTGCCGATTCCTCGGGTCCACCGCCGCTCCAGCACGGAATCAGCTGTGCGGGTCGCGCTCGCACGACCCGGTTTCGCGCCTTGCAGGCGCCTTGCGGCTGCGCTGCATCCATGCGCCTCGGAAGTCACCATCGGCGAGAGCGGACCACCCCGCGATTCCGTCATGCGCGCGTCATGCCTGGAATGGGTTCGTCATCCGCACTTGAGGATCCGCTAAGGAACGTCGCATGCGGCCGCGCGCAGGTGCTCGCACACTCGCCGCAAGCCGGCGCGTTCGCGCGCCCGCACCCCGACATCAATCCGGAGCACCCATGCCCAATCGCTGGATCCGACGCGCCCTGTTGCTGGCCGCCCTGCTGTCCACGCCCGCCCTTGCCGCCGATGGCGATCTCGACCCCGGATTCGGCGTCGATGGCGTCGCCTACCTGCCGCTGGACGGCGTCGAAGGCCATGAACTGCGCAGCCAGGCGGTGATCGCGCTGCCCGACGACAAGCTGCTGTTCGGGGGTTCACGCAACTTGCTGATCGAGGGTAATCCCGACCCGCACATGCGCGCCACGCTCGCGCGCCTCGATGCCAATGGCCAGCCCGACGCGAGCTTCGGCACCGACCCGTCCAACCCCGGCCTCGTGGTGCTCCCCGACATCGCGGGCACCGGCATCCAGCAGGTCGAAGCGATGCAGCGCCTCGCCGACGGCTCCATCGTGCTCGCGGGCAGCGCGAACGCGTTCGGTCCGTTGACCGGCTTCGTGATGAAAGTCGACGCCGACGGTCGCCTCGACGCGAGCTTCGGCACCGACGGCATCGTCACGATCGCCTCCACCTACCTGCACGCGCTCGTGCTCGACGACCAGGATCGCATCCTCGTCGCGGGCGAGCGCAGCGCGAACTTCGTGGCAAAGGGATTCGTCGCCCGCCTCGATGCAGGCGGACGCTTCGACGCGAGCTTCGGACCGAACGACGACGGAACCTACGTGTTCGAACCGCGCGGCGCGGATGAGAACGGCTACATCGCCGCGCTGGCGCTCGACGGCGACGGTCGCATCGTCGTCGCCGGCGCGTACGAGTCATGGGGCCCGGGCATGGGCACCGAGTTCTCGATCGCGCGCCTCGATGCGGACGGCGCGCTCGACGCGACGTTCGCGGACGCGGGCTGGCGCGTGTTCCACATGCCCGACGACGTGTCGAACTTCAATGGCATCAACCGCATGCTCGTGCTTCCCGACGGGCGCCTGCAGCTCGCCGCATACCGCATCGACGAAACCAGCGGCGTCGGCATCGTGCTCGCGCGCCTCGGTGCCGATGGTGCGACCGATGCGACGTTCGGCAGCGATGGCTACCAGCGCATCGACGTCGCGCCGGAAGCGTGGAACCGCTACCCGAGCGCGCTGCTGCGTCTCGCCGATGGCAAGCTGCTCGTCGGCGTGAGCTATGCCTCGCCCGTGAAGCAGGAATTCCTCGCGTTCCGCACCAATGCAGGCGGCGTACTCGATGCCGGGTTCGCCGATGCGGGCGTGCTGGACCTCGACCTCGCTCCGGAAGGCATCTACAGCGACCTTACGGTGATGACGCTGCAGGCGGGCAAGCCGATCCTCGCGGGCGGCGCGATGCGTTCGTCCGGCTCGCGACTGGTCGACCTCGCGGCGGTGCGCCTGCAGGTCGGCGGCGAAGGGCCGGTCGACCGCATCTTCGACGATGGCTTCGAAGGCACGCCGGCAGAGCCCGTCACCAGCCACTACGACGACCTCGAAGAGAGCTTCCTCGGCACGAGCTACGCCTACAACGGCGTGACCTACCGCGACGTCAACGGGATCGGCGGCGTGTTCCCGGACGGTTCGACCTTCGTGCCCGCGGATGTCGGCGACCAGGTCATCATCGAGAACGCCGGATTGTTCTACAACGACTTCCCGCAGTGGGGCAGCACGCCGAACGTGATGACGTTCGGCACCACCTACATCAACGGCAGCAACTTCTCGATCGGCGCGCTCGTCCGCGCGACGATGGACCTCGACGTCGTCGCGAACGCGGTCGACGTGCAGCTCGCGTACTACGAGAACGGGCCGTGGGGCGGCATCGAGCTGCACCTCGACGCGTACCGCGATGGCAGCCTCGTCGGTTCCGACAGCTTCCCGATCAGCAACCTCGGCGGACGCGACAACGTCACCACCGCGACGCTCGCGATCGCCGGCATCGAGTTCGACTCGCTGCAGTTGCATGCGACCTACGACGGCCAGCCGAGTGCGCCGCGCGTGATGATCGACGACCTGACGCTGACGCCGGCCTTGTAGGCTGGACGACCGAAAGTCGGCCGGCAGCTTCCCGCGCGTTCGTGCCAGGAGCGCCGGCCGCGCTGCGCGAGTCCAGCCTACGCCAGAACCCGTAGGCTGGACGACCGAAGGTCGGACGGCAGCTTTTCGCGCGTTCGTGCCAGGAGCGCCGGCCGCGCTGCGCGCGTCCAGCCTACGCCACCACCCGTAGGCTGGACGACCGAAGGTCGGCCGGCAGCTCTCCGCGCGTTCGTGCCACGAGCGCCGGCCGCGCTGCGCGCGTCCAGCCCGCCACACCCACATCCGCCGCTCACGCGCGCGCGAACGGAATCGCAAGCACGTCGCGGATGTCGTCGGTGCCGGCCATGCACATCAGCAGGCGGTCGATGCCGAGCGCGACGCCCGCGCAGGGTGGCATCGTTGCGAGCGCATCGAGGAAATGTTCATCCAGGGGCAATTCACGCTGTCCGCGATCGCGGCGGCGCGCGTTGTCGGCGACGAAGCGCGCGCGCTGCTCCGCCGGATCCGTCAGCTCGTGGTAGCCGTTGGCGAGTTCGTACGGCCCGAGGAACAATTCGAAGCGCTCGGCGACCGGCGGGTCACCTGCACGGATCCGCGCGAGCGCGCACTGGCTGGCCGGGAAATCGTGCACGATCGTGACGTCGTCGCGCGCGAACCCCGGCTGCAGCCGATGCGTGAGCAGGAGGTCGAGCCAGTCGTCGCGCGTGAGTCCCCGCGCATCGATGCGCAGGTCGCCGAGCGCCGCCTGCAGTTCCCCGATCGACGCCTCGTGCGGGTCGAGTCCGACGCCCGCAAGGAACAGGTCGCGATAGGAGCGCTCGGCGAGCGTCGTCGCGCGGCCTGCCGATGCCATCGCGTCGATGACCAGCGCGGCGGCCTCGCGTGCGAGGCGGCGATGGTCCCAACCGACGCGATACCACTCGAGCATCGTGAATTCGGGATTGTGGCGCTGGCCGGCCTCGCCATTGCGGAACACCCGCCCGAGTTCGAAGCAATCGCCGATGCCCGCGGCCAGCAGCCGCTTGAGCGGATACTCCGGCGAGGTACGCAGCCAGCGCTCGCGCGAACCTGCGTCCACGTGGCCGCTGAACAGCGTCACGAAGCCTTCGATATTGGGCTCGGTATTGCCGGCCGCGGACAGGATCGGCGTCTCGACTTCGAGCACGCCGCGCGCTGCGAAGAACCCGCGCACGAGCGCGTGGAGTCGCGCGCGCAGTTCGAGCACCTCGCGCAGGTGCGGCTGCGGGCGATCGATCGTCATCCGGCGCGAACCACGTTCAAGCCTCGTGCTGCGCGAGCAACGCGAGCAACCATGGTTCGTCGCGGACCTCGATCCCGAGTTCGGTCGCCTTGTCGAGCTTGGAGCCGGCCGAAGCGCCAGCGACGACCGCGTTCGTCTTCTTCGACACGCTGCCGGCGACCTTCGCGCCGAGCGCCTCGAGCCTCGCCTTCGCCTCGTCGCGACTGAGCGCGGACAGCGTGCCGGTGAGCACGAAGGTCTGGCCGTCGAGTGGCAGCGCGGGATGGTCGCCCGCGGTGCGTTCCAGCGTGGCGCGCACGTCGTCGATCACCTCGAGCGTGCGCACGAGCAGGTGCGCATTCGCGGGCAACCCCCGCCAGGCGATCAGGGCTTCGGCGGTGTCCGCGGGCAATCCCGCCGCCGCGAGCGCATCCTCGCCGGCATCGAGCATCGCGCGCGCCTGCGGGAACTGCGCGACGAGTTGCGCAGCGCGCTTCGCGGTGAGTTTCGGGATCCCGATGCTCGCGAGCGCAGCGCCGGCATCGAGCCGCGAGCGCAGTTTCGGCGACGGCGCGTGTTCGTCGCCCGGCACGACGCCGCGCGCGAGCAGGTCGTCGATGACGCGCTGGTTGCCCGCCTGCTCGAAGAAGTGGCCGATCGCACGCGCGACTTCGCCGCCGATGTCGGGCACGAGGGTCAGCAACGGCCACGGCAGGCGCCTGATCCGCTCGATGCTGCCGAACCAGGTCGCGAGCACCTTCGCCGTGCTTTCACCGACATGCTCGATCCCGAGCGCATGGAGGAAGCGCGGCAGCGTCGTGCGGCGGCTGCGGTCGATCGCCTCGACGAGATTCTCCGCCCAGCGCGTCGCGATCTTGCCGGCCCTGGCGGTTTCGGGCGTGGTGCCGTCGCGCTCGTCCGCGCGCCGCTTCATCTCGATGAGGTCCTCGACGCCGAGGCGATACAGGTCCGCGACCGATTCGAGGTAGCCGAGGTCGCCGAGATCCTCGATGTAGCGTTCGCCGAGGCCTTCGATGTCCATCGCGCGGCGCGAAGCGAAATGGAAGATCGCCTGCGTGCGCTGCGCCGCACACGCGAGCCCGCCGCTGCAGCGGGCGACCACCTCGCCCTCCTCGCGCACGATCTCCGAGCCGCAGATCGGGCAGTGCGACGGCATCCGCCACGGTCGCGTGCGCGCGGGGCGGGCCTCGGGCACCACGCGCACGACTTCCGGGATCACGTCGCCAGCGCGGCGCACGATCACGGTGTCGCCGACGCGCACGTCGAGGCGGGCGACTTGGTCGGCGTTGTGCAGCGTCGCATTGGTCACGGTCACGCCGCCGACCTGCACCGGCGCCAGCTTCGCGGCCGGCGTGGCGGCGCCGGTGCGGCCGATGTTGACGATGATCGCCTCGACCGTCGTCTGCTGTTCCTGCGCCGGGAACTTGTGCGCGATCGCCCAGCGCGGCGTGCGCCCGACGAATCCGAGCTCGCGCTGCGCGGCGAGGTCGTCGACCTTGTAGACCACGCCGTCGATGTCGAACGGCAACGCGTCGCGCTGCGCGCCGATGCGCTCGTAATACGCGAGGCAGCCCTCGACGCCGCGCGCGGTCCCGACCAGCGGACTGACCGGCAGGCCCCACTCCCGCAGGCGTGCGAGAGTCGCCGAATGCGTGGGCGGCAATGTCCCCCCCTCCACCACGCCGAGCGCGTACGCGTAGAACGCGAGCGGCCGCTGCGCGGTGATGCGCGCATCGAGCTGGCGCAACGAACCCGCCGCGCCATTGCGCGGATTGGCGAGCACCTTGCCGCCGTCACGACGCGCGCGCTCGTTCCACGCCTCGAACGCCGCACGCGGCATGTAGACCTCGCCGCGCACTTCGAGCACGGCCGGATATCCCTCGCCGCGCAGACGCAGCGGTATCGAGCGGATGGTGCGCAGGTTGGCACTGACGTCCTCGCCCTGTTCGCCGTCGCCGCGCGTCGCGCCCCGCACGAACAGGCCCTGTTCGTAGCGCAGGCTGATCGCGAGGCCATCGAACTTCGGCTCCACGGAGAACAGCGTGTCCGTGGTGTCCTGGCGCTGCTCGATGCGGCGCACGAAATCGCCGACCTCCTCGCCGCTGAATGCATTCGCGAGCGACAGCATCGGGATTTCGTGGCGCACCGATGCGAACGCGCCCGACGGAGCCGCACCGACGCGTTGCGTCGGCGATTCGGGCGTGACGAGTTCCGGATGCGCGGCTTCGAGCGCCTCGAGTTCGCGCAGGAGCCGATCGTATTCGACGTCCGCGATGTCGGGTTCGTCGAGCACGTGGTAGCGGTGGTTCGCATCGTCGATGCGCGCGCGCAGCTCGGCGATGCGCGCTGCGCTGGACTTGGCGGAAGGACTCATGCACGGATTCTAGCGGGCTTGCCGCAGGGCGGCGTGACGAGCGCGGGCATGCCGTTCACACTCGGGATACGTCCGCATCGAAGGAGCACGCGCGCGATGGCGCCGAAAGCCTGGCCCCCGTTCCCGCACCCCGACAAGGCCTTCGACTACGCGGGCGACAAGCTCGCCAAGGCCTGGAAGACACTGCATGCCGGCGACCTCGAACCCTGGCCCGACGAGAAGCACGTCGCCGGCCTGCTGAAGGCGCAGCCGAAGCTCGGCAAGGACGCATCCGCGATCGCGGATGCGTTGCAGGATGCCTGGCGTGCGTTCCATCGTGGCGATTTCCAGAAGGCCTACGAAGGCGGCACCTCGCTCGGCGCGCTGGGTGCGTCGGTCGCGATCAAGGGCGGCGGCATCCATGCGACCTACCTGCTCGAGGGCGAGAAGGCGCGCATCGCGCGCTACGAGGAACTCGCCGCGCTCGCCGACGCCGCGGTGGCCGCCCTGCCCGGCCTCGCGAACAGCCACTACCGCCGCGCGTTCGCACTGGGCAGGCTGAGCCAGGCCTTGTCGATCACGAAGGCGCTCGCGCAGGGGCTTGCGGGCAAGGTCAGCGAATCGCTGGCGCACGCATTGCGGCTCGCGCCGGGACACGCGGAAGCCGAGACCGCGCTCGGCCTCTACCACGCCGAGATCGTCGGCAAGGTCGGAGGCATGCTCGCGAAACTGACCTATGGCGCAAGTGCGGCGGAGGCCGAGAAGCACCTCGGCCAGGCGCTGAAACTCACGCCGGCTTCGCCGATCGCATGGATCGAGTACGGCAACGGCCTGCTGCTTCTTTACGGCGACCAGCGCGAGGACGACGTCGCCGAGGCCTGGGACAAGGCCGCCAGGCTTCCGCCTCGCGACGCGATGGAAGCGCTCGATGCGGGCTGGGCGCGCGAGCAGCTCGAATAACGCGCTGCGACTCTGGTACCTGTCCGGCCCGCCCGCGCCGGACTACCATCGGCGTTTCCAACTCGGGGAACTTCGATGCGCATCCGCCCGCTCGCCGCCGTCGTCGCGGCCTTCCTGCTGCACCCGGCGTTCGCCGCCGAATGGGTGGTCGAAGTGCCCTACGGCGACCGCGCCGAGCTCGCGCGCGCAGCGAAGTATTTCCAGCACCTCAAGGTCGATCGCGAGCGCGGCGTGTTTCGCGTGCAGGCCGACGATCGCGCCATCGCGCGCCTGCAGTCGGAAGGATTCGCCGTCGGCATCGACCTCGAAGCCAGTTCGAAGCTGCAGGCGGTGCTGGCGCGCGCGGCCGAAGCGCGGCGTTCGGACCTGCCGGTCCTGGATCCGAACGGGTATCCCGCGATCCCGGGATTCTCGTGCTATCGCACGGTGGAGGGCACCTACGCGACGATGGACGACCTCGCCGCTGCACATCCGGGGATCGTCGAGGTCCACGAGATCGGGCCGAGCTGGCGCAAGGAACAGGGATTCGCGAACGGCTACGAGATGCGCGCGCTGCGCATCACCAACCTCGCGACCGCGGCCGACGATCCCGATCGTCCCGCGATGGTCGTGTTCGGCTCGATCCATGCGCGCGAGTACGCGCCGGCGGAGATCACGACACGCTTCGGCGAATGGCTGGTGCACAACTACGGCAGCGATCCCGAAGCGACCTGGCTCGTCGACCACAACGACTTCAGGCTCGTGCTGCAGGCCAATCCGGACGGGCGCAAGATCGCCGAGGGCGGCGTGGGCGAACCGGGCCTGCTGTGGCGCAAGAACGTCAACGACGTCGAGGGGTCGTGCAGCTTCTGGGACGACAGCGATGGCGTCGACCTCAACCGGAATTTCCCGTTCCACTGGCACATCACCGGCGACGGCTGGGACGCCGGATCCAGTGGTGATCCCTGCGACGAAACCTTCCGCGGGCCCGCCGCCGGATCCGAACCCGAGACCGCGAACCTCGTCGGCTACGTCGTGGGCAGCTGCGATGCCGACGGCCATTGCACGGGCGGCGTGTTCGCCGATCGCCGCACCGGGTCGCCTTCGCCGGTCGGCGGCCTGCCCGACGATGGCGGCGCCGCGCCCGACGACACGCGCGGCATCTTCTTCGATATCCACAGCTATGCCGAGCTGGTCCTGTGGTCGTGGGGCGACACCAGCTCGCCGGCGCCGAATCGCGACGGGCTGCGCCGGCTCGGTCGGCGCCTCGCGGCGTTCAATCTCTACGAACCGCAGCAGGCCGACGAGCTGTACCCGACCGACGGAACGACCGACGACACGGTGTACGGCCTCGTCGGCGTGCCGGCCTACACGTTCGAAACCGACGGCTCGTTCTTCCAGCAATGCGGTGGATCGCAGGGATTCGAGACCTTGACCGCACAGAAGAACCTCGATGCGTTGCGCTATGCCGCGCGTGCGCTGCACGCACCGTATCGCCTCCCCGGCGGACCCGACGTGCGCAATCTCGCGGTGTCGGAGGTGGCGCGCGGAAACGGCGGCTTGCAGGTGACCGTCAGCGCGACGATCGACGACACGCGTTACCGCCAGAGCAATGGCATGGAGCAGACCTACGCGATCGTGGCGGCGGATGCGTGGATCGATGGCGTGCCCTGGCAGGCCCCGCTCGATGCGAGCCCGCTCGCGGCGCTCGACGGCACGTTCGATACGGCGACGGAGCAGGTTTCCGCGACCATTGCGCTGCCCGCGCTGGCCGCGGGGCGACACCTGCTCTACGTGCAGGGTCGCAACGCGCGCGGCGGTGGCATGGCCGGCACGCCGAACGCGGTCTTCATCGAAGTCCCGGAGATCGCCGACGACACGATCTTCGAAGACGGCTTCGATAGCCCGCCGGCGCGCTGACGGCGCGGCAACAGCCAGCGCGTGGCGGTTCCCGCCCGATCGACGGGCGGGAACCGACTTACAGTTCGTCGAGCTTGGCGAGCGACTGCGTGACCTTGATCTCGCTGCGCAGCGCCTGCACGAACTCCGAGCTCGCCGTCGCGGCGAACTGCTGCTGCAGCGTGTTGCGCGCGGCTTCGCGGGTCTTTTCGTCGAGTCCCGCGACGGCGCCGTCCTTGACCGCCTCGAGGCGCACCAGCGCGTAGCTGTCGCCGCCGAGCTCGACCAGCTTGTCCACCGGCGCGCCCTGCGGATGCGGCATGCGGAACGCCGCTTCGACGAGCTGGCTGTCGAGGCCCGCCGCCTGGCGGCCGATGCCCTTGTGCGCCTGCACCTGGACCGCCGCCTGCGTCGCCACGTCCGCGAGCGTCTTGCCGGCCCCGAGCTCGGCGAACAGGCGCTCCGCACGCTGCTTCGCCTCGCGTTCGACGCGCTCGGCGATCACGCCTTCGCGCACGCGATCGCGCACCTCGTCGAGCGGCATCGGCTTGGCGGGCTTGTGCTCGCCGAGGCGCACGACGACCACGTGGTTGCCGCCGAGGTCGATGACCTCGGAGTTGGTGTTCTGCACGAGCACTGCATCCGAGAACGCCGCCTGCACGACGCCGCGATTGGCGAGAATGCCTTCGGCCGCACCCTCGCGGCTGAACATCGGCGTCGTCTTCACGGCCACGCCGAGTTCCTTCGCCGCGGTTTCGAGCGACGACGGGTCTTCGTAGGCAAGGTCGGTCAGACGCCCGGCCTTCTCCGACCACGCGCGCTCACGTTCGCCGTCGGTGTACTCCTTCGCGAGTTCGGGGCGCACTTCTTCGAACGTGCGCGTCTTGCCCGGGCGCACGTCGCGCAACTGGATGATGTGATAACCCTCGCCGCCGAGCACGGGCGCGGACACGTCGCCTTTCGCGGCGAGGCCGAACAGCGCGGACTCGAACGCCTCGTCGGTCGTGCCGCGCTCGATCCATCCGAGTTCGCCGCCGAGGTTCTTCGAACCGAGGTCGGCCGAGTTCTTCTTCGCGAGTTCGGCGAAGTCGCCGCCGTCGCGGATCTGCTGCTCGATCGCCTGCGCCTTCGCGAGCGCTGCGCGCTGGTCGTCGGGACTGCCGCTGCCTTCCACCTTGACGAGGATGTGCGCGGCTTCGCGCTGCTCGCTCGTGACGAAGCGCGCCTTCTCCTTCTCGTAGCGATCCTTCAGCACGCTGTCGTCGGGCGCCTGATCGATCTCGAGCGCGGACGCGTCGAGCTCCACGTACTGCAGCGAAACCTGCTCGGGCACCATGAACTGGTCGGAATGGGCGGTGTAGTACGCCTTGATGTCCTCTTCGGTCACCTCTCCATTCGACGGCGCCGGGCGATCGAGGCGCACGACGCTGAAGTCGCGCTGCTGGTCGCGCAGGCGCAGGTACTCGTCGACGTCGGCCGCGGTCACCACCGCGGTGGCGCCGACCTGCGTCGGCAGTTCGCGCATGCCGAGGTCCTGGCGCACGCGTTCCTCGAAGCCGAGCGGGGAAAGGCCATTGGATTGCAGCGCCATGCGGTACTGCTCGGCGTTGAACACGCCGTCGACCTGGAACGCCGGGATCGGGAGGATCTCGGCGCGCACGCGCTGCGGCGCCACGATGATCCCGAGCTTCTCGTTCGCGGCAAGCAGCAGCTTCTCGTCGACGAGCTGCTTGAGCACCTGCTCGCGGATTTCGGGATTCTCGAAATACGAGGCATCGATCTGGCCGTTGGTCATCTGCACCAGCCGCTGGCGATGCTGGTTGAAGCGTTCGCGGAATTCCTCCTGCGTGACCTCGATGTCGCCGACCTTGGCGACGCCGGTGTCCATGCTCGCCACGAAGTACGACTCGATGCCGAAGAACGAGAAGCCGATCGTGATCAGCACGAGCGCGATCTTGACGAACAGGCCGGATTTCTTGCCGCGTAGCATTTGCAACATGGATGGGAACCTGTGCTCGGAGAGGCCGACCGGCGAGGCCGTGTCGAACGAAAGGGGGGGGGCATTATGCGGCGAAGGCGGCGCGCGCGCCGCATGCACGACGAGGGCGCCACGCGGGCGCCCTCGCGATTGCGGAAGCGGAACGCGCGTTGCCCGTTCCCGCGACCGCCTATGCGGCGTGGGCGGATCGCGCGCCCGTGTTGCTGGTGGGTGCTGAGGGTTTCGAACCCCCGACCCTCGCCTTGTAAGGGCGACGCTCTACCGCTGAGCTAAGCACCCGATTGCCGTCGCGCGCGCCGCCCCTGGCGCGCGCAGCGTCCCGTGCTGGTCAGCCCAGGGCGTCCTTGAGCGCCTTGCCCGGCTTGAACGCCGGCACCTTCGACGCTGGAATCTTGATCTCGTCGCCCGTGCGCGGGTTGCGGCCGCTGCGCGCCGCGCGCGAGCGCACCACGAACGTGCCGAAGCCGACCAGCGACACCGAATCGCCGGACGACAGCGCCTTCTTGATCGTGTCGAACATCGCCTCGACAGCGCGCTCCGCATCGGCCTTGGTCAGGCCCGACGCTTCCGCGATCGCACCCGTGAATTCGGCTTTGTTCATTTATTGGCTCCTGGCCGGAGCTGGCGCTCCGCGGTTGTCTGAATTCGAGTCGAAACGCGCACCCGGAGGCCTAGCATCCCCGATTCGTCGTCTCGTTACCCCGCAATCGCCCGGACGTGGTCGTCTACCTGGATCGCGGCGCGCCCTTTATACCAGCGCGCCCCGGGGGCACGCAACACGCACACGCGCGCTCCGATGCGGAAAACAGCCGCAAATTCCGAAACTTGCGCGCACGTCGGCGACTGCCATCAGGACTCAGTGCGGTCGCACCGCCGGCTCGGACGCAGCTTCATCGCGCGCGTGGCGCACCGTGCCTTCCTCGCGCGATGCGGGCGCGAGCGGGCGTTCGAGCGCAAGGTCGAGCACTTCGTCGATCCAGCGCACCGGATGGATGTCGAGCGAACTGGTGACGTTCTTCGGGATGTCGGCGAGGTCCTTGCGGTTCTCCTCGGGGATGATCACCGTTGTGATGCCACCACGATGCGCGGCGAGCAGCTTTTCCTTGAGCCCGCCGATCGGAAGCACGCGGCCGCGCAGCGTGATCTCGCCGGTCATCGCGACTTCGGAACGCACCGGGATCCGCGTCAGCGCCGAAACCAGCGCGGTGCACATCGCGATGCCCGCGCTCGGTCCGTCCTTCGGCGTCGCGCCTTCCGGCACGTGCACGTGGACATCGAGCTTCTGGTGGAAGTCCGCCTCGATGCCGAGCCGGTCCGCGCGCGCGCGCACGACGCTGAGCGCGGCCTGGATCGACTCCTGCATCACGTCGCCGAGCTGGCCGGTGTGGATCAGCTTGCCCTTGCCCGGGACGATCGTCGCTTCGATGCTGAGCAGGTCGCCGCCGACTTCGGTCCACGCGAGCCCGGTCACGAGGCCGACTTCGTTCTGCTGCTCGGCGCGCCCGTAGGTGTACTTGCGCACGCCGAGGTAGGCATCAAGGTTGTCGGCCTTGACCACGACCTTGCGCTTGCGCTCCTCGCCGGGCTTGCGACCCTTGCGCGCGGACTTTGCCGCGGCGAGCGAGAGTTCCTTGACGGTCTTGCGGCAGATCTTGGAGATCTCGCGATCGAGGTTGCGCACGCCCGACTCGCGCGTGTAGTAGCGCACGATATCGCGCAGCGCGTCCGACGAGACCGACAGTTCGGCCGCCTTGAGGCCGTTCGCCCTGAGCTGCTTGGGCACGAGGTAGCGCTCGGCGATGTTGAGCTTCTCGTCCTCGGTGTAGCCCGGAATGCGGATGATTTCCATCCGGTCCGCGAGCGCCGGCGGGATGTTGAGCGAATTGGCGGTGGCGATCCACATGACCTCGGACAGGTCGACGTCGACCTCGAGGTAATGGTCGTTGAACGTGTGGTTCTGCTCGGGATCGAGCACCTCGAGCAGCGCCGCCGACGGATCGCCGCGGAAGTCCATCGACATCTTGTCGATCTCGTCGAGCACGAACAGCGGGTTCTTGGTCCCGGCCTTGGCGAGGTTCTGGATGATGCGACCGGGCATCGAGCCGATGTAGGTGCGGCGATGGCCGCGGATCTCGGCTTCGTCGCGCACGCCGCCGAGCGACATGCGGATGAACTTGCGGTTGGTCGCCTTCGCGATCGACTGGCCGAGCGAGGTCTTGCCGACGCCGGGCGGCCCGACCAGGCACAGGATCGGCCCCTTCATCTTGTGCACGCGCTGTTGCACGGCGAGGTACTCGAGGATGCGCTCCTTCACCTTCTCGAGGCCGTAGTGGTCGGCATCGAGCACTTCCTCCGCGCGCTTGAGGTCGCGGCGCACCTTGGTCTTCTTCTTCCACGGCACGCCGAGCAGCACGTCGATGTAATTGCGCACGACCGTCGCTTCGGCCGACATCGGCGACATCTGCTTGAGCTTGTTGAGCTCGGCGCGCGCCTTCGCCTCGATCGGCTTGGGCATGCCGGCAGCGCCGATCTTGCGCGCGAGTTCCTCCAGTTCGTTCGGCGCATCCTCGATGTCGCCGAGCTCCTTCTGGATCGCCTTCATCTGCTCGTTGAGGTAATACTCGCGCTGGCTCTTCTCCATCTGCGTCTTGACGCGGCCGCGGATGCGCTTCTCGATCTGCTGCACGTCGATCTCGCCGTCGACCATGCCGACCAGGAGTTCCTGGCGGTCCGCGACGTCCACGGTCTCGAGCACGCGCTGCTTCTCCGCCACGCGTACGCCGAGGTGGGCCGCGATCGTGTCGGCGAGCCGGGACGGATCCTCGATGCCCGACAGCGTCGCCATCAGTTCCGGCGGGATCTTGCGCGAGAGCTTCACCAGCTGCTCGAACAGGTTCATGAGCTGGCGACCGATCACCTCGATCTCGCGCTCGCTGCGCGTGTATCCCGCCTCGAGCGTGCGCGCATGCGCGACCATCAACCCGTCGCGTTCGCCGAACGACGCGATCTCCGCGCGCTGGGTGCCCTCGACGAGTACCTTGATGGTGCCGTCGGGAAGCTTCAGCAGTTGCAGCACGGTCGCGATGGTGCCGATCGTGTAGAGGTCGCCGGCGGCAGGCTCGTCGATGTCAGGGCTGCGCTGCGCGACGAGCAGGATCTGCTTGTTGCCGGCCATCGCGATCTCGAGCGCGCGCACGGATTTCTCGCGCCCGACGAACAACGGGATCACCATGTGCGGGAACACGACCACGTCGCGCAGGGGCAGCACCGGCAGTTCGGCCGGTTCGGCGACGGAGGGCTTCTGGATCTTGCTCGGCTTTTCGGTCATCGGTCTTCTTGGCGGGTCGTCGGGAACGGCGGTCGCGACAAATACGAACGGCAGCGTGGACCCACGCTGCCGTATCGTCAAGTGAGGATTGGCGTCGCGATTTGCAAGCGCGACGCGCGCGGAGGACTACTCGGAGGCCGCGCGATTCTGCATGTTGCCGCGGTAGATCAGGTACGGTTCGGCCTGTCCGTTGATGACCGCTTCATCCACCACGACCTTGCTGACGTGCTCGATCGAAGGCAGGTCGAACATCGTGTCCAGCAGCACCTGCTCGAGGATCGTGCGCAGGCCGCGCGCGCCGGTCTTGCGCTTGATCGCCTTGCGCGCGACCGCGGTCAGGGCGTCGGGCCTGAACTCCAGTTCAACGCCTTCCATCTCGAACAGTCGCTTGAACTGCTTGGTGATCGCGTTCTTGGGCTCGGTCAGGATCTTGACCAGTGCCGCTTCGTCGAGTTCCTCGAGCGTGGCGACCACCGGCAGGCGGCCGACGAACTCGGGGATCAGGCCGAACTTGATCAGGTCCTCGGGCTGCACGTCGGCGAGCAGCTTGCCCGCGTCGGCCATGCGGTCCTTGTTGCGGACTTCGGCATTGAAGCCGATGCCGGTCGCCTCGGAGCGCTGCTGGATGATCTTCTCGAGTCCGGCGAACGCGCCGCCGACGATGAACAGGATGTTGCGCGTGTCGACCTGCAGGAATTCCTGCTGCGGATGCTTGCGCCCACCCTGCGGCGGCACCGAGGCGATCGTGCCTTCGATGAGCTTCAGCAGCGCCTGCTGCACGCCTTCGCCGGACACGTCGCGCGTGATCGAGGGGTTCTCGCTCTTGCGCGAGATCTTGTCGATCTCGTCGATGTAGACGATGCCGCTCTGCGCCTTCTCGACGTCGTAGTCGCACTTCTGCAAGAGCTTCTGGATGATGTTCTCGACGTCCTCGCCGACATAGCCGGCTTCGGTCAGCGTCGTCGCGTCGGCGATCGTGAACGGCACGTTGAGCAGCCGCGCGAGCGTGTCGGCGAGCAGCGTCTTGCCCGAGCCGGTGGGCCCGATCAGCAGGATGTTCGACTTCGCGAGCTCGACTTCCTCGCTGCGACTGCGCGTTTCCAGTCGCTTGTAATGGTTGTAGACGGCGACCGCGAGCACCTTCTTCGCGCGGCCCTGGCCGATCACGTACTGGTTGAGCACGTCGAGGATCTCGGCAGGCTTGGGCAGGTCGCTGCGCGCGCTGGCCGCCTTCTCCTCGAGTTCCTCGCGGATGATGTCGTTGCAGAGCTCGACGCACTCGTCGCAGATGAAGACGGACGGGCCCGCGATGAGCTTGCGGACCTCGTGCTGGCTCTTGCCGCAGAAGGAACAATAGAGGATCTTGCCGTTGTCGCCCGATCGGCTCTGCCGCTCGTCAGTCATGCCCGCCTCGGGGTTCTTGCCGCCATCAATGCCGGCCGAGAATAACACAGCACGACCGGACGCCCAGTCCGGCCGGATGCTGGAGATGGTTCAGCTACGCGGTCGCCGCGCAGGCGTGTCAGGCGGCCGGATTGGCTTCGCCGGGGCGCTTTTCGAGCACTCCGTCGATCAGCCCGTAGGCCTTCGCGTCCTCGCCGCTCATGAAGCGGTCGCGCTCCATGTCGCGCTCGATCTGCTCGAGCAGCTGTCCGGTGTGCTTGACGTAGATCTGGTTCAGGCGACCGCGCAGGTACAGGATTTCCTTGGCCTGGATCTCGATGTCCGTGGCCTGGCCCTGGGCGCCGCCCGAGGGCTGGTGGATCATCACGCGCGAATTCGGCAGCGCGTAGCGCTTGCCCTTCGCACCCGCGGTCAGCAGCAGGGATGCGGCGCTGCAGGCCTGGCCGACGCAGATCGTGCTCACGTCGGAGCGGATGTACTGCATCGTGTCGTAGATCGCGAGGCCGGCGGTGACGACGCCACCCGGGCTGTTGATGTACAGGTTGATGTCCTTGTCCGGGTTCTCCGACTCGAGGAACAGCAACTGCGCGACGATCACGTTGGCCATGTAGTCGTCGATCGGACCCACGACGAACACCACCCGTTCCTTCAGCAGGCGCGAGTAGATGTCGTATGCACGCTCGCCGCGCGAGGTCTGTTCGACCACCATCGGGACGAGATTCAGCGCCTTGGCGGGCGTGATCAGGCTGGACATGCGATTCTCCGGCGCCGGCCGCTCAGGCGCCCGGACGCATCACGTCATTGAAGCTCAGTTTCTGCACGTTGCAGCGCGCATGGTCGGCGATCCATTCGACCACCTGGTCCTCGATCACGCGATTCTGCAACCCGCTCATCAATTGGGGGTCGCGCGAGTAGAGTTCAACGACCTTCTCGGGCTCTTCGTAGGTCGAGGCAATCGTCGCGAGCGCTTCGCTGACGCGGCGCGGCTCGAGCCGGATCTCGTTCTGGCGCGCGAGTTCGGCGATCAGCAGCCCGGCGCTGACGCGGCGGCGCGCGACCGGCAGATACGCCGCAAGCGCGTCCGGCGCCTGCGCACCTGCCTGGCGCGCGAGCAGGCGCGCTTCGTTCTCGATCATGCCCTGCGGCACGTCGAGTTCCGGATGCGCTTCGACGAGCTTGTCGATCGTGCTGGCCTTGAGGCGCGCGGTCAGCACGCCCTTTAGCTCGCGCTCGAGGTTCGCGCGCACGTCTTCGCGGAACTTCGCGAGACCGCCGTCGCGGATGCCGAAGCTCGCAGCGAACGCTTCGTCGACGACCGGCAGCTGCGGCTCCTGCACGCGCACGAGCTTGACCTTCACCTCGGCCGACTTGCCGGCGAGCGCAGGCGTGCGCACCGCGGCGGGGAAATCGACGCGGGTCGTGAATTCGTCACCGGCCTTGTGGCCGGCCAGCTTGTCCTCGAGTTCCTTCGAGTATGCGCCCGAACCCAGCACCGCACCGACGCGGTCCATGCCCGATTCCGGGTGGCGGAAACCGTCGCCTTCGGCCGAGAATTCGAACAGGACCATGTCGCCTTCCTGCGCGGCACGCTCGACCTGGTTCCAGCTGCGGCGCTGCAGGCGCAGCGTCTCGATCATCTGGTCGATGTCGGCCTCTTCGACCGTGGCTTCGGGCTTCACGATCTCGAGTGCGTCGACATCGAGCTTGCCGATCTCGGGCAACACCTCGAACGTCGCGGTGTACTCGATCTCGCCGTTCTCGGGCCGACCCGTGGTCGCGATCGACGGCTGCACGGCCGGTCGCAGCTTCTCCTGCGTGACCGCTTCCTGGAAGCTCGAGCCGATCATTTCCGACAATGCTTCATTGCGGATCTGCGCGCCGTAGCGCTGCTCGATCACGCGCGTCGGCACCTTGCCCGGGCGGAAGCCCTTGAGGCGCGCGCTGCGACCCATTTCCTGGATGCGCGTGCGGATCGTGTCCTCGAGGCGCTGGGCCGGCAGGCGAACGGTGAGCTTGCGGCCGAGGGAGCCGACGTTTTCGATCGAGACTTGCATGGTGTTCCTCTGACTCCGATAGGCATTGCGCCACCGGCCACGCCCGCCGGGCGGCACCGGTGAGGATGCGCCGCTCCGTGCGAAGGCATGCGAAAGGAGAGACTCGAACTCTCACGGGTCGCCCCACTGGAACCTAAATCCAGCGCGTCTACCAGTTCCGCCACTTTCGCCCGGATCAGCGCCCCGCCGCAGCCGACGATCGCGTCGGCAGCGGGGGTCAAGAATTGGTGGGCCGTCTAGGACTCGAACCTAGGACCAAGAGATTAAGAGTCTCCTGCTCTACCAACTGAGCTAACGGCCCAAATGCTGCTGATTGTAACGGAGTTGGGGTGGACGAGGGGACTCGAACCCCCGACAACCGGAATCACAATCCGGTACTCTAACCAACTGAGCTACGCCCACCACTGAAGCTGGATCGCTGCGTCTCCATTTCCGCCTGAAGCACTCCCGGCATCCTGCCGGAATCCTTGCATCGACCCGCCATCGAATCGATGCATCGAACGGGTTGCTGGCACGCCCGACAGGACTCGAACCTGCAACCGTCGGCTTAGAAGGCCGATGCTCTATCCGGTTGAGCTACGGGCGCATCGTCAGCCGCATTGTCGCCTCGACGCCCCGCGCCACGCCAGCGTCGCAGGACCCGCAAGCGGGTGGTCGGGGTAGAGGGATTCGAACCCCCGACATCCTGCTCCCAAAGCAGGCGCGCTACCAGACTGCGCTATACCCCGTCCTGATCGCGTGCTCCCGCGTGGCCAGGGCCATCGGGAGGGTCGGCGATACTACGAAGCAGCGCGCGTGGCGTCAATCCACGTCGCCCTGGGCGCGGCCGTGCGCGCGAGCGCCCGCCAGAAACAAGGAAGGGTGCCGAAGCACCCTTCCCTTCGATAATGGCGCGCCCGGAGAGATTCGAACTCCCGACCACCAAGTTCGTAGCCTGGTACTCTATCCAACTGAGCTACGGGCGCGCGCTGAAACCTGTTCCACGACGTCCGGACCGGGGCAGTGTATCACTGCGTTCATCCGAGCCGTCGGCGAAGGCGCGGGATTATTCTGATCCGCGAGCGCTACGTCAACCTTTTTTCGCTCGCATGCGCGGAAGTCGCGCGCCCGTTCCGGCTACGTGAGCGCGCAGCGCATTGCGCGGGCTGCGCGCGGTGTCCATTCGCGGTTCGCGCGCAGGCGGCAAATCGCGGCGGAACACCAGCTGCACGACGGCAACCCACTCTGCCTCGCTCCGTTCCCGCAGCTTCGAAACCGCCCGAAGCGTGCCGCCGGTTGCATCGACAGGCGCGCGCGGCTCGACGTGCCTGAAGCCGGAGGCGGAGCGAAAAAGCGGCCGGCCGACCTTCGGACGTCCAGCCTACGGTGCGCCCCCGGGCCGGCCTGCGGCCGTCCGCATCCGCTCCCGGCGGACGCGTCGAACCGGCGTCTTCTGCGAAGCCGCCGCTTCTCCACTCTCTCTCTCCGCCAGATACGAAAAACGCCCCTTGCGGGGCGCTTTTCGCTAGCGAGAGAGACCTCACCCCTGCGCCCTACGCGCTCCGGGGCCGGCCTGCGGCCGTCCGCGTCCGCTCCCGGCGGACGCGTCGAACCGGCGGCTTCTGCGAAGCCGCCGCTTCTCCACCCTCTCTCTCCGCCAGATACGAAAAACGCCCCTTGCGGGGCGCTTTTCGTATCTGGCGGAGAGAGAGGGATTCGAACCCTCGATAGAGCTTTTGACCCTATACTCCCTTAGCAGGGGAGCCCCTTCGGCCTCTCGGGCATCTCTCCGGGATTCTCGCGCGGCAGTGCGCCGCGGCGGTCGCGCAGGATAGCCGCCCGCGCGCGCAAGGTAAAGGTCAGCCTGTCGATGAACTACTGCCGCCTTCGGCTGCATCGCCGGGCGTCAGCTCGCGCTTGATGCGCTGGTAGATTTCTTCGCGATGCACCGCGACGTCCTTGGGCGCATTGATTCCGATGCGGACCT
Source organism: Lysobacteraceae bacterium (assembly GCA_004143945.1). GTDB lineage: Bacteria > Pseudomonadota > Gammaproteobacteria > Xanthomonadales > Rhodanobacteraceae > Dokdonella_A. The sequence continues at coordinate 707,626 of SEHB01000001.1, forward strand.
GGTTTCCCTTGACGCCAAGGACGGTGACGGTCACCTCGTCTCCGATCATCAGCGTCTCGCCTACGCGGCGAGTCAGTATGAGCATGTGGTACTACTCCTTTCACGTTGTCGGTCCGGTGGGCCAGCGCCGTGATCGTTCACCCTGGCGCGGGTCCTGGGGACCAAGCAGCAGCCTCCCTCGCTGCCGTTTCCCCTGTCGTGTCCGATCCCTGCTCTGTGGGTACCTCGCATGCGAGGCGCGGCATGGGTATCGGACCCATCGATACTATCCAAGCCCCCCCGCACGCGCAACGCAAGGGAACGCCCGAAATTCCACAATTTCTTTACATTCGCGCGCGACTCGGCGACGCGAGTTCTAGCCGAGCCGCGCCGCGATCCATCCCGGCAAGGCTTCGAGCGCCGTTGCCAGTGCAGGCGAATCCATGCCGCCACCTTGCGCCATGTCCGGGCGCCCGCCGCCCTTGCCGTCGATTTGCGCGGCGACATGTGCCACGACATCACCCGCCTTGATGCGTCCGAGCGCGGCGCCATGCACGCCGCTGACCAGCGCGACCTTGCCATCGGCGCCCGAGGCGAGCAGCACCACGCAGTCGCCGAGGCGCTGCTTGAGCGTGTCGACGCCGTCGCGCAACGCTTTCGCATCGAGGCCGTCGATGCGCGCGGCGACGACCTGCAGCTCGCCCACGCGCGTCGCCGATGCGGCAAGGTCCTGCGTGGCCGAGCTCGCGGCCCTCGCCTTGTACCCTTCGAGTTCGCGCTCGAGCTTCTTCTGCCGTTCGAACACCTGGCGCAACTTGTCGACCACATCGACACCCGAGCTCGACAGCAGCTCGCCGAGCGCGTCGAGGCGCGCCTCTTCCTCCGCCACGTATGCGATTGCGGCGGCGCCGGTCACCGCCTCGATGCGACGCACGCCGGCGGCGACACCGCCTTCCGACACGATCTTGAACAGGCCGATGTCGCCGGTGCGACCGACATGGGTGCCGCCGCAGAGTTCGGTCGAGAAATCGCCCATGCGCAGCACGCGCACCTCGTCGCCGTACTTCTCGCCGAACAGCGCGAGCGCGCCGAAGTCGAGCGCCGCCTGGTAGGCCATCTCGTGCACTTCCGCTTCGCTGTTGCGCCGGATCTCCGCGTTGACGAGGTCCTCGATCGTGCGCAGCTCGGCGGAGCCGATCGGCTGGAAGTGCGAGAAGTCGAAGCGCAGGCGGTCCGGCGCCACCAGCGAGCCCTTCTGTCGCACGTGTCTGCCGAGCACCTTGCGCAGCGCCGCGTGCAGCAGATGCGTCGCCGAGTGATTGAGCACGGTCGACTGGCGGCGATCGGCATCCACTTCGGCTTTCAGCACGTCGCCCTTGCGCAGCGCCGTGCCATGCCAGCGCCCGAGGTGGGCATGGAAAACGCCGCCGAGCTTGATCGTGTCCGCGACCTCGAAGCGGCCCTCGGCGCTCGCGAGCGTCCCGGTATCGCCGACTTGGCCACCCGACTCGGCGTAGAACGGCGTGCGGTCGAGCAGCACCACGGCCTGCTCGCCGTCGGAAAGGGTTTCAACGGCGCGGCCGTCGCGCACGATCGCGACCACCTTCGCGTCGTCGGCCGCGAACGCGCGGTAACCGAGGAACTGCGTCGGGGCGAGCGCACTCGCGACCTCGGCCGGGAGCGTCGCCTTGCTGTCGAACTGGCTCGCTGCTCGGGCGCGCTCGCGTTGCTCCTGCATCGCCGATTCGAATCCTGGCATGTCCACCGACCACCCGCGCTCGCGCGCGATGTCCGCGGTCAGGTCGACTGGGAAGCCGTAGGTGTCGTAGAGCGTGAATGCGATGAGGCCCGGCACCCGGCGCGAGTTCGCGTCGGCCTCGTCGGCGAGCGCGCTCTCGAGCAGCTTCATGCCATGCTCGAGCGTCTCGGAAAAACGTTCTTCCTCCCTGAGCAACGCGCTCGCCACGAGTTCCCGCGCAGTCGCGAGTTCGGGGTACGCCTCGCCCATGGTCTCGACGAGCGCCGGCACCATCGCGTGGAAGAACGGCTGCTTGCGGCCGAGCATCCAGCCGTGCCGCAGTGCGCGGCGAATGATCCGGCGCAGCACGTAGCCACGACCCTCGTTCGAGGGCAGCACGCCGTCGACGATCAGGAACGAGCAGGCGCGGATATGGTCGGCGATCACGCGCAGCGACTTGTTCTCGAGGTCGCCGGTACCCGTGAGGCGCGCGGCCTCGGCGATCAGGCGCTGGAACAGGTCGATCTCGTAATTCGAGTGCACGTGCTGCAGCACGGCCGCGAGGCGCTCGAGCCCCATGCCGGTGTCGACGCAGGGTGCAGGCAGCTTCGACAGCGTGCCGTCAGCGGCGCGGTCGAACTGCATGAACACCAGGTTCCAGATCTCGATGTAGCGATCGCCATCCTCGTCGGGCGAGCCCGGCGGTCCGCCCGCGATGTCGGCCCCGTGGTCGTAGAAGATTTCGGTGCAGGGCCCGCAGGGGCCGGTGTCGGCCATCTGCCAGAAATTGTCCGACGCGAACGGCGCGCCCTTGTTGTCGCCGATGCGGATGATGCGGTGCACGGGCACGCCGATGTCGTCCTTCCAGATCGCGTGCGCCTCGTCGTCGGTGTGGTAGACCGTGACCCAGAGGCGCTCGCGGTCGAGCTTCAGCACGCCGGTGAGGAACTCCCAGGCCCAGGCGATCGCCTCGCGCTTGAAGTAGTCGCCGAACGACCAGTTGCCGAGCATCTCGAAGAACGTGTGGTGGCGCGCGGTGTAACCGACCGAATCGAGGTCGTTGTGCTTGCCTCCTGCGCGCAGGCAGCGCTGCACGTCCGCCGCGCGCACGTACGGCAGCTTCTCGCTACCGAGGAACACGTTCTTGAACGGCACCATGCCGGAATTGGTGAACAGCAGGGTCGGGTCGTTGGCAGGCACCAGCGAGCTCGACGGCACGATCGTGTGGTCCTTGGAGCGGAAGAACTCCAGGAACGCGGAGCGGATTTCGGAGGTTTTCATGGACGCCGGGTCGGAGCGGATTCGGGAAGCGGACACGCCGAAGGGGCGGCCCGGTTCGCGAGTCATCCATCGAACTCTTCGCCCGTACCGTCCACTTCCGCGCGCGTGACGGCGCGTACTGTCGCCGGATCGAAGCCGCGGCGCAAGAGAAAACCCGCTCGTGCCGCGCGTTCCGCCGCGTCCACGCTGGCGCGACCGCCGTGGCGCCGACGCAACTGGTCCGCCGCCAGCGTGTCCCAGTCGACATCGAGCCCCGCGATGACGAGGCGGATCGCCGCGTCGCCGAGGCCGTGCGATTTCAGTTCTGCCTGGATGCGCCTCGGACCGTAACCCTGCGCCGCGCGGCGCCGCGCAAGGCTTCCGGCGAACCGGTCGTCGTCCTGGTAGTGCGCCTCGCGCAGGCGCTCGATCGCGGCGCCTGCCTCCGCCGGCGCATGCCCCTTCGCCGCGAGCTTGCGCTGGAGTTCGCGTGCGGAATGCTCACGCCGCGCGAGCAGGGACAAGCCGCGCTCGTAGCTGCTCGGACCCTCGGATCCGTCAGACCCGCGGCGGCGACCCGGTTTGCCCACGCAACCTCCGCCCGTCGATTCGCGCTGGCTGCAGCGCGTATGCTTCACGTTCGATTCCGCACGCGAGCAGATGGATGACGTCTTCCGACCCCGCGACTCTGCCCGACCCGTTGCCGCGCAAGATGAATGTCGGCTGCGGATACGACTACCGGCAAGGCTACCTCAACGTCGATCTGCATGCCGTGCACAAGCCCGATCTCGTCGCCGACGTCACGCATCTCCCGATGCTGCCCGATGGCGCTTTCGAGGAAATCGTCGCGCAGGACGTGCTGGAACATTTCGAGCGCGCGAGGACCGCTCCCGCACTCGCGGAATGGGCGCGCCTGCTCGCGCCTGAGGGCGTATTGCACGTGCGCGTTCCGAGCCTGTTGGGCATGTTCGAGCTGCTGGCCCGCCCGGAGCGGCGCGAACCGGCGAAGGCCGAGGAGATCATCCACCTCGTGTACGGCACCCAGGCCTACAACGGCGACTACCACCTCGCGGGATTCACCGCTGCAACGCTGGCCGAACAGCTGCGCCGCGCCGGACTCTTGATCTGCAAGGCTTCGATGATGGACGGGTGGTTGTTCGACGTGAGTGCGCGCAAGTGCGCTTGCCTCGCCGACGACGGGGAGTTCGTCCACTCGGCGTACTTCAACCTCCTCGGCAGGCCCGCGGACCCCGCCGGCCTCGCAGGCTGCCTGCAAGCCCTGGCGGGAGGGACGAGCACGCGCGAAGGGATCGAGGCCCGATTGCGTGGCAGCGAGGAGGCGCGCTTCATCGCGCACTACCCGGCCTACCTGCTGCCCTACGCGCCCCGGATCGGCGCCCCCGCACCGCGAGCGCGCGCCACGCGCGCGCTGCAGGCCATCCTGGCCCGCGCGCGCGCCCTGTTGCGCAGCTGAAGCCCTTCGACGCGCGCGCAGGCGCGCGCTCAGGCTTCCTCGACCTCGACCGCCGGCAACGGCGACGCGCCACCCTTCACCAGCAGCTTCGCGCGCAATTGCGCGTCGATCGCCGCGGCGATTTCCGGGTGCTCCTTGAGATAGAGGCGCACGTTGTCCTTGCCCTGGCCGATGCGGTCTCCGTTGTAGCTGTACCAGGCGCCGGATTTTTCGACGAGGTTGTGCGCGACGCCGAGCTCGATCAGTTCGCCCTCGCGCGAGGACCCTTCGCCGTAGAGGATCTCGAACTCGGCCTGGCGGAACGGGGGCGCCACCTTGTTCTTGACGACCTTGACGCGCGTCTCGGAGCCGATCACCTCTTCGCCGCGCTTGATCGCGCCGATGCGGCGGATGTCGAGTCGGACCGACGCGTAGAACTTCAGCGCATTGCCGCCGGTGGTGGTCTCGGGACTGCCGAACATCACGCCGATCTTCATGCGGATCTGGTTGATGAAGATGACCAGCGTGCCCGACTTCTTGATGTTCGCGGTGAGCTTGCGCAACGCCTGGCTCATCAGCCGCGCCTGCAGGCCGACGTGCGAGTCGCCCATCTCGCCCTCGATCTCGGCCTTCGGCGTCAGCGCGGCGACGGAGTCGATCACGACCACGTCGACCGAATTCGAACGCACCAGCATGTCGGCGATCTCGAGCGCCTGCTCGCCGGTGTCGGGCTGCGAAACCAGCAGGTCGTCGACGTTGACGCCGAGCTTCTCCGCATAGGTCGGGTCGAGCGCGTGCTCGGCGTCGATGAATGCCGCGGTGCCGCCATTGCGCTGGCAACTCGCGATGACCTGCAGCGTCAACGTGGTCTTGCCCGAAGACTCGGGGCCGTAGATCTCGACCACGCGTCCGCGCGGCAGGCCGCCGACGCCGAGGGCCACGTCGAGCCCGAGCGAACCCGTCGACACGACCTCGATCGCCTCGTCGACGCGATCGCCCATGCGCATGACCGCGCCCTTGCCGAACTGCTTCTCGATCTGGCTCAGTGCGGAAGCGAGCGCCTTGCGCTTGTTGTCATCCATCGTGGAATCCTCTGTCTGGGTGGCGGCGAGACTGCCGCGGCCGCATCTCAGCGGTTGAGATGCGGCGAGCGTGGAGGATTATCCCACAGCGCCCGCGCGCGACGATCAGCCGGGCGCGCGTCAGCTCGTAAGAATCCGCCGCACGCCTTCGAGCGCCGCGCCGACGGTCTGCCGCCGCACCGCCTCGCGGTCGCCGTCGAAGTGGAACAGCTGCGCGCGTGCATAGCCACCGCGACGCTTCCAGCCGATCCAGACCGTGCCGACCGGCTTGTCGGGCGTGCCGCCGCCCGGACCGGCGACGCCGGTGACGGCCACCGCGACACTCGCGCCGTATCGAGCGAGTGCGCCGGATACCATTTCGACCGCGGTTTCCTGGCTCACCGCGCCGGTGCGCTCGAGCGTCTGCGGCTGCACGCCGAGCAACGCTTCCTTCGCTTCGTAGCTGTAGGCGACAACGCCGCATTCGAACCAAGTCGAGCTGCCCGGGATGTCGGTCAGGACCTTCGCGATCCATCCGCCCGTGCACGACTCCGCGGCGACCAGGCTCTGCCCGCGCGCCACCAGGCATTCGGCCAGCGCCTGCGCCTGCGCATGCAACGTTTCGTCGGTCGGGACTGGAGGATCGGCCATGTCGGCACCGTGCTTCGCGAGCACGCGAGCATACTCCAGCACGCCATCACATCGTCGCCAGCCGCCCCGTGCGCGCGACCGCACCTGCCGGAGGATTCAGCGCGGCGTCCATCGGGTATCGTTCAGTGGACTTCATCCAGGGAGGAACGCCATGGCGCGGAATTGGATCCGGGCGTGGGTCGTCGCGTCGGCCTGCGCATTCGGAGCCGCTGCGGCGGAATCGGTCCCGGTCGAGGCGTTCGCGCGCGCGGGCAGGATCAGCTCGCCGCGCCTCGCACCCGACGGCAAGCACCTGTCGGTCGCGCTGAACCTCGGCGAAGGGCGGCATGCACTCGGGATCTTCCGCATCGACGGCATGAAGCCCACGTTGATGCTGAAGCTGCCGCCGAACGAAGTGCCGATGCAGGTGGGCTGGGCCAGCCCGCAACGGCTCGTGGTGGCCAAGGGGCGCCAGTCCGGTCCGCGCGGGAAGCCCCAGCTCACGGGCGAGATCAACGCGGTCGATCTCGACGGCGGCAACCAGAAATACATCTTCGGTTACGACAGCCCCGGTCGCACGATCGGCATCGACTGCGGCTTCGGTTACATCGCGGCGCTGCCGGAGAAGTCGAACGGCCGCTTCTACATGCGCACCCTGTCGGCGACCAGCAAGCGATCGATGCTCTACGACGTCGACGCGAGCGACGGGACCAGCCGCCTCGTCGCCGACATCGGCGAGCGCGATCTCGCGTTCGTGCTCGATCGCACCGGCCGCGCGCGCTTCGCGATCGGGCTGGACGACGATGACAACTACCTCCTGTTCCAGAGCGACGCGAATCAGCGCTGGAGTCCGGTGCCTTCCGAGCGTACCGGCGGCGAGCTCGTGCCGTTCGCGTTCTCGCCCGCCGGCGACAAGGTGTTCGCATGGTTCGCGGCCGACGGCGAGCCGTTGTCGCTGGTGCAGGCCGAACCCGACGGCAGCGGGCGCCGCACGCTCGTCGAAGACGGCTTCGCGAGCATCGGGGGCCTGCAGTGGACCGCAACCCCGACGCAGCCGTTCGCCGCCTGGAAGGAAGGCGGCATCCCGACCATCGCGTACCTCGACGAGAACGCGCCCGCGGCGAAGACTCACAGGATGCTCGGCCGGAGCTTCGCGGGCAAGCTGGTGGACTTCGTCGACCACAGCGAAGACGGCACGACGTCGCTCGTCTACGTCCACAGCGACCGGGACCCGGGTTCGTGGTACCTGTTCGATCACCGCAGGAACGCCGCGCAACTCGTGCTCACGGCGATGGAGGCGATCCCGGTCGAGCGCATGGGCGTCCGCAAGCCGATCCGCTTCAAGGCCAGCGACGGCGTCGAACTCGACGGCTATCTCACGATACCCGCCGGGGTCGCGGAGCCCCAAAAGCTGCCGATGGTGCTCGTGCCGCACGGCGGCCCGCATGCGATCGGTGACCGCTGGCCATTCGACCTCGATGCGCAGTTCCTCGCGAGCCGCGGCTACCTCGTGCTGCAAGTCAACTTCCGTGGATCGCATGGACGCGGCAAGGCGTTCGAGCAGTCCGGCTACCGCCAGTGGGCGACGCGGATCCAGGATGACCTCATCGACGGCGTGCGCTGGACCGTGGCGCAGGGCCATGCCGACCCGCAACGCATCTGTGCCTACGGCGCGAGCTTCGGCGCCTATTCCGCGATGGTGAGTGCCGCGCGCGCACCTGAACTGTTCAAGTGCGCGGTCGGTTTCGCCGGCATCTACGACCTCGGCATGATGTACGACAAGGGCGACATACGTGAAAGCGCATGGGGCCGCAACTACCTCGAGCGCACGATCGGGCACGACGAAGACGCACTGGCCGCGAGTTCTCCGACCTCGATGGCGCCGCGCATCAAGGCCGCGGTCCTGCTCGTGCACGGCGAAGCGGACCGCCGTGCGCCATTCGCCCAGGCGAAGGCGATGCGCAGCGCACTCGAAAAGGCCGGCCACCCGCCGGAATGGATGGCGGTACCGAAGGAAGGCCACGGCTTCTACAAGGACGACAACAACATCGCGTTCTACCGCAGGCTCGAGGACTTCATCGGCACGCATATCGGGGCCGAGGCGGCGCCCGCCGGGTAGCTGGCGCTCCATTGCTCTGCACCGGAGTCGGCTCGGGACGCGACGGTCGACGGAGCGTCACTGGTTCGTGCGCACCGCCACCGTTCCTCCGGAGGGCCCGCGCGCGTCGCAGGCGATGCAGTGCGTCGGCTTGTGCCTGATAATCCCGCGCTTCCACGCCGGCGCCGCCGCGTGCACGACACAGGGCAAGAAGTCCCGATGCCAGCCCCTGAGGTTTCGAGGGAACACACCCCGTTGATGCGCCAGTACTTCGCCGCCAAGGCGGAGTATCCGGACACGCTCGTGTTCTTCCGCATGGGCGACTTCTACGAGCTGTTCTACGACGACGCGCGCAAGGCCGCGCGCCTGCTCGACATCACGCTGACCCAGCGCGGCGCGTCGGCCGGTGCGCCGATCCCGATGGCCGGCGTGCCCTACCACGCGGCCGAGGGCTATCTCGCGAAACTCGTGCGGCTCGGCGAGTCGGTCGCGATCTGCGAGCAGATCGGGGATCCGGCGGCCTCGAAGGGTCTGGTCGAGCGCAAGGTCGTGCGCGTCGTGACGCCGGGCACCGTGACCGATGCAGCCCTGCTCGAGGAACGTCGCGACAACCTGCTGCTCGCGATCGCCGCGGGTCGCGACGGCTACGGGCTCGCGCATGTCGATCTCGCTTCAGGCCGCTTCCTGCTCGGCGAAGTCGGCGATGCCGAGGCGCTCGCGGCGGAACTCGCGCGCCTCGTGCCCGCGGAGACGCTCGTCGCCGAAGACGTCGCCTGGCCGAGCTTCGTGACCACGCTGCCGGGCCTGCGCAAGCGCGCGCCCTGGCACTTCGACGAGGCAACCGCGCAGCGCGAACTCGCGCGCTTCTTCGGGACGCGCGATCTTTCCGGCTTCGGCTGCGAGGGTCATGCACTCGCGGTGGCGGCCGCAGGCGCCCTGCTCGGCTACGTCGAGGAAACCCAGAAGTCTGCGCTGCCCCACATCGCGGGGATGGCGTTCGAAACCGCGGGCGATTCGATCGCGATGGACGCCGCGACGCGGCGCAACCTCGAACTCGACACGCATGCGAGCGGCAACCGCGAATTCACGCTGCTCGGCGTGCTCGACCGCACGATCACGCCGATGGGCGCGCGCCTGCTGCGGCGCTGGTTGCATCGCCCGTTGCGCGATCGCGGCGTGCTGGCCGCGCGCCAGCAGGCGGTCGACCTGCTGTTGCAGCAGCGCCGCCACGAGCCCTTGCGCGAGGTGCTGCGCGGCATCGGCGATCTCGAGCGCATCCTCGCGCGCGTGGCGCTGCGCACGGCGCGTCCGCGCGACCTCTCGACGCTGCGCGACGGCCTCCTGCTCGCGCCGCGCCTGCACGAAGCGATCGCGGGCGGCGCGATGCTCGTCGACGGAATCGACGAGGCGGCGCCGGGCGAGTCCGCGACGGCTCCGCTGCTCGCGACGCTGCTCGCGCGGCTCGGCGAACATGCCGAGACGGCCGCGCTTCTTCGTGCCGCGATCGTGGAGTCACCACCGGCCCACTCGCGCGACGGCGGCGTGATCCGCACGGGTTTCGATGCCGAGCTCGACGAGCTGCGACTGCTGTCGACCCACGCCGACCAGTTCCTCGTCGACCTCGAGGAACGCGAACGCGCCGCATCCGGCATCCCGTCGCTGAAGGTCGGTTACAACAGCGTGCACGGCTACTACATCGAAATCGGAAAGTCGCAGTCGGGCAAGGCGCCGACGCATTACACGCGGCGCCAGACGCTGAAGGGCGCCGAGCGCTACATCACCGAAGAGCTCAAGCAGTTCGAGGACAAGGTACTCGGTGCGCGCGAGCGCGCGCTGATGCGCGAGCGCGCGCTGCACGAAGGCGTGCTCGACGCCTTGATCGAGCGCCTCGCGCCGCTGCAGGCGGCGGCAGCGGCGGTGGCCGAACTCGACGTACTCGCGAACCTCGCCGAGCGCGCCGACGCGCTCGACTGGGCGCGCCCCGGACTCGCCGAAGACCCCGGCATCCGCATCGTGCGCGGCCGCCATCCGGTGGTCGAGCAGGTGCGCGAGGAACCGTTCGAGCCGAACGACCTCGACCTGCATGACGGCCGGCGCATGCTCGTGATCACCGGTCCCAACATGGGCGGCAAGTCGACCTACATGCGGCAGGCCGCGATCATCGCGCTGCTCGCACACGTCGGCAGCTTCGTGCCCGCCGAAGCCGCGACGATCGGACCGATCGACCGCATCTTCACGCGCATCGGCGCCGGCGACGACCTCGCGCGCGGGCAGTCGACCTTCATGGTCGAGATGAGCGAGACCGCCAACATCCTGCACCACGCGACGGCGTCGAGCCTCGTGCTGATGGACGAAGTCGGCCGCGGCACCTCGACCTGGGACGGGCTTGCACTCGCGCGCGCCTGCGCGGTGTGCCTTGCACGCACGAACCGGGCATTCGTGCTGTTCGCGACACACTACTTCGAACTCACCGCGCTCGCCTCCGAACTGCAAGGCGTCGCGAACGTGCACCTCGACGCGGTCGAGTACGGCGAGCGGCTGGTCTTCATGCATGCGGTCAAGGAGGGTCCGGCCAACCGCAGCTTCGGCCTGCAGGTCGCCGCGCTGGCGGGGCTGCCGCGCGCGGTGATCGCGGATGCGCGGCGCACGCTCGAGGTGCTCGAACGCAGCGCAGCGACAGCCGGGACGCCGGCCACGGATGCAGCGGCGCAACCGCAGCTCGGGCTGTTCGCGCCGCCGCTGCCGTCGCCGGCCGAGGAAGCGCTGCGCGCGATCGATCCCGACGCGCTGTCGCCGCGCGAAGCGCTCGACGCGCTGTATCGCCTCAGGAAGCTCATGTGAACCCCGAAGCGCGCGCGGCGCAGACCCAGGGTCCGGTGCCCGGCGCGAGCGAGCGAGATCGCGATCATCGCGAATCCACGCCCGCAGTGCCGGCCACCCGGCACGTCGCGCACATCGACGGCCTGCGCGCGATCGCAGTGCTCGCGGTCATCGCCTACCACCTCGACCCCCGCTGGTTGCCGGGCGGCTTCGCGGGCGTCGACGTGTTCTTCGCGATCTCCGGATTCGTGGTCGCGGCGTCGGTGCACGGCTGGCGCGAGGGCGGATTCGGATCGTTCATCGGCTACTTCTATGCACGCAGGATGCAGCGCATCGTTCCGGCCCTGCTGGCGTGCCTGCTGCTGACCAGCATCGCGTCTGCGCTGCTGATCCCCTCGCTCCGGCCGAGTCAGGTCAACGAGCTCACCGCGCTGCACGCGGTATTTGGTCTCGCCAACTGGTACCTCGCGAACCAGCGCGAGGCGTATTTCGCGCCTACGAGCGAGTTCAATCCGTACGCGCACACCTGGTCGCTCGGCGTCGAGGAGCAGTTCTACCTGCTGTTCCCGCTGCTGTTCTTCGCGTGGACGCGCGGGCTCGGCTGGCGCGTGCTCTCATCCGGTCTCGTCGCGATCGCACTCGTGGTTTCGCTCGCGATCGCGATGCGGCTCGCGCGCTCGGATCCCACCGGCGCCATCTACCTGATCCAGTCGCGCCTGTGGGAACTCGCTTCGGGCGTGCTGCTGTTCCAGGCGCTCGCGCTCGGCCACCGCATGCAGGCGCGAGGCGGGCGCAACCTGGACCTGCTCGCGCGCGGCGGCGCGTGGCTCTCGCTCGGCATGCTCGCATGGGGGCTCGCGACGTCGAATCCGCGCGCGTTCCCGTGGCCCGGTGCCTGGCTGCCGGTGCTCGGCACGCTCGGCGTCATCGCTTTCCTGCACGCGCGCGAGGGCGGCGTGCTGCGCGCTGCCCTCGGCAGCGCCCCGATGGCCGCGATCGGTCGGCTGTCCTACTCGCTCTATCTCTGGCACTGGCCCGTCTTCGTGCTGCTGCGCTGGACCATCGGGCTCGACTCGATCGCAGCCCGCGCAATCGGACTCGCCGCGACGTTCGCGCTCGCGACCGCCTCGTACCTCGTCGTCGAGCGCCCGTTGCGGTACTCGGCGACGCTCCAGATGTGGCCGCGGCAGGGCGTCGTCGCCGCGGCCATCCTGCTTGCCTGCTGCGCATGGGCGATCACACTCCAGCTGTTCGAACTCAGGCCTGCATTCGCGTTGACAACGGTGTCACGCAACAGCGCAGACTGGCACGCCGTCCCCGGCACCGCGCTGCCCGACGTCCCCGGCTGCCGTCTGCTACTCGAGTACGACCGAAAAGCAGGCGGGCTTCAGGTCATGTCGCGCGTCGGTTGCGCGGCGCCCGCGCATCGCGCGCCCACGGTGTTCGCGCTCGGCGATTCGCACGCGACCGGATACATGACCTTGTTCGGCGAACACGTGCTGCGAACCGGCGCGCGCGTCGTGGCCTACCACAATCCCGGGTGCACCTTCGCGAGCCTGCAGCCGCATCGCGAAGGCGGCGCGTGCCCCGCGCAGGGCAAGGCTGCGATCGTGGACATCCTTTCGCGCGCACAACCAGGCGACGTCGTCCTGCTCGCCGCGTTGCGGCTCACGCGCTTCAGCAACCAGTTCGCCGCGACCAATGAACGCGCGGCATGGAGGAGCATGACCGGTCCCGCAGCGACCGCGGCCCGGCTCGCCGCGGAGCGCGCGCTTCCGGCATTGCTCGAACCGCTCGCGGCGCATGGCTTGCACATCGTGCTCGAAGCACCCAAGCCGCTCCTGCGCGCGCCACCCTTCCGCTGTTCCGACGCATTCAATGCGTCCAATCCGATCTGCGCACCGGGCCTGACGATCCCGCGCAAGGACATCGAGCGCTACCGCGCGCCCGTGCTCGAGAGTTTCTCCCGCCTCGCCGCGCGCATGCCCGCGATCAGCATCTGGGATCCGCTGCCCGAGCTGTGCCCGGGTTCGACCTGCGGGGCCTCGATGCAGGGCAAGCCGCTGTACTTCGATGGCGACCATCTGAGCGCATACGGCAACCGGCTGCTGTTGCCCTCGTTCACGCGCCATCTCGCCGCGATCACTGCTGCCGGACCGGATGGCCGCAACGCCCCCTGACGAACGCAGGAGCGCGGGCGCTCGCGTGCAAGGACTCTCGATCAGAACGCGTCGATGTCACCGAGTGCGCGGATCAGGCGGCGCGCACGCTTGTCAGGCTTGCCTGGCGGTTTCGCCTGGCTCGCGCCGATCAGGCGGCGCTGTTCGGCGGCGGCCTCGCGCGCGGCGCGGCCGGCTTCGGTTTCGCGATAGAGCAGCTGCGCGACGCGTGCGGGCCCGCGCGCTTCACTGAGTCCGAGGACCTCGACCTCATGGCGATCTTCGCCGCGTGTCACGCGCAACAGGTCACCGCGCCGGACCGCTTTCGCGGGCTTGCCGGCGGCGCCGTTGACCTCGACCTTGCCGCCTTCGACCGCCTGCTTGGCCAGCGCACGCGTCTTGTAGAAGCGCGCCGCCCACAGCCAGACGTCGAGCCGGACGCTGGCACCGTCGTCTCCAGTGGCGGGGATTGCAGGTTTCATCGACGCATGATCGCGCATGCGCGGGCCTGCGCGTAAGCACCTGCGAATCAGTCCGCTGCAGCTGCATGCGCGGTCGAACCGTCGATGTGCATGTCGAGCTCGCGACTGATCGCGCCCGCGAGTCCACTCCAGCGCCGATCGAGTTCGACGAGTTCGCGCGCTGCACCTGCACGATCTCCCGCATCCACGAGCGCCGCGATCGCCTGCGCTTCGCGCGCGATGCGCCTTGACCGCCGTTCGCGACAGGCCTCGCCCGTCGCGGCGTCGTCCGGCGGCGCCTCGAGTGCACGCAGCGCGCGCGCGACAGCCTGCGCACCGGCGGGCTCGTGACGACCACCCCGAATCGTGAATGCCTCTGCTCCGGACATGCAGAGCTCCGCCGCCGAACGGAGGCTCGCGCGGTCTGCTGCGAGCGCGGGCGCATCGCGCGTGCCGCTGACATACACGAGTCGCGACGTCCGTTCGAGCCGATCGAACAGGACTGGCCCAGGCAGTGGAACTTCCGCACGGCCGAGGGGGTCGCTGCCTGCATTGAGCAACGCTCCGCGGAACACGTCGGGCCAGCCGACCGCCAACCGCAGCGCCACGCGCGAACCGCCGGAAAACCCGGCCGCGTAGACGCGCCCGGGATCGATGCGCAGCCGGCGGCGCACGTTCTCCACGGCATGCAACGCGAGCGGCACGCGTCGGATGCCGACGTCCTGCGCATTGCCCGAACGCGTGGCCGTCACCGCCGCGAGGCCGTGGCGCTGCAGCACCCGCAACCATTCCGCAGGCAGTCCCTGCGCTTCCCATGGCGGCACGAATACGACGAGGCCGAATCCGGGTTCCGGCGGCGTACCGTCCGGCACGAACAGTTCGAAACGCTCATTCGCGAGGTCGAGGGCAGGCCATGGGTCGGCATCGCCGCGTGCGCGCGCCGCGTGCAGTCGTTCGCGCATCGCCGCGCCTGCAAGCGGACTGGTCATGCGTTCGAGCACGCGCTCCGGATGCGCCAACGGCGAAACCTGCTCGAACACGAGGTCGCGTTGCACGCCGGCCGTCCCGGCAGCGGCGCTGCCGGCAAGGCAGGCCAGTACCCACGCGAGCGGGGCAGCGCCGGCCGCGCGACGCGCGCCGTGCCGGTCGGACATCGGCACCTCGATCATCGGCCCGCCCCTTGGCTGCATGCGAAAGCGCATTGGAACACGGCACCCACGGGACGCCGCGCCACGCCGATTCGATCCAGCGCGCGTGCACGACGGCTCGACGAGCGAAGTGCGACCGCCCGCGCGAATGAACGACCGGCGCGCGTGCGCGACCCCCGCGATGCGCTTTCGAATTCAGTGGCTTGTTCGGCAACGTTCGTGTATCGTCCGCGCTGTCTGTTGCGCCGCCACGCGGTTTTCCCTCTGGAACGTGATCCGACCGAAGCCTCCCGGCTTCGATCCACGCTCCGCGCCGATCGGCTTTCGTCGTGCCAGACCCGGATTCGCAGGCCATCCCGGCCGTCGATCCGCCACATGCACCTGCAGCGCGGTTTCTTGGGAACGCTCCGGGTTTGCTCCGATCCTCGCGGATCGGTTTCCCGTGTCCACACTGGACCTGCCTTGCGCCGAGATCGGCCGAGGCGCGCGCCTGCGTGCGGCACTCCGGCACCCTGATGGAGTTTTCCGAATGAGTTTCGAATCACTGGGCCTCGCGCCCGCCCTGCTGCGCGCGCTGTCCGAACAAGGCTATGACAACCCCACGCCGATACAGGCGCAGGCGATCCCGGTCGCCCTCGAAGGGCGCGACCTGCTCGCGGGCGCGCAGACCGGCACCGGCAAGACCGCGGCGTTCTCCTTGCCGCTGCTCGACCGCCTCTATGTCACCCACCGCCACGCGGCGCAGCCGAAGACGCCGCGTGCGCTCGTGCTGACGCCGACGCGCGAACTCGCCGCGCAGGTGCACGAGAGCGTGCGCGGCTACGGCAAGCACCTCGGCGTGCGCGCCACCACGATCTTCGGTGGCGTCGGCATGCAGCCGCAGGTCGACGCGCTGCGCCGTGGCGTCGACATCCTCGTCGCCACGCCGGGGCGCCTGATCGACCACGTGCAGCAGCGCAGCGTGAACCTCTCGCACGTCGAAGTGCTGATCCTCGACGAAGCGGACCGCATGCTCGACATGGGCTTCCTGCCCGCGATCAAGCGCATCCTCGGCCACCTGCCGCGGCAGAACCGCATCACCTGGCTGTTCTCGGCCACGTTCGCGCCGGAGATCAAGGCGCTCGCGGGCGAGTTCATGCGCGATCCGGTCGAGATCCAGGTCGCCAAGCCGAACAGCGTCGCTGCGACCGTCACGCACCGCGTGCACCCGGTCGATGCCGCGCGCAAGCGCGACTTGCTGCTGCACCTGCTGCAGAACGACGCGCGCCAGACGCTGGTGTTCGGCCGCACCAAGCACGGCGCGGACAAGCTCGCGACGATGCTCGAGCGCGCCGGCCTGCGGGCCGCCGCGATCCATGGCAACAAGAGCCAGAACCAGCGCACGCGCGCGCTCAAGGACTTCAAGAGCGGCAAGGTCGCCGTGCTCGTCGCGACCGACATCGCGGCGCGCGGCCTCGACATCGACCAGCTGCCGATGGTCATCAACTACGACCTGCCGATGGTCGCCGAGGACTACGTGCACCGCATCGGCCGCACCGGCCGCGCGGGTGCGGAAGGCCTCGCGATCTCGCTGGTCTCGCACGAGGAAGACGGACTGCTGCGCGACATCCGTCGCCTGCTCAAGCAGGAAATCGCGGTCGAGGCGGTCGCCGGGTTCGAACCCTCCACGCCGCTGCGCATCGACGATTCCGCGCGTTCGCGCCCTCAGCAGGGCCGGCCGCAGCCGCAGCAGCGCCACGCGCGTCGTCCGCACGTCGGCGGCGGCACTGCGGGCGCCCACGCGGGCGCGCGCGGCAAGCCGCAGCAGCGCAATGGCGCACAGCGCCGCTCGCGTCCTGCCTGATCCACGTTTCGTCGACCGGGGCCACGGCCCCGGTTCGCGGCGTCGCCCATGAGGCGCGCGTTCAGTCGAACGTGGCCAATGCCGCGCGCAATTCCCTGCCGAGCGCACGCGGCTCGCAACGCCCGATCGTGACGTCGGGCGTCTGGTGCCAGTGCGCGCTCGCGCGGATCGCCGCGGCGATGTCCTGCGCGAGCGCCGCCGTCGGTTCGTGGCCCTCCTCGAGGTAGATCGCCTTCACCTCGAACACGCCGGTGGCGCGGTGCGCCTTCGCGTCGAGTCGCCCGACCAGCCGGCCGCGCTGCAGGATCGGCAGCACGTAATAGCCCCAGCGCCGCTTCGGCGCCGGCGTATAGCATTCGATGCGGTAGTCGAAGCCGAACATCGCGGAAGCGCGTTCGCGATCCCACACGACCGGATCGAACGGCGACAGCAATGTCGAATGGGTCGCGCGCAAGCGGCCCGCGGCGGCGCGCTCGAGCAACGGCACGTGATCGCGGTGCACGTAGCCGGGCGCACTCCAGCCGTCGACGGCGACGCGCAGCAGCACGCCGCCGTCGACCCAGCGATCGAGTGCCGCATCCTTGAGCTTGCCGCCGCTGCGGAAATAGTCGTTGATCCAGCGTGCCTGGGTCACGCCGAGCGCGCGCACGGCGCCGAGCACGAACTGTTCGCGCATCGCGGCCTCGTCGGCGACCGGCATCGGCTCGGCATGCCGGCGCGCACGCTGCAGCACGCGCTCGCTGAGGTCGTAGACGCGCTGGAAGTTGTCGCGCCGGGCGACCATGAGGTCGCCGAGCGCGAACAGCGCCTCGAGCCAGCGCTTCTCGTCCTTCCATCCCCACCAGCCTCCGCCGCCGCCCTCGCCGCTCTCGAATTCGGACGACTTCACGGCGCCGTGCGCGTGCACGTGCGCGAGCACGCGCGCCATGTCCTGCGCATGCGCCACTTGCGTGCGGCGCGCCATCTTCATCGCCCAGTGCCCGTCACGCGCGTGCAGGCGATGCAGTGCATGGTCGGAGAACGGCGCGAAGCAGGCCTCGTGCGCCCAGCATTCGAAGATGCGCCCTTCGGCCAGCAATGCATCGAGCCAGCGCGGCTCGTAGTCGCCGAGGCGCGAGAACAGCACGAGGTAGGGACTGCGCGCCACGACGTGGATCGTGTCGATCTGCAGCACGCGCATCGACTCGATCGCGGCGAGCACGTCGCGCTTGCGTGCGCGGCGGCGTGGCCGCACGAGCAGGCCCTGCGCGGCGAGATGCAGCAACCGCGCCTGGTGCGCCGTGATTCGCGCCGGCCGCGTATCGCTCATCGCGGCGCGAGGATCGCGCGGAGCCGGTCGGGCCGGCCCGCGATGCGCTCGAGCCGCGGGTAGCGCAGGCCGCCGCGATAGTCGATGCGCACGCTGCGGTACCACTCGCCGCTTCGCACCAGCAGTTCGATCGGTTGCCCACTGCTGCCGGCGGCAATCGCCTCGCGCAGCACCTCCGCTTCGAATGCGCGCCCATTGACCGCGACGAGGCTGCCGCCAGGCGCAAGGCCGGCCTTGAATGCGGGACCCTCCCAGCGCACGTCGCGGATGCGGCCATCGTCGCTGCCCACCACGAGGCCGATCGACGCGGCATGATCGGTTTCCTTGCGGCTGGCCTGCTCGAGCTGGTGGAACGCGTTCGGCGTATCGGCGTACACGAGCTTCCAGCCGCTCGCGGCGAGGCCGTCGAGCGGCGGCGTGTGCGCATCGAGGCGCGAACGCAGGTAACCGGACCAGTCATGTTCGGCGACGCCGCCGAGCGCAGCGACGATGTCGTCGAAGTCGTAGCTGCGCGCGGATGGAGCGACGCCTTCGCCGAAGAACGCGCGCGCGAAGTCGTCGAGCGAACGCCGGTCGCGCGTGAGCTCACGCAGCTTCGCGTCGACGCCAAGCCAGAGCAGGAGGCCCGCGCTGTAGTACTCCTCGCTCATTTGCCAGCCGCGGAACGCGCGCGGCTTGCGCGCGATGGCGACCGGATCGTGCGTGGTGTCCTGCAGCGTGCGCCAGCCGAAGCCGGGCCGGCCATCCGCATACTGCGCGGCGACCAGGGCCAGCGCATCGATCGCCTGCGTTTCGCTCCAGAGGCGCGAGCGCGCCGCGAGCACGTTGCCCCAGTACTCTGTCTGGCCTTCGTAGATCCACAGCAGGTCGCCCTGCATCGGCACGTTGTAGTTGGGCGTGGCGAGTCCGGCCGGCCGGCGGAACTTGCCGTTCCATGAGTGCACGTACTCGTGCGGCAGCAGGTCGCGGCCGGTCGCGTGCTTGTTCCAGTCGGTGAAATAGCGCGGCGCGCGCGTGTTCTCGCTCGAAGCGAGGTGCTCGAGGCCGATGCCGCCGAGCTGGTCGGTCAACGCGAGCAGGAAATCGTAGCGATCGAAATGCGGCGCACCGAACAGGCGCTGCGCCTGCACCACGAGGTTCGCGTGCGCGGACACCTGCTCGGGTGTCGCCGCGAGATCGCGCGCATCGTCCGCGAACACGTTGAGGTGGACAGGCGCGCCGGCGGCCTTGCCGAGTTCGATGCGGCGGACATGCCGACCCGCGAACAGCGGCGAATCGACCAGGGTCTCGAGCGTGACCGGCGCGAACGCGGCGCGACCGTCGGCTGCAGGTTCGCGCGACCCTGCCGCAGCGGGCGCGAGCGCGCCGGCGAACTGCCAGCCGCTCGGCAGCTGCACGCTCGCGGCGACCGCGATGCCGTCGACGCGGTAACCCGCCGGATACAGCACGACGTTTTCCCACTGCAGGTTCAGCAGGTCGTTCGTCATGACGATCCGCCCCTGCTCCGCTTCCTGCGGCGACAGGAATTCGAACTCGACCAGCACGCGCGCCACGCCTGCAGGGACCTCGAGGTGGAACGCGTGCACGTCGGCTGGATCACGCCGCCATTCGAGCGGCTTGCCGGCCGCGCTGATCGAGAGTCCCGCGAGCTTGTCGATCGCGCCACGCGGCGCGTGCTTGCCCGGCAGCCACTGCGGATACAGCAACGTCAACGGCCCCGGCGCCACCGGGATCTCCTCGCGCACCCTGAAGATCCGCCTCGTGATGTCGCCCGCATCGACGAAGAGCGAGATGCGACCCGGATAGCGCGACTCCAGCGTGGTCGCGCCCTCTCCGGTTGCAGGCGCCGACAGCGCGGGGCCGGCGAGCGCGAGCGCCAGCAGCAGCACGCGATTCACCCAAGTTTTCATTTGCGGTCTCCTTGCGACGGCGATCGACTCGTGCGTACGCCGCAACCACCGATTGTGGCATGGAGCGCCGTTCGTGCCGTTGCGCGATCGGGCCGTGGCGTTGCGCGCTCGAGGCCGGACGATGCAAGAGTCGACCGTCCCCGTTCATGTCGCACGTGCGTTTCTGCGACGATGGTCGGCACGCGCGCACGCGCATGCGCGACTTGCCCTAGAATCGGTCGGTCAAGCTGGATCCGCCGCATGGAAGCGTGGATCGGTCGCGCGGTACGCCCGCGATCCCTCGACTGCCGCGCGTCCCGGACGGACTGCGTCAGCGCCCCCGCACCGGACCGTCGATGCTGTATCACCTGCATGAAGTCAACCGCGCGCTGCTCAATCCGTTCGTGAGCTGGTCGGGCGCCGCGGCACAGGCGCTGTTCTCGCCCGACAACTGGATTTCACGGATGCCCGGCATCGACCGCTTCGCCGCCGGGTACGAACTCATGTACCGGCTCGGCAAGGATTACGAGAAGCCGACCTTCGGCATCACCTCGGTGGCGGCGCACGGCGGCCACGCGGCCGTGATCGAACAGGTCGAGATCGCGACGCCGTTCTGCAACCTCCTGCATTTCCGGCGCTGCACCGACGAGCCCCGGACGCTCGCGAAGATGTGCGACGATCCGGTCGTGCTGGTGGTCGCGCCGCTGTCGGGACACCACGCGACGCTGCTGCGCGACACGGTCCTGACCCTCCTGCGCGACCACGACGTCTACGTGACCGACTGGATCGACGCACGCATGGTGCCGATCGAGGCGGGTCCGTTCGGACTCGACGACTACGTCGCGAGCATGCGCCGCTTCATGACCCACCTCGGCCCCGAGCGCCTGCACGTGATGTCGGTGTGCCAGCCGACCGTGCCCGTGCTGGCCGCGATCTCGCTGATGGCGAGCGCGGGCGAACCGACGCCGCGCAGCATGATCCTCATGGGTGGTCCGATCGATACGCGGCGCTGTCCGACCGCGGTCAACAACCTCGCGACGACCAAGCCGTTCGCATGGTTCGAGACCAACGTCGTGTTCGACGTGCCGCCGAACTATCCGGGCAAGGGCCGGCGCGTCTATCCGGGCTTCCTGCAGCACGCGGGCTTCGTCGCGATGAATCCGACGCGCCACTTCAGCGCGCACTGGGATTTCTACCAGAACCTCCTGCGCGGCGACCTCGACGACGCCGAATCGCACCGCCGCTTCTACGATGAATACAACGCCGTGCTCGACCTGCCGGCCGAGTTCTACCTCGACACCATCCGCGTCGTGTTCAAGGAGCATCGGCTGCCGCTCGGTACCTGGCGCGTCGATGGCGAGCCGGTCACGCCCGCGGCGATCGGCACGACCGCTTTGCTGACGATCGAGGGCGAACTCGACGACATCTCGGGCATCGGCCAGACGCGCGCCGCGCACGACCTGTGCAGCGGGATCCCCGAGCACAGGCGCGCCCACATCGAAGTCGCTGGTGCCGGCCACTACGGGATCTTCAGCGGTCGCCGCTGGCGAGACTCGGTGTATCCGGAAGTCCGCGGCTTCGTCAGGCAGTTCGCGACCTGATCGCACCCGGCGCGCTCCGCACGATCGCGCGCTATGCTCGCGGGACTCTCCAGTCGGCAGGGTCCCGCATGAAGACGTCGCTCGTGTTCGCGTTCGCAGCCGCCACCCTCCTTTCAGCCGCGCACGCCGCGCCGCCGGCGAAGCCGACGATGCAGCAGGTGCTGGACGCGTCCACGCCGCGCGATTGGCGCGGCCTCGTGCCGGAAGACACGCTCTACCTCGACTTGCCGGCCGGACGCGTCGTGATCGAACTCGCGCCCGCGTTCGCCCCGTTGCACGCGGCCAACATCCGCGCGCTGGTGCGGGCGCACTACTTCGACGGACTTTCGATCCTGCGCGTGCAGGACAACTACGTCACGCAATGGGGCGATCCGTTCGCCGACGAGGCGGGCAAGGCGCGCTCGCTCGGCAAGGTGGCGTCGACCGTGGCACCCGAATTCGAACGCGCACTCGACGGGCTCGCGTTCACGCCCCTGCCCGATCCCGATCCCTACGCCGCCGAAACCGGCTTCGTCGCGGGCATGCCGGCCGCGCGTGATCCGCAATCGGGCAAGGCCTGGCTCGCACATTGCTACGGCATGGTCGGCGCCGGGCGCGACAATGCGGCCGAAAGCGGCAACGGCAGCCAGCTCTACGTCGTGATCGGCCATGCGCCCCGGCATCTCGATCGCAACATCGCGCTCGTCGGTCGCGTCGTGCAGGGCATGCAATGGATGTCGTCGCTGCCGCGCGGAACCGGCGCGCTCGGCTTTTACGAACAGGACGGGCAGCGCACGACGATCGCGCGCGTGCGCCTCGCGGCCGACGTGCCGGAGCCGGAGCGCGAGCGGCTCGAGGTGCTGCGCACCGACACGCCGACCTTCACCGCCCTGGTCGAGTCCCGCCGCAACCGCAGCGACGAGTGGTACAAGCGGCCGGCTGGCCGGATCGAACTCTGCAACGTGCCGATCCCCGTGCGGGAGAAACCGTAGCCCGCAGTGCGAGGCAGATCCAGGAAACCGGTCGCCACGGCGAACGTGGGACCGGGGTGTGTCTCGTGCGTGCCTACAATTGCGCGGCGTTGAAGGTGTCGCATTGGCGCATGTCGCCGCCGGTGAATCCGGTCTTGAACCAGCGCACGCGTTCGGCCGAGGTGCCGTGCGTGAACGAATCAGGCACGACATAGCCGCGCGCGCGCTTCTGCAACGCATCGTCGCCGATCTGGTTCGCGGCGTTCAGCGCGGCCTCGATGTCGCCGGTTTCGAGCCAGTTGTAGCGTTGCTGCGCATGGTTGGCCCATACCCCCGCGAAGCAGTCCGCCTGCAGTTCCTGCCGCACGGACAGGCCACCGGCGCCCTCCATCGGCGAGCCTCCGCGCGCGGCCTGCTCGACCTGCCGCATGACGCCGAGCACGTTTTGGAGGTGGTGGCCGACCTCGTGCGCGATCACGTAGGCCTGCGCGAACTCGCCTGCGGCCTGGAAGCGCGTCGCCATTTCGCGGAAGAATCCGAGATCGAGGTAGACCTGCTGGTCGCCCGGACAGTAGAACGGTCCCATCGCGGAGGACGCCGCGCCGCAGGCCGACTGCACGCCGCCGCTGAACAGCACCAGCCGCGGTGCCGGATACTGCTGGCCACCCGCGCTGAACACGCTGCCCCAGACGTCTTCCGTGCTGCCGAGCACCGCGCGCACGAAGTCGGTCTGTTCGTTGTTCTCGACCGGCGCCGTCTCCTGCTGCACCGACCCGCCTTCGAGGCCCATGCCACCGAGCAGCTGCAGCAGCTCCATCGGGTTCTTGCCGAACAGCAGGCCGACGATGACCACGACGATGATGCCGCCGAGCCCGAGCCCGCCGCCCACGCGCATGCCGCCACCACCACCCGATACGACGTTGTCGCTGCGCCGCGACTTCTTCCAGAGCATGGCTTCCTCCGATGCTGTACCGCGTGGATGGACGGCGGGACACTACTCCGGGCGATCGCCACGCCGCAAGCCGCGCGCGGAAACGCACGCAGATACCGTTCATCGAGTGGCGCGGAAAGCGTGGCGTTTCGATTAGGATGGCCCATTCCGCCAGCGACGAGGCAGCAGTGACCGCGGAACACGAAACGACAGGCGCCACACCGGCCGGGGCGCCGGCACGCGCGCGCCAACGCGCCGATGCGGCGAGCCGGCTGCATGGGCTGTCGGCGATCGGTGCACGCTACCTGCAACACGCCGCGCGCGAGCTCGACCAGGGCCGCCTCGACGATGCAGCGCGCGCGCTGCAGGCCGTGGCCGCGCTCGCCCCGCAGCATCCGGAAGTCCTGCGGCTGCAGGCGGTCGTCGCGTGGCGGCGCGGACAACCGGCGCAGGCGCTCCCGCCGCTCCAGCGAGCGCTCGCGCAGTGGCCAGATGATGCGCACATCCTCGGCAACCTCGGCGGGGTACTCAGCGCGCTCGGCGACGCCGACAATGCCGTGCGCGTGTTCGCGCGGGCGGCCGAGGTCGCGCCTGCGCACGCAGGCAACTGGTTCAACCTCGGCCTTGCGCTCGAGTCGCTCGCCCGCCACGACGAGGCCGGCGCTGCGCTGCGACGCGCGCTCGAACTCGCACCCGACCATCTCGGCGCACGCCTCGCCTGTGCGGCCAATCTCGCCGCACTCGGCGACATCGAAGGCGCCGCTGCCGCCTGGCGCGCTGCGATCGCGGTGGCGCCCGGCTCCGCGCAGGCGTGGCTCGGGCTGGTCGATCTCAAGACGACCCGGCTGTCGGACGACGAGATGGCCGCCCTCGAGGCGCTGTACACCTCCACCGCACTCGACGAGGACGCGCGCGCGACCGCGGGATTCGCGTTCGGCAAGGCGCTCGAGGACCGCGCTCGCTTCGATGAAGCGCTCGCCGTGCTGCATGCGGCGAACGCGGCGCGCCGCAAGCATGCGCGCTGGGATGCGCGTGCGTTCTTGCGCGGCGTCGATGCGATCATCGACGCATTCGGGCGCGGCGAACCTGCGGCGCCCTCGGAACCCGACGATGGTGGCGACGTCGTGTTCGTGGTCGGCATGCCACGCTCGGGCACCACGCTGGTCGAGCAGATCCTCGGCGCGCATCCAGGGATCGAAGGCGCGAGCGAACTGCCGGACCTCGACGCCGTCATTCGCGAGGAGTCGCAGCGGCGCGGCCAACCCTTCGTCGCCTGGGTCCCGCTGGCAACGCCGGAGGACTGGCAGCGACTCGGGCGGCGCTATCTGGAGCGCACTCGGAGATGGCGCGCGCATCGGCCCCGCCACGTGGACAAGATGCCCGACAACTGGCTCGTCGCGGGCGCCGCGCTCGCGATGCTGCCGGGCGCGCGCGTCGTCGATTGCCGCCGCGACGCGCTCGAAACCGCGTGGTCCTGCTACAAGCAGCGGTTCGCGAACGGCCGCCATCCGTACGCCTACGACTTCGCCGACATCGCGGCGCAGTTGCGCGACCACGATCGGCTCATGCGTCACTGGGAGGCAAGGTTTGAGGGGCGCGTGCGCCTGCAGTCGTACGAGGCGCTGGTTTCCGACCCGGAGTCGGAGGTACGCGCACTGCTCGCTTTCTGCGCGCTGCCGTTCGATCCAGCGTGCCTCGATTTCCACAAGGCGCAGCGCGCGGTGCGCAGCGCAAGTGCCGCGCAGGTGCGCCGGCCGATCGAGCGGGACACCGCGCGCGCGAAGGACTACGGCGATCGGCTGGCAGCGTTGCAGCGGCTGCTGCGGCCGGACGAGAGCGCAGCGGGCGCCCCTGTTCCGATCGTGCGCGTGCCGGCGCCTGCGGCTCCGGCACGGGAACGCCTCGCGATGCTGCCCGCGCAACTGCGGCGGGCCCTGGAGCAGGCGGAATCGATGGTGCACGAGGCCAGCGCCGACGCATCGGCCGCGGCGATCGATGCGGTGAGCCGCGCGTGCCCACCCGGGCATATCGAACCGCTGCGGCTGCGCGCCATGTGGGAGGCGGCACAGGGCCGCTTCGCCCCTGCGACCACGCTGCTCGCGGCGGCGATCGAACGCGAACGCGACGACGCGCTGCTGCACAACACGCTCGGCGTGGTGCGCGCTGCGGCAGGGGAACTTGAGGCCGCGCGCGCCAGCTTTGCGCGCGCGTTCGAACTCGATCCACGCTCGGCCGCCTGCGCCAACCTCGCGCAGATGCAATTGGACGCTCGGGATAACCAGGGCGCGCGCCACACCTACGAGGCCGCCCTCGCGCACGCGCCGGACCTGCTGCCGGCCCGCCGCGGCCTCGCATCACTGTTGCGCGACGAGGGCGACGCAGCGGGCGCTGCGTCCCACTTGCGTACCTGCCTGGCGCAGGATCCCGTCGATGCGCAGGCCTGGGCTGCACTCGCCGAACTCTGTGGCGGAGCGCTGTCGGCGCAGGACCTCGACTTCCTGTTCGCGGCACTGCGGCGACCCGGCCTCGCGGAGGACTCGCAGGTGCTGCTCACGCGCGCCTGCGGGCGCGTGCTCGAGGCGCGCGCGCGACCGCGCGAAGCGTTCGCGATGATCGCGGCGGCGAACGCTGCAGCCGTGCGCGACTCGCGTTGGGACGCGACGCGGCATGCGCGAAGCTGTGCGGAGATCGAGCAGGCGTTCGCCCACCCGCCCGCCGCCGACGACGCGCGGCGGGGCGAGGGCGTGGTCTTCATCGTCGATGTCGCACGCCTCGGCGCGGGCTTCGAGCGCGACCTCGCCGCACACCCGGACGTCGCGCGTGGCGGCGAACGCCCGCTGCTCGCCGAACTGGTCGCCGAGGAATCGCGCATGCGCGGCATGCCGTTCCCGCAATGGGTTGCGCACGCGACGCCCGCGGACTGGCGACGCCTCGGCGAGCGCTATCTCGAGCGCGCGCGCGCGCAGTCCGGAGCGCAGCGGTGGACCGATCGTTCGCCCACCCTTCCGCGTCTTCTCGGCGCCGCGGCCGCGATGCTGCCCGGGGCGCGCGTGATCGAACTTCGCTGCGATCCGCTGCAGGGATGCTGGGCGCTGTACCGGCACGGCGGCTCGCCGTTCGCGTCCGATATCGCATGCCTCGCCGGGTACTGGCGCGATTGCACACGCCTGCTCGGCCTGTGGCGCGAACAGCTGGGCTCGCGCCTGCTCGCGTTCGACGACACGCTGGACGGCGCCGCTCGCGTGGCGGCGCTGCGCGACGCCGCGACGCATGCGGGACTCTCGTCCGCGGATGCCTGCGTCGCCGCGGCCGCGGCGCGTCACGGGATGGAAGCGGCGATCGACATGCGCGAAGCGGGCCTGCGCCAGACTCCGGCTGCAGGTGATCTCGGGGCATTGCTCGAACCCTTGCGCATGCTGCTCGCCTCGGCGCGCGTGGAAGCGAAGGCCGCGGGCGACGTGGCGGCGTCGGCGCCCGCGTGAGCAAGGTGCCGGGCATGGTCGTCGACGGCGCTCCGCCGCTGTCTGCCACCGCAGCGCGACAACTGCATGCCGCCGCGGGCTTCCTGCAGGCACGCGACGCCGAACGCATGCTCGGCGCGCTGCGGGCGGTCCTGGCCGAGGTGCCCGCGCATCCGGACGCGCTGCGCCTGCAGGCCGTCGCTCTGCAGCTCGCGGGGCGCACCGAAGAGGCGATCGGCGCGCTCGGCAAGGCGCTCGCGCTTCACCCCGCCGATGCACTGCTGCACAACGCACTCGGCGGCATCCTCGTCGAAGCCGGGCGCGCAGAGGCCTCGCTCGCTGCATTCCGCCGGGCCTGCGAACTGCAGCCGGGACTCGCGTCCGCATGGTGCAACCTCGGCATGGTGCTGCAATCGCGCGGCGACATCGCGGAGGCACGATCGTCGTTCGCGCGTGCGCTCGAGGGCGACCCGCGCAACGCGCTGGCGCGAACCGGACTTGCGAACGCCTGCAAGATGCTCGGCGACACCGCGGGAGCGGCCGCGGAATACCGCGCGGTGCTCGCAGCCGATCCCGGCAACGTGCAGGCGTGGGCCGGAATCGGCGAGCTCAAGACGGTTGCACTGGATGACCGGGAGCTCGCGACGCTGCTCGAGCTGCATGCGCGCATGCCCGCGGCCGGCAACGAGTCCGCGGTCGAGGAACGCGCGATGGTCGGCTTCACGCTCGCGCGCGCGCTCGAGGCGCGCGCGCGCCACGCGGATGCGCTGGCCGTGTTCGACCAGGCGAATGCGGACATGCGCCGCATCACCCCTTGGGACGCGGCGGCGTTCACGCGCTCGATCGAATCGATCGCGGATGCTTTCGACACCGCGCCGGATCCCGGGGCGGATCGATCGCGCGGCCGCGAAGTGGTGTTCGTGACGAGCCTGCCGCGAAGCGGCTCGACCCTGGTGGAACAGATCCTCGCCGCGCACTCGCAGGTCGAGGGTGCCGGCGAGTTGCCGGTGCTCGCCAACCTCGTGCAGGCCGAATCGAGCCGGCGCCGCGAGGCATTCCCGGCCTGGGTGCGCCGCATGGCGCCGGCCGACTGGGCGCGGCTCGGCGAGGAGTACCTCGCCGTCACGGCGCCGGCGCGGCGCGGCCGCGCCGTGCACGTGGACAAGGCCTTGTTCAACTGGCCACTGGTCGGCGCGATCCGCGCGATGCTGCCGGGCGCGCGCATCGTCAATTGCCGGCGGGACCCGCTGGAGACCTGCTGGTCGATCTATACCCAGCGCTTCGCGCGCGGGCAACAGGCGTTCGCGTATGACTTCGCGTCGATCGCGGCCTGCTGGACCGACTACGACCGCATGATGTTCCGCTGGCACGCACGGCATCCGGGTGCGATCCACGAGCTCGAGCACGAACGACTGTTGGCCGAACCGGAAGCGTCGGTCCGTGCGCTGCTCGACTTCTGCGGCCTGCGCTTCGAACCGGCCTGCCTGCGCGCACATGAAGCGAAGCGCATCGTGCGCACCGCGAGCGCGGCGCAGGTGCGTGAACCCCTGCGCGCCGAGACCGCGCGCGCGACCGCCTACGGCGCGTTGCTCGATCCGCTGCGCCGCAGGCTCGGGGCCTGAGCGCGTGGGCCGCGCGGGACGAATGCTAAGCTGCGCGCCGCGCCCGCGCTCCGGAGTCTTTCAACCATGAGTGCTCCTGCAGGACCCGACTCGCCCGATGCACTGGACGCCCGCCTGGCCGGGTTGCCCGCTTCGGTCGCGGACGCGCTGCGCTCCGCACGCGCGCTGCTCGACCAGCGCGACGCGGCAGCCGCGGAACGCCTGCTCGCCCACGTCGATGGCATCGACCGGCATCCCGAATCGCTGCGCCTGCTCGGCGTTGCGCGGCAGCTGCAGGGTCGCCATACCGAAGCGATCGCGCTGCTCCGCCAGGCGCTGGACCTTGCTCCGGGTGACGCGCCGATCCTGATCAACCTCGGGCTCGCACTGCGCGACCGTGGCGAAACCGATGCGGCGCTGGCGAGCCTGCGCCGCGCCTGCGAGGTCGCACCCGGGCTCGCCGCCGCCTGGTACAACCTCGCTCGCCTGCTCGCACGCGGCCATCACGCGGGCGAAGCGCATGCGGCCTTCGAACGCGCCCTGGAGTGCGATCCCTCGCACGAGCAGGCGCGGCTGCACCACGCCGACATGCTGCGCACGTTCGGTCGCATCGACGAGGCGATCGCCGGCTACCGCAACCTGCTCGATGGCGGCGTCGCGGCCGAAGCGTGGTTCAGGCTGTCCAACATCAAGACGGTGCGCTTCGATGCGCGCGAGTGCGCCACGCTCGAGCGGCTGTTTACCTCCGACGCACTCTCGCCCGAGGATCGCGTGCGTACCGGCTTCTCGCTGGTCAAGGCGCTCGAGGACAACGGGCGACACGCCGCGGCGTTCTCGGCCATGGTCACCGCGAATGCGATGCAGCGGCGCCGCGTGCAGTGGGACGGCGGCGCCTGGCGCGCGGGCACGTCGCAGATCCTGCGCGCATTCGAGCGACCACCTGCGGGTTCGCCGGTCGCGCAGGGGAGCGAGGTGATCTTCATCGTCAGCCTTCCGCGTTCGGGATCGACGCTGGTCGAACAGGTGCTCGCTTCCCATCCCGAGGTGGAAGGCGCGAACGAGCTGTCCGACCTCGGCGACGTGCTGCAGGCCGAATCGGATCGACGCGACCAGGCGTTCCCGGCATGGGTCGCCGACGCCACGCCCGCCGACTGGCAAAGGCTGGGGCGCGACTACCTCGATCGCACGGCGCGTTGGCGCCAGTCGTGCCCCCGATTCACCGACAAGGGACTCAGCAACTGGCGCCACATCGGTGCCGCGATGGCGATGCTTCCCGGCGCACGCTTCGTCGATTGCCGCAGGGATCCGCTTGAAACCTGCCTGTCGTGCTTCCGGCAACTGTTCGCGCGCGGCCAGGGCTGGGCGTACGACATGCTGGAACTGGTCGCGTTCTGGCACGACTACGATCGCGCGATGCGGACCTGGAGCAGCCGCTACCCGGCTGCGATCCGCAGCCAGTCGCACGAGCACCTGGTCACCGACCCGGAAGCCGAGATTCGTGCGCTGCTCGCATTCTGCGGACTGCCGTTCGACGCGGCCTGCCTCGCGCCGCACCAGACGTCGCGCGCGGTGCGCACGATCAGCGCGGCGCAGGTGCGCGAGCCCATGCGTGTCGACACCGCCCGCGCGTGGCGCTACGGCGACCTGCTGCTTCCGATGCGCCTCGCGCTGGAGCGCGCGCCCGGCGCCCTCGCCTGATGGCGCCCAGCGAACCCGGCAGCGTCGGCGCGGCCGGCCATCCGGTGTCCGCCGCACGCCTGACCGGGCTGTCCCCGACCGCAATCTCCCTGCTGCGCGAGGCAGGTGCGGATCTCGCGCGGGGCGACGCTGCCGCCGCGCAGGCGCACCTCGATGGCGCACTCGCGCTCGCGCCGAATCACCCGGACGTACTGCGCCTCGCCGCGATCGCCGCGTTGCATCAGGGACGCGCGAGGGATGCGCAGCGGATGCTGCGCATCGCGCTGTCGCATGCGCCACTCGATCCCCTGCTGCACACGAACCTCGGCAGTGCCCTGCGCGCCACCGGCGATGCCGATGGGGCGATCGATGCCTTCGAGCGCGCGTGTGCACTCGCACCCGACCTCGCGGCCGCCTGGTACAACCTCGGGAAGGCCTGCCGCGCGCTGCAGTTCACGCAACGCGCATGCGAGTCGCTGCAACGCGCGGTGGCGCTCGCGCCGGCGCATGCGCCTGCGCGCGTGCTGCTCGGCGACACCCTCAAGACGCTTGGTCGCATCGACGAGGCGCACGCGGCATGGCGTGGCGCACTCGAGATCGATCCGTGCAATGCGCAGGCGTGGTGGGGGATCGCGAACCTCAACACGGTTCGCTTCGACAGGAGCGATGCCGAACGACTGCGCGCCCTGTGCACGCGCGCGGACGCGGGCGATGAAGAGCGCTGCCTCGCTCAGTTCAGCCTCGCGCGCGCACTCGAGGACGGGGGCGACTACGCCGGGGCATGGTCGATGCTGCATCAGGCGAACGCCGCGCGCCGCGCAATGCATCCCTGGGATGCGGGCGCGTTTTCCGAGTACGCCGCCTCCATCGGGGCCGCGTTTTCCGGCCCGGTCGCCACAGCAACGGGCGATGCGGGCGCTGAAGTGGTCTTCATCGTGAGCCTCCCGCGCTCGGGTTCGACCCTCGCTGAACAGATCATCGCCTCCCACCCCGAGGTGGAGGGTGCCGGCGAACTGCCCGACCTCGCCGAGGTCCTCGCGGCGGAATCGACACGCCGCGGCCAGGCGTTTCCCGCATGGGTCGCGGATGCGACCGCACACGACTGGGCGCGCCTCGGCGGCGAGTACCTGCGACGCACCGCACGCTGGCGCAAAGCGAGGCCCCGCTCGACCGATAAGGGGCTCGACAACTGGATGCTCATCGGTGCGGCCGCGGCGATGCTGCCCGGCGCGCGCTTCGTCGACTGCCGGCGCGAGCCACTCGAGACCGCGCTCGCCAACTACCGCCAGTGGTTCAGCGAAGGACAGCGCTTCAGCTATGGCCTGTCCGACATCGCGGCCGTCATCGCGAGTCACGCGCGGCTGATGGACGGCTGGGCGCGACGGCTCGGTTCGCGCCTGTACCGGCTTCAGCTCGAGCACCTTCAGCGCGAACCGGAGGGCGAGATCCGGAAACTGCTCGCGGGCCTCCGGCTCGCCTACGATGCGGCATGCCTGACCCCCCACCGCAACACGCGCGGCGTCCGCACCGCGAGCGCCGCCCAGGTCCGCGAGCCGCTGAGCCGGGACACGCGCAGGGCGCACCTCTATGGCGACCTGCTCGACCGCCTCGCCGAGGCACTGCGGGCCGCGCAGCAGCACCGGCGCGAGGATTTCCCCTCGCCATCCGCAGCACGCGAATGATGCGGCAGCGCCGCATCCATTCATGTCCGGAAGCACCTCGGCGACGGCACGTTCGGACGGGTGCCGAAACGGGCAAATCGGCACTGCAAATCCGATTGCAAACTGTGGTAACGGTCTGCTACGGTCTGGCGCGTTGTACCGTCCCACAATTAACTTGGGGAGTAGAACGCTCATGCGCAAGTCCACCCTCGCCATCAGTGTGGCGGCTGCGTTTTCGGCGCAGGCCTTCATGGCCACCGACAACGCGACCGCCGCCGACAAGACCGTGCGCCAAAAGGCCTCGGGCCCCGTACCCAACAGCAGCGCGCAATTCCCGATCCAGCCACGCGGCTCGGTCCTTTACGATCAGTCTGGCACCGTGTCCAATGGCGCGGCGATCCAGTTCTCCGGCAGCATCTACGATTCCGAAGGCGCCGACGACTTCGTCGTCACCGATGCCAGCGGCTGGTCCGTCAGCGGGGTGAACCTGCAGACGAGCTTCAGCGACGTGGCGCCGGGCGGAATCACGTACGACGTCAACTTCTACGCGGACAGCGGCGGCACGCCCGGCGCAACCGCGGCCTGCTCGTATCCCGGCGTCTCCGGAACGCTCGACGGCACCGCCACGGCGCTTTCGATCTCGCTGCCCGCGCCCTGCGATCTCGCGCAGGGCACGTACTGGCTGTCGGTGGTGCCGAACTTCACCTGGCCGCCGCAGTTCTACTGGTCGCTCGATGCCAACGCGACGATCGGTTCGCCAGGCCAGTGGCGCAATCCGGGCGACGGCTACGCCAGCGGCTGCACGGCGTGGTCGCCGACGACCTCTTGCGGATTCGCCGAAACCAATTACCTGTTCCAGGTCATCGGCGCGGTGGGTGGCGGCGGCGGCGGCTGCAACGCCGGCGAACTCTGCCTCGAAGTCACGCTCGGCACCGACACGACCGCCGGAGCCTGCGGCACGACCGACACGCTCGACGTCAGCGTCGGCGACCAGGTCAACTACTGCTACACGGTCACCAACGACACCGGCACCACGCTGCAATTCCACACGCTCGTCGACAACGTCAATGGCACGATCTTCAGCCTGTTGCCGCAGACGCTCGCCGATGGCGCGACCTTCCAGTACAACCGCATCGATACGGCCGGCACGACCGAAGTCGTGACCTCGACCTGGACCGCGCAGGACGTACCGCCGGGTTACACCGCGGAAGTCACCGGCGGGGGCGCGATCACCGATCGCGTGTTCTGCGACGGATTCGACGGCGTTGCGTGCGATCCGGGTGGCGAAGGCGGTTTCATCGACATCAGCGGCAGCGGCACGCCGCTCGGCCTCGGCGACGATGGCGAAGCCAACGTCACGATGCCGTTCTCGGTCACGCTCTACGGCACCACCTCGAACCAGCTGCGCGTCGGCAACAACGGTGCGATCCTGTTCGGCGCGACCGCAGGTGACATCGCATTCACGAACACGCCGCTTCCGATGGCGGGCGCAGGTCCGACCATCGCACCGCTGTGGGACGATTTCGACGGCACCCAGGGCGACGTCTACCACGGCACGATCGGCACCGCGCCGAACCGCCAGTTCGTCGTGCAGTGGCACAATCGCGCGCACTACCCGGGTTCGGGCAACACCGACGGCGCGACGTTCGAAGTCGTGTTCGACGAGGCCACCGGCGGTATCTCGTTCGAGTACCTCGACGTGGCGTACAGCGCGATCGACAACGTCTCCTCGGATCCCGACGACTGCACGAACGGCGTGTGCGCGACGATCGGCCTGCAGTCCGACGACTCGCTGTTCAACGAGTTCTCGTTCATGACCGCGTCGATCACCGACAACTCGGGCATCGCGTGGACGCCGACCAGCCCCGCGCTGTTCAGCGATGACGACACCACCACGTTGAACGTCGGCGCCCCGGACATCGAAGTCGATCCGACCTCGGTCTCGGGCACCGTTCCGGAAGGCGACACCACGACCCTCGATCTCGACATCAACAATGTCGGCAATCGCGACCTCGACTGGAGCACCGAAGAAGCACCGGGCCCGACCGCGCACTTCCCGCCGCCGGGCACGCGCTTCGCGATGCCGCTCGGTGATACGGCGCGCGCCAACATGGGCCCTGCCCCGCTCGCGCTGCGCAAGCCGGCCAACAAGGCGCCGGGCCCGCACGCGGCACCGAACGGCGGCGGCGTCCCGGTGTTCGCAGCCGACATCTACAACGGCACGTTCATCACGTTCGACGCACTGGTGCCGGGCGCGACCACGCAGGTCAACACGCACGACTATGCACTGGTCGGCGGCGCCTTCATCGACGGTGACTTCTCCACGATGTATGCGATCGACGGTTTCTCCGCCGGTCACACCAACGACTTCGTGACCGTCGACACCGCGACCGGCGCGATCTCGCTGATCGCGAATGCACCGAACAGCCTCGGCGAGGGCTGGAGCAGCCTCGATTACGATTCGACCACGGGCAACCTGTACGGCGCGTCCGCGGCGTGCGGAACGGCTTCGCACCTGTGGACGATCAATCCGGCGACGGGTGCATCGACCCAGGTCGGCGAGATCACCGGCGCGGCCTGCATCGTCGGCCTCGCGGTGAGCCCGGACGGGCTGATGTACGGTATCGACATCGTGAGCGACGCGCTGTTCGCGATCGACAAGACGACGGGCGCAGCCTCGCTGATCGGCTCGATCGGCTTCAACGCGAACTATGCGCAGGACATGGCGTTCGACCAGGCGACCGGCGTGCTGTACTTCGCCGGCTTCGATGGTGGCGCGTTCACCGACCAGATCTACACCGTAGACCTGACCACCGGTGCGGCCACGGCGGTCGGCAACATCGGCGCGGGCCTGGCCGAAGTCGACGCGATGGCGATCATGACCGCTGGCGGTCCGTGCTCGCAGCCGACCGACCTGCCGTGGCTGTCGATCGCGCCGGCTTCCGGCACGACCGCGCCGGGCGGCAGCACGCCGCTCTCCCTGTCGATCGATCCGGGTGCGGCTACCGAAGGCGACGTGCTCAGCGGAACGATCTGCATCTCGAGCAACGATCCGGACGAGCACCGCGTGGAAGTGCCGGTCGAGGTCACGGTGGGCCCGGGTGGCGGCGGCGGTGACGTCGTCGACAGCGGCGTGGTGAACATCGCCGTCCCGGCGACGTTCGATGGCGTCTACCTCAACTGGTTGACGGGCGCCACCTGCACGGCCGCGTGCACGGCTGCGAACTTCATGTTCAATCCGTACGGCACCACGAACATGTCGTTCTTCTGGCCGAGTGGCGGCGGTGCGCAGACCGGCGGCGTGGGTACGGGTGCTGTCTATGACGTGCTCGCTTCCGGCGCGACCATCGGTCCTGCCTCCACGTACGTCACGTCCACGGCCACGACGGCAACGGCCACGTGGCGCGCGGGCGTGACGGGTGGTTACCTCGGCTTCCGCTTCGTGAATGCGGGCGTGACCAACTACGGCTATGCGCAGATCAACACGACGGCACCGGGCGGATTCCCGGCGACCATCGTGCGCTACTGGTACAACAGCGCCGGCGACCCGATCACGATCCCGTGATCCGCAAGCCGGACTGAGGCGTGATCTCGAGGCGGGGGAAACCCCGCCTCTTTTTTTGCCTTCAGCCGGGTCACGCTGCGCGCCCATGTGAAGACTTGCCGCGTGGCGCACGGACAGTTGCTTTGTGCAGTGCGACGCGCCTATGCTCGGCCAGCCATCTGTGACGCATGTCACACGAGGCGCCGGCCTGTCCGGTTCGTGGTTGGTCGCATGCGACCGCGGACCTGCTGGCTGGATCAGGTTCCACGGGGGAAATCCCAAGCGTGTAATCCGTGCCTGCCCTGTCGGTGGGCGCGTGGTCGCGGCCGCTTTCGGCCTTTTCGAACCAGGGGTGCATTCAATGAAATTCTTGATGAAGACAGCGCTGGCGCTCGCCGCGGCTGGCGGGGGAACGCTGTTCTCCGCTGGCGCCGCGTTCGCGGGTGGTTTCCCGGCGCCGTACTGCGCGCGAACTTTCACGAACGCGGTCGAGCCGATCACGCTCGTGCGCATTTCGAGCATCGACAACGCCACCGGTGCTGCCGTCAATGGTACGCCCGCCCTCGAGGACTTCACGGCCCTGGTGGGGACCCTCCGCCCCGGTTCGGTCTATCCGATCCGCACGGAAGGCAATTCCGATGGCAATTTCGCGAACGTCTATCGGGTCTATTTCGACTGGAACCACGACGCGGTCTTCAATGAAGACGCATCCGAGCTCGTGGAGATCGGCACGATCACCAATTCAACCGGCCTCGACGGCAAGTTCGTGGCAACGAACGTCACCGTGCCACTCACGGCCACCAGCGGAACGACGCGCATGCGCGTCGTCAAGAAGTATTCGACCGCCGGAAACGCCTGCGGAGTTCCCGCGGACGCAACGGGGACTTCCTACGGCCAGGCCGAGGACTACACCGTCAACATCGATCCGGGCGCGCCGCAGCCGCCGGCACTCCCGGCCATGTCAATGGCGTTCGCACCGTCGAACGGCGACGTGAGCCAGCCATCGACGCTTTCGATTTCGCTGTCGCAGTTCAATGCGGCCGCTCCGATCTCGCTGACCGCCGACCTCGTCAACACGCTGCCTGCGGGCATGACGATAGCGGCTGCGCCTGCCGCGTCGACCAATTGCCCGGCGGCGACGCTGACGGCAGTCGCCGGCACCGGCACGATCACGTTCGGCGCCGGTGCGCTGATTCCCGCGGCCGGATGCTCGGTCAACGTTCCGATCCAGGTCGCGGCTCCGGGCATTTACGTCAACACGATCGCCCCGAACTCGCTGCAGACCAGCGCCGGCAATTACACCTCCGCGACGAGCGCGACGTACCAGGCCACCGCGGCCGGCTTCGTCACCTATGCCGCCGGGTTCGAGGCTCCCACGTTCGCGCTCGGCAACCTGCCGCAGGGTGGTTGGGGCCGTTCCGGCGGCGTCGCCGCGGATACGCGCATCGTCAACACCAATCCGGCCGCCGGCACGCAGAACCTGCGCCTGTCGTGGACGACTGCGGGATCCGGCACGGTCGCCGCGATCTCCACGACCCAAGCCGTCGGTACCACGTCGTACTCGATCGCGAGCGCGAAGATCTCGATCGGCAACCCTGTCGGAACCGGTACCGAGTTCGATTTCGCGCCGCAGGATCCGGCCGCAGGACTGATCATCACGCGCGTGCGCTTCCTGCGCCCGACTGCGGGCCAGAACAAGATCCAGATCCTGGATCCGGTGACCTCGACCTACGTCGATACCGGTGCGTTCTGGACCCCGGGCGCGTACTTCGATCTCAAGGTGATCACGAATCGGGCCGCGCAGACCTATGACGTCTGCATCAACGGCTCCGCGATCACGACTGGTGCCCCGGCGTTCGCGCGCAACATCGCGAACATCGCGATCATCGGCACCAAGGGCACGAACACGCAGAACAACACGTTCGATGCGGATGACGTCGTCATCGACAACAGCAACATCGGTACCTGCAATGGCCTGCCGGTCCAGCGCACGGTCACGCCGAGCGTGGGCACGCCGTCTGGCGCGATCTCGCCCGCGACGCCGGTCAGCGTCGATGACGGTACGACCACGCAGTTCACGCTGACGCCGGACGCCGGTTTCCACATCGACACCGTCGGCGGCACCTGCGGTGGCTCGCTCGCGGGCAACGTGTTCACGACCGCAGCGGTCACCGCCGACTGCACCGTCGTCGCGAACTTCGCGGCCGACATCGTCATGCGCACGGTCACGCCGAGCGTCGGCACGCCGTCCGGCTCGATCTCGCCGGCGACCCCGCAGGTCGTCGTCGACGGCGCCACCACGCAGTTCACGCTGACGGCTGACGCGGGCTTCCACATCGACACCGTCGGTGGCACCTGCGGAGGCTCGCTCGCCGGCAACGTGTTCACGACAGCAGCGGTGACCGCCGACTGCACCGTGATCGCGAACTTCGAGGCCGATCCGGTTGGTGGTTTCGTCTGCTCGGGTCCGATCAACCACACGATGGCAGCGACCGTCGATGGCACGTCGATCAACTGGGCGACCGGCGCGATCCTCGATGACGACCTCACGGGCTACGACCTCAACATCTGGAACAACAGCGGCCTCGCGATGTTCTGGAGCAACGCCCCGGCCGGAAACGCCGCGGTCGCGCCGACCACGACGAGCGCCAACTATTCCGTGCTGCAGTCGGGCGCGGTGATCGGTCCGGCTTCGACCTGGTCGCGCACCGCCGGTGCGATGACTGATTTCCGCGCGGGCGTCAATGGCTACCTCGGCTTCCGCTACGAGTGCGCGGCAGGCACCTGCTACGGCTATGCGCACTTCACGACGACATCGGCGACCGGCTATCCGGCGACGCTGATCGACTACTGCCACGACACCAGCGGCGCAGCAGTCACGATCGTCGGGCCCGTCATGCACACGGTCACCCCGAGCGTCGGCACCCCGTCGGGCACGATCAGCCCGTCGACGCCGCAGTCGGTGGCCGATGGTGCGACGACGCAGTTCACGCTGACGCCGGCTTCGGGCTTCCAGAT
>SEHB01000011.1 GCA_004143945.1 Lysobacteraceae bacterium
CCCGCGCGCGTGCGCGGGAGCACCGTGATCGCGGGTTTCTCCCACGAACCGGTCACGTGGTAGCGCCGTTCGACCGCCTTGCCGATCGGCTTGTTGAGGATGCCCTGCATCACGAGCCCGGCCGCGGCGCCGACCGGACCCGCGGCGATCGCGCCGACGATCGGCAGGGTCGCGCCCGCGTGCGGTGTCACGTCCATGAACTGGTCGTAGTCCTTCGCGCGCAGGCCGGTGCGGCCCGTCACGAGCACATCGGCGGCAGGGCTCTCGATGCGCAGGTCTTCGGTCCAGGCGTTGCCGTCGGCGAGGCGGAACCGGCCCGTGATCGAATTGAAACCGAGCCCCGAACGGAAGAAGTCGCTGAAGTCGAGGCTGAGCCGCCGTGGCACTTCGGTCAGCGAGAACAGCCCGAAGATGCGCCCCGCGCCGGGTTCGACGTCGAGGATGCGCCCGCCCGCGACCTCGATCGACAGGCTGCCGTCGAGCTTGTCGAGCGCGAACGCGGACGGCGGTCCCGGGAAGCGCGCATCGATGCGCGCGCGCGTGTCGCCGCCGTCGATGAGTCCGGGGAAACCGAGCGCGCCCATCATGTCGCCGAGGTTGCGCGCGGCGAGTTCGACCACCAATTGCGTGCGGCTGTCGGCGGCGGCGCCGGTCCATTCGCCGCGCGCATCCATGCGGATGTTCGGCGACTGCGCCGCGAGGCGGTCGATGCGCATCCCGCCCGCGAACGGCGTGCTCTCGAACTGCGCCGCACCGAAACTCGCGTCGTCGAGGCGGAAATCGTCGATGACGACATGCAGCGGCGGAACGCTCGCAGGCGCGACGCGCGTGAACGTGGACGCATCCGGTGCGTCCGGCGGCGCGGCGGGCCAGTGGACGCGCGCGAAGTCGGCGCGGATGCCGCGACCGATCAGGTTCGCGCTCGGGATCTCGACCGTGCCCGCGAGGGCCGCGCCGTCGAGGCGCAGGCGCGTCGCATCGGCATCGCCTTCGAGCACCACGCGCATGTCGGCGAAGTGGCGACTCGCGAGCAGCAGGTCGTCGACCGAGACGTCGATGCCGCGCAGCAGCCCCGAGGTCGCGCCGGCCGCATCGCCGGCCAGTTCCATCCACGCACCCGCGTCGAGAACGGGCATCCGACCCGTGACCCTGACGCCTTGCGCGGGCGGCGCGTCCGCCCCCGCACCGCCGAAAGCGAGGTGCGCGGCGAACGCGCGGTCCACCGCGGGCAACACGCCGCGCGCATGGACGAGGTTGCCGAGGCGCGCATCGAACGGCTTGCCGGCTTGCGGCAGTTCCAGCTCGAGCCGGAACGGCATCGCCTGCGCCGCCGTCTTCGCGAAAGGCGCCGGCAGGTCGATCGCGATGCCTTGCAGGTTGCTCGCGATCTCGAGCCGGGTGCGTTCGGCGCCTGCGTCCTCGATCGCGAGCCGCGCGCTCCATGGCGCCTCGCCCGGGAAACGACCGACCAGCGGCAGCAACGCGGGCGCATCGGCGAACACCGCCGACGCCGGCCAGGTGCCGTCGAGGCTCGCCTCGAGCGCATGGCGTGGATCCTTCACGGTGCTGCCGATCGCGAGCGACAACGTCGACGCACGCTCGCGGAATCCGACCGCGAGCGCGTCGGCCGCGAAGCCGTCCTGCACGAAACGCAGCGGACCGGTCGCGCCGGTGAACGCGAGGCCCTGGCGCGCGAGGTCGATGCGCGCATCGCGCAACGCGATCGTGCCCTCGAGCTTGACCGCGTCGCTGTCGGCGAGCGGGAGCTGCATGCCGAACGTGACCTCGCCACGCCCGCCGACCGAGAGGCCGTCCAGTTGCTCGCGGAAACGACGTCCGACCGGCGTCGCGCGCAGGTAGCGCAGCAGGTTCATGCCGCTGCCCTGCCCGTGCGCCTCGAGTTCGAGCACGGCGTCGCCGAAGTGCGCGATCGCCGCGTGCGCGGGAGCGACCTCGAGCTCCATCGTGCGCAGCGCGTCCGCCTGCACGTCCAGACCCTTGTTGACGAAACGCGCGACCGCATCGATGCGTTCGGCCGGCGGCCAGTCACGGTGGAAGTCGAGCGTCGCCTCGTGCACTTCGGCCTGCGCGAGGAACAGGCCGGTGCGGTCATCGAACGGCCAGTCCGCGAGGTCGCCGCGCACGACCGCGCGACCGCTGACGGTGCCGCCGACGAGCGCGCGATCGAGCCACGACATCGCGTTCGGAGACATCACGCGCAGCGGCCAGAACAGCTTCGCCGCCACCACCTCGCCATGCGTCGCGACCGCCTGCAGGTCCAGGTGCGGACGCCGCCCCGCGCGCAGGTCGACCGTGCCGCGCAGCTCTCCGCCGTAGCCTTCGCCTTCGAATGCGAGCGATTCGGTGCCCAGTTGCCAACCATCGACGGAAGGATGCGCGACGAATTCGCCGCCGATCGAGGCGAACAGGAACGGCCGGCGGAACAGGAACGGATAGTCGACGCGCAGTGCCTGCGCCGGCAGTTCCAGCAGCAGCGCGCCTGCGTCGCCCTGGAGGTCGACATCGATGCGCTCGATGCCCGGCACCGCGCCGACGCTCGACATCCCCGCTCCGCGCGCGCTCAGCGCGAGTTCGAACGAATCACGTGCGTGCCAGTCGAGCGTCGCGCGTTCGAGCCGGCCGCGCGGTCGCGCCGAGTAGAGCCAGCGTCGCGCGTCTGCGGGCACTGCATCGGACAGCATCGCGAGGTCGCCCGTGGCCTGCAGCGGCCACGCGTCGAGGCCCGCGCGCCAGTGCGGTGCGTCCTCGGCGCCCGCGCGCACCAGCGTCGCGCGCGCGGGCGCCGCGTCGACGGTCCCCGCGACGAAGTCGGCGAGATCGAGCGTCCAGCCGCGCGCGTCGCGCAGCCAGCGCGCCGCGAACGCGAGGCGCTCGAACGCGACGCGCGGCAGCACCTGCGTCGCCGCGTCGACGTCGACCGGGGTGTCCGACGCGAGGCTCGCGCCGGCGAGGTCCACGCGTGCGCGCACGTCGTCGATGCGTCCCTCGTGCACGCGCGCCCACAGTTGCACCGAACCGGTGCCGCCGACCGGATGCACGCCGCCGGGCCATGGCTGCGCAGCGAACTCGGCCAGGTCGAGGTTGCGTCCGCCTGCGTAGATTTCTCCGGTCAGCGCATTGAGGTCGAGATCGGCGACGACATCGACCAGCGGTGAATCGCTGCCGGCGAAGCGGGCGCGCCCGAGCACGCGCGTGACCTCGCCGCGATTGAGCAACCGGAGGACCGGCACGTCGAATGCGACGCTGCGCCCGTTGCGCGCGTCCTCGACCGTGAGGCTCAGCGAACGCACCTCGATCGCGCCGAGCGCGCCCATCGAGAACGTGCCGCGCGAGCCACCTGCGCCGAATGGAAGATCGCGCGCACGCCAGTTGCCGTCGTCGTTGACGAACACGAGTTCGAGGCCGGCGACGCG
Organism: Lysobacteraceae bacterium; assembly: GCA_004143945.1. GTDB lineage: Bacteria > Pseudomonadota > Gammaproteobacteria > Xanthomonadales > Rhodanobacteraceae > Dokdonella_A. The sequence continues at coordinate 3,435 of SEHB01000011.1, forward strand.
GAACTCGCTGGTCGCGCGATCGCGCGCGAACACGGCCCATGGATTGAACGCGAGCTCCGCGCGCGGCACCGAGAACGTGCGCGCGCCGTCCGCGGGCTCGCCGATGCGGACCTGCTCGAGCGCGAGCAGCGGACCGCCACCGACCCAACCCGCATCGACGCGGCCGATGCCGACCGGGCGCTGCAGGCGCTCGGCGAGCCAGCGTTCGACGCGTTCGGGATGGCGCTCGAGCCACGGCAGCGCGAGCTGCATGAGGCCCGCGCCGACGCCGAGCAGGATCACGACCACGGCTGCCGTGCCGAGCAGCGCGAAGCGCAATCGGCGCAGGCGCGCGCGAACCGGTGGATTCACGCCGGCCCCGGCCCGCAGCCGCACTCCGTGTCAGAGCAGCACGACATCGTACTGTTCCTGCGAATAGTGCTCTTCGGGCTGGAAGCGGATCGTCTTGCCGATGAACTCCTCGAGCTCGGCCACCGCGGCCGATTCCTCCTCGAGGATGCGGTTGACGACCTTCGGCGCCGCGAGCACGAGCAGCTTCTGCGCCTCGAACTGGCGCACTGCGCGCGTGATCTCGCGGAAGATCTCGTAAGTCACGGTTTCGGGCGTCTTCAGACTGCCGCGGCCCGCGCAGGCCGGGCACGGCTCGCACAGCTGGCGCTCGAGGCTCTCGGTCGTGCGCTTGCGCGTCATCTCGACGAGGCCGAGTGGCGACATGTCGTACACGGTCGCCTTCGCATGGTCGCGCGCCATCGCCTTCTGCAGCTGGCGCAGCACCTGGCGCTGGTGTTCCTCGTCGACCATGTCGATGAAGTCTATGATGATGATGCCGCCGAGGTTGCGCAGCCGCAGCTGCCGCGCGGCTGCCTGCGCGGCCTCGAGGTTGTTGCGGAACACGGTTTCCTCGAGGTTGCGCGACCCGAGGAATCCGCCGGTGTTGACGTCGATCGTGGTCATCGCCTCGGTCTGGTCCACGATCAGGTAGCCGCCCGACTTCAGCGGCACGTCCTTCCTGAGCGCGTTCTGGATTTCGTCCTCGACCCCGTACAGGTCGAAGATCGGCCGCTCGCCCGGGTAATGCTCCACCCGCTCGGCCAACTCGGGCATGAACTGGGCGACGAAGCGGTGCGCGCGCTCGAGCGTCTCGCGCGAATCCACGCGCACCTTCTCCACGCTCGGCCGCATCAGGTCGCGCAGCGCGCGCAGCGGCAGGCTCAGGTCCTCGTAGATGCGCTCGCCCACGCGCGTACGCGCGATGTTCTCGCCCATCGTGGTCCAGAGCTTGCCGAGATAGGCGAGGTCCTCGGCCAATGCCTCGCGCGTCTGGCCCTCGGCGTTCGTGCGCACGATGTAACCGAGCCGGGTTTCGCCGAGCAGCGAGGCGAGCATCTCCTTGAGGCGCGCGCGCTCGGCCTCGTCCTCGATGCGCACCGAAACGCCGAGCACCTTGCTGTAGGGCAGCAGCACGAGGTAGCGCGACGGAATCGACAGATGCGTGGTGAGCCGCGCGCCCTTGCTGCCGATCGGGTCCTTGACCACCTGCACGACGATGTCCTGTCCGTCGCGCACGAGCTCGTTGATCGGCGGCGTTGGCGCCGGCGCCGGCGTGCCTTCGCCGCCCTCGCCGTCGACCGCGAGGTTCGGGCGCACGATGTCGGAGGCGTGCAGGAACGCCGCGCGCTCGAGCCCGATCTCGACGAACGCGGCCTGCATGCCGGGCATCACGCGGCTGACCTTGCCCTTGTAGATGTTGCCGACATAGCCGCGGCGGCTCGCGCGCTCGACGTGGACCTCCTGCAGCATGCCGTTCTCGACCAGCGCAACGCGCGTCTCGCGCGGGGTCACGTTGATCAGGATTTCTTCGGACATAAGGGCTTGCCGGCGGATATTGCAGCGACTTATAGCTTCCCCGGCGCGCGCTTGTCGAATGCTGCACGGCGGGCGAAAGCAATGTTCGCAGAATGGGGCTCCGGCGCGCGGGCGGGTGCGGGTGCGGCGATGCCTTAGAATCGTCGTGCCGCCCCACCGCCGGAACCCGTTTTTGCCCGCCGCCGCTGCCCCGCCTGCGCGTTACCGCTTCGACGATGTACTGATCGACCTCGACGCACGCGAGATCCTGCGCGCGGACGAGCGCATCGAGGTGGAGGCGAAGGTGTTCGACCTGATCGCGCTGCTGCTCGCCAACCGCGAGCGCGCGATGGACAAGCGCGAGTTGAACTCGATCCTGTGGGGGGATCGTCCGGTGACCGACGCGGCGCTCTCGCAGCAGTTGCGCAAGGCGCGCCGCGCACTCGGCGACGATGGCAACGCGCAGCGCGTGATCCGCACCGTGCATGGCCGCGGCCTGCGCTGGGTGGCCGAAGTCGCTGCGGTCGGCCCCGAGGTTCCCGTGGCGCCCGCGCTCGCGCTGCCGCCCGCGCCGGCGGTCGCGCGCGCGCCGGTGCCGGCCCGCGCGCGACGACATCGCGCGATCGCGCTGGGATGCGTCGCAGTGCTGGTCCTGCTCGTCATCGGGTTCGCATGGCAGGGGTCTCACGATGCCCGCGCGCCCCGCGCCGCGCCTGCTCCGCGCATCGCGATCCTGCCGCTCGACGACCAGAGCGCCGAGCCCGCGCTCGCATGGACGCGACGTGGCCTCATGGGCCTGATGGCCGGCTTGTTCGAGCAAGGTGGCCGCGTCGACGTCGTGCCCGCGCGCTCGATCGACGCGATCGACGCGGCCGCGCGACCGCTCGACGCCACCAGCGCGCGTGCGCTGCGCGGTGCGCTCGGCGCGACCCATCTCGTCGCGACGAGGCTGCGGCGCGTCGGCCCGCTCTACGAATTCGACCTGAGGCTGCTCGCGCCCGGCGGCGTCGAACGCAACGACACCCTGCACGGTGATGCGCCCGCCCCGCTCGCGGTGCAGGCCGTGCAGCGCATCCGGCGCTGGCTCGGCCTCGACGAGCCGGCCTCCACGCCAGGTCGCGGCGTCGCCGACCCGTTCCTTGCCGAAGCGCATGCACGCGGGCTCGACGCGCAGTTGCACGGCAACCACGCCGCCGCGCGCCGGTATTTCGAGATCTGCCTCGACCAGGATCCCGCGCTCGCGTGGGCGCGACTCGGGCTGTCGATCACGCAGGGCGAGACCGGCGACTTCGCCGCCAGCCAGGAAAACGCCGCGCGCGTCGAGGCGAGCGCGCGCGAACTCGGCGACGACGAGCTGCTCGTCGCCGCGCTGCGCCAGCAAGGTTCGCTCGCGTTCCGCCGCGGCGATCTCGAATCGGCAGCCGCCCTTGTCGCGTCCGCACTGGAAGACGTGTCGGCCGCCCGCCCGCTCGCGCTGACCGAGTTGCTGGTCGCGCGGGCCTCGATCGACGACGAACGCGGCCGCTTCGACGCGTCGCGCTCGGGCTTCGAACACGCGCTCGCGCTCGCGCGCGAGACCGGCAACCGGCGCGGCGAGGCGCTCGTGCTCGTCAACATCGCCAGCCTCGAGAACGGCGCCGGCGACGCCGCGGGCGCCGCGCGATCATTGCGCGCGGGTCTCGCGGCCGCGCGCGAAGCAGGCGACGGCTCGCTCGAAACGATGACGCTGGCCAACCTCGCGGCGACCGAAGCCAACCAGGGCCACCTGCTCGACGCGGTTGCGCTCGAACGGCAGGCGCTCGCGCACGCGCGCCGCCGCGGCGACGTGCACAGCGAGGCGCTGGTGTCGACCCAGCTGATCCGGCTGCTCGCGTTGTTCGGTCGCGATGCGGACGTCGTGACGCTCGCGCGGCGCAGCGCGGAACTCGCGGACGAAAGCGGCAATCCGTACTGGCAGGCGGAGCTGCAGTGGGCACTCGCGGGCGTTTCGGAAGCGCGCGGCGAGCACGCCGAGGCGCTTGCGCAGCTCGAGCGCGCGCGCGGGCTCTATGCAGGCATCGGCATGACGCGCAACCTCGCGCCCGTGCTCGCCTCGATCGTCGAGATCGCAGCGCGGGCCGGCGAGCGCAGCACCGCGCAGGCCGCGGCCAGCGCGTTCCGCGCGATCGCGGCGGCCGATCCGCGCGCATGGAACGAGTGGCTGCCGCTGCTCGATGCGCAACTGCAGGCGCTCGAGGGTGACGTCGCCGGGGCGACCGCCGCGCTCTCCGATCGCCTGGATCACGCGCCGGACGCGCGCGGCGCGGCCGCGCAGGCGACGCTGTTCCAGCTCGGTCGCTGGCAGGCCACCACCGGCGCGACCGAGGACCTGCTGCTGCGCGAGGCGTGGACACCGTGGCTGGCCGAGCATCCCGACGCGATCGGATTTCGGGTCACGGCGTTGCGCACGGCTGGCCGCGTCGACGAGGCTGCCGCCGAGCAGTCCCGACTCGACGGCCTGCGCCGGGCGCCGCAACTCGATCAGGCGCCGCACGTCGCCCCGCAAGCCTGACGTCACGCCTGGTCGGGCACGCGTCACGATTCCGTCAAGACCCGCGACACCCACCTGCGCTCCAATCGCGCCATCCCTGCATCCCGGAGCTTCCGCATGACCCGCCTCGCACTCGCCGCCGCCCTGCTGCTCGCCGCCGGATCGGCCAGCGCCGAACTCGTCACGATCCGCTACGACTTGCCCGAGACTGCGTCGTATTCGCTGCTTTGGGGATACTTCGGCGGCGAACGCGGGCCGACCACGGGCGAGATCCTGTCGACGACCCTGGTGATCAACTACACGACGACGGGCACGCAGGACGCGGCCGACTTCTACTTCACGTTCGATGTTCCCGCGCTCGGCGAGCAGACCTGGATCGGCCTGACCGGGACCGACCTCGGCTGGAGCGGTCAGGGCACGTTCGAGTACAGCTTCACGAGCGAGGATTACAACGGCGTGATCCGCGAAGGCCGCTTCGGCGCCGAGCTGTCGGGCGGCGGCGCGCTCGACGCATACGTCGAGTTCCTCGTCGATGCCGATCCGCTGGCGCCGGTCGACGAAGTGTTCCTCGACGGCTTCGATCCGCTCTGAATCGGCTCAGGACCGCCCGAATCGCGCGAGCAGGCGGGCGGTTTCGAACAACGGAAGGCCCATCACGCCGGACTGGCTGCCTTCGATGCGGCTGATCCACGCCGCGGCGCGACCCTGGATCGCGTACGCGCCGGCCTTGCCGAACGCTTCTCCGGTCGCGACATAGCGCGCGATCTCGCCCTGCGACATCGGCGCGAACTCGACGATGGATTCGCAGAGCGCGTGTTCCTCGCGGTCGGCCGACACGAGCCAGACCGCCGACAATACGCGATGTCGCCGCGCAGCCAGCCGCGCGAGCATCGCGGCGGCGGCCATCGCATCGGCGGGCTTGCCGAACACGTCGTCGCCGAGCACCACTTCGGTGTCGGCGCCGAGCACGAGCGCATGCGGCACCGCTGCGACCTGCATCAGTCCCGCCCCCGCCTTCTCGCGCGCGACGCGGCTCACGTAGTCTTCGGGAGGTTCGCCCTGGGCGCGCTGTTCGGGCACGTCGAGATCGAGCGTCTCGTAGTCGACGCCGATCTGTTCGAGCAATTCGCGTCGCCGCGGGGAGCGGGACGCCAGGAAGAGTCGCATCGTCGTGCCGCTTCAGGACAGGGCACGGCAGTCTATCGGGTCAGGTGCGCGCTGCGCGCAACCTGCGTTCGCGCGGCGATCAACCGACGATGGTTTCGGGACCGTCGTCGCTCGTGGACGCGGGTTCGCCCTTCAGGCTCTGCCACGCTTCCTTCTGCATGCGTTCGAGCGTCCTGATGAAATCCGGCGACGTGGCGTCCAGATGGTCCAGCCCGAGATTCTTCAGGATGTCGTAGCTCATGCTCGCCTCGCGATGCGGTTCCCTGGAACGATGCAAGCAATTTGCGTGCCGCCCGATGACCGACGCTCCGGCCGATCTCGCCGGGGCGGCCGGGCGCTTGCTGACATCGACTGCGCGAAACTGACACTCCGCGTGCGCGGCTCAGCGCAGCGCGCGACGAACCGGTTTGCAGTAGACGCTGCGGCAAGGTCCGATGCCCGGAATCGCCGACGCGATGCAATCGGGTCGCGGATTCAAGGTGACCAGCGCGCCGACCAGCGGCCACAGGCCGCGCAGGCCTTCGCAGGAACGACTGCAGAAGCGGACAAGCTGTGACATCGCACGACCTCCGGATTTCCCCGCTTGATCCAAAGCAAAGGCCGGGCCAAGTCGCGTCGATACGCTGGCCGCGCCGCGCCGTGCAGGCTGGCCGACCGCAGGTCGGCCAGCCCTCTTCTTCTCTTCGCCGCCAATCCGGGCCGGTCGCGCTGCGCGAGTCCAGCCTACCAGGGCACCCGGCCACCGGGTTTCGTTCCGCCTGCGCCGCGGTCCGACGTACACTTCCGGTTTCACCTCCACGCCGCGCGAGCAATGCCTGCACTGACCCACCTGCAACGCCTCGAAGCCGAGAGCATCGACATCCTGCGCGAGGCGGTGGCCGAGTCGGAGCGTCCGGTCATGCTGTATTCGATCGGCAAGGACAGCTCGGTGATGCTGCATCTCGCGCGCAAGGCGTTCTTCCCGGCGCGCCCGCCGTTTCCGCTGCTGCACGTCGACACCACCTGGAAGTTCCGCGCGATGTACGACCTGCGCGACCGCATGGCGCGCGAGTCGGGACTGGAACTTCTCGTGCACCGCAATCCCGAGGCGGAAAGGCTCGGCATCAACCCGTTCGACCACGGCTCGGCACGGCACACCGACCTCTGGAAGACGCAGGGACTCAAGCAGGCGCTCGATGCGCACGGCTTCGACCTCGCGTTCGGCGGCGCGCGCCGCGACGAGGAGAAGTCGCGCGCGAAGGAGCGCGTGTTCTCGTTCCGCTCGGCGCAGCACCAGTGGGATCCGCGCAACCAGCGGCCCGAGCTCTGGCGGCTCTACAACGCGCGCAAGCACGCCGGAGAAAGCATCCGCGTGTTCCCGCTTTCGAACTGGACCGAGCTCGACGTGTGGCAGTACATCTTCTCCGAGAAGATCCCGATCGTGCCTCTGTACCTCGCGGCCGAGCGCGAGGTGGTGCGTCGCGACGGCACCTGGATCATGGTCGACGACGAGCGCTTCAGGCTGCGCGAGGGCGAGCATCCGGAGCGGCGGCGCGTGCGTTTCCGCACGCTCGGCTGCTATCCGCTCAGCGGCGCGATCGAATCCGACGCCGACACCCTGCCCGCGATCATCGGCGAGATGGTGCGTGCACGCACGAGCGAACGCCAGGGGCGGCTGATCGACAATGACGCCGGCGCATCGATGGAAAAGAAGAAGGCCGAGGGATACTTCTGATGGCCACCGACGATTCCACCGCGGCCTTCGACGCCTGGCTCGCCGCGCAGCAACGCAAGGACCTGCTGCGTTTCATCACCTGCGGCAGTGTCGACGACGGCAAGAGCACCCTGATCGGGCGCATGCTGCACGAATCGAAGTCGCTGCTCGACGACCAGCTCGCCGCGCTCGAGGGCGATTCGCGCAGGTTCGGCACCCAGGGCGAGGCGCTCGATTTCGCGCTGCTGCTCGACGGCCTCGCGGCCGAACGCGAACAGGGCATCACGATCGATGTCGCCTACCGTTTCTTCGCGACCGAGCGGCGCACGTTCATCGTCGCCGACACCCCGGGGCACGAACAGTACACGCGCAACATGGTCACCGGCGCGTCGACCGCCGACCTCGCGGTCATCCTCGTCGACGCACGCAAGGGCCTGCTCACGCAGACGCGCCGGCACAGCTACCTGGTTTCGCTGCTCGGGATCCGCGATGTCGTGCTCGCGGTCAACAAGCTCGATCTCGTCGACTGGTCGCGCGAGCGCTTCGAGGCGATCGAACACGATTACCAGGACTTCGCCGCGCGCCTCGGCATCGAACGCGTCGTCGCGATCCCGCTGTCGGCGCTGCATGGCGACAACCTCGCCGAAGCGAGCGCGCACACGCCGTGGTACGAGGGCCCGCCGTTGCTGCGCCACCTCGAGCACGTTGCGATCGCGCCACGCAGCGAAGGCCCGTTGCGCATGCCGGTGCAGTGGGTCAACCGGCCGAACCACGAGTTCCGCGGTTACAGCGGACGCCTGCTCGGCGGACGCGTGCGGCCCGGCGATGCGGTGCGCGTGCTGCCTTCCGGCCGCCAGTCGACGGTCGCGCGCATCGTCGGCTACGACGGCGACCTCGCCGAAGCGCAGGCGGGCCAGTCGATCACGCTGACGCTTGCGGACGAGATCGACATCAGCCGTGGCGACGTGCTCTGCGCGACCGACGATCCGGCAGGGCTTGCCGACCAGTTCGAGGCGACGCTGGTCTGGATGGCGGACGAACCGATGCTGCCGGGGCGCCCGTACCTCGTGAAGCTCGGCGCGACCACGATCGGTGCTTCGATCGGCCAACCCAAGTATGTCGTCGACGTCAACAGCCTCGACCATCTCGCGGGCAAGACGCTGGAACTCAACGAGATCGGCGTCTGCAACCTCACGCTCGATCGCGCGGTCGCGTTCGATGCGTACACGGACAATCGCGACATGGGCAGCTTCATCGTCATCGACCGCTACAGCAACCAGACGATCGGCGCGGGCATGCTGCACTTCGCGCTGCGCCGTTCCCAGAACATCCATTGGCAGGCGGTCGAGGTCGACAAGCAGGCGCGCATCCGCCAGAACGGGCATCGGCCCTGCGTGCTGTGGTTCACCGGCCTTTCGGGCAGTGGCAAGTCGACGATCGCGAACATCGTCGAGCGCAAGCTGCACGCGCGCGGCGCGCGCACCTACCTGCTCGACGGCGACAACGTGCGCCACGGACTCAGCAAGGACCTCGGCTTCACCGATGCGGACCGGGTCGAGAACATACGGCGCATCGGCGAGGTCGCGCGGCTCATGGTCGACGCGGGGCTGATCGTGCTCACCGCGTTCATCTCGCCGTTCCGTTCCGAGCGCCGGCTTGCGCGCAGCATGGTGGAGGCCGGCGAGTTCATCGAGATCCACGTCGACACGCCGCTCGACATCGTCGAGAAGCGCGATCCGAAGGGCCTTTATCGCAAGGCGCGCAGCGGCGAACTGCGCAACTTCACCGGCATCGACTCGCCCTACGAAGTCCCCGAGTCGCCCGAGCTGCGCATCGATACCCTCGAGTGCGACGCCGACGCCGCGGCCGATCGCATCATCGCCTGCCTCGAACAGGATCGCGTGCTCGCGCGCGAGGACTGAATGCCTCGCAACGGCAGGCTGAACGAAGGCGGCCGCCAGTCGCGTGGTTCAGCGCAGGGCGCGCCTCGGGCGTCCAGCATCGTCATCGTCCAGACCGAAGGAGGATGACCCATGAAACCCGTATCGACGACCGTACTCGCAACCCTGCTGCTCGTCGCCGCCGGCGCCGCGAACGCGCAGTCCGCCCAGGCGACGAGCAAGGACGAGGCCCGCCCGGCTGCGCCGGAGTGGAGTGAATCCGATACCAATCGCGACGGCTACCTGACCAAGGACGAATTGGTGCCCTTCCCGACCCTCGGCCGCGACTTCGACACGATCGACACCGATCGCGACGGTCGCGTTTCCGAAGCCGAGTATCGCGACTGGCGCGACCACGACTGACGCGAGGACGGGCGGGCCGCACGCTGGCGCGCTGCGGCCCGCCGAAGCGTTGTCGTTCGAGAGAGGCTGGAGCGGTGACGCTCAACCCCGCATCCGTCGCGCGCGTTCGTCAGCCACGCTCGGGCATCGACCGTGCTGCCGGCTGCGCGGCCACGCCGGGTGCAACGAAGCCCGGATGGCGCGCCGAGCGGTCCAGTCGCGGCCACCAGCGATCCCATTCGGCGCGCGACACGCGCGCATCCTGGTTCGCATCGGCTGACTGGAAATCCTGCATCAGGGCGAGCGCACGCTGGTTCCAGAGTTCGTCCTGGTCGAGGTGCCCGTCGCCGTCGGTGTCGAGCCGCGCCCACGCGGCGCTCGAATCGGCGTGGCTCGCCCCCGCATCGCTCGCGGTTTCATGCGGAGGAGGGACCGACGCGCAGCCTGCAGCGAACAGCAGCAGGGCGGCGATCGGAAGGGCCGGGCCGAGTGCACGCTTCTTCATGGTGCTTCTCCGCGTTGCGATGGCGCGAATGTGCGGCGGCGAGCGTGGATTCAGCGTGAACCGCCCGCGGCATCGCGACGTGGGCTTCAGCCGGCGTTCGGCATTCGCGCGGCATTGCTGCACCGAAGGAGACGATCCATGACCCCGCGAAAATGCGCGCACCTGCCGTGTACCTGCACCGTCACGGCGATGGGTGAGTACTGCTCGGACCGTTGCGCGCAGCTCCACGACGCGGGCGCGCTCGAGGGCTGCGTCTGCGGCCATGCGCGCTGCAACGCACGGCTGCGCGACCGCGCCACCGCGGGCGCAGAGGACGAATCGACCGACAGCGACGCGGATGCGAGCCTCGGCCCCGGCGATCCCGAACAACGCGGCGGCACGGAGGAAGAGCCGCCCGAACGGCGTTGAGCGAGCCGGTCAGCCCGGCACCGAACCGAGGATCGGCAGCACGATCCCCGTGATGTAGCTCGAACAGGCGGGCGCGGCGAGGAACACGTAGGCCGGTGAAATTTCCTCGGGCTGCGCGGGACGCTTCATGTCGGTGTCGGCGCCGAACCCGGGGATCTCGTTCGCCGGACGATCCGCCGGGTTCAGCGGTGTCCAGACTGGACCGGGGGCGACCGCATTCACGCGGATGCCGCGCTCGATGACCTGCGCCGCGAGCGAGCGCGTGAACGCATGGATCGCGCCCTTGGTCGCCGAATAGTCGAGCAGTCCCTTGCTGCCGTGCAAGCCCGTTTCCGAACCCGTGTTGATGATGCAGGCGCCTTCGCGCATGTGCGGCAGCACGGCCCTGGCCATCTGGAAGTACCCGTAGATGTTGGTGCGGAACGTCAGGTCGAACTGTTCGTCCGCGAGATCCTCGATCGCATCGACATGCTGCTGGAACGCCGCGTTGTTGACGAGGATGTCGATCTTGCCGAAGCGCTCGAGCGTCTGCGCGACGAGTTCGTTGCAGAACGCGGGATCGGCGATGTCGCCCGCGACGACGAGGCAGTCCCTGCCCTCCTTGCGCACGCGCGCGGCGGTTTCGTCGGCATCCTGCTGTTCATCGAGGTGCGCGATCACGACGTCCGCCCCTTCGCGCGCGAACAGGACGGCGACCGCGCGGCCGATGCCGGAGTCGCCACCCGTGATGATCGCGACGCGATCGTGCAATTTCGCGCTGCCGCGATAGGTGGGCGCGAGGTAGCGCGGTCGCGGATCGAGGTCCTTCTCGAGGCCGGGCTTGCTCAATGCCTGCGCCGGCATCGGCGATGCAGGCTCGTGCAGGCCGGTTTGCGGCGGCTGTTTCGTCGCGGCCTTCGGCTTCGCCTTCCCTTTCGACGTGGCCTTCGCCTTGCCTGCGATCGTGCGCTGCTTGTTCGCGGTGTCGCGTGCCGATGTGGTCATGTCCGCCTCCGTCGCTGTCGCCCACTGCGCGTACTCAAGTTCCCTCGGTGTCGACCGGGCCTGCATCCGCCCGCGGCGGGCCACCCTCGACGTTGGTGTTGTCGCCGTGGCCGCGGTCGGCGGTGCGCTCGTCGAAGCCCGGAGCCTGCGGCGGATCGGCATCACGCTGGGTCGTGTCCTCTCCTGCGTCGTCGTGCTGCGCGGGGTTGGCCGGTGGCGGTTCTCGATGGGCCTGGATCATCGCGTGCTCCTCGTTGCAACCGTGGATGTCGGCTCGACGATGGACGGGCCCCACGATCCGCGCGCTGAACACGAGACGCGCAGGGGCCGCGTCGGGTAACCATCGATTCACGCTGCGCGGCCGAAGCTGCTGCTCCATCCGTTCGCACACCCAGCAGGAGACACTCCGATGCGACGCAAGGCTGCCGACGAAGCCCAGGTCAACGAACTCATCCTCCAGGCGCTCGAGACCGAGCGCGGGGGCATCAAGCTGTATACCGCCGCGGTCAAGGCCGCGAGCAATGACGACCTGCGCAAGGAATGGAAGAAGTACCTCGAGGAAACGCGCAAGCACGAAAAGATCCTGACCGGCGTCTGCAAGCAGCTCGGCCTCGACACCGAACAGGCGACGCCGGGCCGCGCGATCGTCGCGCACCAGGGCGCGGCGCTCGTCCAGGCGATCGAGATGGCACTCGCCAATGGCGATCCCGACGCTGCACAGCTCGTCGCCGCGGAATGCGTCGTGCTCGCCGAAACCAAGGATCACCTCAATTGGGAGTTGATCGGGGAGATCACCAAGCAGGGCAACAAGGAACTCGCCGCGGTGCTCGAACCCGCCTACGAAGAGGTCGAGAAGGAAGAAGACCACCACCTCTACCACACCAAAGGCTGGTGTCGCGAGCTGTGGATCGAGTCGCTCGGGTTCCCGGCCGTGCTGCCGCCACCGGAGGAGGTCAAGAAGGTCGAAACGGCGATCGGTGCATCGCGTGCCGAGCAGGCGCGCGTCGAGATGCTCTAAGGACGGGGCGGAAGGATTGAAGCATGGCGGCGGAGCGCGTTTCATTCTGGCGGGCGAACGGCTTGTCGCTCGTGCTCACCACCCTGTTCCTCGCCTGCCTCGTCGGCCAGGCCTGGTCCGGCCATCTCGCGTTCAACGAACAGCTCATCGTGGACGGCGAGCCCCCGCTCGGGCTCGCCGCGTATCTCCTGAGTGGTCACTTCCTCTCCTCCCTGACGGAGAACTGGGAGAGCGAATTCCTGCAGATGGGGATGTACGTGCTGCTCACGGTGTCCCTGCGCCAGCGCGGATCGGCCGAGTCGCGTCCGCTTTCACCGGAGGAAGAAGAGGAACGCATCGACGACGGGCCGAAGCCGTGGCCGCTGCGCGCGGGGGGCATCTGGCGCACGCTGTATGCGAATTCGCTCTCGATCGCGCTGCTCGCGCTGTTCGCGCTGTCGTTCGCGGGGCATGCGTGGCAGAGCTGGCGCCTCGAGCTCGCCGAACTCGAGGCGGCCGGACAGCCGCCGATCACGTTCGCGCAGCACTTCGTCGGCGCACAGTTCTGGTTCGAATCGATGCAGAACTGGCAGAGCGAGTTCCTCGCGGTGCTCGCGCTCGTCGTGCTGTCGATCTTCCTGCGCCAGGACAAGTCGCCCGAGTCCAAGCCGCTGGAAGCGCCGCACCGCCAGACGGGTACTTGAGGGCGCGCCGCATGCGCCACCGGTCCGCCGCGCGTTCCCGCAGCCGTCGCTCGGCGCTGCTGATCATCGACATGATCAATCGCTTCGACTTTCCGGGCGGGCGCGACCTGGCCCGCCACGCGCAGGCGATCGCGGCCAACGTGCTGCGCCTGCGCGAGGCGCACGCGCGCAAGGGCTGGCCGGTCGTCTACTGCAACGACAACTTCGGACGCTGGCGATCGGATTTCCGCACCGTCGTCGACGCATGCGCGCGCTCTGGCGACGGCGCTGAAGTCGTCGGCCTGTTGCGCCCGGGCGCCGGCGACTACTTCATCCTCAAGCCCAAGCATTCGGCGTTCTACGCCACCGCGCTGGACCTGCTGCTGCGTTCGCTGCGTGTCCGGCGCGTCGTGCTGTGCGGCATCGCGGGCGACAGCTGCGTGCACGCCACTGCGCTCGATGCACACGTGCGGGACTACGAGGTCGAGATCGCGTCCGATGCGACCGCGTCGATCACGACGGTCCGAAACCGCCGCTCCCTCGCCACGCTCGCCGCCGCCGGTGTCGCGCGCGTCGCGACCGCGGCGACGCTGGTGCGCCGATGACGACGCAAACACCCTCGACCTCTCCGGGCTCCCCGCTGCTGCAATGCGCGCGGTTCGTGCGCAATCGGCCAACGGCAGGCGATGCCGCCGATAGTCATCGTCGGCACTGCTGGGGCGCGAGATGGCTGCCGTGACGATGCGGGCACCGCGTAGCCGCGCGGTCGTCGTGATGCACGACGAATCGCGGTCGCGCGAGGGCCACGAGGCCGCGACGCTCGAAGCGCTCGCGCGTCGCATCGCCGCCTTGCTCCCTGCCGCACGGCACGAACGTCCGTACGTCGTCCCCGCGCGCACGCTGACGCGCGAGGAGGCGGCTCCGCTCGGCATCCACGGCGCCGACGACCTGTTCGGCGGCGTCGTGCCGCATGCGTTCGTCGCGACCAAGCTGATCTCGCATGCGACCCCGGCACGTGCGAGTGCACGCCCGCGAGGCTGGTCCGAATCGATGGGCGCGGCGGTCGCAGGCGTCGTGCTGCCGGGCTACGCCGCGTTCAGCCACGAGGATGCCTACGGTGCCGGCATCGAGCTCCTCGCACAAGGCTGCGTGCGCTTCAAGCACGGTGGCGGGATCGGCGGCAACGGCCAGTCGGTTCTGCACGATGCGAGCGAGCTCGAGCACGCGCTCGACGCGCTCGACCCGGTTTCGATCGCGACGCAGGGCGTCGTGCTCGAGCGCAACCTGGAATCGGAAACGACGATCAGCATCGGCGAGGTCCATCTCGGCGGCCTGCGCGCGGCCTACCACGGTTCGCAACGCCGCACGCTCGACCACGCCGGGCACGAGGTGTACGGGGGATCCGATCTCGTGGTCCGGCGCGGACGCCTGGTCGACCTCGAACAACACACGCGCGACCCTGCGATGCGGCTCGCCCTGCGGCAGGCGCGCGTCTACGACGAGGCCGCGCATGCGGCCTATCCCGGGCTGTGCGCGTCGCGACGCAACTACGACGTCGCGCAGGGCGTCGACGGCGACGGGCGGCGCTGGTCGGGCGTGCTCGAGCAATCATGGCGGATCGGCGGCGCGAGCCCGGCCGAGCTCGCTGCGCTCGAGGCGCTCGCCACGAATCCCGATCTCGACGAGGTGCCCGCCTCGGCGGTCGAGGTGTTCGCGCTCGTCGACGCTCCACCCGGCGCGACCGTCCACTGGCGCGGCATCGACCCCGTCGTCGGCGCGCTCACGAAATACAGCATGGTGCATGCCGATGGACATCCAGCTCGATAACGTCGACATACCGGTGGAAAGCATGTCGCTCGAGGGCACCCTGCTCTCGCCGGCGACATCGCTTCCCGCCGTGCTCTTCGTGCATGGGTGGGGCGGGAGCCAGCAACACGACCTCGTGCGCGCGCGCGAAGCCGCCGCCATCGGCTGCGAATGCCTGACGTTCGACCTGCGCGGCCACGAACGCACCGCGATCGAGCGTGAAAGCGTCTCGCGCGCGCAGAACCTCGCCGACGTGGTCGCGGCCTACGACTGGCTCGCGGCGCGGCGCAACGTGGATCGCGACGCGATCGCCGTCGTCGGGATCAGCTACGGCGGTTACCTCGCGGCGTTGCTGACGACGCAGCGCCCGGTGCGCTGGCTGGCGCTGCGCACGCCCGCGCTCTACAAGGACGAGGGCTGGGAGCTTCCCAAGCGGCAGCTGCATGATGCCGACCTTCCCGCCTGGCGCAGGCGCATCCACGCACCCGACGAGAGCCGCGCGCTGCGCGCGTGCGAGGCGTTCGAAGGGGATGCACTCGTGGTGCAAGCCGGACGCGATGCGATCGTCCCGCCTGCCGTGATCCGCAGCTACGTGAACGCGTTCCGCGACGCGCGCTCGTTGACGACGCGCGTGATCGCGGACGCCGACCACGCGTTCTCCGTGAAAGACGTGCAACGCGAGTACACCACGACGCTGATCGAATGGCTCACCGGGTTGATCGTGCGCGAGCGCGGAGGCGCCGCGCGCGCGAAGCTGCGCCGCCACGACGAAGCCGTCGAGGCCGTTGCGGAACGCGCGAGCGATGCCGCGCTCTAGCAAGATGCGTCTGGCGCTCCCGTCGTCGCGCAGGTACCTGGTGCAGGCTCACTCCCCCGCGACTGGATCGCGGTGACGCTCGGATGTCGTCTCGCTGGGGCTACAGCGTGCAGGCAGGATGTCGAGCGTGATGCCGGCCGGAGCGCCGGGCGCACGGCACGCACGCGTCGCGGGACCAGGAGGAGCGTGCGAGAGGACGTTCCTCTTCTCCAAAAAAATCCCCGCCCGGCAAGCCGGGCGGGGATCGGTGCCTCAACGGACTCAGCGCTTGTCGTTATTGTTGCTGCCCGCGTCCGCACCGCCCTGCTGGCGCTGCTGACCCTGATCCTGCTGGCCACCGCCCTGGCGACCCTGCTGGCCCTGGCCCTGTTTCTCGTCGTAGCCCGGCGCCTGCTTGCGCGTCGAGTCCTGGTCCTGCTGGTTCTGCTGGTTGCTCTTCTGCGGGTTCATGTTGTTGGTGCCCATGTCGCTCTCCTCGTTAGGCAGATCGAACGTTGGTCTGCACGTACACCTTCGCCGATCGACACGAGCGTTGCGCTGAATCTGCGAGCGCACGAGCCTGAACCGCTAACTGGACGTTCACCACGACGCGTGCGATTCAAGGTGAATACCGATCGGGCGGCGCGAGGCACATCACGTGACGTTCCATGGTCTTCATGGTCCAGGCCCGACCCGCTGAGTTGCATCAAATGGAAACGGGCACGCCATGAATGGACCGGCGACAATGCCGCTCGTCGAACATTCACTGCGCGACTCGCCTCGGGCGATGCAGCGCTCGCCGCACGATCCAGGTAATCTCCGCCGGGCGATCGAGCGCGTGTTCACCACGAATTCACTGCCTGGCGTCCACCCTGAATCCATGCCGCTTGTTCGCTGACTGCAATGCAGGGCACCCGCGCTGCGGTGCCGCACGGTGCCCGGAATTCACGTGTGGAGGGGACATGGACGTCACGTTGAACGCAATGATCGACCGCTATCTGTTGCACGCACTGGAATCGGAACGCGGCGCGGTCGAGGTGTATGCGACATCGCTTTCGACGACGCCGAACTCGGGCTGGCGACGCGAGCTCACGCGGTTCCTCGACGACGCACGCAAGCACGAGCAGTGGATGACCTGCGTTTGCGACCAGCTCGGCATGGATCCGGAGGAGCCGGTCGCCGGCCGCGACCTGATCGCGTTCCAGACCCTGTCGATGATCGAGGCGATCCGCGATGCGTCGCGCAGCGGCGACGCCTTGCTGGTTCCGCTGGTCGCCTCCGAATGCATCGTCCTCGCTGAAACCCGCAACCAGCTGGCATGGGCTCCGTTCACGCGGATCGCCGCGAACGTCAGGCATGAATGTGTGCAGATCCTCTCCCGCTTCGCGACGGACGTGCGGAGCGAACACGCGCATCACCTCGCGCGGGCGATGCAACGCTCGCGGCGCCTGTGGCGCCGCCGGCTCGGTCTCGACGCGCCGGGTCGCGCGCGCATCGTGCAGATCCCGCATACCGGACCCGCTGCGAACGCGGGGTCCGATACGGCACAGATGCAGGACCTCGCGGCGACGGCCGCATGAGCCGGCGGGCCCGACTGCAAGCCACGCGTGCGCGCCGCGCCGAACAGCGCTCACGCGAGGACGAACCGCCTACGCACCGCGCTGCACGCGCTGCCGGCCCCGCTCGCGTGCGCGCGCCGCGCATGGGCGTCGCGCGGCGTCGCGTCGGACGCCCGATCGCACGCGCGACGTGAAAGAAGTACGCTGAACGGAAAGCGCAACGGAAACGTTTTCCCGTTGTCGAGGCAGGCGGGCCCGGCTAATTTGCGCTACCCGTTCGACTTCATGGAGTGGCCATGTACGACATCCTCGACCCGCTCGTTTTGCCGCGTAAGCTCGGAACGATCTCGACCGCCCCGGCCCTGGTCGCGCGCGAAGCGAGCCGCGCGCTCAAGGCATTCGGCGTGCCGACCACGGTCTTCCTCGATCGCAATGGCGACGTGTACGCGCAGCCCGCGGTGTACGCTCACGACCATCCGGTGGACGAGATCGTCGGCATCTATTCGAGCGGCATCGACACCTCGGACATCGCCGAGGACCTCGGCATCACGCTTGGCGCACGCCTCGCGGCGATCGGCATGCTCGAGAACTGGGGCGAGGCGCCTCGCGCGGCGTGAGGGCTTGCCGACCGCGTCGAGCGGGAAGCCGGAACTCTCGAGACGCAGCTGCGTGGAAGGGCTTCAGCCCCGAGCTCTGCGCGCGATCCCTTGGGTCTTGCGGGAGGGACTTGAGCCTCGAGTTCTTCACCGATCGCTCAGGCCTTGTGGGAGGGGCTTCAGCCGCGAGCTCTTGGCTGGATCCCTGAGGCCAGCTCACCTCAAACGACCCCTGCAGCCGGCCTCTGCACGCCATTGAGTGTGCCCGGACCCGGACTCGAACCGGGATGACCTTGCGGTCGAGGGATTTTAAGTCCCTTGCGGCTACCGATTTCGCCATCCGGGCAATGGCGTGGATGGTAGCAGCCTGCCCTGGCCGCGCGAATCGCGCAGCCAGGGCGATCACGCTCAGTTCGCCTCGATCACGCCGCACGCGATGCGCGCGCCGGAATTGCCGGCGGGCTGGGAGGTGTAGTCGTCGGGATCGGCGTGGACGACGATCGCGCGGCCGATGATGTCGTTCGCGGCACCGAGCGACACGCCGGTGATGCGTGCATCCACCTGCGCGCTTCCGGATGCGTCGGCGCGTACGTTTGGAACGTCGCCCGCATGATGCGGACCCGACAACGGGTTGCCGTGTGCGCTCGACGTCGGGTTGTAGTGACCGCCCGCGCTGCTCGCATCGAGCGCGCTGCAGTCGCCCTTCTCGTGAACATGGAAGCCGTGCTCGGCGCCAGGCTTGAGGCCCTGCAGGGTCCCGCTCACGTGCACGCCGTCTGCAGCCTGGCGCAACTTCAACTCGCCCCGGGCGAGCTGGCCCTGGGTCGATGCGAGTGAAACGTGCGCGGCGCGTGCACCATCACGGGCATCACTAGCGCCATCGCGCGCGTGGGTACCGGCACAGGCGGAAAGTGCGAGTGCGAGCAGGCTCAGCGGCAACATGCGCATCGGAGTACTCCTCTTTTCTTCGGATGTGGCGAACAGTGTGGTGCGCGCGGGGCTACCGCGGCTGAACTGGGCCAGCCTGTTCACTCGCGAGCAGGGCAACAGCCTGCAGCATGCCTGCACTGGCGGACGCCTGCATCCGCCGCCAAACACGAGGTGGATCCCGATGACCCTGCGACGCGACGAAGTGGAATCCATGCTGGATGAACTCGAGCGCGGGCTGCCGCGCATGATCGAACGCTACGAAACGCCGGAGGCGTTCTGGCCGATCTTCGCCGGTTCCGTCGACGTGATCCTCGAGGGATGCGAAGCGAACGACTCCGTCTATGCGCGCGGCCGCGTCGAACGCCTGCGCGAACGCGCGCTGCAACTCGGCATGGCGGCGCCCGCCGGCGACGATCGATCGGGCGCCACCGCGGGCTGACGGGGAGTCAGGCGGCTGCGTCGCGCGCACCTGCAGTGCAGCCGGCGTGGCCGCAGCCGCATCCGGAACCGGTATGGGCGCCGGCCGCAGTACGGCAATGTTCGCTGCACCACTGCTCGCCCGCAGTCACGCTGCACGCGCACGCGCCGTGTGCGCAGCGCGTCCCACCGCCCGTGTCCGAGTCCGACCTCACGGCGGGGACGAACGGCGACACCGGATCGCTGGTCGGGAAGGTTTCCTCGAGCGCTTCGTCGAGCGCAGCGCTTTCCTTCGCCTTGCGCGACGCGCGCTCATGCGCGGTTTCTTCCACCGGCGCGCCCGTCTCGGCGCGATGCGGCGGATCCTTGCGGTCTCTTGTAGTCATCGGATGGCTTCCTCGCTGAAATGGGGCTTGCATCTCATTGGAAGACGCCACAGCCCAACGCCGACTGACTCGAGCGCTTCCTCGCAAGGTGTCGTTCAGAGCCCGAGTTGCATGCGCCGCGCGCGATCAGCGGTTCTCCGCGGGCAGCCGGTGTGGTGAGCGGCGCGCCCGCAGCAACTCCTCGACGTAGGGACCCACTGAAAGCAGCGCCACTCCGACTGCGAGCGCAACGCCGTAGGCAGCCGGTGGCGCCTGCTCGTTCAGCACGGGATCGAACCGCGCAGCCTCGGTCCCGAGACCGAACAGCGCAAGGAACTGCGGCCACTCCGCCGTCGCGACCAGCATGAGGATGACCATCGGGCACGCTTCGAGCACGCTGTGGATCATCTGCTCGAGCACCCCGATCCTGCGACTCGACGTCGCGATGCGCAGGTCGAACCACGTCGTCGCTTCGTGCAAGAGTGCCCCGACGATGAGCACGGCGAACACGAGCGCGTTCGCCTGCAAGTAGATCGCGGCCAGCAGCGGAATGCCCATTTCCGCGAGCAGCAGCAGGTGCAGGGCCGATTCGGTCGCGCCGCTGGTGCGCTCGATATGGCTGCGCCGGTGGCACAGCCAGTCCGCGAAGCCCGCGAGCAACCACACCGGCACGACGACATACAGCAACAGCGAGTACTGGGGCATCACGTCAGGGTCCTCCCGGCTTCGCGACCATCAGGTAGAAGATCGCGAGGAATGCGAGCAGCGCGGGCACGCCGAGCGCGAACCATGCGAGGAAGCAGCGATGGAACGCGCTCGGAAGCACCGCGCCCTTGCGCGCGGCCTGCACGGCGAGATCGCGCATGCGGATCTGCAGCCAGACCACGGGCAGCCAGCACGCGACCGCGAGCACGTAGAGCACGATCGACACCTCGAGCCACCAGGCATCGATCGGAAGCCGGGCGATGCGCATGAGCCACCATCCCGTCACCGGTTGCAGCACGATGGTGGTCGCGGTGAACAGCCAGTCTGCGCGCACGACCCAGGCGGCGACACGCGCGACGAGGCGCGCATCGCGCGAGAGGCTCGCACACAACAGGTAGAACGCCGATCCGATGCCGGTGCCGAACAGGATCGTCGAGGACACGATGTGCAGCCATTTGACCAGCAGGTAGCTCATGCGCGTTCGCTCCAGCGCAGCAGCACGAGTGCCGCGAGCATCGGCAGGTTCTTGACGATCGGCGCGAACGGATGCAGCAACAGCTCGGGCAGGAACATGCCGATCAGCAGCGTATAGCCCGCGATCAGCACCATCTGGGCCTCGTAGAGCCGCCTCAGCGGCGCGCCGGCGAGGACCAGCGTACCGATGCCGAACGCGATGTCGAGCGCGGCCGCTCCATATAGCGCGACTGACGCGAGGCTGCCATGGAGTCCGACCCGCGCGAGCATCGCGAGGCTTTGCTCGATAGGCCAGAGGCCGAGCGAAACGACTCCCGAGACGATCCAGACCAGCGCGAGGCTCCAGCGAAGCCACGTGGTCGCGAACTGCACGCGTTGCTCGCGCAGCAGGCGTTCGGCCTCCGGGCGGGGAATGAAGGCCGAAGCCGCGCGCGGCGAACGGCCGAGCAGCGCGATGATCGGCCCCGCGTCCGCGCAGTTGCCGCGCTCGAGCATCGCGAGGCGCTCGCTGTCGATCGGCATCCGCGCGAAGCGGTCGCCTATGCGCGCAATCACGCGCATCAGCGAGACCGGCACCCGGAGCTGCCACGCACGCCCTGCCCCGAGCGCCGCGCGAAGCAGGGACAGGTACTGCCGGAGTTCAAGGCACTGCGGGCCCACCGCCGCGATTCGCGGCGGCATGCGATCGACCTCGATCAGACCCGCGATCGCGTCGCAGAGATCATCGACGTGGATCGGCTGCACCCGCTGGCGCCCCTGGCCGGGCAGCATTTGAACCGGCGCCGCGGCCATGCGCAGGAAAAGCCGAGCGCTCTGCCCGCCCGCACCGAAGACGAGCGACGGCTGAACGATCACCGCATGCGAATGACGCGACGCGAGCGCCTCGTCGGCTTCGCGCTTGCTGCGATGGTAGGCTGAAACAGCGCCCGCGTCGGCGCCGAGCGCGGACACCTGGATGAACCGCTCGACCCCGGCTGCCGACGCGGCGTCGAACAATGCGACGGGAGCCTCGACATGCAGGTTGCGAAAGGTCTGGCCGCGCGCCTCGCGAATGATGCCGACCGTGTTCACGACCGCGCCGACGCCCTCGAGCAGCGGCCTCCAGGCATCGGGCCGTGTCGCGCTCGCGAAGTCCACCGCCCGTGCGTCGATGCCGGGCCAACGCGCGAGCGCGGCCGCAGGATCGCGTACGGCGACGCGCAGCGCGTGACCGCCATGCTGCAGGCGCTCCACCAGCGCCGAGCCGATGAACCCGGTCGCGCCCGTCACGAGGATCAGCATCGCGCGCGCCCCGCAACACACGGGGCGCGCGCATGACGCGCGCATCCGCGCGCGGCCTGCACGCGCTCTTTACGGGGAGCCTCGCAAGCCTCGCGTCGAGCGTGGTGATCGTCGCCGAAAGCCAGCGGCTCACGCGCAATGCGGCTGCCGCGACGAATGCGACGAGCCAGTGGGTCTGGGGCGACGAAGCGCATCGCCGCCCTCATGCGAGCCTGCGCCATACCGCGGTCGGCTACCTGATCCACCATGCGAGTTCCGTCTTCTGGGCCGTGCAGTTCGAATCGCGCACGCTGGGGCGGCTCGTCCGCGGCGACGCTGCGCGCGCCGCGCTCGTCGCATCCGCCGCGGCGGTGGTCGATTATGGCCTGATGCCGCGCCGCTTCACGCCCGGATTCGAACATCGGCTGCCGCTGCGATCGATCGCAGCCATTTATGCCGCATTCGGCGTCGGGCTCTGGATCGCGGCGCGCATCCATCGCAGGCCGGCTCAGTCCGGGACTTCGAGTCGTTCGAGTCCGCGCGCCGCGGGACCGTTGAGCACGCGCCCGTCGCGCGGATCGAAGCGCGAGCCGTGACACGGACAGTCCCAGGTCCGTTCGACCGCATTCCAGCGCACGATGCAGCCCAGATGCGGGCAGACCGCCGAGTAGGCGCAGAGTGCGCCGTCCTCGCGGCGGCACACGGCGATGCGATGCACGCCCTGGCGCACGATAGTGCCGTCGAGCGGATCGAGCGGGCGCTCGTCGCCGGGCGCGATCCAGTCGCGGTACTGCGCGACGACGTTCGCGTTCTCCGAGGCCCAGGTCGCGAGCGCATGCACGGGTTTGCGGCGCGGATCGTAGAGCGATTCGCAGGCGTTGGCATTGCCGAGGATCAGGTCCGGTATCAGTTCGGCAGCGACCGTCGCATGCGTGAGGCCGTTGCCGGAGTCTCCGGTCACGACGAAGACGTTCTCCTTGCCGCCGGGGTCGCGCCCGATGAACGCGAGTCCATCGACGGGTTCGAGCACCTGCCCGGACCAGCTCCACTCGGGTGATCCGGTCGACGGGATGCGTTCGCGTGTCCAGTCGAGCAACGCCTCGAAGCTCGCGTGGTCAGGTCCCTGTCCGGTCTTGTGGTCTGCGCCCCCTACGATGAGCCAGCTGCGCTCCCCGCTTTGGTCATCGACTCGGCGCAGATAGTGGTAGGGGTCCCCCATGTCCCAGAGCAGGATGTCGGGGAACGCATCGCGCGCGATCGGACACGCGATCACGTAAGTGCGATACGGCGCCTGCTTGGTGTGGACCGCGACGGCTTCGTGGAACGGCACGTTGCTCGCGAGCACGACTGCATGCGCGGCGATCTCCTCGCCGCCGGCAGTACGGATCCTCGCGACCGGCCCGCCTTCCAACCCGCCGACGTCGGCCCGCAACCACTCGCCGCCGCGCTCTCGCACGGCGCGTGCGAGGCCGGCGAGGTAGCGCGCGGGGTCGAAGCGCGCCTGCGCGCCGAAGCGCAGCGCGCGGCCTTCTCCCTCGATGGGCGCGCGCTCGCACAACTCGACCTCGAGTCCCGCGCGCAGCGCCGCGGCGTATTCGCGGTCTATTTCGTCCTCGCTGGAAGCGCCCTCCTCGATCAGCCAGCCGTCGACGCGCGCGAACGCACAGTCGATCGCGTAGTCCCGGCACCAGCATTCGATGCGCTCGATCGCGCGCGCATGGCTCTGCGCGGCTTCGCGCGCGCCTTCGAGACCGTGCCAGCGCTCGAGCGCGTGGAAGCGATCATCGAGCGCGCTCGCGAGATGCGCGCTCGTGCGCAGGGTCTGGCCCGCGCCGATCGCCTCGCGCTCGACCACGAGCACGCGGCGCCCGCGTTCGAGCAGCGCGAGCGCGACCGATAGGCCGGCGATACCCGCGCCGACGACGACGACATCCTCGATCGCCGTCGATACCCGCGTGGACATGGGCGGAATCTCCGGCAGCGCGGCCCGGGTGCGCATCCAGAAGGAAGTCGTCTCATTCATGCGCCTCTCCATGGGCGATCGGAAGCTGGCGCAACCGGTGTGCAATGTGCGCCGCAAGCCGTTTGGGCGGATGCTGGATGGACGAACCGATCGCAAGGCCGGCCGCGAGCGAGGCAAACACGAGCGCGATGCCGCCGCGAGACAACTGACCTTCATAGCCAGGTGAAAGTCGGCGCGGCAGAATCCCGTAATCGAGCAGGGCAGCGAACATCATGACCGCGCCTGCGCGCACCGCTGGCCTGGGCATCGCCGCCGCGAGTCGCGGGTGCTCATGCACGGCTGCCCACCAATGCGCGCTCGCGTGATGGATCAGCAGCGCCGGCAACGTGAAGCGAGCGCGCAGGCGTCGTTCGCGAAGCGCCTCGTCCCCTCGCAGGAGCTGACTCGATCCGTTGAGCGCCGCGACTGCGGAGCCTGCCTCGCACCTGGAAACGAGCAGCAGCGCCAGGAGCCCGGCGGCACTCGTGATGCAGCCCGTCACGAGCGTGCGCTTCGCGTAGATCACCCGTTCCAGTGGTGCCATGTTCGCCTCGCTTCCTGCAGAGTTCGTCGATGAGGCGAGTTCGGCGCAGTCGCCGACCCTTCGTCAGGACGTGCGGCGTGCGCGCGTCCGCGCGGCCTTTTTCGCCGCGGCAGAGCGCTTCGCGCTGTTGCTCGCACGCGTGGCTGCGGCCTTCTTCGCGGCCGACTTGCGCGTGGCGGACTTCTTGGCGGGGGAGGTCCTGCCGGAGGATCTCGTCGACGAGCGCTTCGATGCGGCTCGTTTCGTCGCCGCCTTGCGTACGGGTTTCCTTGCGGCGGATTTCTTCGCGGGCGACTTCCTCGCGCCCGACGAGGTGGACGTGGCCTTCTTGCGCGCGGGTTTCTTCTTCGCGGCCCCGGGCCCCTTGGCCCCGCCATCCTGCTTGTTGACCGTGGCCCACGCGCGCTTGGCCGCGGTCTTCTTCGATACGCCCTTCTTCTCGTAGCCTTCCTCGATGTGCTCGGCCTGCCGCTTCTGCTTGCTCGAATACGAGGACTTGTCTCCGCGGGGCATGGCGTTCTCCGATCCGGGCGTGGTCGCCGATCGGGTCAGGCTAGGCTTGCGGCATCAACTGCACGTGAACGGCCAGGCACACTCTCGATGCCGTTCAGCGGATGCGAAACAGTTCACCCCGGGTACACCGCACTCGGCCCAGCGTCCACGCACGACCCGTCAAGTCGGGTCGAACCCCAAAACGGAGCCCATCATGTCTCGCATTGCATGGATTGTCGCAGCCACGCTGCTCGGAGCATCGATCGCGCACGGCGCATCCGACGACCAGTCGTTCGTCACCAAGGCCAGCCAGGGTGGCGTCGCCGAAGTCGAGCTCGGCCAACTCGCGTTGTCACGCGGTAATTCGCAGGAAGTGAAGGCGTTCGCACAGAAGATGGTGGACGACCACTCGAAGGCGAACGCGGAACTGGCCGCTGTCGCGACCGCGGCCGGGGCTTCGGTCGCCGCCGCCCCCTCGGCGGAACAGAAGGCGGTGGCGGCGAAGCTCGAAGCCCTCTCTGGCGCCGCGTTCGACCGCGCCTATGCGAGCCAGATGGTCGCGGACCACGAAAAGACCGTCGCGCTGTTCGAGCAGGAAGCCGAAAGTGGCGGCAACGCGGGCATCAAGGCATTCGCGGCGAAGACCCTTCCGACGCTGCGCACGCACCTCGAACACGCACGACAGCTCGCGATTGAAGGCACATGACGGGCAGAACGGATGCGCCTGCGGGCGACATCGCGCGCGTCGGGCTGGACCGCGTCGGGCTGGACTTGGAGGCCTGGGTCGGAATCGAACCGGCGTACGCGGATTTGCAGTCCGCTGCATGACCACTCTGCCACCAGGCCGGTGACGACTTGCATCGCGCGCCTCGCGGCGGGCGCTGTACCTGCATCTTCCGACGTCGGCCGGAAAAACGAAACCCCGGCATGCCGGGGTTTCGTCGCAGATCCTGGAGCGGGAAACGAGACTCGAACTCGCGACCCCGACCTTGGCAAGGTCGTGCTCTACCAACTGAGCTATTCCCGCGTGGGACGCGCATATTACGTGTTGGCGCGCGGGTGTCAACCCTCCCGCGCATGCCCGCGCGCGCGCCGGCCTCAGCGCTGCTGCCGCAGGATCGGCCACGCGGCCCTGACGTAGAGCAGGCCCGACCAGATCGTGAGCCCGGCCGCGACCACGAGCAGGGCTTCGCCGACGCGGTACAACCGCAGTTCCTCGAGGTCGTGCTGGTGCAGCAGCACGACGATCGCGAAGATCTGCATCGCGGTCTTGACCTTGCCGATCATCGCGACGCGCACGGTCGCACGCTGTCCGATCTCGGCCATCCATTCGCGCAGCGCGGAGATGCTGATCTCGCGTCCGACGATCACCGCGCTGGTGACCGCGAGCAGCGGCGTCGGGTTGCTCTGGACGAGCAGGAACAGCGTCACCGCGACCATCAGCTTGTCGGCGACCGGGTCGAGGAACGCGCCGAACGCCGAGCTCATGTTCCAGCGCCGCGCGACCCAGCCGTCGAGCCAGTCGGTCACGGCCGCGGCGATGAAGATGCCGGCGGCCGCGATGTTGGCGCCGCGGAACGGCGCATAGAACACGACCACCATCACCGGCAGCAGCGCGATGCGGAACAGGGTCAATGCGGTCGGTATCGTGATGGTCATCGAGGCAGTCGTCGCTTCATCCGTGGAAGGTCGCGTAGATCCGTTCGGCCAGTTCCCTGCTGATCCCTTTCACCTGCATGAGTTCCTCGATGCCGGCCTTGGACAGGCCGCCGAGGCCGCCGAAGTGCCTGAGCAGCGCCGATCGCCGGCGCGCACCGACGCCCGCGATGTCCTCGAGCGTACTCGCCTCGCGTGCCTTTTCGCGACGACCGCGATGGCCGGTGATCGCGAACCGGTGCGCCTCGTCGCGCACCGCCTGCACCAGGTGCGAGGCCGGCGAGGCCGGACCCGGGAACAGGGTGCGGCCGCTGCCGGCCACGATCAAGGTCTCGTCGCCGGCGCGCCGCGCCTCGCCCTTGGCGACGCCGACGATCGGCACGCCCTCGATGCCGAGCTCGTTGAGCACGTCCACCGCCTGTTGCAGCTGCGCCTTGCCGCCATCGATGAGCAGCAGGTCGGGCAGGTGTCCCCACTTCATCCCTGCCGCGGCGTCTTCGCCCTGCACGGCCGGAAGCGCCGCGATCTCCGCCTGCGCACGCTTGAACCGGCGCTCGAGTGCCTGGCGCATCGCCGCGTAGTCGTCGCCGGGCGTGATGCCGGTGATGTTGAAGCGGCGATACTGCGACTTTTCCGGCCCTTCCGGCCCGAATACGACGCAGGACGCGACCGTCGCCTCGCCCATCGTGTGGCTGATGTCGAAGCACTCGATTCGCTGCGGGGTCTCGTCGAGGCCGAGCAGGTCGCGCAGCGCCTCGAACCGCAGCAACAGGTTCTGGCGGCTCGCGAGGCGCGCGGCCAGCGCGGCCTCCGCATTGCGCCGCGCGAGATCGAGGAAGCGCGCGCGCTCCGCGCGCACGCGCGTCTTGATCGCGACCTCGCGTCCGGCGCGCATCGACAGCGCTTCGGCGAGGGCCGCGCCATCCTCCGGCGCCGGGCTCGCCACCAGTTCCGACGGCACCGGGCGCTCGAGATAGTACTGCGCGATGAACGAGTCGAGCACCGCGGGCTCGTCGACGACGCCCGCGAGGCGCGGGAAGAAGTCGCGCGAACCGAGACTGACCCCGTTGCGGAAGAACAGCACGCTGACGCATGCGACGCCGCCGCTGATCGTGCACGCGATCACGTCCATGTCGGCGCTCGCGCCCTGCACGTAGTGATGCGCCTGCACGCGCTTGACCGCGCCGATCTGGTCGCGGATCCGCGCCGCCTGCTCGAACGCGAGCCGCGCGCTCGCGTCTTCCATCGCGGCGACGAGTTCGTCCATCACGAGCCCGCCGCGGCCGTCGAGGAACATTTCCGCGTGGCGCACGTTCTCGGCATAGTCGCCGACGCGGACGAGGCCGACGCAGGGCGCGGTGCAGCGCCGGATCTGGTATTGCAGGCACGGGCGAGACCGGTTGCGGAAGTAGCCATCCTCGCAGTTGCGGATCAGGAACAGCTTCTGGATCAGGTCGAGGCTTTCGCGCACCGCGCCGGCACTCGGGAACGGGCCGAAATAGCGCCCGCTGCCGCTGCGCGCGCCGCGGTGGAACGCGAGCCTCGGGTAGGCTTCGGGGCGCGGCGGATCCGCGTCGATGTCCGCCTCGGCGGTGCCGCGCGGCGCACCGGTCAGGTGGATGTAGGGGTAGCTCTTGTCGTCGCGCAGCACGATGTTGTAGCGCGGCTTGAGCGTCTTGATCAGCTGCGCCTCGAGCAGCAGCGCCTCGGCCTCGGTGCGCGTGACCGTGGTCTCCATGCGCGCGATCTGGCCGACCATCGCGGCGATGCGCGGATCCATCTTCGGCTTCAGGAAATAGCTGCCGACGCGCTTCCTGAGGTTGCGCGCCTTGCCGACGTAGAGCAGCTCGTCGCGCGCGCCGAACATGCGGTACACGCCGGGCGCGCCGGTCAGGGTCTGGACGAACAGCTTGCCGTCGAACGGCAGCGGGGTTTCTTGCATGCGCGCATGGTACGGGACTGGCGACCCTTGCGCGCCTTCGCGCTCAGGTATCGCCGATCGCGACGCGCCGCAGGTGACCGGCCGCGAGCTCGATGCACGCGATCTCGTGCAGGTTCGTGTTGGCGATCCACAGCTGCCCGTCGCAGAGACCGAGTCCGTGCGGCTCCTCGAGCCGGTACGGCATGCGCAGCGGACGCGTCTCGCCGGTGCGCCGGTTCATCATCTTGATCGTGCCGTTGTAGCTGTCGGCGACGTGGATCACGCCGCGCGGATCGACCGCGACCGCGAGCGGATGCTGGAAGCGCACGTCGCCGCGCTGCCCGCAGGCATCACCGTATTCATACGGTCCCGCACCGGCGAGCGTCTCCACGCGACCGTCGTCGATCGAGACCGCGCGCAGCGCATTGGCCTGTGCATCGGCAACGACCAGCTGGCGACCCGCGAGCGCGAGGCCCGCAGGCGCCCCGAACGCGGCGGCGGTCCCGATCCCGTCGACGAGGCCCTGCTCGCCGCTGCCCGCAAGCGTCCACACCCTGCCCGTCGGCAGGTCGAGCCGCCACACCTGCTGCTGGCCGGCGACCGAGACGAACAGGTCGTCGCCCACCGCGAGGATGTCGACCGGCGTGTTCAGGGCAGTCGCGCGCGCGTCCGCGCCGTCGGGACGCGCGCGCCCCGCGCGGCCGGTGCCGAGCACGGTTTCGACGCTGCCGTCGGCGAGGTCGATGCGACGCACGCTGTGGTTCCCGCGGTCGGCGACATAGAGCGAGCCGTTGTGGCGCGCGAGCCCGCGCGGATCGTCGAAGCAGGCCTGCGACGACACGCCGTCGACGTGGCCCGGGTCGCCGCTGCCGAACTGGCGCAGCACGCGCCCGTCGTGCTGGCATTCGAGCACGCGATGATGGCCGCTGTCGGCGATGTACAGCAGTTCGCGCTCTGGCAACACCTTGCCCGGGAACAGCAGCGTGCCGCGCGGCTCGCGGCGCTGGGCCGGCGGCGTCGGCTCGAACACGCGCAGG
Organism: Lysobacteraceae bacterium; assembly: GCA_004143945.1. Classification (GTDB taxonomy): domain Bacteria; phylum Pseudomonadota; class Gammaproteobacteria; order Xanthomonadales; family Rhodanobacteraceae; genus Dokdonella_A. The sequence continues at coordinate 33,089 of SEHB01000011.1, forward strand.
TCCTTCATCGCCGCTTCGTCGAGCAGCTCGGCGATGCGCGCATCCACCTGCGCCCTCGCGCCCTCGCCGGTGTAGGCGGCCGCGAGGCGACCTTCGACATCGATCAGCACGAGCGTCGGCCACGCCTCGACCGCGTAGTCCTGCCAGACGCGGAAATCGTCGTCGCTCGCGACCGCATGGCGCACGCCGAGCCGGTTCACCGCGCGCAGCACCGCGCTCGCGTTGCGATGGTGCGGATATTTCGGGCAATGGATGCCGATCACCGCGAGGCCGTCGTGGTAGCGATCTTCGAGCTGGCGCAACGCGGGCACGAGGTTCCAGCAGTGGATCGAGTCGCCGCTCCAGAACCAGAGCAGCACGACGCGTCCGCGCAGCGCCGCGATACGCGGCGGCGCATCGGTATTGACCCAGGCGAGGTCGATCGGAAGTTCGGGAGCGGGCTTGCGCGGCGTCTGCATCATCGTTCCTCCGGGCGCCGCGCGCGCAGCCGCGCCGCGAGCGCGGCGACGCCCGTGCGCGCAAGCTCGATCACGCGCAGGAAATCCGCGTCGCCGCCATAGTAGGGATCGGGCACTTCATCGTCGCCGAGGAACAGCAGCGGCTCGCGCGACGCGCGCGCGGGCACGAAGCGCGCGAGGTCCTCGAGGTTGCGCCGATCCATCGCGAGCACGAGGTCGTAGGTCTCGAAGTCCGCGCGCTGCACCTGTCGCGCTCGATGCGCGGAGAGTTCGTAACCATGCGCCTTCGCGAACGCGATCGCGCGCCGGTCGGCGCCCTGCCCGACGTGGTAGTCCTCGGTACCCGCGGACGCGACGACGGCATCGAGTCCCGCCCGCGCGAATTCCGCGCGTGCAACCGCCTCCACCGTCGGAGAGCGGCAGATGTTGCCCATGCAGATGAACAGGATCGCCGGTGTGCGTTGGCCTTCCAAGCCCTGGACTCCCCATCCGAAGGCGCGGTGCTGCGCGGAGGGAGCCTAGCAGAACCCGGGGCGTCGCCCGAAGGCGCCTACTGCGTATGGTTGTGCTGCACCGTGGTCTGGCACGCGCCCGCGTTGCAGAAGTAGTCTTCCACCTCGGGATCGCTGAGCCGGATGTTGACGTAGTACGTCTGCCCGGGCTGCAGCTTGCACGCGACGCCAGGGAACCCGGGCATGCCCCATACACCCATGCGCTGGCCAACGCCGGTCGAGCGCATCTGGCAGAACTGGCCGGATGGATTGAAGTCCCCGCACCGCGGGCTGATCGCCATGTCGGTGGCCGGACCCGGCAGCGTCTCGCCGTGGGTGAACATGCCCCAGGCCCATGCGGGCATGTCCATCGGCACCTCGAATCGCGCCGCGACGTAACCGTGGCGCGGAAAACTCCAGAACACCGCGAAGACATTCATCCACGGAAACGGGACGGTCGCGCCGCCGGCGTGGGCGCGTCCCCAGATGTTCTCGGCCTGCGTGACGTCGACGATGCGACGTCCGATGCCGTCGTAGCGCCACGACATCATCGTCGACTCGATGCGACCTCGCGGGCAGTCGCCCTGCATGTCGTATCCGTCGAAGTAGATGCCGTTGGCGAGTGGCTGCGTCTGCGCCTGTGCCGCGCTCGCGAAGGCCACGCCGAGCGAGCCCGTGAACAGGGCGGCTGCGATGCCGAATGTGTTCTTCACCACACGATCTCCCGCGCCGCGCGAACGGCGTCGTGGTTCCGGCGCCGCAGGGCGCGCAGGGTGGACAGGGGCAACTGGCGACGGGACGCGCTCTGGGGCGCCTTGCCCGGCAACAGAAGGTTCGACGCATGCATCCGGGCGATCGAAACGTATCGACGGGTCCTTCACGCCGATCGGCCGGCGTCGGATCCTTGCTCGCGGCGGCCGCTGCATTCTAGGCAGCCGCGACGCGTCCCGTGTTATCAAAACGTTGGTCGACCGCCACGAATCGTGTCGTGCGCGAGCAGGCGCTCGACGCGCTCGAGGTCGTCGCGCGTGTCCACGCCAGCCGGGAATGGCTCGGGCGCGAGGCGCACCGCGATCGCATGCCCGTGCTCGAGTGCACGCAACTGCTCGAGCGCCTCGATGCGCTCGAGCGGCGTCGGCGACAGCGCCGCGAAGCGACGCAGGAATCCCGCGCGGTACGCGTAGATCCCGATATGCCGGAGGAACGGAACGCCCGCGGGCAGCGTCGCGCGGTCCCGCGCGAACGCGTCGCGCGGCCACGGCAGCGGCGCGCGGCTGAAGTAGAGCGCGCGGCCGCGCGCGTCGCGCACGAGCTTGACGCAGTTCGGGTCGAACAGTTCACGGGCATCGAGCAGTGGCGTCGCGAGCGTCGCCATCGGTGCGTCGTCGTCGGCGAGCGCACGCGCGACTTCGCGGATGCCGCTGGCCGGCGCGAGGGGTTCGTCGCCCTGGAGGTTCACGACGATCGCGTCGTCGGGCCATTCGAGCAGGGTTGCCGCTTCGGCAAGCCGGTCGCTGCCCGAGGCATGCTCGGCGCGCGAACGCAGCACGCGCACGCCGCTGCCCGCGAGCGCCGCCTCGATGCGCGCGTCATCGGTCGCGACCACCACGTCCACCGCACCGGCCGCGCGCGCGCGGCGCGCGACATGCAGGATCATCGGCTCGCCTGCGAGCGGCAGCAACGGCTTGCCCGGCAGCCGGGTGGAGCCGTGGCGCGCGGGGATCGCGACGATGAAATCGGGCTGGTCTCGGGGCATGGCACTCGCTTCGCGCGAAAACCGCGGCAGCGTACCGGACGGCGCGACCGCGCGACAGGCCGACGCGCGCCCGCTGAACGCCGCGCGACTGCACGCGCGCGGGAGGTCCGGGACGCTGCATGCGCAATGCTAGAATGCGGCGCCCCGCGTCCCCTGCCTCGAGCGTCCGTGAGTCCACCCGCCCCTGCCGCGACCGCTGCGGCCGCGCTGCCCCTGCGCGCGGCCCTGATGATGGTCGCGAGCGCATGCCTGTTCGGGTTCATGGCGATCCTGATCCGCCATGTATCGGCCTCGCTGCACCCGTTCGAGATCGCGTTCTTCCGCAGCTTCTTCGGCGCGCTCGCGGCCCTGCCGCTGCTGCTGCCGACCGGCCTTCATGCCTTGCACACCGACCGGCTCGGCTTCTACGTCGTGCGCTGCGCGATCGGGGCGGTGTCGATGCTCGCGGGCTTCTGGGCGATCGCGCACCTGCCGCTCGCGCAGGCGATCTCGCTGTCGTATTCGTCCCCCCTGTTCGTGACGATCGGCGCGGTGCTGTTCCTCGGCGAGGTCGTGCGCCTGCGTCGCTGGAGCGCCGTGATCGCGGGCTTCATCGGCGTGCTCGTGATCGTGCGGCCCGGCACCGATGCATTCACGGCCGCGAGCCTGATCGCGGTATTCGCGGCCGCGCTGAGCGGCGCGGTGACGATCAGCATCAAGTTCCTGTCGCGTTCGGATCCGGCCAATACGATCGTGCTGCTGACGACGCTGCTGTGGGTGCCGCTGTCGCTGCCGGCCGCGCTCGCGGTCTGGCAGTGGCCGGCTGCGACGACCTGGCCGTGGCTCGTGCTGATCGGCATGCTGGGCACGGGCGGCCAGTATTTCTGGACGAACGCACTGCGACTCGCCGACGCGTCGGTGATCGCGCCGTTCAGTTACCTGCAGCTCGTGATCGTCGCGGTGCTTGCATGGATCGTGTTCGGCGAGCAGCCCGACGCCTGGACCGCGGCCGGTGCCGCGATCGTGATCGGCGCGAGCCTCTACATCGCGCGACGCGAGGCCGTGCTCGCGCGCCAGCGGCGCGCGGAGGCGATCGCCGCCAAGGGCGAGCCGCAGATCTGACGCGGATGCGCGCGGTCGACGCGCGCGCGAGGTTCGCCCGTATCAGGTCCGATCGGCCGCAGCCGACGTCCCTCGTGCCGGACCACGATGGAACACGATCAACCACATCGCGACCGTCCACGCGACCGCGGCGGTCCATCCGGCGAGGATGTCGGACGGATAGTGCACGCCGAGGTAGACGCGCGACATCCCGACCAGGACGACGAACACGATGCCGGCTGCGAGCGCGGGCCAGCGCAGCCGCGTGCGCCACGCGAGCAGCACGAGCACGCACGCCAGCGTCATCGAGCCCATCGCGTGGCCGCTCGGGAAGCTGTAATTGTCCTCGGGCGCGATCGATTCCCACAGCGACGGCCGCTCGCGCCCGAACATCGGCTTCGCCGCGAGGTTCAGCAGCGCCGAACCGACGATCGCGAGTCCGGCGAACAGGCCCTCGCGCAGGCGCCGCGCGAACCCGAGGCCAAGCACGAGCGCGATGTCGACCGGCACCACGCCGAACTGGTAGCCGGCCATCGCGACCGCGACGAAGAACGCATCCAGGCGCGGGCCGTGCACGGCCTGCGCGGCATGCAGCAGCGGGATGTCGAACGCGAATCCCTCGTCCTCGCGCACTTCGTCGACCAGCATGCCGAAGCCCGCGAGCGGCAGCAGCACGCCGAAGAACACCAGCGCGACCGCGATCCAGTGCCGGCGCAGGAACCCGAGGCCGTAGCGCGCTTCCTCGAGCGCGACGCGCGCGAGGCGCGCGAGCTCAATCCGCATGCAGGCGCCGCCCGTAGCGCCGCTCGACGTAGTCTTCGATCACGCCGACGAAATCCGACGCGATGTGCTCGCCGCGCAGGGTCATCGCCTTCTCGCCGTCGATGAACACCGGCGCGGCCGGCGCCTCGCCGGTGCCCGGCAGCGAGATGCCGATGTCGGCGTGTCGCGATTCGCCCGGTCCGTTGACGATGCAGCCCATCACCGCGAGCGTGAGGTTCTCGACGCCGTCGTACTTGAGGCGCCACTCGGGCATGCGCGCGCGCACGTGTTCCTGCACCGTGTGCGCGAGTTCCTGGAACAGCGTGCTGGTCGTGCGACCGCAGCCGGGGCACGCCGTGACGAGCGGCGTGAACGCGCGCAGGCCCATCGTCTGCAGCAGTTCCTGCGCGACGATCACCTCGCGCGTGCGCGATTCACCCGGCTCGGGCGTCAGCGATATGCGGATCGTGTCGCCGATGCCTTCCTGCAGCAGCACCGCGAGCGCGGCGCTCGATGCGACGATGCCCTTCGAGCCCATGCCGGCCTCGGTGAGCCCGAGGTGCAGCGCATGGTCGCTGCGCGCGGCGAGGTCGCGATAGACGGCGATGAGCTCCTGCACACCCGAGACCTTGCACGAGAGGATGATGCGGTCGCGCGCGAGCCCGAGCGATTCGGCGCGCGCGGCCGATTCGAGCGCCGAGCGGATCAGCGCCTCGCGCGCGACGCGCGACGCGCTCCAGGGCTGCGGGCGCGCATGGTTCTCGTCCATCAGCGCGGCGACCATCGACTGGTCGAGGGAGCCCCAGTTCGCGCCGATCCGCACCGGCTTGTCGTGGCGCAGCGCGGTCTCGATGATCGCGGCGAACTGCGTGTCCTTCTTGCGACCGAACCCGACGTTGCCGGGATTGATGCGGTACTTCGCGAGCGCGACCGCGCACGCCGGCTCGTGCTCGAGCAGGGTGTGGCCGTTGTAGTGGAAGTCGCCCACCAGCGGCACCGCGCAGCCCATCATGTCGAGCCGCTCGCGGATGCGCGGCACCGCGGCCGCGGCTTCGGTCGTGTTGACCGTGATGCGCACGAGTTCGGAACCCGCGCGCGCGAGTTCGGCCACCTGCTTCGCGGTGCCGACGATGTCGGCGGTGTCGGTATTGGTCATCGACTGCACGACGACCGGCGCACCCGCGCCGACCGTCACCGCACCGATGCGGACGGCAACGCTGGCGCGACGCGGCAGCGGCGCGTCGAGGATGGAATCGGACATGTCGGAGCTCGTTCGGGCGCCTGGCGCGGCGCAGACGAAGATTATAGCGGTGGAAGGGTCCGGCCTCGGCCGCGCTGCCTCCGAGCCTTACCTGTGGGAGGGCTTCAGCCCCGAGCCCTTCGCGCGATCGATCGGGACTGAAGTCCCTCCCACACGGCTGCGATCCGCTTGTGTGGGAGGAGCTTCAGCCCCGAGCGCCTGGCGCTGCGCGAACACGTCCGAGTTTCCGTGGTAGAACTTGTACACATTCGGGGAGGACCGACCATGCGGACTTTCGTTTCATCCTGGCTGCTCGCCGCCGCGGCGGGCCTCGCGCCGCTCGCCGCCGGCGCCGCTCCGGCGCACTACCTCGTGCTCGAAATCGGCGAGGATGCGCTCGCCCATCCGCTGTACTACAGCCGGGTGGAGAGGGCGACGGAAGCGGATCGCGCACCCGCGGTCCTGCCGTCCCGCTCGAGCGACGCGATCGCGTGGCGCAGCATCGGCCCGCGCGGCGCGGGCGCGCTGAGCACGATCCCGATGCCCCAGGTCCTGCACGCGGAGTTCGCGCGCGACCCCGATGCGGCCACCAGCGCGATCGATTCGGTCGCGGTGCCGAACACGCAGCGCAGCTTCGTCGTGCGCGCGCCGGTCGTCGACGGTGACGCGATCGAACTGATCCTGCCGTCCGGCGCGACGCAGCGCATCGACATCGCGGCGATCGCGGCGAATGCAGCGCGGCTGCCGCTCGCTGGATTCGTGCCGGAGGTCGCGGCGCCCGCGATGCGCGGCGGCAACCCGGGCAACCGGCTCGACATCCTCGTGTTCGGCGACGGCTACACGGCCGGCGAACAGGCACTCTTCGAGGCGCATGCGCAGGCCCTGCGCGAGTCGATGTTCGACATCACGCCGTACCGCGAGTACGAGAGCTACGTGAACTGGATGCCCGCGTTCGTGGCGTCCGCGCAGTCGGGTTCGACCCATCCGCCCTACCAGGCGGGCTGCACGACCAACGCATGCTGCTCGGACACCGCCGCGCAGACCGATCCCCTGGCGGGCCAGGCGCGCACCACGGCATTCCAGTCGCGCTTCTGCGCATTCCAGATCCATCGCCTTCTCGTCGCGAACAACGGCCTCGTGCTCGCGGCGGCCGCATCGATCCCGGACTGGGACGTGATCCTCGTGTCGGTCAACGATCCGATCTACGGCGGCTCGGGCGGAGAAATCGGCGTGATGTCGCAGCATGGCGCGGCGGTCGAAGTCACGATCCACGAGTTCGGCCACACGTTCACCGGACTCGCCGACGAATACGACAGCCCCTATCCCGGCTATCCGACCTGCAGCGATACCGGCGGTGGACCCGCATGCGAGGCGAACGTCACGAACCAGACACTCGCGGCCGCGGTGAAGTGGCGCGACCTGTTCTCGCCGGGCATCTCGATCCCGACGCCCCCCGGCACGCCGGGCACCGGACTGTTCGAGGGCGCGCGCTACTTCACGACCGGCATGTACCGCCCCGCGAACCAGTGCGAAATGCGCCAGCTCGGCGTCGAGTTCTGCGCGGTCTGCCGCCAGGAATACATCAAGCACCTCTACCGCGGCGGCTGGGGCGCGCCGGCGGGCGGCATCGACCCGATCGAACCCGATAGCGAGTCGCCCGCCCCCGGGGTACCGGTCGTGGTCCAAGCCGGCGTCGACCAGTCCTTCAGCGCAAGCCTGCTGCAGCCGAGCGTCGGCGCGCACGCGGTCGAATGGCGGCTCGATGGCGTGCCGATCGCGGGCGCGAGCCAGGCGACCTACGTGTTCAACCAGGCGACCACGACGCCGGCGCTGCACACGCTCGAGCTGCGCGTATCGGATCCGACCTCGCTCGTGATCCCGTCGATGGCGGACGGACTGCTGGTGTCCTCGCGCAGCTGGACGATCGAGGTCGTCGAAGCCGACGTCATCTTCGCCGACGGCTTCGACGCGCCCTGACCCGGGCGGACGGCCGCCGGCGACTCAGCCGGCGGCCTCGAGCTCCGCATGCGGCGCCGCGTCCGGCAACGCGAAGTGCTGGAAGATGCCGGTCGCCTCGACCACGCGCAATCCGAGCGCACGCGCCGACCGTGCCGGCAGCGGCGGACCGCGCAGGTCGGTGGGGACCGCGAGGTCGACTTCGGTGGTCAGGCGGTCGAGCTCGGTCGCGGTCACGAGGGCGGCGTAATCGGCGCCCTCCTCGGCCGCGAGCGGCGTCAGCAGCAAGCCGCGCAGCGGCACCGGCGCCTGCTTGCGATCGAGCGCTCGCACGCCGACCGGCAGCGCGCGTCGCGCGAGCAGTTCCACGCCGGCGTCGACGCGGCCCTGGTCATCGATGCGGATCCAGCGGATCACGCCGATCATCCATTCGACATCGCCGTCGCCCGGATCGGGCAGCGCGAGGCCGACGAGTTCGGACACGCGCGCACGCGCCGCCGCGCCACCCTCCCCGCGATCCCAGAGCAGGCGATAACCGCCGAGGCCCTGGTCGACCACTCGCACGGGCAGGCGCGTCGCGCGCGCGAACTCGCTCGCGCCGGTGCGCCAGCTCGATGCGCGATCGGCTTCGCTGAGGCTGATCGCCTGTCCGCGCACGCGTTGCATGAACGCATCGAATCCCTCGCCGCCCGCGAGCACATAATGCAGGTCGTGCAGGCCGAGCACGCTGTCGAGCATGTAGCCGCCACCGAGGCGCTCGTGGCCACGCGTCGCGCGCGCACCCCAGGCCGACGCGACCTTGCGCAGCAGTGCCGCATCGACCTGCAGCGCGGTACCGCCACGTTGCGGCACCGGCACGCTCGCAGCGTCCGACTGCATCGAGGCGAGCTGGCGATCGACCAGATCGAGCGCGGGACCGATGTCGAGCGCGAGGCGCACCGCGACACCGGCGAGGCGTTCGTCGGGCAGGTAGCCGGGACCCGCGTCCGCGTCGGCGTCGATCGGCACGTCGTGGCCGCCTTGGTTGCCTGCGTGCAGGCGCGCCAGCGGCGCGACCGCGCGCACCAGCGCGATCAGGTCGCCCTGCTCGCGCTGCGTATGGCGATAGGGATTGGCGAGCGCGAGCAGCAGCGCCTGCGCGTAGACGCCGCGCGCGTCGTCCCCGTCGATCGCGCGATCGTCGAGGCGCAGCGATGCGGCGAAACGGTAGACGTCGTGCAGCGCGCGCCACGCCCCGAGCGGCGGCGTGCGATAGATCTGGTAGCCGCCCGCGAGCCAGTCGCTGCCGTGCTGAAGCGCGCGCACCGCGGCCAGCGCGACCTGGCGACCGCGCATGAACGGCACCGCGCCGTTCGGCTTGCACAGCTCGGCGAGGGCGATCCGGTATCCGGTCGCGAATTCGCCACGGAACTGCAGCGCGAGTTCGCCGAGCTCGGCCTTCTGCCGCGGCAGAGGGAAACTCGCACCGACGATCTGGCGATCGGCCGAGGCCAGAAGTTGCGTGGCCGATTCGCGCAACACCTCGAGGCCTTCGAGCCGCTGCGCGCCGTCGAACGCCTGCGTGTTGAGTGCCTGCAGCGCTTCGAGCAGCTTGCGCAGGGCGACGCCGAAATTCGCCATCGGCAAGGCCTCGAGGATCGCGCGCAGCGCGCGCGGATCGGCATTGGCGCCGCGCGCGGCAGCGGCACGTGGCGGCAGGTGTTCGACCAATCGGCCATAGGCTTCGCTCATCGGATTGCTCCATCCGGCGCAGGGACGCGCGGACCTCGGAACGGGTGTAGCAAGTTCCGGGCCGGCCCTGGCCGGAGCCTGGCGCGGACCCGCAATGCCCAGCGACTACACTGGGCGCCTTCCCTTCCCCAAGCCCGACTACACCCGATGATGTCCCCAATTTCCGCGCGATGCGAGTCCCGTGCCCCCTGTGCGACCGGGCTGCCACCCGGCGTTCGCCGCCGCGCGGCCCGCGTGCCGGGGATGGCCAGGTGACGCAGGCTGTCAACAAGTTGCCGATGTCGCGCCTGCTGGCCGAGCAGGCGTTCAGCCGCGCCGCGGGCGCGCCACTGGTGGCCGGCAACGCGGTCGAGCTGCTGGTCGACTGCCGCGCGAACTTCGACGCCTGGCTCGCGGCGATCGCGGGCGCGCGCCATGCGGTGCTGTTCGAGAACTACATCTTCCGCGACGACGCGACCGGGCGTTCGTTCCGCGATGCACTGGTCGAGCGTGCGCGCGCCGGCGTGCGCGTGTTCGTGCTGCGCGACTGGCTCGGCTGCCTCGGCCAATCTTCGACTGCGTTCTGGACCCCGCTCGTCGAAGCCGGTGGCGAGGTGCGTACCTACAACCCGTTGCGGTTCGCCAATCCGTTCGGCTGGCTCTCGCGCGATCACCGCAAGCTGCTCGTGGTCGATTCCGAGGTCGGATTCGTCGGTGGCATCTGCGTCAGCGGCAAGTGGCTCGGCGATCCCGCGCGCGACATCGCGCCCTGGCGCGACACGGCTGTCGCAGTGCGCGGGCCGGTGCTGCGCGACCTCGTGCAGGTATTCGCGGACAGTTGGGCGCAGGTCGGCGAACCGCTGTCCGCCGAACTGCTGGACCAGTGGCCGCAGGCGGAGCCGGCGGGCCACGTCGACCTGCGCGTGGTCGCCACGGTGCCCAACGTCGGCGGCCTCTACCGCGTCGACCAGTTGATCGCCTCGATGGCGCGCACCAACCTGTGGCTGACCGACGCGTACTTCGTCGGCGTCGCGCCGTACGTGCAGGCGCTCGCCGCGGCTGCGCGCGACGGCGTCGACGTGCGCCTGCTGGTTCCGGGCAGCAGCGACCTGCCAGCGGTCGGTGCGCTCTCGCGATCGGGCTACCGGCCGCTGCTCGAGGCCGGAGTGCGCGTGTTCGAGTGGAACGGATCGATGCTGCACGCGAAGACCGCGGTCGCGGACGGCCGCTGGGCGCGTGTCGGCTCGAGCAACCTCAACGTGTCGAGCTGGATCGGCAATTGCGAGATCGACCTCGCGATCGAGGACGAAGCGTTCGCGCGCCGGATGGAGGCGCAGTACCGCGAGGATCTCGCGAACGCGACCGAGATCGTGCTCAGGATGCCGCGCCGACGGCGCGCGCACGGCGAGGAGGCTGGCCGCGGTCGTCGCGCGGGCGGCGGCGGCAGTTCGAGCCGCGCGGCCGCAGGTGCGCTGCGCATCGCGAACTCGATCGGAGCGGCGATCACCAATCGCCGCGTGCTCGGCCCCGCCGAGACCGCGCCGCTGCTGATCGGCGGCGCTCTGCTGCTCGCGCTCGCGACCGTCGGCATCTTGTGGCCGCGCGTGCTCGCCTGGCCACTCGCGTTGTTCGCGACGTGGATCGGCGCGAGCCTGGTCTTTCGCTATGTCCTGGCCTGGCGCGCACGGCCGCGCCGCAAGGCGCGGCCGGAAGACTGACGATGCCGGGCATGTCCGCACGCGGCCGGGACTGAAACACCGAGCACACGGAAGGACAGCGACGCAGGGCGATGCTCGGGAGACGCCCCTGGACACTGTGCGACGGAGGGCTGCGGCTCGCACGCATCGGAACTGAAGCCCCTCCCGCGGGACCGGCCGCCTCTCGATGCGCTCCGCATCCTCGGGGTTCCGATCCTTGCCGGAATCGCTGCAGGCGTTCAGGCAGCGCGGCGCGGATGCGGTACTCTGGCCGGCCGATCTTGCGCCGTCGTCATGTCCGATTCGCCCCTCAAGCCCGCCGCGCGCGAGGTGTACACGCCGAGTGCACTGACGCGGTTCGTGCGCGACCTGCTCGAGGACGCGCTGCCGCTGATCTGGATCGAAGGCGAGCTGTCCAACTGCTCGCGCCCGGCCTCGGGCCACCTCTACTTCACGCTCAAGGACGCGGGCGCGCAGGTGCGCTGCGCGATGTTCAAGCCGCGCAGCACCTGGTTGCGGTTCCGCCCGGTCGACGGCCTGCGCGTACTCGCGCGGGCGCGCGTGAGCCTGTACGAGGCGCGCGGCGAGTTCCAGCTCGTGGTCGAGTCGCTCGAGGAAGGCGGCGAAGGCGCGCTGCGCCGCGCGTTCGAGGAGCTCAAGGCGAAGCTGCTCGCCGAAGGCCTGTTCGATGCCTCGCTCAAGCGCGCCCTCCCGCGCATGCCGCGCCGCATCGCGGTCGTGACATCGGCCACCGGCGCGGCGGTCCGCGACGTGCTCAGCGTGCTTGCGCGACGCTTCCCGCTGGCCGAGGTCGAGGTGCTGCCGGTCCCCGTGCAGGGCAAGGACGCGCCGCCCGCGATCGTCGCGGTGCTCGCGGCTGCCTCGCGCGCGGGGCGCCACGACGTGATCGTGCTCACGCGCGGCGGCGGTTCGCTCGAAGACCTGTGGGCATTCAACGACGAAGCGGTCGCGCGTGCGATCCGCGCGAGCGCGATACCCGTGGTGTCCGCGATCGGACACGAAGTCGATTTCACGATCGCCGACTTCGCGGCCGACCTGCGCGCGCCGACGCCTTCGGCTGCGGCGGAATTGCTCGTACCCGATGCGGGTGAACTCCTCGCGACGCTGCGTCGCCAGGCGACGCGCCTCGCGCAGTTCCAGCGCCGCATGCTCGAGCTGCGCGCGCAGCGCCTCGACCACCTGCTCGCGCGGCTCAACGCGCAGCGTCCGCAGGCGCGACTGTCGCGCGCGGGCGAACGCCTGCAGCAGTTGCACCGGCGACTCGCCGCGTGTGGGCATGCGGCGGTCGAACGCCGTGACGCGCGCGTCGCGCTGCTGCGCACGCGCCTGCTTGCGCAACACCCGCTCGCTCGGCTCGAACGCGGCGCCGAGCGCGCACGCGGCCTGCGCGCGCGCCTCGAAGCCGGCACGCGCACAGGGATCGAACGGCGCCGTTCGCGCCTCGCCGAACTCGCGCGCACGCTGCATGCGGTCAGTCCGCTCGCGACGCTCGATCGCGGCTATGCGATCCTGCTCGAGCGCGAAACGGGGCAAGTCGTGCGTTCGACCGCGCAGGTGCGTGCCGGCATGAGGATGCAGGCGCGCGTTTCCGATGGGCTGATCCCGCTGCAGGCGGATCTGCGCGGCGACCTTCCCTGACCCGGAACCCGGTGATGACCGACGACCATCCGCTCTACCTCGCGAACAAGCCGACGCGGCGTGCGGACCGGCTCGATGTCATCGACAAGTTCTCGGGCGAAATCGCGGCGCAGGTCAGCCTCGCGGACGCCCGCACGGTCGACGAGGCGATCGCGGCCGCCGTCGCGGCCGAGGCACCGATGCGGCGCTTCCCGCCGCATGCGCGGCAGGCGGTGCTCGATCATTGCGTCACGCGCTTCCGCGAACGCTTCGACGAACTCGCGCTCGCGCTCTGCGTCGAAGCCGGCAAGCCGATCGGGGATGCCGAAGGCGAAGTCACGCGCCTGATCGATACGTTCCGCGTCGCGGCCGAGGAAGCCGTGCGCATCGACGGCGAGATGCCGAACCTCGACATCTCCGCGCGCGCGGCAGGCTATCGCGGCTTCGTGCAGCGCGTGCCGGTCGGTGCCTGTTCGTTCATCACGCCGTTCAACTTCCCGCTCAACCTCGTCGCGCACAAGGTCGCGCCCGCGATCGCGGCCGGTTGCCCGTTCGTGCTGAAGCCGTCGGAGAAGACGCCGCTCGGCGCGCTGATCATCGGCGGCATCCTCGCGGAGACCGACTTGCCCGAAGGCGCGTTCTCGATCCTGCCGTGTCGCGTCGAGGACGCGGCGGCGCTGGTGGAGGACGATCGACTGAAACTGCTTTCCTTCACCGGCGGCCAGGTCGGCTGGAAGCTCAAGGCGCAGGCCGGGCGCAAGAAGGTCGTGCTCGAACTCGGCGGCAACGCGGCCTGCATCATCGACGCGGACCAGCGCGACCAGCTCGACCACGTGGTCGAACGCCTCGTGTTCGGCGCGTATTACCAGTCGGGCCAGAGCTGCATCAAGGTGCAGCGCGTGTTCGCGCACGCGTCGCTCTACGAGGACCTGCGCGAACGCTTCGTCGCGGCGACCCGGACATTGAAGGCCGGCGATCCGAAGCAGCGCGACACCTTCCTCGGCCCGCTCATCGACGAGGCCTCGGCGAAGCGCCTCGAACGCTGGATCGGCGAAGCCGTCGACGGCGGTGCACGCCTGTTGTGCGGCGGTGGCCGCGAGGCCAACCGGCTCGAGGCCAGCGTGCTCGAAGATGTGCCGCGCGGCGCGAAGCTCGACGCGGAGGAAGCCTTCGGTCCCGTCACCGTGCTCGCGCCGTTCACGGCGTTCGACGAGGCGATCGCACGCGTCAACGACTCGAACTATGGCTTGCAGGCCGGCGTGTTCACGCACGACATCCGCCACGCGATGCGCGCATGGGACGAACTCGAGGTCGGCGGCGTGATCGTCAACGACATCCCGAGCTTCCGCGTCGACAACATGCCGTATGGCGGCGTCAAGCATTCGGGCTTCGGCCGCGAAGGCATCCGTTACGCGATCGCGGACATGACCGAACAGCGCCTGCTGGTGCTGCGCGGCTGAACCTCAGGTTCGCGGCGCGCGCCACGCCGCGCGGGGACGGCCGCGCGGCCTCGCCGCCGCGACGCGCGCGGAGCGCAATTCGACCTCACGCCGGAATTCGCGTGTGCCCCACGCCCTCTGCTGGCGCGTGTGCAGCCGCAGCTCGAACGTCTCGCGCGGATCCGCACCCGCATCGACATAGCGCCGCCAGGCATCGGCGCGGGCCTGCGCGTCGGCGCCGAGGCGCGCATGCTCCGGATGCAGGATCACGCAGGCATCCTCGGTGCCGCAGCCGCTGCAGGCATGGCTGCTCCAGCGCCACTCGCGCGCGCTCGCCACGAGGCCTGCGCGCACCGGATGCGCCTCGATGTGGCGGGAGCACGCGAGCACGTGCGGTCCGTCGGCGATCAGCGCCGCGACATAGCGTCGCCACAGCGGGCCGCTGGCGCGATGGCGCCGGTTGAAGTGGGCGACGTAGCGCCGGCCCAGGGCCTGCATCATGCGCGGCACGCCGGTTTCGTCGCGCGGCGTCGCGAGCAAGTGCACGTGGTCCGGCATCAGCACGTAGGCATGGATCGCGCAGCGGAATCGCAGCGCCGCGGCACCCAGTTCGCGCAGGTACGCGCGGCGGTCATCGTCGTCGCGGAAGCAGGCGCTCCCGATGCGGGCGCGCTGCACCACGTGCTGCGCGATGCCCGCAAGATTGTATCGGCCCTGCCGCGCCACGCAGCTGCCTTCAGCGCGGCGCGGTCGCGACCGGCGCAGGCGCGAGCCAGGCGCGATACGCGGCCTCGTCGTAGCCGACGATGCGCCAGCGCGGCGTCACCAGCACCGGCACGCCACCGACGTCGAGTTGCGCGTACAACGCACGCGCGCGCGCCGACGCATCGATGTCGAGCTCGGCGTAGTCGACGCCGAGCGTCGCGAGCAGCACGCGCGCCTTCTCGCAGAAGCCGCAGGTCCGGGTCGCGAACAACACGACCGGGCGGCTCGTCGTCGCCACGATCGGGCCGTAGTCCCCGGCGAGCGCCGCCGGCGCGGGCCGCAACTGGCGCACTGCAAGCGTGCCGAACCAGCCGATCGCCGCAGCGGCCGTGGCCAGCGCCATCGCGGGCAGGATGCGCCGAAGAAATCGCATGTCGAACTCCCGGTCCGCGGCGGCCTCCATGCCACCGCGGACGCACCGTGCGGATCCCTCGCCGTCCGTGGCGCGGGCCGCTTCGCTCAGAGGCCGTAGATCCAGCAGCAGATGCTGCTGCCGAGCCAGTCGAGGCAAGAGAGGTAGCTGCCCGTGTCGGCCGGATCGATCATGCACACGCCACCGCCACCGCCGCCGCCGGGCGGCAGCGCCCATGCGGAAGCGCTGGCGATTCCGAGCACGAGAGCGGAAAGGAGGACGCGCGCGCGTCCGTTGCGAGACTTGTTCATCGTCGAATGCTCCATTCAAGCGGGCGCGCAGGATCGCGACCCATGCTGAAGAACGCCGGTGCGCGCCCGCCTGCGTCAAAAAGGGGACAGGTTGCGCGGGCCGCTGCGCGGCGCGTCGCCGAGACGGCGATGGAAGTGGCACGCGCGATGCTGCAGACTCCGCGCCGATCCATCACCAAGGGGAACACGCATGAATCCACGCATCGCCGCGGTCCTTGCCACGGGTTTGTTCGTCGCTGGCGTCGGCGTCGGCTATGCCGCGCAGAAGCTCTCGCCCGCGCTCTACCACGGCAAGGCTGCGCCGGAAGCCGCGCGCGCCCTGCTCGAGGCCGCGCTCGAGCAGGCCGGCGACGAAGGCAGCTGGGAGCGGATCGGCATCGCGCGCATCCACTACCTCGCCGGCCACAAGACCGAGGCCCAGGCGATCTTCGACTCGCTGCTGGCCGGCGACGCCGACGACAGCGATGTGTTCCGAATCGCGCGCGTGTACCGCGAAGCCGGTGAATGGGCGAAGGCGAAACCGCTGTTCGACCGCTACCTGGCGAGCAATCCGAAGGACGAAAAGGCACTCGCAGAAGTCGGCGCGTTCTACCTGCTGAACGGTGATCGCGAAGGCGCAGAGCGGCTGTTCGACCGCTCGTTTGCGGTCACGTCCGAGGTGTGGGCGACGATCGCCGCGGCGGGCGCCTACCTCGGCGTCGCGCCGCAGGAGTAGGCGGCGCGCGACGGCGCGATCCCACCTTCGTCGTCCCGGTGGACGCCGGGATGGCGAAGGCCTGGGGACGCCGCCGGCCACCGTGGCCCGCGGCGTGCAGGTCAACGCGACGCAAGCCGATCCGGCGGTGTTTCGTTGGTCTGCGCGAACGCGCTCGCGCGCACCGATTCGATCGGACGCAGCTCGAAGAACAGTCCGAGCTGGATGCACGGATTGCGCGCGATGATCGCCTGCGCTTCGTCGAGGTCGCGCGCGAGAATGAACCAATAGCCGCCGATGATCTCCTTGGACTCGCCGAACGGACCGTCGCTGATGAATCCGCGCCCGACGGTGCGACCCGCCGTACCGAGCCGCTGCCCGGTGCGCATCCTGCCCGCCGCAATCTCCTGCTCGAGCCACGCGTAGAACGCGTCGATCCCCTTCTGGATGCGCTCGGGCGGTGCATCCTCGTCCCAGCGGCCGCGCGAGAGTACGAGGAATTCCGACGGCGCCGCTGCATCGCTCATGCAATCTCCCGGTGGCGGCCGCGCGTCGGGCGCGACCTTCAGGTCGCGCATCCTCGCCTGTCGCGCGCAGGCGTGCAACGGACCGTCCGGAGGCTCAGCGGATGGCTTGCGCGCAGGTCGCGGGCAGCGACGCCACGAGCTTCAAGACCTCTTCGCGCGTCGCGGGCTTCGGCGGCGTTCCACCGTCGAACAGCACGCGCCACTCGCCATCGGCATCGCGCTTCCAGACCGAGTTGAAGCGACTGATCGTGTAGCGGTGCTTCGCCGACGGGTCGAAGATCTCGGTCCACGCCGGCCCCGACGACACGGCCACATCGGGATCGGCTCCGATCGAGACGAACTGCGGGTGCCAGCGCAGCGCGAACTCCTTGCCTTCGATGATCGGCTTCCAGTCCGCGACCACCGCCGCGCGACCACGCACCGGCTGCGGGCTCGCCGCGTTGAAGACGGTGTCCGCGACCAGATGGCCGGCGAACGCCGCCGCATCGTGGGACGCGACGCTGTTGGCGAAACTGCGCTCGCGCATCCACACGTCGCATTCGGCCGCGGTCATCGCGACGACGGGTGGAACCGGCGCGGCGAACGCGGAAGAGGCATGCAGCAGGGCGCTCGATGCGAGCGAGAGTGCGAACGGGAGCAACGGGAGGGTCTTCATCGGGAATTCCTGGTCGGCGAAACGTCCCGGCAGAGCCCCGGGATCGGATGGGCCGCATGATGGACCGACGGCGATCCGGATCAAGATCGCCGGCGCGCGATTGCGATGAAGCGCTGCCGCTGCGCGCCGACCCGCGCACGTCAGTCGCCTGCGGACGGCGCCTTCGGCACGCCCAGCTCGAGCGTCATGAACGTGCTGTGCGGGTCATCGCGATACGGCGGGAATGGCGCGCACTCGACGAAGCCGTGACGCGCATACAGCCTTCGCGCGGGCTCGAACGCGGCCATCGATCCGGTCTCGAGGCTGAGACGCCGGTACCCGCGACGGCCCGCCTCGCCGATGATGTGCGCGAGCATCGCGGCGGCGACGCCTTTGCGCAGGTGTGCCGTCGCCGTTCGCATCGACTTGACCTCGCCGTGCGCGGGATCGAGCTCGCGCAGCGCACCGCAACCGAGCAGTCCGAGCTCGTCCCAGGCGCTCCAGAACGTGATGTCGGGCGCGCGCAACGCGACGAGGTCGAGCGCATGCACGCTGCCGGGTGGCGACAGCGCGTGGCAGTCGCGCAGGTGTTCGTGCAGCAGCTCGATCACCGCGCCGCCTTCGAGGGCGTCGCGCACGATGCGCAGGTCGCCGCCGACGGCCTGCCCCGCCGCGGGCACCTCACGCGCGTGCGTCATGCGTAGCGCGCGAGCGTTGCCGCCGCATCGGGCGCGCCGAACGTCTCGCTCCAGTCTTCCATCAGCGCGATCAGCAGCAGCTTCTCGAACTCCCCCGCGAAGCGCTGCACGATCGCGTCCGGGTCGCGCACGCGCTTGTGGTCGCCGATCACGCCGAAGTGCACGTTGCCGTTGTAGCTGAGGATCGAGATGCCGAGCGCGATCGAACCCGTCTGCGGCACCCAGAACATGAGTTCGCGCACCTCGACGCCGGCGAGGAACAACGGCTGCTGCGGTCCCGGCACATTGGTCGCGACCGCGCTCGCCTTGCGGCTGAACAGCTCCAGCGCGGGGCCCTGCAGAGCGGCCGGCGCCATCCCGAGCGCCGCGAGCAGGCCGAACGCGACGACGGCCTGACGACGGCCCTTGAGGTCGCGCATGCAGGCCGCGACGCGCTCGAGCCGGCGCAGCGGATTCGGCTCGCCGATCGGGAGGTCGAGGAACACGAGTCCGAAATGGTTGCCGAGCTTCTTCGCATGCTCGAGCGGGCGCAGGTTGACCGGCACGGTCGCGCGGATCGTGACGCCGTCGACATCGCCGCCTTCGTCGCGCAGGTAGCCGCGGATCGCGCCGGCTGCGCACGCGAGCAGCACGTCGTTGACCGTGCAGCCGAGCGCCTTGCCGAGCACCTTGACCTCGGCCAGCGGGAGCGGGTCGGCCCAGGCCACGCGCTTGGCGACGCCGAGTCGCCCCTTGAGCGCTGTCTCCGGATCGTCGGGCAGCGTCAGCGCGATCGCGAGTTCGCGCGTGATCTCGCTGCCTTCGTGCGCGATGCTCGCGGCGATCGCGGGGTCGGCGAGCATCTGCGCGAACTTCTCCCAGGTCTTGCCGCCCGCGGCGATGGCCTTCTGCATGCCGCCCTGCATCGGCTCGAGCAGACGCTCGAGCACGCTGCCGCGGTCGCGACGCAGCCAGGTGCTCGCGAGTTCGGCCTGGGCCTCGGGCTGCGGCGCGGTGTCGGTCAACGACAGCAGCACCTGCACCAGCGCGAGGCCGTCGGCATAGGAATGGTGGATGCGCGCGACCAGCGCGCTCGCGCCGCGGTAGTTCTCGACGAGGTGGAACTGCCAGAGCGGACGCGCGGTATCGAGCGGCGAGGACGCGAGGTCGCTGACGAATGCCTCGAGTTCGCGCTTGCCCGGATCGCCCGCGAGCGCGGCGACGCGCACGTGCCAGTCGAGGTCGAAGTCCTCGTCCTCGACCCAGTGCGCACCGTTGACACCGACGACCGCCTTCTGGCGAAAGCGCCGGTAGGCGAGGAAGCGTTCGGCGAGCAGCGCCTTGAGGCGCGCATGCGAGAGCGTGCCCGCGAGCACGAGTACGCCGGTGATCATCATGCGGTTGGTCGGCCGTTCCATGCGCAACCAGGCCGTATCGACCTTCGACATCGACTCGCGTTGCGGCTGCGCGCGTGCTGCCATGCTGGACCCCGGTGCGGCGCCGGCGGATCGCGCGGACGCATTCGTGTAGCATCGACGCTCACATCGCAAAAGGCAACGCGCCGGCGACAGCGGCCTGCCACCCGTGCCTGCATGCGCGCGCGGCTGCGCGCCACGCCGGCCGCCCGACCACAGGAAACCCCGATGCACCACGGCACCGACATCCTGCTCGCGTTGTTCGCGATCTTCATCGCCGCACAGGTCGGCGCTGAACTCGCGCAGCGCCTGAAGCTGCCCGGGGTCGTCGGCGAGATCGTCGCGGGCTGCGTGATCGGTCCGTCCGCCCTCGGGCTCATCCACCTCGAACAGATCGCCTCCGGTACGCCGCTCAGCGTGCTCGCCGAGATCGGCGTGGTGCTGCTGCTGTTCTCGGTCGGTCTCGAGACCCGCCTCGAGGAAATCGGCAAGGTCGGCCGCAGTGCGTTCCTCGTCGGTGTGCTCGGCGTGCTGGTGCCGTTCGGCGCCGGCGCGTTGTGGGCGCACGGGAGCGGTTTCGAGTGGGCCAAGTCGATGTTCGTCGCGGCCGCATTCGTCGCGACATCCGCCGGCATCACCGCGCGCGTGCTGCAGGAGCTCGGCGTGCTCTCGCGCATCGAGAGTCGCGTGATCCTCGGCGCCGCGGTCATCGACGACATCCTCGCGATGCTGCTGCTCGGCGTGGTGGTGTCGATCCAGGACGGCAGCGTCAACATCGGCAGCCTGCTGTTCGTGCTGCTGCAGGCGGTGGGCTTCGTCGCGGTGATCGGCTGGGTCGGCACGCGCCTGATGCGCAAGCGCTCGCACTGGCTCGACGGCCCGGTCAATCCCGAGTCGCCACTCGCGATCGCGCTCGCGATCTGCCTCGGGCTCGCCTACCTGTCGACGCAGTTCGGACTCGCCGCGATCATCGGCGCGTTCCTCGCCGGCATGATCGCGTCGGAGATGCACCAGCGCGACCAGTTGCACAAGCAGATGCAGCCGTTGCTGGTGCTGCTGACGCCGTTCTTCTTCGTCGTGACGGGGGCGAAGATCGACCTCGCCGTGTTCGCGAGCGCCGATGCGCTCTGGATGCTGCTGGTCGCGACCGTGATCGCGATCCTGTCCAAGCTCGTCGGCGGTTTCCTCGGTGCGCTCTCGCTCGGCAGGCTCGGTGCGACGATCGTCGGCGTCGGCATGATCCCGCGCGGCGAAGTCGGCGTCGTGATCGCGAGCCTTGGGCTCGCGGCCGGCATCTTCACCGACCAGATCTACGCGGTGATCGTCGCGATGTCGCTGCTGACCTCGATCGTGACGCCGCCGATCCTCGCGATGCTGCTCAAGCGCGCTGCCCCGCCGGGCGGCGCGCCGCCTGCCTAGCATGGCCTCGCAAGCGACGCGCCTCGGCTATGATCGAACGCGATGAGCGCCCGCCGCCGACCGTCGACACCCCCGCCCGCTCGGTGCCTGGCCATCGTGCTCGCCACGCTCGCGCTCGGCGCCTGCGCGACACCGGTGTTCAGGCAGGTGCCGACGGCCCCGGTCACGCCGCTTGAGGCGGCGCACGAACCGCAGCGCCATGCCGGAACGGCCGTCGTCTGGGGCGGCAAGATCCTCGACGTGCGCAACCTCGCGGATGAAACCGAAGTCCAGCTCGCGGTCCATCCGCTCGATGCCGCGCAGCGCCCGCAGCAATCCGAACCCGTGCTCGGCCGCGCCCTCGTCGTGTTGCCCGGATTCGTCGATCCGCTCGACTTCCCGCCCGGGCGCTTCGTGACCGTGCTCGGGCACCTCGACGGCACGCGCACGCGCCGCATCGGCGACGCCGAGCGCGCGCTGGCCGTATTGCAGCGCGATGCGCTGCACCTGTGGCCAGTCAACTTCCCGCGCGAGCGCTCGCGCGTGAGCTTCGGCGTCGGATTCGGCGTCGGCATCCGCTGAGCCGGCGCCGCGCGCGCCTCACTTCGCCGGCAAGGCGAACGCGAGCAGGTGATCGCCGATCGTCGTGCCGAGTTTCGCGTGCCCGCCCGCGGCGACGACGATGAACTGGCGACCGCCGGCCTCGTAGCTCATCGGCGTCGCCTGCGCGCCCGCGGGCAATCGCATCGTCCACAGCTCGGCGCCTGTCGTGATGTCGAATGCGCGCAGGAAGTCGTCGGAGGTCGCGCCGATGAACACGAGTCCGCCCGCGGTGGTCAGCGGTCCACCCATGTTCGGCGCGCCTTGCGTGTACCAGAACGGCCACGGCGCCTTGTCGCGCGAAGTGCCGAGCGGGCGTTCCCATGCGATCGTGCCGCTGGATAGATCGAGCGCGACGAGCTTGCCCCACGGAGGCGGCGTGCACGGCGCGCCGAGTGGCGACTTCAGCAGGGTGCGGCGCATGCCGTACGGCGTTCCGCGCTGCGACGCGAATTCCCAGCCCTCGTAGTCGCCCGACTCGTACTGCGCTTCGAGCTCGGCACGCGGGATCAGCGCGACCACCATCGGGATGTCCATCACGTTTGCGACGAGCAGGCGCCGGCGCGGATCCCACGCGCCGCCGCCCCAGTTGGAGCCGCCCGCGTAGCTCGGGCGCATGATCGTGCCCTCGCGGCTCGGTGGCGTGTAGATGCCCTCGCTGCGCAGCGCGGCGATCCGCTTGCGACACGCATTGCGGTCCCAGAACGTGAGTCCCCAGGCGTCGTCGGGCGTCACCGGTTCGTGCGAAACCAGTGGCGGCAGCGACGAGAATGGCTGCGTCGGCGACGGCGTCTCGCCCGCGACCACACGCCGGGGCACCGTGCGTTCCTCGACCGGGAACACCGGTTCACCGGTTTCACGGTGGAACACGAACACCTGGCCGGACTTGGTCAGCTGCACGACCGCGGGCAACTCGGTGCCATCGCGCGCGAGGTCGACGAGCATCGGCTGCGAAGCGACGTCGTAGTCCCACAGGTCGTGATGCACGAGCTGGCGGCCCCAGGCGAACGCGCCGGTGGACGCGCGCAGCGCGACCAGCGAATTGGCCCACTCGGTGTTTCCGCTGCGCTCGCCGCCGTAGAAGTCGGGGCTCGCGGAACCGGTCGGAATGAACACGAGGTCACGCTCGGCATCGACGGCGAGCGGGGCCCAGGCATTCGCGGCGCCGGTCCAGCGCGCCTGCTGCGCGTCGACTTCGGTGAACTCGGGATTGGCTGCGTCGGCGGGCACGATCGCGCGGCGCGGGATCGGGTCCCAGTGCCATGCGAGCCGCCCGCTGCGCACGTCGTATGCGCGCACGACACCGAGTTCGAGCGCGGTGCCGCCGTTGTCGCCAATCGACGAGCCGATGATCGCGAGATCGCCCGCGATCGCGGGCGGCGACGTCGCCTGGTACTGGCCGAGTCGCCGCTCGGTCGCACGCACGCCCTTGCCGAGGTCGACTTCGCCATCGCGCCCGAAGTCCGCGCAGCGCTTGCCGTCCATCGCGTCGAGCGCGAACAGGCGCGCGTCGAGCGAGGCGAACAGGATGCGTTGCGCGCAGCGTGCGCCGGGCTCGGCCTGCGCGTCGCGCCACCAGCTCACGCCGCGCGTCGCCATTTCCGAATAGTCGCGGCCACGGTCGACCTCGGCATCGAAACGCCAGCGCAAGTGGCCATCGGCCGCATCCAGCGCGAACACCTTGCCGGTCGCGGTGTTGAAATACAGCGTGCCGCCGACGAGCAGCGGCGTCGCCTCGAACGTCAGCGCGTCGTCCGCGCGCGCGAAGCCCTGTCCGAGTTCGCCGGTGCGAAAGCTCCAGGCGAGTTCGAGTTCGCCGACATTGGCCGGCGTGATCTGCGCGAGCGGCGCGTGGCGCTGGCCATGTCCGTCGCCGCCGTAGGCGGTCCATTCGAACGCCGAAGGTTCCGCGGCGAACGCGAGCGCGAAAAGCGGCAACATGAGGCGCAGCAGGACTGGCGATCGGCGCATGGATTCCTCCTGGAGGGGCCGATTCGAACGCGGCGCCGGTCCGCTCGCAAGCCCGATGTGACGAACGGGTCCGCGCGTGACGCGAGCGGGACCGCCAGGCCGTTCGCAGTTGTGGGGGGGCTTCAGCCCCCGAGCTTCTCGCCCGATCGATCGGGACTGAAGTCCCTCCCACACCACATCGACTGCCGGCCTCGACAGCGTCGACTTGCTGTTGTGGGAGGGGCTTCAGCCCTGAGCTCTTCGCCAGATCCATCGGGACTGAAGTCCCTCCCACACCACATCGACTGCCAGCCTCGACAGCGCCGACTTGCTGTTGTGGGAGGGGCTTCAGCCCCGAGCTCTTCGCCAGATCGACCGGAACTGGACTGCCCCCCCACACGACATCGACTGCCGGCCTCGACAGCACCGACTTCGCTGTTGTGGGAGGGGCTTCAGCCCCGAGCGCTTCGCCAGATCGATCGAGCTGGAGTGCCTCCCAAACGACATCGACTGCCGCGGTCGCCGTACGGGCCTTCAGTCACCCAGCGCGCCGGCGGGCAGCAGCGCGCGATAGCGCCGGCTCAACAGCACTTCGCCGCCGTCGCGCAGCGAGAGCCGCAGGTCACCGTGCCCGCACGGCGTCGTCGCGACGATGCGGTCCGCGCGCACGAGGTGCGAGCGGTGCACGCGCAGGAACTCGCCCGGGTCCAGCCGCTGCGCGAGGCGCGACAGCGTCGCACGCACGAGGTGGCGCGCACCTGCCGTGTGCACGACGACATAGTTGCCGGCCGCCTCGAGACGCTGCACGTCGCCGATCGGGACGATCAGCGAACGTCCCTGCTCGTGCACGACGATCCGGTCGAGGCGCGGCACGCGCGCGAGCCCGCCCGCAAGCCGGCGCAGCGATTCCTCGTGCGCGTCGGCGTCGCCGCGCGGCAGCGTGCGGCGCTCGGACAGCCGTGCGGCGACGCGCTCGAGGCACTGCGCGAAGCGCGCGCGATCGAAGGGTTTCAGCAGGTAGTCGAGCGCCGCGACCTCGAACGCCCGTACCGCGTGCTCGTGATAGGCGGTCGTGAACACGATGAGCGGATACGGCGGCGACGCGCGCGCGAGCAGGTCGAAGCCGTCGTCGCTGCCGAGCCGGATGTCGAGGAACAGCAGGTCCGGCGCGTGCGCACGCAGGATCGCGAGGCCTCCGGC
This sequence comes from Lysobacteraceae bacterium, assembly GCA_004143945.1. Taxonomy (GTDB): domain Bacteria; phylum Pseudomonadota; class Gammaproteobacteria; order Xanthomonadales; family Rhodanobacteraceae; genus Dokdonella_A. The sequence goes on from SEHB01000011.1 coordinate 57,839, forward strand.
AAGGTCGTCGGCCTCGGCGACGATGTGCCAGCCCGGATGCTGCGACAGCAGGCGGCGCAGGCGCGCGCGCGCGGGCGGTTCGTCCTCGACGATCGCGACGCGCGCGTCAGTCATCGGTCGCGATCGGGAGGTCGAGTCGCACGCATGTTCCGCCACCGGGGCGCGCGAGGATGTCCAGCGCATGCGCGCCGGGATGGAGGATCGCGAGCCGGCTGCGCACGTTCGCGAGGCCTGTGCCATCGGCGGATCCGGCGGCGAAACCGGCGCCGTCGTCGTCGACCGTGCACAGCAGGCGTGCGCCTTCGCGCCGGATCGTCACCACCACGCTGCCGCGTCCCGACGCAAGGCCGTGCTGGAACGCGTTCTCGACCAGCGGCTGCAGCAGCAGGCGGGGAATGCGCAGCGCGCACGCCGCCGGATCGACCTCGATGCGCGTCTCGAGCTTGCCGCGGAACCGCTCGCGCATGAGGTCGAGATAGCGCTCGAGCCACGCGACCTCCTCGGCCACCGACACCCGCGTGGCACCCGACTCGACGAGCGCCGCGCGCATGAGGCCCGCGAACGCGGCGATCATGCGGTCGGCCGCCTCGACGTCCTCGTGCATCCGGTTCGCGATCGCATTGAGCGTGTTGAACATGAAATGCGGCTCGATCTGCGCGGTGAGCTGGGCCAGTCGCGCGTCGACGAGGTCTCGCTCGAGCCGCAGCATCGCGAGTTCGCGCTCGCGCCGCCGACGCAGCGCGCGGAGGCCGACGCACGCGGCGGCGATGAGCCCGTAGCTGATCAGGTCCTTCTGCAGTTCGTAGGCGTAGCCGAGCAGCGGATCGCCGAAGTCGTAGGTGCGTGACTGGAGCAGGTACACGCCCTTGCGGATCGCGACCATGCCGACGGTATGCAGCAGCGAGAACACCGGCACCGCGAGCAGGTGCGGCCACAGCCGGCGCGTCCAGCCCGCGCCCGAGAGCGGGAAGCGCCGCTCGAACGCCGCGAGCGCGAGCGCGAGCAGCGCCATCACGGCCGCGCTGCTGAGTTCCCAGGTCATCGGCTCCCATGGCGGGATCGTCTCGCCGCTGTTGCGGTGGCCGACGACGACGTTGATGCCGAGCCAGAGTCCGATCGCGAGCCAGGCCGCCGCATAGGCGAGCCAGCCGCGCCAGTGCCGGCCGCGCGATCGTCCGGATTCGCCCGTCATCGGCGACGCTCCTCGCGGCGGCGTGGAGGGATCGCGCGCATCACCGGTCGCGCGGTCACGCTCCATCGTCGGCACGCGGCAACGACGCGCCACGGGACGCCACGCAGGCCTTCACGCCGGCGGATCGGCGAGCGTCGCCTGCAATTTCTTCGACAGGTTCGCGCGAACGAGTTCGTAGGAACGGCGCACGTACGCCGCGAGTTCGGCGCGGTCGAAGCGCTCGGGTTCGGTCACGCTGATCCAGAACGCGCGCGCCATGTAGTGCGCGGGCGCCATGCCGGGCTGGTCGCCGAGTTCAAGGAAGCGTTCGGGATCGACCTTGAACGACAGGCGCCCGCGTTCGGGTCCGATCGTGCACATCACCGCGAACATCGTGTTCGCGACGCTGTAGACGAGGTCGACTTCCCACTTGACCGAGTGCGTGACGCCGGGCCAGCCGCCGCACAGTGCCTCGAGGTCGGCCTCGCCCATGCCCGTCACCGGCTGCTCCATCCCACCCCCGTTCAGCTGCCGGCTTGCGGCGCTCCGCGACGCGCCGTCGCATTGGCGATGCCGATCTGCGGCATCATGTCCTGATCCAGGTCAATCCGCGATCGAGCGAATTGGCCGAAAATACGCGGTCAACAGCCCTGGTGCAGCATGCCGAACACCGAAACCTACAACGACCACGTGGTCCGACTGTTCCTGCTCGCCGCGGCGATCTGGGGCATCGTCGGCATGGGCCTCGGCGTCTTCGTCGCGGCCCAGCTCGCCTGGCCCGCGCTCAATTTCGACCAGCCCTGGCTCACGTTCAGTCGCCTGCGCCCGGACCACACCTTCGGCGTGATCTTCGCGTTCGGCGGTTCGGCGCTGATGGGCACCTGCTACTACATCGTGCAACGCACGGGCCACACGCGACTCGCGCTGCCGCGCCTCGCCAACCTCACGTTCTGGGGATGGCAGCTCGCCTGCGTGCTCGCGATGGTGACCATACCGCTCGGGTTCACCCAGAGCAAGGAATACGCCGAGGCCGAGTGGCCCATCGACGTGCTGATCGCGGTGGTCTGGGTCAGTTTCGGCACGGTCTTCTTCGGCACGCTGCGGCGCCGGCGCATCCAGCACATCTACGTCGCGAACTGGTACTACGGCGCGTTCATCATCGCGGTCGGCCTCCTGCACATCGTGAACAACCTCGTGCTGCCGGTGTCGCTGTTCAAGTCGTACCCGATCTACTCGGGCACCGTCGATGCGATGGTGCAATGGTGGTACGGCCACAACGCGGTCGCGTTCTTCCTGACCGCGGGCTTCCTCGGGATGATGTACTACTTCGTGCCGCGCCAGGCGCAGCAGCCGCTCTGGAGCTACCGCTTCTCGATCGTCAATTTCTGGGCGCTGATCTCGGTCTACATGTGGGCCGGCTCGCACCACCTGATGTACACCGCGCTGCCCGACTGGGTGCAGTCGGTCGGCATGGCGTTCTCGCTCGTGCTTCTGATGCCGAGCTGGGGCTCGGCCGCCAACGGCCTGCTCACGTTCAATGGCTCCTGGCACAAGCTCAAGACCGACCCGGCCGCGAAGTTCATGGTGCTCGCGCTGGTGTTCTACGCAGCCTCGACGCTCGAAGGCTCGATGATGGCGATCAAGTCGGTCAATGCGCTTTCGCACTACACCGACTGGACCATCGCGCACGTGCACGCGGGCTCGATCGGCTGGGTCGCGATGATCACGATCGGATCGCTGTACGCGATGGCGCCGCGCGCGCTCGGCAAGCCCGAGATGCACTCGCGCGGCGCGATGGAATGGCATTTCTGGCTGCACACCTCGGGCCTGCTGCTGTACGTGATCTCGATGTGGGCGGCGGGCGTGACCGAAGCGCTGATGTGGCGCGCAACCGGCGACGACGGCTCGCTGACGTACGCGTTCATCGACAGCCTGATCGCGGTCAAGCCGCTGTACCTCGTGCGCTTCCTCGGCGGCGTGCTGATCGTCACCGGCATGGTCGTGATGGCATGGAACCTGTGGCACACCGCTTCGGATGCGCGCAAGCACCTGATCTCGCCGATCCCGGTGCCGATCCCCGAGCCCGTGCCGCACCAGGTCCCGGCGCCGCTGCCGGTGGCGGGCTGAGGAGGACACGATGGCCAAGGGCTACCAGTATTTCGAGGCGATCGAGAAGCATGCCGGCAAGCTCGGCATCGCGATCGCGATCATGGTGTCGCTCGGCGGACTCGCCGAGATCACGCCGCTGTTCATGCGCGCGCACGCGATCGCGCCGACCGCCGACGTCGTGCCGTACGACCCGCTGCGGCTCGCCGGCAAGGACATCTACGTGCGCGAGGGCTGCTACCTCTGCCACACCCAGATGATCCGTGCGCTGCGCGCGGAGACGCAGCGCTACGGCCACTACTCGGTCGGCGAAGAGTCGGTCTACGACCGCCCGCACCAGTGGGGTTCCAAGCGCACCGGCCCCGATCTCGCGCGCATCGGCGGCAAGTACTCCGACGAGTGGCAGCGCCTGCACCTGATCGATCCGCGCAAGGTCGTCCCGGAATCGAACATGCCGGGCTACCCGTGGCTCGAGAACGAGCCGATCGACGCGGACGACATCATGGCGCGCATGCGCACGCTGCGCACGCTCGGCGATCCGTACGCCGACGCGGACATCGCATCGGCGCCGAAGGCGCTCGAAGGCAAGACCGCGCTCGACGCGCTGGTCGCGTACCTGCAGGGACTCGGCACCGCGCGCGGCGCGCAGCCCGGCATCGTGCAGCCGACCCACGCAGGCGCGACGCCATGAACCCGATCTGGGGCCACGTGGCAGGCGTGATCACCGTGATCCTGATGCTGAGCTTCATCGGCACCTGGATCTGGGTCTGGAACAAGCGCCACAAGAAGAAGTACGACGCGCTCGCGCGCATCCCGATGAAGGACGGAGAAGACGAGCCATGAGCCTCGGCTGGTCGTTGTGGGTGATGTTCCTCGTGGTGCTCAACATGGGCATCACGTTCTTCCTGTTCATCTGGGGACAGCGCGTCGAGATCCCGGTGCAGCCCGACGGCACCAGCGGCCACGTCTGGGCGCACGGCGTGCTGCGCGAGGGCGTGCGCAAGCTGCCACGCTGGTGGGTGTTCCTGTCGGCGAGCATGTTCGCCTGGGGCCTCGCCTACCTCGCGCTGTATCCGGGCTTCGGCAATTCGAAGGGACTGCTCGGCTGGACCTCGCACGGCCAGCTCGCCGACGACATCGCGGCGATGAACTCGCGCATCGGCGAGTACAAGCAGTTCTACCTGTCGCTGCCGATCTCCAAGCTCTCGACCAATCCGTCGGCGGTGCGCATCGGCGAACGCATGTTCGTCGACAACTGCGCGGGCTGCCACGGCCGCACCGCGCAGGGCAACGTGCTGCTCGGTGCACCCGATCTCACCGACACCGACTGGCTGTACGGCGGCGACGAGGAGGCGATCCGCGCGAGCATCCTCGAAGGACGCCACGGCACGATGCCGCCGCTCGGTCCCGCGCTCGGCGAAGGCGGCACCGACAAGCTCGCGAACTACGTGCTGAGCCTGTCCGGGGCGCCGCACGACAAGGCGGCCGCGGCGGCGGGCCAGGTGCAGTTCCCGGTCTGCGCGGCGTGCCATGGCGTCGACGGCAAGGGCAACACGGCGCTCGGTGCACCCGACCTCACCGATTCGATCTGGCTCTACGGTGGCGACCTCGAGACGATCCGGCACACGATCGACCACGGTCGCGGCGGACGGATGCCCGCGTGGAAGTCGCGTCTCGACGATGCCGAGGTGCACGTGATCATGGCCTGGCTGCACGCGCAGTCGAAAGGCAGGGGCTGAGGCCGCCACCACGATGGCCCGCGATCCGACAGCGCGCGGCGGCTGGTACCGGCAACCGGTCGCCTGGCTCGGCCTCGCGATCCTCGTCGCGTCGCTCGCAGGCTGCATCTGGATGATCGTGCTCGGTGCGCGGCATGCGGACGAACCGGTGCCCACCGGCGCGCGCGTGTTCAAGGTGCCGACGACCGCACCCGCCGACGCGCCGCCCGAGCGACCACCCGAGCCCGCGCAATGACCAAGGACGCGCACGCGTGCTGGCACTGCGGCGAGGCGCTGCCCGAGCGCGACGCGCCGGTCGCGATGATCGCCGGACAGCCGCGCGCGATGTGCTGCCAGGGCTGCCGCGCCGCAGCCGAGTGGATCGAACACCTCGGCCTCGCCGACTACTACCGCCTGCGCAGCGAACCCGCGCAACGCCCTTCCGCGGCGCCCGCGCCCGGACAGGCATGGTCGCGTCCGGGCATCGAACGCCACCTCGTGCGCGATGCCGCCGACGGCACGCGCGAAGCCGTGCTGCTCGTCGACGGCATCCGCTGCAGCGCCTGCGTCTGGCTCATCGAACGCTCGCTCGGCGCGCTGCCCGGCATCGAGCGCGTGCAGGTCAACGCGACCGCGCGCCGCGCGCGCGTGGTGTGGCGCCCCGACCTCGCCTCGCTCGAGCAGGTGGTCGAGGCGCTCGCACGCACCGGCTACGAAGCGCTGCCGCTCGACGCCGAAGCGATCGACGACGCGCGCCAGCGCGAATCGCGCGCGGCGCTCAAGCGCCTGGTCGTCGCGGGCTTCGGCGCGATGCAGGCGATGATGTACGCGACCGGACTCTATCTCGGTGCATTCCACGGCATCGATGACAGCACGCGCGACCTGCTGCGCTGGTTCGGACTGCTCGTCGCGACGCCGGTGGTGTTCTACTCCGCGCGCCCGTTCTTCGAAGGCGCGCGCCGCGCGCTGCGCGCGCGCGTCCTCGGCATCGACGTACCGGTCGCGCTCGCGATCGCGCTGATCTACGCGGCGAGCGTGTTCGAAGCGCTGCGCGGCGGCGTCGAGGTGTACTTCGACTCGGTCAGCATGTTCGTGTTCATCCTGCTGGTCGGGCGCCATCTCGAGATGCGCGCGCGTCATCGCGCGGGCGACCTCACCGACGCACTCGCGCGACTCGCGCCGCGCTTTGCCGACCGCATCCGCGACGACGGCTCGCTCGAACGCGTCGGCGCGGCGGAACTGAAGCCCGGCGATCGCGTGCACGTCGCCGAAGGCAGCGGCGTACCCGCGGATGGCACGCTCGCGAGCGCAGCTTGCCGCGTCGACGAGGCGCTGCTCTCGGGCGAGTCGGCGCCGGTGCGCAAGCGCCGCGGCGATCCGCTCGTCGCGGGCAGCCTGCTCGTCGAAGGCCCGGCCGAGCTGCTCGTCGAGCGCGTCGGCTCCGAGACGGTGCTCGCCGGCATCGCGCTGCTCGTCACGCGCGCGGCGACGACGCGGCCGCGCCTCGCGCAGGCCGGCGAACGCGCGGCCGCCGGTTTCGTCGCGCGCGTGCTCGTGCTCGCGGCGCTGACCGCGATCGGCTGGATCCTCGTCGACCCGTCGCGCGCGTTCGCGGCGACGCTCTCGGTGCTCGTCGTGTCCTGCCCGTGCGCGTTCGCGCTCGCGGTGCCCGCCGCGCTGACGCGCGCACTCGCCGTGCTCGCGGGCTCGGGCGTGCTCGTGGTGAAGCCCGATGCGATCGAACACCTCGCGGGCGCGACGCACGTGGTGTTCGACAAGACCGGCACGCTGACCGAACCCGAACTCGATCTCGACCGCATCGAAACCGCCCCCGGCATCGACCGCGACGAAGCACTTGCGCTCGCGACCGCACTCGCGCGCGGCAGCCGCCATCCGGCCTCGCGCGCGATCGCGCTGCACGGCGCCGAACTCGCGCCGCGCAACGCGACCGATGTCGCGGCCGAAGCCGGCGGCGGCCTCTCCGGAACCATCGATGCACGGCGCCTCCGGCTCGGTCGCGCCGACTACGCACTGCCCGATCGCGTGATCGCCGACGAACACGAGGACGCAGTCGTGCTCGCCGACGAGCGCGGCCTTGTCGCGGCGTTCCACCTCTCCGAGCGCGTGCGCGCGGGCGCGCAGGACGCGGTGGCCGCGCTGCGCGCCTCGGGACTGTCGCTCGAGATCGCGAGCGGCGACGCGCCTTCGAAGGTCGCCGCGGTCGCCACGCGTCTCGGCATCGACGCATGGCACGCGCGCCTGCGGCCCGCCGACAAGCTCGCGCGGCTCGCCGACCTGCGCGAACACGGCGCGCGCGTCGTCGCGGTCGGCGACGGCATCAACGACGCACCGGTGCTCGCGGGCGCCGACGTCGCGGTCGCGCTCGCGAGCGGCGCCGAACTGGCGCAGGCCGCGAGCGACATCGTGCTCGCGGGCGAACGCCTCGACGCCCTTGCGGGCGCGCGCGCGACCGCGCGCGAAACGATGGCGATCCTGCGCCAGAACCAGCGCTGGGCGCTCGGCTACAATCTCGTCGCCGTACCGTTCGCCGCATTCGGCTTCGTGCCGCCGTGGCTCGCCGCGATCGGCATGTCGCTGAGCTCGCTCGTCGTCGTGCTCAACGCGCTGCGCATCGGCCGGCGCGCGCAGGCTGGCCCGGCGATCGCCGCGCCGACACGCCGCGAGGTGGCCGCATGACGATCCTCATCGTGATGATCCCACTGTCGATCCTGCTGCTGATCGGCGCGGGCATCGCATTCTTCTGGGCGGTCGACCACGACCAGTTCGACGACATGAAGACGCCCGCGTTGCTGCCGCTGCTGGATCCGCCCGATGCATCGGAAGCGCAGCACGCAACCGGGCACCGCGACGACGCGGAAACGCGCGAGTGAACAACGGCCTGACCCTGTTCGCCGCGCTGCTGCTCGGGCTTGCCGCGAGCGGCCACTGCCTCGTGATGTGCGGCGGCATTTCGGGCGCGCTCGGCATCGCGACCGCGAAGCGCGCGGACGGCCGGCCGCGACCCGGCCTGCTCGCGGGTTACCAGGCCGGTCGCATCCTTTCCTACACGCTCGCGGGGCTGCTCTCCGGCGGCGTGCTCGGCGGCGCGATCGCACTGCTCGACGTCGACGCCGTCCGCAATGGCCTGCGCGTGCTGTCCGCGTGCGCGCTGCTGCTCGGCGCATTCGTCGCGTTCGGCCGCGTGCGCGATCCCGGCTTCGGCATCGGCCGGCGCATCTGGCCCAAGCTCGCGCCGCTCGGACGCAAGCTGCTGCCGGTCGACACCCTGCCGCGCGCACTCGGCTTCGGCATGGTCTGGGGCTGGATGCCCTGCGGCTTCGTCTACACCGTGCTGCTGATCGCGGCGCTGCAACTCGATCCATGGCGCGCGGCCGCGACGATGGCTGCGTTCGGCCTCGGCACCGCACCTGCGATGCTCGCGACCGCATTCGGCGCGCAGCGCTGGTTCGGCTTCGCCGCGCGCCCGGGCGGCCGCCGCCTCGCGGGCGCGGTGCTGCTCGCGAGCGCCGCGCTGACGCTCGCGGGACCGTGGCTGGTCGGTCATGCGCCGTGGTTGCATGGGTGGCTGCCGTTCGATTGCGGCGTGCCGGGGCACTGACGCACGCGCGTTCCGGGCTGGCGCGCGGCGTACACTCCTGGCATGAGCCTTCCACGCGCCCTTCAATGAATACCAAGCGCACGCGCCGCCCGCGCAGCAAGCGCCTCGTGCTCGCCGACGGCTTCGTGCTGCACGTGCGTCCGATCCGTCCCGACGACGTCGACGCGCTGCGGCGCGGCTTCGCGCGGCTGACGCCGGAGCAGGTGCGGCTGCGCGTGTTCCATCGCATGAACGATCTTTCCGAGGAGATCGCGGAGCGGCTCTGCAACGTGCGCGAGGAGCATGGCGCGGCGTTCGTGGCGACCGATGCGGACGGCGAGATCCGCGCCGAGGCGCGCCTCTACATCGGGCCGACGCCCGATCGCGCGGAGTTCGCGCTCGTCGTCGATCCCGCGCTCGTCGGCAAGGGCGCAGGGCGCGCGCTGATGCAGCGGCTGCTCGATGAGGCGCGGCGGCGCGGGCTCGTCGATCTCTGGGGCGCGGTGCTGACCGAGAACGTCAACATGCTCGATCTCGCACAGCATCTCGGCGCGACGCGCGAGGCCGTTCCGGGTGAACCCGGCCTCGTGCATGTGCGCTTCGACCTCGAAGATGCGCGGGTGGGCGCGGCGCCGCGAGCGTCCGATCGGGACTGACGTTCCTCCCGCAAGAATGGCGCGAGCCCGTGGGCCTTGTGGGAGGGGCTTCAGCCCCGAGCGCTTCGCCTGATCCATCGGGACTGAAGTCCCTCCCACAAGACTCCGACCATCAGCCTCCACAGCGCCGGCTTCGCTGCCATGGGAGGGACCTCAACCCCGAGCGCTTCGCGCGAAGCATCGCCGCTCGGGCGCCGCTGGTACAATCGATGCTTTCGCGCCGCGCATTCGTCAGCCGCGACGCCGACGCCGTTCCGATCCCGATGACCCCGATCCTGCCGACTCCCCCGATTCCGACCGCGACGCGCCGGCGACGCGGATGGACTGCGCCGCATGGCGCGGCACTCGCGCTCGCGCTCGCCGAAACCGGTCGCCGACATCCGGGCATCGTCGTCGCAGTCGCGCACGACACGCATGCGGCGCATGCGCTCGAAACCGAACTCGGCGTGTTCGCCGGCAGCGACCTCGACGTGCTGCAGTTCCCGGACTGGGAAACCCTGCCCTACGACCTGTTCTCGCCGCATCCGGAAATCGTCTCGCAGCGCGTCGCGGCGCTCTACCGCCTGCCTGCGCTGAAGCGCGGCGTGCTCGTGGTGCCGGTCGCGACGTTGATGCAGCGACTCGCGCCGCGCAGCTACATCACGGGTTCGGGCCTCGTGCTCGAACGCGCGCAGAAGCTCGACATCGCCTCCGAGCAGCGCCGCCTGGAAGCCTCGGGTTACCGCAACGTGCCGCAGGTCGCCGAGCCCGGCGACTTCGCGGTGCGCGGCGCGCTGCTCGACATCTTCCCGATGGGCAGTCCGGCGCCCTACCGCATCGAACTGTTCGACGACGAGATCGACTCGATCCGCACCTTCGATCCCGAGACGCAGCGCTCGGAGCAGAAGGTCGATTCGGTGCGGCTGCTGCCCGCGCGCGAGTTCCCGTTGACCGAGGAATCGGCGAAGGCATTCCGCAACTCATTGCGCGAGCGTTTCCCGATCGATCCGCGCCGCTGCCCGCTGTACCAGGACATCAAGGAAGGCGTGACGCCGGCGGGCATCGAGTACTACCTGCCGATGTTCTTCGAGCACACCGAGACGCTGTTCGACTACCTGCCCGACGACGTGCTGTTCGTGCTCGGCGAAGGCACGCTCGAAGCAGCCGAGGCGTTCTGGAACGCGACGCTCGCGCGCCACGAGCAGCGCGCGCACGACGTCGAACGGCCCGTGCTGCCGCCGGTCGAGCTGTACCTGACGCCGCAGCAGCTGCGCGAGCGGCTCAACCAGGGCCTGCGCATCGACATCGTCGCGCGCGCGCTCGCGGCCGACACCGATGCGACACCCGCGCGCAAGGACGTGGCCGACCTCGGCACGCAACCCGCCCCGAACCTGCCGCTCGCGCGCAAGGGCGAGGAACCCGCGGAAGGCCTCAAGCGTTTCCTCGCCGCACATCCGGGTCGCGTGCTGCTGACGGTCGATTCGGCCGGGCGTCGCGAGGCGCTGCTCGAGCAGCTCGCGGCGGCGCAGCTGCGACCGCTGCCGGTCGCGTCATGGCAGGCGTTCGCGGGCGAGGAGGTGCGGTTCGCGATCACCGTCGCGACGCTCGATCAGGGCTTCGCGCTGACGCGTCCTCCGCTCGTCGTGCTGACCGAGCGCGAGCTCTCGGGCGAGCGCGCGCAGCAGGCGCGCCGGCGCAAGCGTGCCGCGCGCGATCCCGAAGCGGTGCTGCGCGACCTGTCCGAACTCACGATCGGCGCACCGATCGTGCACGTCGACCACGGCGTCGGGCGCTACCAGGGACTGCTCAAGCTCGACGTCGGCGGCAGCAACGCGGAATTCCTCGCGATCGGATACGCGAAGGGCGACAAGCTCTACGTGCCGGTCGCGCAGCTGCAGCTGGTCTCGCGCTACTCCGGCGCGGCGCCCGAGTTCGCGCCGCTGCATGCGCTCGGCGGCGACGCCTGGGAGCGCGCGAAGAAGAAGGCCGCGACCAAGGTGCGCGACGTCGCGGCCGAGCTGCTCGCGATCCACGCGCAGCGCGAAGCGCGCCGCGGCACCGCGATGCAGGTCGACCACGACCTCGTCGCGCAGTTCGCGGCCGCGTTCCCGTTCGAGGAAACGCCGGACCAGTCCACTGCGATCGAGGCGGTGATCGCCGACCTCGCCGCGCCGCGCCCGATGGACCGCGTGATCTGCGGCGACGTCGGCTTCGGCAAGACCGAGGTCGCGTTGCGCGCCGCGTTCGTCGCCGCGACCGCGGGCCGGCAGGTCGCGCTGCTCGCGCCGACGACGCTGCTTGCGCAGCAGCACTTCCAGAACTTCAGCGACCGCTACGCGGACTGGCCCGTGCGCGTGGAGGTGCTGTCGCGCTTCAAGTCGAAGAAGGAGATCGAGGACGCGCTCTCGAAGCTCGCCGACGGGCGCATCGACGTGATGATCGGCACGCACAAGCTGCTGCAGCCCGACGTGCGCTTCAAGGACCTCGGCCTCGTGATCATCGACGAGGAGCAGCGCTTCGGCGTGCGCCAGAAGGAAGCGCTGAAGAAACTGCGCGCGGAAGTCGACCTGCTGACGCTGACCGCGACGCCGATCCCGCGCACGCTGAACATGGCGATGTCGGGGCTGCGCGACCTCTCGATCATCGCGACGCCGCCCGCGCACCGGATGGCGATCAAGACCTTCATCGGCCAGTACGACAGCGCGCTCGTGCGCGAGGCGCTGCAGCGCGAGCTCGCGCGCGGCGGCCAGGCCTACTTCCTGCACAACGACGTCGACACGATCGAGAAGACCGCGCGCGAACTCGCCGAGCTGATGCCCGAGGCGCGCGTGCGCCACGCGCACGGCCAGATGCCCGACCGCGAACTCGAGCAGATCATGCTCGACTTCTACCGCCAGCGCTTCAACGTGCTCGTCGCGACCACGATCATCGAATCGGGCATCGACGTTCCGAGCGCGAACACGATCATCATCAACCGCGCCGATCGCTTCGGGCTCGCGCAGCTGCACCAGTTGCGCGGGCGCGTCGGGCGCTCGCACCACCGCGCGTACGCGTACCTGTTGCTGCCGCCGGACCGCCAGGTGACCGCGGACGCCGAGAAGCGCCTCGAGGCGCTCGCCTCGCTCGAGGACCTCGGCGCGGGCTTCACGCTCGCGACGCACGACCTCGAGATCCGCGGCGCCGGCGAACTGCTCGGCGAGGAACAGTCGGGCCAGATCGAGGAGATCGGCTTCTCGCTCTACACCGAGATGCTCGACCGCGCGGTGCGCGCGCTCAAGAACGGCAAGGTGCCGGACTTCGACCTCACGAGCGACCACGAGGCCGAGGTCGAGCTGCACCTGCCCGCGCTGATCCCGGACGACTACCTGCCCGACGTCAACACGCGCCTCACGCTGTACAAGCGCATCGCGAGCGCGCGCGACGAGGACGCGCTGCGCGAACTGCAGGTCGAGATGATCGACCGCTTCGGGCTGCTGCCGGACCCGGTCAAGAACCTGTTCGCGGTGACCTCGCTCAAGCTCGCGGCGACGCCGCTCGGCATCCGCAAGCTCGAGGTCGGCGCCAACGGCGGGCGCGTCGTGTTCCGGCCGCAGCCCGCGATCGAACCGCTGACCGTGATCCGGCTGATCCAGGCGCAGCCGCGCGTGTACGCGCTCGACGGCCAGGACAAGCTGAAGTTCAAGATGCCGCTCGAGGGCGCCAGCGAGCGCCTGCGCGCGGCCGGCGACCTGCTCGCGAGCCTCGGCGCGCGCCGCGCGGCGTGAGGCGCCACCTGGCGCGCGACCGCGGCTTGTGCCGCCCCCCGGCGGCTTGTCGAAAAGCTCGCGACTGAAGTCCCTCCCACGAGACCTGGGGACGGGCTTCGGCCCCGACGGCATGTCCCTGGTGAGCCGATCCGGCACCGGACGACGCATGCATCGGTGGGCCGCGACGAACGCGGCGATCGAGGGTGAACCCCATGCATGCCGCACGTTTCGCCGCGCTGTTCGCCGGGCTCGCGCTCGCGCTGCCTGCACACGCCGACCGCCTGTATGCGACCGGTTTCGAAATCGCCGCGATCGAGCCGCTGTTCCCGCTCGTCGACGGACGCTACGACCTCGGCAACGGAGCGGCGGCGGAGCAGCTCGAGTGGATCCTCGCCGAACTCGCGTCCGGCCAAACCACCACGCCCGCGGAGATCGCCGCGCATTTCGACGCGACGTGGACGGTGCCGGTCGCCGAGACGCAGGCCTTCTTCGCCTCGCTGCGCGTGCAGTTCCCGGATGCCGTGGTGCTCGACGTCGTGACGATGACGCCGGTGCAGGCTGTCGTCGTCATCGATGACGACGGCAGCGGCCCGCCGTACGGCTACCTCAGCCTGCGCGTGCGCCATGCGGCGCCGCAGGGCATCGTGCAGCTCGGTGTCTCGAACTTCAACGGCCAGTTGCAATACCCGGCCGACCAGACGCTCGACCTCGCGCAGGCGGTCGCGCGCTTCCATGCGCTGTCCGGCGATCCCGCGCTGCTGGTCGGCAGGATCACGCCCGACGGCGAGTGCGGCGTGGTCGCCGGCGACGCCGAAGGCGAGCTGCGCGCGACCGCATCGATCTTCAAGACCTGGGTGCTCGGCGGCGTCGCGCGCGCGGTCGCGCAAGGCCTGCTCGCGGTCGACGACGTGATCCCGCTGGCCGCGTCCGAACTCGCACCGGGTGGCGCGATCAACGTCGAACCGATCGGCACGCCGTTCACGCTCGACGAGCTCGCGAGGCTCATGATCGGCATCAGCGACAACACCGCGACCGACCTGCTGCACGAGGCGGTCGGGCGCGAACGCATCGGCCTGTTCATCGATGCGACCGCCGAGGATCCGACGGTGTTGCGACCGCTGCTCGGGATCAGCGAGCAGTTCCACCTGTTCCACTCGTTCCCGCTCGACGTGTCGCTCGCCTACGTCGAGGGCACCGAGGCCTGGCAGCAGCAGTTCCTCGCGCAGTCGATCGAACCGCTCGGCCCGCTCGTCACCGGTCCGTACTTCCATGCGAGCCTGCTCACGCGGGGCAGCTGGCGCGCGAGTCCGCTCGATGTCTGTGCCGCGTTCGCGGCATTGCGCCGGCTGCCGCAAGGCTCCGATGCGATCGCGCTCGCCGACCGCGCGCTCGGCGCATCGGTCGCGCAGCCCGGCGTGCGCGGCGCCTGGGACCGCGCCTGGTACAAGGGCGGCAGCCTCGCGTCGGCCGCGGGCTTGCACGTGCTCACGCATGCGTGGATGCTCGAGGACCGCGGTGGCGATCCATGGGTGGTCGTCGCGATGTCGAACAGCGACGGCGGCGGCATCGACGCCTACCAGGTGCAGTCGGTCACCAACCGGATCCTCCAACTCGTGGCGGAGTCGCGCTGAGGCGCGCGGGCCTGCGACAATGGGCGATGCCCACGCCTCCCGCCACGCCCGTTTCCAACGACTTCCTGCACCGCTTCCACCTCGAGCGCGCCGGCGTGCGCGGCGCACTCGTGCGCCTCGAACACGGGTGGCGACGCATCCTCGAGAACGGCGCGTACGCCGCGCCCCTCGCTTCGCTGCTCGGCGAAACCGTCGCGGCGAGCGCGCTGTTCACGAGCACGATCAAGTTCGAGGGTCGCCTGTCGATCCACCTGCGCGACAGCGGCGCGCTGCGCCTGCTGTTCGCCGACTGCACGCATGACGGCCACGTGCGCGGGATCGTGCGCTGGGACGGCATGCCGCCGCAGGCCGCGGTGCAGCTCGATCCGGCCGCGCGCCTCGCGATCACGATCGAAAACACCACCACCGACTCGCGCTACCAGGGCCTGGTGCCCGTGCAGGGCACGACGCTCGCGCAGGCGTTCGAAGGCTACTTCGAGCGCTCCGAACAGTTGCCGACGCGGATCATGCTCGCGAGCCACGCCAACCGCTGCGGCGGCATCCTGCTGCAGCAGATCGCCGGCGCGGGCGGCACCGCGAGCGGCGATGCCGACGGCTGGAACCGCGTGGGCCACCTGCTCGCGACGCTCGATGATGCCGAACTGCTCGGCCTGCCACCCGAGCAGGTGCTGCTGCGCCTGTTCCACGAGGAAGGCGTGCGCCTGCAACCGGCGCAGCCGCTCGCGTTCGGATGCACCTGCTCGCGCGCGCGCGTCGCCGACATGCTGCGCTCGCTCGGCCGTGCCGAAAGCGATTCAGTGCTCGCCGAACAAGGCTCGGTGGACGTCACCTGCGAGTTCTGCAACCGCCGCTACGTGTTCGACGAGGCCGACATCGCGGAGGTGTTCGCCGACCATCCGCCCGAAGCCGACGGCTCGACGCGCCACTGACGTCGCGCGCGCTGCCCTTCGGCGCAGCATGCGTGTGCGGCTCGCTTCAGCGCGGGCCCGCGGAATCCTCGACCCGGCGCCGCAGCTCGGCCAGCTCCGCGCGCAGTTCGCGCAGGTCGGCCTCGAGCCCGTCGATGCGCTCGTGCAGGTCGGCGCGCGCGGGCGAGTCGCTGCGCGCGGACGCGCTGGGCGCCGCCGCGAAGGCTTCGACATCCACCTCGCCACACAGGAGGTGCATGTAGCGGTCCTCGCGCTGTCCCGCGGCGCGCCCGATGCACGCGACCAGCGGCGGTTCGCGCGCGACGAGTCGATCGAGCGTGTCGCGGACATCGTCCTGCCCCGGGAACGCGCCGATGCGCTCGGTGCGCGTGAGCAGTTCGGCGATCGTCTGCGGACCTCGCAGCAGCATCACGCAGAGCACCGCGCGCTGGCGCGCCGTGGTGCCATAGGCCGCGTCGAAGCGATGCTCGTAGCGCAGTGCGCGCTGCGACACCGGTGCGACGCGCACGAGCCCCCTGCCCTCCATCGCGCGCAACGCATGTGCGACGGCGCCCGGTTCAAGCTGCATCAGGGGCTCGCGGCTGGTCTTCTGGTTGCACGCGGCGACGATCGCGTTTTCAGTCAGCGGATAGGCTTCCGGCGTGACCGCGGCCTTCTCGACGAGGCACCCGAGGATGCGCGCCTCGATCGGGTCGAGCGGCGGCCATGCGGCGACAGGGGGCACATCGGTTTCGGGCAGCACGTCGGCTCTCCTGCAGCGGAAAGGACGCGAGTTTACCTGTCCACTGGCTCGCGTCGCGGTCCGCAACGCGCCGGGTCATCGCGCGAAAGACCGCCGGCGGAGCTGAGCGCGGCCAGCCCGCGCGCCCGTCGCACGCTTGCGATCGATCAGTGGGCCGGTGCGGGATCGAAGCCGTCGGCGAAGATGACGTCGCTGCCCGCGCCGCGCGTGATGCGCAGGTTGTCCATGCGCGCATCGAAGATCGTGAAGCCGTAGAACATGCCCGGCTCGAATGTCGTGAAGGCGAGTTCGTCGACATTCGCCATCACGTCCGCGAACGTCACGCCATCGGGCAGCATCGGCTCGAACGTCACCGGGTCTTCCGCCCCGTAGCCGCCCCAGCCTGCAGGCATGTCCGTCGACGAAGGATCGAAACTCACGCTGTAGGCATGCCATTCCGGATCGGCCTGGATCGTTCCGAGCACGACCCACACCGACGACCACGGATACCCGTCCTGCCCGAGCGCACGGCTGCGGAACTCGACGACGACATTGCGCGAGACCTCGTTGCCGAGGAACGTGATCGAGTCCGCCTTCGCATCGAGGCCGACCGTCACCGTGTCGCTGCCCGTCATGTCGCCCACGAAAGCGGCATTGGAATCATTGCGCAATTCGATCCCGAACGTCTCGAGCAGGAAGCGCATGTTCGCGCCCGGATGGCCGCCTTCGGTCTCGAGCAACGCATTGCCGTTCCAGCCTTCTTCGCCCGCGTCGAACGTGGTCACCGTCTCCTGCGCGACGAGCGGAGCCGCGAACAGGCAGGTGGCCAATGCGATCGCGATCTTCGGCACGTGCTGGAACAGGTTCGTCTGCATGGGTGATTCTCCGTGGCGGGATGAGGCAAGGACGATGGTCGACGGGGCTGAGTCGCAGCCGGTCCGCACGCATGCGACGCGGCGCACGCGGGATGCGCCGCGCCGCGCGCGCGTCAGTCGAAGCCGTCGGCGAAGATCGCGTCGCCACGCGCAGCCTCGAACACGAAGGTACCCGCTTCCCCCGCGAATGCGAACACGCGACCGTCGGGCGCGAGCGCGACCTTGCGCACCGGATAGCCGATCGGGTGGCGCGCGACCTGGACCGGCGTCGCGGGTTCGGAGATGTCGATCTCGTCGACGCCGTACTCGTGGCCGACGTAGGCCGTGGTGCCGGACACGACGACCGAATGCGCGACGTTGTACTCCGGCAGCTGCGCGCTGCCGGCGAGCACGTGGCTGCCGAGCACGAGCGGCTGCGCCTTGTCCGTCACGTCGACGATGCGCAGCTCGCTCGCGAACGTCTCGTTGGACGCGCACGCGATGTAGACGGTGTTGCCGTCCGCCGACGCGTCGATGCCCATCGCGTACGCGCAACCGGTGTCCTGGCCGAGCAGCGCCGGCATCGCGGGATTCGATACATCGACGACGCGCAGTCCGCCGTCGCCGAAGTCGGCGCCGTCGGCGAGGAACGCATGGCTGCCGCGCACGGCGAGGTCGTAGGTCTGGCTCGTCGCGAGCGAACCGAGTTCCAGCGGCTGCGCCGGATCGGCCACGTCGAGGATCCGGAAGTACCCGCCATTGGTCGTGCTCGAGGCGTACACGCGGTCACCATGTGCCTCGATCGCGCTGGCGTACGGGAACTCGAAGCGCCCGAGCTCGACCGGCGCCGCAGGATCGGCGACGTCGACGACGAGCACGCCGTATCCCCAGGCGGCGAGGTAGGCGCGGCCGCCGTCGAGCGAGATGTCTTCCATGTCGCGCGCCTGCAGGTAGGGCGGCAGGTCTGCGTCGAAGCGGCCGATCGACTGCAGCGAGGCCGAGTCGAGCACGCCGAGGCCGTAGGCTTCCTGCGCCAGGTAGACGTGGCTCGCATCGAACGCGGCGGCATGCGCGTTGACGCCGAACGGCAGCGTGAAACCCGCGGCGAGCACCGGATGCGGTGGATCGGCGACGTCGAGCAGCATCCCGCGATCGGCATGCGTGAGGACGAGCGGTCCGAACGGCGTGTCGGCGGCCTGGTCGGGCGCGAACGCGTCCATCGCGACCGTGCGCAGCAATGCAGGTTGCGTCGGGTCGTTGAAATCCCAGACCTGGATGCCAGACGCGCCGACGAGATAGAGCATGTCGCCGCGCAGGATCGCGTGCGTGGCCATGTCGATCGAGGTGCCGAACACCTGGCTGATGTTGGCGGGATCGTGCAGGTCGTGCACCTGCAGTTCGAGGCCGACCCCGATCGCGTAGCCGTCGACGAGCACCGCGCGCAGCAGCACGTTGCCGTCGAGCGAGGTGCTGCCGGCCAGCACCGGCGCGGCCGGGTCGCCGATGTCGACGACGTTGACGATGCGACCGCCGATCCAGCTGTTGCCGGTGGTCAGCAGCTGGCCACCGTGCACGCCCATCGCATCGAACTCGCCGACGCCGGCGACCGTACCGATCGCGACCGGAGCCACCGGATCGGCGGCATCGAGCACGATCAGCCCGTTCTCCGCATCGCCGACGTAGAGATACTGGCCAGCCGCCGCGAGGCCGTTCGGCCGCTTGAACTCCGACGCGACGTAATCGTCGATCTCGGCCACCGGCTCGGGATCGGCGGGGTCGGCGAGCGAGTACACCGTGATGCCGCCCTCGCCCGACGGGTTGTTCCATGCCGCATACAGATGATCGCCGAGCGTCGCGAGCGCGCGCACGACGCCGCCCGCGGGGGCGCTGCGGTCGACGACCACGGGCGCGCCGGGATCGGCGAAGCTCCAGACGGTCAACGTCGCGCCGGTGCCGACATACAGGTAGTCGCCATGCACGGCCGGCGGCGACAGCGCGCCGCCCCCGGCATCGACGGGTGTGAGGTCCTGCGCATGCGCGGCGCAGGCGAACGACAGCAGGCACGGCAACAGCAGGCCGCGGGCACTCGCAAAGGTCATGGTCCGGTGTTCCTCGATCGACAAGTGGGGTGCAACCGCCAGGCCCCGAGCCCCGCTGGACGGTCCCCGATTGTCGGCATGCCGCCACGACGGACGCATGCGCCATCGATGTGCACTCGATGCGGATTGCATGGTCGAACGGCGCCATTGCGCGGTTCGGCCGCCACGGGCGCCGTTTCGCGGCCGCGCGGACGCTTCAATCCGGCGCGAGCCGCGCCATCGCCTGCTCGGCCTTGTGCGCCGCAGCATGTTCGCCGATCGCGCGGTACAACTTCGCCATCGCATCCGCCGCGTGCCAGTCGACGTCGACCCAGCGCGCGATGCGACCGCCGACTGCGCGCGCGGTGTCGAGCTGGCTCGCCTCGATCAGCGGCGCCACGTAGACGGCAGCAATGTCGACGAGGTCCCGTGCGGTGCCGACGCGCCCCGCGTTCTGCCACGCGCGTTCGAACCGTTCGAGCGCGGGCTCGCGGCGGCCTTCGGACCAGGCTTGCTCGCCCTCGGCGAGATCGGCCTGCATCGTCAGCCACTCGTCGGTGCCGGCCGAGTCGCGCAGGCTGCGCACCTCCTCCGCCGCGCGCGCGCCTTCGCCCGCGGCCCGCAGCGCACGCAGATGCACGAGGCGCGTGCGCAGATGCGCGATCGGCGCGGCCGCCTGCAACGCGGGCAGCAACGCGGCTGCCGCCGCCTCGCGCGCGGCGGCTGCGTCGCCCTGTGCCCACGCGAGGCGCGCTGCCAGCGCCTGTGCGCCTGCGCGTACGCCCGCGTCGCGACGCGGGTCCGCCGTGTCACGCACCTGGGCCAGCAGTTCGCGCGCCGCGCTTGCCTGGCCGGATGCCGCGAGTGCTTCGGCACGCGCGAGCACCAGCACCCAGCGCATGCGCAGGTTGCTCGTATGCGATTCGGGCGGCCACGCACGTTCGCTGGCGGCGAGCGCCGCTGCGGGATCGACGCGCTCGAGCTGCGCCGCGACTTGTTGTGCGAGCGCATGCGCGAGACCTTCCCGCGCGCCGAGCCTCGCGAACGCATCGGCCGCCTCGACCAGCATCGCGAGCGCATCGGCGGGCCGGTGGCGCATGAGCTGGAAATCGCCGACGTTGACGTCGACGCTGGCGACCCCGAGGCTGTCGCCGACGGTTTCGAGTTCGATCCGCGCGCGCGCGAGTTCGCCGAGCGCCTCGTCGATGCGTCCCGCCTGCGCGAGCACGACGCCGCGACCGAGCAAGGCGACGCCGAGCGCCTCATGGTCACCTGCGTCGCGACGCAGCGCGATGGCTTCCTCGTACAGTTCGCCCGCGCGCGCGGGCTGGTCCTGGCGCACCAGCGCCGCCGCCAGCGTGATCAGCACGCGCGCGCGCAGCGCGCCGTCACGCGCGGGATCGAGGCCGTCGAGCAACGCATGCAGGCGTTGCTCGACGGCCGGGTAGTCGCCGCGGCGCAGGTCGATCTGCGCAATGCGCTGCTGCGCGCGCGGTGCCTGCCGCAGGGCTGCCGGCGCCGCGTCGATCAGCGCGCGCGCCTCGTCGAGCTGGTCGGCCAGCATCGCCGCGCCGGCATGTTGCAGCAGGTGCTCGAGCTCGATCGACCCGACCTGCGCGCCGGACCCGGGCGCGCGCCCGAGCTCGTGCAGCAGGCGATCGGCCGCTTCGCGCGCGGCCATCACCGCATCCGCATGGCGGGCCGTCACGTCGAGTTCGCGCTGGGCGCCGAATGCGTCCAGCCGGACTTCCCAGCCCGCATCGGCGAGGCGCACGCGCGGTTGCACGCGCAGCGCGGCGACCTGCGCGAGCGTCGCGTCATGCAACGCGTCGGGTGCGGCCGGATCGCGCGTGCGCAACAGTGCGACGACCGACTCGCTCGACATCGTCGGCAGCGCGCCCGCGCGCAGGCGCGTCGCGACGAGATCCATGAGGCCAAGGCGCAGCCAGCGCCAGTCTTCGGGCGCGTCGATCTCGGCCGGCAACACCAGCGCAGGCGCCGCGAGCGCGACGTTCGCACGCGGCGGCACGGCGTCCGCCGTCGGCGCGTCATGCGCGCTCGGGCGCCACCACGAGGCGAGCGCGAGCAACACTGCGAGCGCGACCAATGCGCCCGCGCCGGCGAGTGCACGCAGCTTCCGTCGCCGAGGCTCCGGTGCCGCCATCGCACCCGCGCTCGCGGTCGCGGTCGGTGCGCGCTCGATCGGCGCATCGCCTGCCGGCGCCGCCGGCGCAGGTTCGACCAGCGCCGATTTGAACGGCACGGATCCGACCGCCGGGGATTCGACCAGCGTGATCGCGCCGGTCCAGCGATAGCCGAAACGCGGCACGGTGCGGATCAGGCGCTGCTCGCTGCCGGTATCGCCGAGGCTCCTGCGCAGCTTCACGATCGTGTGGCTCAGCAGCGCTTCGCTGACCTCGACGCGCCCCCAGACGGCCGCGATCAGTTCGTCGCGCCCGACCGCGCGGTCGCGGTGCTCGACGAGGTAGGCGAGGCAGTCGAATGCGCGCGCCGGCAGCGCGACGAGTTCGCCGCGCTCGTGCAGTTCGCGCGTGGCCGGGTCCAGCAGGAAGTCATTGAAACGGTACATCGCCATCCGCATAGGGTAACGTGGGCGCGCCGCAGGCGCGTCGCGCCGCTCGATGCCGGAGAGCCGATGGACGATCCGCTGCAGACTGCGTTCCTGTTCGACCTCGACGGCACGCTCGTCGACAGCGTCTACCAGCACGCGCTGGCCTGGCACGAAGCGCTGTCCAGCGAAGGCATCGAACTGTCGATGTGGCGCATCCACCGGCGCATCGGCATGAGCGGCGGCCTGATGGCGAACATCCTGCTGCGCGAGAGCGGCGTCGAACTCGACGACGCGCGCGCGCAGCGCCTGCGCGTCCTGCATGTAGAGGCGTACCGCGCGCGCGCAGCGCAGATCCGCCCTCTGCCGGGTGCGCGCGAACTGCTCGCGCAGCTCGACGCCTCCGGCTGCGCGTGGGCGATCGCGACGAGCGGGCGCATCGAAACCGCCGGCCCCGTGCTCGAGATGCTCGGCGTCGACGCGGCGCGCGTGCCGATCATCACGCGCGACCAGGTGCGGCGCGCGAAGCCCGACCCCGACCTGTTCGTCGCCGCGGCCAGTCGACTCGGCGTTCCGATCGCGCAGTCGACCGTCGTCGGCGACGCGGTCTGGGACATGCTCGCGGCGACGCGCGCGCGTGCGCTCGGCATCGGCCTGCTGTCCGGCGGCGCATCGGCCGGCGAACTCGCGCGCGCAGGGGCCTATCGGGTGTTCGAGGACCCGGCCGACCTGCTCGACCATCTCGACGAAGTCGGCGGGCGACGCTGAACGCGAGCCCGCCTCCATCGGCCCTGCGACGGGCTTCGCTAGGCGATGCGCCCGGACCTCGCTAGCATTCGCACCCTGATTCCGGAACGCGCCGAATGCCCCCTGCGATGACCGACCACGGCGCACCTGCGCTGCGCCTCGCCGATGCCACGCCGATCGCATCCGGCCAGATCCGGCGCATCTTCGAGCACCCGCTCGATCCGCGCCTGCTGATCAAGATCCTGCGTCGCGATTCGATCGAACGCCGCTGGAGCGGGCGGCTGCGCGCCTACAAGCGGCTCGCGCGCGCGCTGCATTACGGCGGCCACGTGCGCGAGCTCAAGGAATACATCACGGTCTGCGCGCGCCATCCCGATCGGATCGCGCCGATCGCGCGCACGATCGGCGTGGTCGAAACCGACCTCGGGCTCGGTCTCGTGGCCGAGAAGGTGGTCGGTCCTGACGCGATGCTCGCTCCGACGCTCGCGACGCGCTACGCCGCCGAAGGGGGATTCAGCGACGGGCTCGAACGCGACCTCGAGGCGCTGCTCGAGAGCCTGCTCGCGTGCAACGTGATCGTCGGCGACATGCACGCGTGGAACATCGTCTACGGCAGCGACTCGCGCGGCGGTCCGCGCTTCGTGCTGATCGACGGTTTCGGCGAGAAGCTCGCGATCCCGCTGACCTCGATGAGCACGCGCTTCAACGCGCACAACACGCGCAGGCTCTATCGCCGCATGCGCGCGCAGTTGCAGCAGCTGGTGCCGCTGGAACAACCGGCCGGCTGAGCCGACGGCGCGCGACGGATGCACCGCCACGCACGGCCGCACGTCGAATCGGCGCTAGCCGCCGTCGCCGTCTCCGTCGTCCGGCGCGTCCTCGTCCACCGGCAGCGGCGGCACGCAGCCGGGTACGCGCGCGTCGGAGCGGAACATCCACCATTGGCGGCGGTTCGCGTTCGCGACGAAGGTCGCCTTCGACGTGTCCACGCAGTCGCCCATCGCCTCGTCGAGGATGAACACCCAGCGCCCCGTCGCCTGGTCCTGCCACGCCACCGCCTCGAGGTACTGCTGCGGCCATTTCTTGCGGAAACCGAACTCGCGGACGGGGCCCACGGCCATCAGCAGGTTCTGTTCCTTCCACGCGACCATGCCGAATTCGACGCCGGGTCCCGCGATCTCGCGCGCCTTGCGCATCGCACCCGCCGCGGAACTCGAATCATTGAGCAGCGGATAGGCCCACAGGCTCCACAGCAGCCACAATCCCGTGATGCCCGCGAGCAACGCGTGCACGCCGCGGCGCGGGCGGAACACGAGCGCGGCGAGCACGAACGACAGCCCCATCGCGATGACCATGCCCCACACCACGTGATCGAGCCCGACCAGCTCGCGCCGGCGCAGGAAGTCCTCGGCCGCGCTCGAATGCCCGAGCAGCGCCCATGCGCCGGCGCCGAGGACTACGAGGCCGCCGACGAGCGCGAGCGTGAACGCAGTGAAGCGCATCCAGCGCGTCGCGACGATGCGCTCGAGGAACGGTGCCATCGCGAGCGCGACCATCGGCGTCGCCGGCATCAGGTAGACGTCGCGCTTGCCGACCGGGATGCTGAAGAACACGATCACGAGCACCGCCCACGCGAGCGGCAGCATCACGCGCGCCTCGCGCGCGCGCAGCGCCTGGAGCCAGAGCGGGATCGCGCCGATGTAGGCGAGCGACATCGGGAACCAGTTGAACAGCAGGATCGGACCGTAGTACCAGAACGGCTGCGGATGCGACCAGGAACCCGCATAGCGACCCGCGGTCTGGCGGAAGAACAGATCGTCGACATAGGCCGCGTATTCGGGCGAACCACTCGCCTTCGCGACCAGCAGCACCGACAGGCCCCAGCCGAGGATCGGCGCGAGGAACGCGAGTGGGCCCGCGAGCCAGCGCAGCGTCGATCCGCTCGTGCGCGTGACGCCTTCCCAGCCGCGCCAGCGCGCGTAGAGGTAGGGCACCACCATCAGCAACGCGAGGATGCCGACACCCTTCGTGATCACGCCGAGCCCGGCTGCGAAGCAGCCGAGCCAGTACGCGCGCCAGTTCGGCCCACGCAGGAAATGCAGCAGCAGGCCCCAGTTCGCGAGCGTGATCCATCCCATGATCAACGGATCGATCTGCGCGCGCTTGACCTGGTAGACGAACTGGAACACGAACAGCAGCGCGATCGCCGCGTACAGGCCCGCGCGATGGTTCCACAATCGGCGGCCGAGATCCCAGGTCAGGCCGAGCGTGAGCAGGCCCGCGAGCAGCGAGGGCAGCAGGAACGCGACGCGCCAGCTGCCGATGACCTGGTAGGCGAGCCCCTGCAGCCAGAACAGCATCGGCGGCTTGTCCGAATACAGCTCGTGGCCGCGATGCGGGAACAGCCAGTCGCCGGACTCGACCATGTGCCGCGCGACGAGCACGAAACGCGGTTCGTCCGACGGCCACGGATCGCGCAGGCCGATGCCCGCGCCGAGCAGCACGAGCGCGAACAGCATGAACCACAGGAACTCGCGCCGTTCGTGCGCGGCCAGCGGCGGGGTCGAGGTCTGCATCCGGCTTCCGGCTTGGGGCGAAGCAGGGAATTCTAGCAGTGCCGCCCTGCCCCGAGCCCGACCTGCGGGTACGGCCGAGGCGAACCCCGGAGCACGCAGCACGCGCGGCGCACGCGGGCGCAGTCCGGCGCCGAACGGATTCGCGCTTCGAACGCGTTGCAGCGCCACGGCGCGGATTCGATCGCACGCCGGGCCGCAGCGATCGCAGCTAGGATACGCCGAGTTGCCGACCGGGTACCCGCATGACCGACCGTCCCGATCCGCTCGCAGCGCAGGCACTCGAGGTCGCGCATGCGCTGCCGGCCGAGTACTACCACGGAACCGCCGCGACCGAGCGCGACCGGCGCGCGGTGTTCGCGCGCAGCTGGCAACTGGTCGCGCGCGATGCGCAGCTCGAAGGCCCGGGCGACCATGCCGTCGCCGACATCGCCGGCGTGCCGCTGCTGCTCGTGCGCGGTGAGGATCGCGTGCTGCGCGCACTCCACAACGTGTGCCGCCATCGCGCGGGGCCGCTCGCACTGTGCGACGGGCGCGCCGCGAAGCGCCTGCGCTGCCTCTACCACGGCTGGACCTACGCGCTCGATGGCCGGCTCTCGAGCGCGCCCGAGATGCAGTCGGCCGAAGGCTTCGACGTCGCAGACGTACGCCTGCCGGAGGCGGCGGTCGCGGCGTGGCGCGGGCTCGTGTTCGCCGCAGTCGGCCCGGCGCCGCCGCTCGCCGCGCTCCTCGCGGGCATCGACGAGCGCGTCGGCGCACGCGCGCTCGCGGGTTACCAGTGGCATGGACGCACGAGCTACGACATCGGCTGCGACTGGAAGGTCTACGTCGACAATTATCTCGAGGGCTACCACGTCCCGCACATCCATCCCGAACTCAACCGCATGCTCGACTACCGCAGCTACCGCACCGAATGCGCGCGGTGGCATTCATTGCAATGGAGCCCGCTCGAAAGCGCCGGCGACCTCTACGGAGACGGCGAGGCGCTCTACTACTGGCTGTGGCCGAACACGATGCTGAACATCCTGCCCGGTCGCGTGCAGACCAACCGCGTGCTGCCGCTCGGCGACGGGCGCTGCCGCGTCGAGTTCGATTTCTGGTACGCGCCCGGCATCGAACCCGCGCGCGCCGTGCGCGACCTCGAGTTCAGCGACCTCGTGCAGCGCGAGGACGTCGACATCTGCGAGCGCGTGCAGCGTGGCATCGCGTCCGGATCGTGGCGCAGCGGCCGGCTGAATCCGTTGCGCGAGAGCGGCGTGCATCATTTCCATGAGCTCCTGCGCGAGGCATACCGCGAGGATCTCCGCGAGCCCCGCGGCGGATGCGCATGAACACGCGCGCGGGTCCGATCGCCTCGATCGGACTGTTCACCGCGATCGCGTTCGTGGTCGGCAACATGATCGGCTCCGGCCTGTTCCTGTTGCCCGCGTCGCTCGCCCCCTGGGGTCCCGCTGCGCTGCTCGGATGGGGCATCAGCGCGATCGGGGCGCTCGCGCTCGCACGCGTGTTCGCCCGGCTCGCGCATGCGTGGCCGCGCAGCGGCGGACCCTACGCGTTCGCGCGTGCGGCGTTCGGTGATCGCATCGGTTTCGTCGTCGCATGGAGCTACTGGGTCTCGATCTGGTGCGCGACCGCGGCGATCGCGATCGCGTTCGCGGGCTATCTCGGTTCGCTCTGGCCAGCAGCGACTTCCACGCCGCTGCATTCGATGCTGACGGCGCTCGCGGCGCTGTGGACGTGCACGCTGACCAATGCATTCGGCGTGCGCAGCGCCGGCGGGATGCAGGTGCTCACGACGCTGCTGAAGCTGCTGCCGCTGGTCGCGCTCGTGGTGTTCGCGGCCCCTTCGGTCGAAGCGTTCGCGTGGCGACCGTTCAACCCGAGCGGGTTCGACCTGTGGACCGTCGCGAGCACGACTGCGGCACTGACGCTGTGGTCGTTCCTCGGCATCGAGAGCGCGACCAATCTCGCGCAGGACGTGCGGGACCCGACGCGCAACGTGCCGCGCGCCACGCTGATCGGCACGACGCTCGCGATCGGCGTGACGATCGCGGCCTGCACCGTCGTCGCCGGGATCGTGCCGGCAGCGCAGCTCGCCGTCTCCACCGCACCATTCGCCGACGCAGCGACGCGCCTCTGGGGCACGGGCTTGGGGCATGCGTTCGCCGCGACCGCGGTGGTCGCGTGCTTCGGCGCGCTCAACGGCTGGGTGCTCGTGCAGGGCCAGCTTCCACTCGCTGCCGCGCGCGACCACGTGTTCCCGGCCGCGTTCGCCCGCACCGACGAACGCGGCACGCCGCAGTCCGGGCTCGTCATCGGCAGCGTGCTCGCGAGCCTGCTCGTGCTCGCGAACTACCGCAAGGACCTCGTCGGGCTGTTCACGTTCTCGATCCTGCTCTCGACCGCGGCGAACCTGCTGCCGTACGTCGTCTGCAGCGCGGCGGAACTGCGCCGGCTCGCGCGCACGGATGCACGCGGCGGCAGGCGCGACGCGCTCGGCGGCGCGACCGCGGCCTTCGCGCTCGTGTTCAGCCTGTTCGCACTCGCGGGCACGGGCGTCGAATCGCTGGCCTGGGGGGTGGTGCTCGTCGGTGCAGGCATGCCGGTGTACCGGTGGACGCGTTCACGCCGTTAACCGGCGTGCAACACGCCATTAACCGCGTTCACACCGACGCTGCGTAGGATGCGCGCACCAGACGCCGGAGGCCAGCATGCGCGAACACCGTGTCATCGAGTCGGACCTGCTCGGCTATCGAATCGAGCGCGTGCAATCGTTCGATGAAGGCGGCGAGCTCGCGACGCGGCGCTACGACGTGATCGCACCCGGCTCGCACGCGGTACTCGGCAGCTACGCGCACCGCGTGGAAGCCGAACGTGCCGTGATCGCTCGGGAGCTTGCCGCGCCGCCGCGTTCCGAGGCGGCGTGATCCGCGCTGCAGCGGACGAATCCGGAGGTGCCATGAACGACGTCGTGATCCTGCACAACCCGCGCTGTTCGAAATCCCGCGAGACGCTCGCCCTGCTCGAGGCACGCGGCATCGCGCCGCGCGTGGTCGCCTACCTCGAAGCACCGCCGACGGTGGCCGAGCTCGACGCAATCGTGACGCGACTCGGCGTCGAGCCGCGCGCGATCATGCGCCGCGAGGAACCCGAGTACGCGGAACTTCGACTCGATGATCCCGCGCTCGGTCGCGACGAACTCCTCGCGACGATGCGCGCCCATCCGAAGCTGATCCAGCGACCGATCGTGATCGCGAACGGCCGCGCTGCGCTGGGCCGCCCGCCGGAAGCGGTGCTGTCGATCCTCTGAAATAGCCGCATCGCACACCGCAGACCACGCAGGAGCGCACCCTGTGCGCGATAGCGATAGTCGAACTGCCGGCGCACGTCCGGTTTGCTGCGCGGATCGCCCACAGGGTGGGCTCCTACAGAGCGAGGTTTCGTGCAGGAGCGCACCCTGTGCGCGATCGCGTTGATTCGCGAGCCCGCGGGCGACCGGTTTCACTGCGCGGATCGCCCACAGGGTGGGCTCCTACAGAGCGAGGTTTCGTGCAGGAGCGCACCCTGTGCGCGATCGCGTTGATTCGCGAGCCCGCGCGCGACCGGTTTGCTGCGCGGATCGCCCACAGGGTGGGCTCCTGCACGCGGTTGCGATTTGACGCTGCTGCGCAGGAGCGCACCCTGTGGGCGATCGCCATGATCCGATTGCAGGCGCACGTCGGGTTTGCTGCGCGGATCGCCTAGGGGTGGGCTCCTGCACGCGGATGCGATTCACCCCGGTGGCGCAGGAGCGCACCCTGTGCGCGATCGCGTCAGGCGATCATGGAGCGAGGCTGAAGTCGTCCGCGTCCATCCAGGCCGGAAAACGTTCGCGATGCGCCGCAAGCACGCGCGCGTCGAGTACGACGGTCACGACCTGTTCCTGCGCGCCGAGTTCGACCAGCGCCTCGCCGGCGAAATCCGCGACGACGCTGTCGCCCGCGTAGTGCAGGTCGTTGCCGTCGGTGCCGACGCGGTTGACGCCGGCGCAATAGCACCAGTTCTCGATCGCGCGAGCGCGCAGCAGCGTGCGCCACGGCGTGCGCCGCGCACTCGGCCAGTTCGCGACGTAGAGCAGCACGTCGTAGTCGAACGCACGGGCGGCACGGTCGTAGCGGTTGCGCGACCACACCGGGAAGCGCAGGTCGTAGCAGACCAGCGGGCAGATGCGCCAACCCGCGAGTTCGACGACGAGCCTGTTCGCGCCACCCGCATAGCGTTCGTGCTCGCCCGCCATGCGGAACAGGTGGCGCTTGTCGTACTGCGCATGGCTGCCGTCGGGACGCATCCAGACCAGCCGGTTGACGCAGCGATCGCCCTCGCGCACGACGAGGCTGCCGGTCACGGCCGCATCGACCTCGGCGGCGAGCTCGCGCATCCAGCGCAGGCCTTCTCCGTCCATCGCCTCGGCATTGCCGAGCGTGTCGTTGGTGAAACCGGACAGGAACGTTTCGGGCAGGACCACGAGGTCCGCCTGCCCGCGCAGCGGCCTCACGAGCGCGCCGTAGTATTCGCGGTTGGCCGCCGGATCGTGCCAGCGCGTCGCGCCCTGCACGAGCGAGACGCGAAGATTGCGCGGCTCCATTTCAGAGCACCTTGAGTCGCGCAGCCGCAGCCTGCAGCGTCTCGTCGCCCTTGGCGAAGCAGAATCGCACGAGGCGCTGCCCCGCGGGCGGGGACTCGTAGAACGCCGACAACGGGATCGCCGCTACGCCGCCCTCGCGCGCGAGCCACTCGCAGAACGCGAGATCGTCGGCGTCGCTCATGGCGGAGTAGTCGGCCACCTGGAAGTAGCCGCCATCCACGGGCAGCAGCCGGAAGCGCGATCCTTCGAGCAGGTTGCGGAAGTGGTCGCGCTTGGCCTGGTAGAACGCCGGCAGGCCGAGATAGTGCCCTGGATCAGACTCGATGATCTCGGCCAGCGCCCATTGCGCGGGCGTGAACGTGCAGAACGTGAGGTACTGGTGCACCTTGCGGAACTCGGCCGACAGCGCGCGCGGCGCGATGCAATAGCCGACTTTCCAGCCGGTGCAGTGGTAGGTCTTTCCGAACGAGCTGACGACGAAGCTGCGCGCGGCCAGTTCCTCGTGCCGCAACGCGCTCTGGTGGATCGCATCGTCGAACACGATGTGTTCGTAGACTTCGTCGGACAGCACCAGCAGGTCGTGCTCGCGCGCGAGCGCTGCGAGTTCATCGAGGTCGGCAGCGTCGAACACCGATCCGCAGGGATTGTGCGGCGTGTTGACCATGATCATGCGCGTGCGCGGCGTGACCGCGGCGCGGATGCGTTGCCAGTCCGGAGAGAAATCGCGCGAATCGAGCGGCACATGCACCGCGCGCCCGCCGTTCAGTTCGATCGCGGGATCGTAGCTGTCGTAGCACGGGTCGAGCACGATCACCTCGTCGCCGGTGCGCACGACCGCGGCGATCGCGGCGAACAGCGCCTCGGTCGCGCCCGACGTCACGGTGACCTCGGTGTCCGGGTTGACGCGCCGGCCGTACAAGCGTTCGGTCTTGCGCGCGATCGCCTCGCGCAGCGCGGGCACGCCGGTCATCGGCGCGTATTGGTTCCTGCCCTCGGCCATCGCGCGCGCGAGCGCGTCGCGCAGCGCGGGCGGGCCGTCGAAATCGGGAAAGCCCTGTCCGAGGTTGATGGCCTTGTGCTCCATCGCGAGCTGGCTCATCACCGAGAAGATCGTCGTGCCGACTTTCGGCAATTTGCTTTCGATCTGCATCGTGCGCGTCGGATCTGGACGGCCAAACGGGCCGGATTCGGCATCCTAGCATGATGACGCGAGGGTGCCTGCTCGTGCAGACTTCCTCGATTTCGAAGCACGCGGCTCCACGCGCGCGCTTCCTCCGGCACTTGCAGCAGCCCTGGGGAACCGATTCGCGTCCTGCGTGTTTCGCCCGCATCCCTGCGGGCGAGTGACTTTCTCTTTGCGAAAGAGAAAGTCACCAAGGAGAAACATCGCCCGGCAGCGCCGCCCGCCGGGCCTGTGGCCCGGCGGGTGCGTGGACGACGGCCGGCGTTCGCTGACAGCACATCCCTGTGCTGACAGCGAACGCGGCGCGATCCCTCGCGCCGCCCCTGAGGGCTGATCCGTCCGCCGTCCACCGGCGCTGAAGGGGGAACGGCAACGGCAACGCGCTGCGCGCGCCAGAGCAACAGTCAGGGCTCGAGCAAGAGCAACTGCCTGCGATTGCTTCGATTTCCTGTGGGAGGGGCTTCAGCCCCGATGGGACGCGCGAAGAGCTCGGGACTGAAGTCCCTCCCACAACAGCATGGCTTGGCTTGGGCGCGCAGGAGCGCGCTGCTCCTTTCTTCCGGGCCCCGTTCGTTGCGGCAGGTCGCGGACGACAAGGCCCGCAGGGGCGCGCGCAGGGATGCGCGCGATTCCGCCGTCAGCGCAGGATGCGCTGTCGGCGGAACCCGGCCGCGGCCTGCGGACCCTGTGGGCAGGAAGCCCACAGGGCGCAACGTCCGGGGTGCCCTTCTCTGTGGTGACTTTCTCTTGGGCAAGCAAGAGAAAGGCACTCGCCCGCAGGGATGCGGGCGAAACACGCAGGGACGCGAGTCGGTTCACCCGGCATGTTTCCAGAAAGCGCAGACGAATCCGCCCGTACGCCGAACGCCAGGCGCAACCGCGCAACCGCTACCGCGCGAGCACGATCCGATTCACCCTCGCGATGAACCCCGCCGGATCCTCGAGCTGGTCGCCCGCCGACAGCCGTGCTTCCTCGAGCAGCAGCAGCGCGAGGTCCTCGGCGCGCGCCGCGTCGGTTTCGGCCGCGAATGCCTGCACCAGCGCATGCGAAGGATTCACCTCGAGCGTCGGCGCGCTCGCAGGCACCTCGTGGCCCGCCTCGCGCAGCAGGCGCTGCATGTGCAATGCCATGTCGAACTCGCCGAGCACGACGCACGACGGCGATTCGGTGAGGCGGTGGCTCGCCTTGACCGCGGCGACGCGCGAACCCAGCACTTCGCCGAGTCGCGCGAGGGTCGGGCCGGCGGCTTCCTCGGCCTGCTTCCTGCGCTCGGCCTCGTCGCCGTCGACGGGGTCGAGCTCGCCCTTGGCCGCGTTGCGCAGCTTCTTGCCGCCGTACTCGCCGAGGTATCCCACCATCCATTCGTCGATGCGGTCGCTGAGCAGCAGCACCTCGATGCGTTTCGCACGCAGCGCCTCGATCTGCGGACTGCCCTTCGCGGCCGCATGCGAATCCGCGGTCACGTACCAGACCAGGTCCTGCCCGGCCTGCATGCGACCGATGTAGTCGTCGAGCGACACGCTCTTGCGCTCGTCGCCTGCGTGCGTCGATGCGAAGCGCAGCAGCTTCGCGATGCGCTCGCGATTGGCCGCATCCTCGGCGATGCCTTCCTTGAGCACGTTGCCGAACGCCGCGGTGAACTGCAGGTACTTCTCCGGTTCCTCGCGCGCGACCTTCTCGAGCAGGTCGAGCGTGCGCTTGACGCAGGCACTGCGGATCTGCGCGACGAGGCGGTTCTCCTGCAGGATCTCGCGGCTGACGTTGAGCGGGAGGTCGTCGGAGTCGACGACGCCGCGCACGAAGCGCAGCCAGCCGGGCAGCAGCTGTTCGCTCGCGTCCATGATGAACACGCGGCGGATGTAGAGCTTGAGCCCCTGGCGCTCGTCGCGCCCGCTGAACACCGCGTCGAATGGCGGCTTTTCGGGCACGAACAAGAGCGAGGTGTAGCTCTGCGAGCCTTCGACGCGATTGTGCGACCACGCGAGCGCATCACTGAAATCGTGGCTGATCGACTTGTAGAACGCCTGGTACTCGGCGTCTTCGATCTCCGCCTTCGGGCGCGTCCACAGCGCGGCCGCGTGGTTGACCGTTTCCCACTGGTCCGTCGGCTTGCCGTCTGCCTGCACCGGCATCCGGATCGGGAACGCGACGTGGTCGGAATAGCGCTTGACGAGGTCGCGCAACTTCCACGCGTCGAGGAACTCGTCCTCGCCGTCCTTGAGGTGCAGCGTGACCGTGGTGCCGCGACGTGCGAGTTCGACGGCCTGCAGGCTGTACTCGCCGGTGCCACTCGATTCCCAGCGCATGCCTTCTCCCTTGGCCGCGCCGGCCTTGCGCGTTTCGAGCACGACGCGGTCCGCGACGATGAACGCGGAGTAGAAGCCGACGCCGAACTGTCCGATCAGCTGCGTGTCCTTGCGCGCGTCGCCCGACAACGATTCGAGGAAGCGGCGCGTGCCCGAGCGCGCGATCGTGCCGACGTTCTCGATCACCTCGTCGCGCGACATGCCGATGCCGTTGTCGCGGATCGTCAGCGTGCGCGCTGCGCGGTCGCAGGTGATCTCGATGCGAAGCTCGGCATCGTCGACGACCAGCGACGCGTCGGACAGCGACGCGAAGCGCAGCTTGTCGCAGGCGTCGGACGCGTTCGACACGAGCTCGCGCAGGAAGATCTCCTTGTGCGAGTAGAGCGAATGCGTGACGAGGTGCAGGACCTGGGCGACCTCGGCTTCGAAGGCGCGGGTCTCGGTGGCAGCGGTCATGGGTATCCCTCCGGAAGCGATGCACCGCATCTGGTGGCGCGCTCGCGATGCTTCAAGATGGAGGCGGCCGGATCAGGCCGGGCGCGCTGGAAACCGGCCCTTGCACGGTGGCGCATGCATGGCGCGAAAAAAAAGAACGGCCGTCGTTTCCGACGGCCGTCCTGACGAGGAGCACAGACGCGACTCGATGCTCCAAGGCGAATGACTGGGAAGTCAGCTCTTCCTGGCGCTGGCGCCGAGGTCTTCCTTGATGCGGGCAGCCTTGCCTTCGAGGCCGCGCAGGTAATAGAGCTTGGCGCCACGCACCTTGCCGCGGCGCTTGAGCACCACCGACTCGATCGACGGGCTGTGCGACTGGAACACGCGCTCGACGCCGGTGCCATGCGAGATCTTGCGCACGGTGAACGCCGAGTTGAGGCCCGCGTTCTTGCGCGCGATGACCACGCCTTCGTAGGCCTGCACGCGCTCGCGGTTGCCTTCCTTGACCTTCACGTTGACGATCACGGTGTCGCCCGGGCTGAACTCCGGCAGCGTACGCGTCATCTGCTCGGCTTCGAATTGCTGGATCAGGTTCATCGCATTCACCAAATAAGTCTGATTCGTTCAGTCGCCGGACCCGAGGTCCGACATCGTGGCTTGCGCATGCTCGCGCTGGAATTCGTCCAGCAACGCGCGGGTCTTCTTGTCCAGCCCGGCCTGCTCGAGCAGGTCGGGGCGTCGCAACCAGGTCCGCCCCAGCGATTGTTTCAGGCGCCAGCGCGCGATCGCAGCATGGTCACCCGACACCAGTACCGCCGGCACGTCGCCCCATTCGTGGTGCTCGGGACGCGTGTAGTGCGGACAGTCGAGCAGGCCGTTCGAGAACGAATCCTGTTCGGCCGATGCCGCGTCGTTCAGTACGCCTTCCTGCAACCTGCCGACCGCGTCGATCACGATCGCCGCCGCCAGTTCGCCGCCGGAGAGCACGTAGTCGCCGACCGAAAGCTCCTCGTCGACCGCGTGCTCGATGAATCGTTCGTCCACGCCTTCGTAACGGCCACTCAGCAGGATCAACCGATCGCGCTGCGCGAGTTCCACCACTTTGGCCTGGTCGAGCCGCGCTCCCTGCGGACTCAGGTAGACCACCTTTGCTTGCGTGCCGCCTCCAGCTGCCGCGCGTGCGCTGTCGAGCGCGCGACGCAACGGGTCGATCATCATCACCATGCCGGGACCGCCGCCGTAGCAGCGATCGTCGGCCGAGCGGTAGTTGTCGGTCGCGAAATCGCGCGGGTTCCAGGTTGCGACCTGCAGCACCCCGCGTTCGCGCGCGCGCCCGACCACTCCGATCCGCGCACAACTCTCGATGAAGTCCGGGAACAGCGTGATGACATCGATGCGCATACCGGCCTTCACGATCATCACGTTCCGGGACATCCTGTCCGCACTTCGGTGTACTCGTGCGTTCATCCATGAACGCGAAGATCAAACAGCGGACATCCTGTCCGCACTTCTCAAAAATCCGGATCCCAGTCGACCGTCACGCGGCCTGCCTCGAGATCCACTTCCGTGACGAACTGCCCGACCAGGAACGGGATCAGGCGCTCGCGGTCCGCATTCCTGACCACCAGCACGTCGTTCGCGCCGGTCGCCAGCAGGTGCGACACGGTTCCGAGCGATACGCCCTCGACCGTGCTGACCTCGAGTCCTTCGAGATCGGACCAGTAGTACTCGCCGGGCGCGGGCGGCGGCAATGCCGAGCGCGCGACCCAGATTTCGCTTCCGACCAGCGCGGCGGCCGCATCGCGGTCGGTCACGCCGGGCAGTTCCGCGACGATGCCCTTGCCCTGGGCGCGGCCGCGACATCCTTCGAGCAACGACTCACCGGAGGCCGAACGCATCCGCCACGGCTGGTAGCGGAAGATCTGCATCCGCGGCTCGGTGTACGACTCGAGCTTCAGCTCGCCGCGTACGCCGTGCAGGCCGACGATCTTGCCGAGCAGGACGAATGTCTCCGACCCGCCCACGCGATCACGCTGCCTGCTTGCTCGCTTCCTTGAACAGCGAACGCACCTTCTCGGTCATCTGCGCGCCCTTCTCGACCCAGGCCTGGACCTTGGCGGTATCGAGCTGGAGGCGCACGTCCTTGCCGGCCGCGATCGGATTGAAATAGCCGAGGCGCTCGATGCTGCGGCCGTCGCGCGCGTTGCGCACGTCGGTCACGATGATGTGGTAGAACGGCCGCTTCTTGGCACCGCCACGCGAAAGGCGAATCTTGACCATTGCAAGTCTCTGAAATATCAGGAAGTTTTACGGCGGGCGTACCGGACGCACCGGCCTTTCCCGAGGGAGCCGCGCATTCTAGCGGAACTGCAGGAAAAATAAACCCCTGCGAGGGCTTAGGCGGTCGCGCCGGGCTCAGCGCGGCGGCATGAAGCCGCTGCCACCCATGCCCTTCATCGCACCCGACATCTGCCGCATCAGGCCCTTGAGGCCGCCGCTGCCGAGCTTGGACATCATCTTTTCCATCTGCTGGTACTGCTTGAGCAGGCGGTTCACGTCGGCCGGCTGGGTGCCCGAGCCACGCGCGACGCGCGCGCGGCGCGAGCCGTTGAGCAGGTCCGGGTGGCGCCGTTCCTTCTTCGTCATCGAGCCGATGATCGCGATCATGCGATGTACTTCGCGATCGTTGACCTTGGACTTGACCTGGTCCGGCAGGTTGGACACGCCGGGCAGCTTGTCGATCAGGGACGCCATGCCGCCCATGTTGACCATCTGCTCGAGCTGGTCCTTCATGTCGTTGAGGTCGAAGCGCTTGCCCTTGATGACCTTCTCGGCGAGCTTGCGCTGCTTCTCCTGGTCGACGCCCTGCTCGACCTGTTCGACCAGCGACAGCACGTCGCCCATGCCGAGGATGCGCTGCGCGAGGCGATCGGGATGGAACGGCTCGAGGCCGTCGGGCTTTTCGCTGACGCCGATGAACTTGATCGGGCGGCCGGTCACGTAGCGTACCGACAGCGCCGCGCCACCACGCGCGTCGCCGTCGGTCTTGGTCAGCACGACGCCGGTCAGCGGCAGCGCTTCGGAAAACGCCTTCGCGGTGTTTGCGGCGTCCTGGCCCGTCATCGAGTCGACGACGAACAGCGTCTCGACCGGATCGAGCACGGCGTGCAGTGCCTTGATCTCGGCCATCATCTCCTGGTCGACGTGCAGGCGACCCGCGGTGTCGACGATCAGCACGTCGGCGAAGTTCTTCCTCGCCGCATCCAGCGCGGACTTCGCGATCGCGACCGGATCCTGCCCGCCTTCCGACGGATGGAACAGCACGTCGACCTGCGCCGCGAGCGTGCGCAACTGCTCGATCGCAGCCGGGCGGTAGACGTCGCAGCTGACCACCATCACCTTCTTCTTGCGCCGATCCTTGAGGTGTCGCGCGAGCTTGGCCACCGTGGTCGTCTTGCCGGCACCCTGCAGGCCTGCCATCAGCACGACCGCGGGTGGCGCCGCGGCGAGGTTGAGGTCGGTGTTCGCGGTGCCCATCAGCGTGGTGAGCTCGTCGCGCACGACCTTCACGAGCGTCTGGCCCGGCGTCAGGCTGCGCAGCACTTCCTGCCCGAGCGCCTTCACCTGCACGCGCTGCACGAGCGCCTGCACGACCGGCAATGCGACATCGGCTTCAAGCAGAGCGATGCGCACCTCGCGCAGGGCTTCGCGGATGTTCGCCTCCGTCAGCCGACCCTTGCCGCGCAGGCGCTGGACCGTGGTGGAAAGACGTTGGCTCAGGGACTCGAACATGGGTGCGTCGCGATGCGGGGAAGCGCGCGATTATAGCGGCGCGGCGGCCTCTTCGTCGGCAGGACGGCCGCGGGTCGGCCGGCCTCTCTCAGCGGGCGTCGATGGATCCGTCGCCCGCGCGAACGCCGGGCCAGCGTCTCGTCTCGCGCATGCCGACGCACCGTGGCTCCGGCGCTCGCCATGCGGGGAATCGCCGAAGCCGCGCGCCGGCTTCAGTCCCGGATCCCGCATCGCCGATCGCGGCGCCGCCGCCCCTTGCCCGCCGCCCGCGCCCGCATGCGACACTGCGCGGATGATGTCCGTCCTCGCCTTGATTGCGATCGCGCTGTATCTCGTCGCGTCCGCCCTGCTCGCCGGCCCGCTGCTGAACGGGAGCGACGTGCGCGCAAGGCCGGCACTCGCGATCGCGACGCTCGCGGTGCTCGCCCACGCGGGCGTCGTGCTCGGCATGCATCGAGGCGCACTGGACCTGCATTTCTTCGCAGCGCTCTCGCTGGTCGGCTGCGTCGTCGCCGCGCTGACCCTGCTCGTGAACCTGTCGCGCCCGGTCGCGGCGCTCGGCGTGATCGTGTTCCCGCTGGCTGCGCTGCTGCTCGGCGTCGACGTGTTCGCCGCGGCACCGACCACGCCGCAGCCGCTCGGATGGCAGATCAAGCTGCACGTGAGCGTCGCGCTGCTCGCGTTCGGCGTGCTGTCGATCGCGGCCGCGCTCGCGATCCTGCTTGCGTTCCAGGAGCGCGCGCTGCGCCATCGCCAGTTCGGCGCGCTGCTGCGCGCGTTGCCGCCGCTGACGCTGACCGAAACCCTGCTGTTCCGCCTGATCGGCGCGGGCTTCGCGTTGCTGACGCTGACACTGCTGACCGGGATCCTGTTCGTCGACGACTTGTTCGGCCAGCACCTGATCCACAAGACGGTGCTCTCGATCGTCGCATGGGTCGTGTTCGGCGTGCTGCTCGCGGGCCGCTGGCGCTACGGATGGCGCGGGCGCCGCGCGATCAACCTGACGCTCGCGGGCATGACGATCCTGCTGCTCGCGTTCTTCGGCACGAAGTTCGTGCTCGAGGTGGTCTTGCACCGCATCGTCTGATCGGCGCGCGGACGTCTCGTGCGAGCAACCCTTCGACTCCGGGCTGCGCCCTGCGCACAGGGCGAACGGATGTGCGTGCTCGCTTAAGGCTTCGAAGTCGAAGCGCCTGCGTGCGCTAGCCGAAAAGTCGCATGCTCAGACTCACTGCGCCGCCACGATCGCCTCGGCGAGCCGCTCGACCGCGATGATCTCCATCTCGCCGATGCGGGGCTTCTTCGGCGCGTTCGCCTTCGGCACGATCGCGCGCAGGAAGCCGTGGGTCGCGGCTTCCTTGAGGCGTTCCTCGCCATTCGGCACCGGGCGGATCTCGCCCGACAGGCCCACCTCGCCGAACGCGACGGTCTTGTCCGGCAGCGGGCGGTCGCGGAAGCTCGACAGCACCGCGAGGAGCACGGGCAGGTCCGCGGCGGTTTCCTGCACGCGGATGCCGCCGACGACATTGACGAATACGTCCTGGTCATAGACCGCTGCGCCGCCGTGGCGATGCAGCACCGCCAGCAGCATCGCGAGGCGGTTCTGCTCCAGTCCCAGCGCGACGCGTCGCGGATTGCCGAGCGAACTCTGGTCGACCAGCGCCTGCACTTCCACCAGCAACGGACGCGTGCCCTCGCGCGTGACCATCACCGCACTGCCCGCGGTCGGCTGCGCATGCGCGGACAGGAAGATCGCGGACGGATTGGGCACTTCGCGCAGTCCCTTGTCGCCCATCGCGAACACGCCGAGTTCGTTGACCGCGCCGAAGCGGTTCTTGAACGCGCGCAGGATGCGGAAACGCGAACCGGACTCGCCCTCGAAATACAGGACTGCATCGACCATGTGCTCGAGCACGCGCGGCCCCGCGATGCCGCCTTCCTTGGTCACGTGGCCGACCAGGAACACCGAGGTGCCGGTCTCCTTCGCATGGCGCACGAGCCGCGCGGCCGATTCACGCACCTGCGACACCGAGCCCGGCGCGGCGGTCAGCGTCTCGGTCCAGATCGTCTGGATCGAATCGATGATCAGCACGTCGGGGCGGCCGTTGGCGGCCTCCGCGAGGATGCGCTCGATCGAGGTTTCCGCGAGTGCCTCCAGCCCGTCCAGCGGAATGCCGAGGCGCTGCCCGCGCGAGGCGACCTGCGCGAGTGATTCTTCGCCGGTGACGTAGAGGCCGCGCACGCGCTGCCCGATCGCACCGAGCATCTGCAGCAGCAGCGTCGACTTGCCGATGCCCGGATCGCCGCCGATCAGCACGACCGAACCCGCGACGAGCCCGCCGCCGAGCACGCGATCGAGCTCGGCGATGCCGGTCGCGCTGCGTTGTTCGGCTTGCGCCGCGACCGTCGCGAGCTTCGTCACCTTCGCCGCATCGACCGCGCCCGCGTAGCCACTGCGCGGATTCACCGCGACCGACTTCGTGGCCGGCTGCACGACGAACTCGCTCAGGGTGTTCCACGCGCCGCATTCGATGCACTGGCCCTGCCACTTCGAGTGCTCGGCACCGCATTCGCTGCAGACGTATGCCGTCCTTGCCTTGGCCATCAGCCGTCGTCCTCGACGAAGCGCACGCGCCGCGTGATGCCGCAGGTGAGTTCGTAGCCGATCGTGCCCGCGTGCTGCGCGATCTCCTCGACCGGAAGGCCGCGTCCCCAGAGCACGACCGGGTCGCCGATCTTCGCGTCGGGCTGCCCGCGCAGGTCGAGCGTGACGAGGTCCATCGACACGCGGCCGATGATCGTCGCGCGCGCGCCGTCGACGAGTACCGGCGTGCCGGACGCCGCGTGGCGCGGATAGCCGTCACCGTAGCCGATCGCGGCCACACCGACCGGCATGTCCTCGGGCGCGCGCCAGGTGCCCGCGTAACCGACGTCGTCGCCGCGCGCGACGCGGTTGACCGCGATCAGCCGCGTCGACAGCGTCATGGCAGGCCGGAACCCGAAGTCGGCGCCGATGCGCCCGGCGACGACCGAAATGCCGTAGAGCGCGCCGCCGACGCGGACCCACTCGCCCTGCGCTTCCGGCCAGCCGAGCACGCCGGCCGAATTGGAGAGAGAGCGCTCGCCTTCGAGGCGCGCGGTCGCGCGCTCGAAGCGCTCGATCTGCCGTGCGGTGACCGCGTCGTCGAACACGTCGGAATTCGCGAAGTGCGTCATCAGCGCGACGTCGCGATCGACGCAGGGCAAGGCACGCAGCCGTGCATGCAGCTCGTGCGCGCGCTCCGGCGCGAATCCGAGGCGGTGCATGCCCGTGTCGATCTTGAGCCACACGCGCAGCGGACGCGGATCGGCGTCGGCCGCGAGCATCTCGACCTGCGCGTCGGTGTGCACGACCGTGTCGAGGCGCAGCCGCCGCAGTTCCGCGAGGTCCGCGGGTTCATCGTGACCCGAGAGCACCACGATGCGCTGCGAAACACCGGCAGCGCGCAGCCTCTGCCCGTCCGCGATGCCCGCGACGCCGAACGCATCGGCGCCTTCGAGCGCGCGCGCGACGCGCTCGAGCCCATGCCCGTAGCCGTCGGCCTTGACCACCGCGAGCACCTTCGCGCCCGGCGCAAGCTCGCGCACGCGGCGCAGGTTCTCGCGCAGTGCACCGAGGTGGATCGTCGCGCAGGTGGGGCGCATCAGCTATTGGCCGGGAATCGGGAATGGGGAATGGGGAATGGCAAAGCGGACGCCGGCATCCCCGCGGCGTCCCGCAGTGTCGATGGAGAGTCGTTGCAGTGTCCCATTCCCTATTCCTGTTCCCTGTTCCTGCTTGCTACTCGAAGCCTCCCGCATACCGGTCGCTCGCGAGGTTCTCGAACTTCGTGTACTGGCCGAGGAACGCGAGCTTGACGACGCCGGTGGGTCCGTTTCGCTGCTTGCCGATGATGATCTCGGCGACGCCCTTGTCGCTCGAATCCTGGTTGTAGTACTCGTCGCGGTAGATGAACATGATCACGTCGGCGTCCTGCTCGATTGCGCCCGATTCGCGCAGGTCCGCCATCACGGGTCGCTTGTCGGTGCGCTGTTCGAGCGAGCGGTTGAGCTGTGACAGCGCGATCACCGGCACGTTGAGTTCCTTCGCGAGCGCCTTGAGGCTACGCGAGATTTCTGAAATTTCGGTGGCGCGATTCTCCTTCGTCCCGGGCACCTGCATGAGCTGCAGGTAGTCGATCACGATCAGGCCGAGGTCGTGCTCGCGCTTGAGCCGTCGCGAGCGCGCGCGCAGTTCGCCCGGGCTCAACGCGGGCGTGTCGTCGATGAAGATCCTGGCTTCGCTGAGCAGCGCGATCGCGTTCGACACGCGCGGCCACTCCTCCTCGGCGAGGTCGCCGGTGCGCAGGTGCTGCTGGTTGATGCGCCCGAGCGAGGAAATCAGGCGGAACGCGAGCTGCGAGGCCGACATTTCCATCGAGAACACCGCGACCGCCTTCTTGGTCTTGAGCGCGGCGTACTCGGCCATGTTGATCGAGAATGCGGTCTTTCCCATCGCCGGCCTGGCCGCGACGATCACGAGGTCGGACGGCTGCAGGCCCGCGGTCATCTCGTCGAGGTCGCTGAACCCGGTCGGCAGGCCGGTGACCGAACCGCGGTTCTCGTAACGCTGCGACAGGATCTGGAACGCTTCCTTGACCGCGCTGCGCATCTGCACGAAGCCCTTGCGCCCGCGCGCGCCGGCTTCGGCGATGTGGAACACCTTCTGCTCGGCGACTTCGAGCAGTTCCTGGCTCGTGCGTCCGTCCGGGACGAATGCGTCGCCCGCGATCTCCGTACCGGCATCGATGAGCTGGCGCAGCACCGACTTCTCGCGCACGATGTCCGCATAGGCGGTGATGTTCGCGGCGCTCGGCGTGGAATTGGCGAGCTCGATCACGTAGCCCGCGCCGCCGACCTGCTCGGCGAGTCCTTGCGCGTCGAACCAGTCGCCGAGCGTGACCGCGTCGTAGGGCATGCCCTTGTTCGACAGCTCGCCGATCGCGCGGAACACGAGGCGATGGTCGCGCCGGTAGAAATCGTCCTCGGTCAGCCGGTCGGCGACGCGGTCCCAGGATTCGGGGGCGAGCATCAGGCCGCCGAGCACCGCCTGTTCGGCCTCGATCGAATGCGGCGGCACGCGCAGCGCTTCGATGCTGGTGACATTCTTGCGTTCGGTCTGTGCCATCGGTTCTCGTCCGGTCCAACCCGCATGATCGGCAACGTCGTCTCGGGTGTCGAGACAACAAACCTGTGGACAACCTGTGCAGATCTCGCCCATGGCGATGATCCTCCGCGCCGCCGGCTTGCGCGTAGGCACGGCATGGACATCGAACCTGGCGACTCCCCACGCGCTGCGCGCACGCCGATCCACCACGCGATCGTGCTCGCGACCACCCTTGCCGTCGTACTGCATGCGGCGCACGCCTCCGCGGGCACCTGCCCCATCGGCGAGGCTTGCGGAAGCAGCGGCGGCCCCGGCATCGCGGGATCCAGCGCGCTCGCCGGCAGCGGCGGCGATCCCGGCGCGCCGCCGTGGAACCGCGGCGGTGACGGCGGAGCGCGCTCGCCGGACACCGGCAATCCGGGTGAGCACGGCGGCAATCCGGCGGAGCCAGTCGATCCCGCCGTCGACAGCGGCGGAGCGGGCGGCACGTTCGCGCTGCAAGGCATCGGCGGAGCGGGCGGAGTCAACGCGCCGTCGGCCGCAGCGGGAGCGGGCGGCGAAGGCAGCTCGGTCACCGTCAACATCGGCGCGGTCGGCGCCGGCGGAGGTGGCGGCGCGGGCGGAGGCGCGCGCAATGCGTGCCTCGGCGGCGGTGGTGGA
This sequence comes from Lysobacteraceae bacterium, assembly GCA_004143945.1. Taxonomy (GTDB): domain Bacteria; phylum Pseudomonadota; class Gammaproteobacteria; order Xanthomonadales; family Rhodanobacteraceae; genus Dokdonella_A. The sequence goes on from SEHB01000011.1 coordinate 101,101, forward strand.
GGCGGCGGTGGAGGCGGCTATTTCGCGTTCGGCGTCGATACGCCGATCGGTGGTGGCGG